>NZ_FOSV01000023.1 GCF_900114375.1 Methylorubrum salsuginis | reverse complement strand
GCCCGACGCCAGTCGATCTCACCGGCCGCGTGCAGGCGCTCCAACAGGACCTGATGCAGCCGCGCCCACACGCCGGCTGCCTGCCAGTCGCGCAGACGCCGCCAGCAACTCATGCCGCTCCCGCAGCCCATCTCGGCCGGTAGCATCTCCCAGGGTAGGCCGGAGCGCAGCACGAACAGGATGCCGGTCAGCGCCGCCCGATTGTCGATCGGAGGCCGTCCGCCCTTCGGGCGCGGCCGAGGCGGCGGCAGGAGCGGGGCAATCTCCGTCCAGAGATCGTCGGGAAGCAGAGCGCGAGCCATGCCCCACCAACGCACCATCCACCGCTTCGTGCCGTTCTGTTAGGCGCTCTTAAATGCCGTCAGCGCCGCCGGGTCCTGCTGATGATGGCGCGGACGGGCCGATAGCTTGGCATAGCCCATCCGTACCGATTGGTATGAGACGACGACCGTCACCGCAGCCCTGCGCACGAGTGGGGGGCGGCTGCCCTGTCCGACGGGGCGCCCAACGGCACGCGCTTCCCGGCCTACGTCACCGACACTCTGGTGCCGGCCCTGAAGCCAGGTGACACCGTCATTCTGGACAACCTCGGCGCCCACAAGGTGATCGGTGTGCGCGAGGCCATCCAGACAGCGGAGGCGGCCGCCGACGCTTGAGGCCACGGGCAAGAAGGCGTTGCCAGAGGCACGCTTCGGCGCGAGAAGCCCGGACGATGCCCGACCACCTCGACGCTGACGAAACAAGCGGCCCGCCCCACTTCGACACCGCCTTCCGGGCGCGGCTCGGCGACCTGTTCGCGTGGCGCCGCGACGTGCGCCGCTTCCGCGCCGATCCGGTGGATGAGGGTGCCTTGCGCGCCTGCCTCGGACTCGCGGCGCTCGCGCCCTCCGTCGGCAACAGCCAGCCCTGGCGTTTCGTGCGCGTCTCGGACCCTGCCCGCCGCGCCGCCGTGACGGCGGATTTCGAGCGCTGCAATCTGGCTGCGCGCGACGGCTACGCCGACGAGCGCCGCGTCCTCTATGCCAGCCTGAAGCTCGCGGGGCTCAAGGAAGCGCCGGTTCATCTCGCGGTGTTCTGCGATTCCGCGACGGAAGCCGGCCACGGCCTCGGCCGCGCCACCATGCCGGAGATGCTGCGCTACTCGGCGGTCGCCGCCGTGCATGCCTTCTGGCTCGCCGCCCGTGCCCACGGCCTCGGCGTCGGCTGGGTCTCGATCCTCGAGCCCGCCCGCATCACCCCCCTCCTCGACGTGCCGGAGGGCTGGGATCTCGTCGCCTATCTCTGCGTCGGCCATCCGCAGGAGGAGCACGCCGACCCGGAACTCGTCCGCCACGGCTGGCAGGCCCGCACCGCCGAGGCGGCACGGCTCCACGAACGCTGAGCGGGCGTTCCTTACCCCGACACTTAAAATGCGCGCGAATCCGCGAGCCGGGGATTCGGCGTGACTTCATCCGGCGGTGCACGACGCCCAAACCTGAACCCGCGTAAAGCAATCCGGCAAGGCGGAACGGTCCAAGCTCTTCCGAGTTACGCTCAAGCTCGGAAAGGCGGTCTTCGATGTTCGGATCAGTCAAGTACAGGGCGGCCCTGGCGGGCGCGCTCGCGGCGGGTTTGTGCCTTGTCGGCAGCGCGCAGGCGCGTGAGATCGTGCCCTTCGCCGACGGCATGGCGCGCGGCAGCATCGTGGTGCGCACCGGCGAGCGACGGCTCTACCTCGTCAACGGCGACGGCACGGCGATCCGCTACGCGGTCGCGGTGGGCAAGCCGGGCAAGCAGTGGAGCGGCGCCACCGAGATCGACGGCAAGTATTACCAGCCCGACTGGTCGCCGCCCCGCGAGGTGAAGCGCGACAAGCCCTGGCTGCCGAACCTCATCCGCGGCGGCTCGCCGGGCAACCCAATGGGCGTGGCGGCGATGACGCTGCGCGGCGGCGAATACGCCATCCACGGCACCAACCGCCCGAGTTCCATCGGCACCTTCGCATCCTACGGCTGCATCCGCATGTACAACCACGACATCGCCGACCTGATCGAGCGCGTCTCGGTGGGCACGCAGGTCTACGTGGTGCGCTGACGGCAAGCCTTTCAAGCGCTTGTCCCACCCTTCCTCATCCTGAGATGTGGAGCCCTCCTCCGGGACCGCCTGCGCGGCACCGCAGGAGGGGGGCTCTGGGTGGAAAACGCGGCCCGCCGATCGCTCGATGCCTCAGCCCCTTGAACCGCATCGTCTTTTCCGAAAGCCGGAAACCACCTTTCGGGACGATGCTCCAGATCCCTGAACCGCGTCGTCTTTTTCCGAAAGCCGGAAACCGCCTTTGGCGACGATGCCCTAGAAATCCGTGTGGAGCCGCGTCCCGAAGAAATCGGCCGGGCCGCGGTCGCGGTTGTAGGCCGGGTTCTCGACGTGCTGATAGTCGAGGGAGACGGTGACGCCCTTGGTCAGGTTCATCGCGTAATAGACCTCGACGGCCCGCTCCGGTGCGTAGTTGAGACGCCCGTCGCCGATCAGCAGGCCGAGGCCGCCAGCGGCGAAAAAGGCCCGATGCGCGCGGGAGATCGTGTTGCGCGACGCGCCGACCCCGACCGTGTCCTGCGGGCGGCCCCAGGCGGTGCCCTTCAGCGAGAGGCCGCCGGAGACCGAGCCGTCGACATCGGTAAACGACAGGCTCTCGGAGCGCCCGTCATTGGTGCTGGCGCGGGCGAACAGGCCGAGATCGGCGGTGAGCGCCTGTTCGAGGTTGACGTAGACCCCGCTCTTGCGCCGCGGCGCGCGGGTGGCGGAGACCGCCTCGTTGATGTCGGCGAAGGCGCCGCCCTGGGTCAGGGCCACGACCTGGCGATAATCGGCGGTGTTGCCGACGTTGGAGAACAGGCCGAGCCGCAATCGTCCGGGCTGCTCCAGCACCGGCAGCGCGTAGCGCCCCTCGAACTCGATGTTGGTGCCGGCCCGGTCGAACACGCGCGGATCGAGCACGTCGGAGGAGGGCTGCTTGGGCACCTGCGTGTAGGCGGCGCGCACCGCGAACTCGGCGCGGTTGTACTCGACCATCACGCCTTGGGTGAATCCGGGGAGGTTGGCCGGAAAGTCCCAGGCGGCCGAGGCCCAGAGGCCCCAGTTCATGAAGTCGACGCGCGGATCGTGGGCGTAGAGGTTGCCGTCGAAGAAATCGCCGAGCGCGAACTTCCCGGCGATGACGGTGATGCGCTCGACATCGCGGGTGCCGCTGATCGAGTTCGGCCCGTCCGGCACTTCCTCGGTCTCGCCGCCGAGCCCGAAGGTCTGGCGCACGAAGTAGCGGTTCGAGCGCAGCTTCGGGAACGGGGCACCGGCCTTCTGCGCCTCGCCGTTGACGAAGCCGGCCACGCCCAGCGTGCGCGACAGCCCGAAACCCTGGCTGAATTCCGGGTTGTAGTAGAGCTCGGTCCCCTCCGCGAGCTTGAGGCCGAGGAACAGCGTTGCCGTCGTCGTGGCCTGCGCCTGATCCGGCACGAGGCTTTGGGGCCCGCGATAGGGCGCGCGAAAGCCCCCCACCGCCTGGTTCACGAAGGTGGTCTGGCCGTGCAGCGAGAAGCGGGTGTCCTTGGGGGCCTCGTCCTCGTCCGGCTGGAGCGCCAGCGCCTGCGGGTGCCACGTGAGGCGGGCCATCATCTTGTTGGAGACGAAGGCGGTGCGGGTCGTCACCGGCCCGCCGTCGGGGCCCGGCAGCACGCCGAGATCGAACCGGCGGCTCTCGCCCAGATCGCTGTAGCGGTAGTCGAGCCCGAGCGACCAATGCGGGTGGACCGCGAACTGCACGCCGGCTCCGAGGGTGAAGCCGAGATAGGTGACGTCGCGGGATGCGGTCGCGACGGGGCCGCCCGTGAGGTCGGGATAGGTCGCCAGCACCCGCCCGTTGGCGCCGGTCAGGCCCGCGGCGGCGTAGATCAGGTTGTTGCCGAAGGCGTAGCCGAGGCGCCCGCGGATCGCCCCGAACAGGTCGGTCTTCTCGCGGATCAGGGCGAAGGGCGCGTCCAGCCCCTCATAGCCGAAGCCCGGCGCATCGGAGCGTACGCCGCGCTTCAGGTTCGCACCGACGAGGTCGGCCTCGAGCCCGTAGACGACCGGGCCGCTCTGCCAGTTCCAGCCGGCGAAGGCCCCCGCGGCCACGGTGGTGGCGTCGGCTCCGAGATCGCGGCTGCCGGTGGCATCGCCCGTGGAAAAAGTCGGCAGGCGCCGCCGGCCGACCGTGGTCGGGCCGAAATCGTAATTGCCGAAGGAGGCGCCGGCGCTGCCCTGAAGGCCGAGATAGGGGCCGGACCAGTCGATGAAGCCGGGGGCGGCGGGCGGGGAAAGGTCGGCTGCCCGCGCGCCGAGCCCGAACAGGGCCGCGAGACAGGCGGTTCCGCATCCCAACGCGCGCTTCGTCCCCACCCCGCAGCCCCCCTGCAAGCTTCACGGGGCGAGGTACCAGATGTGCCCGCCGCCGTAATCCGCAGCGTCCCGCGTCCGCATCACATGACGGGAAGCGGTTGCAGATGCGCCACGGCGGGACAGAGGCCGATTCATCCGACAGGAGGATGACAGCCGACGAAGCGATCGTTCGGAAAACGGAAGCGCCCGCGAAATCGGGCGGGAGAAGCCGAGCCGGCCCGACGCGGCCCCTTGCCGCGGTCAAGCGCTGCTGTACGTAGGCTTGGCCTGGACCCCCATCAGGTTAGGCAACCGACTTGAAGGGCGCATCGGCGACGATGCGCCCGCTTTCGTTTCGTCGGAAATCTACTCCGCGGCGGCCTTCGCGGCGGCCGGCTTGGACGCCGCCTTCGGGGCGGGCTTGGCCTCCGACTGGATCGCAGCCTGCTGGTTCACGTCCGGCACGCGGGTCCAGGTCTGCGAGCCGCACAGCACCTTGAGCATGCAGCCTTGCACGTTCAGCTCGGCCTCGCTCTCGCGCGCCAGGCTGACCTGATAGATCTTGCCCTCGTCGGCATTGTAGATTTCGCCCGCGAACGCGGAATCGTCGGGCTTGAGGTTGTCGAGCAGCGTCAATCCGATGATCGGACGGACGCGCTTCTTCGGATCGGGATTCTTGACGTCGGTGCGCGGCACGCCGGAATCGTCCGTCGGCGACTTGAGCCACACCACCTTGCCGCAGGCGTTCGAGCCGCCGGGGCCGCAGCGGTCGATGCGGATCTTGGCGCGTCCGTCGCCCGTCAGCCAGGTGCCGGAGAGATCCTTGGGCGCCGCCTCGACGGCGGTCGAGACCATGAGGGCGGCGGAAGCGAGACCGAGACGGGTGGACAGACGCATGGCAGGCTCCTGAGGCTGTGCCCCGGAACGGGGCGAGGGCTTTACGGAGATCGGTAGAGCCGCCCTCCCGAGGGGCGGGCGGAAGGTTCGCTCGCCAAGAGGCCCCCGCATTCGGGCGAATTTTCGGCAGTGTTGCGCAAAAGCCATGGCGGAACCGAAAACGGCTCCGCTTTCGGCGCCATCGTCCGGACCGGACCCTCGCTTGAAGCTTTGCCTCGCTTCGGTTGAGGCCGGCCGCACCCGCCGCTATAAGCCGCCCGCGCCGGCTGCTCCGCGCGTCGCGCGATCCCTTTTTTCTCAGCACCGGACGACACCCATGGCCACCGAGCGCACCTTCTCGATCCTCAAGCCCGACGCCACCCGCCGCAACCTCACCGGCGCCGTCAACGCCGTGATCGAGGCCGCCGGCCTGCGCATCGTCGGCCAGCGCCGCATCCGCATGAGCCGCGAGCAGGCCGAGACGTTCTACGAGGTGCACAAGGAGCGTCCGTTCTTCGGCGAGCTCGTCGCGTTCATGACCTCGGGTCCGGTCGTGGTGCAGGTGCTCGAGGGCGAGAACGCGGTCGCCAAGTACCGTGAGGTCATGGGCGCCACCAACCCGGCCCAGGCCGCCGAGGGCACGATCCGCAAGCAGTTCGCCGAGTCGGTCGGCGAGAACACCGTCCACGGCTCGGACAGCGCGGACAACGCCAAGATCGAGATCGCCCAGTTCTTCACCGACGCCGACATCGCGGCCTGAGGTCGAGAGCATCGGCCCGAAAGGCGGGGACCGGCTTTCGGGAAAATGCCGATGCTCTGTTCTCGTCGCGCCCGGCCATGGGTCGGGCGCGACGAAGTCCGGCGGACGACTCATGGCCGCGCCTTCGCGCGGGCGACCTCACCGAGGTCGAAGTTTCGTACTCTTTGCCCAGCGAACGTCGCCCGGCGGACTCATCCGCGCGACAATCGTGCGGCGCACGGTGCATTCGGCGGGGGTGTGACTCTCCTGCGCTAGCGTTACGGCCAAGCTTGGCCGGAAACAGGGCTCCGACGATTTCCCGTCATGACGGATCCCGCTTCCATGCGCTCATCGCTTCCGCGCACCGGCCGCCTCGTGCTCGCGGCCGGCCTCTTTTCGCTGCTCGCCGCCTGCAACACCGCGAGCCGCACCGGGCAATACGCCGCGCTCGAAGGCTACACGCCCGATCCGACGCTCAAGACCGCCACGAAGAGCAACCTGACCGGCCGCGTGCGCAACGCCTGCACCGTGGTCCAGGGCCGCCTGCAGAAGGTCGAGCCGTCGACGCTGGCCGCGCCGTGCGGCTGCTACGCCGACCGCACGCTGGCTTCCCTCGACAAGGACGAGGTCGCCTCCTACCGCGCCACCGGCTACTTCAACGACACCGCGACCGCCAAGGCGCTCAACGCGCTGGACAGCTGCAAGCTGCCCCGTCCGGTCTGATCGCAGAGGCCTCCCCCTCTCCCCGCAGCGGGGAGAGGGGATACGAGGCTCACGCAGCGATCATACGCGTCACGCGACGCGCACCTCGCAGCCGAATTCGGCGGCGGCCTCTTCCAGCCACGACCACAGGCTGCCGGCGAAGCTCCGGGCGACGGCGATCTCGTAGGTCGGTGCATCGTCGCGCTGCCAGAGCTGCACGCCGATATGCGCGACCGCCGTCACCGCCGTGTGGCCGGGCCCGAAGGCGCGCGGATGCAGATCGACCGAGACGCCTTTTTCCAAGACGCGGCGCGCGTCGGGACCGGAGAGCCGCAGCACCGCCCGCCCATCGCTCTGGTCGGCGACCGCGGCGAGGCCTTTCAGCGTCTCACCGAACCCGTCGAGATCGCCGCGGGTGGGGGCGAGCGCCAGCCACTGGCCGGGGCCGGACCAGATCAGGCCGGTCTCGCCGGAGAACAGGGCGCCCCCGGGCTCGGGCAGGGACAGGCCGAAGCGGTCCCGAAGGGCCGCGGCGAGGCGCTCCTCGGCGCCGTCCACCGCCGTAACACTCATGAGCGCCAGCCCCTCGCGGGGGGTGGCGGTCACGCCGGCCGGGCCCTCGCTTCGGCCGTGGCGGCCGGCATGAGCGTAGAGGTCCCAGGCCCCGCGGGGCCGCCAGAGGGTCGCGTGCTCAGCCATGCATCCTCTCCCCCGCCGGGTCCACGAAGGCGGCGTTACAGATCTCGACCTCGACATCGCCGCCGCGCACCGGATCGTAGGCGCGCACCCGCTCGCCGTGGCGCTCGGCGCCGCGCCGGATCAGGCCGAGCCCGACCCAGTGGCCGAGCGAGGGCGAGAACGCGACCGAGGTCATGTACCCTTCGTCGGCCGCCAGGCTCGGCTCGGCGCCGACCGCCAGGAAGTGGGCGCCGGCCCGCAGGCGCTGGCTCGGATCGACCGGGCGGAAGCCCACGAGGATCGGGCGATCCGGGTCGATGAGCGCCGGGCGCTCCTTCATCAGGCGGCCGACATAGTCCTTCTTCTTGGCGAGCATCCCCCCGAGGGCGAGGTCGCGGGCCGTGGTCTGGCCGTTGATCTCGGCGCCCGCCGCGTGGCCCTTCTCGATACGCATCACCGAGAGCGCCTCGGCGCCGTAGGGGCAGATGCCGTAGGGCAGGCCCGCCGCCATGATCGCCCGCCACGCCGCGTCGCCGTAGGCGGCCGGCACCGCGATCTCGTAGGCGAGTTCGCCCGAGAACGAGATGCGGAAGAGGCGCGCAGGAATCCCGCCGCCGACGGTGATCTCGGCCGCTCCCAGGAAGGGAAACGCTTCGTTCGAGAGGTCGAAGCCCGGATCGACGATGCGCGTGAGCACGTCGCGGGAGCGGGGGCCCGCCACCGCGTATTGCGCCCATTGCTCGCTCACCGAGACCATCTGCACGTCGAGCTCCGGCCAGAGCCATTGGCGGCAGAATTCGAGGTGCTGCATCACGCGGGCGGCGTTCGCCGTCGAGGCCGTCATGACGAAGTGGTTGTCCGCCAGCCGCGAGACGGTGCCGTCGTCGAGAACGAAACCGTCCTCGCGCAGCAGCAGGGCGTAGCGCGAACGGCCGACCTTCAGCGTCCCGAACGGGTTGGCGCAGACCCGCTCGATGAAGGCCAGCGCGTCGCGGCCCTGGATGTCGATCTTGCCGAAGGTGCTGACGTCGCACAGGCCGACCTTGCTGCGCACGGTCTCGACCTCGCGCACCACGGTCTGGAGCCAATCGGTCTCGCCGGCCCGCGGAAAGTAAGCCGGGCGCAGCCACAGCCCGGTCTCGAGGAACTGCGCGTTGTTCTCCAGGCACCACGCATGGCTCGGCACGTGCCGGGTGGCGCGGAACTCCTTGCCCCGGTGATGCCCGGCGAAGGCCCCGATGGCGACGGGGGTGAAGGGCGGGCGGAACACCGTGGTGCCGACCGCCGGGATCGGCTGGCCGGTCAACTCGGCCATGATCGACAGCCCGGCGAGGTTCGAGGTCTTGCCCTGGTCGGTCGCCATGCCGAGCGTGGTGTAGCGCTTCAGCAGTTCGACCGCGCGGAAGCCCTCGCGGTGGGCCAGTTCCACGTCGGAGGCCGCCACGTCGTTCTGGAAGTCGACGAAGGCCTTTCCTTTCGGCTTGGCGACGCGCCAGAGCGGGGTGTGGGCGGTCGATTCCGGGTCGGTGCGGGGCGTTCCCGCAGCCTTCGCGTCGAAGCCGCAGGCCTCCGCCGCCTCGGCGCCGAGGCGGCTGCCGCTCTCCAGAGCGTCCGCCAGCGTCAGCCGGCCCGAGGCCGCGCCGGCCGCGACCATGCCGGTGGGCAATTGGCCCGGCACGAAGCCGTGGATGGCCTCGTCCCAGACCGGGCGGCGGGAGAGATGCGAGTCGAGATGGACCACCGGGTTCCAGCCGTTGGCCATGGCGAGCGTATCGCAGGCGATGTGCAGCGTGCCGCCGTAGGAATCGCGCACGTCGATCCCCGACAGGGCGAGGTGCCCCCGTGTGCCGATCACCTGCCCGCCGGCCACCACCTGGGCGCCTGCGGCCTCGGCCATGCGGCGGAGAGGCACCGGCACGTCGGGGCGGGAATCCACCACCGCGGCGACGCGCCCGCCCGCGGCGGCGATGTCGGCCACCGTGCGCCAGCCGTCGTCGCTCGACGTGAAGAGGGCGGGCGCCGCGCCGGGCAGGACGCCGTAGCGGTTGAGATAGGTCCGCACCGCGCCGGCCAGCATCACGCCGGGCCGGTCGTTGCCGCCGAAGACGTGCGGGCGCTCGATGGCGCCCGCCGCGAGCACGGCGCGCTTGGCCACGATTCGCCACAGCCGCTGGCGCGGGGCGTGGGGGGCCGGGACGGCAACGTGGTCGGAGACGCGCTCGACCGCGCCGTAGGCGCCGTGATCGTAGACGCCGAACAGCGTGGTGCGCGGCAGCAGCCGCACCTCGGGCAGGCTTTCCAGTTCGGCCACCGCCTGCGCGACCCATTCGGGGCCGCTCAGGCCGTCGATCTCGCGCCGCTCGGCGAGCAGCCGGCCGCCGAGGCAAAAATCTTCGTCGACGAGGATGACGCGGGCGCCCGAGCGGCCGGCGCTGAGCGCCGCCGACAGGCCGGCGGGGCCGCCGCCGATGACCAGCACGTCGCAATGGGCGTGGGCGTGCTCGTAGGTGTCTGGATCGGGCGCGTCGGCGGCCCGGCCGAGGCCCGCCGCGCGGCGGATCATCGGCTCGTACAGCTTCTCCCACAGGGCGGCCGGCCACATGAAGGTCTTGTAGTAGAAGCCCGCGGCGAAGACCGGCGAGAGCAGCGCGTTGACCGAGAGCGCATCGACCGCGAGCGAGGGCCAGCGGTTCTGGCTCGTCGCCTCCAGGCCCTCGTAGAGTTCGGCCATCGTCGCGCGGGTGTTGGGCTCGCGGCGCGCCCCGGAGCGCAGCTCGACCAGGGCGTTGGGCTCCTCCGAGCCCGCCGAGAGGATGCCGCGGGGCCGGTGATACTTGAACGAGCGCCCGACCAGCCGCACGCCATTGGCGAGCAGCGCTGAGGCGAGCGTGTCGCCGTGATAGCCGGTCAGCGTCCGCCCGTCGAAGGTGAAATCGCGGGCGCGGCGCCGGTCGATCAGGCCGCCGGAGGATGTGCGGAATTTTTGGGACAGCCCCACCTCGCGGACGGGCGGGAGCGGGAATTCTGGCGTGCGATCAAGCATGGGAAGCGCTCCCGGCGGGCGTGACGGCGCGGGCCTTGGCAACGTCGCGGGCGGGCTGGACGTCAGCGACAGTGTGGGTGCGGGTGTCGCGGGTCACGACGAGCCAGGCGCGGCAGCCGGCGCCGTGATACCAGAGCTCGCGGATCTCCCCGGCGCGGTTGTCGCGCAGATACACGTAGTCGTGCATCGCTTGCGGAGAGGCCTCCATCCCGTCCGGGCGCACGGGCGCGGCGTCGCCGAGATAGCTGAACTCGCCGTTGTCGCGCTCGCCGCAATAGGGGCATCGGATGCGCATGGCTTCGATCCTGATCGGAGGACGATGGTCCCTCCCCGAAAGGGGGAGGACAGCGGCGTCAGTGCAGGTTGGGTTGGGCGCCCATGCCCTTCTCGTCGATGACGTGGCCGGTCGCGAAGCGGTCGAGGCGGAAGGCGGCGCTATCGGGGTGGGGCTCGTCGCGGGCGATGGTGTGGGCGAAGCAGAAGCCCGCCGCCGGGGTCGCCTTGAAGCCGCCGTAGCACCAGCCAGCATTGAGATAGAGGCCGCCGATATCGGTGCGGTCGATGATGGGCGAGCCGTCCATCGACATGTCCATGATGCCGCCCCAGTGGCGCAGGAGCCGCAGGCGCCCGAGCCCCGGCCAGAGCGCCATGCCGCCCTCCATCACGTCCTCGATGGTGTGCAGGTTGCCGCGCTGCGCATACGAGTTGTAGCCATCGATGTCGCCGCCGAAGACGAGGCCGCCCTTGTCCGACTGGCTGACGTAGAAGTGGCCCGCGCCGAAGGTCATCACGCAGTCGATGAGCGGCTTCACGCCCTCGCTGACGAAGGCCTGGAGCACGTGGCTCTCGATGGGCAGCCGCATGTCCACCATGGAGGCCAGCAGCGAGGACGAGCCGGCGACGGACAGGCCGACCTTCTTGGCGCCGATGAAGCCGCGGCTGGTCTCGACGCCGGTCACCCGTCCGTTCTCGCGGCGGATGCCGGTGACCGCGCAGTTCTGGACGATGTCGACGCCGCGGTCGCTGGCCGCGCGGGCATAGCCCCAGGCCACCGCATCGTGGCGCACGGTGCCGCCGCGGCGCTGGAGCAGGCCGCCCTTCACGGGAAAGCGGGCGTTGTCGAAATCGATGAACGGCACCATGGCCCGCACGCCCTCGCGGTCGAGGAGTTCGGAATCGATGCCGGCCATCCGCATGGCGTTGCCGCGCCGGGCATAAGCGTCGCGCTGGGCGTCGGTGTGGTACAGGTTCAAGACGCCGCGCTGGCTGACCATGGCGTTGTAGTTGATGTCCTGCTCCAGCCCCTCCCAGAGCTTCATCGAATGCTCGTAGAAGGGGATGTTGCCCGGCAGCCCGTAGTTCGAGCGCACGATGGTGGTGTTGCGGCCGACATTGCCGGAGCCGATGTGGCTCTTCTCCAGCACGGCGACGTTGGTGAGGCCGTGCTCCTTGGCGAGGTAATAGGCGGTGGCGAGCCCATGCCCGCCGCCGCCGACGATGATCACGTCGTATTCGGCCTTGGGCGCCGCATCGCGCCATTGCGGCGTCCAGTCCCGCTGACCCCGCAGGGCCTGTCCGAGGACGCTGAAGAGGGAATAGCGCATCGCGGTCGTCCACTCGCTCGATGGTGGGGCCCGAGGCCCGGCCATGACCTGTGATACGCCCGCTTGCGCCTTCGCCCCTTGCAAATCGCGACGCATTCCCGGCAGATCGCGGCGGAATGTGCCCCGCTCCCCTCCCCTCGCCGGAGCCTACCACCGTCGGCTTCGTGCTGGTGCCGGACTTCGCGCTGATGACCTACGCGGCGGCGGTCGAGCCGCTGCGCGCCGCCAACGCCCTGTCGGGACGCATCCTGTACCGCTGGTGGCATGCGGCGCCGGGCGACGCGCCGGTCGCCGCCTCGAACGGCTTGAGCGTCGCGCCCGACATCGCCATCGGCGCCGAGCCGCCGGGGGCCGATTGGGTGATCGTCTGCGCGGGCGGCAACCCGTCGGACTTCGACGATCCCCCGCTGTTCGCGTGGCTGCGCCGCCTCGCGCTCCGGCCCGGCACGGTGATCGGCGGCCTCTCCGGCGGGCCCTACCTGCTGGCGCGGGCCGGCCTCCTCGACGGGCGGCGCTGCACCCTGCACTGGGAACACATCCCGGCCTTCCGCGAGCGGTTTCCCCGCGTCGAGGTGGTGCGCGCGCTCTACGAGGTCGGGGCCGACCGCATGACCTGTTCGGGGGGCATCGCGGCCCTCGACATGATGCTCGACCGGATCGGCCGCGACCACGGCCCGGGGCTGGCCGCAGGCGTCGCCGACTGGTTCCTGCACAACCAGATCCGCGAGGGCCTGAGCCCGCAGCGGATGGCGCTGCGCCAGCGCTTCGACCTGCGCGACCCGCGGCTGCTGCGGGTGCTCGCCGCCATGGAGGAGAATCTGGAAGCCCCGCTCACCCGCGAGGCGCTGGCCGACCTCGCCCGGATCGGCGTGCGGCAGTTGGAGCGGCTGTTTCGCGAGCGGCTCGGCACGAGCCTGCACCGGCATTATCTGGGCCTGCGCCTCGATCAGGCACATCGCCTGCGCCGCGAGACCGCGATGCCGGCCGCCGAGATCGCGGCAGCGACGGGTTTTCTCAATGCGGAGGAGTTGGCGCGGGCGGAACGGAGGCGGCGTCGGCAGGCCGAATGACCCGCCGACGCCCGTAACAAAAAATCACTCCGCCGCGTCGAGGCGCGGGTGTTCGATCTCGGCGCGCTCGCGCTTGACCAGTTCAGCCGTGAGGAACGCCACTTCCAGCGCCTGCTCCGCGTTGAGGCGCGGGTCGCAATAGGTGTGGTAGCGGTCCTGCAGGTCGTCGGCCGTCAGCGCGCGGGCGCCGCCGGTGCACTCGGTCACGTCCTTGCCGGTCATCTCCAGATGGATGCCGCCGGCGATCGTGCCCTCGGCGCGGTGGACGCCGAAGAAGCCCTCGATCTCCTGCATCACCCGCTCGAAGGGCCGCGTCTTGTAGCGGCCCGCCGCGATGGTGTTGCCGTGCATCGGATCGCACACCCACACCACCGAGCGGCCCTCGCGCTCGACCGCGCGGATCAGGGCCGGCAGGTGGTCGCCCACCTTGTCGGCGCCGAAGCGGCAGATCAGCGAGAGGCGGCCGGCCTCGTTCTCCGGGTTGAGGAGATCGATCAGGCGGATCAGCCCCTCGGGGGTCGTGCTCGGCCCGCATTTGAGGCCGATCGGGTTCTTGATGCCGCGGGCATATTCCACGTGGGCGTGGTCCGGCTGGCGGGTACGGTCGCCGATCCAGAGCATGTGGCCCGAGGTGGCGTACCAGTCGCCGCTCGTCGAATCGACGCGGGTCAGCGACTCCTCGTAGCCGAGCAGCAGCGCCTCGTGGCTGGTGTAGAAGTCGGTGGTGCGCACCTCCTGGTGCGTCTCCGGGTTGATGCCGATGGCGCGCATGAAGTCGAGCGCGTCCGACATCCGCTCGGCGACATCCCTGTAACGCGAGGACTGCGGGCTATCCTTGACGAAGCCGAGCATCCAGCGATGCGCGTTCTCGAGATTGGCGTAGCCGCCGGTCGCGAAGGCGCGCAGCAGATTGAGCGTCGCCGCCGACTGCCGGTAGGCCTCGAGCTGGCGCTTCGGATCGGGGATGCGGGCCTCTTCCGAGAAGGTGAGGCCGTTGATGATGTCGCCGCGGTAGCTCGGCAGCGCCACGCCCTCCAGCGTCTCGGTCGGCGAGGAACGGGGCTTGGCGAACTGCCCGGCGATGCGGCCGACCTTCACCACGGGCGACCCGCCCGCGAAGGTGAGCACCATCGCCATCTGCAGGAACACGCGGAAGAAATCGCGGATGTTGTCGGCCGAATGCTCGTCGAAGCTCTCGGCGCAATCGCCGCCCTGCAAGAGGAACGCCTGACCGGTCGAGACGCGCGCCAGAGCCGCCTTCAGCTTGCGGGCCTCGCCGGCAAACACGAGCGGGGGAAAGCTCGCGAGCTGGGCCTCCACGGCCTGGAGCGCGTCGGCGTCCGGATAGGACGGCACCTGCTGGATCGGCAGGTTGCGCCAGGTTTTGGGGGTCCACCGCTCGGTCATGACACTCTCTCCGCTCACCTCGACAAGGTGAAGCGCGCGGGCCCTCCCGCCTCGCGCGAAGCGCGGCTTATAGATTGGTTTTTGACGGGTGGCGAGTTGGTAGCGGGGCCCGCGTCTTTCTTGAAATCCGGTTACCGCTCGCCTCGTTTCCAACCCGCGACCGTCGTCAACTCAGCGCCGGCTGGCCGTTCGAGGCCGAGAGGCCGCCATCGACGGGCAGGTTCACGCCGGTGACGAAACGGGCGTCCTCGCTCGCCAGGAAGGCGATGACCCCGGTGATGTCCTCGGGCTGCGCCGCCCGGCCCATCGGGATGCGCTCCTCGAACTTGGCGACGAGGTCCGGCTGGTCCTGCATGCCGGCGGTGAAGGGCGTGTAGACCAGCGACGGGTTGACCGCGTTCACCCGTACCCCGGCCTTCGCCTCGTCGAGGGCGACCGCGCGGGTGAAGTTCGTTACCGCGCCCTTGGCCGCGCAGTAGAAGCTGTGGTTCCAGTCGCCGCCGAGCCCCGACACCGACGAGACGTTGACGATGCAGCCGCGGCTCTTGCGCAGGTGCGGCAGGGCGAAGCGGGTCATGTAGAACACGCCGTAGAGATCGGTCTCGATCACCACGGAAAAGTCCTTGAGGTCGCCCTCGTCGACCCGGCCGAGATGATCCTTGCCGGCATTGTTCACCAGCACGTCGAGCCGCCCGAACCTTGCGAGAGTGGCCGCGATCGTTTCCTCGCACCGATCCGCGTTCGAGAGGTCGGTGGCGTGGGTCAGAACCGCCTCGGCACCGATCTCGCCCGCGACCCTGTCCAGGCCCTTCTCGTTCAGGTCGGCGAGGACGAGTTGCGCGCCCTCCTGCGCGAAGCGGCGGGCCGTGGCCTCGCCGATGCCGGACGCCGCGCCCGTGACGAGCACGACCTTGTTCGAGAAGCGAGCCATGAGGGTCCTGCTGCCTTTCGTCGGAGCCCGCTCAACCGGCCCCGCGGGGGGCAGGTTCCGGCCCTGCGACGGCGCGGCGCGAGAGCATCGTCCCGAAAGGTGGTTTCCGGCTTTCGGAAAAAGACGATGCGGCACAACAACGTAGAGCATCGTCCTGGATCCGATATCCGGGACGATGCTCTATCCCGTCAGCGCCGTCCCGGTGAGCAGCCCGACGAGTTCGGCCTGCCGCGACACGCCGGTCTTCTGGAAGACGCGCTTGAGCACCGAGCGGGCGGTGCTCGGGGTGATGCCGAGCTTGGCCGCCGCCGGCACCGGGGCGTCGCCCGCGGCGATCAGGGCGGCGAGGCGTGATTCCGCGGGCGTCAGGTCGAACAGGCCCTGCACCACGTCGGCGCTCGGCACGTCGCGGGCGACGACCGGCGTGGCGATCAGCACCGCGCGGGCGCGGGCGAACACGTCGTGGGCCGCGCCCCGCACCGGCACGAGGTGGAGGATCACCGGCGGGCGCTCGTCCTGCGCCGGGATCGGGATCGAGCGCACCGGCAGCGGTCCGGATTCTCCCGGGCCGCCGACCGCCTCGCGCAGCAGCCGGTCGGCCGCCGGATCGACCGCGGCGAGCCGGGAGGGCTGGTCGCTCAAGGTATGAGGCATCAGCGCGGTGAGCCCGGCATTGGCCGAGAGCAGCCGACCGCCCGAGCCGAGCACGGCCGCGGGCAGGCCGAGCATCTCCAGGGTGCGGGTGGTGGTGGCGATCCGCTCCATCTCGAGGCGCGCCGAGAGCAGAGCCGCGCGGGCGAGGTGCGGGCGCAGGTCGTCGAGGGCGGCGAGCGTCTCCAGGCCGAAGGCGCCCTCCGCATGCGAACGCTCGCAATGGACTATGACGCTGTCGCCGCTCGGGACCATCACGGCGGTCGCGGTGCCCGAGCCGTAGCCCCACGGGATCAGGAAGTCCTGATAGAGCGGATCGGTGTCGATCTCACCTTGCGAGACCACGTCGAGATCGGACAGGAAGCCCGGATGGCGCAGTTCCAGCAGGCGCCGGGTGCGGATGTTGTCGGGAAAGCGCTCGGTATGGGCCAGCACCAGCGCATCGAATTCGGCCGAGGTCGTCACCCAGTCGCGGAAGCGCGTGCCGGTGGAGACGAGCAGCACCGCTTCCCTCGCGCCCGCGAGGCGGGCGATGTCGATCAGCACCGGCCGCCACAATTCGGGAACCGCGGACGCCTCGTAGATCCGGTCGATCAGCGCCGCGGTCTCCACCGAGGGAACCGGCGCGGGCCGCTCTGCCCCGAGGACGAAATGGCGGCTGAGGGGCTGAGGCGCATTCATGGCAAACGGGCAGGCAAATCCGGAACATCCCGGTAAGAACACCCGCCCGCCGCAACCGGTTCAGGCGCCGACGACCGCTTCGCAACCCGGATCGCGGCCTTGCCCATTCGGGCGGAGCTCAGTGGAAGAACGGCAGGGCGTGGGGGGCGAACAGGCCGAAGCTCGCCAGCGCGAGGCCGACCACGCCGAGCAGCCCGCCGGCAAAGGCGAGTGCGGCGATGCCGGTGATGACCTCGGCCGAGGCCAGCACGATGCCGATCTGGATCGCGGCGGAGGCCAGTTCGTAATGGTGGTAGCGCTCCAGGGCGAGGTCGCGCCGCTTCTCGGCCCCCTGCGCCTTGGCCGACAGCTCCTTGCGGCCCTCGCCCTTGGCCGGGTCGGATTCCCAGCGCTGCATCGTGGCGGCCCACTCGTCGCGCTTGGCCTTGAGCGCGGCCGGGTCGGCGCCCGGCGGCAGCAGGGCGATGGCTTCGTCGGCGGTCTTGAGCACGGTGCCGCGGATCGTGCGGGCCTGAAAGTAGGCCCACTGGTTGGCAGCCTCGATATTGGCGCCGAGCGCCTCGGTCTGCGCGCTCTTGGCCAGCGTCTCGGCCCCGGCCAGGAACAGCGCCAGCACTGAGATCAGCAGCGCGACGCGCTTGTTCGAGGCCTCGACCGCTCCGTGCCCACCCGACATGCCGTTTCCTTTTCTTTTAATCCCGAGATTCGCGGGATCGGAGTCACAACCGATCTGACGCGCGAGTGCAAACCAAAAACGCCGGCACCGCCGTTGCCGGGAAGAGCGCGCGCCCGAGATGCCCGGCGGCGACGCCGTCTGTCGGATCGCGCGGCAGCCCCTTACGGCCCGGCGTGAAGAGCACCCGCTCTCGAGCGGCCTCGGCTCCGCCAAGGCGTTGCGCGAAGGAATAGCCTAACCGTGCGGATGCGGGCGGCGGCGTTCGAGGCCAGGAGAAGAGATGAAGCTTCAGGTTCTGGGTTGCGGCGACGCTTTCGGTTCGGGCGGGCGCTTCCACACCTGCTTCCACGTCGAGGCCAAGGCCGGCGCCTTTCTGATCGATTGCGGTGCCTCGGCGCTCATCGCGATCCGCCGCTTCGGCGTCGACCCGAACGGCATCCGCGCGGTGTTCGTCACCCATCTGCACGGCGACCATTTCGGCGGCCTGCCCTGGCTGATCCTCGACGGACAGCTCGTGAGCGGGCGCACCGAGCCGCTGACCATCGTCGGCCCGCCGGGCCTTCGCGCGCGGCTGCCCGCGGCGATGGAGGCCCTGTTTCCCGGCTCCTCCACCGCCGAGCGGCGCTTTACCGTCGAGATCGTGGAGATCGAGCCGGAGCACCCGGCCGAGGTCGACGGCGTGCGGGCCGAGGCTTTTGCCATGCGCCATCCCTCCGGGGCGCCGGCGCAAGCGCTGCGGCTCTGCGTGGACGGCAAGGTCGTGACCTATACCGGCGACACCGAGTGGGTGGAGGCGATCATTCCGGCAGGCCGGGGCGCCGACCTGATGATCGCCGAGGGCTACACCGCGGAGCGCCCGGTGCCCTTCCACCTCGACTGGGCCACCCTGCGGGCACGCCTGCCCGAAATCGCCCCGAAGCGGCTGATGCTGACGCATATGAGCCCGGAGATGATCGCCCGCGAGCCTGACGGCTACATCGCGGCGGAGGACGGATTGGTCGTGGTGTTCTGAGGATCCGGCGGGAACGTCAGCGGATAGCGCACGACGCCCCGGTGATAGGGAAACCGCGCCCGCTGGAGCGGGTCGGGCCCGGTGAAGATCAGGCGGACCCGGAACGCCACGGGGCTGACGCAGAGCAGGTATCCGCGGAGGTTGCGCTCGTCGGGCCAGTACATCACGGTGGTGAGGTAGCGCCGCTCGTCGCGGACCCAGGCCGGAATGAAGGGCAGGCGCCAGCGCCGGGCGAGGTGCTCGCCGACGCCGCCGAGGAAGGCGTCGGGCCGGGCCTCTCCGAGGAAACCCGGGTCCTCGGCGATCATCGCGACCTGCGCCGCCCCATCGCCGTCGAGCGCGTAGAAGGCGTCGAGGAAGTTCTGCAGATGGTGATCCCAGTCGCCATCCCCGCGAGCCCGTTCCACGACTTCGCACAGGCTGGCGGGCCTCACCGGCCCGAGCCCCGGACTACGGCCTTGAAGCGCAGGCTCGCGCCCTCCGGCGGCGCTTCGCCGTAAACCGAGCAATAGAGCGCGTGCAGGGCGGCCTCGTCGGTAATGTCGAGATGCGCGGCGAGCGCCGCGGCGTCATTGAGGTCGCGGTCACCGCGGTCGAAGTTCTGAAGCGCCTGCAGCTTCATGGCCAGGAGGTAAGCGGGCTTGGCCAGCACCGTGCGCAGGCCGGGCGTACCACCGGTGGGATAGCTGCCCGCGGCCAGGAACAATCCGTCGTCTTCGTCCAGGGGCGTATACATACCCACCGCGTTGTTGAGCCAGTCCGGGGGCAATCCCATGCGCTCGCCGACGCGTCGCACCGAGGGCGCGAGCGCGGCCTCGTCAAACCCCTCGCGCACCACGGCATCGATGTCGTCGGTGCCGCGGCGCCACGCGAATTGCAGCATCAGGGCGCCGCCGCCGTAGACCGCGATCTCGATGAGCAATCCGCGCTCGGCGAGATCGGCTCCGAGCGCCTCGAAGGCCTGGAGGATGCGGTCGCGGTCGAGGGCGGGCGCCATTCCGGCACCCTAACCGTGAGGCGGAGAGGCGGGAAGCCTACTCCGCGGCCGCCGCGAACACCGTGCCGGCCCGCGGCAGGTCCAGCGTGTCCCAGGTCTCGACCAGCGCGGCCGTCAGCGCGGCGATGCGGGCCTCGTCGTGGAAGGGCGAGGGCGTGATGCGCAGGCGCTCGGTGCCGCGGGGCACGGTCGGATAGTTGATCGGCTGGATGTAGATGTCGTGGTGTTCCAGAAGATGGTCGGCTGCCGCCTTGCACAGCTCGGCGTCGCCCACCATCAACGGCACGATATGGGTCTCGGTGGCGAGCACCGGCAGGCCGGCGGCGGCCAGCGCCGCCTTGGTCTGCGCCGCCTGGCGCTGATGCGCCTCGCGCTCAGTGCTGGAGCGCTTGAGATAGCGCACCGAGGCGCGGGCGGCCGCGGCGATGGCCGGCGGGAGCGCCGTGGTGAAGATGAAGCCCGCGGCGTGGCTGCGCACGGCGTCGCACAGGATGGCCGAACCGGTGATGTAGCCGCCGACGCAGCCATAGCCCTTGGCCAGCGTGCCCTCGATGACGTCGACCCGGTGCATCACCCGGTCGCGCTCGGCGATGCCGGCGCCACGCTCGCCGTAGAGGCCGACCGCGTGGACCTCGTCGAGATAGGTCATGGCGCCATAGGTGTCGGCGAGGTCGCAGATCGCGGCGATCGGCGCCACGTCGCCGTCCATGGAGTAGACCGATTCGAAGCAGATCAGCTTGGGCCGGTCGCCGGCTTCGATCAGCAGCTCTTCGAGATGGCCGAGGTCGTTGTGGCGGAAGACGCGCTTGTCGCAGCCCGAATGGCGCACGCCCTCGATCATCGAATTGTGGTTGAAGGCGTCCGACAGGATCAGACAGTCCGGGATCAGCTTGGCGATCGTCGAGATGCCGGCTTGGTTCGAGACGTAGCCCGAGGTGAAGACGAGGCCGGCCTCCTTGCCGTGCAGGTCGGCGAGCTCGCGCTCCAGATCGACCAGCGGCGAGTTGTTTCCGGCGATGTTGCGGGTGCCACCCGCGCCGACGCCGCAGCGGGCGGCGGTCTGGGTCATGGCCTCGACGACCTCGGGGTGCTGGCCCATGCCGAGATAATCGTTGGAGCACCATACGGTGATCTCGCGGGTGCCGCCCTCGGGCCGGCGCCACGCGGCCTGCGGGAAGCGGCCGGAGATGCGCTCGATGTCGGCGAAGACGCGGTAGCGGCGCTCGCTGTGGAGCCGGTCGAGGGCGCCGCGGAAATAGGTTTCGTAATCGGTGCGCGGGCCGGCCGGGCGTGCGGCGGCAGGGCGGCCGGCACCGGCACGCATGTTGCAGGCATCGATGGCAGGCGCGTCGTCCACGCCGCCGTCGCCACCCATGAGCGCATGGTCGGGCAGAGAGGCCCCCTTGGCTGCGCTCTGGGCGGCTTCGTCGGCGTTCACGGGCATCAGGTTCACGGGCATCCGTCCTCGACGCTGTGCTGGCCGGGCGCTCTTCTCAAGGGCGCACCTCGGCTCGAAGAATCCGGGTCAGGGCCTGATCCGAAGGGCAGGTCCGGGCCGTTCACGGCACGACGGCAAGAGGATCGCCCGTCCTTCGCGGGCGGCGCCGTTCTTCGGCGCCTCGTCGTCGGCCGGCGGCACCGTCGTCATGCGGTTCCGCTGCGACCGCGATATTCGGCGTATTTTCGAACTGGTTCAAGGTGAGTTCGAGACATTCCTGCCGTGCACACCTCGGACGCGACGGAATCGCGCGCCCGATTTTTCGAAAAAGCGCCGTTTCGGTTGATGATGGGTTGCCATGGCGAGCCGCCCGAGATCATGACCGATGAGGCGGTGTCTTCGAAGCGAGAGCGTCGTCGTGTAAGCTCTTGCGAGCACCGAAGGCCCCGACACGCATGCCCCCGAACGACGACCGCGCCGCCCGCCTCAAGGCGGCCCTGCGCGACAACCTGCGCCGCCGCAAGACCCAGGCCCGCGGCCGGGCCGACGAGCCGGCCCCGGCCGAGACCGCGCCGCCCGACCCGCCCCCGGCGAACGAACAGGACCGCTCCGGCCGTTGACCGTCGCCGGCCCGATGTTGCGGCCACGCTTCTTCTTTTCGCCGGACTGCGCCTATACCTGAACCCACGAGGCGATGCGCCGGAACGCCGCGCATCCGTAAAACACGACGCGACCGCCGCGCGACGCTTCAGAGCGCGCGCGAGCCGAGGACCCCCATGGACCGTATCCACATCACCGGCGGCGCGCCGCTCAACGGCACGATCCCGATCTCGGGGGCCAAGAACGCGGCCCTGCCGCTGATGATCGCAAGCCTGCTCACCGGCGAGACGCTGGAACTCATCAACGTGCCGCGGCTCGCCGACATTGCCGCGCTGACCCGCATCCTCGGCAATCACGGCGTCGATCACATGGTCGTCGGCAAGCGTCCGGGCCAGACCACCGAGACCGGCCAGACCGTGCGGCTCACCGCCTCCAACGTCATCGACACCACCGCGCCCTACGAACTCGTCTCGACCATGCGGGCGAGTTTTTGGGTCGTCGCGCCGCTGCTCGCCCGCTTCGGCGAGGCGAAGGTGTCGCTGCCCGGCGGCTGCGCCATCGGCACGCGGCCGGTTGATCTGTTGATCATGGCGCTGGAAAAGCTCGGGGCCGAGATCGAGATCGACGGCGGCTACGTCGTCGCCAAGACGAAGAACGGCCTGCGCGGCGCCGAGATCGACTTCCCCAAGGTCACGGTCGGCGGCACCCATGTGGCGCTGATGGCGGCGGCTCTGGCCTACGGCACCACGGTGATCGACAACGCCGCCCGCGAGCCGGAGGTGGTCGATCTTGCCGAGTGCCTCATCAAGATGGGCGCGCGGATCGAGGGCGCGGGCACCTCCCGCATCGTCGTCGAGGGCGTGGCGCGCTTGGGCGGCGCCCGCCACGAGGTGCTGCCCGACCGGATCGAGACCGGCACCTACGCCATGGCCGTGGCGATGACGGGCGGCGACGTCTCGCTCGTCAACACCCGCGCCGACCTGCTGGCCTCGGCCCTCGACACGCTGTCGGCCACCGGCGCCGAGGTGAGCGACATCGCGGGCGGCATCCGGGTGCGCCGCAACGGCGGCGGCATCAGCCCGGTCGATATCACCACCGATCCGTTCCCCGGCTTCCCGACCGACCTGCAGGCGCAGTTCATGGCGCTGATGACGCTGGCCAAGGGCCAGTCGCGCATCCGCGAGACCATCTTCGAGAACCGCTTCATGCACGTGCAGGAGCTGGCGCGACTCGGCGCGAAGATCCGGCTCGACGGCGACCTCGCCGTGGTCGAGGGCGTCGAGCGCCTCAAGGGCGCGCCTGTGATGGCCACCGACCTGCGCGCCTCGGTGTCCCTGGTGATCGGCGCGCTCGCGGCCGAGGGCGAGACCCAGATCAACCGGGTCTACCATCTCGACCGCGGCTTCGAGGCGCTGGAGGCCAAGCTCGGGCGCTGCGGCGCGCAGATCGAACGCGTGCGCGCTTAATAAGCCGCGACGCCCCCGCGCTTGGTCCCGAAGCCGGGGATGTCGCAGGCGCAGGGGGAGTTGGGCGGGGCGAGCCAAGTCGGGCAGCTTCCGCGAGCGGTGACGCAGAGGCTCCCCCGCGGGTCGCCGTCGTAGCGGCGCACCCGTGCGGGCGGCGCCGGCGGCTCTTCGTAATAGTAGCCCTGAGGCGGCGCGTAGCGGCGGGGCGGGCCGTAGCCGTCGTCGTAGTATCGATATTGGGCGGCGGCCGGGCCGGCTGCCAGGCCCAGGATCAGGGCGGCGCCCAGCGCCGGAAGTCCACGTCGCATCGTCTCCTCCTGATTGTTCGGCGAGTTTCGTCGGACGCTCCTGAACGGGCGATGAGAAAAGCCGTTCCGGTTGCCGGAAGCGGGGTGCGTCGCTACCTAACGCCCCGAATTCTTCCGTCATCGGCCCTTTTCGGCGCCCGGAGCCACGAATGGAGCTTCTCAAGCTCGCCGCCCTCGATGCCGAGGATCTCGCCGTGATCTCGGCCCACCTTCAGGACGCCGTCCTGCGGGCGGGCGACCTCGCATGGCTGCCCGGCGAGCACCGCTTCGTGCTGGTGGCGCGCCGGTTCGACTGGTCGGTCGCCCCCGGTGAGGCGCCCCGGCGGCGGCTCTCGGGCGTGCATTTCGAGCGCGTCAACGGCGTGAAGACCCGCGGCATCACGCCGGGCGCCTCCTCCGACGAAACGCTGAGCCTGCTCGCCGTCACGTTCGAGGAGGGCGAGGCGCCGTCCGGCGTCGCGACGCTCGTCTTCTCCGGCGGCGCCGCGATCCGCCTCGACCTCGAATGCATCGAGGTGCGTCTGAAGGATCTCGGCCCCGTCTGGGAGGCCGACGGCACGCCCGACCACGAGGCGGTGCGCCCCCTCGTCGAGAACCGCCCGTGACGTTTCCTCCCGTGACCTTCCCTCTCAAGACCGGCCCCGCCCGATGATCCGTCTCGACAGCCGCGCGCCCGATTTCGCGCAAGCCTTCAAGCGCCTGCTCGGCCTCAAGCGCGAGATCGCCGAGGATGTGGACGAGACCGTGCGCGGCATCATCGCGGGCGTCGTCTCCGGGGGAGACGCGGCGCTGGTCGACTACACCCGCCGCTTCGACCGGCTCGGCCAGGATTTTTCGGCAGCCTCCCTGCGGATCACCGCGGAGGAAGTGGAGGCCGCGGTCGCCGCCTGCCCGGCGGAGGCGCGGGCGGCCCTCGAACTCGCCGCCGAGCGGATCGAAGCCTATCACCGCCGGCAGATCCCGGAGGACCACCTCTCCACCGACGATCTCGGCGTCACCGCGGGCTGGCGCTGGACCGCGCTCGAATCGGTCGGCCTCTACGTGCCGGGCGGGACGGCGAGCTACCCGTCCTCGGTGCTGATGAACGCCGTGCCGGCCCGCGTCGCGGGCGTGCCGCGCATCGTCATGGTGGTGCCGACGCCCGAGGGCCAGCTCAACCCGCTGGTGCTCGCCGCCGCCCACCTCTCGGGCGTCACCGAGATCTATCGCGTCGGCGGGGCGCAGGCCGTGGCCGCGCTCGCCTACGGCACCGAGACCATCGCGCCGGTCGCCAAGATCGTCGGCCCCGGCAATGCCTGGGTCGCGGCGGCCAAGCGCCGGGTGTTCGGCCAAGTCGGCATCGACATGATCGCCGGCCCCTCCGAGGTGCTGATCCTGGCCGACGGCCACGCCAACCCCGACTGGATCGCCGCCGACCTGCTGGCCCAGGCCGAGCACGACCCCGCGGCCCAATCCGTCCTCGTCACCGATTCGGATGAATTGGCGGACGCGACCGAGGCGGCGGTCGAGCGGGCTCTGGCGACCCTGCCGCGGGCCGACATCGCGCGGGCGAGCTGGCGCGATTACGGCGCCATCGTCCTCGTCCGGAATTTCGAGGAGGCGGTGCCGCTGGTCGATGCCATCGCGCCGGAGCATCTCGAGATCGAGACCGAGGACGCCGACGAACTCGCGCTGAAGATCCGCAACGCGGGTGCGATCTTCCTGGGCTCCCACACGCCGGAGGCCATCGGCGACTATGTCGGCGGGCCGAACCACGTGCTGCCGACCGCCCGCTCGGCCCGGTTCTCCTCGGGCCTCGGCGTGCTCGACTTCATGAAGCGCACCTCGATCCTGCGCTGCGATCCCGCGGCCCTGCGCGCGCTCGGACCGGCGGCCATCGCGCTGGGGCAGTCGGAGGGGCTCGACGGGCATGCCCGCTCGGTCGCGATCCGGCTCAACCTGTAAAACCGATCGGCGATGATCCCGACTCATCGCCGATGGCCCCCGCGACGGCGGGGCGGCGGGCATCCGCCGGATGCACGCAACAGGACCATCGGTCCGGTTGCGTGCCGCTTGGCATAAGAGCCTCATGAAGCGCGCGGTGCGCTTCATGAGAGCCACTAAAAACTTGCCTGTGGCGCGGGCTTTCGGCTCATGTGACGGGAGAGCGGTGCCCGTGGATTCGGCACCGGGAAGAAGAAGGCGGCGGCGATGACGGCCGAAGCGGGGCAAGCGGCGGAGGAGAAACCGAGGAACCGGCTCGCGGCGGTACGCCTCGACGAGGCCTCGATCAGCCGCGGCAACCCGGACCAGGAGCACGAGCGCGCCATCGCGATCTACGACATCCTGGAGGAGAACTGCTTCACGATCCCCGACCGGGACGACGGCCCCTACGCCCTCGTCCTCGGGCTCGTGGAGAACAAGCTCTCCTTCGCGATCTCGACGGAGAGCGGCGAGCCGGTGATGACCCACCTGCTGTCGCTGACGCCGTTCCGCCGGGTGATCCGCGACTACGAGATGATCTGCGAGAGCTATTACAGCGCGATCCGCACCGCCTCGCCGACGCAGATCGAAGCGATCGACATGGGCCGGCGCGGCCTGCACAACGAGGCCTCCGAGCTGCTGCGCCAGCGCCTCGAAGGCAAGGTCGATCTCGACCACAACACCGCGCGGCGCCTGTTCACCCTGGTCTTCGCCTTGCACTGGAAGGGGTGAGCGCGCGTTCCGGTGAAGCGGGTGTCGGTTCCGCGAAAGCGAGCGTGGCCGGAACGCATCATCCTGCCCGAAGCTTGCATGCAAACGGAAAAACGTTGCGCTTTCGGGGAGCACGGGGCGGCCCTATGACGGTAGACGCGAGGCGGCCTTCGTAAGGCGGGGCATGGCGGACGACGCGATCCCGGGGACGGGGCCGAAGAAGCGGCGGGTGCAGTCCGTCCTGTTCATGTGCAACTTCAACGCGGTGCGTTCGCTCGCGGCAGAAGCGATCGCGCGCCACTATTTCGGCAAGTCCACCTACGTGCAGTCGGCCGGCGTGCGCTCGGGCGAGCCGAGCGACCCGTTCATGATCGCGGCGCTCGACGAGATCGGCATCGACGCGGCCCGCCACAAGCCGCGCACCATCGAGCAGTTGGAGGACTGGGAGGGGCTGAACTTCGACCTGATCGTCACCCTCTCGCCGGAAGCCCACCACCGCGCGCTGGAACTGACCCATACGATCGCGGCCGACGTGGAATACTGGCCGACCCCGGACCCGACGCTCAACCAGGACGGCACCCGCGAGCAGCGCCTCGACGGCTACCGCGACGTCCGCGACGGCCTGACCTATCGGATCAAGGCGCGGCTGAAGGGGTAGCCGGCCGCTTCTGCGACACAGCCGGCTACGGAGATGGCGCGGCTGTCATCGAATCGTCGCGGATCACCCCGAAAGGCAGGGCCTGACCCTCGCGAGGAGAGCCCGGTCCCATGGACTTCCACCGCCGTTTCACCGTGCTGATGTGCACGCCTCACTTCGAACAGGGCGACCTTGAAGGCGCGCGGGTCGAGCAGATCGTGGCGGCGGTCGAGGCGCGCGGCTTCGAGGTGGTGCGGGCGCGGCGCGTTGAGGACGCCTCCATCGCGGTCCAGACCGATTCGGCGGTCGGCTGCCTCGTGGTCGATTGGGGCAAGCGCGGGCTCGAGGGCAAGGCCGCCGCGCTCATCGACATGATGCGAAAGCGCGGCCTTGAGATGCCGATCGTCATCATGGTCCGCCGCAAGCGGCTGGAGGACATCCCGGTCGAGCTGCTGGACTTCATCGACGGCTACATCTTCCTCGCCGAAGAGACCCCCGAATTCATCGCCCGCGGCCTCGTCTCCCGCGTGACGCAGTACGCCGACACGCTCAAGACCCCGTTCTTCGGCGCGCTGGTGGATTACGCCGAAGAGGGCAACCAGCTCTGGACCTGCCCCGGCCACAACGGCGGCATTTTCTATAATCGCTCGCCGATCGGCCGCATCTTCGTGGAGCATCTGGGCGAGGCGATCTTCCGCGACGACCTCGACAACTCGGTGCTCGATCTCGGCGATCTGCTGACCCACGAGGGCCCGGCGCTGAAGGCGCAGAAGGAAGCCGCGGCGATCTTCGGCGCCGAAAAGACCTACTTCGTCCTCAACGGCACCTCGGCCTCGAACAAGGTCGTGCTGGGCTCGCTGGTGGCCGAGGACGATCTCGTCCTGTTCGACCGCAACAACCACAAGGCCGCCCATCACGGCGCCCTGATGCTCGCCGGCGGCATCCCGATTTTCTTGGAAACGGATCGGAATGCCTATGGTTTGATCGGCCCGATCTACCACGAGTCGCTCGATGAAGAGCGCATCCGCGAAAAGATCAAAAACAACCCCCTGGTGAAGGACAAGGAGGCGTGGCGCAAAGAGCGCCCGTTCCGCTGCGCCGTCATCGAGCAATGCACCTATGACGGCACGATCTACGACGCCCAGGCGCTGGTCGAGCGGATCGGGCACCTGTGCGACTACATCCTGTTCGACGAGGCCTGGGCGGGCTTCATGAAGTTCCACCCGCTCTACGCCCGCCGCTTCGCCATGGGCCTGACCGGGCTCGACGAGACCTCGCCGGGCATCATCGCCACGCAATCGACCCACAAGCAGCTGGCGAGCTTCTCCCAGGCCTCGCAGATCCACACCCGCGACGGTCATATCCGCGGCCAGACCCGGCGCGTCGAGCACAAGCGCCTGAACGAGAGCTTCCTCGTCCACGCCTCGACCTCGCCTTTCTACCCGATCTTCGCCTCGCTCGATGTCGGCGCGCAGATGATGAAGGGCCGCTCCGGCGTCGTCCTGTGGGACGACACGATCCGGCTCGGCATCGAGTGGCGCAAGAAGGCGCGCGCCATCCGCAAGGAGTTCGAGGAGCGCGAGGCCGATCCGAAGCGGCGCTGGTTCTTCGACCCCTTCGTGCCCGACGTGGTGGTCGGCCCCGACGGCGGCGAGACGCCGTGGGAATCGATCCCGACCGACATCCTGGCCTCGGACGCCCGCTACTGGGAGCTGACGCCGGGCGCCTCCTGGCACGGCTTCACCCATGTCGGGCCGTCCCATCGCGACGGCGGTCAACCGGGCTTCGCCATCACCGATCCGAACAAGCTCACCATCCTGACCCCCGGATTCGACCGGAAGACCGGCGCCTATACCGAGCACGGCGTGCCCGCGCCGATCGTGGCGCAATACCTGCGTGAGAACCGGATCGTCCCGGAGAAGAACGATCTGAACTCGCTGCTCTTCCTGCTGACGCCGGGCGTCGAATCCTCGAAGGCCGGCACGCTGATCTCGGGGCTGGTCGCCTTCAAGCGGCTGCACGACGACAACGTGCTTCTGGAGGAGGCGATGCCGGAATTCGTCCGCGCCCGGCCCAAGCGCTACCGCGGCGTGCGCCTGCGCGACCTCTGCGCCGACTACCACACGTTCCATCGCGAGTCGGGCACCTCGGCGCTGCAGCGCAAGCAGTTCATGCCCGAGCACCTGCCCGAGATGGTGATGCCCCCCAAGGCCGCCGCGCAGATGCTGACGCGCAACAAGGTCGATTACGTGCCGATCGCGGAAGCCGAAGGGCGCGTCGCCACCACGCTGATGCTGGTCTACCCGCCCGGCATCGGCACCGTGCTGCCGGGCGAGCGCCTGGACGAGCGGGCCAAGCCCATGCTCGACTACTTCAAGATGTTCGAGGCGGCCTCGAACCTGTTTCCCGGCTTCGAGGCCGAGATCCAGGGCGTCTACCGCGAGACCGACCCGGACGGGCGCATCCGCTTCCACACCTACGTGCTGCGCGAGGGGGCTTGATGGCCCAAGGGGCGCAGGCTGGGGCGCAGGCTGGGGCGCGGGCCGAGACGCCGACCGAAGGGGCGCTCGCGGAGAGGCCATGTCCGGCCCATTGGCCGGACATCGTGATCCGGCCGTCCTCGGATGCCGACGTGCCGGCGATGATCGCCATCTACGAGCGCCACATCCGTCGCGGCGTCGGCGATACCGGCGACTTCGAGGAGGAGCGCCTGCTCCCCGACGACCTGAAGCGGCGGCGCAAGAACATGCGCAGCAAGCGCCTGCCCCATCTCGTCGCCGAGCGGGACGGGCAGGTGGCCGGCTACGCCTACGCCGTGCCGTTCCGCAAGCGCCCGGCCTACCGCTTCACCCTCAAGCACTCGATCTACGTCCACCCCGACCACCTGCATGCGGGCATCGGCCGGCGCCTGCTCCCGGCGCTGATCGAGGCCTGTTCCGCCGGCGGCTACCGCCAGATGATCGGCTATATCGACGCGAAGAACGAGGCGTCCTTGCGCCTGCACGAGGCCTGCGGGTTCGCCCGCGTCGGCTACCTGCCGGCCATCGGCTACAAGTACGGGCGCTGGAGCGACAGCGTCATGGTCCAGTGCCCGCTCGGCTCCGGCGCCGACGACCAGCCGCAATCCTGGGACCGGCCGGCGGAGTAGATCAGTTGCTCGCCACGTCGGTGGCATCGTCGGTGCCACCGACCTTCATGTCGCTGCCCAGCGAGTAGATCTCGTAGGGCTTACCGCCCGCGCCGGGGGAGCGGTACAGGTAGGGCTGGTTCCACGGATCGATCAGGCCGCGGGCGTCGCGCAGATACGGGCCGCGCCAGGTTCCGCCGGTGGGCTGGACCAGCGCCTGGAGCCCCTGCTGCGCCGTCGGGTAGCTGCCGAGGTCGAGGTAGTACAGCTCCACCGCCTGGGCGATGTTCTTGACCTGCACGCGGGCGGTGTCGCCCCGAGCGCGACCGAGATAGCCGAGCACCTGCGGCGTCACCATCGTGGCGATCATGCCGATGATCGCAAGCACCACCAGCAGCTCGACCAGCGAGAAGCCGGCCTGCCGCCCGGCGGCTCGTTTCTCGTCCTCGACCGCGTCGTCCGTCATCGTCGCCACCTGTGGGGTCTGTCCGGCGGGCAGGATCGCCGCGAGTTCCGAACAAGACCTGACCGCAGCCGCAGGGTACGGCCCGCCGTCCCGCATTTCTTTTGATGTTTCTTATCGGAATCCTGCGACGCTTCCGGACGATCCGGCGGGCCTCGCCCCGCGCCAGCGGGAAGCGCTCATGGCCGCGGCCAGCTCTCAGTTCCTCAAGACGGCCTCGCTCGTCCTGATCCTGACCGTGCTCTTCGGCATCGGGCCTGCGGCCGCCGACACGCTGCCGAAGGTCATGAGCCTGCCGCTGCCGGCGCCGTTCCCGCCGATCCGCCTGCTCACCCTCCTGGTCGGCCTCCATCTGATCGGCCTGTGCTTCGGGCTCGGCGGCGCGACCATGCTGGATTTCTGGATCCTGCGCTGGATGCGCTGGGGCGGCCTGCCGCCCGAGATCGCCCGCACCTTCCTGTTCGTCAGCAAGGTCGTCTCGGTCGGGATCGCGCTGCTCTGGCTCTCCGGCCTCGGCTTCCTCGCGGTCTACGCCGTCGAGTCGCCCGAAAAGCTCGCCAACCCCAAGATCGTGGCCAAGTTCGTCATCGTGCTGGCGCTCACCATCAACGGCCTGCTGATCCACGCCCTGGTCCTGCCGAGCGTGCTCAGGGACGTGAGCCGGCCGATGTTCGAGGGTGTGTCGCACACGAGCACCGCGGTCTTCCTCGTCTCGGGGGCGATCTCCGGCGTGTCGTGGTACGCCGCCTTCGCGCTGGGGCTGATGCGCGAGTTGAACGGGCGCGTCTCCGCCGGTCTCCTGCTCACCCTCTGGATGGCCGCGGTCGTCGTCGCCTCGGTCGCCGCCTTCGCGTTCTGGCAGTCCCTGCTGGCCCGCAGCGCCCGCGGCGCGATGGCCGAGCCCTCCCCCGATCTGCGCCCGCTCGATTTCGGTGACGCCCCGCCCCCGCCGCCCCATCCGATGCGGGCGGTGCCGATGACCTTCACGCCGATCCCGCAGAGCCGCATCGTTCTGCTGGGCCGGCGATGAACCTCGACCCCGGATCGCTGACGCTGACGCTCCTGCCGCTGCCGATCACCCTCGCCCTGAGCGTGACCGACCTGCGCCGCCGGATCCTCCCCGATCCCCTCAACCTCCTCCTGCTCGGCCTCGGCCTCGCCGTCGCGACCATGCGCGAACCGGAGCCGTCGGCCCTCGCCGCCTGCCTCGCGCAAGCCGCGGCGGCGTTCGGATGCCTCTGGGGCCTGCGCGCCCTCTACGGTCGCTTGCGCGGACGCACCGGTCTGGGCCTCGGCGACGTGAAGTTCGTCGGCGCCGCCACCGCCTGGATCGGCCTCGAAGGGCTGCCGCTCCTGATCCTGATCGCCAGCACCGCGGCGCTCGCCGCCCTCGCCCTGGCCGCGCTCGCGGGGCGGCGCGTCACGCGGGAATTCCGGTTGCCGTTCGGGCCGTTCCTGGCGGCCGGGCTGCACGCCGCCCTGCTCTTGGGCCATGCGCCCTGAGGTCGGGCTCCGACCGAACCCGCGAGCGAGACCATCCCGTTGGAAGCCCCGGAGGGATCGGAGGCCGGCGGGCTCCTGCCCTGATCCCGGCGCAGCCCAGCCCCCCCGGTGAGACGGCTACACGACAGGCAAAATCCTGCCGATTCTCCCCGCGTTTTCCTGGCCCTTTCGCGGGCCGCGCACAGGCTGGCCTCATGCCGTTTCACGATCCCGTCCCGCAGATCGCGCTGAACGACGGGCACACGATCCCCCAGATCGGCTTCGGCGTCTATCGACTGGAGGACGCGCAGGCGCCGGCCATGGTCGGCACGGCGCTGGGCAGCGGCTACCGCTCGGTCGACACGGCCTCGGTCTACGGCAACGAGGCGGGCGTCGGGCGCGCCTTGCGCGAGACCACGGTCCAGCGCGCGGACGTGTTCGTGACGACCAAGCTCTGGAACGACGACCAGGGCTACGACGCGACCCTGCGGGCCTTCGAGGCGAGCCTCGCCCGCCTCGCGGTCGAGGCGGTCGATCTCTATCTGATCCACTGGCCCTGTCCGGCGCGCGGCCTCTATCTCGACAGCTGGCGCGCCCTGATCCGCCTGCGCGAGGAGGGCCGCGCCCGCTCCATCGGGGTGTCCAATTTTTCGGAAGGCCAGCTCGACCGGCTCGTGTCGGAGACCGGCGTCACCCCGGCCCTGAACCAGATCGAGCTGCATCCCCGCTTCCAGCAGCGTTCCTTGCGGGCGGCGCACGAGCGGCTCGGCATCGTCACCGAGGCCTGGAGCCCGCTCGGCAAGGCGCAGATTCTCGACGAGCCGGTGATCACCCGCATCGCCGGCCGCCTCGGGCGCAACCCGGCCCAGATCGTGATGCGCTGGCACGTCGAATGCGGCTTCGTCGCGATCCCGAAATCCGCCACCCCGACGCGGATCAGCGAGAACCTCGACGTGTTCGGCTTTTCGCTGACCGAGGACGACCACGCCGCCATCGCCGGGCTCGACCGCGCCGACGGGCGCATCGGGCCGGACCCGGCGACGTTGCAATAATACCGACCGCCGCCGCGCCGTGCGCGCGGGCCACCGCGATGCGTCCTCATCGCCGATGGGGATGCGTTTTACCCCGCGAGCGGCAGCGGCTTCACCGCCGCCAGCTCCGTCCCGCCCTTGCGCTCCAAGAGGCCCGGCGGCGGCACCGGCGCCTCGATGGTGCAGACGACACCGTCGGGCTCGTAGAGCAGCTCGACCGTGCCGGCGAGTTCGCGGGCGAGGCTGCGCTCGATCAGGCGCGAGCCGAAGCCGCGGCGCGTCGGCGGCGTCACCGGCGGGCCGCCGGCCTCGCTCCAGCGCAGCGAGAGGCGCAGTTCGGGCTTGCGCTGCACCGTCCAGGTGATCGTCACCACGCCGCCCTCTTTCGACAGCGCGCCGTATTTGACCGCGTTGGTGCCGAGTTCGTGGAGCGCCATGGCGATGGAAAGCGCCAGCCGCGGCGCGAGGCGTAGGCGCGGGCCCGAAACGGAGAAGCGCGGCGTCTGCCCGTCGCCGGCCTCCAGCGGGCGGATCGCGTCGGCCACCACGGTCTTGAGTTCGGCCCCGTCCCAGCTCTCGCGGGTCAGCACGTCGTGGGCACGGGCGAGCGCCAGCAGCCGCGCCTCGAAGGCGGCGCGGGCCGCTTCCGCCTCCTCGCCGTCGAGCCCGCGCAGGGACTGCATCGCGATCGACTGCACCGTGGCGAGCGTGTTCTTCACCCGGTGGTTCAACTCGTTGATGAGCAGGCGCAGGTGCTCCTCGGCCCGCTTGGCGTCGGTGACGTCGACGCTGCATCCGGTGAAGCCGAGGAAGGTGCCGTGGTCGTCGAGGCGCGGCACGCCCTCGCAGCGCAGCCAGCGCACCTCGCCCGCGCGGTCCACCACCCGCATCTCGGCCCGGAACGGGCGGCGGCTCTCGAACGCCTCTTCGAAGGTCGAGAGGAACAGCGGTAGGTCCGGCGGATGGACGATCGATTCCCAGCCCGATCCCGACATCTCGGCCGCCGGGCGGCCGAACAGGTGGTCGAAATGCATGTTGGCGAAGACGACCTCGGCGGTCTCGTCGGTCATCCAGATCAGGGCCGGCGCCGAATCGGCCATGTGGCGGAAGCGCGCCTCGCTCTCCTTGAGGGCCGAGAGGCCGCGCTGGGTCTCGGCGAGCGCGCGGTCGCGCTCCTCGCTGCGGGTGCGGAGCCGCAAGGAGGCTTCCGACAGCACGTCGCCGAGGCGGCGGATCTCGTGGATCGGCGAGGCGATGCGCGGGATCGCTTGGCCCCGGGCCAGCGCCGGACCGGAGGCCGCGAGCTGGCGCAGGGGCTTGGACACCCGCGACCACAGATGCACCGCGAGCACCGAGGAGGTCGCGAGGACGAGCAGGCCGAAACCGCCGAAGGCCCAGAGCCAGCGGTGCAGCCGCTCGTCCACGAGTTCGCGCGGGATGCTGGCGCCCGCCGTCCAGCCGTTGAGCCGCGAGCGCGCCTCGACCACAGTGACGGGCTTGAAGGCGCGGTCGCGCCCCTCCCACACGCCCGGCGTCCCGGTCGCCTTCTGGCGCAAGGTCGCGAGACGCGGGCGCCCGACCACGCCGGGCAGTTCGGGCAGGCGCGCCAGCACCACGCCGTCCCGGTCGGACACGCCCGAGGTCCAGCCCCGCACCTGCTCGCGGGCCAGAATCCCCTCGATGCGGCTGACCGGTACGGTGAAGCTGAGGATGTAGGTGACCGCGTCCTCGATCCGCACCGGCACGGCGACCGCGTAGCTCGCCTGATCGGGCGTCGCGCCCGCGAGGTAGCCGGTCACCATCGAGCGTTGCCCGCTGGCGCGCAGCTCGTGGTCGATCGGCAGCGTCGTGACCGGCAGTGGCGCGCCGGGGCGGAGCGCGGTGTTGACGATCTGCTGTCCGTCGAGGCGGCGCAGCACGATGTCGAGGCCGGTCGCGTCGCGCACCAGCCGCGCCTGGTTCTCGAAATTGGTGAATTCGCCGTCCTTGAGCCGCGGCGAGGTCGCGAGCGTCTGCAGCACCGAGACGAGGCCGGCGGTGTCGCGGTCGATCGAGAGCGCGATGCCCCGCACGTTCTCCCGCGCGTCCTGCTCGAAGCGGGCGCGCTCGGTCGAGGCGTAGCGGGCGAGGAGGATCGCGGTGAAGATCAGGCCGGGGCCGATCAGCGCGATCACCAGCATGATCAGGTAGAATTGCGTGGAGAAGCCGCGCTGGCCGAGCCGCGCGAGCAGGCGCGGCAGCGCCGCCGCCCGCGGCTCCCGCGGTGGGCCGGCCGGCGCCGCAGCCGGCGCCGGGGACGCCCCCGCCGACGGCTCCGCCTCGGCGCGGGTCTCAGGATCGGTGCGCAGCACGATCGACATGCCCCAGGTCGCGGCTCGGATCGAGCCGGTCACGCACCCGCTGCTTGAGGGTCTTCACGTCGGGGAAGCCGCCGTCGCGCACCCGCTCCCAGATCGTCTCGCCCTCGAACTCGATGGCGAAGGCGCCGCCCGTGGCGGGCCGCAGGGCCACCTCGCCGAGGTCGTCGCGGAAGGTCGAGAGCAGCTCCTGCGCCATCCAGGCGGCGCGCAGCAGCCACTGGCACTGGGTGCAGTAGGTGATCGCGACCCGCGGTCGGGTGGGCAGCGACGTAGGGGCGTCGTCGGGAGCCTCGTCCATGGCCCGCACAGCGGCCCTATCGGCTCGGCCTTGTCAACCATGCGCCTGCCCCGGCGCCGGGTTCGGTACGTCGGAGGTGCCGCGGGATCCGCGCCGAACTTCACCACCCCGTCTTCCCGCGGCGGCCCGCCGCACCTATCTCCCCTCCGACAAGGCCCCGCTTCCGTGAGGCCCCGGAGACCAGCCGCCCATGTCCGTCAGCCTCCAGCCCCCTGTGGCGCTGCGCGCGCCCGTGCTCGGCCGGATCGCCAGCGCGTTCGCCGCCCTGTGGCTGGCGCTCTGCCTGTCGGGCTGCGGCGCGATCAACCGGGTGCCGAGCCTGGAGGAGCAGGCGAAGTCCTCGTGGAGCGAGGTGCAGAACCAGTACCAGCGCCGGGCTGACCTGATCCCCAACCTCGTCGAGACGGTGAAGGGCTACGCCAAGCAGGAGCAGGAGACGCTGACCAAGGTGACGGAAGCCCGCGCCAAGGCCACCAGCATCCAGGTCGATGCCTCGACGGTGAGCGACCCGGCCAAGTTCAAGCAGTTCCAGGACGCGCAGAACCAGCTCTCGGGCGCGCTCGGGCGCCTGCTCGCCTCGGTCGAGGCCTATCCGGATCTGAAGTCGAACCAGAATTTCTTGGCGCTGCAATCGCAGCTGGAGGGCACCGAGAACCGGATCGCCGTGGCGCGGCGCGACTACATCCAGGCGGTCCAGGCCTACAACACCGAGATCCGCACGATTCCGGGCCGCTGGATCGCCTCGTGGTTCTACCCCGAGGCCAAGCCCATGGAGACCTTCACCTCGACGCCGGGCTCGGAGCGCGCGCCGAACGTGAAGTTCTAGCGCCGGCCGAGGGGTGATCCCGCACGCGCACAACAGTTTTGCCCGGCTGGCGGCAGCCCTGGCCGTCCTGCTGCTGGCCTTGGGCGCGGCGTTCGCCGCCGAGCCCGATCTTCCAAAACTCACCGGCCGCATCGTCGACGCCGCGAACATCCTCTCGCCCGAGGCCGAGGCGCGCATCGATGCCAAGCTCAAGGCGCACGAGGACAAGTCCGGCGATCAGGTCGCGGTCGCCACCGTGCCCTCGCTCCAGGGCCTCACCGTCGAGGATTTTGCCAACCGCCTGTTCCGGGCGTGGAAGCTCGGGCAGGCCAAGACCAACAACGGCGTCCTCCTCCTCGTGGCGCCAACTGAGCGTAAGGTCCGCATCGAGGTCGGCTACGGCCTGGAAGGGGCGCTCACCGACGCGCTGACCAAGGTCATCATCACCACCGCGATCACGCCGCGCTTCAAGCAGGGCGACTTTTCCGGCGGCGTCGAGGCCGGCGCCGACGCGATCCTGTCGATCCTGTCGGGCGACGCCGAGGAATGGCAGCGCCGCGCCCCGGTGCGCGCGGATTCGGTCGATCCGATCACGGTCGGGTTCTGGATCCTCGTCATCGTCGTGCTGGTGATCGTCATGGCGCGGATGAATTCCGGCGGGCGGCGCGGGCGCGGCGGTGGCATCGTCGTCCTTCCCGGCCCCTCCGGCGGCTGGGGCGGCGGCTTCTCCGATGGCGGCGGGTTTTCGGGGGGTGGCGGGTTCTCCGGCGGGGGCGGCTCGTCGGGCGGCGGGGGAGCCTCCGGTGACTGGTAGAGCGGGCATCCTCACCGAAGCGGAGCGCGCGCGGATCGCTCAAGCCATCGGCAGGGCCGAGGCCGGCACCGCGGGCGAGATCGTCGTGCTGGTGGCCGCGCGCGCCGGGCTCTACCGCTCCCCCGCCCTGGCACTGGCGCTCACTGTGGCGCTGGCGCTCCCCTGGCCCCTGATCCTGCTGACGCATTGGTCGGCGGCCGAGATCGCGCTGGCCCAGGCCGGCGGCGTGCTGGCGGCGCTTGCCGCGACGCTGAACGAGCGGGTGCGGATCGCCCTGACGCCGCGCCCCTGGCGCCACGAGCGCGCCCGCGCCGCCGCCCGCCACGAATTCGTGGCGCACGGGCTGACCGCCACGCAGGGGCGGACGGGGGTGCTGATCTACGTGGCGCTCGCCGAGCGCTACGCCGAGATCGTCGCGGATTCCGCCGTGCGCGCCCGCATCTCCGACGGCGCGTGGCGCGCGGTGCTGGGCGATCTCCTCGCCGCCGCCGGGCGCGACGAACTGGGATCGGGCCTCGTCGCGGCGGTGGAGCAAGTCGGCGGCGTGCTGGAGGCGGCGCTCCCCGGAGACGAGACCGGCAACGAGTTGCCCAACCGCGTCATCGTCTTGGAGTGAGGCCGCGGAAAAGCACTCGTTGATGGTTGGCCGTGTGTGTAGCCTCTGCAACTGGTCATAGGGAGAAAATTAAGCCAAACAAGCTCCGTCAAGGCCGCCTGAATCAAGAATGCGGCCATCACGGAGCGAGGCGTCAGATGGGCGCGGTACAGAAACACGGGCCTTGGGCCCTGGTGGGTGCGCTCGGCGCGGCGGCGCTCGCCATCGTCGCCACGCAGCGCGGGGAATCGATCAATGCGCTGTGGGTCGTGGTGGCCGCGGTCTGCACCTACCTGATCGCCTACCGCTATTATTCCCTCTACATCGCCGACAAGGTGATGCGCCTCGATCCGAAGCGCGAGACCCCGGCCCACCGCCACAACGACGGCCTCGACTACGTTCCCACCAACAAGACCGTTCTGTTCGGCCACCACTTCGCGGCGATCGCGGGCGCGGGTCCCCTGGTCGGCCCGGTGCTCGCCGCGCAGATGGGCTACCTGCCCGGCATGCTATGGATCCTGGCCGGCGTGGTGCTGGCGGGCGCGGTGCAGGACTTCATGGTCCTGTTCATCTCGATGCGCCGCGACGGGCGCTCGCTCGGCGAACTGATTCGGGCGGAACTCGGCGTCATCCCCGGCGTGATCGCCCTGTTCGGCACCTTCATGATCATGGTGATCCTGCTGGCGGTGCTGGCGATGATCGTCGTCAAGGCGCTGGCCGAGAGCCCGTGGGGCACCTTCACGGTCGCCGCCACGATCCCGATCGCGATCCTGATGGGCCTCTACGCGCGCTTCATCCGGCCGGGCAAGATCGGCGAGGTCTCGATCATCGGCTTCGTCCTGCTGATGGCCGCGATCCTCGGCGGCGGCCAGATCAACGCCGACCCCTATTGGGGGCCGATGTTCACCTTCACCGGCACGCAGCTGACCTGGATGCTGATCGGCTACGGCTTCGTCGCCGCGATCCTGCCGGTGTGGCTGCTCCTCGCCCCGCGCGACTACCTCTCGACCTTCCTGAAGATCGGCACCATCGTCGGGCTGGCGCTCGGCATCGTCGTCGTCGCCCCGCACATGCAGATGCCGGCCATGACGAAGTTCGTCGACGGCACCGGTCCGGTCTGGGCGGGCTCGCTGTTCCCGTTCCTGTTCATCACCATCGCCTGCGGCGCGGTCTCGGGCTTCCACGCCCTGATCTCGTCGGGCACCACCCCGAAGCTCGTCGACAACGAGATGGACACCCGCTTCATCGGCTACGGCGGCATGCTGATGGAGAGCTTCGTGGCGATCATGGCGCTCGTCGCCGCGAGCGTGATCGATCCGGGCATCTACTTCACCATGAACTCCCCCGGCGCACTGCTCGGCACCACGCCCGAGACGGCGGCGGCCGCGGTGACGACCAAGCTCGGCTTCCCCGTCACCGCCGAGGTGATCGCCCAGACCGCCAAGGATGTCGGCGAGCACTCGATCATCTCGCGCGTCGGCGGCGCCCCGACGCTCGCCGTCGGCATGGCTCACATCATCTCGTCGGCCATCGGCGGCAAGGCGATGATGGCCTTCTGGTACCACTTCGCGATCCTGTTCGAGGCCCTGTTCATCCTCACGGCCGTGGATGCCGGCACCCGCGCCGGGCGCTTCATGCTCCAGGACTTGCTCGGCCTCCTATCGCCGCGCTTCAAGGACACCTCGGCCTGGGCCCCGAGCATGGTGGCGACCGCCCTCTGCGTCGCCGCCTGGGGCTACTTCCTCTATCAGGGCGTGACCGACCCGCTGGGCGGCATCTACACCCTGTGGCCGCTGTTCGGCATCTCGAACCAGATGCTGGCGGCCGTGGCGCTGACGCTCGCCACCGTGGTGATCTTCAAGATGAAGCGCGAGCGCTACGCCTTCGTCACGATCATCCCGACGGTGTGGCTGTGCATCTGCACCCTGACGGCCGGCTGGCAGAAGATCTTCTCCCCCGACCCGAAGATCGGCTTCCTCAGCCACGCCGACCGCTTCTCGGCCGCCATCGCCGAGGGCAAGGTGCTGCCGCCGGCCAAAAGCATGGACGACATGCACAAGATCGTCTTCAACGACCGCGTCGATACGGTGCTCGCCGTGTTCTTCGTCTGCCTCGTCGTGGCGATCGTGGTGTTCGGCGCCAGGGCCTGCCTCAAGGCCTATCGCAGCGATCGCTGGACGGCGCTGGAAGCCGATCCCAAGCTCGCCCCGGCGGAGTGAGAGCATGACCGCAACGGCCCCGTCGTCGAGCTTTCGCGACCGCCTCAAGGCGTTCAACAAATGCGTCTGCGACGGGGCGCGCCTGATGGTCGGCCAGGGCGATTACGGCACCTACGTCGCCCACATCCAGAAGACCCATCCGGACCAGACGCCGATGACCGAGCGCGAGTTCTTCCGCAACCGCGAGAACGCGCGCTTCGGGGTCGGCAACACCTCAGGTTTCCGCTGCTGCTGAGCCGCGGTAACCCTACGAACGACAAGGCGCCGGCATCCGCGACATTCGCGCGATCCGGCGCCTTTTTCGCGTGCAAGTGGCGCAAGCTTGGCTAGTCTGCCGCCCGGATTCGGACATCTGGGGGCAGACATACATGAATCATCAGGACGTGCAGCTCGGCCCGACGGGGACGGTCACCTTCGACCGGACGGCGGCGGGTCTGACCGGCATCGTCGTGAAGGGCTTCCTGCTCTCGCTGGTCACCTTCTCGATCTATCGCTTCTGGTACATCACGAACCTGCGGCGCTTCTTCTGGAGCCGAACGATCGTGGCCGGCAGCCCCGCCGAGTATCTCGGCCGCGGCAAGGAGCTGTTTCTCGGCTTCCTCGTGGCGCTCGCCATCCTCGTGCCGGTCTACCTCGTCCTGTTCATTCTCGGTTTCGCGGTGCCGATCCTCGCGCCCGCCGTACCGGCGCTGTCGGCGGCGTTCCTGTTCCTGCTCGGGCAATACGCGATCTTCCGCGGGCGGCGTTACCGCGCCTCGCGCACCCGCTGGCGCGGCATCCGCCTGAGCCAGGACGGCTCGGCTCTCGCCTACATGCTCCGCGCTGGCCTGTGGTGGCTCGCCACGATCCTGTCGCTGGGCCTCGCCTTCCCGTTCATGCGCGCCAGCCTGGAGCGCTACCGCATCGACCACACCCTGATCGGCGAGAGCCGGCTGCGCTCGACCGCCACCGGGCGCTCGGTGCTGCTGCCGTGGCTGATGTTCTACCTGTTCGCCGTCGCGCCGCTCCTCCTGACCGGATTAGGCTTGCTGAGTGCCACGGGCTTCGATGTGCCGACCGATCTGTATCTGCCGGATCCAGCCGGCAAGAAGACCGGCTTCGACCTCAATCCGAAATATAGTGACACTCCGCTGGAATTCTTCGCGGTGGCCAGCATGGTCGCCCTCGGGTTCTCGATCCTGGCGGTCGCGTTTCTGATCCCCTATTACCGCGCCCGTGAGGCCCGCGCCTTCCTCACCGCCACCCATCTCGGCGAGGCGCGCCTCGTCTCGCACCTGAAGGCGCGCCAATTCTACTGGCCCTACATCATCTACTTCCTGTCCGTCATCGGCTTCTTCATCGTGGTCGGCTTCCTGTTCGCGATGGTCATGCACCTCCTCGTCGGCGAAGAGAAGAACCCCGGCATACAGGCCGCCGTCTATACGGGCGCCGGCCTGCTCTATGTCGCCACGCTGCTAGGGGCGGCCGTGCTCTATGCCCGCGTCGTGACCCTGCGCCTGTGGCACGCGGTGGCGAGCACGACCGAAATCGAGAACGCCGCCGCCCTGGATGCGGTGCTGGCCTCCGCCTATCCGCCCGGGAGCGGCCTGAACGAGGGGCTCGCCGACGCCCTCGATGTCGGCGGCGCCCTGGAAATCGGGTTTTAGAACCGGGTGAGCGAACCGCGGACCACCACCGGCCTCTATTTCGACGGGCGCAGCGCCCGGGCCCATGCCGTGCGGCTGCGCCTCGGCGAGCGGCTGGAGATCGCGGGCGAGACGGCCCGCCTCGACTGGAGCCTGCTCGACCTGCGCGCCGCCGAGACGGCGCCGCCGCTGGCGCGGATCGGCCACGCCGAACATCCGGGCAGCGTCGAGTTCGAGGATGCGGCCTTCGCCGAGGCGCTGGCCGCCCGCTGCCCCGACCTGCGCCGGACTCGGGGCGGAACCGGGCTGCCCCGCCTCGTGCTCTGGTCGGTCGCCGCGGGGGTCTCGGTGCTGCTCACCGCGATCTACGGCGTGCCGGCCGCCGCCAACCTGCTCGCCCCGCTGGTGCCGCCCTCGCTCGAGGCGCGCTTGGGACAGGCGGTGGACACGCAGATCGTCGGCCTGCTCGGCGATCCGCCGCTCTGCGAGGCGCCGGAGGCCCGCGCCGTCCTCGACCGGCTGGTCGGGCGGCTCGCCGAGACCATGGCGCTGTCCCCGCCGCCGCAGGTCAGCGTACGGCGGCACGCGACCGCCAACGCGCTGGCCCTGCCGGGCACACGGGTGATCATCCTGTCCGACATCATCACGAAGGCCGAGAGCGCCGACGAATTCGCCGGCATCCTCGCCCACGAGTTCGGGCACGTCGCGGCGCGCGATCCGGTGCGCTCGGTGATCCGGGCGGGCGGCACCTCGTTCCTCTTGAGCCTCGTGCTCGGCGACCTCACCGGCTCGACCGTGCTGGTGGCGGTCGGTCAGGCGGCGATCGCGGCGGGCTATTCGCGCGAGGCCGAGCGCGCGGCGGACCGGGCAGCGGTCGCGGGCGTGGATCGGGCCGGCGGCGACGGGCGGGCGCTCGCCGCCATCCTGGAGCGCATCACCGAAAAACACGACGAGACGCCCGGCGGGCTCACCGGCTTCCTGCGCTCGCACCCCTACACCGCCGAGCGCGCGGCGGCGATCCGGGCCACGCCGGGCGATAAGACGGATGCCCCTCCGCTGCTGAGCGAAGCGGATTGGCGGACGCTGCGCGGCATCTGCGGCTCCAAGGACGGGAAGACGCCGGGATAGGACGACGGGGCCTCACACCGCCTCGACGGCGGAAAAGATCTCGCAGACGACACCATCGGGCGGGAAGTCGATGCGGGCGTGGCCGCCGAGTTCGGCCGCCAACCCCCGCTCAATCAGCCGCGAGCCGAAGCCGCGCCGCTTCGGTGCCGTCACCGGGGGGCCGCCGGATTCCTGCCAGACGAGGTGGAGGCGGTGGGCGCCGTTCTCCGGCGCCCCCACCTCCCAGGCGAGCGCGACCCGGCCCTCGGGGACCGAGAGGGCGCCGTGCTTGGCCGCGTTGGTGCAGAGCTCATGCAGCACCATGCCGAGGGCGAGCGCCACGCGGGGCGGCAGGCGCAGATCCGGGCCGGACGGCACGAAGCGCGTCCCCCCGGCCTGGAACGGGCGCAGCACCTCATCGACCACCGCATGCAGGCCGGCCCCGGCCCATTGCTCCCGCGTCAGGATGTTGTGCGCCGCCGAGAGCGCCAGGAGCCGCCCCTCGAACGCCTCCCGCTGTCGGGCCACGGCGCCGTCGAGCCCGCGGAAACTCTGGAAGGCGAAGGATTGCACGGTGGCGAGCGTGTTCTTCACCCGGTGGTTCAGCTCGTCCACGAGCAGGCGGCGCCCGGTCTCGCGCTGGCGCAGTTCGCGCCCGGCCGCATCGAGCGCCTGCGCGATGTCACGGATCTCCCGCACGAGCGTCGGCGGCAGCACGGCCAGCGGCTCGCCGCGCCCGAGCCGGTCGGCCTGGGCGCAGACGGCATCGAGCGGGCGCGCGAGCCGCCCGGCGAGCCACCACGCCAGGGCCGCCCCCGCGAGCGCCACGGCGAGGCCCGAAACCGCGATCGTGCCGCTCAGCGCCCGCACGGGGGCGAGCGCGCGGGCCGCATCGACCCGCGCGGCGACCGTCCAGCCGAGGCCGGGATAGTCGCGAAAACCGCGCGTCGGCTCGGTGGCGAAGAGGTACGGGGCCGGCCGATCCGGCCAGGGGCCGATCCGCGGGCCGGCGGCGTCGGCGCCGAGGCGGCGCGCGCCCGCCAGCGTCTCGGGCGGCAGGGTCCGCTTGAGCAGTTCGGGCGGCCCGTGCAGGACGACGCCGTCGCGCGACAGGAGCAGGATTTCGGTGCCGGCGCGCTGGCGCGTCAGCGTCCGCTCGAAGGCGGCGACCGCCTCGCGGGTCCAGGCCCAATCGAGATGGGCCGCGACGACGCCGGCCAGCGTCCCGTCCGGCGCGTGGACCGGGGCGGCCAGATCGACGAGGCGCAGCGGCTCGCCGCCGGCCTGCGGCAGCACCTTGGCGAGAAGCCGCGCATCGTGGACGTCGTCCACGAAGGGCCGCTCGCGCCCGGCCAGGAAATAGTCGCGGGCCGAGACGTCGGCCCCTTCGAGCAGGCCGCTGCTGGTGGCGACGATGCGCCCGGCCGCGTCGGTGAGGAGCAGGATCGAGTAGGCCGGATAGGTCGTCTGCAGCCGTTCCAGCACGGCGCGCTTGGCCGGCAGCGGCACGCCCGGCTCGCGCAGGGTGTCGAGGGCCGCCGCCACCTGCACGTCGCGCCAGCGCTCGAACATCCCCTGGTCGAGGGTCCGGGCCATATGCGCCGCCAACTCGTCGAGCTGCGCGCCGACCTCCACCTCCAGCCGCGCGGTCGCCTGATGGTGGACGAGGAGGGCGAGCACCAGCGTCGAGACGAGGCCGAGGGTGCCGAAGGCGAGCGCCAGGACGAGGCGCAGCGGCAGCACCGGCCACGAACGGACGAAGCGGGTCCCCGCGAGCGTCCCGGCGGAGGACGAGATCGGCTGGACCCGCTCGGCGTCGGTCGGCATCGCTGGCGGCACCCTCGGGGTTCACGCCCTGAAGCCGCCTCGGCCCCGTGCGAGAGCCGGCTGCCCCTTTCGGGCCGTTGCTCCGGCCGCGGCGGACCGGTGCGGTCTTCATCGCCCGCCCCGCCCCGGGGGGCAATGGTCGATGCGGTTGGAAACAAATTTCCTGAGGCGCCGCGGTGCGGTTGCATCAAGGCGCCGGACGGCGGCGGAGCCCGGTACGATTTTCTCGCGCGAAGCGGCACTTGCTCGTCCGTCAAGAATGTTTCTTCGGACAAGCTTAACTATTTGCCCTCGCCGGCAGCCAAACGAGGAGACGGCATGGCGCAGGCAGCACCCCGGAAGGTATCCCGCATCCGATCCCTCTGGCCGAGCCGGGACCTGCGTCCTCCGCCGCCGGCGGCGGCTGAGCCCGCCCCCCTGGCGCCGGCGGCGGACGAGAGCCTTCCCCTGCGCAGCCTCACCGCCCACGAGCTGATCGCCATGGCCCGCGCGGCCCGGGCGCGCAGCCTGGGAATGCCGGGACCCGAGTCCTTGTCCGATTGATCGCCTCGGCGTCCGGTCCCGCCCCTCGGGCCGACGCTCCAACCCCGTGCGGAAAGCAGGGCGGAGGGGCAGCGCCGACGCAAGACACGCACGCAAGACACGCACGCAGACGCCGCCTCTCCCGGGGGGGGGACAGGCAGCGCGCTCGGGACGGGATGCCGGGCGTCGGCCCTATTGCACCAGCGCCAGCCGCGTCCGGCCCTCGCCCGGGCCGGTGCGGATCGCCGGCTCGGCATGGCCGGCGAAGAAATCCTCGACCATCTCCCTCAGCACTTCGGCGAGGTCGCCGCCCCGGTCGGCCTCGACATGCAGGTCGCTGCCGACGGAGCGGCCGAGGCTCGGCGCCCCGTTGCTCGCGAGCGCGGCCAGGCGCTCGTCGTAGCCGGCGCTGAGTCCCGTCACCGCGATGTAGTTGCGCCCGCCGAGCACCGGGCCGTACCTCACGGCGATGCGGTGCTCCTTGTCGGCGGCGTCGCGCAGGGTGGCGGTGAAGCCGACGAAGTCGTCGCGATCGACCTCCGGGGCCGGGCAGTCGATCCGGCCATGGGCGACGCCGTCCTCCTCCAGCACCTCGGCCATCAGGGTCAGCGCCTCCGAGACCGGCGCCAGCGCCCGCGTCCCCTCCTCCAGGAGACGGGCGCGCAGACGGTTCTTCTGCGCGTCGGCGGCGCGCAGCCGGGCACGGAAACGGTTCTTGATATCGAACGGGTTCGTCACGGTCGGTCCTCCAGGGAAGGTCCGGAAATTCGCTGTCGAGTCGGAAGCTAGAAATTCACTCAATAAGCGTCAAGATGATGCACAGTATTCGCGCCTGCCTCGACAACGGGCTACTGCGCAGGATTTGGCCGTGCCTGTTTTTTGGGCGTTCACGACCGCACTGCAATGGGTGCGCCGCACGCATCGACAGAGTTCGCCCCGCGTTGCGCTGGCCCGTCCAAACCGCGTATGCGGGCAACCGGGCCCGACGGGGCCGGTTCCGCGATGGGGGTGAGGCTTGGGGGCGAACGACGCGGGGGCTTCGATCGCGAGCATGACGGGCTTTGCCCGCGCCGCCGGCACCACCGGCGCGGTGCAGTGGCTTTGGGAGATTCGCACCGTGAACGGCCGCGGGCTCGACATCCGGGTGCGGGTGCCCAACGGCTTCGAGGCGGCGGGCGAGGCCGCCCGTGCGGCTCTCTCCAAGGCCCTGGCCCGCGGCCAGTGCCAGCTCGGCCTGACCCTGACCCGCCCCGAGACGGCGGCGCGGGTGCGCATCGACGAAGCCTTGCTCGCCGACCTCGCCGCCGCCGTGGCGCGGGTGCCCCGGCCCGACGGCGTCGCCCCGGCGACCCTCGACGGGCTCCTGTCGGTGCGCGGCGTCGTCGAGGTCGAGGCAGAAGGCCCCGCCGACCCGGAGGCGCTGAACCGCGACCTCGCCGCGGGCGCGCAAGGTTTGGTGGCCGACCTCGTCGCCGCCCGCCGGGCCGAGGGCGCCTCGCTGCGGGAGATCGTGACGGGCCAGCTCGCCGAGATCGCCCGACTGACCCAGGCCGCGGAAGACTGCCCGGCGCGGCGCCCGGAGGCGGTGCGGGCGCGGCTCCAGGCCAGCATCGCCGCGCTCACCGACGGCACCGGCCTCGACCCCGACCGGCTGCATCAGGAGGCGGTGCTGCTCGCCGGCAAGGCCGACGTGCGCGAGGAGCTCGACCGCCTGCGCGCCCATGTCGGCGCGGCCAACGAGCTGCTGGCATCGGGCGGCGCGATCGGGCGCCGGCTCGATTTCCTGGCGCAGGAACTCGGCCGCGAGGCCAACACGCTCTGCGCCAAGGCGGGCGACATCGCGCTCTCGCGGATCGGACTCGACTTGAAGGCCGTGGTGGAGCAATTCCGCGAGCAGGTGCAGAACGTCGAGTGAGAAGCGAGATGAGCCAGGGTCGGACGGAAGGCGGTCAGGAGACGAAAGCCGGGCGGCGCGGCCTGATCCTGATCCTGTCCTCGCCCTCGGGGGCGGGCAAGACGACCCTGACGCGGGCCATCGCGGCCGATGGCGGCTGGGGCCTCGACCTGTCGATCTCGGTCACCACGCGGGCGCGCCGTCCCTCGGAGATCGACGGGCGCCATTACCGCTTCATCGACCGCGAGGCCTTCGAGGACCTGCGCGCCCGCGACGACCTGCTCGAATGGGCCGAGGTCCACGGCAATTTCTACGGCACGCCCCGCCGCCCCGTGGAAAAGACCCTGTCGCAGGGCCGGGACATGATCTTCGACATTGACTACCAGGGCACGCGCCAGGTGCGGCAGCGGCTGCAGGACGACGTCGTCACGGTCTTCATCCTGCCGCCGAGTTTTCAGGAGTTGCGCCAGCGCTTGGAGCGCCGCGCCGAGGATTCCCCCGAGACGATCGAGCGCCGGCTCGCCAACGCCCGCAACGAGATGCAGCGCTGGAGCGAGTACGACTACGTCATCGTCAACGACGACCTCGACGAATCCTTCCGCTCGCTCCAGGCAATCCTGTCCGCCGAGCGGCTCAAGCGCAGCCGCCGCACCGGGCTTTCCGCCTTCGTCGAGGGACTGTTGGCAGAGGCGACGCAAAGCGGCTGAACGCCGCCCGCCCGGTGATGCGAGGCCAAGATGGCTGCCTGTGGTATCGCATCGGTGTAGGCTCGTCGCTGGCGACGACGGCTCAGATCAAGGTGCCTTGCTCCTTGCGCTCGACGCGCCTCGGCTTCTGAAATGTCGTCCCGCCGGGTTGGATGGGCGGGGCATCGAACGCCTTTCCGTCCAGCAGGCTCTCGACAGCCCGGATCTGGATTTTCGGGTGGGCTCCCCATGGGGAAACGTAAAAGCCTGCATCGGCGGCTTCGCGCTGCATCGGTTTCGTGATGGGCTCCAGGGTGATCAGCCAACCCAAGGCAGCTCCGTCCCGACTTACGGTGCCGGCGAGTTCACGCACATCCCGCGCTTCGCCCCCCCGGACTTGACGGAGATCAGCACTCGCCTGTGCTCGCTGCCGGGACCGCCCTCTTGGAAGGACATCTGACCGTCGTCGATCCCACGATCGGCGCCTCTCGCCTTTGCCGACCTTCGCGCCCCCACGAGACCCAAGGCCCAGTGCTCGGATTGATGCCGGTCGTCCTGGGACAGTTGCCGAGCGTCGTTGATGGTCGTCGGTTCGCCGACAACCTTATAGGATTCTCCCCCGCTGCTGCAGAGATGAAACAGGCAGGCGAGCGGCTGCGCCCGCCTGTTCGCGGACATTCCGCCGCGTGCAGACGCGAGCGAACCGAGGCGCAATCCCCTTCGACTCGGTTAAGCGCGTCGGTTGGAGGCTTCTACTCCGCCGCCGTCCGCGGTGAACTCTCCCACACGTCGCCCACCTGGGCGGCGTGCAGACGACGGTAATAGCCGTCCTGGCCGAGCAGGACCTCGTGCCGGCCCTGCTCGGCGATGCCGTGCTCGGCCACCACGACGATGCGGTCGGCGTGGCGGATGGTGGCCAGCCGATGAGCGATGACCAGCGTGGTGCGGCCCTGCGCCAGCTCGGCGAGCGAGGCCTGGATCTCCCGCTCGGTCTGGGTGTCCAGCGCCGAGGTCGCCTCGTCGAGGATCAGGATCGGCGGGTTCTTGAGGAAGGCGCGGGCGATGGCGAGCCGCTGCTTCTGCCCGCCCGACAGCTTCACCCCGCGCTCACCGATCACCGTGTCGAGCCCCTCCGGCAGCGAGGCGACGAGGCCGTCGAGCCGGGCGCGGGCGGCCGCCTCCAGGATTTCGGCCTCGCTGGCGTCGAGACGGCCGTAGGCGATGTTCTCGCGGATGGTGCCGGCGAACAGGAACACGTCCTGCTGCACGATGCCGATCTGCGCCCGCAGCGACCCTTGAGTCAGGTCGCGGATGTCGTGGCCGTCGATGGTGATGCGGCCGGATTGTGCCTCGTAGAAGCGCGGGATCAGCGACAGCAGCGTGGTCTTGCCCGCCCCCGAAGGCCCGACGAAAGCCACCGTCTCGCCGGCCCGGATGTCGAGATCGACATGGCGTAGCACCGGCCGGTCCGCGGAATAGCCGAAGCCGACCCCCTCGAAGCGGATGTCGCCCTTGAGCGGCGGCGCGGGAATCGCGTTCGGGCTGTCGGCGATGTCCGGCTCGGTGGCGAGCAGTTCGCGGTAGCGGCGAAAGCCCGCGATGCCCTTCGGATAGGTCTCCACCACCGCGCCGATCTTTTCGAGCGGCCGATAGAACACGCCCACCAGCAGGAGGAAGCCGACGAAGCCGCCCGCCGTCAGGTCGCCGCGCACGACGAAATAGGCGCCGCCGAGCAGCACCACGATCTGGACGAGGCGCAGGCCCAGGTAATTGATCGAGAGGGCGGCGGCCATCAGCCGGTAGGCTTCGAGCTTGGCGGCGCGGTACTTGGCGTTGTCGGTGGCGAACAGCGCGCGCTCGTGCGGCTCGTTGGCAAACGCCTTCACCACGCGGATGCCGCCGACATTCTCCTCGATGCGGGCGTTGAAGGCGCCGACGCGGCCGTACTGCGCCTGCCAGTTGCGGGTCATGCGCCCGCCGTAGCGGATCGTCACGAAGGCGATCACCGGCAGGATCGCCGCGGTGGCGAGCGCCAGCGGCGCATGCACGTAGGCCATCAGGACGAAGGCGCCGAGCAGCGTCATCACGGCGATGAACACGTCCTCGGGGCCGTGATGGGCGACCTCGCCGATCTCTTCGAGATCCTTCGTCACGCGGGCGACGAGGTGGCCGGTCTTCTGGCCGTCGAAGAAGCGGAACGAGAGCTTCTGCAGATGCGCGAAGGCGCGCTCGCGCATCGTCGTCTCGATGTTGATGCCGAGCACGTGGCCCCAATAGGTCACCACCACCATGAGGCCGGCATTGGCCACGTAGAGGAGCGCGAGGCCGAGGGCCGCCAGGATGATCATCCCGAAATCCTGGCGCGGCAGCAGCACGTCGACGAAGGCCTTCACCGCCATCGGGAAGCCGAGTTCGAGCAGGCCGGACAGCACCGCGCAGCCGAAATCGACCAGGAACAGGGTCCGGTAGGGCCGATAATAGGCGAAGAAGTCCTTCAGCATGGGAGGGGATGTCGCCTGAATTTCTTGGGAGTCGAACGAGGACGCCGCGGAACGGCGATAAAGGAGGGCCGGTCCCTGAACCAGCCCCGGGGAAGCGGGGGCGCCCTCATGTCGCCGCCATTGCCGCCGCCTTTGCCGCCACTTGGTCGGCCTCGAGCGTGCGGGTGATGGCCCGGCGCAGGAGCCACACGGCGACCCCGAAGAACGGCAGGCACAGGGCGAAGTAGGTGGGCCAGCCGACGACGCCCGCGAGCGCCGGGGCGGCGACCCGCCACGGCATCGCGGTGAAGAAGGCGGCGCCGAACAGCAGCGCATAGTCGGTGGCCGGCTGCGGTCCCTCCGCCCAGCGGTAGATCATGGTGAAGACCGGCACGCCGAGCCCGCCCGCCGCGAGCGTCCCGAAGGTCGCAGCCGCGATCCCGAGCCCGCCCGAGCCGGCGGCGCAGGCCACCAACATCGCGAGCCCGGCGGCGCCGACGCCGAGCGCGGAGAGCGTGACGAGGGGCACGAGGCCGAAGCGCCGCACCAGCAGGCCGGCGACGAGCGCCATCACGAGGTTGATGCCGGCGGACAAACTGATGGTGACGAGCCCGACCTGCGCCAGCGGCACGCCGAGATCGGTCAGCGCGAAGCCGTTGACGCTGGTGAGCGCGAACAGGGCCGCGAAGTAGAGGCCGAGCACCCCCACGCGCCCGCCGAGCCTGCGCAGCCGGGCAAAGTCCAGCTTCTTCCGCGCGGCGTCGGACGAGCGGCGACGCAGGGCGGTCTCGGGGTAAAAAAGGATCGGCAACAGGCAGAGCGCGTTCAGCCCGGCGACCGTGAGCACCACGGCCTGCCAGCCGAGCCGGTCGTAGGCCGCGATCAGCACGCCCGCCCCGACGATGCCGCCGAGCGACGCCCCGCCGAGCTTGGCCGAGGTGACGGTGGGGCGCCGCTCCGGCGCCACCGTCTCGACCACCAGGGCTTCGAGGGCGACGTCCATCGTGGCGAGGCAGAAGAAGACGGCGAGCGCCAGCCCGAACAGGGCGGGGAGCGGCCACGCCTCGCCGAAGCTCAAGACGGCGAGCAGCGCGATGCCGAGCGCCTGCATCCCGACGATCCAGCCGAGCCGGTGCGGCAGACGCGGCAGGCGGAACCGGTCGACCACGCCCGCCCACAGGAAGGTGAGGCCGACCGGCAGGTTGATGAGTTGCAGCAGGCCGACATCGGCGAGTTCGATCCCGCGCACGCGCAGGATCAGCGGCGCCCCGCTCCCCAGGAAGCCGAGCGTCGCCCCGAAGGTGACCGAGAGGCAGAAGAACGGCGCGAGCCGGAGCAGGAGCGCCGGACCCGGCCGGCCCGTGACCGCGTCAGAGGCGCTCAATTTTGCGCGCCGCCTCGTCGATGATGTCGGCGACCTCGAACAGGAACGCCTTCTCCGACTGGCCCGGCAGCCGCTGGCCCAGCACCGTCTTGAGGTTCTGCATCGCCCGCCAGACCGGGTCGGCGGGCGACGGCGCCTCGCCCACGGCGAGCGCCCGCAGGCGTTCCAGGGCGGCCTCGGCCTCGGCGCGGTGGGCGCTCAGATGGGCGGCCCCCTCGGAGGTGATCGCGAACAGGCGGCGCGACCCCTCCGAGGCCCTGGCCTCGACATGGCCGAGTTCCTCCAGCAGCGTCAGGGTCGGGTAGATCGTGCCGGGGCTCGGCGCATAGGCGCCGCCGGTCAGCCCCTCGATCTCGCGGATCAGGTCGTAGCCGTGGCGCTCGCCCCCTTCCATCAGCAGGAGCAGGGTGTGGCGCAATTCGCCGGCATCGAACATCCGCCGCCGCCCTTTCGGGCCGCGCTTAAAGCCGCCGGACCCTTCGTCGTCCCAACCGGGAGGCCCGTGGCGGCGCCCGCGATGCGGGCCGTGGTCCATGGCGTGTCGCATGACGATCCCCGCTGATGGTGTTACGTTCTGCGGTATGATGCGTCTAAGATATATCTTTGTCAATCGTCAAACGACGCCTCCGACGAACGACCGACGGGATCGAGGCGGCTATCCGGGGAGCCGCGGCACCCGCGGTGCTCGAAAGGCCACGGCCTGCTCTACGCCACGTCCGCGGCGGGGAAAGCCAGATGCCCGGCCCGCAGCGCGCCAAGCCGGACAAGCCGGCGGGCGGCGAGCGGTCCCAGGCGGCGGTGGCGGTCGTAGGCCAGCCCCGTCGTCGCGGCGGCGACATCCTCGCCGTGGCGCAGGATCAGCAGCGCCTTGAGCAACGACCACGGATGCTCCAGCCCGCCGAGGATCGCCGCGAGGGCCGAGGGGTCAGCGGCATCGAAGGCCGCGATGGCCAGCGGCAACGGCAGACCGGCGGCGCGGGCGAGGCCGGCCAGGACATCCTCGGTGCGGCGGAGCGCGGCCCAGCGCCCGAGCTGGACGGGACCGGGCGGGGCGGCGGCGAAGCGCTGGCGCACGAAGGCGTCGGAGGAGGCGAAGCGCGCGAGCCGGGGCTCGGGGACGGCGCGCCCCAGGATCACGGCGACCGCCTCGATCAGATCCTCGGGGTCCGGATCGTCGTCGCGGTGGAGATCGAAGCGCAATTCGGTCAGCGCCCGCACGCGGGTCAGGTCGAGGAGCGCCGGGCTTTGCTCGGGCGGCAGGTCCGGCCGGAGCGCGAGGCGCAGCGTCACGGCCTCGCTCTCGCGGGCGCAGGCCAGCAGCCCGCCGAGCCCGTCGGGCGAGAAGCGGGCACCGGGATTGTCGAGGAGCCGGGCAGCGACGCGGGCACCGCCGCAGCGCACCAGCGCGTCGGTGACGGCGGGAGCGAGGTCGGCCCGCGCCGCGAGGGCGAGGCGGTGGGCCTCGCCACCCCGCTCCGCCACCTCGGCCAGCACCTCCGGAGGCAGGCTGGTGCAACGGCTCAGCAGCGGCGCGGCGACCGTGGCCGCGTCCCCGGCCAAGGCCCGCGTGGTGCGGGGCGGCCCGAGGCGCAGGTCGGCGAGCCCCTCGGCGAAGGTTTTTCGCGCGTTCGTATCGATCTGGGCGCACAGGCCGTGGAGCAGGGCATCGAAGGCGGGCTTGTCCGCCACGGGCAGCCGCGACCAGCGCTTCGTCAACAGGCCGGCCGATTCCAGCACGAGCTGCGACTGCAGCGCCCGGTCGCCGTCGCGCAGGGCCCGCTCGATTCGGGCGACGAGGGCGTCGAGTTGCGCCCGGGAATGGGGCCGCGCGAGCACCGTCTCAGCCGGCCCGCCGCGCGGCGGGCGCCTCGGCCAGGGCTCCCTCGGCCAAGGATCCCTCGGCCAGGGCCTCCTCGCGCCGCAGGGCGTTGATCAGGTAGGGGTGCCAGAGCCCGAAGCTCTCGTGCACGGCCTTGTCGACATCGAAGAAGCGGAACGGCTTCCTGAGGAAGCCCGAGGCCCCGAAGGTGGCGAGTTGGCGCCGCATGCCCTCCTCCATGGCCGGGCCGGTCATCAGGAGCCGGGCGCCGGGATGGCGGTCGTTGATGCGGCAGGCGACCTCCAGGGCGGGATAGTCGGGCAGGGTCATCTCGATGATGGCGAGGTCGATGCCGCGCCGCTCGGTCACCCGCACCGCCTCGTGCCCGCCGGCCGCCTCCAGGATGTTGAAGGTGAAGTGACTCTGGCCGAGCAGCTTGCGGATCAGCGCGCGGGTGGCGCGACCGGGCTCGACCACGAGCAGATCGAGCCGCCGGGCGATGACGCGGGCGGCCTCGAGCACGCGGGCGATATGGGCGTCGCGCAGCGGCTTCAGGATGACGTCGTAGGCGCCGAGCCGGGTGGCGACCGAGGACCAGCGCGGCGCCAGCATGTCGGTGACGAGGACGATGAGACCCTGCGGGTTTCCGGTGCGGCGCCAGCGGGCGATGTCGGCGCCGTTGGTCTGCGGCAGGCCCACGTCGATGAACAGCACGTCGACCTTGGATTCCGCGAGCAGCCGGTCGAGGGCACCGCCGTCCGCGGCCTCGATCACCACCGCGTCGGGGGCGATGCGCTGCACCGCCTCGACCAGGGCGAGCCGGGTCTCCTCGTCGGGGTCGGCGACCAGGATGGTGGATGCGCTCAAGGACTGGCCCCGTCAGGCCGGGACGGCCGGGCCGGCCTTTCCCGTGGGACCCAGACTAGCGACGGGTTCCTAAAAAACGTTTCTTCCGTAAAGCTCGAACTCGGGGCTCCGCACCGGGGCGGAGCGCCGGACCGCGCGGGCCCCGAGCCTTCGTGATCGGTGCGCGTTCATGAGCGGTCGAGAGCGGTCAGGAGCGGCCGCCGTGGCTGGCCTCTCCGCCCTTCTTCCCAGCCTCGGAGGCCTTCTCGCGGTCGTTGGCGAAGTTGCCGCTGCTCTGCTGCCCTCCCTTGTGGCCGGCTTCCGAGGCTCGCTCCCGGTCCTCGGCGAAGTTGCCCGAACCGCCGCGATGCTCGGACTTTCCTTGATTGCCATTTGATTGAGTCAAGACATCTCTCCTTTTCAGCTTGCCCAAGAACAACCACGGCACACCGGCCGCGTTCCGAACTATTTTGGAAACCTGCACAACATATGCGAAGCAAATTTGATGACCTAAGTTAAATTAAACAAAATCTATACGAACCCATCCCCGTCGACACCGGCTTGCCGGGCGGCGCGAAGCGAAGCGTCGCGGGCCGATCCGGGCCCCGGTTCACGAGAGGCCGGGCGGTCTCGCGAGCCGGAGCCCCTCGCTTTCTCGGCCCGGCTCCGTCCGTCCCGAACGCCGGACACCGGAGCCGGCGTTGCGGGCTCGCGTTGCGCTGCCGCAGGCCCCATATGAGGCCTTCGCTCCCGAGGCGGGCTCGATGGCCCCTCGGCGCCGCGCCCCCGCCACAGGACCCAAGCCGCAGACGGACACGATTGCCCATGAGTGCCGGACACGCCCCTCCCCCCACGGCCGCGCTCGAAGGCGGCGACGACGCCGTGCTGCCCTTCGCCGTCGAGGCGCTCGACCTACGCGGGCGCGCGGTGCGGCTCGGGCCCTCGATCGACACGATCCTGCGCCGCCACGGCTATCCGGATGCGGTCGCCCGGTTGATCGGCGAGGCGGCGGCGCTGACGGCGCTGCTGGGCGCCTCGCTCAAGCTGGAGGGCCGGTTCCAGCTCCAGACCAAGACCGACGGGCCTGTCGGGATGCTGGTGGTCGATTTCGAGGCGCCGGATCGGCTTCGCGCCACCGCCCGGTTCGAGGCCGACGCCGTGGCGGCGCTGGGGGCCAAGGCGCGGGCGCCCGACCTGATGGGCCGCGGGCATCTCGCCATGACGATCGACCAGGGCCCGGCCCAGAGCCGCTACCAGGGCGTCGTGCCCCTCGAAGGCCAGGGCCTGGAGGAGGCCGCTCACCAGTATTTCCGCCAGTCGGAGCAGATTCCGACCCTGGTGCGCCTCGCTGTGGCCGAGCAGATGGAAGGCGGCGAGAGCCGCTGGCGCGCGGGGGGCCTGCTGGTGCAGTTCCTGCCGACCTCCCCCGACCGGCTGCGGCAGGCCGACCTGCCGCCCGGCGACGCGCCGGAGGGCCACGACATCCTCACCGGGCAGCCCGCCGAGGACGATGCCTGGACCGAGGCCCGCAGCCTCGTCGGCACGATCCAGGACCACGAACTGATCGACCCAGGCGTCTCGAGCGAGCGGCTGCTCTACCGGCTTTTCCACGAGCGCGGCGTGCGGGTGTTCGAGCCTCAGGGGCTGGTCGAGCGCTGCCGCTGCTCGCAGGAGCGGGTGATGGGCATGATCCGCTCGTTCTCTCCGCAGGAGCGGCACGACATGGTGGCCGACGACGGCAGCATCGCGATCACCTGCGAGTTCTGCTCGCGCCGCTACGTGCTCGACCCGGCGACGGTGGAGCGGGAGATCGCGGCGGCCTCGTGAGAGCTGCGGGGCGTCGGGGCTGATCGCCACGAAGGCCGCCGGTTCCCCCCTCTTCCCGCACGGGCGGAGAGGGGATGCGCGCCATCCGCCGCGATCGAACGAAAGCCGCGTCAGTCGCCCGATTGCGCCGACCACGTCGCGTGGCGCACCTCGGGCCGTGCTTGCAGCGCGCTCGTCACCGCATCGAGTTCGCTCGCCTGCACGGTCGTCGCGGTCAGCGTGGCGACGACATCGACCGCCTCCTCGCCGCGCTCCTCGACCTCGATGGCGCCGACCGGATAGCCCGCCGCCTCCAGGCGCTCGACCAGGAGGTCGCGGGCGGGGCCGGACTGATCGGGGGCCACCGTCACCTGCACCTCGTAGGTCGCCTCCGTCGCGCTCTCGTCGATCGGGATGCGGTCGATCAGGTTGACGAGCGGGCGCAGCAGCGTATTGCCGGCCAGCACCGCCACCGTGACGAAGCAGGCCTCCAGCGGCAGGTCGGCCCCGGCGAAGGCGCCGACCGCGGCCGAGCACCAGAGCGTGGCGGCGGTGTTGAGGCCGCGCACGTTCATGCCCTCCTTCATGATGACGCCGGCGCCCAGGAAGCCGATGCCGGAGACCACGTAGGCGACGATGCGGGTCGCCCCGTCGCCGCCCGTCAACCGCATGCCGAGATCGACGAAGGCCGAAGCGCCCAAAGCCACCAGCACCGCCGTGCGCAGGCCCGCGGTGCGCTGCCGGTACTGACGCTCGACGCCGATCAGGGTGCCGAGGCCGAAGGCGGTGGCGAGGCTGATCGCCGAGTTGAGGGACTCGGGCGTCGGGAAGGGGAAAGGGCCGGGCATAGGTCGTCCGTCTGCGTGAGGCGCTCCCGCTGACGGACGAGCGTGACGCTTCCGTGACGCTTACGGCGAAGACGCCGTCCCGAAGCCTCGCGCTCTGTTGAATCCATGCGCCCACGGGCAAATCGCCCTACCTCGCCGGCTGCGGCCCGCGCGGGATTGACGGAGCGCGGCGGCAGCGGGCACACCGGATCCAATGTGGGCACCTTAAGAATAAGCCCAAAGAATAAGATCACCCTGAGGAGATGCGCATGAGGCAGGCCGCCCATCCTGCGAACGCCCGGTTGTCGGCTCACGCCGCGCGCGCGGTCGCCTTCGCATGAGCGGTCAGGCCCTCGCCGAAGCGCCCCTCGCCGGAAACGGCGTGCGCGACCGCCTGCTCCAGCTCCGCGACGGTCTCGCCCACGGCCTGATCGGCGCCGACAAGCTGGTCGAGCGCCTGCTGATCGGACTGCTCACCGGCGGCCACCTGCTGATCGAGGGCGCGCCGGGGCTGGCCAAGACCCGCGCGGTCAAGCGCCTGTCGGACGGGCTCGACGGCTCGTTTGCCCGCGTGCAGTGCACGCCCGACCTGATGCCCGCCGATCTCACCGGCACCACCGTCTGGCGCCAGGACCAGGGCGAGTTCGAGTTCCTGCCCGGCCCCCTGTTCCACTCGCTGATCCTCGTGGACGAGGTGAACCGCGCGCCGCCCAAGGTGCAGTCGGCGCTGCTCGAATCTATGGCCGAGGGCCAGATCACGGTGTCGGGGATCACCCACCGCCTGCCCGACCCGTTCATGGTGGTGGCGACCCAGAACCCGATCGAGCATGCCGGCACCTTCCCCCTGCCCGAGGCGCAGCTCGACCGCTTCCTGCTCCACGTCGTCGTCGAGATGCCCGACGAAGCGAGCGAGCGCCGCATCCTCGACCTCGTCGAGGGCGAGTTGAACCACCATGCCGAGGCGATGCCGGTGAAGCTCTCGGTGGCGGACGTGATCGCCGCCCGCGAGGCCGCGCTCGCCACCTACGTCTCGCCCGCGCTGAAGGACTATCTCGTGCGGCTGGTGGCCGGCACCCGCACCGACGCGGTGGCGCCGGAGCTGCGCGCGGCGATCGAGCATCCGGCCTCGCCCCGCGGCACGCTCGCCCTGATGGTCGCCGGCAAGGCCCGCGCCTATCTCCACGGCCGCGACCACGTCATCCCGGAGGACATTTCGGAACTGGCCGCCGACGCGCTCTCGCACCGTATCGGCCTGACCTGGCGCGCGGCCGCCGAAGGGCGCACCACGCGGGGCATCGTCGCGGGGCTGGTCGAGCGGACGCGGGCGCTCTGACATGGCGGGCTCCGCCGCCGCGACCGACCCTCTGGAGACGCCCGGCATCCACCTCTCGGGGGCCGGGCTGATGAGCCTGCGCCACCTCGCCCGGCGCGGCGTCTCGCCCTCGACCAAGACCATCGCCGGACTGCCCGGCGGCATCGTCACGCGCAAGCGCGGACGCGGCTCGGAGCCCGACGACGTGCGGTTGTGGTCGGAGGGCGACGACCGCCGCTTCATCGACCGCAACGCCACCGCCCGCACCGGCGAGCTGCACGTGCGCACCCACCACGACGAGCGCGACCGCGCCGTGGTGTTGCTGGCCGATTTCCGGCCCTCCATGCTGTTCGGCACCCGCCGGGCGCTCCGCTCTGTCGCCGGGGCGGAGGCCCTGGCGCTGCTCGGCTGGCGCATCGTCGGCGATGGCGGGCGCATCGGCTTGATCGTGGCGTCGGCAGGCGAACCCGCCGTGGTGCGGCCGACGGGCGGCGAGCGGGCGATGACGGCGGTGACCGGCGCGCTCGCCCACGCGCACGCGGCGGCGCTGACGAGCACGGCCAAGGACGACCCGCCGCTGACCGACACCCTCGCGCTGGTGCGCTCGCTGCTGCCGTCCGGCGGCCATCTCGTCATCGCCACCGCCCTCGATGCGCCGGGGCCGGAGCTGGAAAGCCTGCTGACGGCCCTCGCCGAGCGCCTCTCGATCCGCCTGCTCCTCGTCAGCGACGCCTTCGAGCGCACCCGCCCGCCGGGCTTCTACCCCTACGCCCGCCCGGACGGCCGCCGCGGCACGATCGAGGCCGGGCGGACCGCCCGGCCGACCGTCGACACCGAGGAACGGCTGGCCCGGCTCCACGCCTGCGGCGTCGAAGGTCTGCGCATCGATGTCGAGGCAGGGCCGGAGAGCTACGCCCCACTGATGGAGCGGCTCGATGCGGTGCTGTGAAGGGCGCAACCGCGTAACCCTCCCCCCTCCGCGGGGGAGGGTGCCCGCGGAGCGGGCGGGAGAGGGGAACCACGGTTCCGCTTGGCCGCGTTCGATGGCGAATTCTCCGGAAGCGTCGCTCCCCTCACCCGACCCTCGCTTACGCGAGGCCCACCCTCTCCCGCGGAGGGGAGAGGGGAATGCGGTGGCGGCGTCGCGACCATGAACGACGCCCATCCCCCCGCCGACCTCTCCACCCTCCGCCCCCTCCACCTCCCCACCGGCGGCGGCGGGGCGGTGCAGCCCGAGGTCGTGGCCGCCATCGCGATCGGCTTCGGCCTCGCGTTGCTGGTCGGTCTCATCCGCATCGTCCGGGCGCGGCGCGGCACCTCGGTGCGCCGCGCCGCCCTGAGGGAACTCGCACTCGCCAAAAACCTCCCGCCCGAGCCCCGCCGGGTGGCGCAGGCGCGGTTGCTGCGGCGGCTGGTGCGCACCCTCAAGGGCGAGGAGGCCGCCCGCGCCCGCGGCCCGGCCTGGGCCGAGACGCTCGACACCACCTTCGCCACCGATTTCTTTCGAAGCGGCCCCGGGCAGGCCTTCGCGGACGGCCTCTACCGGCGCCCCGGCTCGACCGACTCGGACACCATCGATGCCGAGCTGGCCCGGCTCCTCTCGCGGATCAGGGCCTGACCCGATGCCCGTCTGGCTCTCCGCCCTCGTCTCGGCCTTCGACTTCGCCGCGCCGCTGGCGCTGCTGCTGCTGCCCCTGCCGCTCGCCGCCCGGCTGATCCCGCCGGAATCGGAAGGCGGTAGCGGGGCGCTGCGGGTGCCGGCCTCGCTCGTCGGCGACATCGAGAGCGCCGGCTCCATCGCCGCCCGCGGCAAACGCCGCCTCTGGCTCGTCGGCACGCTCTGGGTCGCGCTGGTGGTGGCGCTCGCCGGCCCCCGCCTCGTCCTGCCGGCGACCGCCCTCCCCGCCTCGGGCCGGGAGATCGTTCTGGCGCTCGACCTCTCGGGCAGCATGGAGCGCCGCGACTTTTCCCTCGACGGCGAGACCGTGAGCCGGCTCGCCGCGGTCAAGCGCGTCGGCGCCGACTTCATCCGCCGCCGGGCGGGCGACCGCATCGGCCTCGTCGAGTTCGCCGATCAGGCCTTCGTTGCCGCCGCCCCGACCTTCGACACCGCCAGCGTCGCCCGGACGCTCGAGGAGGCCACCATCGGCCTCGTCGGCCGCTCCACCGGCATCGGCGACGGGCTCGGCCTCGCCCTCAAGCGCCTTGCGCCGGCCCAGGTGGCGAACGCCGAGGGCGGCGGCCCGCCGCCGTCGCGCGACAAGGTCGTGGTGCTCCTCTCGGACGGCGCCAACAATGCCGGCCAGACCGCGCCGAAGGATGTGGCGGAACTCGCCAAAAGCCTCGGCGTGCGGATCTACACCATCGCGCTCGGGCCGACCGACATGGCCGACAACCCCAACAACGAGCAGGACGTGGTCGATGTCGAGACCCTGCGGGCGATGGCCGAGGCGAGCGGCGGTCGCGCCTTCCGGGTGAAGACCACCGACGACCTCGAGAACGTCGCCGACGCCATCGACACGCTGGAGGGCGGGCGCGCCCAGGCGCCGCCGCTGCCGCTGCGGCGCGACCTCTGGCCCTGGCCCGCGGCGCTCGCCTTCCTGTGCGCCTGCGCGCTGCTGGCGACGAGGCGCCGCCTATGATCGAGAGCCTGACCCTGCTGCGCCCGCTCTGGTTCCTGGCGCTTCCCCTCGTCGCGGCGTTGGCCCTGCGGGCGGCTTGGCGCTCGGCGCCCCTCGGCGACTGGGCCAAGGCGGTCGATCCGGCCCTGATGGCGCTTCATGCCCGCCGCGGCGCGGTGCTGGGCGGGCGGCGACAGGCCAACCTCGCCGCGGCGCTCGCGGCCGGCATCCTGGCGCTGGCGCTGACCGGCCCGGCGGTCGAGCGGCCCGAGGCCGCGACCTTCCGCAACCTCGACGCCACGGTGATCGTGCTCGACCTCTCCCGCTCGGTCACCGACGGGGGGCGCTTCAAGGAGGCGCGGCAGGCCGCCGAACAGGTGGCGGAGGCCGCCGGCACCCGCTCGGTGGCGCTCGTGGTCTATGCGGGCGACGCCTACACCGCCGTCTCGCCGACCACCGACCGCGAGGCCATCGGCACCACCCTGTTCGCACTGGACGCCGACACCGTGCCGGATCGCGGCAGCCATCCCGAGCGCGGCCTCGCGCTGGCCCGCCGCATCCTGGCCGAGGCCAACGTCGTCGCTGCCGACGTGGTGCTGATCACCGACGGCGACGGCATCGGCCAGGCCGCCGAACGCGAGGCGGCGGCGATCAAGGACAAGGGCTGGCAGCTCCACGGCCTGTTCGTGCCCGCCGCCAAGGCCCTCCCCCCCGGCGCCCCGGCGACCGACCGCACCGCCCTCGACCGGCTCGGGGCCGCGGGCGGGGGCAAGGTCGCCGACATCGACGGCCCCCAGGCCGTGCTCGACCGGGTCGGCGCCTCGACGGCGCAGCACCTCGCCGCGGGCGGCTACGGCGTGCTCGCCTTCGCCGATCTGGGCCGCTGGCTGCTGCTGCTGGCCCTGCTGCCGGTCCTCCTCCTGTTCCGCCGGAGCGCGTGATGACGGCGCCGCTCGATCCCCGCACCCTTCTGGGTGCCAGCACGCTCCGGAACGCGCGCCCCCTCGGCCGGCTCGCTCCCGGCGCCTTCCCCCGCCACTGGCGCAGGGCCGCCCGCCTGGGCGGACTGGCGCTGGCGGGTCTCGGCATCCTCGGTCTGCTGCTGATCTCCGAGCCGCGCGCCACCCTCGGCCGCGCACTGCTGGCGGCGGGCCTGCCCAGCGCCGCCCTCTCGGTGTTCGATCAGCCGGTCTGGCGCGCCGCCGCCCTCTACGAGGCCGAACGCTACGGGGAGGCGATCGCGATCTACCGGACGCAGGGCAAGCGCGGCGCCTACAATCTCGGCAACGCGCTGGCCCGCTCCGGCGACCTCAAGGGCGCGCTCGAGGCCTACGACGACGCGCTCGCCTACAACCCGCGCGACGCCGACGCCCAGGCCAACCGCTCGCTGGTCGCCAAGGCGCTGGAGGAGGAGCTGGACCGCGGCAAGGGCGGCGGCATCGCCAACGCCTCGGCCCAGTACGGCGCCCGCTACGGCAAGACCGCCAACCAGGACCAGAACGACGACATCAAGGCCACCGCCAGCGGCGAGGGGCTGGCCGGCAACAAGGAGGCCGGCTCCTCCGCCTCGCTCCCCGGCACCAGCCCGGTGGCGCGGCGCGGCAAGTCCGAGCAGCAGGCGATGGATTCCGGCAAGGGCCAGGCCCGCGGCTCGGCCAGCGACGCCGCCGGGCGCGGGCGCCAGGGCGCCGGCTCGGCCATGGTCGCCGCCGCGCCCGAGAAGGAGGTGCGCCGGGTGACCAAGAGCTTCGAGGCGCACGAGATCCACCCCGACCGGCTCTGGCTCCAGACCCTGCCGGACGAGCCCGGCCGCTTCCTGAAGCTGCGGCTCAAGGCCGAGCAGGCCCGCCGCATCGAGGCCGGCACCGCGATCCCGGGAGGCAGCAACCCGTGGTGATTCTTTTGGGATTTTTTTTCAGGCGCGCCTCAGGAGACCGTCCCCGCAGAGGGGGCAGGGAATGGGCGGCGGCGCTTCTGCTGACCGTCCTCTGCCTGATCTCCCCCGCCCGCGCCATCGAGCCCGGCGACCTCACCTTCACGGTCACCCCGGAACTCCCCGCGGGCGGGTCGGCCTATGCCCGCGAGATGGTGCTGCTGCGCCTGCGCGGGGTCTACCGCACCCAGATCCTGCTCGAAGAGGTGCGCCAGCCCGCGCTCGTGAACTTCTCCTGGACGCAGCTCGGCCGCGACCATTGGGGCCGCACCCGGATGCCCGACGGGCAGATGGCGCTGGAATTCGAGCGCACCATCGCGGTGTTTCCGCAGCACACCGGCACCTTCACCATCGACCCGTTCGTCCACCGCCTGACCATCAACGACAACGGCGAGCGCAAGCAGATCGACGTGCGCTCCGAGGCCGTGCCGTTTCCGGTCGCGACCTGGACCGGCGAGACCGGCGGGCCGGACGTGGCCGAGCCCTGGTGGCTGCCCGCCCGCGACGTGGCGATCACCGACCACTGGGACCCCGACCCCGAGACGATCAAGATGGGCGAGACCGCCCGGCGCATCGTCGTGCTGGAGGCTCAGGGCATGCTGGCCGAGGGCCTGCCGCCGCGCCCCGTCATGCGCACCCGCGGCATCGTCACCTTCGCCGGTCCGGTGAAGCGCGAGACCCTGATCACCCCCTCGGGGCCCGTGGCCCGGGCGACCTACCAATGGGACGTGAAGCCCGGCGTGCGCGAGGTGATCCCGCTCGACGCCATCAAGATCCCCTGGTTCGACACCGTGTCCCGCACCATGCGCGAGGCCGAGATTCCGGCCCGTCAGATCGGCGGCGGCCTGCCCGATCGCGAGGGAGACCTGAAGCCGCCGGCACCTGCGGGCTGGCCGGTGCTGGCGGCGGCGGCTCTGGCCGCCTTCGGCCTCGGGCTCGCGCTTCTCGGATACGGCACCGGCCAGGGGCGCCTGCGCCTCGACCGGGGGGAAGCCCGCGCCCTCAAGCGCGCCGCCTCGGCGAACGACCCCCGCGCCTTCCGCGCCGCGTTCGGGCAAGCGACGCGGGCGCATCCCGACCTCGCCGCCCTGTGGCGGGACGACCCGGAGATCGCGGCGCGGCTCGAGACCCTCGATGCCCACCTGTTCGGCGCAGGCCCAACCTCCGCACCCGACCTCACCCGGCTCGCGACCGCACTCACCCGGCCGCGCCGCCCGGTAGCCGGCCCGCTCGCGCCCGAGCCGAAGCTCGCCCCCCTCGACGGTCCGCTCGCGAAGGCGTGAGCGGCCAGCCGGAACGGCCATGTTTCAGCCTCGGTTGGGTCCGGCATGCGTCTCCGTCCGGGAGCCGCCGGCTCCACGGAGACAAGGTTTGAGCGCGCCGATCCCCTACCACCCCTCCGTCGAACAGCCGCGCACCGACGAGGACGACATCCACGCCCAGATGCTGGCGACCTTCGCCAAGATCCAGACCACCACCTTCGCGGATTACGGTCGGGCGGTGCGCGGCGTCCATGCCAAGAGCCACGGCCTGCTAGACGGTCAGATCGAGGTGCTGCCCGGTCTCCCGCCCGAACTGGCGCAGGGTGCCTTCGCTCGAGCCCGCACCTACGACGCGATCCTGCGGTTCTCGACCAACCCCGGCGACATCCTCGACGACAGTGTCTCGACCCCACGCGGCCTCGCGCTCAAACTCGTCGGCGTCGAGGGGGAGCGGCTGCCCGCCGCCGAGGGGACGACGCAGGATTTCGTGATGGCCAACGCCCCGGCCTTCACGGCGCCGGACGACGCGGCCTTCCTCAAGAGCCTCAAGCTGCTCGCCGCCACCACCGACACACCGCAGGTGTTCAAGAAGGCGTTTTCGGCGGTGCTGCGCGGCGTCGAGACCGTGCTGGAGAGCGTCGGCACCAAGAGCCCGACCCTGATCTCGATGGGCGGCCACCCCGAGACCCACATCCTCGGCGAGACCTTCTTCAGTCAGGTGCCGGTGCGCTGGGGCGATTACGTCGCCAAGGTCGCGGTCGCCCCCGTCTCGCCCGAGCTGACGGCGCTGACGGGTGCCAGCCTCAACGTCAACGGCAAGCCGAACGGCCTGCGCGAGGCGGTGACCGCTTTCTTCGCCGAGCACGAGGGCGTGTGGGAGCTGCGGGCGCAGCTGCGCACGAACGACGAGAGCATGCCGGTCGAGGACGCCTCGGTGCCATGGCCGGAGGACGAGAGCCCCTACGTCGCGGTGGCGCGCCTCACGGTGCCACGCCAGGATGCCTGGAGCGAGGAGAAGCAGCACCGCATCGACGACGGCCTTGCCTTCAACCCCTGGCACGGGATCGAGGCCCACCGCCCGCTCGGCGCGATCATGCGGGCGCGGCGGGCCGCCTACCCGGCCTCCGCGGGGTTTCGCGCCGAGCACAATGGCTGCCCGATCCACGAGCCGGGGCGGTAGTTATCGCGGCATCGATTCGGTCAACGCGTCGGCGAGCGCATCGACCTGCGCCTCGGCATGGGCCGCCGAGAAGGCGACCCGCAGGCGGGCGGTGCCCGGCGCCACCGTCGGCGGGCGGATCGCCACGACGAGAAAGCCGCGTTCCTCCAAGGCCTTGGAGAGCGTGAGCGCCGCCTCGGCCGCGCCGACCAGCACCGGCACGACCGGGCTCTGCGCCGGCGGCAATCCGAGCCGGGCGGTGAAGCGGCGGGCGAGCGCCAGCGGCCGGGCGGCGAGCGCCGGCTCGGTCTCGACGATGTCGAGCGCGGCCAAAGCGGCGGCCGCGGAGGCCGGGGGCAGGCCGGTGGTGTAGACGAGGCTGCGGGCGCGGCTCGTCAGGAGGTCGATGACGGGGCGCGAGGCGCAGAGATAGCCGCCGTAGGAGCCGAGCGTCTTCGACAGCGTGCCCATCTCCAGCGGGGCCCGGGCGCCGGGCGCGACCACGCCGAGGCCGTGGGCGTCGTCGACCAGGGTCCAGGCGTCGTAGGCCTCCGCGATCTCCAGGATTTCGGGCAGCGGCGCCCGGTCGCCGTCCATGCTGAAGATGCGCTCGGTGAGGATCAGGGCGCGCCGGGCCGCGCCGCGATCATCACGTAAGTCTGCCCGAAGCTGCTCGATTCGATTGTGCGGAAAGGTGCGAATCTGCGCCCCCGACATCCGCGCGCCCGCGAACAGGCAGGAATGGCCGAGTTCGTCGATCAGGATCAGGTCGCCGGGGCCGACCAAAGCCGGGGTGATGCCGAGATTGGCCAGATAGCCGGAGCCGAACACCAGCGCCGCGTCCTTGCCCTTGTGCCGGGCGAGCCGGGCTTCGAGCGCGGCGAGCGGCGGCGAATGGCCGGTGACGAGTTGCGAGGCCCCGGCCCCGGCGCCGTAACGGGCGAGCGCCTCGGCGGCGGCGGCGATCACCCGCGGATCGTGGGAGAGGCCGAGATAGTCGTTGCAGGAGAACGACACGAGGCTGCGCCCGCCCCGCTCGGCGGAGGCCGCGGGACCGCGCGCGGTCGGCACGAGCCGGCGGCGGAGCGCCGCCGCGTCGAGGCCGGCGAGTTTGTCAGTGGCGAAAGCGTCGAGGCTGTCGGACATGACGCCTCAAGCCGCCGGAGCGCCGGCGATGTCAAGCGCCCCCGGCCGGGACGGGCCGGGGGCGTGAGCGTCAGTCCAGAACCTCGACGATGCGGTGGCTGCCGTCGACCAGCACCGGCTGCCGGTTGACCACGGTGTAGCGGTAGCCCGGCTTCACCCGGTACTCGCTCGGCACGTCGTAATAGGTCACGCCGCTCGCCGGCAGCGTCGAGCCGACCGCGACGCGGCCGTCGTAATCGTAGGAGCGGACGTTGCGCTCGCGCACGTAGGAGCGGAAGCGCGGGCGGTCGTCGACCCCTAGGATGCCCCCGACCGTGCCGGTCGCGGCGCCGACGGCCCCGCCGACCACGCCGCCGACCGGACCCGCCGCGGCCGCACCCGCCTCGGCCCCCTCGGCCGCACCGCGGATCGTGCCCTGGGCCTGTGCGGCCGCCGGCAGCGCCAGCAGCGAGGCGGTGACTGTTGCGAGCCAGAACTTGTTCGTCATCGCTCTCTCCTCTGTCGGGATGCGGGACCGGGTTCAGCAGCCTTCCTTGTGAACGGTCTTGGAATTGCCGGCGCCGTCCTCCTTGTGGACGGTCTTGGAGCCGCAATCGACGCTGCCGGTGGTGACCTCGCGGTGCTCGACCACGCCCTCGCGGCGCTCGACCGACACGTCCGGCCGGGTCTCGCTGCGGATCACGGTTTCTTCGGCCCGGGCAGTATTGGCGCCACAGACGAGCGTCAGCAGGCCGGCCGCGGCCATCAAATGATTGCGCATGAGCGTACTCCCGAGATTTGTTATCGATGTGGCGAAGAACTTGCGGCTCCGAAAAACGGTTCCGGGATTTTTCTGCTTGTTTAGCTTGGGAAGGGCTGCATCCAGCGGTCGAAATCTGGACGTTGGACAGCCGATACGATGCGCCGGCGCGGTTCGATACCCGAACCGCCGCGGCACGACCGGCCGATCCGTTCGGCGACCGCCGGGCCGGTGGTCCCGGAGGACGACGAACAAGGGCCGCGCAAGATCTTCTTGAAGGCCGTGTTAAAGCGAAACGGTGTGAGCTACACCCAGCTTGCCGAAAAGCTCGGCGAGCTCAGCGCCGAAGATAGCGAGCAAAATATTGCGAATAAGATAGGCCGCGGCGGATTTACGACCAATTTCTTGCTTCACTGCTTGGCCGCAATTAAATGCATAAATGTCACGCTTGACTTTTATATTATAATCTCTTAGTTATCTACTGGTGTTTACAAGACAGGGAAAGCTTGGCTCTTACGCGATCGCCGCCCTAGCAAGCGGCGTGCTGATTGCTGCCCTTTACTGGGCGCGCTCCTACAGTCCGTTGGCGGCAATATTATTGGCTCTTTCTGTATTTATTGGTTGCTTGTGGGTGCTCATCGAAAAGCAATGACTGCTGCGGCCCTTGGTATTGCCCAGGCACACCAATAACTTGCCATATAGTGTACTCCTTTGGCACCCAAACGCCATTTATATATTCTTCGTTTATCTCAATACGAACCTTCATCTGGATATTGCCCTTCAAAAGGATGGGATGCTTTCCTGAAAAACAGCGTCAAGAAAGTATTCATCTTTTATTGGTGCGCCAAACTCGTGATCACCAAGGCGAAACTTCCAGCGTCTCTTTCGGTCGTGCTGTAAGACCGGGCTAACCAGCACTACATTTTTCGTCTCCTTAACTTTCCTCTTCTTTTCAACAGGCTCAGGGAATCTTTCGGCTCCGCTACGCTTAAGAAACTCAAAACTTGGAACAATGATGCGGGGTTTCACTCCTGGCTCAGTGGTAAGCCCAACGCCTTTTACAGACTGGTCCTTTTCAAGCTCCGAATAAATCGACTTTGCTTGCCTTTCACCTGCCCGAGCATCAATGGCCTGCACAACAGTCCGTGCCACCTCATCTATCTCTGCTTGCGTGAGTTTCTTTGTTTCGTCGACAAAAACCTGTTCCCAAACTTTTCCAAGGCCCTTTTCTATTAGAAAATCGCCGATATGGGAGCCGAGGTAGATCATACACACTATCACAAGAGCATATAGCGTAATCTCTTTCGTACCGCTCGCGGTTCTGAATCTAATTTTCGTATCAAACGAGATACTTCCCTCAGTCGTTCCGATCAACTCTACTTTAACATCGCTGAACGGATCAACGAACGCTGCGATTTCTCTCACGGCCTCCGCAAAAGCAATCGCAGCACGTGAAGCTACCTCTAGATCGGCCTTTTGCCCCTCTTCGAGATCAAGATACAGGCTCAGAGTATCAACGGGCATTGCTCACCCTTAGGTTGGGTGAGTCGTAGCACGCGCTACAGGCCGGTCAAATGCCCTACGCGGCCACTGCCGCTACCTTGGTGCATCTCCTTCATAAGGCCGCGCCTGTCTGCGACCCCGACGCGGGCGGCATCGACTGAGCGTACCAAAACTTTTGAGGCCAGCGCCCCACCGGACGACGAAAATGGGCCGCGCCCATGCCGGGAGCGGCCCTGATCGATGGCGGACAAGAACCCGGCCGCCGGAGCGGCCGGGGGTCGAGGCTTAGCGGAACAGCGAGAGCACGTTCTGGCTGGACGAGTTGGCGATCGAGAGCGCCTGGACGGCGAGCTGCTGCTGCGTCTGGAGCGCCTTCAGCTTGGTCGATTCTTCCTCGATGTCGGCGTCGACCAGGATGCCGATGGTGCGGTCGTTGGCCTTCATCAGGGTGTCGACGAAGGTTTTTTGGCCGTCGATCTGGGTCTTGTTGGCGCCGAGCTTGGTGCCGGCGTCGGTGACCTTGGCGATCGCCTTCTCGACCTGGGTGATGATGGCGCTGAGCGCCGTATCGCCCGCGGTGCCGACGAGGTTCGAGATGTTGACCGTGGCGATCGAGAAGGTGGTGCCGCCATCGACCGTGTCGAGGATGCCCTTGCCGGCGGCGGTGCCGGCCGCCGAGCCCTTGCCGGTGCGGGCGTCGGTCGCCGCCGTGCCCGTGCCGAAGCCGACATCGACCAGGACGTTGGAGCCGCTCGCCGCCAGGTTCTGGATCGTGACCTGGGCGTTGGTGGCCGCGCCGGTCGCCGTGGTCTTGAAGGTCAGGCGGCCCGCGGTGTCGAGGGAGGCGCTCACCTTGCCGGCGAGCGGCGTGGCGGCGGTGTCGGCGGCGATCTGGTTGTTGATCGCGTCGAGGAAGTCCTGCGTCGTCACCTTGGTCAGGTCGGCGGCCGCGGACGCCATCGTGGTCTTGTTGATCAGGATGTCGGCGGTCGAGCCGTCGGCGAGCGAGAGCGTGAAGCTGACCTCGTTGGTGCCGCTGAAGTTCGCCGTGCCGCCGGTGAAGGCGGTCGTGCCGGTGAGCGAGGTCGAGCCGAACACCTGGCCGGAGGTCGCCGGGGTGGTGATGGTGGCCGCGTTCACGTCGTAGAGCTTGATCGCGTTCACGTCGACGCCGATCATCGAGAACGAGACGGTGCCCGACGTCGCCCGCGAGAAACCGGCGACCACGTTCTGGGTCGCCTGGTAGGCGGTGTTGGTGGCCGAGGAATCGACCGAGAGCCAGTTCTGGCCCGAGGAGGTCGAGGAATCTGCGGTCGAGCGCATCTTGTCCTGGATCGCCTTGATCTCGGTCTGGACCTTGGCGCGGTCCACGCCCGGCTGCAGCGCGGTCTGCAGCTTGGCGCGCATGTTCTGCAGGTCGGACAGGACCGAGTTCAGGCCGTTATAGGCGGTGTCGACCGCCGAGGAGCCGAGGCCGAGGGAGTCCTTCACGGCCGACAGCGAGGCGTTGTCGGTGCGCACCGTGGTGGCGATCGACCAGTAGG
>NZ_FOSV01000005.1 GCF_900114375.1 Methylorubrum salsuginis | reverse complement strand
ACCAAGCGATCCTGAATGCTCAAGGCTGCCCTCCAAAAGACAGCCTCGAATCACGCCCGACACCAAACGTGAACCCCAAGAGTCCACGCGACCTAACGTAGGTCGCGTCGATGGCGTTGGCCTCGCCGGTCCAGCCGGCCTTGACCAGTGCGGCCAACATCGCCTTCCAGAAGCCGCGCCGGGACCAGCGATTGAACCGGTTGTAGATTGTCGTGGGCGGACCGTACTCCGAGGGACAGTCGCACCAGCGACAGCCCGACTTCACGACGTGGATGATACCGGAGATGACGTGCCGGTCGTCGTTACGTTCGGGGCCGAGCTGATTCTTGGGCATGAACGGTTCGATCACCGCCCACTACTCGTTCGACAGCCAAAACAAGTCCGCCATGGCGCGCCTCCCTGTCTCAGCGCGCTATGAAAACCGCATTACCCCGACAGAGCAATAGCTTGATAGGGTTTTGACCCTAGCCGTCCGCAAGGCCTGCCGAGAGATGCTGGCCGCTCGGTTAATCGACCCATCGACCACGGCTTCAGGGATTGGATACGGCTTATTCTCCTGAGCAAAGCATAGGAGCCGACCGCTTCAACCGAACCGCCCAGGCCTTTTTCGACGGTCCAACGAGTATTCAGGGCGTGGAGAGCGGCTGAACGCGTCCGGGCGGCGCCTCGCGCGTCGGCCGCAATTCGAACCAGAGCGCGTTGAGAATGCCCAACGCGGCCGCAAAGCCGAGGCCGAGCATCCAGGCGAAGTACCACATCGTCGATATCCTTCACGATGAGAGCAGGAGCCTTCCGGCCCGCCCGGCCCGCGGTTCAATAGGCCGGCGAGCCGGGAGCGGTGATGTCGCGCTCGGACACCTTGCCCCGCAGCACCCGGTAGACCCAAGCCGTGTAGGCGAGGACGATCGGCAGGAAGAGCACCGTCGCGATCAGCATGTTGCGGAGCGTGGCCCGGCTGGAGGAGGCGTCGAACACGGTGAGCGCGTGGCCCGGATGCGTGCTCGACGGCAGGATGACCGGGAACATCGACAGGCCGACGGTCGTGACAATGCAGGCGATGCCGAGGCTTGAGGCGAGCAGCGTCGCCCCCGTCAGGCGGGTGCGGAAGCCTGCCGCCACCAGCAGCGGCGCCACGATACCCAGCAGCGGCACCAGGGCGAGCCGCGGATCGGCCCGGAAATTGGCGAGCCACGCACCCGCGTCCGCGATGACATCCTTGGTCAGCGGGTTGGAGGGGCCGTCGCCGGGCAGCGGCGTCACCACCTGGTAGCCGCCGAAGGCACCGGCCCAGACCAGCAGGCCGCCCAGCGCGAACAGGGCCGCGGTGGCGAGCGCCGCCTTCGCTCCGATCGCGCGGGCGCGCTCGGCGACCGGTCCCTCCGCCTTGAAGGCGAGCCACGCCGCGCCGTGGGCCACCAGGATCGCCAGCGAGATGAAACCACAGAAGAGGGCGAGCGGGTTGAGCAGACCGACGAGCGTGCCGCTGTAGATCGGTCTCAGGTCGTCAGTGAAGTGGAAGGGCACGCCCTGAAGCACGTTGCCGACCGCGACGCCGAAGATCAGGGCCGGCACCGCCCCGCCGACGAACAGGGCTCGGTCCCAGCCCTCACGCCAGGCCGGGCTCTCGTCCTTCGAGCGGTACTTGAACGCCACGGGCCGCAGGATTAGCGCGACCAGGACGAAGAACATCGCGAGATAGAAGCCGGAGAAGCTGAGCGCGTAGAGTGCGGGCCACGCGGCGAAGATCGCGCCGCCGCCGAGCACCAGCCAGACCTGATTGCCTTCCCAGGTCGCCGAAACAGTGTGGATCGCCACCCGCCGCTCCACGTCGGTGCGGGCGACGAAGGGCAGGAGCGCGCCGACGCCGAGATCGAACCCGTCGGTGACGGCGAAACCGATCAGCAACACGCCGAGCAGTACCCACCAGATCAGGCGTAGGGATTCGTAGTCCGAGAGCAGGGCGAACATCGAAGAGTTCCTTGAGCGGGTCCGAAGGAGGGCGGGCTACTGGGCCGCGACAAGGCGGGCGCCGCCCTCGTTGGCGCTCGTGCCGGGGAACAGGGCTGCGGGATCCTCGACGAGCGTCTCCGGTCCTTTGGCGATGGCGCGCAGCATCAGCCGCATCTCGATCACCGCGAGCACGCCGTAGATCAGGGTGAAGCCCGCGAGGGTGAGGAGGAGCGAGGGGATGCCGAGTTCGGAGGTCGCCAGCGCGGTCGGCAGCACGCCCTCGATGATCCAGGGCTGGCGCCCGAATTCGGCGACGAACCAGCCGAACTCGATGGCGATCCAGGGCAGCGGCAGGGCGAGCAAGGCCACTCTGAACAGCCAGCGCGGCGCGGGCGCCTCGCGGGCCGTGAACCAGAGCGCGGCGCCGAACAGGGCGATCAGCAGGAAGCCGCAGGCCACCATCGCCCGGAAGGTGAGGAACAGCGAGGGCACGTGCGGCACCGTCGACCACGCCGCCTGGGCGATGTCGGCCTCGGTCGCCTTCAGGGGATCGCGGATCAGCGGCGTCAGGAGCTTCGCGTATCCGAGATCGGCTTGCGTGCGCGCGAACTCCGCGCGGGCCCGCTCGTCTTTACGGTCGACCTTGATCCGCTCCAGCGCCGCGTAGGCCACGAGGCCGTTGCGGATGCGCGCCTTGGCGTGCTCGACCAGTTCGGTGATGCCGGGGATCTCGGTGGTCAGCGAACGGGTGCCGATCAGGCCCATCGCCCACGGGACGTGGAGCGCGTAGCGGGTGGTGCGGCTGGCGAGATCCGGGATGCCGATCGCCGTGAAGGCGGCGGGTGGGCTTTCCGTATGCCACATCGCCTCCAGGGCGGCGAGCTTCATCTTCTGGTGGTCGGTGACGGCGTAGCCGCTCTCGTCGCCGAGCACGACGACGCTGAGCGCCGAGGCGAAGCCGAAGGCCGCCGCGATGGCGAAGGAGCGCTTGGCGAGTTCGAGGTGGCGCCCGCGCAGAATATAGAAGGCCGAGACGCCGAGCACGAACACCGCGCCGCAGACATAGCCGGCCGCGACGGTGTGGACGAACTTCGCCTGCGCCACCGGATTGAGGATCACGGCGGAAAAGTCGGTCACCTCCATGCGCATCGTGTCGGGGTTGAAGGCGGCGCCGACCGGGTTCTGCATCCAGCCGTTGGCGATCAGGATCCACAGTGCCGAAAAGTTCGTGCCGAGCGCCATCAGCCACGTCACGGCGCAGTGGGCGAGCGCCGAGAGCTTGTCCCAGCCGAAGAAGAACAGCCCGACGAAGGTCGCCTCCAGGAAGAAGGCCATCAGCCCCTCGATGGCGAGCGGGGCCCCGAACACGTCCCCGACGTAGTGCGAGTAATAGGCCCAGTTCATCCCGAACTGGAATTCCATGGTCAGGCCGGTGGCCACGCCCAGCGCGAAGTTGATACCGAACAGAAGTCCCCAGAATTTCGTCATGTCGCGCCAGATCTTGCGGCGCGTCATGACGTAGACGGTCTCCATCATGGCGACCAGGATGGACAGCCCGAGGGTCAGCGGCACGAACAGGAAGTGGTACATCGCCGTCAGCGCGAATTGCAGGCGCGACAGGTCGACGAGCAGCGGATTGGTCATCGGGCTCTCCTCGGACGTCTGCTTGCGCCGGACCCGACCGAGGTGGCCTTGACCCAGATCAAAGCCGCGCTTCACCTTGCTCCGCACAAGGCGGCATGTCCCGCAGACGCACGACCCGCCCCCGACCGGACGTCGCGACGGCCGAACCCGCCGCGCTCGTCTTTGCCCGTGAAGCGGCGGGGCGAGGCTTGCGACGCCTCTACGCGCTCATGGCCTTGCGCTGCACCGCGACGCTTCTCGGCTCGGTCGGGCTCGCCCGGCTCGCCGGCCCGCTGATCGAGACGGGGCAGCTCGATGCGGTAGCCCTCGGACTTGCCGTCGCCGGTGTCGGCGCGGCGGCGTGGCTCGGCGGAAGCGTCGAGCGATGCGCGGCCGGGCTGGAGGCGACCGTCGCCGGGCGGCTGATCGATGCCGCCGAGAGGCGGCTTGCCGCAATGCCGGCCCGCGCCGCCGCCGCGCTGCCGCGAGGCGCGCTGATCGTCGGCTTGCAGCGCCATCCGGGCGCGCTCGCCCGACTCGCCGTCGGGCATGCGGCAGCGCGGCGGATGACGGCCCTCGGCCCCGTCATGACCGCCGCAGCCATGGCCGTGGTCTCGTGGCAAGCCGCGCTCGTGCTGCTTCTCGCGAGCCCGGTGATGATCGTCTTGTTCGTCCTCGTCGGCGGGATAATAAGCGAGCGGGCCGCCGTTCAGGAGGCGGCGCTCGGGCGGCTCGCGACCCAGTTCGCCGACCGGGTGCGCACGTTGCCGACGATCCTCGCCGCGCATGGGCTGACGCGCGAAAGCGAGAAACTCGACCGGCGGCTCGAAGCCTATGCCGCGGGGACGCTCGGCGTGCTGGCGGTCGCGTTCCTGAATGCGGGCGTGCTCGATTTCTTCGCCTCGCTCGCCATCGCGATCCTGGCGGTCTTCCTCGGGCTCGGCCATCTCGGGCTGGCCGCGGTGCCGGGCTTTGCCGGCCTCGCCCTGTGGCAGAGCTTGTTGATCCTGCTGCTCGCGCCGGAGTTCTTCGCAACCCTGCGCCGCTACGCCGAACTCTATCACGCCAAGGCCGAGGGCGAGGCCGCCGCGGACGCCCTCGCCTGGATGTTTCCGCCTAATGCGAAGGACGAGGCCGCGGAGGAAGCGCCGATCCTCGCGGTGCCGGGCGTCCGCAGCCTCGTCCTGCCCCATGCCGGGTCGGTCCCCGATTTCGACCTACCGGCGAGGGGGCTCTTCGCGCTGACGGGGCCGAGCGGAGCTGGTAAGTCCACCCTGCTGCGGGTTCTCGCGAGGGTCGAGGCGCCGCTCGCCGGTACGGTGCGATTGCCCGCGGACAGGCCGCCGACATGGGTCTCCGTCGAGAATCCGGTCCTGGCCGGCCCGCTGCGCCGGGCGCTGGCCGAAGGTTCGCGTGCGACGCCCGAGGCGGTGGCACGGGCCGCCGCGCGGCTCGGCCTCACGGACGATCCGCACTGGCCCGGCGGCCTCGACGCCCCGGTCGGGGCTGGCGCCGAGAATCTCTCCGGCGGCCAGCGGGTGCGGATCGCGGTGGCCCGCCTGCTGCTGCGACCGGGTCTCGCCTTCGGCGACGAGCCGACCGCCAAGCTCGATCCCCTCAACGCCGCCCGCGTCCGGCAGGCCCTGTGGGACGCGTCCCGCACCCGCCTTGTGATCGTCGCGACCCACGACCCCGCGCTGGCGGCGCTCGCCGACCGGCGGGTCGATCTCGGGGACGCCCCCGCCGAGAGGCATGCCGCATGACCCTTGTCCAGATTGCGCCGAGCGATGCGTCCGGGTGTCGCGTGTCCAGGGTGGAGCCCTGGGAAATTCGGGGCGCTGCCCCGGTCCCCGCCGAAGGGATGATCCCTTCGGAATCCCGAGACTCGGCCCATCCCTGGCGCCTCGCCTTCGCCCTCGCGGCGCTGGCGCTCGCGGCCAACCTCGCACTCGCCGGCACGGCCGCGACCTTCTTGGCGGCGGTAGCGCTCGCCGGGGCCGGTCCCGGGGCGTTGGCCTTCAACATCCACCACCCGGCCGCGCTGGTGCGCCTGTTCGCGCTGCTGCGCACCGGCGCGCGCTACGGCGAGCGCATGGCCGGCCATCGGGCGGCACTCGGCGATCAGGTCCGCCGCCGATCACGCCTGTTCGCCGCGCTGGCGCGCGCGCCGGAGAGCCGCGGCTCCGGCTGGCAGCTCGGCCGCCCGGAGCGGCTGGCCGATTACATCGACGACGTGGCCGACATCGATTTCGCCCGGCTGCGCGTCGACTTCGCCCTCGCGACGACCGGCACGGCGCTGTTGGCGCTCACCGCCGCCACGGCCTGGCTCGCACCGCTCGCCCTCGTGCCGCTCGTCGGGCTGGCCCTGGCGAGCCTCGCCCTCTGCCGCGCCACCGCCCGTTGCCTGACCACGCGCGAGGCGCAGGTCCGAGCCGCGCGGCGGCGGGGCGCGGCGGAGTTCGGTGCGGTGCTGGCGGGCGCCGTACCGCTGGCCGCCGAGGCTCGGCGCGGGTTCGCCCTGCGGTCGGCCCTCGATTCGCTCCGCGACGCGGAGCGGGAGACCGCGGCGGGTCGCCGGGCGCTCGCGCGGTTCGAGTCCCTGCTGGGGCTCGCCGGCCCCGGTGCCGCCCTCGCCGTGCTGCTGGCGGCCTGGACGACGGGCCAGCGCGGGACGGGGCTGCTGCCGGCGACGTTCCTGGCCTTCGCGTGGCTCGGGATCACCGAGCCGGCGCTCGCGCTGGCCCGCTCTCTCCTCGGTGCCGTTCGGGCCCGCGCGGCCCGCGCCGCGCTCAAGGAGGAGGAGGGGGCGACGCCCGAGCCGGAGTTGCCGACCGTCACGGCTGCGGGGGCATTGGCCCTATGCGGCGTCCGCCTGCGCGCGCCCGATGGGCGCGATCTCGGCCCCGCGCCGGACCTGACCATCGCCCCCGGCTGCCCCCTGGTCCTCTTCGGCGCCAGCGGATGCGGCAAGACCAGCCTGCTCAAGGCGCTCGCGGGCTGGAGCGACGACCGGCCGGGCGAAGCGATCCGGCTCGACGGAAGGGCGCTCACGGCCGTCGAGCGCCGGACCGTGACGCACCTTGCACTGCACGATGCGGCGATCCTCGCCGACACCGTCCGGGAGAACCTGTTCGCCCCGGGGGCCGCCGATTCCGATCTCTGGGCAGCGCTGGCGACAGTCGAACTCGATGGCCGCATTCGCGAGGGCGGTGGCCTCGACGCCTGGATCGGGGAGGGCACCCTGTCGCTCGGCGAGGCCCAACGCCTCGCACTCGCCCGCGCGGCGCTCAGCCCGGCGCCCGTGATCCTGCTCGACGAACCGGCCGAGCATCTCGGTGACGATCAGGCCGGGCGCATTCTCGGGCGCCTGCTGGCGGGCTGGGAGGAGCGCACCGTCGTGCTGACGAGCCATCGCCCCGATCTCGCACTGCCCGCGCGGATCGTCTCGTTGGACGCGGGGATCGGCGCACCCGACCGAGCGGTGATCGCGGTTTGATCCATCGCAAGGGCCCGCGCCCGGAGACGGCGCACCGTTCGGACATGGCGATGTCGGCGCCGGAGTTCGGGAGGGCAGCATGCGCACCATCTCCAACGGAGCCGAGGAGATCTTCCTCGGCGTCTGGAATCTGGGTCTCGCCGCAGGGATGGTGCTCGCTCCCTGGGCACTGAGCTTCCTCGATCAGACGCAGGCCACCTGGAACCTGTGGCTCTGCGCGGGCGCCGTCCTCGGGCTGGCGGTGCTGTCCCTGCTCCAGACCTACGACATGGAGGAGGTTCTCCTCGCGATCGTCGGCGTCTGGGTCTGCGCGGCCCCGTGGGTCATGGGCTTCGAGGACGCGCAGATTCCCCTGATCACCCATCTCGGCTTCGGCCTCGCCCTCGTGGTCTCGGCGCTCGCCGAATTGTGGCGTCTGCGCGAGGCGCCCGACGCGCGCTCGTTCTAACGATGCGTGACGGCTCGGACGATGACCCCGCCCGCCGATCTCCTGAACCTCGTCCTGGCGCTGGTCTTCGTCGCGGGCTGCCTCGGCATCCATGCCGGGCGCCATCGGCCGAGCGACGTCACCCTCATCCTCGTGCTGGCCTTGATCGGGATCGTGAACCTGTTCGGCGTGGCGGTGCTGTCACGACTGGGGCCGGCGATGGACCCGCATCAAGCCGCCCTTATCGCGGGCGTTCGCCCGCGACACGACTGATCCGCGGCCTCGGATCGAAGCCTTGCGCTGAATCAAAGCCGGCTTCGCCCTTCGCCCTCACCCTAGCCACGCATGAAGATCGGGAGGGACGGCGATGACGACGGTCGCGAGAGCCATGTTGGGGATGACGGTGCGGGCCGTCGGGATGCCGCGGGGCGCCGGTCGCTGGGCGCCCCCGACGGCGGCGAACGCCGAGGGCACGATTGAGGACGGATACCGGCATCAGAGCATCGGCAGCCTGCAGGCGCTCGGCCTCGCCGTCGCCGCCTCGATGCTGCTGACCGGCCTGCTTTGGATCGCCCTCTGAGTCGGCGAACCGCGGCGCGTTCGATCCGATGCAGGCCATGGTGCTCCCCGGCGTCGGTGGTCACCTCGTTCCGGAAACCCGGCCCGATCCGGAGCCGGGACCGGGCGAAGTCCGCATCCGGGTCGAGGCCTGCGCCGTCTGCCGTACGGATCTCCACCTCATCGACGGCGAACTGCCCCAGGCGGTCTATCCCGTCGTCCCCGGGCACGAGGTCGTCGGCACGGTCGAGGCCCTCGGACCCGGCGTGCGGGCGCCGCGGCTCGGGACGCGGGTCGGCGTGCCCTGGCTCGGCCATGCCTGCGGTCGCTGCCCGTACTGTGCCAATGGCCGCAAGAACCTGTGCGACGCGCCGGGCTTCACCGGTTGCACGCGCGACGGCGGCTTCGTGACCCATCTCCTGGCGGAGGCCGCCTTCACCGTAACCCTCGATCCCGGATGCGACCCGGTCGCGACCGCGCCGCTGCTCTGCGCCGGCCTGATCGGATGGCGTACCCTGAAGCTGGCGGGCGAGGCCGGGACGGTCGGACTCTACGGCTTCGGCGCCGCCGCCCAAATCGTCGCCAAGCTTTGCCGCTGGCAGGGCTGCCGGGTCTTCGCCTACACCCGTCCCGGCGACGGCCTGACGCAGGATTTCGCCCGCGCACTCGGTGCCGAATGGGCCAGCGGCGCGGACGAGGCGGCGCCCGAGCCCCTCGACGCCGCTCTGATCTTCGCACCCGATGGCCGGCTAGTGCCGGTCGCCCTGGGCGCGGTGCGCAAAGGGGGCCGGGTCGTCTGCGGCGGCATTCACATGAGCGCGATCCCGTCCTTCCCCTACGCGCGGCAGTGGGGCGAGCGCGCGCTGCTCTCGGTCGCGAACCTCCCCCAGGCCGACGCCCTGGACTTCTTCGCCGTCGCTTCGAAGGCCGGGATCGAGACCCGCACGCGTAGCTTCCCGCTGGCGCGGGCGAACGAGGCCATCGCCGCCCATCGCACCGGCGCCCTGAACGGTGCAGCCGTGCTGGTGCCGTAGCCCGGTCGCCTTGCGATGGATCAAAGCCGCCCCGTCGCGGCGCGCTCAGGCTGTGGCCGTTGCCCGCAGGAGCCACGCCATGCGCCAGTACCTCGTCAACTTCTACAAGATCGTCGCCGACGACAGCGGTCACGACCACACCATCCTCCAACACCAGGCCCTGGTCGGCGCGCGCTCGGAGGTGTCGGCCCTGTTCGAGGCCAAGGCGATGTTCCGCGAGGCGATGGGCGTCGCCGATTGGCGCCTGCGCGCCGATACCTGCGAGGCCGTCGCGCTGGCGGACGTCGCCGCCTGAGGCGGCGGAAGAAGGACGCTACGGAGGCAGACATGGACCGCGAAATGACCCCGCCAGTCCACTGGCGCGGGCGGCACTGGGCGGTGACCGGCCACGGCATCGAGGCCACGGACGGGCTGTACCTTGTGCCGGCCTCCGACCTCTGGCCCGAAGGAGCGCTGCCGCCGGAATGGTTGGTCGCGCTGCGCCGCCGCTACGGCACCGACTACGACGATCTCGACGAGGCCGTCCGGGTCGCCCGCATCGTTTTCGCGCCGGGGGCCGGCACGCCGTGAGCGACGCGCACCTCAACGGCCCGGCCGGGGAGGGTGCCGCGATCGGGGGCGAGGACGACGACCCGGAGGGGAGTCCGGTCGTCGGCCCGTCGAAGCCGCGTCTCCTGCGCGTCCTCGGACCCGGCCTGATCACCGGTGCCTCTGACGACGACCCGAGCGGCATCGCGACCTAAGGCCAAGCCGGGGCCCAACTCGGCTACGGTCTGTGCTGGACGACGCTCTACAGCCTGCCCCTGATGGCGGCGGTGCAGATGGTCTACGCCCGGATCGGGCGCACCACGGGCCACGGCATCGCGGGCGTGCTGGCGCGCCACCATCCAGGGGGCCTGCTGCAGGGCGTGGTCTTGATGCTGCTGGCGGCCAACGTCCTCAACCTCGGGGCCGATCTCGGCGCCATGGCCGACGCCGTGACCCTGCTTCTGCCGGGACCGCGCTGGGCCTACGTCGTTGCCTTCGCGCTCGGCTGCACGCTGATGTAGGTGGGCCTGCGCTACGCCCAAACCGTCGCGGTGCTCAAGTGGCCGACCCTGAGCCTATTCGCCTATCTGGCGGTGCTGGCCGTCGCCCATGTCGCGTGGCGCGATTTCGCGGCCGGCGTGCTTCTGCCGCGGCTCGACGCCAGCCGCGAGACGTTGACCACGCTGGTCGCGCTGTTCGGCACCACCATCAGCCCGTACCTGTTCTTCTGGCAGGCGGCGGAAGAGGCCGAGGACCTCGCCGCCAATCCCCGGCGTCGCGACCTGCTTCACGCGCCGGACCAGGGCGGGCCGGCGCTGCGGCGCATCGAGATCGACACCCTCGTCGGCATGGGGTTCTCCAACCTCGTGGCGCTCGCGATCATGGCGACGACCGCCGCCGTCCTGCACGCCAACGGCGTCACCGACATCCGCACCTCCGCCGAAGCCGTCGAAGCCCTTCGGCCGCTCGCCGGCTCGTACGCCGCCGGTCTGTTCGCGCTCGGCATCGTCGGAACCGGTCTTCTGGCCGTGCCGGTGCTCGCGGGCTCCGCCGCCTACGCCATCGGCGAGGCCCGACGCTGGCCGGTCGGCTTCGGCCGGCGCGTCCGGGAGGCGCGCGCCATTTACGCCACCGTCGCCCTTGCCACCGGGATCGGCATGGCGGTCAGCCTGGGTGCCATCGACCCGATCCGGGCGCTCTACTGGAGCGCCGTGGTCAACGGCGTGGTCGCGGTGCCGATCATGGCGGTGATGATGCGGATTGCCGCCCAGGCCGACATCATGGGCGCCTTCGCGATCCGCGGTCCCCTGCGCGCGCTCGGCTGGACCGCGACCACCCTCATGCTCGGCACCGTCCTCGCGATGTTCGGGATGGCCTGGCTGGCCTGAGAGGCAGGCGGCCCAAGATGTCGAAACTCGCCGCGGTCGAACGTCACCGTGAGAGGGCCGCACAGCGGATCATCTTGCCGTCTGCGTAGATAGGCCGAACGGCCTAATCTTGTCGTAGATTAGGAGTCATGGCGCTTCTCACGGATTGAAAGTCGGGATATGGATCTGCTTGAGGGCGCCGAGCAATTCGGGAGGCGTGACGTGCTGAGTGTGACCGGGCCATCCGCTCACAGCTGCCTCCACGATCGCACGGATGGCGGCTGCGCCGCGTGCAAGGTTCGCCTGCTCAGCGTCTGCGCGGCGCTGACGGGTGAGGAACTCGACGATCTCGAGGCGCTGAGCCAGCCGCTGCACCTGGCACCGCATCAGGCGCTGTTCCGGCAGGGCGACCCGGCGGACGCCGTCTACAACGTAACGGAGGGCACGGTGCGCCTGTCGCGCCTGCTTCCCGACGGGCGCCGCCACGTCATGGGCTTTGCCATGGTCGGGGACTTCCTCGGCCTCGCCCTGCCCGAGCGCTACACCGTCACCGCCGAGGCGCTCGGCCCCACCACCCTGTGCCGGTTCGACAAGCGCGCCTTCGCCGGTCTCGTGGCGGCCAAGCCGCATCTGCTGCAGCGTCTGCACGAGCGGGCCGGCTACGAACTCAATCTGGCGCAGGATCACATGACCCTGCTCAGCCGCCGCAGCGCCGAGGAGAAGGTCGCGAGCTTCCTCCTTGCGCTCCGCGAGCGCTACGCCCGCATCGGGCAGACCTCGGTGACGCTGGCCCTGCCGATGGGCCGCCAGGACATCGCCGACCATCTCGGGCTCACCATCGAGACGGTCAGCCGCCTGCTGACGCGGCTCGACCGCGAGAAGGCTCTGCTGATCGTGCCCGGCGGCGTGCGCCTCGTCGATGCCGGCCGGCTGGAGCGCCTCGCCGCCGCCTGAGGACGGCCTCACCGTTCGAGCGTCCTCAGGTAGGCGATGAGGTTCTGCGCCTCATCCGGGTCGAGCCGGAATTCCGGCATGCTCTGGTGACCCGTGACGATGCCCTCGGTCAGCGCCTCGACCAGATCCTCGACCGGATAGCGCCGGTGCAGGTCGCGGAAGGGCGGCGCCTCCGCGAGCGGACTGATGCCTACGCGTCCCACGGCGTGGCAGCGGGCGCAGTTGGCGAGCGCGATGGTCTCGCCGCGCCGCGGGCTCGGTCCGGCCTGCGCGGCAAGGTGCATCAGCGCAAGCGCGACGGCGAGGGCGCTTCGCATCGGTGGCATACCTGGCATCAGTGGCACATCAGGCAGCAGACGGGGCTGCTCCGCAGGACGTCGCGGGTGACGCCGCCGAACACCCATTCCCTCAGGCGGGAATGACCGTAGGCGCCCATCACCAGGAGGTCGGCGTCCTGTGCCCGCGTGAAGCGCAGGATCTCGGCGGCATCGGTGTCGACGGTGCGCAGGAAATGCGTGGTGACGGGGGCGCCGTGCCGGGCGAGATGGGCGGCCACCTCCTCGCCGCCTTCCAGCCGGGCATCCGCTCCGGTGGTCACGACATGGACCTGATCGGCGTTATGGAGGAAGGGTAGGGCCGCCGAGACGGCCCGGCGCGCCGACGGCCCGTCCTTCCACGCCACCACGATGCGGGCGCCCTTGAGGTTCTCGAGCCCCGGCGGGACGACGAGCACCGGGCGGCCCGCCTCCATCAGCACCGGCCCGGGCGCCACGTCGAGCCGGCGCGGAGTCTGGTCCTCCGGGCCCCGGCGGCCGAGCACGACGACGTCGGCCGCCCGCGCCTCGGCCACGAGATGCGTCACCGGACGGGCGAGCGCCGGATGCCACGCGCTCCGCACCCCTTCGCCGAGGTTGCCGGAGAAGACTGTTCCGGCCTGCTCCAGCAGGGCGCGGACCTTGGCCTCGTTCTCCTCGTCCTGGCGCTGGGCGTCGTCGATGTCTTGGACGAGCAGCGGCGACGGCACCGTCTCGGCGGCGGCGCCGATCAGCGTGGCCTCGAACCGCCGCGCGAGCCCCGCGGCGAGCCGGATCCGACGGGCTGCCGCCTCCGTGAGATCGACCGAGACGAGGATGTTGGCGTAGCTCATGATCGTCTCTCGGGGCCGCTCGACCGATCCCGTGGACGATCCTCGCCGTCGGGGAGCGACCGAGCCTTGATCCAGAGCAAACGCTGCGGCCCCGTTTCGTGCTGTGACGGTTTGATCGTCAGTTAAGAAGCTGGCCGCCTCGCCGAGATTCCCGAAGCGTTACGGGTATCTCGATCATCGCCGTCGGCGTAGCGTGACGGGGCCGATCGTTCCCCTCCCGATTTGGTGTCTCTCACAAAACTCCCGTTGCACCGTCGCGTCCCGAGAGGACACCGGCAGTGAACGGGAGTTTTGTGAGGCAGTCTTAAACTCCACCCGTGTAGCCCGCCATGGGTCTCGACCATGAAGTGGCGGATCGAGAAGGCACCGCCCATTCCTGGCTCGCCCCTATTCGCCACAAGGAGTTGGAACAGCGGCTCGGCGAGGTCGGGCAGGATGCCCAGTCCTGTGCCGACCAGGGTACACGACGGACGATCTGCTTGCGCCTCGGGACAGACCGTTCGTGGCGCGATGGGTCTTCGTCGAGTCGCACACCCATGATGGGCGCAAGTTCCGGATGCTCTACAAGTCGATGCGTTCTCCCGCGAGCGCTGGCAATCCGCGTCACGCGCAAAATCAAGCCGGCTGACTTGATCGATGTGCTGGCTGACCGTTGCGTCCTGCGCAATGTGCGTGAGCGTATCCGCTCCGGAGACGCTCCGGAGTTCATCGTCAAGTCGGTACAGGTCCGGGTCACCAGTGTTAGCTCGAAAACTTTCTACTTCGCTCCGAGCTCAGCGTTACAGAACGTCCATATCAGGAGCCTCAGCGCCGACCTGCGGGGTAATTACTACTTAATAAATTAAGCCGAGCATTTAAAAATTTCCATAAAAAGTAATCAAATTATAAAGTCGTCAAACTATTATTTTATCAGCATCATTGCGATCAAGGTACTAGTAAAACGCCGGATCGATTAGCTAAACGCTCCGTGCCGCCTCCAGCTTGGCGAGCTCCACCGCCGCCCTGAGTTCGATCTCGGCCACCAGCCCGTCGAGGCGGGGATCGCCCGAATCGGGCATCCGCTCGGCGAGACGCCCGGCGATGGCACGCAGGTCCGCGGGCGCCACCCGTCCGCCGATCAAGGCGGCCTTGAGCCGGTCGAGCCCGTCGAGGAGGTCGTGGCCGCGCTGGACCGAGCGGCGGCGGCGCTCCTGGGGCGTGTCGGCGTTCGCCTGTCCCTGGAGCGTGAGGATCGCGTCGAGGCCGGCCAGCATGCCGGTCTGGGCGGCGCCGGCCGTGCTGGCGCGCGGCTGTTCGGCCTCGCCGGCCGCGAAGGCGCCCGGCGCGGCAGCGCGGCGCGGGCCCGAGAGGGCGCCCGCGGCGGCGGCGGCAAAGCGTGTGTCGACGCGCATGATCCGGCCTCTCGAGATTGACCGCGAGAATCGGCCGTCATGGTTAAGCACGGGTAAATTTCTCGGCAGAAGCTGCCGCCCCGGCAGGAAACGGCCCGGCGGCGGCCGCGGGTCCGGCGGCGGCATATCCGCCGAATGCATTTTGGCACAACGACTTAGCGAAATCGAACGGTTGGCACGGCCCTGGCACTTGGGAACGGCATGACGCCGAACCCGGTCGAAGTCCCTCCGATGCCGCTGCCCAAGCGCACCCTCCCGTTCCGCCTCTCGGTCATCCTGGCCTGCTGGCTCGCCCTGATGCCCGGCCCGGCCTTCGCCCTGTCGCGGGTCAAGGATCTGGCCTCGATCGAGGGCGTGCGGTCCAACCAGCTCGTCGGCTACGGCATCGTCGTCGGCCTCAACGGTACCGGCGACACGCTCAACAACATCCCGTTCACCAAGCAGTCGCTTCAGGCGATGCTGGAGCGGCTCGGCGTCAACACGCGCGGGGCCACCATGCGGACCCAGAACCTCGCCGCCGTGATGGTGACGGCCAACCTGCCCCCGTTCTCGACGCAAGGCACCCATATCGACGTGACGGTGTCCTCGCTCGGCGACGCCAAGTCGCTCCAGGGCGGCACGCTGCTGGTCACGCCGCTGCTCGGCGCCGACGGCGAAGTCTACGCCCTCGCGCAGGGCTCGGTCGCCATCGCGGGCTTCGCCGCGGAAGGCGAGGCTGCCAAGATCACCCGCGGCGTGCCGACCAACGGGCGCATCTCCAACGGCGCGCTGATCGAGCGCGAGATGGCGTTCAAGCTCAACGAGGCACGCTCGCTCCGCCTGTCTCTGCGCAACCCCGACTTCACCACCTCGAAGCGGATCGCGGCGGCCATCAACGACTTCATGGGCGCCGACACCGCCGAGCCCACCGACCCGGCCACCATCACGCTCCAGATCCCGGCCAAGTATCGCGGCAACATGATCCGCCTCATCACCGAGGTGGAGCAGCTGAAGGTCGAGCCCGACCAGACGGCCCGGGTCGTCGTCGACGAGCGCTCCGGCATCATCGTGATGGGCCGCGACGTGCGCGTCTCCACCGTGGCGATCGCGCAGGGCAACCTCACGGTGACGATCACCGAGCAGCCGATGGTGAGCCAGCCCGGCCCGCTCTCGAACGGCCAGACCGCGGTGGTGCCACGCACCGGCGTCAAGGTCGATACCGGCGACGGCAACAAGCTGGCGCTGGTGAAGGAGGGCGTGACCCTGCGCGAGCTGGTCGACGGCCTCAATGCGCTGGGTGTGGGCCCGCGCGACCTGATCTCGATCCTCCAGGCGATCAAGACCGCGGGCGCGCTCCAGGCCGACATCGAGCTGATGTAAATCCGATCGAAGACAGGAGACGAGACATGCTGCCTCTCGCGACCTTCGCGGCCTCCGCCGCCGCTGGCGTCGGCAAGAACCTGATGCAATCGCTGTCGAAGACCGACACGGCCACGATGGACACGGCCAAAGCCTCGGCCAAGGCGCGCAAGACCGCCGACGAATTCGAGAAGATGTTCCTGGAAGACAGCCTGGAGCGTCTGACCCGGAGCGAGGGCACCGAAGGCCCGCTCGGCGAGAACGGCAGCGGCGGCGGCGTCTGGCGCTCGATGCTGACCAAGGAATACGCCAATTCCATCGTGAAGAGCGGCGGCGTCGGCATCAGCAATCAGGTCTATTCCGAAATGATGCGGATGCAGGAGGCCGGCCATGGCGGCAAGTGACACCGCCCTGCGCCTGACCGACCGCGCCGGAGCCCAGGCCTTCGTGCAGGGTCTGCTCACGGTGATGCGCGATCTCGAGGCCGCGCTCGCCCGCGAGAGCGAGGGCGTGCGGGCCGGCCGCATCGCCGAGGCGATGACGGGCACCCCGGCGAAGGCGGAACTCGCCGCCGCCTACATGACCGGCCTCGAAGCGGCCAAGGCCAACGCCATCGCGCTCGCCCGCTTCGCCCCCGAGGGACTCGAAGCGCTGAAGGCCGCGCAGACGCGCTTCGCCGCCGTGCTGGAGGTGAACCAGCAGGTGCTCGCCACCGCCCGCACGGTCTCGGAGGGGCTGATCAAGGCGCTCGCCGAGGAGGTTGCCAAGACCCGCACGGCCAGCGTCTACGGACGACCGTCGCACAGTCCTTCGCCCTATGGCCGCGGCGGCGCCAACAGCGGCCCGCTGGTGTTCTCGCGCAACCTGTAATCCCGATCGGCGACGATCCCGATCCATCGCCGATGGCCCCCGCGCCGGCGGGGCGGCGGGCCTCCGCCGGACGCACGCAACAGGACCATCGGTCCGGTTCCGTGCCGCCTGGGATAAGCGCGGGACTTCCGGACCGCCCGATCCGGGGTGCGACAAACTGGGCGGGACGATCCTCGATCACCGGCGTTTTCGCGGAGTGCGGGCAAGCGAAATCTGATCATCGCGCCGCCCGCCACAGCGCTCAAGCTTTCGGAACTTTCACGTCTGCCGTCGTTTGCCCCCGAACTCAATCTTCGGAGGTTACGGCCATGTCGAACGACGTGCTGATTCCGCTTCTCGCCGTCTTCACCATCGTGGCCGTCGCGGCCTTCGCGATCTGGCAACGGGGTCGCGTGGCGCAATCGAAGAACGATATGCGCCGGTCGAGCTTCACGCAGGTCCACGGTGAGGCGCCTCGTCCGAACCGGCCGGGAACCGATCACTGAGGGCGGATCGGCGCTTGCGCGCCGTAGCCGGCCCGACGGCATCAGGTCGGCGCCGATCGGTCCTTGCTCCGCAGCGCATTCACTCACGACGAACCGGTGCCCGCGTCGCCGGAATTCGCGTCAGGCGAGACGGGTCGCCTCCACCCACCAACCCGGCTGCGCCTTCCGCACGGCGTCGGCGGCCGCCTCGGCGGCCTGCCGGTCCGAGAAGAGCGCGAACACCGTCGCGCCCGAGCCCGACATCCGGGCGAGCCGGCATCCGCCCTGCGCCCGCAGCAGCGCCAGCGCCGAACCGATGATCGGGGCGACGGTGAGCGCGGGCGGTTCGAGATCGTTGCGCGCCGGACGGATCGCGGCGAGCACGCCCTCGGCGTCGAGCGTCGCGGCGACGGCCGGATGCTCGGCCCCGTCGAGCGCCTGGCCGACCGCGAGGCCGAGCGCCTTGAACACCGGCGCGGTCGAGACCGGCACGCCGGGATTGACCAGCACCGCCGGCAGCGCCTCGAAACCGAGGGCCGGGCCGACGGCCTCGCCCGCGCCGCGCATCATGCGGGCGCGCGGATCGAGACAGACCGGCACGTCGGCTCCCGTTGCCCGCGCCGCCGCGACCACGGCCGGATGATCGAGGGTCAGTCCGTTCAGTTCGGCGAGCAGCCGCAGCGCGGCCGCCGCATCCGACGAGCCGCCGCCGATCCCGGCCGCGACCGGCAATTCCTTGTGGAGATGGAAGGCCCCAAGCCGCAAGCCGGGGCTTCCGGCGGCGAGGTGACGGGCGGCGCGCAGGACGAGGTTGTCGTCGAGGGGCCCCGCGGGGCCCGCGGTCGGGCCCGCCACGGACAGCGTGAGATCGGGACCCGGATCGAGCGTCAGCCCGTCGGCGACCTCGGCGAAGGCCACGAGGCTCTCAAGCACGTGGTAGCCGTCTTCGGGCCGGCGCCCGAGTACGTGCAGGGTCAGGTTGATCTTGGCCGGAGCGCGGGTGGTGAGACGGGACACGGGCTCTCGGCCGGGTGGTGAAGGACGGGGCCTGCCTTAGAAGCGAGGGACGCTACGGGCAAGCGATCATGCCGGCAGACGCGAGTCGCAGCCCGCCTTCAGGCGACGCGGCTACGCTGCCAACGGCGCACGACCTTCGGCGTCGTCTCGAACACGAAGGCGCTGCAGAGGCCGCTCAGGGCGGCGAACCAACCGAGTCCGGCACCGCATCCGCACAGGCGCACGAGGCCGGCGGCCGTGCCCGCCGCTGCGACATACAAGGCGAAGCGCCAGCGGCGGCTCGTCCCACCCTGGTCGATCGCCATCATGGCGAATGCCGGCAGCAGGACGAAACAGAGGATCGGATGAACGGTCCGAAGATCGAGGTAGAAGCACTTGAACGCGTCGAAGCCGAAGAGTGTCGGCGCGAACGCCAGATACGGGCCGAGACTCGTCGGTGCGACCGGTCTCGCCAGCGATAGGCCGACCGTCACGATGAGGCAGACGAGCCCGTGCAGAACGGGTGCGAGAACGAGCGTCGAGAGCGCCGTTACGACCAGATTGGAGGATCCGGGAACCGCCCCGGCATCGTTGGCTGGTGACGACATGAATCCTGCGCCTCGTCGTTGACCCCGCACTTGTCGTTCGCGCGAGGCGGGAGACGCAAGGGGCGCCGGCGCGGACCCGCTCGTCCGCACCGACGCCGATCACTCACCAGCGGTGATGCCAGCCGCCGTAGCCGCCGCGCCAGCCGACATGGCGATAGCCCCAAGGGCGGCCCCAGCCGCCGACATGGCGGTAGCCCCAGGGGCGGCGCCAGCCGTAGCCGTAGACAACCGGGCGCGCGTAATAGACCGGGCGATAGGCGTAGGGCCGCCAATTCGGCTTGCACCAGCCCGACCAGCCGCGGTGGAAGCCGGGGCCGCACCCGTCACGGGCCTCGGCCGTCCCGGCCGTCCCGGCGATGGTGCCGAGGGTGAGAAGAGTGGCGGCAGCGATCTTCAATCGCACGATGAACCTCCTTCGATCTTGAGGGATGCCCATGAACGCCGCCGAAAAAACCTTCGTTGCCACATTACGAAAGTTTAATATGCGTTTTGGAACAGCGGGTTAGGCCGCCTCAAGGCCAAGCCGCATTGTTTCTGCCTTGTCTCTGGATCGAGCCCTTCGGGTCAAAAAACCGCGAGGGCCCGGGCGCTGCCGCGGCATCGGCCGAGCGCGCGGCGTTGTCCACCGCGGAAAGCCGGTGATCGCGGTGCGTCCTCCCCGGCAAATCGCAACGAGGCGAAACCTCGAAAGAGGGCACCGGGAAACATGCGCTTCCCGGTGCCCTCCCTCGACGTCGCTCCGCATCATGTCGGGATTAGAGACGGTCCCGGCGTCTCAGCGCTCGCCGACGATCCGCTTGGCGGCCTGGATCATCTCGCGCATCGCACCGGTCGCTGCCTTGTAGGCCGGGGTGCCGACATCCCAGTTACCCTGGGCGATGGCGGTGACCATCCGGGCGGCTTCCTCGTGGGCCTTCGCATCGGCGGTCAGGAAGGCCTCGACCGCGCCCGCATCCGCCCCGCTTGCGCGGGCGGCTTCGGCGGCTCGCTTGGCGGCGCGGCCCCGCAGCGTCGCCGCAGCCTGATCGGCGGGGCTGAAACCGACGAGGATCGTGGCGAGCGCCCGCTTCCACAGGCCGATATCGGCGGGCAGCCGAACCAGCTCGTAATGCTCGATGCCGGCGGTCTCCTCGAGCCCGGCCTGCGCCAGGGTCTCGGCCTTGACGAGGCGGCCGGTGATGCTCTCGATCTCGGTGCGGGTCTTGGCCGCCTTCTCGGCGATGCTCTGGACGCTGCCCGAGATTTCCGAGGTGGCGCTGCGCTGCTGGCCGAGGGCCACGGCGAGGGCCGCATTCAGTTCGCTGGTCTGGGAGATGCGCTCGGCCGCGCCCTCCACCCGCCCGCCGAGATCGTCGACCACGGTGCTGCCGGTGGCCACCGCGACGCGGCTCTCCTCGACCGCCTTGGCGATCTGGCCCATTTCGCCCTGGAGGGTGTTGAGCCAGGTGCGGATCTGCTCGGTCGAGCGGGCGGTCTGGCCCGACAGCGACTTCACTTCCGCGGCCACCACCGAGAAGCCGCGGCCCGCCTCACCGGCGCGCGCCGCCTCGATCGTCGCGTTGAGCGCGAGGAGGTTGGTCTGGCTGGAGATCGTCGCGATGGTACCCGCCATCGTGCCGATCTCGGCGATGGCGTTCTGGAGGAGCTTCAGGCGCTCGTCGATCTGATGGGTCCGGTCGCGGATCGCATCCATGGCGGCGCGGGCGTTGCGCACGTCCGCCGTGCAGCTCGCCATCGCATCGCGGGCCGCCACGGCGCAGGCGCCGGCCGAATCCGAAGTCTCCGACACCTCGGCGATGGAGGCGACCATCTCCTCGATGGCGCTGGCGATGGTCTGGGTCGATTGCGCGACCTCGCCGATGTCGTAGGTGGTCCAGCCGATATTGATCGCGCCCTCGGAGGCTTCCTTGGCCACGGCGGCGAGCTTGGCGCGCTCGGCCCTCAGGCCGGCGCGGCGCGAACGGCCGAGATCGCCCAGGGCGGTGCCGAACGGCGTGCCGACGAGCGAAGGCTCGTCGTCGGGGCTCGCGCCCTTCGCCAGCCGCTCGATCGCCGCGACGAGACGCGCCTCGTCGGACGGCGCCTCGACCCGGCTCTCTGTGTTCGTCGGGACCGAAGGTCCCGCATCGCGACGGAACTTGAGAGGCAGCATGTTGATCCTGGGTACCTCCTCGTTTCCGAAACACTCGCGGTGGATGCGCCGCTCGATGTCTCGAAACCGCTCCGGCCCGATGTCCGGAATTGTTTGTGCCGTGTGTCCCGGGGACCATGTCACCACGCCGTTAAAAATTAATTTCGATGCCTGATCTGGAAGCATCTTGCTGACTTGCCTCGCTTCGGCGGGGCGAATCGGAAGAACTAGACTGGATGGCCTATTCGGCCCGGGGCCGTGCGGGCACGTTGTGCGTCGCAAAAACGATATGCTCAGTCTCAGCATATCTGGACAAGGCGGCGGGTGCCCCCTAAGTTAGGCGGCGCAATGCTCATTTTGAGCATAAAGGAGTGCACGATGTTGCAGGCTGGAACCGCCCCGCGCGAGGATGGTCGCCATGCCTTCCCTCTGCCCGAGCTCTACGAGCGCGTGAGCCGCCACGTGCCGGCCGTGGAATGGCCGGCGCTCGCGCCCGACGTGGAGGCGATCCTTCGGCTCAAGCGCGAACGCAATGCGGTGGTGCTCGCCCACAATTATCAGGCGCCGGAGATCTTCCACACCGTGGCGGACATCGTCGGCGACAGCCTCGCGCTCGCCCGCGAGGCGGCGCGCGTCGACGCCGACGTGATCGTGCTGGCCGGCGTCCACTTCATGGCGGAGACGGCCAAGCTCCTGAACCCCGAGAAGACGGTGCTGATCCCGGATCTGGGGGCCGGCTGCTCGCTGGCGGATTCGATCACCGCCGCCGACGTGCGGGCGTTGAAGGCCAAATATCCGGGCGTGCCGGTGGTGACCTACGTCAACACCTCGGCCGCGGTGAAGGCGGAATCCGACGTGTGCTGCACCTCGGGCAACGCGGCGGACGTGGTGCGCGCGCTCGGCGTGCCCCGCGTCCTGATGATCCCCGACGAGTTCCTGGCCCGCAACGTCCAGCAGCAGGTGCCCGAGGTCGAGATGCTGACCTGGGCCGGCCATTGCGAAGTCCACGAGCGCTTCACGCCCGCCGACATCGCCGAGGTGCGCGACAGCTATCCGGGCATCACCGTGATCGCCCATCCGGAATGCCCGCCCGAAGTCGTCGAGGCGTCCGACTTCTCGGGCTCCACGGCGATGATGATGAACTATGTCACCGAGAAGCGGCCCGCCCAGGTCGTGCTCGTGACCGAGTGCTCGATGGCCGACAACATCGCGGTGGCCAACCCCGACATCGAGTTCATCAAGCCCTGCAACCTGTGCCCGCACATGAAGCGGATCACGCTTGCCAACATCCGCCACGCCCTGGAGACGATGAGCCACGAGGTCACGGTCGATCCGGACCTCGCCGACCGTGCCCGGATGGCGGTGGAGCGGATGCTCGCCGTCAAGCCGACCCCGACCGTCTCGCCCGCGCCGGCTTCGGCAGCCGCCTGATGAGCATCGTCCCCCGCAGCCCCGCCGACCGCGTCGTCGTGGTCGGCGGCGGCGTGGCCGGGCTCGCGACCGCCCTGCGGCTCGCCCCGTGTCCCGTCACGCTCATCACCGCCGCGCCGCTCGGGCTCGGCACCGCCACCGGCTGGGCGCAGGGCGGCATCGCCTCGGCCCTCGGCGCCGACGATTCCCCGGCGCTGCATGCCGCGGACACCGAGGCCGCCGGCGCCGGGCTGACCGAGCCGGGGACCGCGCTCGGCGTGGCTGAGGCCGGCCCCGGCCTGATCGACTGGCTCGTGAATCTGGGCATCCGCTTCGACCGCGAGGCCGACGGCGCGCTCGCGCTGGGCCTGGAGGCCGCCCATTGCCGCCGCCGCATCGTGCGGGCGCGGGGCGACTCGACCGGGGCGACCGTGCTCGAAGGGCTGGTACGGGCGGTCCGGGCCTGCCCGACCGTCGAGATCGTGGTCGCGACCCTGCACGATCTGATCCGCGATGCCGAGGGCGCGGTGCGGGGCGTCGTCTGCGCCCGCGACGGGGCCGCCTTCCGCCTGCCCGCCCGCGCCGTGGTGCTCGCCACCGGCGGGCTCGGCGGACTCTACGCCTCGACCACCAACCCGCGCGGCGCCACCGGCCGCGGCCTGCTCGCGGCCTCGCGCGCCGGTGCGGCCCTGCGCGACCTCGAATTCGTGCAGTTCCACCCGACCGCCATCGCGTCGGGCCGCGATCCGATGCCGCTCGCCACCGAGGCGCTTCGCGGCGAGGGCGCGGCGCTGATCGACGAGAACGGCGAGCGCGTCATGGCGGGCGTGGCCGGCGGCGACCTCGCCCCGCGTGACGTTGTGGCCCGCGGCATCTTCCAGGCGCTGGCGCGAGGCCGCACGGTCTATCTCGACACACGCGGCGCGCTCGGCCGCTCGATGCCGACGCGCTTTCCCACCGTGGCGGCGCTCTGCGCCGAGGCCGGCATCGATCCGGCGGTGCAGCCGATCCCGGTTCGCCCGGCGGCCCACTACCACATGGGCGGCATCCTCGTGGACGAGGCCGGACGCAGCACCGTGCCGGGCCTGTGGGCCTGCGGCGAGGTCGCCTCGACCGGCCTGCACGGCGCCAACCGCCTCGCCAGCAACTCGCTGCTGGAGGCGCTCGCCTTCGCCCCCCGCATCGCCACGGCGATCATGGACACGGCGCCGGCCAAAGCCCCGATCCGCCCGGCTCCGCTCCCGACGTCGTTCGCGGGCGGGGAGGGCGCGCCGGACGCGGTGCGGGCGATCATGGAGCGCCATGTCGGCGTGGTCCGCGACGAGGCCGGCCTCACGCAGGCCATCGACAGCCTGGAAGCCCGACCTGGCTGCCCGGCCGCCGAGACCGGGCTGATGGTCGCCCGCGCGGCTTTGGCCCGCCGCGAGAGCCGCGGCGCCCATTGGCGCAGCGACTTTTCGGGGCAGCTCCCGGCCCGTCACTCGGTCACGGGGCAGGCCGAAATGCAGCAGACGCAGGAACTCTCCGATGCCTGAGACCACGCTGCTTCCGCTGCCCCGCATCCTGGTCGAGCCCGTGGTGCGGGCCGCCCTGCTGGAAGACCTCGGCCGGGCCGGCGACATCACCACCGACGCCATCGTCCCGCCCTCGGAGCGGATGGAGGCGGTGATCGCCTCGCGCCAGGACGGCGTGATCGCCGGCACCGACGCGGCGGTGATCGCCTTCGAGCTGATCGACCCGAGCCTGAACGTGACGGTCGAGCGGCCGGACGGTGCCCGCGTCGCGCCGGGCGACGTCGTGATCCGCCTATCCGGCCCAGCCCGCGCGGTGCTGACGGCCGAGCGCGTCGCCCTCAACCTGCTCTGTCGCCTCAGCGGGGTCGCCACCGCGACCGCCTCGCTGGTCGAGGCGGCCCGCCCCCATGGTAAGGCCAGCATCGTCTGCACCCGCAAGACCACGCCGGGCCTGCGAGCGCTGGAGAAACACGCGGTGCGCGCGGGCGGTGGATCGAACCACCGCTTCGGCCTCGACGACGCCGTTCTGATCAAGGACAACCACGTCGCGGTGGCCGGCGGCATCGTGCCGGCGATCGAGCGCGCCCGGGCGCGGGCCGGTCACCTCGTCAAGATCGAGGTCGAGGTCGATACGCTCGCCCAGCTCGAGCAGGCGCTGTCGGTCGGGATCGACGCCGTGCTCCTCGACAACATGAATCCCGAGACGCTGCGTCAGGCCGTCGGCATGGTGGACGGGCGCGCGCTCACCGAGGCCTCGGGCCGGATCAACCGCGACACCGTCGGAGCGGTCGCGGCCTCAGGCGTGGACCTGATTTCGGTCGGCTGGATCACCCATAGCGCGGCGATCATCGATCTGGGCCTGGACGCGGCCTGAGCCCGTCCTTGCGCATCCGGTAGCGCCGGCCGCCTCGCTCCACGATCTCCACCGCCAGCCCCCATAGAGCGGCGATCGTAAAACGCGATGCAAGTCCCTCCCCCCTCTGAGGGGGAGGGTGTCCGCGGAGCGGACGGGAGAGGGGCAGCGCGACGCTACCGCCTGGCCGCCGTCGTCCAGTCATCTTCGGAAGCGCGGTTCCCCTCTCCCGACCCCCTTTGGGGGCCACCCTCCCCCTCAGAGGGGGGAGGGATGCAGCGGTGGCGTTGCGTCCGACACCAATCCCTTCGTTCTAGCCGCCCGCCTCGACGAGGAGGTGGTCGATCAAACTCGCCGCCGGCACGCGCAGCAGGCGAATTCCTTCCCCTCGAACGGCCAAGCTGACATAGTGTGGCCACACGGTCACGAGGCCGGGCGAACCGGTGGTGCGGCGCAAATCAAGCTTGGCTTTGACGGCCGAGCGTTTACGCCTTGGCGATGATCCGCACGGCATCGTGCGCTGAGAGTTCGCCGCGTTCCCCCACATCCCGCCCGTCCCCGAGAGGACCTGATGCGCCGTTTCGTCACCGCCCTGAGCGGGCTCGCCTGCGCGACGATCGCGCTGGCCGGCCCCGTTGCCGCCTACGAGATCGATCCGCTCACCCGCCAGCCGCTCTCCGACGTGCTCACCGTCCGCGTGCGGTCGCAGCCGGCTCCCACCGCCAACGCCGCCCTGCCCGCCGCCGACCCGCTGCAGCAGAGCCCGGCCGCCGCGGCGGTGCCGCAGGCGACCGCCATCGGTCGCGAGACGGTGCCGTATTCCGGTCCGCACACCCCCGGCACCATCGTGGTCTCCACCGCCGAGCGGCGGCTGTACCTCGTGCTCCCCGGCGGCGAGGCGATGCGCTACGGCGTCGGCGTCGGCCGGCCCGGCTTCACCTGGGGCGGCACCCAGACCATCACGATGAAGCGCGAATGGCCGGATTGGCGCCCGCCGTCCGAGATGCTGCGCCGCCGCCCCGACCTGCCGCGCTACATGAAGGGCGGCATCGAGAACCCGCTCGGCTCCCGCGCGATGTATCTCGGCAACACGATCTACCGCATCCACGGCTCCAACGAGCCGGAGACGATCGGCACCGCCGTCTCCTCGGGCTGCATCCGCATGACCAACGAGGACGTGGCCGACCTCTACACCCGCGTGAAGGTGGGAACGCGCGTCATCGTCCAGCGCTGAGCTGAGCCGACAACGAGTAAGCAGAGCGCCGGCCCGACGATGGGCCGGCGCTTTTTTTCGTCTCGAGCGCGGATTTACGCCGGAAGACGCTCGAACGGGTGGTCGGCTCGCCCGCCGCCATCGCGAGGCTGAGGCCGGGGCGTTCGACCGGATGCTTATCGGTCGCGGCGATCCGCGACCGGCCGCAGCACGGGCACGTCGAAATAAACCCGCTCGACCCCGATCTCGAAGCCGACCGCCTCGAAGCGAAGCGTCTCCTCCGGCGCCGTCAGCACGTCGAGGCGCCAGCCCTCGTCGGTGCGCTCGTAATGCTCCACCCGCATCTGGTCCTGATAGATCAGGGCGATGTGCCGGAGCGTCGGGAGCGACTTGTAGAACTTCAGCTTTCCACCGCGGTCGTGGTCCATCGTCGAGGGCGACAGCACCTCGACCACGACGAGCGGGTCGGTCACGAAGGTCCGGTTCTGCCGCGGGCCGCAGCGCACGACGATGTCCGGCTTGGTCTTGTCCCGGCCGCGGCTGTCGTCGGAGCGCTGGACGCGCATGCCGCCCTGGTAGCTTCGGCACCCGGCCGCATCCATCGCCAGCTTGAGCGGCGCGCCGATATTGCCCGCGATCTGCTCGTGGTTCTCGGTCGGGTTGCTCATCATGACGAGCTCCCCTTCCACGAGCTCCCACTCGCGGTCGTCGGCCTGCGCCGCCACGAACCGGTCGTAGTCGGCGATGGTCAGGGCATGAGGCTGCTGCGCGGAGCCGGCCATGGAGCACTCCCGTACGCCGAGCTTATCGGACCGCTCACGCCTGTGCGAGCCAGGAACATCGCCGTTCCCCCCCGGTTGCGCCAGCGACAACCAGGGAGAAACACATGGTCGATGCCAGCCAGATCCGCGAACACGCCACCGTCGTCGGCTCCGACGGCGGCCATGTCGGCACCGTCGATCACGTGGACAAGGGCGAGATCAAGCTGACCAAGACCGATTCGGATGCGGGCGGCCTGCACCACTACATCCCGCTCGACTTCGTCGATTCGGCGGACGGCGACCGGGTGCGGCTCAACAAGCCCGCCGACGAGGTGAAGCGCGAGTGGAGCACCTCAGGCGCCGCCTGATTCCTGTGCGTATGGGGCGGCGCGTCGCCGCCCCGTATCAATGACAGCCGCAGTTTCCGCTGCCGCATCCGCCCCCGCTGGCCTGTCCCCCCTTGGCCGGCGCGCTCGCCGTGCGGTCACGGGTCAGGCCGCGCTCGTCGAGTTCCTTGAGGTAGGTCTGCCACCGGTTCCGGTACTCGCGGCCGAGATCGTACAGGTAGCCCCAGCCGTAGATGCCGGTATCGTGCATGTCGTCGAAGTGGAGCTTTACTGCATAATTGCCGACCGGCTCCACCGACAGGATCGCCACCTCGCGCTTGCCGCCGATCACCTTGCGCTCCGCCGGGGAATGGCCCTGCACCTCGGCCGACGGGCTCGACACCCGCAGGTATTCCGCCGGCAGATCGAACCGGCCGCCATCCTCGAAGGCCACACGCAGCGTCCGCTTGTCGCCGGTCAGGCGGATTTCTGTGGGCCAGCGCTCGCTCATTCCGCCAGTCTCGCGTATCTGATCCGCGCCGGGCCCGGTTGTGGGCGGGCGCGCAAACCCTCATATGGCCGAAGATGTTGGATCTGTCAGCCGACAAGCCGAACACCGCCGAGGCCTCTCGCGACGAGGCGCCGACGCGTCTCAGACCGGCCCCTCTGATCGACCCGTTCCAGCGGGCGATCACCTATCTGCGCCTCTCGGTCACCGACCGCTGCGACTTCCGCTGTGCCTATTGCATGGCCGAGGACATGCAGTTCCTGCCCAAGCGCGACCTGCTGACGCTGGAAGAACTCGACCGGCTCTGCGGCGTGTTCGTGGATCGCGGCGTGCGCAAGCTCCGCATCACCGGCGGCGAGCCGCTGGTGAGGCGCGATATCATGCAGCTCTTCCGCCGCCTGTCGCGCCACCTCAAGAGCGGCGCGCTGGACGAGCTGACGCTGACCACGAACGGCTCGCAGCTCGCCCGCTTCGCCCCGGAACTCGCCGATCTCGGGGTGCGCCGCATCAACGTGTCGCTCGACACGCTCGACGCGCAAAAGTTCAAGGCGATCACCCGGCGGGGCGATCTCGCCGTGGTGCTCGCCGGCATCGAGGCGGCGCAGAAGGCCGGAATCAAGGTGAAGATCAACGCCGTGGCGCTGAAGGGCGTCAACGAGGACGAGATCGCGCCGATGCTGGTCTGGGCGCACGAGCGCGCCATGGACATGACGCTGATCGAGGTGATGCCGCTCGGCGAGATCGACGGCGACCGCACCGATCAGTTCCTGCCCCTCTCGGTCGCCCGCGAGCGGCTGGCCGAGCGCTTCACCCTGACGCCCTTGCCCGACCGCACCGGCGGCCCGGCCCGCTACGTCCGCGTCGAGGAGACCGGCGGGCGGCTCGGCTTCATCACGCCGTTGACGCATAATTTCTGCGAGAGCTGCAACCGGGTGCGTCTCACCTGCACCGGCAAGCTCTACATGTGTCTCGGCCAGGAGGACGCCGCCGACCTGCGCGCGGCGCTCCGCGCCTCCCCCGACGACGCGCTGGTGACCCGCGCCGTGGTCGAGGCGATCTCGCGCAAGCCCAAGGGCCACGACTTCGTCATCGAGCGCGCCCGCCCGGCCGCCGTGCCCCGGCACATGAGCGTGACGGGGGGCTGAGGCTCACGCTGAGAGCTCACCCGGCCACCGGCCGCAGCGTGTCGCGCACGTCCCGCTTGCCGAGCCATCCCTGCACCCGGCCGCAATGCTGCGCGATCTTCGGCGTGTGGGCGTAGTGCGCCAGCGAGCCCTCCACCATAGCCCGGAGATCGAGGCAGCGGGCAGCGTCCACGAGGAAGTTCAGGCCGCCGAGCGGCGGCTTGAAGGTGGTTCCGCCGGGGACGCCGTAGCGCGCGGCGATCTCCGGATAGACCGGCCACACGCTGCCGCTCAGCGGATCGGGCAGCATGTCCTCGCATCGCGCCGAGCGGGCCGGGATACCGCCCCGCTGCAAGGCCGCCCGTGCCAGATCCTCCAGCACGAACAGCTTGGGGTGGTTGATCGTGTGCATGAAGCAGCCGCGGCGCATCCAGCCGGCGAACAGCCGGTCGAGGTCGAAGCCGTGCTCCCGACTGAGCCGCAGCAGCGAATCGCGCGCGCCGAACCAGTCGTCGAGATAGCCGACCTTGGCGAACACCTCGGCCCTGATTAGCGACGCGATGGCGTCCACCGAGAAGCCCTGCGCGAAGCCGTAGACGATCAGCGCGGAGTGATAATCGCCCATCGGCGAGCCGAAGTTGCGGCCCTTGTGGTCGATATAGACGATGTCCGGATGGAAGGCCGGGAAGACGATGCTCGGCAGCGGGACGTAGACCCGCGCGGCCTCGCGCAGGCGGGCCGGGGTGAGGGCGCCGAGCGGCCCCTTCTCGAACGGCAGGCCAACCGTGAGATCGGCCTGCGCCGCCCGGTCGAGCAGCCCCTCGGGGCTCGGTTCGAACAGAGCGAGGTTCGCGGGTTCTACCGCGACGACCTCAGCATCCGGCGCAAGGAACTGAAGGCACCCGCCCAGGACCGCGACCTGGCAGTTATTGCCGACGACGAGGATGCGTCTAGCCACGGCCGCACGCCTCCGGCGGCGAGCAGTTCCTCGTCGCAGACCACCGCGGCCTGCGCGGCGAACTCGGCCCGGGCCTCGTGCAGGCTGCGCGAGGAGGCCGGGAGGACGTCGCGGTCGCCGCCCTCCGTGAGATGGCGGAAGAAGACCCGCATGACATGATCGACACCGTCCTTGCTGACGGATCTGAGATCGCTCTCGAGATAGCGGAAGGCGCCCTCGGGCGAGGTGACGATCTCGTAGGAGGGAAAGTAGAGGGTATCGTCGCGGGTGTCGGCGAGGCGCTGGGCGGCGACCCGCAGCACCGCCTTGCTGTGCACCGTCGATTGCAGCACGTGGCGCGGCGCGTAGGTCGCCACCAGCGGCACCGGCGACACCGTGAGGATGATCCGCGCCCCCGGATTCACCGCCTTCAACGCATCGGCGAAGGCGGTGAGGTCGGCGATCACCGCCTCGACCGGCTGGTTGGCGAACACGTACTTTTCCGGGTCGAAGGTGCCCGCTGCGACGCCGGGGCAGAGCGGAAAGGCGGCGCCGTCCACGGCGGCCTGCCAGCCCTCGGTGAGGCCGAGGGTGAACACGAACACGTCGAGGTCTTCGAACAGCCGCCGCACCTGCGCGAGATGCGCCTGCCGTTCGGCCTCGACCGCCTCCACCGAGGTGAACCCCTCGGGCTCGATGCGCGGGCGGAACGGATCGGCGAAGCGCCCGTCGGGTCGCGTCCAGGCCGTATCCTGCGGCGTGAACCGGCCATATGCCCGCTCGATCAACTGGCGCAGCTGGCGCGCGGTGTAGACGTTGCCGTAGCGCGCCGAGAACAGGCGAAAGCCCCGCGACCGCGCCGTCTCGGGGGTGGTGCCCTCGGGCGCGTCCTCGGTGACGAGGTAATGATAGCCGCTGGCCTGGAGCCGGTCGGCGATGTGCTGGGCAAAGCAGCTCCCCGCCGTGGCGATCCGCGTCTGCCGGGTGAGGCGAAAGCCCGCCGGGATCGGCGGCCCGGCCATCGGATCGAGGGCGAACAGTGGAATCCCGCCGACCGACCGGTCCCAGAAGGCGTGATCGGCGAGCCCCGAATAGGGATTTTGTTTGGCGGGGCGGTCCGTCATCGGCGGGCGGACCGTAGCCGAGCGGGGAGGGGGCGGCAACGTCAGAGAGAGGACGGCATTTTGAATGCGAACCCGCTCGGGAGTACAGCGAGCTACACGTCAAACTCTCAAAGCCGGAGACACCGCACCGATGGTCAACGTCGCATTCCTGGGGCTCGGCGTGATGGGCGCGCCGATGGCGGGACATCTCGCCAGGAAGGGCCACACGGTTACGGTCTACAACCGCACCGGGGCGAAGGCCGAGGCCTGGGTTCAAGCCAATGGCGGGCGGGCCGCCGCGACGCCGCGGGAGGCGGCGGCGGGGGCTGCGATCGTCTTCGCCTGCGTCGGCAACGACGACGACCTGCGCTCGGTGGTGCTGGGCGCGGACGGCGCCTTCGCCGGGATGCAAAAAGGCGCGGTCTTCGTCGATCACACCACGGCGTCTGCCGAGGTGGCGCGCGAGCTGTCGGCGGCGGCCGATGCCGCGGGGCTTCGCTTCATCGATGCGCCGGTCTCCGGCGGGCAAGCGGGCGCCGAAAACGGAGTGCTCACCGTGATGTGCGGCGGCGACGAGGGCGCGTTCGCCGAGGTCGAGCCGGTGATCGGAGCCTACGCCCGCTCCTGCCGCCTGCTGGGGCCCTCGGGCGCGGGCCAGCTCACCAAGATGGTCAACCAGATCGCCATCGCCGGTCTGGTGCAGGGATTGTCCGAGGCGATCCACTTCGCCAAGCGCGCCGGGCTCGATGTCGAGGCGGTGCTGGAGGTGATCTCCAAGGGCGCCGCCGGCTCCTGGCAGATGGAGAATCGCGGCAAGACCATGAATGCTAAAAAGTTCGATTTCGGCTTCGCGGTCGAGTGGATGCGCAAGGATCTCGGCATCCTGCTCGCCGAATCCCGCCGCAACGGCGCCCGGCTGCCGGTGACGGCCCTGGTCGATCAGTTCTATGCCGAGGTCGAGGCCATGGGCGGCAAGCGCTGGGACACCTCTTCGCTCATCGCCCGGCTGGAGCGCTCAGGCGACTGAATGCGAGGGCTCGCGCCTCTTCCGGCGCGAGCCAGTGCCAGTCCGCCCCCATCTGGTGGCGGAACCACGTATGCTGGCGCTTGGCGTAGCGGCGGGTATCGCCCTGGCCCCGCTGCACCGCCTCGTCCAGCGAGAGTGCGCCGTCCAGATGCGCGATCAGCCCCGGCACGCCGTGGGCGCGCATCACCGGCAGCAACGGGTCGAGGCTTTTTGCACGCAAGGCCGCAACCTCATCGAGAGCGCCGTCCTGCATCATGGTGAGGAAGCGCGTGTCGATCCGGCGGCGCAGCTCCTCGCGCTCGATGGCAAGAAAAAACTTGAGAAGCGGGCGGCCCCCGAGCGGCCCGGGCTGGCGGCTCTCGTGGAACGAGCCGATCGGGCGGCCGGTGGCGGCAAAGATTTCGAGCGCCCGCATCACCCGCATCCGGTCGGAGGGGCGCAGGCGCGCGGCGCTCTCGGGATCGCGCTCGGCGAGGAGCGCGTGCAACGCCTCGGTCGGCCGACCTTCGGCCTCGGTGCGGATCGCGTCGCGGATCGCTTCCGGCACCTCGGGCAAGTCCGAAAGGCCTTCGTCGAGGGCGCGGAAGTAGAGGCCGGTGCCGCCGACGAAAATCGGCAGCCGGCCCGCCGCGTCGGCCTCGTTCAGGATCGCCGCGGCATGCCGCTGGAAGTGACCGACGGAAAAGTTCACGGCGCCGTCGACGTTGCCGTAGAGACGATGCGGGGCCTGCTCTTCCTCCGCCGGGCTCGGGCGCGCGGTGAGGACGCGTAAATCCGAATAAACCTGCATCGAGTCGGTGTTGATCACGACCCCGTCGAAGGCGCGGGCCAGCGCCAGCCCCAGCGCCGACTTGCCCGAGGCGGTCGGCCCTGCGATGAGAACCGCGGCCGGGCGGCCGTCTTGGGCTTCGTCCGCCACCGACACGGCGTCCTCTTCGAAGATTTCTCGCATGACTCTCGTCGCGACGCTGATAGCAAACACAGGCAGGCCCGCCATCACCGACGCGGTGCTCGCCGAGGCCCGCCGGGTGCTCGGCACCGATCACCAGCCCCGCATCCTGCACGGCGAGGTCGCCGCCGAGTTGCTGGTCCCGGCCGAACCGGGGGAGGCCGGCGCGCTCACCGAGCGCCTGCGCACGGCGCTCTCCGGCGAGCCGATCGACGTGGCCGTGCTGCCCGGCGGCGCCCATCGCCGCAAGCGGCTTTTCCTCGCCGACATGGATTCAACCATGATCGAGCAGGAATGCATCGACGAACTCGCCGATCTCGTCGGCATCAAGCCACAGGTGGCCGCGATCACCGAGCGGGCGATGCGTGGCGAGATCGCCTTCGAGCCGGCCTTGCGCGAGCGGGTCGGACTGCTCAAGGGGCTGCCGGTCGCCGTGATCGACGGGCTGATCCGGGACCGCATCCGCCTCACGCCGGGCGGGCGCACCCTGGTCGCGACGATGCGGGCGCACGGTGCCTTCACCGGCCTCGTCTCGGGCGGCTTCACCCTGTTCACGGGACCGATCGGGGCAGCAATCGGCTTCGATGAGACCCGCGCCAACGTCCTCGACGTGGCCGAGGGCCACCTCACCGGCCGGGTGGTCGAGCCCATCGTCGGGGCCGAGGCCAAGCGTGCCACGCTGATCGAATTGCGGGAACGCCTCGGGCTCGCCGCGAGCGAGACGCTGGCGGTCGGCGACGGGGCGAACGATCTGCCGATGCTCGGCGAGGCGGGAATCGGCGTCGCGTTTCGGGCAAAGCCCAAGGTCGCGGCGGCGGCGCGGGTGCGGATCGAGCACGGCGACCTGACGGCCCTGCTGTACCTTCAGGGGTTCTCGGCGGCCGAGTTCGTGGGCTGAGGCCGGGGCTCACGCTCTCCGGCGATAGAGGGCGCCGACCAGCACCAGCGACACCGCGAGCGCGAGCGACAGCGCCACCGCGTAGGTCCCCGCGATCCCTCCGCTCGGCGCGAGGCGGATCACGGCGAGGTTGAACACGCACAGCCCGACCGCGCCCGACACCGTGCCGCGGATGGTGGCGACCGCCGCGTCCCGCCCACTCTGAGCGTGGACGAAGACGATCAGCGGCCACGCGATCACCGGCACGGGTGCGAGCAACCCGCTGACCGCGGGCCCGAGGAGCGGCGCGGCCAGCGTCACCAGCACGACGAGACCGGTGGAGACGGCGATACGCGCCGGCAGATCCCAGGCCGGCAGCCGCGCCGGGCGGCGGCCGGAGCGGGCGCCGCGCGTGAAGGCCAGCAACAGGCCGACCAGGGCAAGGACGAGGAGGACGAGCAGGGTGTCCGCGCCGATCCGTCCGGCAGCGACCGCCCAGAGGGTGAAGCCGGCGAGTCCGGCCCAGCAAGACGGGAAAACCGAAAGGCGCCGGCTCGCCATGAGGTAGGCGAGGTAGGAGGCCAACACCGCGCCGACGCCGACCAGCGACCCGTGGGCGGCCTCGCCTGCGAAGGGCAGGCCCTGCTCCAGGGCGAGGTAGAGCGAGATCGGCCCGGAGGTGAGCGGCAGGCCGGCGACGATGCCGCCGGCGGCCGAGCCGAAACGCCGGTTCACCAGCGTGACCAGCGCCATCAGCAGCGGCGTGACGGCGAGCTTGACGGCGAGGAGCCCCACCGTCGCGGTCGCCGCCGGCCGACGCTCAGTCGAGGCCGATCGCGACGAAGCGCACGTCGCCGCTGAGGCCGGCGACCAGCAGCAGCACCGACTTGCGGCCTTCCTTCTTCATCGCCTCGACGCGCTTGGTGACGTCGGCGGGCGCCGAAACGGCTTCCTGGCCGACCTCGACGATGACCTCGCCCGGCTGGATGCGCTTGTCGGCGGCGGTCGAGTTCGGATCGACCTTCGTGACAACGACGCCGCTCTTCACCGTGTCCTTGATGTTGAAGCGCTTGCGCGCCTCGTCCGAGAGGCCGGTGAGGCTGAGGCCGAGGATCTGGCGGTTGACCGATTCCGCCTCGGGCTGCTTCGCGGTGGCGACCTGGGTCTTCTCGCCGTCCTCCAGGCGTCCGAGCAGCACGGATTTCGTCTGCTCCTCGCCCTTGCGCACGACCTGCACGTCGACCTGCTTGCCCACCGGGGTCGCCGCGACGATGCGGGGCAGCTCGCTCGACGACTTCACCGGCACGCCGTTGAACTTGACGATCACGTCGCCGACCTCGAGCCCCGCGGTCTTGGCCGGGCCCTTCTCGTCGATGCCGGCCACCAGCGCGCCCTTGGCGCCGCCCTTGAGGCCGAGCGCCTCGGCGGTGGCGTCGTCCACGTTCTGGATGCGCACGCCGAGCCAGCCGCGGCGCACCTCACCGAACTGGCGCAGCTGCTCCACCACCGGGGAGGCGGTGCCCGAGGGAACCGCGAAGCCGATGCCGACCGAGCCGCCCGACGGCGACAGGATCGCGGTGTTGATGCCGATCACCTCGCCGTCCATGTTGAACAGCGGGCCACCCGAATTGCCCTTGTTGATGGCCGCATCGGTCTGGATGTAGTTGTCGTAGGGGCCGGATTCGATGTTGCGGCCCCGCGCCGAGACGATGCCGGCGGAGACCGATCCGCCGAGCCCGAACGGGTTGCCGATCGCCATCACCCAGTCGCCCGGGCGCATCTTGTCGGAATCGCCGAAGGGCACGGCCTTGAGCGGGCGCTCGGCCGTCGGCTTCACCCGCAGCACCGCGAGGTCGAGCTTCGGGTCCTTGCCGACGATCTCGGCCTTCAGCTTCACGCCGTCACTGAGGATCACCTGGATATCGTTGGCGTCGCCGATGACGTGGTTGTTGGTCACCACGATGCCGGACGCGTCGATGATGAAGCCCGAACCCAGCGAGTTCGACTTGCGAGAGGGCGAGCGCGGGCTGTCGTCTTCGCTCTTGGGGCTGCCCTGGCCGCCGCGGCGCTTGAAGAATTCCTCGAACAGGTCCTCGAACGGCGTGCCCTGAGGAAGCTGCGGCAGGCTGCGGCCGGTGCTCTTGGTCTCGACCGTGGTCGAGGCCGAGATGTTGACCACCGCATCCGTCACCTTCTCGGCGAGGTCGGCGAGCGATTCCGGGCCCTTGGCCAGGGCGGGCAGGGGCAGCGACACGGCGGCGACCGTAACGCCCAGCACCGCGGCGGAGAGCGCCGAGGCGGCGCGCCGGGCGAGCGAGGGCCGACGGGCCCGGTCGGCATTCGCGGCGAGTCTCGCAGCGGGCATCATGGGCGGTTTCCTCATCGTCTTGGGTGCGGCCCGGTTTTTAGGCTCGCCTATAGATTCGGCGGCCGGCACCCCGATCAAGGGCGCCGGCCGCGGATGCCGCAGTGCTCGGGTCCTATCGCACCGTGCCGGTCGTGCCGGGGCTCGACTCGGTCTTCGCGGCGTCGCCCTTCGCCGCCTCGGGCTTACGCCCCTGCGGATCCGAGAAGAAGCGGAAGAAGTCCGAATTCGGGCTCACCACCAGCTTGGTGTCCTGGCCCTTCAGCGCGTGCTCGTAGGCCTGCATCGAGCGGTAGAAGGCGAAGAAGTCGGCGTCCTTGCCGAAGGCTTCGGCGAGGATGCGGTTCTTGTCGGCCTCGCCCGCGCCGCGCAGCTCCTCGGCCTGCTGGTTGGCTTCGGCCAGGATCACGGTGACGTCGCGGTCGGCCTTGGCGCGGATCAGCGTCGCGGCCTGATCGCCGTTGGCGCGGATGTCGGTCGCCTCCTTCTTCCGCTCCGAGGTCATGCGGTCGTAGACCGCCTGGCTGTTCTTGGCCGGGAGATCGACGCGGGTCATGCGCAGGTCGACGATCTCGACGCCGAGCCCCTTGGCCTCGCGGTTCACGCTGTCCTGGATGTCGTTCATCAGCTGGGCGCGGTCGGTCCGCACCAGCGCGTCGCGGCTGGAGCGGGCGAGCACGTTGCGCAAAGCCGAGTTGGTGAAGCTCGCCAGACGCTGGTTGGCCAGGGCGATGGTGCCGACCGACTGGTAGAACTTCAGCGGATCGACGATCCGGTAGCGGGCGAAGGCGTCGACTTCGAGATTCTGTCGGTCGGCGGTGAGCAGCGGCTGCACCGGCAGGTCGAGGTCGAGCACGCGCTTGTCGAACAGCACGACGCTGTCGGCGAACGGCACCTTGAAGTAGAGGCCCGGCTTGTTCTGGCCGACCGGGTTCAGCACGTCGCGGACGCGGCCGAGCTGGAGCACCAGCGCCTGCTGCATCTGCCCGACGGTGAAGACCGAGGCGTAGAGGCCGACGGCGATCGCGGCGGCGATCACCATCAGGCCGGTGCGGAGGGCGGGATTGTTCATCGGCTCGTCGCTCCGCTCGCAGCAGGGGCCCGCAGGGTGTCGGTCAGCGGCAGCACCGGCAGCACGCCGGCGGCGGCACCGGCGCCGGAGACGCCCGAACCGTTCTGATCGATGATCACCTTGTTCACCGAGCCGAGCACCTTCTCCATCGTCTCCAGGAAGATGCGCTCGCGGATCACGGCGGGCGCGGCCTTGTAGGATTGGTACACCTGGCTGAAGCGGGCGGCCTGACCGGTGGCATCCGCCGTCGCCTGGGTGCGGAACGCTTCCGCGCCCTGGATCACCTGGCTCGCCTTGCCTCGGGCCTGGGGCACTTCGCGGCTCGCGTAGGTCTCGGCCTCGTTGCGCACCTGCTGGGCGTATTGCTGGGCGGCGTTCACGTCGATGAAGGCCGGCCGCACCTCCGGGGGCGGGTTGACGCTGGTGAGCTGCACCACCTCGATGCGCACGCCCGCGCCGTACTCGTCGAGGGCGGACTGGAGGATCTCCTTGACCTCCTGGGCGATGCTGGACTGCTCGTTGGTCAGGATCGCCTGGATGTTGCGGCGGCCGACCACCTCGCGCATGGCGCTCTCGGCGATGGCCTTGATGGTGCCGTCCGGGTTGGCGAGGTTGAACACGTAATCCTCGGCCTTGGCCGGGTTGACGCGCCACTGCACCTCGAAATCGAGATCGACGATGTTCTCGTCGCCGGTGAGCATCAGGCTCTCTTCCGGGACGTCGCGGGTGCGGGTTCCGGCGGCGGTGTAGCCGATCTGGATCGAGTTCACGACGCCGACATTCGGCTTCTGCACGGTGCCGATCGGATAGGGGAAGTTGTAGCGCAGGCCCTCGGCGGTCGAGCCGGTGTAGCGCCCGAAGATCGTGTTGATGCCGACCTCGTTGGGCTTCACGATGTAGAAGCCGGTGAGCAGCCACGCGCCGACCACGAGGCCCGCCGCGATCAGGAGGCCCTTGCCGCCGCCGAAGCCGCCGCCGGGCATCACGCCGCGGAGGCGGTCCTGTCCGCGCCGGAGCAGATCCTCGAGATCGGGGGGCGTCTTGCCGCCGCCCCCGCCACCCCAGGGACCGCCGCCGTTACCACCGCCGCCGCCGGGCCGGCCCCAGGGGCCGCCACCGCCGCCGCTCTGATTGCTCCAAGGCATTCTCGACGTGAACTCCTGCTCAGGCTGCGCCCCGCATGAGGCGCGACGATTTTCTCAAGCCGCAAGAACGCGTTTGCCGCAGCCTTAGGGATACGCCGCGCACCTGAGTGGCCGCGGGCTTTCCTGTCAAGGCTGGCAGGTGGGCGCGCGGCCCGTCAATGGCAACCGCACCCACCGGCCGGACAACCGCCGGGGCCCTGCGGCCAATGCGCCCCGGTTCGGTCAACGGCCGGACCTGCGCTCCCAATCCACGAACTGGAACGGAAACTCGTCGCGCTCCCCCGCCGGATGCGCTTCACGTAGCGTCTCATGGAAGGCGGAGCGGTCGAAATCGGGGAAATGCACGTCGCCATCGGGCGCCGCATCGACCTCGGTGAGGTGGAGCCGGTCGGCATGCGGCAGGGCGAGCGCGTAGATCTCGGCGCCCCCCACCACCATGAGTTCGTCGGCGCCCGCCGCCGTCACCGCCTCGTCCCAGGAATGCACGATCTCGGCCCCGGGGATGGCGAGGCTGCGGTCGCGGGTCAGCACGAGGCTGCGCCGGCCCGGCAGGGGCCGCCCGATCGAGTCCCAGGTCCGGCGGCCCATCAGGATCGGCTTGCCCAGCGTCAGCGCCTTGAAGCGCTTCAGATCGCTCGACAGGCGCCAGACGAGGCCGTTGTCGCGGCCGATCACGCCGTTGCGGGCGACCGCCGCGATCAGGGAGACGCGCGAGGCCATCAGACCGCCACCGGCGCCTTGATCGCCGGATGCGGCGCATAGGCCTCGATGGCGATGTCCGAAAAGGTGAAGTCGAACAGGGAGCGAACCTCCGGATTGAGCCGCAGTTTCGGCAGGGGCTTCGGCGCGCGCGAGAGCTGGAGCCGGGCCTGCTCCAGATGATTCACGTAGAGATGGGCGTCGCCGAAGGTGTGGACGAAGTCGCCCGGTTCGTGCCCCGTCACCTGCGCCATCATCGCGGTGAGCAATGCGTAGCTGGCGATGTTGAACGGCACGCCGAGGAAGACGTCGGCCGAGCGCTGGTAGAGCTGACAGGAGAGGCGCCCGTCGGCGACATAGAACTGGAACAGGCAGTGGCACGGAGCCAGCGCCATCTTGTCGAGGTCGGCCGGGTTCCAGGCCGATACCACGAGGCGGCGCGAATCGGGATTGCGGGCGATCTCGTCGAGCACCCATCGGATCTGGTCGACCGTGCCGCCGCCGGGCTTCTCCCAGGATCGCCATTGCCGCCCGTAGACCGGCCCGAGATCGCCGGCCTCGTCGGCCCACTCGTCCCAGATCGTGACGCCGTTCTCGCGGAGATAGCGGACGTTGGTGTCGCCTTTGAGGAACCACAGCAGCTCGTGGATGATCGAGCGCAGGTGGAGTTGCTTGGTCGTGACGAGGGGGAACCCTTGCCCGAGGTCGAAGCGCATCTGGTGCCCGAACACGGACAGCGTGCCGGTGCCGGTGCGGTCCTCCTTGCGGGTGCCGTCCTCAAGGATGCGGGTCAGGAGATCGTGATACGCGCGCATGTCCGGTCAGGTCTGACGGGCGACGGGCCGGATGTCGAGTCGAGGCTCGCATCACCGTAAACCGGCGAACCAGCCCAGCTGATAGGTGACCAGGGCGAGATTGCTCCAGGCATGGAGCAGCATGCAGGGCCAGAGGCGTCCGGTGCGCCAGCGCAGCCAGCCGAGGGTCAGGGCCAGCGGCAGCAGGGTCAGCGGCCGGGCCAGCGCGCTGAAGGAGCTGGCGTAGCGGGGGGCCGGCTCCAGCCCGACATGGGCGAGGCAGAAGATCAGCGCCGTGACCACGATGGTCGCCGCCGGCCCGAGGAAGGCGCTGGCGCGGGCATAGACCTCGCCGCGCAGGAGCAATTCCTCGGCGAGCGGCGCGAGCAGGACCACGAAGGTGAGCCACAGGGCGACCATGGTGGACGACAGGAACGGCGAGAGGCGCACGCCGTGCCCGAAATTGACGTTGAGCGCCGCCGCCGTCGCCGTCACCCAGGCGATGTGGATCAGCGGCCAGAGCGGCAGCAGCCACAGGAGCCGCCGGGTCGAGGCCCGCGGCAGAGCCGGCTTCGCGAAGCCGAGGCGGCGGCGCAGGGCGCCCGGCCCGCCGCCGCGGCAGGCGAACGCCGCGAGCCCGAGGACGAGGAGGGCCATCACCCCCTGCCGCAGGGCGTCGGTGATGACGCCGCGGGCGGCGAGTTCGGCCAGCGGCAGGCGCGGGCGCTCCGCCAGCGGCGTGAACGGGTCGAGCCCCAGGCGCCAATCGCCGACGAACCGCACCAGCGGGCCGGCGATGAACGTGGCGGCGACGAGAATCACGAGGGGCACGAGCACGAGCCCGAGCATGCGGCCGAGCCACCTGAGCGGAGCGGCGGCGGGCGTGATCGGCGGTGATTCGGTGTGAGAATGCGCGCCGCCGCCCGCTCCGAGGGGCGGCAATTCGGCCACGCTTCCAGCGCGGAGCGGGTCTGAGCGCGGATCGCTCTTCAAAACCGCCGTCGGCCCCTCTATATTCCCCTTGCCGGTCGCAAGGCCGGCTATGGCGATAAACGTTCTTCGAAATAAACCTATCGGACCCGGGGGCGGTACCCGGCGCCTCCACCCGAACCCAGGACTGATGGCCGCATGGCCGTCACCGGCCGACGTGCTGGGTTCCGGCGGGGGCGAAATAGGATCGACGAGGGCGTAAAGGGAGCACTTTCGCTCGGCATGGTTCCGCCGTTATCGGGCCTTTGCAATAGTTGCCAACGACAACTTTGCTCCGGTGGCTGTCGCCGCGTAAGCGGTGCCAAAAACCGACCTAAAGTCCTAGCGGGTAGCACCGTTTAGGCGGGGTTCGGAGGTACCTGGCAACAGAAACCTCCACTCAATTTCCACGTCCCGGCGCTGCCGCCCTCCGGCCGTGACCGGACAAGCGAGCGCCGATGGCCGAAGATCTGATCCGTTACGATCTCCTGGTTCAGGATGCCCTGCGCGGCGTCGTGCGCAAGGTGCTGACCGATGCGGCCCGCGAGGGGCTCTCGGGCGAGCATCATTTCTACATCTCCTTCCGCACCGAGGCGCCGGGCGTGCGCATGTCGCAGCGCCTGCGCGAGAAATACCCGCAGGAGATGACGATCGTCCTGCAGCACCAGTTCTGGGACCTGAACGTCACCGAGCATACCTTCGAGGTCGGCCTGTCCTTCTCCGGCGTGCCGGAGCGGCTGCTGATTCCGTTCGACGCCCTGTCCGGCTTCTTCGACCCTTCCGTGCAGTTCGGCCTCAAGTTCGATCTGAACGAGGGCGCCGAGGGCGAGGAGTCCGTGGAGACGCCGACCGCCGCCCCGAAGCCCGGGCCCCGCGGTGCGGCGTCCGAACCGGCGGAGATCAAGCCGAAGGGGACGGGTCTGGCCCCGGTCGGCGCCGGGCCGAAGATCGTGCCGGCCCTTCCGGTCGCCCGCGAGGCCAAGGAGGCCGAGGACGGCACCAAGGACAAGCCGGCCAAGCCCGAGGCCGCCGAGAAGGGCGACAAGGAAGCGAGCGCCGAGGTCGTCAGCCTCGACGCCTTCCGCAAGAAGAACTGACCCGCCGCGCATCGCCGCCGTTTACCGCGCGGGCCGAAAAGCCTGCGGCGGCGTTGATGCTCGGGCAATTTCGGTATTCAAAACCGGGATAATTCGGTAATCCGGCAGGGCGGCATCGGGCCGTCGGCGGGAGGATGCGCGGGTGAAAGGACGAGGCGGCTCACAGGCTTGGCTCGTCGGCGCTCTGGTCCTGGCGCTCGGCGGGCTCGTCCTCGCCATCGAGCCGCGGCTGCTGAACCGCCTGCCGGATCTCGACGATCTTTTCGCCAAAGGATCTACGGCCCCGCAGGCGCCGACGGCGCTGCGCCCCGAGCCGAAACCCGAGGCGAAGCCGGTCCAGCGCACCGCGATCGAGAACGGGCGCGTCGTGGTGAAGCTCGATGCCGACGAGCGGGCCCGCATCGGCGTGGAGACGCGCAAGGTCGAGCCGGGCCGCCACCGCATCGAGGTCCAGGCCTATGGCAGCGTCCTCGATCTCGCCCGCGTCACGGAACTGACCAACGCCTATGCCAGCGCCCAGGCCGCGCTCCAGACCGCCCAGGCCAGGGCCGAGGTCTCGAAGAGCGCCTTCCAGCGCGCCCGCAGTCTCGGCGCCTACGCGACCCAGGTGCAGGTCGAGACCGCGGAGGGGACCTACCAGACCGATCAGGCCGCGCTCTCGGCGGCCCAGTCGCAGCTGCGCACCCTGGCGGCGACCGCCCAGCAGGAATGGGGGCCGGTGATCGGCAAGGCGATCGTCGAGCGTTCGACCGTCGTGACGCGGCTGATCGAGCGCACCGACTTCCTCGTGCAGGTGACGTTGCCGCCGGGCGAAACGCTGAAGGGTCGGCCCGACACGGCCTTTGCCGAGGTGCCGCCGCAGAGCGAGCGCGTGGCCTTGCGCTACGTCTCGCCGGCCACACGCACCGACCAGCGCATCCAGGGCGTCAGCCTGTTCTACCTCGTCTCCGGCGACAGCGGCCTCCTGCCTGGCATGAGCACGCTCGCCTTCATCACCGCCGACCGGGCGGTCGAGGGCATCCTCGTGCCCGAGGATGCGGTGGTGCATTGGCAGGGCGGGGCGTGGTTCTACCGCGAGGTCGGCGAGGACGGCTTCGCCCGTCATCCGCTGCCGCCGAACGCCGCGATGTCGGCCGATGCCTACGTGGTCGGCGATCTCGCGGAGGAGACCGAGATCGTCGTCGGCGGCGCGCAGGCGCTGCTGTCCGAGGAGGCGAGGGCGCAGGCGCCGGCCTCCATGGATGACGACGATTGATGGCCGCGCCCCCGGCCATTCCCCCGGCCGCACCGCAGACGGGGCCTCAGGCGGCCCTCGTCGCCTTCGCGGTGCGCTTCCCCGGCGTGGTGCTGGCGCTCGGCCTCGCCCTGCTCGTCTACGGCGTCATGGCGCTGGGACAAGCGAAGTACGATGTCTTCCCCGAATTCGCCCCCCCGACCGTCTCGGTCCAGACCGAGGCGCCGGGCCTGAGCCCGGAGCAGGTCGAGGTGATCGTCACGCAGACGGTCGAGGGCGCGATCAACGGGTTGCCGAGCCTCGCGAGCCTGCGCTCGACCTCGATCCAGGGCCTGTCCGTCGTCACCGCCACCTTCACGACGGGAAGCGACATCTACCGGGCGCGTCAGCTCGTGAACGAGCGCCTCGCCACCATCGCCAGCCGCCTGCCGCAGGGCGTCATGGCCCCGACCATGACGGCGCTGACCTCGTCCACCGGCACCGTCCTCGTCCTCGGCCTCACCTCGCAGACGCGCTCGCTGCTCGATCTGCGCACCGTCGCCGACTGGCGGCTGCGCCTGCGGCTGCTGGCGGTCCCCGGCATCGCCGAAGTGCTGGTCTATGGCGGCGACATCCGCTCGATCCAGGTGCAGGTGCGCCCGCGCGACCTGATCCGCTTCGGCATCGGCCTCAACGACGTGCTGGCCGCCGCCCGCAAGGCCACCGGCGTGCGCGGCGCGGGCTTCGTCGATACGACGAACCAGCGCATCGCCCTCCAGACCGAAGGCCAATCGCTGACGCCGGAAGACGTCGCCCGCACGGTGCTGGTCAACGAGGGCGGGGCCAGCGTCACGCTCGGCGACGTGGCCGACGTGCGCGACGCCCCCGAGCCGCCGATCAGCGCGGCGCAGATCGACGGCGTGCCCGGCGTGATGCTCTCGGTCGGGGCGCAGATCGGCGCCAACACCGTCGAGGCGACCCAACAGGTCGAGGCGGCTCTGGCCGAGCTGCGGCCGGGCCTGGAGCGCGAGGGCATCACCCTGCGCACCGACCTGTTCCGGCCCGCGAACTTCGTCGCGGTCGCCAACGGCCACGTGATCCAGGCGCTGGCGCTCGGCGGGCTCCTCGTGATCGTCGTGCTGTTCATGTTCCTGCTCGACTGGCGCACCAGCCTGATCAGCGCGGTCGCGATCCCGCTCTCGCTGATCGCCGCGGTCGCGGTGCTCGCCGCGCTCGGCGAGAGCCTCAACGCCATGACGCTGGGCGGGCTCGCCATCGCCATCGGCGAGGTGGTGGACGACGCGGTGATCGGCGTCGAGAACGTGGTGCGCCGCCTGCGCGAGAACCGCCGTCTGGCCACGCCTCTGCCGGGCCCGGCGGTGGTGTTCGAGGCGGTGATGGAGGTGCGCACCTCGGTCGCCTACGCGACGCTCGCGGTGCTCCTCGTCTTCTTCCCCGTCCTGGCGCTGACGGGGGTCGCCGGCCGCCTGTTCGGCCCGCTGGCCCTCACCTACATCCTCGCCGTGCTGGCCTCGCTCGCGGTGGCGCTGACCCTGACACCGGCTTTGGCCGTGCTGCTGCTGGCGCGGCGCAAGCGCCTGCCGACCCTCGATCCGCTGCCGATGCGCGCCTCGCGCGCCGCCTACATGCGGCTCCTCACGCGGATCGACCGCGCCCCGAAGCGGATCATGGCGACGGGGCTGGTCGCCGTAGTCGCCGCGGGTGCGGCCGTGCCCTTCCTCGGCGGCGCCTTCCTGCCCGATCTGAAGGAGGGCCACCTGATCCTGCACATGGCCGCCGCGCCCGGCACGTCTCTCGAGCAGTCGCTGCGCCTGGGCGGGCACATCACGCAGGCGCTGAAGGAAGTGCCCGGCGTGCGCGCGGTCGCCCAGCAGGTCGGGCGGGCGGAGGCCGGCTACGATGTCGGCGGCACGCATTACAGCGAGATCCATATCGACCTCGCCGCCGGCCTCGACGGCGAGGGCCAGGAGCGGGCCGAGGCCGGCATCCGCGCGCTGATGGCGAAGACGCCGGGCGCCGGCTTCTCGCTCAAGACCTTCCTGACCGAGCGGATCGAGGAAACGGTCTCGGGCTTCACCGCGCCGGTCGCCGTCCACGTGTTCGGCAACGACTTGTCCGCGATCGAGGCCGCCGCCCGCGACGTGGCGCGCGAACTCGGCGAGGTGCGGGGGGCCGCCGACGTGCAGGTGGTCTCCCCCGCCGGGCTCCCGCAGATCAACGTCTCCTTGCGGGCCAACGACCTGCGCCACTGGGGGCTCGATGCCGTCGAGGTCCTGGAGATCGTCCGCACCGCCTATCAGGGCGACGTGGTCGGCCAGACCTACCAGGGCAACGCCGTCTTCAACGTCACGGTCATCCTGGAAAAGGCCGTCCGCACCCGCCTGTCGAGCCTCGGCGACCTGCCGATCCGAGTGCGCGGCGGCAGCTTCATCCGCCTGTCCCAGGTCGCCGACATCTACGAGACCTCCGGGCGCTACGCCGTCCAGCATATCGGCGCGCAGCGCGTGCAGACGATCACGTCGAACGTCGAGGAGCGCGACGTTGCCTCCTTCGTCGAGGCGGCGCGGCGCAAGATCGGCAAGGAGGTGAAGCTGCCGCCGGGCGTCTATGTGAGCTTCGCGGGCGCGGCGGAGGCGCAGGCCAAGGCGCGGCGCGACCTGATCGCCTATTCGGCGCTCGCCGGGCTCGGCATCGTCGTGCTGCTCGCCGTCGTCACCGGCTCGACCCGCAACCTGATCCTCGTGCTGGTCAACCTGCCCTTCGCCTTCGTCGGCGGCGTCGCCGCGGTGGCGGCGACCGGTGCCGTGGTCTCGCTCGGCTCCATCGTCGGGTTCGTGACGCTGTTCGGCATCTCGCTGCGCAACACCATCATGATGGTCTCGCATTACGAGCACCTCACCGCGGTGGAGGGTCGGTCCTGGGGCCGGTCGGCGGCGATCGAGGGCGCGGCAGATCGTCTCGTGCCGATCCTGATGACCTCGCTGGTGACGGGTCTCGGCCTGCTGCCGCTGGCGCTCGGAGCCGGAGAGCCCGGCCGCGAGATCGAAGGGCCGATGGCGCTCGTCATCCTGGGCGGCCTCGTAACCTCGACGGTGCTGAACCTGCTGATCCTGCCGACGCTGGCCCTGCGCTACGGCCGCTTCGGCCCCGCCGGCGCTCCGGCCTGAGACTCTCGATCCGCCGCCTCGGGATGGATCGGGATGTCTTCCATTTGACGGATTACGTTGCCCCCGGCCTCTCGACTTGAGTGTTTCGAAGCCAATACCCACAACGCAAACGTAGTTTTTTAAATTGCTCCCTTGCGTCTTCGGGCGACACGTATGATCTTGCCGCCCGAGGGGCCATAGGAACGGACAAGCAGGATGACGGAAGAGAGTCAGAAATCATTCAACGACTTCGTGGAATTGGCGAGCGACATCGTCTCGTCCTACGTGTCGAACAACTCAGTGCCCGCGTCCGAGCTTCCCGGCCTGATCATCAACGTTCACGCAGCCTTGACCGGGCTCGGCGGCGCGACCGCCGCGGCGGCCCCGGCCGAGGAGGCGATCGAGAAGCCGACCCCGGCTCAGGTTCGCAAGTCCGTGACCCCGGACGCGATCATCAGCTTCATCGACGGCAAGCCCTACAAGACCCTCAAGCGTCATCTCGGCACCCACGGTCTCGACCCCTATTCGTATCGCCAGCGTTACAACCTGCCGAACGATTACCCGATGGTGGCCCCGAACTACGCCGCGCAGCGTTCGGCGCTCGCCAAGTCGATCGGCCTGGGCCGTCCCGGCGGCCGTATCGAGGAGCCGGAGCCCGAGCCCGAGACCACGAAGCCGTCCCGCTCGCGCCAGAAGGTCGCCTGACCACGGCGAGACGGTGCGGGGCGCGTTGTCGTCCTCCGACCGTCGTTCCGGGGCGCCGATTAGCGACCTCGGATCCGAAGGGGCGCGCCGGAGGCGTGCAATTCACGACGGGCCGCGACGCCTTGTCCGAGCCGCGCATCGCGACGGGGCCGCTCCCCCGTTTCCGGGGCGCGGCGGTCGCTCTATTCTCAGCCGGACCGTCCCACCGGGGCGGCCGGCTTTTTGATTCTTCGGGTGGGTGGACATGGCGGGCGCGGCCCATCTCATTGTGGACGTGGCCGGCACGCCTTGCGCCCTGCCGCAGGCCGAGATCCGGGAGATTCTGCCGCTGCCGCGCCTACATGCGCCGCCGACGGTCGGCGGACCGGTCGCGGGCCTGCTCAACCTCGGCGGCGAGCCGGTGCCGGTGGTGGATCTCGCCGTCCTGTTCGGCCTGCGCGACGGTGCGGGCGCGGAGGACCCCTATCGTCACGTGGTGCTGGCCCGTTCTCGCGCGCTGGGTCTTCTGGTCGACCGGGCGCTCGATGTGGTGGCCGTCGCGTCGGAGGCCATGAAGCCGGTCGAGCCGGCACGCAGCCTGAACGGCTGCGTCGTGGCCGAGTTCGCCCACGACCAGAATCTCGTCCATCGGCTGTCGCTCGACCGCATCCTGACGCTGGAGGAGCAGGCCCGGCTCGACGCCTTCGCCGCCGCCGCTCAGGAGCGGCTCGCCCGGTTCGGGGCGCCAGAGGCCGTTCGGCCCGCGTGACGCATCCGCCCGAACGCGCGCGCCGCGCCGCAGGCCCCGCCGACGATCCGGCGTTTCCCGCGCTCAAGGAGCGGGTGATCGCCCGCACCGGTCACAACTATTATTGCGACAAGGACGATCTGCTGCACGACCGGGTGCGCCGGCGGCTGAAAGCCTGCGGCCTGCCCGATTGCGCCGCCTATCTCGCCCGCCTCGAAGGTCCCGGCGGGCGCGACGAATGGGCGGCGCTCGAAGCCGAGATCACCATCGGCGAGACCTTCTTCTTCCGCTACGCCGAGCAGTTCGAGGCGCTGCGCGCCCGCATCCTGCCCGACCTGATCGCCGCACGCTCCGACACCCGCACCCTCCGGATCTGGAGCGCGGGCTGCTCGACCGGCGCCGAGCCCTATTCGCTGGCCATCCTCGTTCGCGACCTGCTCGGCGAAGCCCTGTCCGACTGGTCGGTGACGATCCTCGGTACCGATCTCAGCGTCGAGGCGCTCGCCACTGCCCGCGAGGCCGAGTTCGGTCCCTGGGCCCTGCGCACCATGGACGAGGCCGACCGCCTGCGCTGGTTCCGGCGCCAGCCCGCCCGGCCGGGCCGCCCGCACGGCTCCTATGCGCTGCGCCCGATCTATCGCCGGATGGTCCGGTTCGAGCGCCAGAACCTGCTCTCGCTGATCGAGGGTCCGCAGCCCAATCTGGCGGCGAATGTGGGGGCGAACTTCGATCTGATTCTGTGCCGCAACGTGCTGATCTACTTTTCGGCCGAGCACGTGAACGGGATCGTCCGGGCGCTGGGCCAGCGGCTCCAGCCCGGCGGCTGGCTGCTGATCGGCCACGCCGAGCCCAACCCGGCCTTCGCCCAATGGCTGGAGCCGGTGGCCCTGCCCGGAACCATCGCCTATCGCCCGGTAGGCACGCAGACCGGCGAGCCGCAGCCGGCCCCCGTTTGGCCGCCGGAGATCGTCCTTCCGCCGATACCGCTCCCCGAGCCGGTCCCACCGCCCCCGGCGCCACCGGCGCCCCGGCGGGCCGAACCGGCGCCGCCGCCGGCCCAAGCGCCCGAGGCCCCGGACCCCGGCGATCTCCTCGGACACGTCCGGCGACTCGCCGATGCGGGGCAGACCGCGCAGGCATGGCGGCTCCTGCAGGACGGGATCGGCGGGCGCGGCACCGATCCGGCCCTGCGCTACTACGAGGGGTTGCTCGCCCTCGATCTCGGACGCGAGGCGGAAGCCGAGCGGGCGTTGCGCGGCGCGCTGTTCCTCGACCGCGGCTTCGTCATGGCCCATTACCAGCTCGGCCTGTTGCTGGCCCGTCGCGGGCGGCGGGACGAGGCGTCGCGCGCCCTCGACAACGCGCTTCGCCTCGCGCAAGGACTGCCGCCCGAGACGATCCTGCCCGAAGGAGACGGCGTGAGCGCCTTCCGCCTAGCCGAGAATGCGCGGGCGCTCCTCGCGAGCGGGCCGGCCGCATGACGGCCGCCCTCGATGCGAAGATCGTCGAACGGCGCGACGCCCTGCTCGACGCCCGCGCGGCGGCGCTCGCCGCCCGCTCCGCCGGGGGGGAGCGCGCCGTCGCGACCGAGGGCTTCCTCGTCTGCGCCTGCGGCGCCGAGCGCGTTGGCCTGCCGCTCGCGTCGGTCGCGGGCGTGACGCCGCCGATCCCCTGCACGGCACTTCCCGGCGCGCCGACGACCCTGCGCGGGATCGGCGCCATGGCCGGCACCATCGTCACCGTGCTCGATCTCGCCGCCTGCCTCGGGCTCAGCGCCGGATCGGAGGACGGGCACCTCGTGCGGCTGCGGGCGCAGGAGCCCGCGATGGCGCTGGCCGTCGACCGCGTGGTCGGCATCGCCCGCATCGAATCCCGCGCGAACGTCGCCGCCGACGCCCTGGGAGCCGGCCCGGTTCTGGGCTATGTCCCGCCGGGCTCCGACCGGACCGGCGATGTCCGCGACGGCTTCTCGATCCTCGACCTGCCGGCGCTGCTGGCCCGCTTCCCCACCTGACGGCCGCTGGCCGGTCTTCCCCCATCGCCGGAGCCTTCGAACGCCCGTGTCGCTCTCGATCGGAAAACGCATCCTCCTCGGCTTCGTGGCCGCGAGCCTGATCGTGGCCCTGCTCGGCGCCTACGCGCTGCGGCAGATCGCGACCGTGCGCGACATGACGGACACCATCGTCAGCCGCGACATCGGCGTGCTGCGCCAGCTCGACGACCTCGGCAACGTCTCGCGCAACATGGGGCTGGTGCGCCGCAACGCGGTGATCGCGGTGCTGACCTCGTCGCAAGGATCGGGGCAGCGGCAGCAGGACGACTTCCTCGGCGGCTGGCGCCAGAACGCCACGGAGCTGGAGCGCCTGCTCGCCATCATCGCGGCCGAGGTGAAGGAGTACCGCGCCGCCGCGATCTCCGCGGACCGCGCCTCGGCCTGGATCCGGTTCGGCAGCGTCATCGACGAGGTCAGCGACAGCTTCCGGCAGGTGCGCTCGGCCAGCGAAGTCCAGCTCCAGGCGGTCAACTCCAAGGACATCGCCACCGTCGAAGGGCGCAACGACGAGATCAACCGCCTCCATGACGGCCTCCTGCGCAGCATCGGCAACGCCCGCACCGCGCTCGACGGCGTGATCGCGGTCGGACAGAAGAGCGTGCGCGACATCTACGATGCGAGCCGCCTGTCGATCGCCATCACCGTGATCGCCTCGGTGCTGCTCTCGGTCCTCGTGACCATCCTCATCAGCCGGGCCGTGGTGCGCCCGCTGGAGAACGTCATGCGCTTCGTGGAGCGCATCGGCGCCGGCGACCTCACCGGCCGCCTCGAGCGCACCGGCCAGGACGAGATCGGGCGCCTGGGCGCAACCCTCAACAGCATGGCCGCGGGGCTCGCCGACCTCGCCCGGACCAACCGCGCCGCCACCGCCGACCTCAACGCGGCGGCGGCCGAGATCCGCGCCTCGGCGCAGGAACAGGCGGCGAGCGTGGAAGAGCAGTTCGCCGCCGTGCAGGAGACTGCCGCGACGGTCGACGAGATCACCCATTCGGGCGCCCAGATCTCGAAGCGTGCCAGCGAGGTCATCGCCACCGCCCAGGCCGCGGCCCAGACCGCCCGCTCAGGGCTTCGCGCGGCCACCGACACGGCCAAGGCCATGGACTCGATCCGCGAGCAGGGCGAAGCGGTGGCCGGCAATATCGTGGCGCTCAGCGAGAAGACCCAGGCGATCGGCGAGATCATCGTCACGGTCAACGACATCTCAGAGCGCACCCACCTGCTCGCCCTCAACGCCGCCATCGAGGCGGCGGCGGCCGGCGAGGAGGGGCGCAGCTTCGCGGTCGTCGCCTCGGAGATGAAGCTGCTCGCCGATCAGGCCAAGCAGGCGACCGTGCAGGTGCGCGGCATCCTCGGCGAGATCCAGCGCGGCATCAACGCCTCGGTCATGCTGACGGAGGAAGCGGTCAAGCGCGCGGCGGCGGGCAAGACCCGCACCGACTCGACCGTGCGAACCATCGAGGAGATGGCCGCCCGGGTGGAGGAGGGCGTGCAGACCTTCCAGCAGATCGTGGCCTCGACCAACCAGCAGCAGCTCGGCATCGAACAGGTGATGGGGGCGCTCCAGAACATCCGGCAGGCGAGCCAGCAGACCGCCGCCGGCACCCGCGAGGTCGAGACGGCCTCGGCCAACCTCACCGAACTCGCCCAGGGGCTGATGGCTCTGGCCGAGCGATACCGGCTTTAGGTGACTGGGCTGCATCGGCTTTCTGCGACAAGCCGGTTCCCCCCTTTCGGACCGATGCTCTAGATCCTTGAACCGCATCGTCTTTTTCCGAAAGCCGGTTCCCACCTTTCGGACCGATGCTCTAGGCCGCGCCGCATGGACATCCGCCAACAGCTTCTCGCCGCCTTCGAGGTCGAGCATCGCGAGCATCTCGACGCGATCCGCGCCGCGCTGGCCGCCGAGGGCGGCGTCGATTGGCACGACGTGTTTCGCCGCGCCCACAGCCTGAAGGGCGCGGCGCGGGCCGTCGATCTGCCGCCGGTCGAGGCGGTGGCGCATCAGCTGGAGGCCCTGTTCGAGCGGATCAACACCGGGCAACATCCCCTCGACCGGGAGGCGCGGGCCGCGACCCATCTGGCGCTCGACCGGATCGAGGCCTACGTCGCCGCGGGCGGGGCCGGCGCGATGCCGGACGATGCGCTCGCCGCTCTCGCCGCCTGCCTCGATCCGACCGCCCCCAAGCCGGCACCGGAGCCCGAACCGGCCCCCACGCCGTCGCCCTCGCCCCCCGCGACCGAACCGGCGGGCGAACCCTCGCTCGCCGTCCTGCGCGTGCCCGCCACCGCCGTCGAGGCGCTGACGCGGGCAAGCCACGGGCTCTGGGCCGCCCTGCCGGGCCAGACCCTCGCGGCCGAGCGTGCGACCCGCTTCGCCGCCCAGGCCCGCGCGTTGCGCCGCCGGGCCGAGGCCGCCCAACGCCCCAGCCAGGCGGAACACCTCGCCGACGCCGCCGCGCTTCGCCGGGCGCTTTCCGAGATCGAGGCCGGACTCGCGGCCCTGGCCCGCGAGGCCTCCGACCTCGCCCTGGGCCAGAAAGCCGCCAACCTCGCCGTCGAGACCGCCGCCGCCCGCGTGCGCGAGGAAGCCGAGCGCCTCGCCCTGGTCCCGGCCGAGACCGTGTTCGGCGGCCTCGCCCGGATGGTGCGCGACCTCGCCCGAGCCGAGGGACGCGACGTCGAGGTCTCGGCCCGCGGCCTCGATCTCCCGGTGGAACGGGCGATGCTGCAATCGCTCAAGGATCCGGTGCTGCACGCCTTGCGCAACGCGCTCAGCCACGGCGCCGAGCCGCCCGAGGCCCGCCGCCGCGCCGGCAAGCCGCCCGCCCTGTCGATCCTGCTCAGCATCGAGGCCCAGGGCGGTCGCCTCGTGCTGGGCATCCATGACGACGGCCGCGGGCCCGACCTTTCGGCCATCGAGGCCACCGCCCGCCAGCGCGGGCTGCTCGGCCCGGAGGCGCGGCCCGATGCGGAGGCGCTGCTGGCGCTGCCGTTCGAACCGGGCTTCTCCACCGCCGGCACGGTGGACGCCCTGTCGGGCCGCGGCATGGGGCTTTCCGTCGTCGCCGAGGTCGCCCGCGCTCTGCACGGGCAGGTGCGGCTCGCCCCCCGTGACCCGCACGGCACCTCGCTGATCCTGACGCTGCCGCTTTCCGCCGCACGGCGCCCCGTGGTGATCGTCGAGGCGGGCGGGGTCCGCTACGCCCTGCCGAGCGGCGCCGTCGAGGCGCTGACCCGGCTCGACCCGGATGTGCTGGAGACCGTGGCGGGACGCGCGGTCGTCCCGGTGGAAGGCGAGGCCGAGCGCGCCGGCACGACGCTTCCCGTCGCCGCCCTCAGCGCCCTGCTCGGCGTTCCGGAAGCCGCCCGCGACACCGCCACGGTGCCGGCCCTGCGGTTGCGCGGCGCGCAGGGGCGCTGCGTCGTCACGGTCGAGGCCCTGCACGACGTGCGCCGCCTCCTCGTGCTCCCGGCCCCGCCCTTCGGCGTCGATCCGGCGCTCGTGACCGGAACCGTGGTGCTGGGCACCGATACCCCGGCCCTGGTGCTCGATCCCGACGGCCTGATCGCGCGACTGGGCCATGCGGGGCCGAGGCCTTCCCATGAGCGTATGAAACCATACAATCCGGCCGACGGAACGATGGTTGAGACGCGGCGTTCGACGATTCTCGTCGTCGACGACTCGATCACGACCCGCACCCTGGAGAAGAGCATCTTGGAAGCGGCGGGCTACCGCGTCATCGTCTGCGTCGACGGACAGGAGGCACTCGATCGCCTGCGGGCGCGCATCGAACCGGTCGATTGCGTGGTGGCCGACGTGGAGATGCCGCGCCTCGACGGATTCGGCCTCGTCGAGGCCCTGCGCCGCGAGGAGGAATTCGGCCGCCTGCCCATCGTCCTGATGACCTCCCGCGGCGACGAGGCGGACATCGCCCGCGGCCTCGAACTCGGGGCCGACGCCTATCTGACCAAACAGAAATTCGACCAGCGCGAACTCCTGGACACCATCGGTCAGCTGCTGTGAGCGGGGGAAGCGACATTCTGGCGCCCAAGGGGCGCGTGCGCGTGCTGGTGGTCGAGGATTCCCTCGTCGTCCGCACCCTGCTCACCCACATCATCAGCCGCGATCCGCGGCTCGAACTCGCCGGCGCGGTCGAGTCCGGCGAGGCGGCGCTCGCGGCGATCGATACCGTGCGGCCCGACGTGATCTCGATGGACATTCGGCTCCCCGGCATCGACGGTCTGGAGACGACCCGGCGCATCATGGCCGACCGGCCGACGCCCATCGTCGTCATCGCCGACTCGGTCGAGGATTCCTCCCTCAAGATCTCGATGAACGCGCTGCGGGCCGGGGCGCTGTCGGTGGTCGAGAAGCCGGTGGCGACGACGAACGACGGCTACGACGCCGTCGCCGGCCAGATCTGCACGCAGCTGCGCATCATGGCCGCCGTCCCGGTGATCCGCCGCCGCCCCATCGGCGCCGAATGGGCGGCGCGCAAGGCTGCGCCCCCGGCGGCCGAGATGCCGGCCCTGTTCGAGCCGGTCTCGGCCACCCCGAGCGTGCTCGCCATCGCGGCCTCCACCGGCGGCCCGCCCGCCTTGGCGAAAGTGATCGGCGGCCTCGCGGCCGACTTCCCGCTGCCGGTGCTGCTCGTCCAGCACATGGGCGCGGCCTTCATGGAAGGCTTTGCCAGTTGGCTCGACGGCGTGGTGGCGCTGCCCGTGGGGCTCGCCCGCGACGGCGAGATCATGGCGCCCGGCCGCGTCTACGTCGCGCCGGGCGACCGCCATCTCGAACTGGGCGCCAGCGGCGTTCTGCGCGTGAGCGACGCCGCCCCGGTCGGCGGCCAGCGCCCGGCCGCTACCGTGCTGTTCGCCTCCGTCGCCCGACAGGCCGGGGCGCAGGGCATCGGCGTGCTGCTCACCGGCATGGGCGAGGACGGCGCCACCGGCCTCCTCGAGATGCGAAAGGCCGGCGCCGCAACGGTCGCCGAGCACGAGAGTTCGGCCGTCGTCTACGGCATGCCGGCGGCGGCCGTGCGGCTCTCGGCGGCGTCGCGGGTGCTTCCCCTGGAGCAGGTCGCGCCCCATCTGCTGCGGCTCGCCCAGGGGAGACCGTCATGACCATGCCCGCAGCCGAGGCGGCGCGGGAGCACCGCCTGTTGCTGGTGGAGGATTCCGAGACCCAGGCGCTGGAACTGCGGCTTCAGCTCGAAGCCCAGGGATTCTCGGTGCAGCGCTGCGCGACGGCGGAAGCCGCGCTCGACCTCCTCAACACCGACCTGCCCGACCTCGTCGTCGCCGACCATCACCTGCCCGGCATGAACGGCGACGAGTTCACCCGGCAGATGCGGCTGTCCCTGCGCACCCGCGCGCTGCCCGTCGTGATGCTGACGAGCGCGCGGGACGGCGAGCGCCACGGCTTCGAGAGCGGCGCCGACGCCTATGTCGAGAAATCCGCCGACCGCGACCTGCTGGTGCTGCGCATCCGCGCGCTCCTGCGCGAGCGCAAGAGCGGCGCGGCGGAAGGGCCGTCGGGGGCCGCCTTCCGCCGGGGCCGGGTGCTGATCGTCGACGGCAGCGCCACCTACCGGGCCTTCTTCACCGGCCTGCTCTCGCAGGAGGGCCACACCGTCGTGGCGGCGGCCGACCGGGCCGCAGCCTTGGCTGCGCTGGACGAGCCGGGGGCGAGCTTCGACTGCGTCACCCTCGACCTCGTCGGCAGCCCCTATGACGGCATCGCGCTCTGTACCGAGATCGGCGCGCGCCGCCTCAAGCAGGCAGAGGCCGGCGGCGCGGGCTTCCCGCTGATCGGCATGGCCGGGGCCAAGCCCGACAAGAGCCTGCTGGTGGCGGCCTTCGCGGCCGGCGCCGACGACGTGGTGTCCAAGGCCGACGGCGAGGTGCTGGCGATGCGGGTGCGCGGCCTCGTGCGCCGCCGCCTGCTGGAAGAGGACAACCGCCGCATCTCCGGCGAATTCGGCGACCGCGAGCGCGCCGTCGAGCGCGCCCGCGCGGAAGCCGAGGCGGCGGCCGCCCGCGCCGCTCTGGCCGACGCGCTCCAGCAGGCCAACCGCGATCTGGAGGACGCCAACCGCAAGCTGACCGAGGCGCAGGCAAAGCTCGTCCAGGCCGCCAAGATGGCCTCGCTCGGCGAGCTGGTCGCCGGCATCGCCCACGAGATCAACAACCCGCTCGCCTTCATCCTGGCCCACCAGGGCACCGTCGAGCGAATCTTAAGCGAGTTGCCGGCCCCGGAAGCCCCCGATGGCGCCCGCGCCCTCACCAAAGCCCGCGACCGCGTCGGCTCGATGCGGCTCGGCCTCACCCGCATCCAGGAACTGGTGCTGAACCTGCGAAAATTCTCGCGCCTCGACGAGGGCGAGCGCGGTCTCGTCAACGTGCCGGAGGCGATCGAGACCGTGCTGGCGCTGATCCAGCACAAGCTCGGCACCCGCATCGCCGTCCGGCGCGACTTTTCCGGGCGCGCGGAGATTCACTGTACGCCGGCGCTCCTCAATCAGGTCGTCATGAACATCCTCGGCAACGCCGCCGACGCCATTCCCGAAGAGGGCACCATTACCGTGGCGACCGACTCCGACGAGGAGACCGATTTCATCCGCATCAGCGACACCGGGCCGGGTATTCCCGAAGACTTGCGCGAAAAAATCTTCGAGCCGTTCTTCACGACGAAGCCGGTCGGATCGGGTACCGGGCTCGGCTTGGCGATTGCGTACAGCGTCGTTCAGGCGCATAGCGGCTCGCTGACCGTGGAGACGGCGCCGGGTGGGGGCGCGAGCTTCGTCATCGGCATCCCGAGGCAGTCGGCAGCGGCATGAGCAGAGGCACGATCCTGGCCGTCGACGACGAGCCGGACATCCTGATCGCCCTCGAGGACCTGTTCGAGGACGAGTACCGGGTGCTCACCTCGGCCAAGCCCGAGGAGGCGCTTCGCCTCCTCCGCGAAGAGCCCGACATCGCCGTCGTCGTCTCCGACCAGCGCATGCCCGGCATGACCGGCGACGCGCTCCTGGCCGAGGCCCGGCGCTTCCACGAGGCGCAGGCGATCCTGCTCACGGGCTACGCCGACATCTCGGCGGTGATCGCCGCGCTCAACCGCGGCGGCATCATCGGCTACGTCGCCAAGCCCTGGGACCCGACGCTCTTACGCGCCACCGTGCGCAACGCCTACGAGCGCCACCGCCTCGGCCGGGATCTCGCCACCGAGCGGGCGCTCCTGCGCGGCCTGCTCGATCACGCCGAGGAGGCGATCTCGTTCAAGGATGCGGGCGGGCGCTTCGTGCGCCTCAATGCCCGCAAGGCCGCCCTGATGGGCGCCGAGATCGAGGCGAGCCTCGGCCGCACCGAGACCGCCGTCACCGACACGTCCGAGGCACGGGAGACGGAGGAGGCCGATGCGCGCTCCGTCGCCGCCGGAGAGGCCGGCTCGACGGTGATCGCCCGCGGGGTGCTCGGGGCGGAGCGCTGGTCGCACGTCATCCGCGTGCCGATCCGCGGAGGCAGCGGGGAGGTGACCCACCTCGCCACGATCGAACGCGACGTGACCGAACAGAAGAGCCTGGAGGCGCGGCTGCGCCAATCCGACAAGATGCAGGCGCTCGGCACGCTGGCCGGCGGCATCGCCCACGACTTCAACAACCTGCTCACCGCCATCCTCGGCAGCCTGGAACTGGTCGGGCCGCGGATCGCCGACCAGCCGCGGGTGAAGCGCCTCGTCGACAACGCCACCGGTGCGGCCCAGCGCGGCTCGGCGCTGACCAAGCGCCTCCTCAGCTTCAGCCGCTCCAACGACGTGAAGGCCCGCCCCGTCGATCCGAACGCGCTCATCGAGGGCATGAGCGCCCTGTTCGGATCGAGCCTCGGCAGCCTCGTCACCGTGGTGCGGGACCTCGATCCCGCCACGCCCCGCGCCTTGGTCGATCCCGACCAGCTCGAACTGGCGGTGCTCAATCTCTGCATCAACGCCCGCGACGCCATGCCGGACGGCGGACGCGTGACGATCGCGACGCGGCGCGCCGACATCGCCGACGACCCCGATCTCAAGTCCGGCACCTATGCCGTCGTCACGGTGGCCGACGAGGGCACCGGCATCCCGCCCGAACTCCTGGAGCGGGTCTGCGAGCCGTTCTTCACCACGAAGGCGGTGGGGCAGGGCACGGGCCTCGGCCTCGCCATGGTGTTCGGCCTCGCCCAGCAGGCGGGGGGGCGGCTTCGCATCGCCAGCGAGGTCGGCACCGGCACCCGCATCGAACTCGCCCTGCCGCAGGCGGAAGCCACGCCCGAGGCGGATGCGGCCGAGACCGTGCCGGAGGTGGCGACCGCGGCGGTTCCGGCCCGCATCCTCGTGGTCGATGACGACCCGGAGGTGCGCCACGTGACGGCCTCCTTCCTCAACGATTTCGGCTACACCGAGACCGAGGCCAAGGACGGGCACGCGGCGCTCGCCATGATGGAGGAGGGCGGGCGCTTCGACCTCGTGGTGGCCGACCTCGCCATGCCGGGCATGACCGGCGTCGAACTCGCCGCCGCGATCCGCAGCCGCTTCGAAGGCGTGCCGGTGCTGCTCCTGACCGGCCACGCCGAGGCCGTGCCGATCCCCGACGACCTGCCGGTGATGCAGAAGCCCTTCGCCTCCGCCGAACTCGCCGCGCGGGTGTCGCAATTGCTCGCGGGCGGGGCCTGAGCCGCCGACCCGCGTCCCAAAAGCAACATTTGTTCGATCTTGTCGCAAAACGATTGCGCTCCGGCGTGGCCGGAACGAAGATCGTTTCGTCCCGGTGCGAACCGGTTCGCGAAACGATTCTTCTCAAGGTGCCGATATGACCAGCGTGAACGTCGAGATGGTGAAGTGCGCCTGCCCGGACTGCGTGTGCGTGGTCTCGCTGGAGAGCGCGGTGAAGCGCGAAGAGAAGGCGTTCTGCTGCGACGCCTGCGCCGACGGCCATCCCGAGAAGGACGGCTGCGACCACGCCGGCTGCACCTGCCACGGCTGATCCCTTCTTTCAGGGTAGCGGCAGCTCGTAGAGCCGCGCCGGAAGCCCCTTGAACGGGGTCTCCACCCGGAACAGGTGACCGGCCATCGGATCGATGGCCGGATCGCGCCCGCGCAGGCAGGTCGTGACGTAGAGCGTCGTGAGATCCGGGCCGCCGAAGGCGCATTTCGTCACCAGCGCCGTCGGGATCGGCACGACGCGCTCGACCGTGCCGTCCGGGCGGAAGCGGGTGATGCGGGACGCGCCGTAATGGCAGATCCAGAGATGGCCCTCGGCGTCGAGCGTCAGGCCGTCGGGCTTGCCCCAACCGTCCTCGAAGCGGATCAGCGGCTCCGGCGGGCCGATCTCCTCACCTCTCAAGGTGTGGGTCCGAACGATGCCCTCTGCGGTGTCGATGGTATAGAGGCGCCGCCCATCCGGACTCGCGACCGGACCGTTCGTCACCGCGGCCCGCCCGCCGAAGGTGACGAGGTCTCGTCCGTCATAGCGGTGATAGCTGCCGGTCTCGGCCTCTTCCGCATCGTCCATGCTGCCGAAATAGAGGTGTCCGTCGGGGCCGACATTGCCGCTGTTGAGCCGGTTGCCGGGCGGAAAGTCGTCGGGCCGGACGATGGGCCGGCGGGTTCCGTCGGCGAGGCTCAAGGCGGCCACGCCCGAGCGGAAGCCGGCCACGACCCTGTGAGGGTCCGGCGTCGGCAGGGCGAAGCTGAGATTCTCGTCGAGGGGAAGCCGCTCGGTCTCGCCGCTCTCGGTCCAGTGGCGCCAGATCGCCGGGTTCTCGATGTCGACCCACATCAGCGAGGCGTCGCGGGCATCCCACAGAACCTCCTCCCCGAGGGTGCAGCCGCAGGCGACGGCGACGCGGACGGGTTCGGGATGGGTGGTCGGAATCATCGGGGCTCCACAAGGTTTGTGCGGTCAACGCCCCATCGCCGCATTGGTCACGGCGCCTCAGCGGGTCCGTTCGGCGATCATCTCGGTGTTGATGGCGAACGCCGCCATCGCGCCCTCCGCGGCGGCGACCACCGCGAACTGGACGCGGCGCGACGCGTCGCCCGCCACGAACAGGCCCGGCACGTTGGTGCGCTCGTATTCGCGGGTCGGCACGACGCCGCGGGTCTCGTCGAGGTCGCAGCCGAGCTCGGTGATGAGCGGCGAGGGGCTGCAGGCGAAGGGCATCACGAACAGGGCGGCGCAGGGGATGTCGGTGCCGTCGCGGAAATGCAGGCGGTGCGGGCGCACGCCGTCGCCGTCGAGCCGCTCCACCGCCGCCTCGATGACGCGGACACGGTTGCGCGCGAGACGGTCGCGATCCTTGTCCGACAGATCGCCGTCGCCGCCATCGGTGCAGAGGGTGACGTCGCGGCTCCACCCTGAGAGTTCGAGGGCGAGGCCGCAGCCGCCATGGCCCCGCCCGTAGATGGCGAGCGGACGGTCGCGCACCTCGTAGCCGTCGCAATAGGGGCAGGAATGGACGCCCGTGCCCCAATAGGTGTCGAAGCCGGCGACCGGCGGCAGGTCCTGGCGCAGGCCGGTGGCCAGGATCATCCGGCAGGCTCGCTCGCGGCGCCCGTCGGCGAGGCGAACGGCAAAGCCGTCCCCCTCGCGGGACGCGCCGGTCACTTCGATGTCGCGAATCTCGACGGTGTCGTAGCGGGCGAGGTCAGCCCGTCCTTTCGCGCGCAGCTCGGCGGGTGGGGTGCCGTCGCGGGTGAACAGGCCCCAAGTCGCCGGGGTGTTGGCGTTGCGGGGATTGCCGGAATCACAGAGCAACACGCGCCGCCGGGCGCGACCGAGGATCAGGGCGGCGTTGAGCCCGGCCGGGCCGCCGCCCACGATGATCACGTCGTACATGAAGCCTCCCGGGTCGACCCGGGAGACAAGCGTTCGGAGCGCGAAGAGTTCAGCAGCGAGAACCGCCCCGGATCCTGGGGCCGGGACGGTGCTCTCGGCTTTCGTGCCGCATCGTCCGTTTCCGAAAGCCGGAAACCACCGTTCGGGACGACGCGGCGTGCGCGGCTCAGGCGGCCGACTTCACCGGCACGCCCTTCTCGGACAGGAACTGCTGCAATTCGCCCGACTGGAACATCTCGCGGGCGATGTCGCAGCCGCCGACGAACTCGCCCTTCACGTAGATCTGCGGGATGGTCGGCCAGTTGGAGAAGGCTTTGATGCCCTCGCGCACGCCCATGTCGTCGAGCACGTTCACGCCCTTGAACGGCACGCCGAGGTAGTTGAGGATCTGCACGACCTGGCCCGAGAAGCCGCACATCGGGAATTGCGGCGTGCCCTTCATGAACACGACCACGTCCTGCGACGCGATCTCGTTCTGGATCGTGGTGTTGATGTCGGTCATCGCGCGGTCCTCGTCGGCGTTTCGTTCGGGTCTCTAGGCGTGAAGTCAGGGCTGTCCGGAGAATTTCAAGGCGGCGCCGCAGACGGCGCGCGCAACCCTCTCAATCCTGGGGGACGCCCGTGGTCAGCGCAAGGGCGTGGAGCACGCCGCCCATGCGCCCCTGGAGCGCGCCGTAGACCATCTGGTGCTGGGCGACGCGGGTCTTGCCCTTGAAGGCGGCGGAGATGACGGTGGCGGCATAGTGGTCGCCGTCGCCGGCGAGATCCTTGATCTCCACCTTCGCGTCGGGCAGCGCCTCGCGGATCATCGACTCGATCTCGTGGGCATCCATCGGCATGGGGTGTCTCCCGTTCTCATCAGGCGGCAGGCGCCGCCGGCTGGCTCGCCATGTAGGCCGGGAACCAGCCCTCGTGAGCGGCCTTCAACTCGTCCACGGACACCGTCTCCTCGCCCGGCAGAACGAGGTTCCGGCCGCCGACGATGCCGACGGTCGCGGCGTCGATCCCCTGCGCCGAAGCGCTGTAGAGCAGATCGGCGGCGGCCTCAGCCGGCAGCGCGATCAGGTAGCGGCCCTGGTCCTCGCCGAACAGGTAGGCATGGGCCGGCAGCACACCGTCCGGCACGGCGGGCAACGTCGCGCCGATCCCGCCGGCCATCGCCATTTCGGCGAGCGCCACGGCGAGGCCGCCGTCGGAGAGATCGTGGACGGTGTCGGCGATGCCCGACAGGATCAGGCTGCGCACGAAGTCGCCGGCCTTGCGCTCGACGGCGAGATCGACGGGCGGGGGCGCGCCCTCTTCGCGGCCGAGAACTTCCGAGAGGTAGAGCGACTGGCCGAGCCAGCCTTGCGTGCGCCCGATCAGCACCAGCACGTCGCCCTCGCGCTTGAGCGAGAGGGTCGCGTGACGCTCGACGTCGTCGAGGACGCCGACGCCGCCGATGGTCGGGGTCGGCAGGATGCCCACGCCGTTGGTCTCGTTGTAGAGCGAGACGTTGCCGGACACGACGGGGAAGTCGAGGGCCTGGCAGGCCTCGCCGATGCCCTTGAGGCAGCCGACGAGCTGGCCCATCACCTCGGGCTTCTCCGGGTTGCCGAAGTTGAGGTTGTCGGTGATCGCCAGCGGGCGCCCGCCGACCGCGGTGATGTTGCGCCACGCCTCGGCCACGGCCTGCTTGCCGCCCTCGACCGGATCGGCCTCGCAGTAGCGCGGCGTCACGTCGGTGGAGATGGCGAGGCCCTTCGGACCGTCCTCGATCCGCACGATCGCCGCGTCGCCGCCGGGCTTCTGCACGGTGTTGCCGAGGATGAAGTGGTCGTACTGCTCGTAGACCCAGCGCTTGGAGGCGAGTTCCGGCGAGCCGATCAGGGCTTTAAGGGCCGCGGCGTTCGGAACCGGAGCGCTCACGTCGGCGGCGGCGATCACCGGCTGGTGGGTGTTGGCGATGTGGGGCCGGTCGTAGAGCGGGGCCTCGTCGCCGAGTTCCTTGATCGGCAGGTCGGCGACCGTCTCGCCGTGGTGCTTGATGACGAAGCGCAGCGTGTCGGTGGTGTGGCCGATGACCGCGAAATCGAGGCCCCACTTCACGAAGATGGCTTCGGCTTCGGCCTCCATGCCGGGCTTGAGCACCATGAGCATGCGCTCCTGGCTCTCGGAGAGCATCATCTCGTAGGGGCTCATGCCCTCTTCGCGGGTCGGCACCTTCTCGAGATGCAGCTCGACGCCGAGATCGCCCTTGGCGCCCATCTCGACCGCCGAGCAGGTCAGCCCCGCCGCGCCCATGTCCTGGATCGCGATGACGGCGCCGGACGCCATCAGCTCCAGGCAGGCTTCCAGCAGCAGCTTCTCCGCGAAGGGATCGCCGACCTGCACGGTCGGGCGCTTCGCCTCGCTGGCATCGTCGAACTCGGCCGAGGCCATGGTGGCGCCGTGGATGCCGTCGCGGCCGGTCTTGGAGCCGAGATAGACGATCGGGTTTCCGACGCCGGTGGCGGCCGCGTAGAAGATGGCGTCGGTGCGGGCCAGCCCCACCGCCATGGCGTTGACGAGGATGTTGCCGTCGTAGCGCCGATGGAAGCCGACGAGACCGCCGACGGTCGGCACGCCGAACGAGTTGCCGTAGCCGCCCACGCCCGCGACGACGCCCGAGACGAGATGGCGGGTGCGGGGATGATCCGGCGAGCCGAAGCGCAGGGCGTTCAGGGCCGCGATGGGCCGCGCCCCCATGGTGAAGACATCGCGCAGGATGCCGCCGACGCCGGTCGCCGCGCCCTGATACGGCTCGATGAAGCTCGGGTGGTTGTGGCTCTCCATCTTGAAGACGCAAGCCAGCCCGTCGCCGATATCGATGACGCCCGCGTTCTCGCCGGGGCCCTGGATCACCCACGGCGCCGAGGTCGGCAGGCCGCGCAGGTGCTTGCGCGAGGACTTGTAGGAGCAGTGCTCGTTCCACATCGCCGAGACGATGCCGAGTTCGGTCAGCGTCGGCTCGCGGCCGACCAGGGCACGGAAGCGTTCGTACTCGTCCGGCGTCAGACCGTGCTGGCGCACGAGCTCGGGAGTGATCGGAACGTCGTTGCGAAACATCCGCAGACCTTGCCTAAAACCTTCGCCGCGCGTGAGCCCGAAACGGCCCCACTCGATCCGCAGCCTACCCCAAGTGAGGGCTGGCGCGACGCGGGTTTCGCTCTAAAGCGGAACGGGAACGGCTGCAAACACCGAACCGCGTCGCAACAGGATCGCGCGCGACCCGGTCCGCGCTTTTCCTCACATTTCCTGGACGAGCGGGGGCGGCGCGGCGAGGCGGGCGACCGCTGCGTGGACCGGCTCCGGCCCGGCCACGAAAGCCGCGTAGTCAAAGGCGCCGGGCGCCCGGCTCGACATCAGCAGCTGGAAATGCATCCGGAACAGGTTCCAGCGCCGCCGGGCGACGATCTTCGGCTCGATCAGGTCCTCGATCGACACCCGCAGGATGGCGATCCGCCCCGGCGGCGGCGCGGTGAGACCCGAGGCGCTGAGCGGATCGCGCAGGTGGATCGACAGCCAATCCCACTTGGCGCGGATGTCGAGCCAGCCGATTCCGCTCGCGGCGCCGATCCGGGCCAGCGCGGCGCGCGTCTTCTCGGCCCGGGCATCGAGGGTGATCCAGGGAATCACGCTGCCGAGGGTGACGAGCGTCACCGGCGTGCCGCGGCTCCCGAAGCCGGGATCGAGCGCCAGGACGCGGTCGAGGGCCTCCAGGGCGAGAAAGCTCGACGAGGAATGGCCGATCACCACGATCTCGGACGCCCGGCCCTCGGCGGCGCGGATGCGCTCGGCCCAGGGATCGAGGCGCTGGCGCATCGCGGTCTCGCGGCCGGAGGCGTGGTCATGGGTGAAGGCGGTGTCGTCGACGAGATGGGCGACGTAGAGCGGCCTGCCCCGCGTCACGCGCATGAGCCCGCCGAGGATCGCGTAGGCGAGGAGCGGAACGAGGAGAAGGGTGGCAAGTCCTGGCAGGGGTGCGACCGACGCCACGGCGCCGGCCAGGGCGAGGCTCAGCACGACGATGGCGAGGTAGAGCAGGTGGACGCCGAGGATGACGCGGTGGAAGCGCCGCGCCTCACTTCGAAACGCCTTGAGATAGCCGCTGCGCCACAGCCGCCACCACAGGACCGGCGCCTCGGCGAGCCGGCGCAGGTTCGAGCGGGGGAAGCGGGCGCGCACGATGTCGTCCCAGCGCAGCAGGCTGTAGCGCACCGGAATCGTCGCGCCGTCGATCGCGCCGGTCACGTCCCAATCGAGGCTGATTCCGTCGGCAGAGCGCACCGGCTCGCTCACCGCGATCCGGATGCCGCGACGCTCGGACGTGATGCGGCTCTCCCGGCGGAACAGGCCCCAATAGGTCTCGGGTTCGCGCGGGTCGAAGCCCGGCAGGTAGAAGACCTGCCGCACCGGCTCGGAAGGGTCGGAGCGGGAAATGGCGGGCGGCCCTTCTTCTTCCGAATTGCGGCCAGCGGCCTGTCTACTTGGCCTACACGATGACGAGCGGACGGCGCGAGGGCAAAACGGCAACGCCAGCCGCCCGCGTCAGCCCGCCTCCAGCCACTCCCTGAGCTTGGTCCATCGGCGGCGGACGCTGCCCGCCTGCACCGCCATGCGGATCGCCCTCGGCTGGCCGACCAGCACGACGAGGCGGCGCCCGCGGGTGAGTCCGGTGTAGAGCAGGTTGCGCGCCAGCATGGTGCGGGCTTGCGTCACTAGCGGGATCACCACCGCCGGATATTCCGAGCCCTGCGCCTTGTGGATCGTGGTGGCGAAGGCCGGCACCAGGGTGTCGAGCTCGGCGAAGGGATAGACCACGAGCCGCCCGTCGAAATCGACGCTCAGGGCTTCTTCGGCCAGGTCGAGCGCCGCGACCGTGCCGAGATCGCCGTTGAACACGTCGCGGTCGTAGTCGTTGCGGGTCTCCATCACCCGGTCGCCGGGGGCGAAGCGCCAGCCGAAGCGCTCGACCAGGGCCGGCGGGTCGGGGTTCAGCACCGCCTGTAGCCGGTGGTTGAGGTTGCGGCTCCCCATCGTGCCGCGGATCATCGGCGTCAGCACCTGGATGTCGCGGGCCGGATCGAGGCCGAAGCGGCGTGGGATGCGGCGGGCGACCAGCTCCACCAGCGTGTCGAGGCCGGCTTCCGGCTCGTCGATCGTCACGATGTGGAAGTCGCTGTCCGCGCCGCGGGCCGGCGCCTCGGGCAGGCGGCCGGTATTGACCCGGTGGGCGTTCGTGACGATCCGGCTCTCGGCGGCCTGCCGAAAGATCTCCGTGAGGCGGGCCACCGGCACGCGGCCGGAGGCGATCACGTCGGCGAGCACCTGCCCCGGACCGACCGAGGGGAGCTGATCGACGTCGCCGACGAGGATCAGGGCGGCGCGTTCCGGCACCGCCTTGAGCAGGGCGTGCATCAAGGGCACATCGACCATGGAGGTCTCGTCGATGACGACGAGGTCGGCATCGAGGGGGTTGGCCTCGTAGCGCTGGAAGCCGCCGTGGCGGGGGTCGATCTCCAAGAGGCGGTGGATCGTGCGCGCCTCCAGCCCGGTCTGCTCGGCCATGCGCTTGGCGGCCCGTCCCGTGGGGGCGGCGAGCAGCACCCGCACGCCCTTGGCGGTGAGGATGCGCAGGATCGCGTCGAGCGTGCTGGTCTTGCCGACGCCCGGCCCGCCGGTCAGCACGCAGAGTTTTTTGGAGAGGGCGAGGCCCACGGCCTCGGCCTGGGAGGCTGAGAGCGCCTTGCCGGTCTTGGCCTCGACCCAGGGGCGAGCCAGGGCCAGATCGATGGAGGGCCAGGGCGGAGAACCGGCGGCGCGGTCGAGCAACCGGGCGGCCATCGCCCGCTCGGCCCCGTGCAGACCCTTCAGGAACAGACACGGCTCGCCGGCGAGCGTGTCGGCCACGACCTCGCGTCCCTCGCGCAACGCCAAAGCGGCGGCGCAGCGCACGAGGTCGGGGCCGACATCGAGCAGTTCGGCGGCCGAGCGCACCAGCGCCTCGACGGGCAACCCGCAATGGCCCTCGTCCATCGCCTTCTGGAGCGCGTAGCTGATCCCGGCGGCGAGCCTTTGCGGCGCCTCGCGGGCGAGGCCGAGGCGGATCGCGATGGCGTCCGCCGTGCGAAAGCCGATGCCGCTTATGTCGCGGGCGAGCCGGTACGGGTCCTCGGCCATGACCTTCAGCGCGTCATGGCCGTAGGTGCGAAAGATGCGGGTCGCCCGTGCGGTGCCGACGCCGTGGGCGTGCAGGAAGATCATGATCTCCCGCACCGCCTTCTGCTCGGCCCAGCCCTTCACGATGCGGGCCGCGCGGGTCTTGCCGATGCCCTCGACCTCGGTGAGGCGGGAGGGCTCGGCCTCGATGATCTCGAACACCGCCTCGCCGAAGGCCGCGACGATGCGCTTGGCCATCATCGGGCCGATGCCGCGCATCTGGCCCGAAGCGAGGTAGCGCTCGATGCCCTCGATGCCGGTCGGCGGCGTGACCTGCAGCGTCTCGGCGCGGAACTGGAGCCCGTGCTCGCGGTCGGTCGTCCAGCGGCCGGACGCCGTCATCCACTCGCCCGCGGCGATGGCAGGCGCGTGGCCCACCACCGGCACGAGATCGCGCTTGCCGCGGGCATGGACCTTGAGCACGCAGAAGCCGGTCTCGGCGCTGTGGAAGGTCACCCGCTCGACCGAACCCGCCAGCACATCCATCGGTGACCCAATTCAGGTTTCGAAAGGACGAGTCCTTTCGCGGGTCCAGGGCGGAGCCCCGGTTTTGGAGGGAAACCGGGGCTCTGCCCCGGTGCCCCGCCAAAGGACACGTCCTTTGGGAACCCCGGACTTACGCGGCGCGTCCGCGGGCCGGCTTCTTGGCCGGCGGCCAGCCGAGCGCGCGGAGGCGGGCCTTGGCGTAGTCGCGCACCTCCTCGCGGGTGCCGTGCGGCATGGCGTTGAGGATGTTTTGGGTGCGCTCGTCGAGCATCAGGTCGGTGACGGCGTTGATCGTCTCCGCCTCGTCGATCAGGCGCTTCAGGTCGGCCTCCTGCTCGGTCACCTCGTCGAAGGCGGGCGGGGCGTCGTAATCCTCGTCCACCGCACGGATCGGCACGCCGTGGTTCTGGCGGAACTCGTCGGCCTCCTCCTCGGAATAGACGAGGCCGTGCAGCTCGATCAGCTTGAGGATGACCCGATCCTTCGCCCGCTTCTCGGCCATGGCGTAGACATAGGCCGCCTGCCGCCCCGAGACGCGGTAGTTCACGTTCACCAGCGCCTCGCCGATCGACCACTCGATCCGCTCCTCGCCCGCCTTCTCGCCGGGCATCCGGCCGGTGACCAGAATCACCGCCTCGTCGCGCTCCGAGCGGATCAGCGTCGGCGGGTCGAAGCGGATGCGGGTGTGGGCGGCGATGCGCTCCAACGTCTTGTGGTAGATCACGGCGGTGCCTTGCACGCGCCAGACATTGCCCGCGAAGGGCTCGCCGTAGCGCACGAGGATGTCGGCGATCTGCTTGTCGGCGGTTCTCATGGCGATGTCCCTGAGGCCCGTGAGGGGGGTAGGCTGCAGCGGCGCTTGTTCGTGTTTTGTTCTGTTGACGATTTATATGTGGATAAGTGTGGACGACGCAATGCGCCCGCCTGCGGCGGCCGGTCGCTGGGGGCTGTGGATAAACCTGTTGAGAGGCCGCCTCAGCCCGGCGCGCTGCGACCGCTCGCGGCATCGCTCAGGAACTCGCGGATCGCGTCGGTGAAGCGCTCGCCATAGGCCTCGCGCTTGCGCTCGCCGACGCCGTGGATCGAGCGGAGCGCCCAGAGATCGACGGGCTTGCCGCGGGCCATCTCGATCAGCGTACGGTCGGGAAACACCATGAACGCGGCGATGCCCTCCGCGCGGGCGATGGTGGCGCGCAGGCCCCGCAGGTGCTGGAACAGGGCCTCGTCGGCCTCGTTCAGCCCGTCCGCGGCGTCCTCGCTGCGGGTGGTGCGGCGGCTGCGCGGCTCGGCCTTCTTCGGCTCCGGGTCGGGGCGCACCTGCACGGTCTCGCGGCCGAACAGGATCGCCTCGCCCTTCTCGGTCATGACGAGGCCGCCATAGCCGTCGGTGTTCTCGGCGACCGCGCCTGCGGCAAAGAGCTGGCGCAGCAGCGCGCGCCACGCCGCCACCGGCTTGTCGGCACCGACCCCGAAGGTCTTGAGCGCCGTGTGGCCGTTGCGGCGGATCGGCTCGCTCTCCTTGCCGTGGACCACGTCGCAGACATAGGCCGCGCCGAAGCGCTGACCGGTGCGCACGATCGCCGACAGGAGTTTTTGGGCCGAGACGGTGCCGTCGATGAGCGAGACGCCGCCGCGGCAGAGATCGCACCGGCCGCACGGTTCGCTCGCCTCGCCGAAATAGCCGAGCAGCGACTGGCGGCGGCAGACCGCGCCCTCGCACAGAGCGATCATCGCCTCGAGCTTGCGCCGCTCGACCCGGCGGCGCTCGTCGGGGATCTCCTTCTCGTCGATCTGGCGGCGGCGGAGCGCCATGTCGTCGAGGCCGTAGAGGGTGAGCGTGTCGGAGGGCAGGCCGTCGCGGCCGGCGCGGCCGATCTCCTGATAATAACCCTCGATGTTGGTCGGCATGTCGGCGTGGCAGACGTAGCGCACGTCGGGCTTGTTGATGCCCATGCCGAAGGCGATGGTGGCGGTCATCACCACCCCGTCCTCCTGCAGGAACGTGTCCTGGTTGCGCGCCCGCGTGCCCTGGTCGAGGCCGGCATGGTAGGGCAGGGCGTTGAAGCCGTCGGCCTTCAGCGTATCGGCCAGCTGCTCCACGCGCTTTCGCGACGAACAGTAGATGATCCCGCTCTCCGAGCGCCGGTTCTTCAGGAACCGCTCCAGCTGCCGCGTCGGGTTGTCCTTCGGCTGAAACGTCAGGCGGATGTTCGGCCGGTCGAACGAGTGGACGAAGGTTTTCGGGGGCCGCCCCGCCGGAAACAGCCGCTCGGCGATCTCGGCGCGGGTCGCCGCGTCGGCGGTCGCGGTGAGCGCCAGCGTCTGCACGTTGCCCAGTGCCTCGCGGGCGCGGGCGATCTCGCGGTATTCGGGGCGGAAATCGTGGCCCCATTGCGAGACGCAGTGGGCTTCGTCCACCGCCAGCCGTCGCACGCCCGCGCTTTGGAGCGCGTCCATGCAGCCGTCCATCAGGAGGCGCTCGGGCGAGACAAAGAGAAGACGCAACTCGCGCGAGCGGATCTTTCGCCACGTCTCCCGCGAAGTCGTCTCGGCCACGGTCGAGTTGAGCGTCGCGGCCTCGATACCAAAAGCGTGCATCTGCTGCACCTGATCGTGCATCAGCGCGATGAGCGGCGAGACCACCACGGTCAGCCCGTCATCGACGAGCGCCGGCAGCTGGTAGGTCATCGACTTGCCCGATCCCGTCGGCATCACGGCGAACACGTCCTGCCCATCGAGCACGGCGCCGATCACCTCGTCCTGCCCGGGCCGAAAATCGTCGTAGCCGAAGGTCTTTTGGAGCGCGGCACGGGCCTCGGCGAGGCGAGCGGACATGGGGTCTCGGAGGGTTTTGGGACTGGGAAGAGCGCCGGCCCATCACGGCAGGGCGGCAGGCAGCCTTATCGCAGATGACCGGTGATCGCGCGAGCCGATGCGCCGCAGGCCCCAGCCGCCGTCAGCCCTCTCCCAAAAGAATCCGCCCGTCGGCGACCCGCACGAGGTCGGCCCGGCCCTCCAGCTCGCCGAACAGCGCCGGGTCGGCGCCCGTCATCCAGACCTGGCTCTCCAGCGCCTCCAGCGCATCGAACAGCCCGCCGCGGCGGCGCGGATCGAGATGGGCGGCCACCTCGTCGAGGAGGATGAGCGGCGAGAGCCCGCTCATGGCGCGCACGAGGCGGGCATGGGCCAGGACGAGGCCGATTAGCAGCGCCTTCTGCTCGCCGGTGGAGGCGGTGGCCGCGGGCACGTCCTTGGGGCCGTGGCGGACGACGAGGTCGGTGGTCTGAGGGCCGATCAGGGTGCGGCCCGCCGCGCGGTCGCGGTGGCGGCCCTGCATCAGGGCGCGGCGGAACCGATCCTCGGCCTCCAGCGCCGGCCAGACCGCCACGAGGTCGTCGAGGTCGCCCTCCAGCCGCACCGAGGCCCAGGGGAACGGCGCGGCATCGTCCCGCGTCTCGGCGATGAGCCGGTCGAGGCGCTCGGCGGTCTCGCGGCGGGCGAGGGCCACGGCCACGCCGAGTTCGGCGACCTCGCGCTCCACCGCGTCGAGCCAGCGCCCGTCGTCCGGGCGCTCGTCGAGCAGGCGGTTGCGCGAGCGCAGCGCCCGCTCCATCGCCGAGACGCGGGCGCCGTGGCTGGCATCGACCGCGAGCACCAGCCGGTCGAGGAAGCGGCGCCGGTCGCCCGCGGGCCCGCGAAACAGCCCGTCGAGATCGGGGGTGAGCCAGACCACCCGCAGGAATTCCGAGAAGGCGACGGGCGAGGGCGCCGCCGCCCCGTCGATGCGGCAGACCCGGCTGCCGCGGGCCTCGTAGACCGGCGGCTCGTAGCCGGTGCCGAGCCGGTGCTCGGCCTCGCCGCTGTCGAGCGTGGCCGAGACCGCGAAGCCGCCGGGGCCGGTGGTGCGGGCCATGGTGGCGAGGTCGGCCCGGCGCAGGCCCCGGCCGGGGCAGAACAGCGAGACCGCCTCCAACACGTTGGTCTTGCCCGCCCCGTTCTCGCCGACGAGCGCCACGAAGCGACGCGCGGTCGAGAGGTCGAGATCGACATGGTTGCGGAAGTCGCGGGCGATCAGACGGGTGAGGCGCGTCGCCGGAGGTGGGGCTTCATTCATACGGCAGGGGGCCGGACCGATCCCAGGCGGAGTGGAGGACGCGATCGATCAGGACATCGGCACGACGACGACCGGCTCACGGCGCCTTCATCTGCATGGCATCGTAACGCGCGGCAAGCACATCGAGCACATCGTCGACCGGCCGGTGATCGCCCGACGCGACGCCTTCGGCCCAGATCGCGCGCAGCGCGGCAAGCGCGTCGGTCGAAGGATCGCGCTCGGCCGCGCCGAGATCGTCGAAGGCCGCGTGTTCCATGAGGACGACGGGCTCGGACATGGGCTCCCTCTGCCCCGGCAATCTAGCGGTTCAGCCGGCCGAGCGCGAGGGAGGCGCGAGGCCTCACACCCGCATCGGCATCAGCACGTAGAGGGCGGGCGCGCCCTCGCGGTCCTGGATCAGGGTCGGCGAACCCGGATCGGCGAGCTTGAACAGGGCGGTGTCGCCCTGAAGCTGGGCGGTGATGTCGAGGAGGTAGCGGGCGTTGAAGCCGATATCGAGGGCCGACGCCTCGTAGTCGGCGTCGAGCTCCTCGGTCGCCGAGCCGGCATCCGGGTTGGTCACCGAGAGGGCGAGACGCCCCTCCATCACCGACAGCTTCACGGCGCGCCCGCGCTCGGACGAGATGGTCGAGACACGGTCGACCGCGCGGGCGAAGGCGTCGCGCTCCACCGTCAGGCGCTTGTCGTTGCCGGTGGGGATGACGCGCTGGTAGTCCGGGAAGGTGCCGTCGATCAGCTTCGAGATCAGCGTCACGCCGCCCGCGAAGGTGAGGCGGATCTTAGCCGGCGAGATTTCGACTTCGACGCTCTCGCCGCCGTCGTCCACGAGCTTGATGATCTCGGCGACCGCCTTGCGCGGCACGATGATGCCCGGCATGCCCCGGCTGCCCTCGGGCGCCGTCGTCTCGACGCGGGCCAGACGATGCCCGTCGGTGGCGACCGCGCGGAGCTTGGCCTCGCCCTCGACCTCCACGGTGTGGAGATAGATGCCGTTGAGGTAGTAGCGCGTCTCCTCGGTCGAGATCGCGAACTGGGTCTTCTCGATCAGCAGCTTCAGCTCGGCAGCCGGAATCGAGAAGGAATGCGGCAGCTCGCCCGCGGCGAGATCGGGAAAATCGCCCTCGGGCAGGGCGCCGAGCGCGAAGCGCGAGCGGCCGGACCGGATCGTCATCTGCCCGGTCTCGCCGGAGGTCTCGAGCGAGACCTGCGCGCCGTCGGGCAGCTTGCGGACGATGTCGTAGATGACGTGGGCCGGCACCGTGGTGGCGCCCGCGTCCAGCACGTCCGCCGGCACGGTCTCGGTCACCTCGATGTCGAGGTCGGTCGCCTTGAGCTGCAGGCCGTTCTCGGCGGTGCGCAACAGGACGTTGGAGAGGATCGGGATGGTGTTGCGCCGCTCCACCACCCGGTGCACGTGGCCGAGCGATTTGAGGAGGGCCGCGCGCTCGACAGTGACTCTCATCGACAAACCCGTGATCTCTCGCAACGAAGCCCGCCCGCCGGAGACCCGGCCCGAGGGCCCGAGCGGGGAGGGGCTGCACAGCTTGGCGAAGCCCCCCCGCGAAGGCAAGGGCGGGACGCGGGCTGTCCCGCCTCCTGGGACGCCCGTCCCGACCCGGACGACCCCTTTTGGCACGGAACGCCCCGCGACGTCCGGCGGGGCACAGGCCGCCGACGGGCCGGGGCCGCGCGCGCCGCCGTCATGGGCGTTTCGTGCGGCGATCCCGGATTCCGCACGAAACGCTCGGTCCCCGTGCCGCATCGGTGTTTTCCGAGAACCGGCTCCGGAAACCCGGCTCAGCGGCGGCGGGCTCGGCCGCGGGCCCGCCTGCCTAGAGCATCGTCCTGGATATCGGATCCCGGACGATGCTCTATATTCTTGTGTCGCATCGTCTTTTTCCGAAAGCCGGACACCACCTTTCGGGACGATGCTCTAGGTCAGGCGTCGTCGCCTGCGGCGTCGCCGTCGAGGATCGTCTCCAGATCGCCGGTCAGCGCGTCGAGCTGTTCGGAACTCGCCCGGATCTTGAACGTCGTGCCGTCTTCGGCCTCCACGGCGATCTCGATGTGATCGTCCACCCGTGCGGCGAGCGCTTGCTTGAGCGTATAGGTCGTCACGTCCTTGGCCATGCTCATCCCCGGAGGCTGTCCTATGCCAGTTCGGCGGGGTGGGAAGCGGCGGCGCGGCACCATGTTCCGAGAGGGTCGCCGACGAGGCAACCGGCCGCGGCACGCAGCTCCTCGCCAGTCCGAGCGAGCGCCCAGGCGCAGCGTCTATAGATTTTCGAAGGTCAGAGATGGCCGATCGACTGATCCGGCGAAGCTATGGTGCCCAGGGACGGAGTCGAACCGCCGACACTGCGATTTTCAGTCGCATGCTCTACCAACTGAGCTACCTGGGCATCGGCCGCTGCGCTGTGCGCTGGCGACGAGCGGGGGTATAAGGAAGGCCTCCGGTCCTGTCCAGCCTCGTTTTGCAGGTCGGAAGCGGGTTTTTTGACGAACGTGCGACGGCCTCAGCGGGAGCGGTCGTCGTCGCCGTCCGGCATCGGGGGCAGGGTGTTCTCGTCCGGCGGGCCGGGGATGGCGTAGCGCTCGCCGAGCCAGCGGCCGAGATCGATATCGGCGCAGCGCGGCGAGCAGAACGGCTTGGTCTCGGGGTTCGCCGGGCGGCCGCAGATCGGGCAAGCCGGCGGGGTCTCGGGGCGGGCCGCGCTCACGACGCCGCGCCCCAGGCTCCGCGCACGGGAAAGCCTTCGCCTTCGAGCAGACTCATGGTCTCATTGAGCGGCAGGCCGACGACGGCGCTGTAGGAGCCGACGAGCTTCACCACGAAGGCCCCTGCGAGCCCCTGGATGGCGTAGCCGCCGGCCTTGCCGCGCCACTCGCCGGAGGACAGGTAACCCTCGATCTCCCGGTTGGAGAGGCGCTTGAAGCGCACCCGCGTCTCGACCATGCGCTCGCGCAGCCGATCCTTGGCCGAGAGCACGCAGACGCCGGTATAGACCCGGTGCGCCCGGCCCGAGAGCAGGCGCAGGCAATCGGCGGCCTCGTCGAGGGTCTCGGCCTTCGGCAGAACCCGCCGGCCGACCGCCACCACCGTATCGGCGGAGACCAGATAGGCGCTTTGCAGGTCTTCGCGCCGCCGCGCGGCCGCCTGGGCCGCCTCGAGCTTCTCGCGGGCGAGGCGCCGGGCGAGTTCGCGGGGGGATTCGGACTTGCGCGGCGTCTCGTCGATGTCGGCGGGCAGCAGCCCGTCCGGCTCGATCCCGACCTGCTGGAGCAGGGCGAGGCGCCGGGGCGAGGCAGAGGCCAGCACGAGGCGCGGACGGGCCGGGGCGCCGGAGATCGGCGGCAGGCCCTCGGGGGTCGGATGGTCGGTCATCGCCGTGGCCTGATTGTCTCTCGCAAAGCGCCCGCCACGCCGCGCCGGACGAGGCAACCGACGGCGAACGGACATTTCGTCAGGCCTCTTACGCGCAAGCCCGCCGGCACCGCAACGCGAGCGCAGCGTCGAGACGGTGAAGAGGTCAGAGTGCCGGACCTGCCGCGCCCGGGCAGCATCGCTCGCCGCGGCGCATCGCGATCACGTCCGGTCCTCCGACTTCATCGAGGCGCGCCCCCATAACCGGCGCAAGTTCCGGATGCTCAGAGTCGCCGACGCGTTCACGCGCGTGCGGCGGGCGATCCGCGGCGCGCGAACTCAAGGCGGCAGACGTCATCGCCATGCCGCCCCATCGGTTCATCCTGCGCGACGTGACCGTTGGTCCTCAATCGGACAACGATCCGGGATTGATCGCCCAGTCGGCACGGACCCGGATCTCCGGCGCCGGAGAGGATCGTGGGTTGCCGTCACCACGGTCGGCACCGAGGCGGCCGCGCCGGGCGGCCTGTCGACCGCGGAAGCTTAGAAGTGGCTGAACGAGCCCGCCGCGAATGCCATCGCCGTGCCGGCGACGTCGAGCACGCGCGGGGGCGCCGCGCCCGCCTCTACGATGCCGACCTCGGCCGCCGGCACGCCGACGCGGGCGGCCTCGGCGAGGAAGGCCGGCAGCGCCTCGGGCGGCACCGCACAAAGGATCTCGTAATCGTCGCCCCCGGTCAGCGCCGTGGCGAGGCGGGCCGGATCGCGGGCGATAGCCGCCCGCGCGGCCGGGGACAGCGGCACCCGTGCCGCCTCGATCCGCGCGGTCAGCCCGGTGCCGGAGAGCATCTTGGTCAGGTCGCCGACGAGGCCGTCCGAGATATCCATGGCGGCGCGGGCATGGGCCCGCAGCACCGGTGCCAGGGCCAGCCGCGGGCGAGGATGGAGATAGCGGTCGCGCAGGGCCTCCCGATGCGCCGGATCGAGCGCTTCGTCCGGCGCGAGCCGCAGGGCGAGGCCCAGAGCCGCGTCGCCGATGGTGCCGCTGACGCAGAGCCGGTCGCCGGCCCGCGCCGCCTGCCGCCGCACGATGGTGCCGGCCGGCAGTTCGCCGAACGCCGTGACGCCGATCAGCGCCGGTCCGCCCGAGCGGACGGTGTCGCCGCCCAGAAGCGGGCAGCCGTGTTCGAGGGAGGACGCGCCCAGGCCCTCGGCGAAGGCGGAAAGCCAAGCTTCCGTCCAGTCGTCGGGAAGCGCGAGCGTCAACAGGAAGCCGCGGGGCACGGCGCCCTTGGCGGCGAGGTCCGAGAGATTGACGCCGAGCGCCTTGACCGCGATCGAGCCCGGCGGATCGTCGGGGAAGTAGTGGACGCCCGCCACCACCGCGTCCGCCGTCAGCACGAGGTCGTGGCCGGGGGAGGGGGTGAGGCTGGCGGCGTCGTCGCGCAGACCCTCGGCGCCGGGGCCGCTGAGCGGGGCGAAGTAGCGCGCGATCAGGGCTTCTTCGCCGGCGCGCGCCACGGATCGTCAGGCCTTCTTCGGCGCGGCCGGGATGCCGAACTCGGTCGAGCGGGCCTCGCGGCCGATCCGGTCGAGCACGGCGTTGACCATGCCCGGCTCGTCGCCGGCATAGAAGCTGTGGGCGACGTCGACATATTCGGAGATCGCCGCACGGGCCGGCACGTCGCGGCGGAACAGCAGCTCGTAGGCGCCCGCGCGCAGGATCGCGCGCAGGACGACCTCGAGGCGGCGCAGCGGCCAGCCCTTGGAGAGGGCCGCGTCGAGCTTCGGATCGATGGCGCGCTGCTCCTCGACCGCCCCGCGCAGCACGTCGCGGAAGAAGGCGGTCTCGGCCGGGGGATGGACGACGCCGTCGACCTCCTGGCCGATCCAGAAGGCCTCGAATTCGGCCAGGGCCTCGATCACGCCCTTGTCCGAGATCTCCATCTCGTAGAGCGCCTGCACCACAGCGAGGCGCGCGCCCTTGCGCAGGCTCAAGGGAGCGGGCTTCGGCCTGGAGCTGCCTTCAGCCGTGGTTTCGGGCGCGGCCGGGGTCTCGGCGGGCTGGCTCATCGGGTGGTTTCCAGGTTGGCGGCGCGCTTGATCGCGACGAGGCTCAAGGCCGCCTCCGCCGCGCCGCCGCCCTTGTTCATCTCGGAGACCCGGGCGCGCACCAGCGCCTGCTCCATGGTCTCGACGGTGAGGATGCCGTTGCCGAGCGGCAGCCGCTCGGCGACGGACAGGTCCATCAGCGCGCGGGCGCTCTCGCCCGCGACGATGTCGTAATGGCCGGTTTCGCCGCGGATGACGCAGCCGAGCGCCACCGCCGCGTCGTAGGGTTCGCCCCGGCGCTCGCCGGCCTTGAGCAGGATCGCCAGCGCGGCCGGGATTTCGAGGGCGCCCGGCACGGTGAAGACATGCGCCTCGGCGCCGACCGCCTCGATGGCGGCGCGGGCCCCCGACAGGAGTTCGTCGGCGATGTCCTCGTAGTAGCGCGCCTCGATCACCAGCACGCGGGTACCGGCGAGGCTTTCGAGGATGGTTTTCGGCGCGGCCGCGTCGCGGTTCTGGGCTACCATGGCGTCGGACGGGTCCGGGGATGGTGTGGGCGGGGGAAGGGGCGGAGGGTTAGCCCAGAAGCCTTCCGCTCCACAAGCGGCGCGGCGAGCCGTGCGGCGATGCGCGGGACGCTGCGCTATAGCGGGTGTCGGGCAACGAGGAGCATGAGCGGCATGAGCGAGGGGATCGAGGCGGTGCTGGCCACGCTCGAAGCGGAGCTGAGCGCGACGCAGCAGCTCGTGAAGATGCTGCTGGTGCAGCACTCGCTCGAACGCTCCCGCGCGGAGCCGACCCGTGCCATCGACGAACTGGGGCGCGACTTCTCCCGGATCCTGGGAGAGTTGGCCCGGGGCACGAGCAACGCCGCCGAGCGGGAGCACTTCGCCCTGGTGACGGAGGCGCTGGAGGCTCAGCTCGACAGCGCGCGGCAGCTGGCGCGCTCCTTCGCGGTGCGGGACTCCGAATAAGACCGATCGGCGACGATCCCGGCCCATCGCCGATTGCCTCCGAGACGGCGGGGCGGCGGGCGTCCGCCGGATGCACGCAACAGGAGCGTCGGTCCGGTTCCGTGCCGCTTGGGTTCAGGGGGCCTTACGGTCAGGGTGAGGCACGCTCCTCCCCTTATGCGGAAGGGACCGGCGTCTTCCGTCTCCGATCGCGCGGCCTTGCGACCTGTCGCGGTTGACCCGAGACGAACCGGTAAAATTCGACGGAAATCCGCTCGTATCGCGCAAGCACGACCGACGGAAACCGTGTATCCGCGCTGCCCATCCCCGCCGATTTAACCGCCGTGAAGTCGCGCCCGCCGGAACATCGATCCGAGACGAGGCGGCGGTCGACAGGCCGAGCCGCCGCAGAGGACAGGCGGGCAGCATGGCCATCGCGAGCGTTCGACGGGCGGAGACGCCCGCCTCCCCCCCGACCCCGACCGCCGGCCCGAAGCCGGTGCCGCTGGTGATCGATCTCGACGGCACGCTGCTGCGCACCGACCTGCTGCTCGAGGGCGCGGTGTCGCTGCTGCGGCGGAACCTCCTGATGGTCCTCGCGATGCTGCTGTGGCTGCCGCGCGGAAAGGCGTATTTCAAGCGCAAGGTCGCCGAGCGGGCGGTGCTCGACATCGCGACGATGCCGGCCAACGCCGCGCTCCTGGCCCATATCGAGGCCGAGCGGGCGGCGGGCCGCGAGATCGTGCTCGCCACCGCCGCCGACGAATTGATGGCGCTCAAGGTGATGCAGGCCTTCCCGGTCTTCGACCGGGTGGTGGCCAGCGACGGGGTGAGGAACCTCAAGGGCGAGGCGAAGGCGGCCCAACTCGCGAGCCTCTATCCGCAGGGCTTCGACTATGCCGGCAATTCGGCGGCCGACCTGCCGGTCTGGGCGCGGGCGCGCAGCCTCATCGTCGTCGAGGCGCCGGGCGGCGTCGCACGGGCGGCACGGGCTCTGGGCAAGCCGGTTCGGGAATTTCCCGCCGCGTCGCGGCTTCGCGCCCTGACGAAGGGTCTGCGGCTGCACCAATGGGCCAAGAACGGCCTCGTCTTCCTGCCGCTGGTGCTGGGCGGTCGGGCCGGCGATCCGGCGGCCTGGGGGCTGGCGCTCGCCGCCTTCCTGGCGCTCGGCCTCGTCGCCTCGGCGAGCTATCTCCTGAACGACCTGCTCGATCTGCCGCACGACCGCGCCCACTGGTCGAAGCGCGAGCGCCCGCTGGCGAGCGGACGGCTGCCGCTCTCGGCCGGGATCGCCGCCACGATCCTGGGCCTCGCGGGCGGGCTCGCCGTGGCCTTCGCGGCGGGCCCGGCGGTGCTCGTCGGCGTGCTCGCCTATCTGGCGCTGACGCTGACCTATTCCGCCTGGCTCAAGCGGGTGCCGATGCTCGATGCGCTGACGCTCGGCGGCCTGTTCACCCTGCGCATCGCCGTGGGCGTCGCGGCGGTGGGGGTGGCGTGGTCGCCCTGGCTTTTGACCTTCTCGATGTTCCTGTTCACCTCGCTCTCCTTCGCCAAGCGGCAGACCGAACTGCGCGGCGCGGCCAAGCGCGGGCGCTCGGGCAAGCTGTCGGGGCGGGGCTATCAGAGCGCCGACGAGCCGGTGGTGCTGGCCTTCGGCATCGCGGCGGGGCTCGCCAGCGTCGTCATATTCATCCTCTATCTCGCCAACGAGGCGTTCCGCCACGCGGCTCTGGCGGCGCCGCTGGCCCTGTGGGCCTTCCCGATGGTGCTGGTGCTGTTCATGGGCCGGGTCTGGCTGCTCGCGGGCCGCGACGAACTGCACGACGATCCGGTCGCCTTCGCGGTCAAGGACCGGCCGAGCCTCGCGCTCGCCGGGATCGCCGGCCTGGCCTTCGGCATCGCCGCCTTCGGCCTGCCGCAGGGGCTCGTCGCCGGATGGGGGCTGTGATGGCGCGCGCGACGAACCGCGGGACCGACGGCGAGGTCGTCCGCTTCCTGATCGCGGGGGGCTCGGCGGCGGCGATCAACTGGCTGGCCCGCATCCTCCTCTCGCTGGCCTTCCCGTTCGAGGCGGCGCTGATCCTCGCCTACGCCATCGGCATGGCGGCGGGCTTCTGGCTCTACCGCCGCTTCGTGTTCCGCGGCGCGCAAGCCGGCTCGGTGCGCGGCCAGTTGCCGGTGTTCCTGGCGGTGAACATGGTCGGCATGGGTGTGGTGCTCGCCGTCAGCGCCGGTCTCGTCGCCGTGCTCGGGGCGATGGTGCCGGGCCTGCCGCGGGCCGCGGCGGAGGCGCTCGGCCACGGCGTCGGCATCGGGGTCGGCGCCGTCGCCAACTATTTCGGCCACCGCCTGCTGACGTTCGGAGGGACGCCTCAGACCTTGTAGACCGCCAGCACGGCGAGCACCGCGAGGTTGGCCGCCACGCCCCAGGTGACGAGGAGCGGCAGCGCCGCGAAGGCCGGGGGGCGGGAGCCGCGCGCCATCAGCACGATCAGGATCGGCAGCCAGTCGAGGGTGTAGCGCTGGGTCGCGATCTGCTCGGCGCCGTTCGAGTGATAGAACAGGGTGATGCCGGCGATGAGCGCGATCACCGCGGCGCCCGCCGCGAACACCCGGTCGAGCCGCGCGTAGAAGGCCAGGAGCACCCAGGGGCTCGCCACCAGCAGCGCGGTGCCGGCCTTGTCGAAGCCGGCGAGCGTCGTGAGCCCCGGGCCGCCGAACTCGAAATGCAGTCCCTGCAGGAACAGGTAGAGGGTGTTGAACAGGAGGTAGTCCCGCGAGAACAGGCCGGTCTCGCGGATGCGGTGCCAGATGAAGCTCGTCTGGTCCGGGTTATGGATGAAACCGTAACCGGTCTCGGTCGGGCTGCCGAAGCGGGCGGCGTTGTAGGCGAAGTAGACCGCGAGCGCCGCCGCCACCGGGATGCCGGCCAGCAGCACCGGCTTCACCATCGTCCGGAGACTCTCCGACAGCGGGCGCTCCCGCGGGAGGCAGAGAACCAGCAGGAACAGCGGATAGAAGATCGCCATCTGCCGGCACAGGAAGGCGAGGCCGACGAACAGGCCCGCCAGCGGCAGGGATTGCCGGCAGATCGCGGCCCACAGGCTCAGGCTGACCATCAGGAAGCCGACGGTCTGCGCGTAGAACCACACGCCGTCGGCCCGCAGCGTCACCTGATAGAGCGGGCTGGCAAAGGCCAGGGCCGCGAGAAGCCAGAGCGCGTCGGCGCGCGCGACGCCCAGCGTCCGCAGAATCGACCGCCAGGCGAGAAGGCTCAAGCCGCCGAGCGCGAGGCCGAGGAAGACGAAGCCCTTGAAGCCGGGAAATCCGAAGAGCGCGATGAACGGCATCGCCACCACAGCGGGCAGGGGCGGGAAGATGACGTAGGTGCGGCCCTGAAAGAGCGCGCAGTCGATTTCCGGGCAGCGCTCGATCCAGAGCCGCCCGTGCAGGAAGGCGTCGGCCAGCGCCCCGTGCGAGTTGAGCCCGGCATCCTTCAGCCCGCCGCGCAGCACGAGCAGGGCGAGAAGGGCCGCCCCCGCCAGCGCCGTCACCCCGGCCAGCACCCGGTCGCGCCGGGCCTCGAATCCGTCACCCGTCATCGCCGCCGGCCGTCCCTCGCTCGCGAATCGCGCGCGGCAGCTTTCGGGGGGAAGGGTTAAGGGGGATTCACCGTCCCCCGCCGCCCGTTCGGCGAAACGAGCGGATTCCCGTGCAAAGCGGCGCAACATCCGCACTGCTCGGTTGAACGCGGGGCGCGAACAAACGTTTGCTGGTTCTGCGGACGGCCGCGTCGGAGCCGGCCCGCCACGCGCGAGCCCTTCTTGTCTGCCCATTCTCCCCTTCACCTCGTGTCGTCCCCGTCCGAGGCCGCGCGCGACGATGCCTTTCCCCTCGTCGCGATCGAGCGGCTGCGGCGCAACGGCCGGCTCGCCGCGCCGCTGCCCGAGGCGCTCGGCGGCGACGATTTGTGCGCGCCGGAGCGCGTCGGCGACCTGCGCCGGCTCCTGACCCAGGTCGGCCGCGACAGCCTGCCGGTGGGCCGGATCTACGAGGGCCACGTCAACGCGCTGGCGCTCGTGCTGCGCTACGCCGATCCGGAGACCCGCGCGGCACTCGCCCGCGATGCCCTCGACGGCCACCTGTTCGGCGTCTGGAACACCGAGCCGAAGGAGAACGGCCTGACGCTCGACGCCGTCGGGCGGCTCCACGGTGCCAAGAGCTTCGCCTCGGGCGCCGGCTTCGTGACGCGCCCGCTCGTCACCGCGCGCGCCCCCGATGGGCGCAGCCTGATGCTGGTGATGCGGATGAAGGCCGGCGAGCGGGCCGATCTCGGCGAATGGCGCGTCCACGGCATGCGCGCGACCGCGACCGGCACCGTCGATTTCACCGGTCTGGGGTCGAGCGACGGGGCGGTGGTCGGAGCCCCCGACGATTATTTTCGCCAGCCGTTCTTCTTTGCCGGCGCGTGGCGCTTCCTCGCGGTGCAGCTCGGCGGGATGGAGGCCGTGGTCGAGACCTTCCGCACTCACATGCGGACGACCGGCCGCGGCGGCGACCCGCATCAGCAGGCCCGGTTCGGGCGCAGCCTGATCGCACTGGAATCCTGCCGCCTGCTCGTCGCGCAGGCGGCCGAGACCGCCGCCGCCGAGGCGCTGTCACCGGATCGCGTCGTGGCCTGCGTCAACCTCGCCCGCGCCGCGGTCGATCAGGCCGGGCTCGACGTGCTGACGCTCGCCCAGCGCTCGGTCGGCCTCGCGGGCTTCCTCGACGACCATCCGCTGGAGGCGCAGATGCGCGATCTGGCGACCTATCTGCGCCAGCCCGCACCGGATTTCGCCCTGACCGGCATGGCCGCGCACGTGCTGGAGGCGGACGCGCCCCTGCACGGGCTCTGGGGGGCGGAGCCATGAGCCTGCGCCACGCCCAGACCCTGCCGGCGCGCTACTTCGTCGATCTCTACGCCTCGAACCCCGACCCGTGGCGCTTCACTTCGAGCGACTACGAGCGGGAGAAATACGCGGCGACGCTCCGGGCCCTGCCGCAGCCGCGCTACGCCCGCGCCTTGGAGGTCGGGTGCTCCATCGGCGTCTTCACCCGGCAATTGGCCGATCGCTGCGCCGACCTCGTGGCCCTGGACATCGCCCCCTCGGCGATCGAGGCGGCCCGCGCCCGCTGCGCCGACCATCCGCGGATCGAGTTCGTCGTCGGCGCCGTGCCGACGGTCTGGCCCGAAGGCCGGTTCGACCTCATCGTCCTGTCGGAGGTGCTCTACTTCCTCGACCGCGACGACCTCGCCCGCCTGGTGGCCCAGGTCGGACGCAGCCTGAGGCCGGGGGGCGATTGCGTGCTGGTGCACTGGACCGGCGTGACCGATTATCCGCTCTCCGGCGACGAGGCGGTGGAGGGCTTCGTCGCCGGGGCCGCGCCGTTCAGCCGCCCGCTGACGCGGGCGCGTCGCGACCACTACCGCCTCGACGTGCTGCGGTCCGGCCATGAGGCCGGTTGAGCCTGTGCGCCATCCGCTCTGGGTGCGCCTGACCCATTGGGTCGGCGCGGGCGCCTTCGTGGCGCTTGGCGTGAGCGGCGTCGCGATCCTGCTGGCCCTGCCCCGGCTGTTCTGGGGCGAGACCGGCGCCAACGACGCGCCGGCCTGGATCGTCCTGCCGCTGCCGGTCAACCTCGAACAGACCGGCTGGGGTCGCAACCTTCACTTCCTCGCGGCCTGGATCTTCGTGCTGAGCGGGGCGCTCTATCTCGCGGCGGCGCTGGTCAGCGGTCACCTGTTCCGCCGACTCGCGCCGGAGCGGGACCAACTCCGCCCCGGTCATCTGGCCGGCGAGCTGCGCGCGCATCTCCGCCTCCGCCCGCCGGTGCCGGCCTCGGGGCGGGAGCGCTACAACGCCCTGCAGAAGCTCGCCTATCTCGCCGTGCTGCTGGTGCTGGCGCCGGTGATGCTGCTCTCGGGGCTGACGATGTCGCCCGGCGTCACCGCCGCCTATCCGGAGCTGTTCACGCTGTTCGGCGGGCGCCAATCGGCCCGCACGGTCCACTTCCTGGCCGCCACCCTGCTCGTGGCGTTCCTGCTGGTGCATCTCTGGCAGGTCGCCGCCAACCGCCCGCTCCGGCTGCTGCGGGGCATGATCACCGGCCGCACCGGCCGCACCACGGAGGAGACGTGATGGCCGACATCTCCCGGCGCGGCTGGCTCGTCGGCGCCTCGACGCTCGGCCTCGCGCCCTGGCTCGGCGGCTGCGAACCGATCGAGGGCGGCCCGAGCCGTCCCGGCCTCTACGGCCTGAGCGACACCCTGACGCTCGCCACCCAACGCTTCTTGCTGCGCGATCAGCCGCTCGCCCGCGAATTTCCGCCCGAGGCGATCTCCAAGATCTTCCCGACGATCAACACCACCGATCCGGACAATCCCGATTACCGCCGCTCGAAGGCGACCGGCTTTTCCGATTGGCGCCTGCCGGTGAGCGGCCTCGTCGAGCGCCCGACCGCGTTCTCGCTCGCCGCGCTCAAGGCGATGCCGGCGCGCACCCAGGTGACTCTGCATTCCTGCGAGCAGGGCTGGTCGGCCATCGGCGGCTGGACCGGCGTTCCCCTGTCGCACGTGCTGGCGAGCTGCGGCCTCAAGCCCGAGGCCCGCTTCATCGTCATCCGCACCGTCGACGGCTGGTGGGACAGCTACGACCTGTTCGACGCGCTCCATCCGCAGACGATCCTGGCCTACGGCATGAACGGCGGCGACCTGCCCGTCGCCCACGGCGCCCCGGTGCGGCTGCGGGTCGAGCGCCAGCTCGGCTACAAGTCGCTCAAATACCTCGCCAGCATCGAGGCGACCGACCGCGTCTCCGGGATCGGTCAGGGCCGCGGCAGCATGGTCTCCCAACTCGGCTTCTCGTGGTACGCGGGCATCTGAGCGCCCGCTTCGGGAGGCGGCAAAAAAGCGGGTTCGCGGGGCCGGAGGGGCTTGAGTCCGCCCGAACCTGCGCTTATAGAACCGCTCGTCAGCGGCGGGCACCACCCGCGGCCAAGACGTCGCCGAAACCTCCAGCGGTTCGGCGAGAGAGGTTGGGGCCTTAGCTCAGCTGGGAGAGCGCTTCCATGGCATGGAAGAGGTCATCGGTTCGATCCCGTTAGGCTCCACCATCCCTCTACACTTGGTACGTTGACGATAAGACCTTGCCGAGACCTCCAGCGGTCCTGGCGAGATGGTTTGGGGCCTTAGCTCAGCTGGGAGAGCGCTTCCATGGCATGGAAGAGGTCATCGGTTCGATCCCGTTAGGCTCCACCAAACATTTCCTTCGCAGAAAGCCGCCTTTGGGCGGCTTCTTCGTTTCCGCACCTGCCTTGCGCTCGCCGCGATGGACCTTTCCGCCCCGGCAACGTATGCGCTGCACCATGGATGCGGCGGCCAGGATGTTGATGGCGGGACTCGCGACGGCCGGTGCCCTCTCGCCGCCGGCTGAGGCGCAGCCGCAGGAAATCCGACGAGAGGCGCAGGATGAGGCCGGGACGCGCGCGGTGATCGAGACCCTCAGCGCCCGTCTGCTGGCCGCGCCGAGCGCCACCGCCGTGCTGGAGGCGTGGTGCGCCGAGCGCGGGTTGTCCGCCGATCCCCGCATCGTCGCCGTGCGCGTGCCCAGCATCGACAAGGCGCCGAGCCCGCTTCAGCGCGAGCGCCTCGCGGTCGGCCCGGACGAGACCGTGCGCTACCGCCGGGTCCGGCTCACCTGCGGCAGCCACGTCCTGTCGGAAGCCGACAACTGGTACGTGCCCGGCCGGCTGACGCCCGAGATGAACGCCGCCCTCGACGGCAGCCAAGCGCCGTTCGGCCGCGTGGTGCGCCCGCTGAACCCGAGCCGCCGCAACCTGTCGCTCCGCATGCTGTGGCGACCGGGGGAGGGGATCGTGCCCGGCCCCGACGCGCCGCTCTTCTCCGTGGAGGCCGTCCTCTCCGCCGGCGGCGTGCCCTTCTGCGAGGTGGCCGAGACCTATACCGGGGCCGTGCTGGCCCGCGGCGAGCGCTGAGCCTCGGCGTTTCAGAGCCGGGCCAGCAGCTCCGCCTTCTTCTGCGCGAACTCGGCGTCGGTGAGCACGCCCTTGCGGTGGAGTTCGGCCAGCCGCTCCAGGATGGTCAGGATCTCGTCGGCGCCGCTCGGCGATGCGGCGGCCCGAGGTGGCGACGGCGGCTCCGGATGCGGGGCGAGGGCCGGCTCGGGCGGGGGCGCCGGAGACGGTTCGGCCGGCACCGGCGGGGTCGCGTTCTCCGCCTGCGCCGCGGCTTCGACCGGCGTCAGGTCGTCCAGGGCGAAACTGCCCGCCGGGCCGCTGAACCGGAACGAACCGCCCGCGCCCTGCTGCTGCGACACGCCGGTCACGACCCGCTCGCCGAGATCGTAGAGCTTGATCTGCCCGCCGGTCTCGACGGCGAGCCGCCGGCTCGCCGGGAAGAAGGCGTAGCGGGTCCCGTCCTGCGCCCCGACGCTCGACGGCACGCCGAGCCCGTCGGGCCACCAATTGCCGGCGCCCGGCACCCCGTGCGTCTCGGGCAGGGGCAGGGTGGCGGCGAGTTCGGTGCAGAGCGCATCGACCCGCGCCTTGAGCGCGTGGTCGTTCATCCGCCCGACCATGATCATGCCGCCGCGCGACCATTGGCCGAGGCCGCCCAGTTCGGGATGGTCGAACTGGGCCATGTTGCCGTGCCCCGTCGCCAGCGCGCGGGCGAGATGCTCGACTGCCTCCGCGCTCACGCCGTGGCGCTCGGCGATCGCCCTGGGGTTCACCCGCCGCTCGGTTCCGTCTTCGCCCATGCTCGGCCGTCCCTGCTTCGATGCGGCCAGAAACGCCTGCCCGCCCCCGGAGTTTCGTCCCGGCCGGGCCGAGCGGCCCGCATCATGCCCGAATCGGCGATCGGAGGGACGGGCATGCGGAAATAATTGCGATCATGCCGCGTTGCGGTGGAGCTTCACCGTTGCGTGAACGTTCAGAGTCGCGACCGGGCCACCGCCGGGCCCGCCCCGATCATCAATTGGAATGAAGATGCCCGATCAGGACAGGATTGCGAGCCCCAAGGTGCGCGTGGCGCGCTCGCGCATTCGCGAGGGCTCGCCCCATCCCCGCGGCGCCACCTGGGATGGGCGCGGCGTCAACTTCGCCCTGTTCTCGGCCCACGCCACCAAGGTCGAGCTGTGCCTGTTCGACGATGCGGGCGAGAAGGAGATCGAGCGGATCGAGCTCCCCGAATACACCGACGAGGTCTGGCACGGTTACCTGCCCGACGCCCGGCCGGGCACGATCTACGGCTACCGCGTCCACGGCCCCTACGAGCCCGAGGCCGGACACCGCTTCAACCCGAACAAGCTGCTGATCGACCCCTATGCCAAGGGACTCGTCGGCACGATCCAGTGGAACCCGGCGCTGTTCGGCTACAAGATGGAGACCGGCGACGACCTGACCTTCGACGAGCGCGATTCCGCCCCCTACACCCGCCGCTCCCGCGTGATCGACCCCGCCTTCACCTGGGGCCGGGACGAGAAGCCCCGCGTGCCGTGGGAGCGGACGATCGTCTACGAGACCCACGTGAAGGGCTTCACCAAGCTGCATCCGGCGGTGCCGGAGAAGCACCGCGGTACCTATGCCGGCATGGGTCATCCGGCCGTGCTCGACTACATAAAGAGCCTCGGCGTCACCTCGGTCGAGCTCCTGCCGGTGCATTCCTTCGTGCAGGACGACTACCTGCAGCAGAAGGGGCTCATCAATTACTGGGGCTACAACACGATCTCGTTCTTCACGCCGGCCCGGCGCTACGCCGCGGTGCCGGACTTCGCCTTCTCCGAGTTCAAGGAGATGGTCGCGCGCATGCACGGCGCCGGCCTCGAGGTGATTCTGGACGTGGTCTACAACCACACGGCGGAGGGCAACGAGAAGGGCCCGACGCTCTCCTTCAAGGGCGTCGACAACGCCTCGTATTACCGCCTGCTCCCGAACCAGCCGCGCTACTACATCAACGATACGGGGACAGGGAACACCTTCAACCTCTCGCACCCGCGCGTGCTGCAGCTCGTCACCGACAGCTTGCGCTACTGGGCGACCGAGATGCGGGTCGACGGCTTCCGCTTCGATCTCGCCACCATCCTCGGCCGCGAGCCCTACGGCTTCGACGAGGGCGGCGGCTTCCTCGACACCTGCCGCCAGGACCCGGTGCTCAACGACGTGAAGCTCATCGCCGAGCCGTGGGATTGCGGCCCCGGCGGCTATCAGGTCGGTGGTTTCCCCCCCGGCTGGGCCGAGTGGAACGACCGGTTCCGCGATGACGTGCGCGGCTACTGGAAGGGCGATGGCGGCCTGTTGCCGGGGCTCGCCTCCCGCATCACGGCATCCGCCGACAAGTTCAACAAGCGCGGTCGCCGGCCCTGGGCGTCCGTCAACTTCATCACCGCCCATGACGGTTTCACGTTGAACGATACGGTTTCGTACAACGAGAAGCACAATATGGCCAACGGCGAGGACAATCGCGACGGCCACGGCCACAACCTGTCCTACAATTACGGCGTCGAGGGACCGACCGACGATCCGGCCATCCGCTCGGTTCGCCTGCGCCAGATGCGCAACCTGCTGGCCACGCTGTTCCTGTCGAAGGGCACGCCGATGCTGCTCGCCGGCGACGAGTTCGCCCGCACGCAGAACGGCAACAACAACGCCTATTGCCAGGACAACGAGGTGAGCTGGGTCGATTGGGGCGCCATCGGCGAGGAGGAGCGGGACCTCGCCGAGTTCACCCAGCGCCTGATCCTGCTGCGCAACGCCCTGCCGATGCTCTCGCGCGGGCGCTTCGTGACGGGGGCCTACGACGAGGAGTTCGGCGTCAAGGACGTGACGTGGCTGACGCCCGCCGGCACCGAGATGGCGCCGGAGAACTGGAACGACGGCAATTCCCGCTCGCTCGCGGTGCTGCTCGATGGGCGCGCACAGGCCTCGGGCATCCACCGCCGCGGCGAGGATGCGACGCTGCTCCTGTTCTACAACGCCTATCACGACGTCGTCGGCTTCACCTTCCCGGACACGCCCGGCGGCACCGCCTGGACGCGGCTGCTCGACACCAACCTGCCGGACGACCAGGAGGTCGAGAGCTTCAAGGTCGGCGAGACCTACTCGGTCACCGGCCGCTCGATGCTGATGTTCGTGCTCAAGCCCGACGAGAGCCCGGACGGCGAGCACAGCGCCACCGAGCGCTCGTACCAGTACGTCATGCAGGCCTTCGAGCGGGCGAACGTCGAGAACGTGCGCTTCGGCATCGATCGGGAGGATTGAGACCGTCACGGCGGGCCGGAGGGGACTCACCCTCCGGCGCCCGCCGTGTCATGAGATGCGGGAGAGGGGTGCCGGCGGCATTGGCCCGTCGGCGACCCCGTGCCGGAGGGCGGCTTGTCGATGACCGATATTCCCGAGAAGCCGTCGCACAACGTCCATCCGCGCGTCGAGGCGGGGCTGGCCGGCCACGAATTCGAATCGGGCAGCGGCATCTTCTTCGCGGCCGTCGAGATGACGCGCATGCCGATGACGGTGGTCGATCCCAACCTCCCCGACCAGCCGATCGTCTTCGTCAACCAAGCCTTCCTGACGATGACGGGCTACGAGAAGGAGGAGGTCGTCGGCCGCAATTGCCGCTTCCTCCAGGGGCCGGACACCGACGCCGAGGCCAAGGCCCGCCTGCGCGCGGCGATCGAGCGGGAAGAGGACATCTCGATCGAGCTGATCAATCACCGCAAGGACGGCTCGGCCTTCTGGAACGCCCTGTTCGTCAGCCCGGTCTACAACGCGGCCGGCGACCTCGTTTACTTCTTCGGCTCGCAGCTCGACATCACCCGGCGCAAGCAGGCCGAGGAATCGCTGAGCCACGCGCAGAAGATGGAGGCGCTCGGCCAGCTCACCGGCGGCATCGCCCACGATTTCAACAACCTGCTCCAGGTCATCCTCGGTTACGCCGATTCGCTCGCGACCAATCTGGAGCGCCCCGACGCCGACCGCGCCCGGATGGGCCGCGCGGTGGGCAACATCCGCGAGGCCGCCGAGCGCGCCTCGACCCTGACGGCGCAGCTCCTCTCGTTTGCTCGCAAGCAGCGGCTGGAAGGGCGCACGCTCAGCCTCAATACCCTCGTCGAAGAGATGCGCCAGCTCGCCGGGCGCACGCTGGGCGAGGCGATCACCATCGAGACCGACCTCGCCCCCGGCCTGTGGCCCTGCCGGCTCGATCCGACCCAGGCCGAGGTCGCGCTGCTCAACATCTTGATCAACGCCCGCGACGCCATGCCGGAGGGCGGGCGCGTCACCATCGCGACCCGCAACCGCGAGCCGAGTTCGCCCGGCGGGTCGCGCTGCGTCGCCGTCGAGATTTCGGACACCGGCTCGGGCATCCCCTCCGACGTGCTGGCGCGGGTGATGGACCCGTTCTTCACCACCAAGGAGGAGGGCAAGGGCACGGGGCTCGGCCTCTCCATGGTCTACGGCTTCGCCAAGCAGTCCGGCGGCACCGTGCAGATCGAATCGGTCCAGGGGGAGGGCACCACCGTGCGCCTCCTCTTCCCGGCGAGCGACGAAACCGGCGCCGAGACGCCGGCCCCCGGCCCCGTCTCGGGCGAGCCGCAGCGGGGCAACGAAACCGTCCTCGTGGTGGACGACCGGGCCGACGTCGCCGAACTCGCCCGCGCGATCCTGCGCGATTACGGCTACGGCACCCTGCTCGCCCGCCACGGCCGCGAGGCGCTCGAAATCCTCGACGACCATCCCGAGATCGACATCCTCTTCTCGGACCTCATCATGCCCGGCATGGATGGTCTCAGCCTCGCCCGCGAGGCCCGGCGGCGGCGCCCGTCGCTCAAGGTCCTGCTCACCACCGGCTACGCCGAGGCGTCGCTGGAGCGAACCGGATTACCGCGTCCGGAGTTCGAGATCCTGAACAAGCCCTACCGCCGGGCCGACCTGATCCGGCGGGTGAGGGCGGTCCTCGACGCGCCGAAGACCTGACCGGCGCCGATCACGGGAGAGTCACATGGCCCGCGGCGACAAGTCGAAATACACGGACAAGCAGGTTCGCAAGGCCGAGCACATCGCGGAATCCTACGAGGCCCGCGGCGTGCCGGAGAAGGAAGCGGAGTCCCGCGCCTGGGCGACCGTCAACAAGGACGACGGCGGCGGCAAGAAGCCCGGCGGCTCCGGCCGGGGCCAGGCGACCGGCCACCCCGCGGCCCACAAGGGCGGTCGCACCGGCGGCACGGCCTCGGCCTCCCGCACGCCCGAGCAACGCTCGGCCTCGGCGAAGAAGGCGGCCGAGACGCGCAAGCGGAATGCGGCGAAGAAGGCCGGGTAGGGCGGTTCGCGACCGGCCACGGCACGCCGTCCGATCCGGCAACCCGCGCCGCCAATGCGAGGTGCAGCCGAAGCAATCCGGGGCTCCGCATTGTCCGAGGAGGCCTGGACCGTTCCGTCGGTGCGTTCGCGCCCCATCCGGAAACGTCGCGCCCTGGATCGCGTCGGCTCCGCCTCGCGATGACGGCGTGGAGCGGATCAGGCCCCGATCAACCGGATAAGATGCGGGAGGCGAATCGGAGGGAAGGCGTATGCGTTCGACCGTTTACGGGGGCATCCGAGGCCCCGTACTCGCCGTCGTCATTTTCCTAGGCGGTCCGACATCCCCGACCACCGCGCACGCCGCCTCCGGCCCCTTCGACCGCCAACAGGCGGAAGCCGGCCACGTGATCTACAACGATCACTGCGCCGAGTGTCACGGCCCGGAACTGGCCGGCGCCCTCGGGGCGTCGCTGGTCGATGCGGCGTTCAAGGCAAAGTGGAGCGGTCGGCCGGTCTCGGACCTCCGCGACTGGATTTTTTCCAACATGCCGCCGAACGCGCCGGGCACGCTGCCCGACGCTCAGCTCGATCCGATCGTGGCGTGGATCCTGATGAAGAACGGCGTGGCGCCGGGCGCGACGCCGCTGAGCAGGGCGAATGCGGGCGACGTGTTCCCGAAGGAGTGATCATCCAAACGGAGCGCGTCGCCGCCACCCAAAACCCTCCCCCCTCCGCGGGGGAGGGTGCCTCGCGGATGCGAGGCGGGAGAGGGGAACTACGCTTCCGGTGAGTTCGCGTCGAATGCGGCCAAGCTGAACCGTCGCTCCCTTCACCCGCCCGCTCCGCGGGCACCCTCTCCCGCGGAGGGGAGAGGGTTGAGCGGTGGCGTTACGCCATCGCGGCCTTCAGGTTCTCATCGACCTTGTCGAGGAAGCCGTTCGTCGTGAGCCACTTCTGGTCCGGGCCGACGAGCAGCGCCAGATCCTTGGTCATGTGACCGGCCTCGACGGTGTCGACGCAGACCTTCTCGAGCGTGGCGGCGAACTTCGCCAGAGCGCCGTTGTCGTCGAGCTTGGCCCGGTGCGACAGGCCGCGGGTCCAGGCGAAGATCGAGGCGATCGAGTTGGTCGAGGTCGCCTTGCCCTTCTGGTGCTCGCGGTAGTGGCGCGTCACGGTGCCGTGGGCGGCCTCGGCCTCGACCGTCTGGCCGTCCGGCGTCATCAGCACCGAGGTCATCAGGCCGAGCGAGCCGAAGCCCTGCGCCGCGGTGTCCGACTGAACGTCGCCGTCGTAGTTCTTGCACGCCCAGACATAGCCGCCGGACCACTTCAGGCACGAGGCCACCATGTCGTCGATCAGGCGGTGCTCGTAGACCAGCCCGAGCGACTGGAACTTCGACTTGAACTCCTCGTCGAACACCTTCTGGAACAGATCCTTGAACCGGCCGTCATAGACCTTAAGGATGGTATTCTTGGTCGAGAGATAGACAGGGTACTTGCGCGCGAGGCCGTAGTTGAACGAGGCGCGGGCGAAGTCGATGATCGACTGGTCGAGGTTGTACATCGACATCGCGACGCCGGCGTCCGGGAACTTGAACACTTCCTTCTCGATGACGGTGCCGTCGTCGCCCTCGAACTTGATCGTCAGGCGGCCCTTGCCCGGCACCTTGAAGTCGGTGGCGCGGTACTGGTCGCCGTAGGCGTGGCGGCCGATGACGAAGGGCTGGGTCCAGCCCGGCACGAGGCGCGGCACGTTCTTGCAGATGATCGGCTCGCGGAAGATGACGCCGCCGAGGATGTTGCGGATCGTGCCGTTGGGCGAGCGCCACATCTCCTTGAGCTTGAACTCCTCGACGCGGGCCTCGTCCGGCGTGATCGTGGCGCATTTCACGCCGACGCCGTGGCGCTTGATCGCCTCGGCCGCATCGACCGTGACCTGATCGTTCGTGGCGTCGCGGTGCTCGACGCCGAGATCGTAATAGTCGAGGTCGAGATCGAGGTAGGGGTGGATGAGCTTGTTCTTGATCTCCGCCCAGATGATCCGGGTCATCTCGTCGCCGTCGAGTTCGACGACCGGATTGGCCACCTTGATCTTGCCCATGTCGGTCCCTCAGTGACTCGGGAGCCCGTGCGCCCGGCCGGTTGCCGTCCCGCACGCTCCCGGAACCTCGTCGCCGCCCCTATAACGCAGCGCACCAACACGACAAAGCCGGGCCGTGGCGGGCTGTTTCGGAAGCGCGATTCTGTCACCGCCCCGCTTCGCAGACGGCGGAACGCCGTGCAGGCGAGAACCGCGCCAGTTCGGGCGGCGGGGGCCAAACCGGTGTCGCTCCCGGACAAGCGTGCATTCCCACACCGCTCTACGCGGCCTGGACAAACCCGTCCGGCGCTGCGACGACCCGCGCCGGATCAATGCCTTAAGGAGTGACCATGAGCGACCGCATCATCCTGCGCGCCGGCGAAGCCCTCGTCGCGGGCGGCCCGCCCAACACCGCCGCCGAGCCCGAGGTCATCATCGGCGAGCTCGACGGGCCGGTCGGCACCGCGCTGGCCACGCTCACCGGCGATCAGGTGGTCGGCCATTCCCGCGTCTTTGCGCTGCTCAACACCGACATCATGGTGCGCCCGGTGACGCTGTGCGTCTCCAAGGTGAGCGTGACCGAGAACAAGTACACCTCGATCCTGATGGGCACCGTTCAGTACGCCATCGCCAACGGCGTGCTCGACGCCGTGCGCGCCGGCTACATCCCCAAGGAGAAGGCGAACGATCTCGGCATCATCTGCTCGGTCTGGCTCAGCCCCGGCATCATTCAGGACCAGAACATCGACCACAAGGCGCTGTTCGACATCCAGCGCCGCGGCATGACCGAGGCGATCCGCAAGGCCATGACCAACGAGCCGTCGATCGACTGGCTGCTCGAGAACCAGGACAAGATCGTCCACAAGTACTACCAGATGGGCCTCGACGGGAAGATCTGACCGGCGCGTCTCTCATTCGGTGCGGGCCGGGCCAGGGTGACGCCCGGCACGCGCCGTCTCGCAACGGTGAAACCGATGCGGACAGAGGCAAAAGAATTGCTCTAAGGAACCTGTGGAGCGGGCGGCGCTCCGCAGGAATCGACCCGCGTTGCACCACGCTACCGGACTCATCTCGATCATCGCGCTGGGGCTGGTCTGTGCCTTCGTCGGCGGCATGGCGGCGCAGCGCCTGCGGCTGCCGCCGCTGGTCGGCTACCTCGTGGCGGGAATCGCGATCGGGCCGTTCACGCCGGGCTTCGTCGGCGATCCCGAACTCGCCGCGCAACTCGCCGAACTCGGCGTGATCCTACTGATGTTCGGCGTCGGCCTGCACTTCTCGCTGAAGGACCTGATGGCGGTGCGCGCCATCGCCCTGCCCGGCGCCGTCGTGCAGATCGCCGCCGCGACCGCGATGGGAGCCGGGCTCGCCGCCGCCTTCGGCTGGTCGCTCGGGGCCGGCATCGTCTTCGGGCTGGCGCTCTCGGTCGCCAGCACCGTGGTGCTGCTGCGGGCGCTGGAGGGGCGCGGCCTCCTCGACAGCGACAAGGGCCGCATCGCGGTGGGCTGGCTCATCGTCGAGGATCTCGCCATGGTGCTGGCGCTGGTGCTGCTGCCCGCGCTCGCCCCCTCCCTCGGCGGGGTCGCGCCGCAGGGCGGGCAGGGCGGCGCGGCGCACGGATTGCTGGCGACGCTCGCGCTGACGCTCGCCAAGGTCGGCGTGTTCATGGCCGTGATGCTGATCGGCGGGCGGCGCTTCGTGCCCTACCTCCTGGGACTGGCCGCCCGCACCGGCTCGCGCGAGCTGTTCACGCTGGCGGTGCTCGCTTCGGCAGTCGGCATCGCCTTCGCCTCGTCGGAGCTGTTCGGCGTCTCCTTCGCGCTCGGCGCCTTCTTCGCCGGCATGGTGCTGGCCGAATCCGACCTCAGCCATCAGGCGGCGGCCGATTCCCTGCCGTTGCAGGACGCCTTCGCGGTCCTGTTCTTCGTCTCGGTCGGGATGCTGTTCGATCCCGGCATCCTCATCCGCGAGCCGCTCTCGGTGCTGGGCGTGCTCGGCGTCATCGTCGTCGGCAAGTCGCTGGCCGCCATCGCCATCGTTCTGGCCTTCGGGCACCCGGTCGGCACCGCGCTCACCATCGCGGCGAGCCTGGCGCAGATCGGCGAGTTCTCCTTCATCCTGGCGGGTCTCGGCATCGGTCTGAAGCTGCTGCCCGAACCCGGCCGCGACCTGATCCTGGGCGGCGCGCTCCTCTCCATCACCCTCAACCCGCTGTTCTTCGCCCTCGCCGAGCGGGCCTCGGCATGGCTCGGCGAGCGGCCGGAATGGCGCCGTCGGCTCGAGCGGCGCGGCGCCGCCCCGCTGGCGGTGGGCGGCCACGAGCCGGGGATGGCCGGCCACGCCGTGCTCGTCGGCTACGGCCGGGTCGGCAGCGCCATCGCCGGCGCGCTCGCCGACTGGAACCTGCCCTACGTCGTGGTTGAGCGCGACCGCCGCCGGGTCGAGGAGTTGCGGGCCGTCGGCGTGCCCGCCGTGTTCGGCGATGCCGCCGCGCCGGGCATCCTGGAAGCCGCCGACATCGGCTCCGCCCGTCTCCTCGTCGTCGCGACCCCGGATTCGCACCAGGGACGGCGCCTCCTGCGCAAGGCGCGGGCGGCCAACCCGACCATCGACAGCGTCGTGCGCACCCACAGCGACGCCGAGCGGCGTCGGCTGGAGGAAGACGGCGTCGGCCTCGTGCTCATGGCCGAGCGCGAGCTGGCCCTCGGGATGATGACCTATGCCCTACGCAGCCTCGGGGTGCGCGAGGGCGACGCACGGCTGTTCGTGGACACCAGCCGCACGGAAAGTCAGGTCGCCCCCGCGACCGAGCCCGAAAGTCCCGCCCCGGAGCTGCGCCAGCGCCGGGACGAGCCGGAGTAAAGCCTCGGCCCGAACGTGTGCCGCCGGCTTCCGAAGGAAGCCGATGCGGCGCGAGCGCGTTTTTCGCTCAAGGCTGGCGGCACTCCATCGCCCCGGCGGCCTGGGTCACGCTGAGCGCCCGGCGGCGGGTCTCCAGCGGCACCGAGGGATCGTCGGAGACGGCGGTGGCCTCGCGCCGCAGCGTCGCGTCGCAGGCGCAGGAGCTGTAGCCGGCGGCGCCGTAGCAGGCATCGTGGTGCATGCAGGCGGTGTCGAGCGCATCGATCGGCGGCACGTCCTCGCCGCGATTGCCCTTGCCGCAGTAATTGCCGTGGAACAGCGTCCGGCCGGTGAGCACGTTGACGAGTTCGCCCTTGGGCGGCGCGGGCGCCTCGGCGCGACCGCTCGGGTTGAGGTCGTTGGCCGGCCCGCCCGCCCGCGAGCCGGAGGCCCGCAGGGATTTCGGGATGCCGGAACGTTCGTCGGGCTCGCTCAGGGCCGAGCCGGTGCGCCCGTTGGGATCGGCGAGATCGGGCAGCGGCGGCGGTGGGCCGGGGGGCGTGTCGTCCTCGGTCGCCGGCACCGCCTCGACGGTCGTGGGCGCGGGCGCGGCTTGGGCGAACACCGCCTGCGGAACCGCCAGGAGCGTCGCGGCGAGGAGGAGGAGGGCGGGGCGCACGGCGAAGCTCCTGTGTGGCGGCCTCCTCAACGCGAAGCGTCCTTCTCCCGTTCCGGGCTCGCGCAATGCAACGCTTTGCCGGTCTCGCGACTTTCTGGACGGTTTTCCTCTGAAGGTCGGAGCCTCCATGCCGGTTCGTCTCATCCTGTCCGCCGCCCTCCTCACCGGCTTCGCCTCGGCGGCCCTGGCCGCGCCGATGTCGGCGGACGACAAGGCCGTGCTGCAGCAGCAATGCATGGGCGACTTCACCACCCATTGCGCCGGACTGCCCCCCGAGGACGGCCCGGAGACCCAGGCCTGCTTCGAGAAGAACATGGCCAAGCTCTCCCCCGGCTGCCAGAACGCGATCCAGAGCTACAAGAAGGGCCGGAAGGGCTGAGCTCTTTTCCTCGCCGACGGGATCGCTCCCCTCGGCCCGTTCGCAACGCGCACCCCCTCTCGCCGCAGGCGGGGCGAGGGGGCGGCCGAACCCGACGCGATCGAGGGGAAAAGCGCGCTCACACGCCGTCCAACCGCGTCACCAGCACCGCCAGCTCGCTCTGCCGGTGGATGCCGAGCTTGGCGTAGATCGCCTTGAGCTGCGTCCGCACGGTGCTCTCGCCGACCGAAAGCGTCGCCGCCGCCGCGCGCGGGCTCGCGCCGCGGCCGATCAGGGCGGCGACCCGCGCTTCCGCCGCGGTGAGGCCGAGAGGCTCCAGCAGCGGTTCGACGGCACGGGCGGAGGGGGCGAGGAGATCGCGCACCAGCAGGATCAGGCCGTTCACGCCGTGGCCGGTCCAGTTGCCGGTCCAGGCGCAATCGGCGCCGCCGCCGGGCAGGGGCAGCGCCTCGACGAAGAGCGGGCGCCCGCCGCCCTTGCGCCGCAGCAGGATCGAGGTTTTCCGCGGGACGCCGGGACCGGGCAGGTACTCGGCGAGGAAGCGCCCGAGCCGGTCGCGGTCGGCGGGTTCCGCCGCCTCCGGGGCGCGGCCGGTGCGCAGGACGAGGTAGCCCGCCACCAGCGCCTCGGCCGCCGCGTTGACGCTGCGCACGCAGCCGGACCGGTCGAGGGCGACGATGCCGGCCCGCATCCGGTCGAGCGCCGCGCCGAGATCGCCCACCCCGCGCCGGGCCTCGCCGAGGATCGTGGTCAGCTTGAACGCCCGCGTGGCGTGGGGGCCGAGCAACCGCAACCGGTCCAGCTCGTAGCCCTCGAACGGCCCGCGCGCGGCCTCCCGCGGGGCGCTGAAGGACAGGCCGGTGCCGTCGATCGGATCGGTGTCGAGGCAGCCGGCGAGGTTGTCGAGGCCGTGCCCGCCGAAGAAATCCTGGATGAACGGATCGCGCCGCTTGTCCTCGGCGGGAAAATACATCTCGTCGCAGACGACCGAGCCGGCGGCGAGGCCCAGCGCGTTGGCCCGGGCGATGCGCGTGTCGAACCGCCACCAGCCCCCGGCGCCGTAATCGTGGTTGATCGCGCCGAGGCTTTCCGAATGCAGCGTCAGCGGCGTGCGCCGGGGATCGTGCGAGACGATCAACCCGCCTCGGCCCCCGACCGCCCGCGCGATCCCGTCGAGCGCCGCCGGCCACAGGGTCGGATCGAGGGCGGCGGCGTAGCACGCATCGATCAGGGCAGGCGCGTCGAAGCGTGTCATGTGCCGGCTAGAATCAATTCAACAGGAATCGAGTCGCACGATTCGCGGGCCGGCGTCTGTTTCCACGGCGCAACGTCCGGTGGATGATTTTTTCGACGACAGGTTTCGGGCGGGCGAAGGAGACCCGAATAGGGTCGAGAAGAGCCGCCACGCCTTGATCGCTGGAAGCGGGCGCTGCGGCGGCCCTCATCCGGCGAGGGCATCGGGCCGAACAGGCTCGGCCCGGCAGCCGGCCCCCGCCTGTCGGAGCATCGCTTCGGACGTCCGCGATGGCGGTCCTGTCCTGAATGTCGCGGCTGAACCCGATCTGCGGCTCGGAAGCCGCTTCAGGGCCTCCTCGGCCCGGGCCGGTCCATCGAGGCGCAGGCTCGCACGGTGCCGTTCGGATCGCGCAACTCGAGGCTTTTGAGGATATCGTCGATCTGGTCGGCCGGGATCACGATTCGGATGCTGTCGTCCCGGTCACCGCATGACGCGGGTGACCTCCGCGTGCCCTCCCGGCAGCAGCGTGACGGCGGTGACGCCGTCGGCCAGGGCCGGGCCGGACGCCACCCTGGCCCAGAGTGTGGCGCGTTCGACAGACGGCGGTTCGGCATCGGCGGGTCCCCTCGGACCGGCTCACGCCCGCCGCCGGTTTCCCGTCTGGGCTCGACGAGGCGGTGGGCGCGTCAGGAGAGACACGAATCCGATGTCGGCACTGTGATCCACGCCCGCGCCGGCCAGGGGCCAAACCCAATCCGCTGAACCATGCGGGGGCCTGCTTTCCGCCCTATGCGGATTCGTGGGGTGTCCGCCTCCGAGCATTCCACCGCGCCAGTTCTCTATGGATGGTTCGCATGGAAAAGTCCGTTTTGGATAGTCCGTGTCGATATCCAAAACAGACTGCGGCGCAGGGTGCGCTATGGGTACACCTAAACCGAACCAAACGGATGGGCTACTAAGGGTGGAAAGCAGGCATCGCTCACGCGCCACGAGGACGACCGCTTCGCGATCAGACCGGACGCCGCTCTCTTCGAAACTCAAGAATTTTGCAACAGCTTGGCCGCGGTGATCGGTGCGAAAACTTATTCACACGGGCATGGAGGAATAAGGAGAACAGCGATCAGCGATGAAATAACCTATCGTTCCAATCTGTCTGTTTGCGGATTCACGCGGCAAAACAAACCATAACTCCTGCAAGAGTAAACCGCTGCAGAAAATATCCATGACATCAATATTATTGCAATCGTTATTCTTAGATCAGGCATTCCCAGACCCCAAAAGTCCTTTGACCATTCCGATCTATCTTTATTAAAACGCCAAAACCCTCGTACGAAAGTAAGTACTGTGATCGCACAAGCTACTGGAAGCCAAAAGTTCCACATGCTGACACCGTTGTTTTGCAGAAACTCTCGAATTCGATCGCGCGTGCGCAGAAATTATGACTTCCACAAAAGCCAAGCCCCAACAAAGTAGCGACTTAGGTTGCTGCGCGGTCATTCGCTTCATGAGAAGCGTGGAGCCGGGTGGTTTCTCATAAGATGGGATGAATTGGTCGCGCTATATATATTTTCGACCAAAATTTTTCCTAATATACTTTTTCGGAACGTAAATACAACCTGTGTTCCCGCCGGATACATATCGCCACAATATGTATTGACACCTCTGAATACGGCCAACTCTCTATGATCAGTAGTGATGTACAAGAGACAACAAGGCATACCTACGCAATGTTTGTCCAGCTTGTAATTTATTGCTCCTTTCGACTCGTGTAATGGGCCTACGGATGTCATGAGAAGTGGCAAAATTATTATTAGAGGCAACACGAATGTCGCACATATAATTGCAAATATAATTTTGCTGGCCCGGTCGCTGCTCATGCCGATTTGCCTCAACCACATAATGGTCGTTGTCAAGACATTGAACTGCATCCGGCGCAGCCCGCAAGCAATCTTTCTTGGCTTCTGCACACGGTCGCGCAGGCGGCCCCACCACGCAGAAATCAGGAGTTTTGTGGGTAAATTTTGCTCAAGGACTTCAAGCCTTCACGACCCACGAAACCCATGAACGAAACGCGCAACGCGTGGCTGCTTTCTGGTAAGTTCGGACATACGCGATCCACGCCGCGAGGGTCCGAGTTGGGTCGAAAGCGGCTGTCAGGTCCGGTTCGTTTAAAGGTGACCCATATCGGACTGATAGCGCTGGTTCGCCTCTCCACACCTAAACCGAACCACATGGATGGGCTGCTATGGGTGGTGAGCGGGCTTTGGCTGTACGACCGAAAGCGGACGTTCACGCAGGGATCGGGCGGGTCGTTACGGATTTATTCAACCTAAACATAGCATGTGGCCCGACTCTCTATCTTATAGGTGCAAATTGATAATTTCGGGGCATACATTTTAGCTGCGAGTTGGCAATGCCGTGGTAGTTTGCAGCCCCGAGGCCGGCATGGACAAAGTTTGGCGATTTTTTCTCATTCTAGTTATCCTGGTCTCAATACATTCCAGCCAATTAATGCAATTTTTGTTTCCAGAAAATGAGCAAAGCTATTACAAAATCAACACGGACACCGTATCATATTTTGATACTTGCAGCAGCGGCGAGGAAGTCGAGCATAGAATCATTCGTGCAAGAATTTCTTTGCCGATTGATTATGATAAATCAAAATTTGTGGACTATTTTCGCAGAATATTAGATTACGATCTAAAATCGAGAGCTGAACACCAGAGAATTAAAAATATCTGGGTAGAGTTTTATATTCGCGAGCATCCAGGCTATGACAGTGAAGGATCGAAGCCTTATCGGTTTAAATATTTTCGCAATGGTGACGCTTGGGTTTGGCTCGCACGAGCTACAAAATCATATCCGCAAAATCTAATGACTAATCAAGACAAGTAGCTTGGTCAACATTATTTGAATAAAATCGATGGCGTCGCTGGATGCCCTTTCAGCCGCCAACAAGGGCTGTGCAATGCATATTCGTTGCAACACATTACCTTTAGCAAATGGGCGTCATGGAGAGCCCTAAAGCGGACATCCTGATGGTCAGCAATGAGTCGAAAGCGGCTGCCATGACCGGTTCGCAAAAGGTCGACCCATATCGGACTAACAGCGCCGGTAACGTCCGCAAGCCGCCCTCAGCAGACTGCCCTACGTTCGATCTGATTCGACGCCGCCCTGGGCCGCAGGCGACCGGAGGGCTCGGTTGAGCAGCAATCACCCTGGCTCCCCTCTCGCCGCATCGCGGGGAGAGGGGATGCGGCTCACCCCTCGATGCGCGAAAAGTCGGCGACTTCGCGGGTGGCGGCGCGCAGCGCGTTGAGGAGGAGGAGGCGGTTTTCGCGTAAGCCCGGATCGTCGGCGTTGACCGTGACCTTCTCGAAGAACGCATCCACCGGCGCCCGCAGCCGCGACAGCGCCCGCATCGCTCCCGAAAAATCTTCCGCTGCGACCGCCGCGGAGGCCTCGGCCCGGGCGGATTCCAGCGCTTCGGCGAGCGCCCGCTCCTCGGGTTGGCCGGCGGCCGCGCGGGCGGCGTCCGGGGCGGCGTCGTAGGCGCGACCGTCCTTCTTCTCCTCGATGCGCAGGATGTTGGCCGCGCGCTTGTAGCCCGCCAGCAGGTTCTTGCCGTCGTCGGTGCCGAGGAAGGCGCCGAGCGCCTCGACCCGGCGGACGACGAGCAGGAGATCGTCCTGGCCGGGCAGGGCGAAGACGGCGTCGATCAGGTCGTGGCGGGCGCCCTGATCGCGGAGATAGACTTTGAGGCGGTCGGCGAAGAAGGCGAGGAGATCCGCGGTGCGCTCCGCACCGGCCTGCGCAAAGCGGCGCTCCAGCAGCGCGGTCAGCGACAAGCGCAAGGACCGCTCGATCACGGCGCGGATCACACCCAACGCCGCCCGACGCAGCGCGAACGGATCCTTGCTCCCGGTCGGCTTCTCGTCGATCGCCCAAAAGCCCACCAGCGTGTCGAGCTTGTCGGCGAGCGCCACCGCGATCGAGACCGGATCGGTCGGCACCCGGTCGGAGGGGCCGACCGGCTTGTAATGCTCCTCGATGGCGGCGGCGACGCTTGCGTGCTCGCCCTGGAGCGCCGCGTATTTGCGGCCCATCAGGCCCTGCAATTCCGGGAACTCGCCGACCATCTCGGTGACGAGGTCGGCCTTCGCGAGCCGGGCGGCGCGCTCGGCGAGCGCCGGGTCGGCGCCGACCAACGGGGCGATCTCTTTCGCGAGCGCCGCGATGCGGGCGATGCGCTCCCCCTGCGTCCCGAGCTTTTCGTGGAAGACGATGGTGTCGAGCTTCGGCAGCCGGTCTTCCAGCTTGGTGGCTTTATCCGTCTCCCAGAAGAAGCGCGCGTCCGAGAGCCGGGCGCGCACCACGCGCTCGTTGCCCGCGGTGATCGCGGCGCCGCCGTCGGAGGCCACCAGATTCGAGACCAGTAGGAAGGCCGGGGCCAGTTCCTCGGTGCCGGATTTCCGCAGCACGAAGCATTTCTGGTTGGCGCGGATCGTCGCCCGGATGGCCTCCGACGGGATCTCCAGGAAGCGCTCGTCGAACGAGCCCATCAGCACCACCGGCTTCTCGACGAGGCCGGCCACCTCTTCGAGCAGGCCGTCATCCTCCACGAGGTCGAGGCCGCGGGCGAAGGCGAGATCGCGGGCGTCGTGAAGGATGATGTCCTTGCGCCGGTCCGCGTCGAGGATGACGTGGGCGCGCTCCAGAGCCTGGACGTAATCGTCGAAGCGGCGCACCTCGAACGGCTCGGGCGCCAGGAAGCGATGGCCGTAGGTGGTGGTGCCCGCCGTGATCCCGTCGACCGAGAACGGCACGACCTCCGGATTCTCCGTCTCCGGGCCGAAGGTGGCGACGATCGATTGCAGCGGGCGCACCCAGCGCAAGCTGCCGGGCTGGGCCGAGGCCGCGCCCCAGCGCATCGATTTCGGCCAGGGAAAATTCCTGATGATGCCGGGCAGGATCTCGGCCAGCACGTCCAGCGTCTCGCGGCCGGGCCGCTCGATCACCGCGAGATAGAATTCGCCCTTCTTCGGGTCGGTGACGGTCGTCGCCTGATCGAGGCTGGCGAGCCCGGCCCCCTTCAAGAACCCCTGGACGGCGGCGTCCGGCGCGCCGACGCGGGGCCCGCGCCGCTCCTCCCGCACCGCCTCGCCGCGGGCCGGGAGACCGGCCACGTGCAAAGCGAGGCGCCGGGGCGTCGCGAAGGCCTTGGCGCCCTCGTAGAGGAAGCCGCGCTCCACCAGCGCATCGGTGACGAGCTTCCTCAGATCCTCGGCCGCACGCCGCTGCATGCGCGCGGGGATTTCTTCGGAGCGGAGTTCGAGGAGAAGATCGGGCATGCGCGCGGGAATAGCCGCCCGGTCGGGCCGCGTCGAGATGACTTCAGCCGATCCGCCCGCCGCCCTTGCGCGTCACCGCCACCACGGAGGGGCGGGGCGGCATGTCGGGGGAGAAATCCGGCCAGCGGGTCGAGGGCTTCTCAAAGGAGCCGAGGGCGCCCTCCTCGTCGGGCTCGCCCGGATGCTGGACGGCGACGAAGAAGGTGCGGTCGTCCGGGGCGAAGCAGGGGCCGCACATCTCGGCGCCGACCGGCACTTGCAGAAAATGCTTCGAGGTGCCCCGGCGCGGCCCCTCCGTCTCCACCGCCCAGATGCCGTCGGCCCGGCCGGTGGCGCGGCGGTTGTTGCCGTCGGTGGCGATCCAGAGCCGGCCGCTCGAATCGAAGGCGCAATTGTCCGGCATGCCGAACCAGCCATCGGGGGAGGTCAGCGCCGAGAAGGTCGCCTTCACCTCAGGTCTCGCCGGATCGCCGCAGCGGACCAGCACCTCCCAGCGGAAGTTTTCGGAGACGTGATCGCCGCCGTCGGGGGTGATCTCGATCACGTGGCCGAAGGCGTTGGCCGCCCGCGGGTTGGCGGCGTCGGTCTGCTCGGGCGTGCGCTTGGTGTTGTTGGTCAGCATCACGTAGACGCGGCCGGTCCTGGGGTTGGCCTCGATGTCCTCCGGGCGGTCCATCGGGGTGCCGCCCAAAAGCTTGGCCGAGCGGCGGGTCTCGATCAGGACGTCGGCCTGGGAAGCGAAGCCGTTGGTGGCGTCGAGCCCATTTTGGCCGTGGGTCAGCGGGAGCCAGCGGCCGGTGCCGTCGGCCTCGAAACGGGCGACGCTGAGCGTTCCGGAATCGAGTAGGGTCGAGTTCTCCGCACGAGTGGCCCCGACGCGGCCCGCGCTGACGAAGCGGTAGACGTGCTGGAACCGCTCGTCGTCGCCGAGATAGACGACGTAGCGTCCATCCCCCGCCGTCACCCCCGCCGCACCCTCGTGCTTGAAGCGGCCCAGCGCCGTGCGCTTCCTCGGCATCGAGCCCGGATCGAACGGGTCGATCTCCACCACCCATCCGAAGCGGTTGGGTTCGTTGGGATTTTTCGAGAGATCGAACCGTTCGTGGAAGCGGCCCCAGGCATATTGCGGGCTGCCCATCCCCATCCCCTTGGCATTGCCGGCCTCTGGATGGCCCTCCGGCAGTGCGCCTTGAAAGTAATAGTGGATGTTCTCCTCGCCCGAGAGCCACGTTCCCCAGGGCGTTACCCCGCCGGAACAGTTGTTGATCATCCCCTCGACCCGACGCCCCTCGGGATCGGCGGCCGTCGTGAGCCGGGGATGGCCGGCAGCGGGGCCGGTGAGCGTCATCGGCGTATTCGCGGTGATGCGGCGGGTGTAGCGCGACCCGATCACCGGGGCCCAGCGACCGTTCTCGTAGAGAATTTCCACGACAGAGCCGCCATGGGCCGCCATCTCGATGGCGACCTGCTCCGGCGACAACGCGGCGATCACGCCCTTGCGGTCGGAGGCGCCGAGGCCGGGGAACATCAGTTCGGCGTTGGTGTATTCGTGGTTGACCACGAGCAGGCCGCGGTCGGCTCGGCCCCCGATCGGGATGAAGCCGACGAAATCGTTGTTGTAGCCGAAGCGCTTGTCCTGCGCTTCCGCGCTCTGCGCCGTCGGGTCGAAGGCCGGCACGTCGGGAAACAGCGGGTCGCCCCAGCGCAGCAGCACCTGCGCCTCGTAGCCCTCGGCCACGTGGAGATGCTCGTCGACGCCCGCCGCCAGTTCGGGGAAGTCGAAGGCCGGCGGCTCGGCGGCCATCGCCGGCATGGGGAGGCCGGCGGTCAAGGCGGCGGCGCCCACGCCGCGGATCAGGCCGCGCCGGGAGAGGCGGACGGCGATGAGGGCGTCGAGATCGGGGGAGGGGGTGTCGGACATCGCGGGCTCGTCGCGAAAGCGTCGGTCGAGGTCCCGGCGCTAGCCCCCTCGCATGTCGCTTCGATGACGGCGCCCGCGCCCAAGCGTCACGCCGCGGCGGCGCCGCCGCTCTCGGTCTTCAGCCACGCCGCGCCGCAGGCCTTGGCCAACTCGCGCACCCGCAGAATGTAGCTCTGGCGCTCGGTCACCGAGATGACGCCGCGGGCGTCGAGCAGGTTGAAGACATGGCTCGCCTTGATGCACTGGTCGTAGGCCGGCTGCGCCATGCGGTGGCGGCCGGTCTCGTCCGAGGGCGCGCCCGCGTCGAGGTAGCTGCGGCAGGCCTTTTCGGCGTCGGTGAACTGCCGGAACAGCATCGCCGTGTCGGCGGCCTCGAAGTTGTGGCGCGAGTATTCCTGTTCGGCCTGCAAGAACACGTCGCCATAGGTGACCTTGGCGTCGCCCTCACCGCCGTTGAAGTTGAGATCGTAGACGTTCTCGACGCCCTGGACATACATGGCGAGGCGCTCCAGGCCGTAGGTCAACTCGCCCGCGACCGGCGCGCATTCGAAGCCCGCGACCTGCTGGAAATAGGTGAACTGGCTCACCTCCATACCGTCGCACCAGCATTCCCAGCCTAAGCCCCAGGCGCCGAGCGTCGGGCTCTCCCAATCGTCCTCGACGAAGCGGATGTCGTGGAGCTTCAGATCGACCCCGATCGCGTCGAGCGAGGCGAGGTACAGCTCCTGGAGGTTCGGCGGATTCGGCTTCAGGATCACCTGGAACTGGTAATAGTGCTGCAGCCGGTTGGGGTTCTCGCCGTAGCGCCCGTCCTTGGGACGGCGCGAGGGCTGGACATAGGCCGCCTTCCAGGGCTTCGGCCCCAGCGCCCGCAGCGTCGTGGCCGGATGGAACGTGCCCGCGCCGACTTCCATGTCGTAGGGCTGGAGGATCACGCAGCCCTGCGCCGCCCAGAAGCGCTGGAGCGTCAGGATCAGGCCCTGGAACGAGCGGGTGGGCGAGAGATCGGCGTCGCTCATTTGTGCGGGTGTCCGAAGGCGGCGAGACGGGATTGCCGGCTCGTTTACGAGCGGGGGGCGGGGTGTCAAGCGAAGCGGCTTCTCGCTCGGCTCGCGCCGAGGCCGGCTGGTCGGGACGCGCTTCGTGTCCGAAATGCGGCCCCGCGTGTCGCCCGGCACATCTTTTTTCGGCGAAACCTTGGAGACCGGGAACTGCAAAGGTTGCCGCCAAGTTAATGCGGCAAAGGAACAGCCACGCTTCGCCTGCACGGCCAGCGCAAACCACGGCTCGGAAGATCATGCGCAAGGGAATGACTGTCTTCGCCGCCCTCGTCGCCGCTTCGCTGGCGGCCACGCCGATCGTGATGGGCGCCGCCGCGCGCGCCACCTCCGACGGCACCGACACCGTCGAGACCAAGGTCGCGGTCACGCTGGTCGAGGTCGCCCCAGTCGCGGCTCCCGCCGAGACCTGTATCCGCAAGGTGCGCGTGGTCTATAGCGGCTACGGCGCGACCCCCGCCGCCTGCCGCTGAGGTCAGGCGGCTCGGGCTCGCTCTCTTAGACACACAAGAATGCGCTCGAAGGTCTCGGGCCTGTCCAGCGCGCGGGCCAGCACGACCGCCCCCTGGATGCCGCCGACGATGTCCTCGCTGAGCGCCGTCGCGCCCTCCGGCGGATGGCCGACGCGGGTGAGCGCCTCGGTCAGCGCCTCGACCCACAGGGCGAAGTACCGCCGCAAAGCCTGCCCGAACCGGTCGCGGGCATCGCTCAGGCTCAACGCGCCGACGAGGCAGACGCGGCGACCCGAGCGGAAATAGTCGGTCACGGTTCCGAACATCTGGGCAATCGCCGCGGCCGGGTCGTCGTCCTGCCGCAGCGGGGCGAAGACACGGGCCTCGAACCACGCCTCGATCTCGGCCAGCACCGCCTCGACCATCTCGGCCTTCCCGCCGGGAAAGAAGTGGTAGAGGCTGCCCTTGCCGAGCCCCGTCGCCGTCGCGATCAGCGACAGGCTGGCCCCCTCGTAGCCGTGCTCGCGAAAGGTCTCGGCGAGCACGGGCAGGAGGTCGTCCCGCTGGGCGACTTGGCGGGCCACGTTACAGCCCGAGATCGCTGAGCGATGGGTGGTCGTCCGGCCGGCGGCCCAACGGCCAGTGGTATCGACGGTCGGATTCCGCGATCGGCAGGTCGTTGATCGAGGCGATGCGGCGGGCCATCAGCCCGGCCTCGTCGAACTCCCAGTTCTCGGTGCCGTAGGAGCGGAACCACTGGCCGCTGTCGTCGCGCCATTCATAGGCGAAGCGCACGGCGATCCGGTTGCCCTCATGCGCCCACACCTCCTTGATCAGGCGGTAATCGAGTTCACGCGACCACTTGCGGGTGAGGAAGGCGGCAATCGCGTCCCGGCCCTGGATGAACTCCGCCCGATTCCGCCACACGCTGTCGGGGGTGTAGGCGAGCGCGACCTTCTGGGGGTCGCGGCTGTTCCAGGCATCCTCGGCCATGCGGGCCTTCTGCGCGGCGGTCTCGGCGGTGAAGGGGGGCAGCGGCGGGCGTGACATGGGCGTCTCCGTACCGATCGGTCAACAATGTACCAATCGGTACAGGATTTGGGCAACGGTATCAACCCGGAGCGCGCGTGCGCATTGAGTCATTCGAGTCGAGTTTGCGCCAATCTCTATCTCGATATATATCTTGGTAGTAATTTTGACGGAGGGGGCAGCCATGCCGCTCGCGATCTTTGCCACCATCACGCCGAAGCCGGAGCACCTTTCGGATGCCGTCGCGGCGATTGAGGCCATCGTGGCCGCGACGCGGGCTGAACGCGGCTGCTTGCGCTTCGATCTCCATCGTGGGGTCGAAACGGAGCAGCTTCACCTCTACGAGATCTGGGCCGATCAGGCCGCCTTCGATCATCATCACGCCCAGCCCTACACGCGGGCGGTGTTTCGGCATTACGAAGCGTGGCTGGCCCGCCCGGTCGAGCTGACCATCCTGCAACCCGTGGCGTGATCCGTCACCGAGGGCGCGCGCGTGTTCTTCCTGAAGGATCTCCCGACGCAGCAGATGATCGAAGGCTATGCCGAGGCGCACGGCGTCGCGCCGAAGACGATCGCCTCGGCCCTCGCCATGATGCGGCGGGCAAGCCTGATGATCCGGCGGTTGGAGAGCTACTTCAGCGACCAGGGCCTGTCGCAATTGCGCTTCCTGGTCCTTATCGTCATCGATCGTGAGCCCGACCGCGAGACGCTGACGGTCGGCGAAATCACCGAACGCCTGGACGTTGCCGGCCCCGTCGTCGCGCGCACGTTACGCGCCCTCCTCGACGATGGGCTCATCACACAGGCCAAGGACGCGAGCGATGCCAGGGTCAAGCATGTCGGCTTGACGCGGCTCGGGAAGGAGAAGCTCGGCGCCCTGCTTCCCGGATACATGGCCATCATCGCCGATGAAATGGACGGAAAAGCTTGAGCGGGCGGACTGTCCTTGCCGAGCGTCCAGCCGATGCGAACTGATACCGAGCGGCACGGAACAGGACCGATGGTCCTATCCCGTGCGTCCGGCGGACACCCGCTGCCCCGCCGTCGCGGGGGCAATCGGCGATGCGCCAGGATCATCGCCGATCGGTATTCACAGCCCCAACCTGGCCCAGGCGGCACGCTCCTCGATGGCCGCCAGCGCACCCTCGGAAAGCGAGGCCGCCGTCTGGCCCGGCGTCGAGCGCCGCAGCAGGCGGGCGAGCAGGGAGCCGCGGGTCTCCGGCACCACGTGAAGCTCGACCTTCTCGCCGTAGCGCGCCCGCAGCGTCCCGCGCAGGTCGCCGACCGAATCGGCAAGGCCGAGCGGCACCGCCTGACGGCCAGTCCAGACCGCACCGGTGAACAGGTTTCGATCCGCCACGAGTCCGGGCCGGCGGGCGCGCACCAAGGTGGTGAACAGATCCTGCACGTCGGCCTGGAGTTCCTTCAGGCGGGCGACGTCGTCGGGGTTCTCGGGGCGGAACGGGTCGAGCATCGCCTTGGCTTCGCCCTGGGTATGGACGCGGCGCTCGATGCCGATGCGCTCGATCAGGCGGTCGAAGCCGAACCCCGCCGAGACGACGCCGATGGAGCCGACGACGGAGGCCGGGTCGGCCACGATCTCGTCGGCCGCGCAGGCGATCATGTAGCCGCCGGACGCCGCCGCATCCTCGACGAAGGCGAAGACCTTGAGCCCCTTCTCCTCGGCGAGCGCCCGGATGCGCTTGAAGATCAGGTGCGACTGCACCGGCGAGCCGCCGGGCGAGTTGACGATCAGCGCCACCGCGGAAAGCCCCGGCATCGCGAAGGCGCGCTCCAGGCTCGGCGCCACCGATCCGATCGAGAGACCGGGCCGGATCGGCGAGACCGCGCCGATCACCCCGCTGAGCCGCACCACAGCGACCCGCGGCGGCGCCTTGCGGAAGCGACGCGGCAGGAGGAAACGCAACCGGTCGGGCAGGCGAAGCGGCATGAGGGGCTCGGCGGCGAGGGCGGCGCGAGGCGCCGACGGCGGGGACGCCTCGTTAACAGCAGGCCGGATCGCGATCCATCGGCCCGATTCCCGCAACGGCGATCACGAAGCCGAAAGTGTGAGAACCAAACTCGGCCGCATGACGTTCATCACGGCCGTTTCCGGACGATCGTCAGGGCACGGCCGGGCCGCGATCCGTCCGCGCGCGTCCGCACCATCCGGACGGAACGGAGGGAATCGTCTCCATGCGTATCCTACGTCTGTTCATCCTGGCGTTCGGGATGCTCGGCGGGCTGGCCGGGCTGAACGCCACGGCGCAGGCCGCCCCGCTCCCGGTCGCGCCCATGGCCGCCCCAACCGCCGAGGCACCGCTCGTCGCCAAGGCCTATTACTACGGGTATCGCCGCCACTGGCGCCCGCGCTACTACTACCGTCCGGTCTACTATCGCCCGCGGCACTACTACCGCCGGCACTATTGGCGCCCGCGGCGGTACTACCGCCCGTACTACTATCGTCCGCGGCCTTACTGGCACCGCCGTCATTACTGGCACCGCCGTCATTACTGGCACCGTCGCCACTACTGGCACCGCCGGTTCTACTGAACCGCATGTCCCGAGGGGTGCCCATCCGGGCGCCCCTTTCTCATATCCGCCCGTGCAGTGCCGCCGCCTCCGGGGTGAAGCGACCGTCCGCCTCCTGAAGCACCAGCGGCGGCAGCAGGCGGAACGGGGCGCGGCTGCCCTTGCGGCCCGCAATCAGCACACGGATCGCCGGCCGATCCGCCCGCGCATGGACCGGGCGCACGGCGCAGTCGCCGAAGCGCCCCTTGAGGGCGTCGAGGCAGGCCGGCAGGGCGTCCGCCCGATGGATCAACCCGATCCGCCCCCCCGGTCGGGCGAGATCGGCGCAGGCCCGCATCCAGGCTTCGAGCCCGTCCTCGGCCGCGAAGGCGTGGGCGGCGGCCCGGCCCGCATCGGGGGAGGGGCGGTGCCCCGGCCCGGCGAAGAAGGGCGGGTTCGTCAGCACGAGATCGGCACTGTCGGGCACGAGCCCCGCGGCGCGGCGGGCGGCGCCGGAGGCGAGCAGATCGGCCTCGATCACAGAGACCCGCCCGTCGAGACTGTTGGCCACAACGTTCTCCCGCGCCAGCGCGGCGAGGGCAGGATCTCGCTCCACCAGCACCGCGCGGCATTCCGGCACGAGATGCGCCACCGTGAGGCCGACCGCGCCGGTCGCGGCGCCGAGATCGGCGACCGTCTCCCCCGGCTCCGGCGCGATCCACCGGGCGAGCAACACCGCATCGGTGCCGGCGCGGTGCGCGCCGCGAGGCGGCTGGTGCAGGGTCAGGCGCCCGCCGAAAAAGCGGTCCGGCTCAGCCGCGGGCGTCATCGCGCAGTTCGGCAGCAAGGCCCGCATCGGTGAGAATGCGTCGAGCCTGGGCGGCGTGATCGTCCGGCACCAGCAGGCGCCGCCCGAAGGCACCGATCGAGCCTTCCAGCGCGCTCATATGCTCGTCGGCGACGAAGAGCGGGATCTGCGCGCCCTCCAGCAGCGAGCGGGCGAAGCCGATCAGGACGATGTCGTTGCTGCGGATGAGTTCCGTCACGTTGCCGCACCTGCTCACAGGCCGGAGGCCCTGTCTCTCCAAGCTCCTACAGCATCGCGGCCGAAAGAAAGAGCGTGCGGGAGCCCCATATAACCGGGCAAGAAGCCTGAGGCCGCGGAGGCGACCGCCAGCGCTTGCGGCCAAACAAAGAAAACAGAGCCGCCTGCACCGCAACACATCGGGGGCCTTCGCCCCGATGTGTTGCGGTGCAGGCTGCCCCGTGCGAGAGGGGGCGCCACGGGGTAGAGGGTCCGGCGCCGCGCCGGCACGTCATCCGGAGGCTCCGCGCTTGGGCGTCGTCGTACCGCTGGAACAAGGCCGCACCGATCCGGAGGCGAGCCTCGACGATCTCGTCCGCCTCGTCGCGGGCGGAATGGAGCGGGTCAACACCACGATCCTGTCGCGCACCGGCTCGGATGTCGCGATGATCCCCGAGGTCGCCAACCACCTGATCGCGTCGGGCGGCAAGCGCCTGCGGCCGATCCTGACGCTCGCCTGCGCCGACCTGACCGGCTACGCGGGCGGGGACGGGGCGGTGAAACTCGCCGCCGCGGTCGAGTTCATGCACACCGCCACGCTGCTCCACGACGATGTGGTCGACGAGAGCGACATGCGCCGCGGGCGCGTCGCCGCCCGCATCAAGTGGGGGAACGAGGCGAGCGTGCTCGTCGGCGACTTCCTGTTGGGACAGGCCTTCCGCATGATGGTCGAGGTGGGCTCGCTCCGCGCCCTCGACATCCTGTCCGCGGCCGCCACGGTGATCGCAGAGGGCGAGGTGATGCAGCTCACCGCCGCCAAGAACACCGAGACCTCGGAAGACGAATACCTCGCGGTGATCCGCGGCAAGACGGCGGAACTGTTCGCCGCCGCCTGCGAGGTCGGCCCGGTGCTGGCCGGGCGGCCGGAAGCCGAGCAGGCGGCCTGCCGGGCCTACGGGATGAATCTCGGCATCGCCTTCCAGCTCATCGACGACGTGCTCGATTACGGCGGCACCAGCGCCGCGCTCGGCAAGAACGTCGGCGACGATTTCCGTGAGGGCAAGATCACCCTGCCGATCGTGCTGGCGCTGCGCCGCGCCACGGACGAGGAACGGGTGTTCTGGCGCCGCACCCTGGAACGCGAGGAGCTGGAGGAGGGCGATCTCGAACAGGCGCTCACGATCCTGCGCCGCCACCGCACGCTGGAAGACACGATGGACCGCGCCCGCCATTACGGCGACGCCGCCCGCGCGGCGCTCGACATCTTCGCCGACGGCCCGGTGAAGGCCGCGCTGCTCCAGGCGGTCGATTTCTGCATCGCCCGCGCGCACTGACGTCCTTGTCATGAGCGGCGCGGTCGTCCTGGCGCTGCTGCCGGTCGTCCTCTTGATCGCGCTCGGCCTGGGCCTGCGGCGCGGCGGCTTCCTCGACGGCGCGTTCTGGCCGGGGGCCGAGCGGCTCGCCTATTTCGTCCTGCTGCCGAGCCTGTTCTTCCACGGTCTCGCCACCGCGCAGCTCGACGCGGTCCCCGTGGCCGATCTCGCCCTGACGCTGATCCTGGCGACAACCACGGTCGCCGGGCTCGTCGTGGCGGCGCGGCCCCTGATGCGGATCGACGGCCCGGCCTTCACGTCGGTGTTCCAGGGCGCGGTGCGCTTCAACAACTATGTCGGGGTCACGCTGGCCGCGGGCCTGTACGGCGCAAAGGGCATCGCGCTCGCGGCCATCTGCAACGCCGCGATCGTGCCGACCGTCAACATCCTCTGCGTCGTGGTGTTCGCCCGCCACGGTTCGGCCCGGCTCACCGGGGCCGGCATTGCCCGGCAGATCGCGACCAACCCGCTCGTCGTCTCCTCTCTCGCCGGGCTCGCCTTCCGCCTCCTCGGACTGCCTCTGCCACCGGGGCTGGAGCCGGCGTTCCGCACATTGGGCGCCGCCTCGCTGCCGCTCGGCCTCCTCTGCATCGGCGCGGCCCTCGAGTTCGGCGCGGTACGGGCCTGGACCGGACCGATCGCGACGGCGTGCGCGGTCAAGTTCCTGGCGATGCCGCTCGCCACCGTCCTGTCCGCCCTGGCGCTCGGCCTGAGCGGCCCGGCCCTGACGGTCGCGCTCGTGTTCCAAGTGCTGCCGACGGCCTCTTCCTCCTACATCATGGCGCGCCAGCTCGGCGGCGACGCCCCCCTCATGGCCGGCCTCATCGCCGTGCAGACCCTGCTGGCGCTCGTGGCGATCCCGCTGGTGCTGTCGGCGATCGCGGCCGTCGTGCCGCTGTGAGTTCAACCCAGGCGGGTTGACAAAAAACCATTCGGTTATTTGAATGACCGAATGGTTGAGACTCGCGAACAGGCGCTGGACGCCGTCTTCCACGCCCTGGCCGATCCGACGCGGCGCTCGATCCTGCGCATGCTGGCCGAGCGCCCTCATGGCCTGAGCGAACTCGCGCCGGCCTTCCCGATCTCGGCGGTCGCGGTCTCGAAGCATGTCCGCACCCTGGAAGCCGCCGGCCTCGTCGCCCGGCAGGTGCAGGGCCGGTCGCATCTCTGCCGGCTGGAACCGATGGCGCTGCTGACCGCCCACCGCTGGCTTCAGGCCTACGAACGGTTCTGGAGCCAGCGCCTCGACGCCCTCGAAGGGCTCCTGGAGGAGATGAAGCGGGACGCCGATCCCGCCTGACACGCCCGACGCCGGAACGGCGCGGACAGGGACATCAGGGAGGACGTTCATGGCACAGCACGCTGCGGCCACCCATGCCGCGATACGGCCGGAGGCAATCCCCGAGGAGCGTGGCCGGGTCCGCCGCGTCATCGCGGCCTCGTCGCTGGGCGCGGTGTTCGAGGCCTACGACCTCGTGCTCTTCGGGCCGATGGCGGCGATCATCGCGCGGCAGTTCTTCTCGGGGCTCGACGAGGCCTATGCCTACGTCTTCACGCTGCTGTCGGCGGCGGTCACCTTCCTGGCACGGCCCTTCGGCGGCCTGCTCTTCGGGCGGCTCGGCGACCTCGTCGGCCGCAAATACACCTTCCTGCTCACCATCGTGATCATGGGCGGCGCCACCGTCGCCATCGGCCTGCTGCCGACCTACGCGGCCGTCGGCGTGCTCTCGCCGATCCTGCTGATGGGCTTGCGCATCGTGCAGGGCCTCGCCTTCGGCGGCGAGTTCGGCGGGGCCGTCACCTACATCGCCGAACATGCCTCCGCCGAGCGCCGCGGGCTGGCGACGAGCGCGGTCGGCATCACCATGGCCGGCGGCCTGATGCTCGCCATCCTCGTGGTGCTCGCCTGCGAGGCGATGCTCGGCAAGGCGGCGTTCGAGGCCTGGGGCTGGCGCATCCCGTTCCTGCTCTCCGCCGTGCTGATGGGCGTCTCGATCTACATGCGGCTCAAGTTGCAGGAATCGCCGGTCTTCGTGGCGATGCGCAGCCGGGGCGGCGGCTCGCGCCGGCCGGTGACCGAGGCGCTCGGGCAATGGGCGAACCTGCGCATCGTCCTGCCGGTGCTGTTCGGCGCCGTCGCCGGACAGGCGGTCGCGACGGCGACCGGCTCCTACCCGATCTATCTGCTGATGCTGAACCTGAAGATCGATCCGTTTCTCCTGCATTACACGATCCTCGGCTACAGCACCGGCCTCGTGGCCTGCATGATCGCGGCGGGCTGGCTCTGCGACCGGATCGGCCGCAAGCCGGTGATGCTCGCGGGTTTCCTCGGTACGGCTTTGCTCGCCCTGCCGGTCTACGAGGGCGTGACGCGCTACGCCCATCCCGACCTCGCGGCGGCGGTCGCCGAGCGGCCCGTCGTCGTGGCGGCCGATCCGGCCGGGTGCAGCCGCCCATTCGATCCCTTCGGCCTCGCCCGGTTCGACAGCCCCTGCGATGTCGCCCGCAGCGCGGTGGCCAAGCTCGGGGTGCCCTACACGACCCGCGATCTCGCGGCGGGCGAGGCGGCCCGGATCGAGATCGGCGCGCTCGCCCTCCCGTCCTTCGACGGCGCCGGGCTCGATGGGTCCGCCTTCACGAGCCGCAAAACCGCCTTCGGGAAGGATCTGGCGGCGGCGGTGAAGGCGGCGGGCTATCCGGCGAAGGCCGACCCGGCCAAGACCGACGTGCCGATGCTGATCGCGCTCCTGAGCCTGCTCAACGCCTTCGTGGCCCTGGCCTCGGCCCCGCTCGCCGCCTGGATGATCGAGCTGTTCCCCACCCGCATCCGCAACACCGCCCTGTCGGTGCCCTACACCCTCGGCGGCTGGTTCGGCGGCTTCTTCCCGGCCATCGCCTTCTCGGCCTTCACGGCGACCGGCAACCTCTATGCCGGACTCTGGTACGCGGTCGCGGTGTTGGGCGTCGCCTTCGCGGTCTCGGCGCTGTTCCTGCCCGAGACGCGGGGGCGTGCTCTCGATGCCGTCCCGTGAGGAGGCCCCGATGACCGAGCCCGCGACCGCCCCGCCTCGCATCGCCGTCAGCCTGACCCGCCGGCTCGACGCGCCGCCCGAGCGGGTCTTCGAAGCCTGCACCGATCCGCGCCGCCTCGTGCGCTGGCTGACGCCGGGGGCGGGCGAGCTGCACGCCGCCATCACCGACCTTCGCGTCGGCGGGTGCTTCAGCCTCGAAGGCTGCGACCCCGACGGCCGGACCTACGCCATCTCCGGCACCTATCGCGACATCGTCCCGGATCGCCGCCTCGTCCTGACATGGCATTACGAGGGGGAGGGCCCGTTGCGGGGGCCGCCCTCGCTGGTGCGGATCGATCTGCGCCCGCTCGGGCCCGACCTCACCGAACTGACGCTGTCCCACACGCAGATCGACACGTCGGAAAGCGCCGCGCGCTACCGCGGAGCCTGGGCGATCTGCCTGGAGCGCCTGAGCTGGTCGATGACCCCCACGGCGCCGGGCGCGGTGTTCCGTTCGCCGCTCGGTGCGATCAGCCCGCTCTACGGGCCGCGCCACCGGGTGTTTCAGGAGGAATTCGGGACCGAAAACCTCGCCAACCGATTGCGAAAGCTTTCGGTCACAAGCGAACTCAGCGCCGCGCAGAAAAACTTCATCGCCGGGCGCGACATGGTCTTCCTCACCTCGATCGACCATCGCGGCTTCCCGACCTGCTCCTACAAGGGCGGCGCGGCGGGCTTCGTGCGGGTGGTCGATGCGCGCACTCTCGAAATGCCGAGCTACGACGGTAACGGCATGTATCTGAGCGCCGGCAATCTCGCGGCCAACCCGAAACTCGGCCTGCTCTTCGTCGATTTCGAGCGGCCCCACCGCCTGCGCCTGCACGGGACCGGGCAGGTCCTGCGCGACGCCGCCGCGCTCGGCGCTCATCCCGGCGCCGAGTTCGTCCTGCGGATCGCGATCGCGGAGGTCTTCGTGAACTGCCCGCGCTACGTCCACCGCTACCGCCGCGTCGCACCGTCCGGCTTCGTGCCCGGAGAGCCCCGGGCCGGCGAGGTGCCGGCCTGGAAGCGGATCGACGCCTTCGGCGACGTGCTGCCCCCGCGCGACCGGGCCGCGCTCGACGGGTCGGAGGACGGTTCGATCACCCTCGATGCCTACCGGGCGCTGCTCGACAGCGGCGAGACGTGAGCCTCAGAACGGCAGCAGGATATCCACGAGCTGCTGGCCGTAGCGCGGCTGCTGCACGTCGGTGATCTGGCCGCGGCCGCCATAGGCGATGCGGGCCTGGGCGATCTTGGTCGAATCGATGGTGTTGTCCGATTCGATGTCCTCGGGGCGGACCACGCCGGCCACGATCAGCTCGCGCACCTCGAAATTGATGCGGATCTCCTGCTTGCCCTCGACCACGAGGTTGCCGTTGGGCAGCACCTGATTGACCACCGCGGCGATGTTGGTCGTCACCGTCTCGGCGCGCTGGACCGAGCCGGCGCCGTCGCTCGACGTGGTCGAGGTACCGGTGATCAGCTTGTCCGGCGTGATGCCGGCCGCCGCCACCGCGGCGCTGCTCTCCAGGCCGAAGGCGTTGGGCAGGCCGAGGCCTTCGGCGTTCGAGCGGGAGCGCTTGGTCTCGTTGTTGAGGTTGGCCTTGTCGGTGACGTTGACCTTCACGGTCAGGAGGTCGCCGATGCGGGCGGCGCGCTGGTCCTTGAAGAAGGCGCGGGAGCCGGTGCGCCACAGCGAGTTCGGCGCGTAGCTCACCGGCTGGATATCCGGCATCGCCATCCGGACCGGCTTGTAGCCCGGCTGGCTGGTCGGGTCCTCGATCGCCGAGAGGGCCGGCGTGGCGCCGATCTGCGACAGGCGGTCGACGGTGTTGCAGGCGCCCAGCGGCGCGATCGCGACGGCGGCGAGGAGGAGGCGGGAGCGGCGAGGAGCCATCGGACGGGACGCCTTACGAGGGGATCAGTTGAGGCCGGGCCGCGCGGGGAGCGCGCTGGCCTGGAGGACGGGTTGCGGCGCAAGCGGGCTGACCGAGACGCGGCCAGGGCCGACGACGACCGCCTGGAGCACCTTCTTCGAGGCGCCGTTCGTCACCGCGACGCTGGCGCCGAGGCGGCCGGACTCGTTGGCGGTGCCGCGCATGGCGAGCGAGACGCCCGCCGTCTCGAACACGATGGTCACGGCCTCGCCGCGGCCGACGAGATCGGGCGGGGCGACGTCGCCGGAGCGCAGCACCTGCCCGGCGCCGACCGGACGCTGCGCCACTTGGCCCAGGGCGAGGGCGGTCGTGCCGAGGGCATCGACCGGCACCGTCTCGCGGGGGCGGCGCTCGACCGCGAGGTCGGACGCCGTCACCGCCTCGCCGCGGTTGAGGTTACGGGTCAGCACGGCGACCTCGCGGATTTCGACCGCGACGCCGGAGACCCGCAGCGAAGCCTGCCGCTCGCCGAGCACCACGAGGCCGGCGACCCGGCGGTTGCGCGGATCGTAGGTGACATCGACCGCCGCCGCCGGGCCGTCGAGGTCGAGGGGAGCGAGGAGGAGCGGGGCCTCGCCGTCGAGCCGCACCGACAGGGTCTTCGCGTCGAGCCCGTAGGCCGTCTCGAGCGTGCGCTTGAGCGCGGCCTCGATCTCGGCTGCGCCGACGCGGCGGGCGGCGCGCTGCACGCTCACCTGCACCCGCCCCCCCGTCTCGATACCGGTGAGCCCGAGGGCGGCCGCCGCCTCGACGATGCGCCGGGCCTGGATCGTGCCCACCGCCCCGAGGCCGGGGGCGCGGAACATCGCCCGGGCGGCGAGATCGGTCGGCGCCCCCTCGACGAGATCGCCGAGGCTGAGCGTATCGCCCCGCGCGGTCACGTCGCCGCGCAGGCGCAGGGCCTCGGCGGCCATCAGGGGCGAGACGAACAGGGCGAGCATCGCGAAGGCGGCGAGCGCCAGGGCGGTGCGGCCGATGGCACCGGGGGAGGGCGGCAGCACGGCGCGCTTGGCGGGGCGGCGGATCGGGCGAAGGGCGTGCATCACGGATCTCGTCAGCCGCGGAACATCTGCGAGGTGGTGGAGAGCATCTGGTCGGCGGCCGTCACCACCTTCGAGTTCATCTCGTAGGCGCGCTGCGCCGCGATCAGCGACGAGATTTCGGTGACGGCGTTGACGTTGGCCTCTTCGAGGTAGCTCTGCTGCAGGTTGCCGAAGCCCTCCGAGCCCGGCAGGCCGGTGACGGCGGGACCTGAGGCAGCGGTCTCGACGAACAGGTTGTCGCCGATCGATTCGAGGCCGACCTTGTTGACGAAGCGCGCCATCTGGAACTGGCCGAGCGCCTGGGGCGCGGTCTGGCCGGGGATGGTCGCCTGCACCGCGCCGGTGGCCCCGATCGTTACCGCGGTCGCGGTGTTCGGCACCGTGATGCCGGGATCGAGCAGGTAGCCGTCGCGGGTGACCATCTGGCCCTGCGCGTCGAGGTCGAACGAGCCGTCGCGGGTGTAGGCGGTGCGGCCGTCCGGCATGCGCACGCGGAAGTAGCCCTCGCCGCGGATCGCGACGTCGTAATCCTTCTCGGTCATGGTGAGCGTGCCCTGCGACATGACGCGGGCGGTCGAGACCGTCTTCACGCCCGAGCCCAGCGCGAGGCCGGCCGGCAGCACGGTGTTCTGGTCGGAGGTGGACGAACCGGAGCGGCGCAGGTTCTGGTAGAGCAGATCCTGGAAATGTGCCTGCTGCCGCTTGTAGCCGGTGGTGCGCAGGTTCGCGATGTTGTTCGAGATGACCTGGACGTTGAGTTCCTGGGCCGCCATGCCGGTGGCGGCGGCGTAGAGAGCGCGCATCGGAGCGTTTCCTTAAGCGGCGGCGATCAGGCGACGTCGGCGAGGCGGCGGATCGCCGTGCCGCGCAGGTCGTCGAGGCGCGAGACGATGCTCGACACCATGGAATAGGTGCGGTTCACGTCCATCAGCCGGGTCATCTCGATGACCGGCTTGACGTTGGAGCGCTCCAGGGCGCCGGGCTCCAGCCGGCCCTCGGCGCCCGCGGGCTGGCCGGGCGTGGCCGACGAGAACAGGTTGGCGCCCTCGTTCCTGAGCGCGCGCGGATCGGCGAAGCGCACGAGTTGGACGCGCCCGCGCACGCCGAGATTGGTCGAGACCGTGCCGTCGGGGGCGATGGAGAGCCCCGTCTCCTGCTGGCCGATGGTGATCGTGCCGCCATCGCCCTGCACGGCATAGCCGTCGGAGTTGACGAGGTTGCCCTGCGCATCGAGCTCGAAGGCGCCGTTGCGGGTGTAACGGAGCCCCGAGGGCGTCTGCACCGCGAGGAAGGCGTCGCCGCGCACGGCCACGTGCATCGGGTTGCCGTCCGGCTCGATCGGCCCCTGGCTGAGGTCGAGCGGCGTGCCCTGGTCGATGACGTAGGAGACGCGCCGGTCCTGCCGCTGGAAGCTGTCGGCGGAGGCCACCGGCATCAGGTATTCCTGAAAGCGGGCCGAGCGGCCCTTGAAGCCGGTGGTCGAGACGTTGGCCATGTTGTTGGCGATGACGTCGAGCTCGCGGGCGAGCGCGGTCTGGGCGGAGACCCCGACGAAGAGCGCGTTCTGCATGGCTGGCCTCGGATAGCGGCGGCGGACGAGAGCATCACCGCAGGGACCGTGCCATCCCGGTCTTCTTATTTTTCCCTTTAACGATCAATAGCTTGATCGGATTTCCCCCGTCGGCGGCGCCGGGACGGTCGAACCCCGCGGCAAGTCCGACCCGGCAAATTCTGCCCGGCTTAAGAGGGCGTTAACCACGCCGGCCGAGAACGGAAGCGGGGCCGCACGCGCGCGCCCCGCGCCCGTCCCCGATCCCGAGCAGCACATGGCCAAGAAGCCGAAGAAGGCGCCCGAGGCGGAGGGCGAGGGCGGCGAGGCGGAAGCGCCGAAGTCGAAGAAGAAGCTCATCATCATCGCGGCCGCCGCGGTGCTGCTGCTCGGCGGCGGGGGCGGCGGCTTCGTGTTCATGAAGAAGAAAGCTGCTGCGGCCGCCGAAGCCGAGCACGGCGCCCATGCGGATGTGAAGATGCCCGCCGTCTTCGTCGACGTGCGCGACATGCTGGTCAACCTCAACGCCGATCCCGGCCAGGCCAAGGGCAGCACGCTCAAGCTGCGCATCGCGCTGGAACTGAAGGACGCCAAGGTCGAGGCCGAGGTGAAGCCGCTGATGCCGCGCGTCGAGGACGCGTTCCAGACCTATCTGCGCGAGATCCGCGCCAGCGATCTGGCCGGCTCGGCCGGGCTCTTCCGCCTGCGCGAGGAGCTTTTGCGCCGCGTCAACATCGCGATCCACCCGGCCAAGGTCGAGGCGGTGCTGTTCAAGGACGTCATCGTTCAATGATGGGCCCCGAGGACGATCTCGACGACGATTGGGCAGCCGCCTTCGCCGAGCAGGGGGCCGAGGGCGGCGACGCGTCGCTCGCCGAGGAATGGGGCGCGGCGCTCGCCGAGCAAGGCACCACCAAGAGCGCCAGCGACGTCGCCGCCGAATGGGCGACGATGATCGAGGACGGGGAGACCGAGAACCTCCCCGAACTCGCCGGCAACGACCGCATCCTGAACCAGGACGAGATCGACGGCGTCCTCGGCTTCTCTCTGCGCGAACTCTCCGCCTCCGGCGCGGGGGGCGTGCGCGCCATCGTCGATTCGGGCGTCGTCCAGTACGAACGCCTGCCGATGCTGGAAATCGTCTTCGACCGGATGATCCGGTTGTTGTCGACGTCCCTGCGCAACTTCTTTCAGGACAACGTCGAGGTGACGCTCGACAACATCACCTCGGTCCGGTTCGGCGACTACCTCAATGCGATCCCGCTCCCCACGCTGCTCGGCGTGTTCAAGGCCGACCTGTGGGAGGGCTCGGGCCTCGTCACGGTGGAGCAGACGCTCGCCTACTCGACCATGGACCTTCTGCTCGGCGGCAAGCGCGGCGGCTCGTCGAGCCGCCTCGACGGGCGCCCGTTCACCACGATCGAGATGAGCCTCGTGCGCCGCCTCGTCGAGATCATCCTCACCGACCTCGAACTCTCGTTCCAGCCGCTCTCGCCGGTGCGGTTCGGCATCGACCGGATCGAGACCAACCCGCGTTTCGCCACCATCACCCGTCCCGGCAACGCCGCCATCCTGATCACGCTCAAGCTCGACATGGACGGGCGCGGCGGCGGGATGCAGATCCTGTTCCCCTACGCGACGATCGAACCGATCCGCGATCTGCTCATGCAGAGCTTCATGGGCGAGCGGCTCGGGCGCGATCAGGTGTGGGAGAGCCATCTCGCCACCGAGATCTGGCAGGCCGACATCGAAATGGAGGCGGTGCTGCACGAGGTGACGCTGCCGCTGAAGCGCGTCCTGAACCTCAAGGTCGGCGACACGCTGATGTTCGACCGCAAGCCCTCCGACCTCATCACGGTCCGTTGCGGCGACTGGGCGCTGACACAGGGGCGTATCGGCCGGATCGACGACGCCATCGCGGTGCAGGTCGCCCGGCCGCTGCGCCAGTCCCGCACCACGCTCCAGGCCTACGAGACCTCGATGCAGAACCGCAACGACGGCTAGGATTGCGGCCCCATGACCTTCTTCGTCTCGTTCGCCGCCGACATCCTCGTCGCCATCCTCCTGGTGGCGACCATCGCGTCGTCCGTGCGGCTGTCGCGGCGCATCAGCAAGCTCAAGGCCGATGAAGCCGCCTTGCGCACCACCATCGGCGACCTCGTGGTGGCGAGCGCCACCGCGGAGCGGGCCATCGCGGGCCTGCGCGCTACCCTGGACGAGTGCGACCGGACGCTGGCCGAGCGCCTCGGCACCGCCGAGCGCTACTCCGCCGACATCGCCGCCCATGTCGAGGCCGGGGAGAGCGTAATCGCCCGGATCGCCGCGATCGTCGGGCAGGCCCGTCCGGCCGCCGCTGCGTCGGCACAGGCCGCGCCGCGCCCCGCCGCCATTGAGGCCGCGCCGGGCAACGGCGAGCGGGTCGGGGCTGCGCTCGCCGCCGCCCACGCCCTGTCCGAGCGTGCCCTCGACCGCCTGCGGGCCAGGGCCGCATGAAGCTCCCCGCGCGCCGCCTCGCCCGACTCGCGAGCCTGCCGGCGCGCCCCTTCCGGCTGCGCCTGATCGACGCCGTGGTCCTGGCGGCGATCGGGCTCCTCGTGCTGAAGCTGACCGCCCTGATGGGCGAGGGCCCTCCGGCCGGAGCGCCGCTGCCCGACTTCGCCCGGGTGCTGGCCCATGCCCGCTCGGACTACACGCCCCCCGACCCGACCACGACCGGCTCGGTCTCGGCACCGGAAAAGAAGGCCGAGCCCGCGCCTCCGCCGGTCTACCAGCCTCCGGTTCCCGAGCCGGTCTCGCCGACAGAGCGGGCACTGCTCGAAAAGCTCCAGGCCCGCCGCGACGCCCTCAAGCAGCGCCAGGACGCGCTGGATCTGCGCGAGCAGATGCTGAAGGACGCCGAGCGCAAGCTCGAATCCGGCGTCTCCGATCTGAAGGAGGCCGAGGAGAAGGCGGCTTCCGTCACCACCAACAAGGGCGAGGCCGAGAAGGCCGGCCTCAAGACCATCGTCACCATGTACGAGACGATGAAGCCCAAGGACGCCGCCCGCGTGTTCGACCGGCTGAGCCTGGAGACGCTGGTGCCGATCGTGCTGGCCATGAACCCGCGCAAGATGGCCGAGGTGCTGGCCCTGATGGGCTCGGAGCCCGCCGAACGCCTCACCGTGGCGCTCGCCAACCGCGCCCGCGGCCTCGACGCCCCCCAGACCGCCTCCGCGGCGCCGAGCCTGCCGCCGGGCGAATTGCAGGCGATCGATCCGGGACCGAAGGGGCGCTGAGGCGCCCCGGCCGATTGAAGGCTCGCACGCCAGAATATATCTTCCCGTTCATGGGAAGCATTCTGCAGAGCGGCAGAGAACCGGAAACGGCTGGGATGCTGTCGGCGACGCAGGCTGCGTTCGTCGCCGATGTCGAGCCGCGGGACATCCACCACGCCATCGACCGGAACGTTTTGCCCGATCGTCTCTTCCTGCGCGGAGACGAGCGACGCGTCGCCGTCGAGGGCTGCCCCCTTGTCGCGTTCTACTATGCCAGTGCCAAGCGCCTGACCGCGGAAGAACGCATCGCCGCGATTTGCATCGTGGAGACCCGCTTGCGAGCGGCGCCCTCGGACGATCCTTGGTCGCGCTCGACCGAAGACTGGATCGTACACAACGACTTCCTGCGGATCGACTTGTCGCCGTTCGTGGCGCGCGCGGCCCAGCGCTGGCGGCTTTACGGCGCAGCGCGGGCGATGGTCGTGTCCGACGAGGCGATCCTGTCAGGCACACCCATCATCGCAGGCACCCGCATTCCCGTCCACGACGTGGCGGCCTCGCTCGCCGCAGGCCACCTGCCGGAACGGGTTGCGGCTGCCTACCCGTCGCTGAGCCCGGCGCAGATCGAGTTGGCCGCCCTCTACGCCAAGGCGAATCCGTTGGCCGGACGTCCGCGGGCGCGCCCGCTGCTGGAGACCGCGCGCTTGGTCTTCGAGGAAAGCGTGCCCCGCCGTCCGGCCGGATGAACCTCTTCATCGACGAGTGCCTGAGCGACGAGTTGACCCGGATGGCACTCGATCGCGGCCACTGGGGTTCGACGAGCGTGAAGCGCCGCGGCCTGTCGGGAACGCCCGACTGGCGATTGCTGCCGATTCTGCTCACCGAGGATCTTACCCTCGTCACCAAGAACTCGATCGACTTCCGTGGGCCGGCAAGCGAGCCCGGATCGAAGGGTCTCTACGCGGGCCTCGACCTCCATGCTGGCCTGATCTGCCTCAACGGGCCAGTCGGAATGGACCTCGCATTGCAGAAAGAACTATTCGCGATCGCCCTGGATCGCCTGGATGGGCTGGGGAACGACCTGACCAACAAAGCTCTCGAAGTAAGCCTGGAGGACGACACGATCCGGCTGCGCCTTTATGATCTGCCGCCCGCCTGACCGGACGCGAATCTATTCGGGCAAGGTCTCGTCCAGCGCCCGCTCGATCGCCCCCTCCAGCGCCGAGGGCTTCGTCGCCGGGGCGAAGCGCTCGATGACGCGGCCATCGCGGCCGATGAGGAACTTGGTGAAGTTCCACTTGATCTTCTGCGTTCCGAGCAGGCCGGGCTTGGCCTGCTTGAGATCGACGTAGAGCGGATCGGCGCCCGCGCCGTTGACCTCGATCTTGGCCAGAACCGGGAAGGTCACGTCGTAGGTGAGCGAGCAGAAGCGCTCGATCTCCTCGGCGTCGCCCGGCTCCTGGGCGCCGAACTGGTTGCAGGGGAGCCCCAGCACCACGAGGCCCCGGCCGCGATGGCGCCGCCACAGGGTTTCGAGCCCCTGATACTGCGAGGTGAAGCCGCATTTCGAGGCGGTGTTGACCACGAGCAGGACCTTGCCCCGGTACTGCGACAGAGGATGCGGCCGGCCGCGCGCGTCGAGCGGTGCGTGCGCGAGGATGTCGCTCATGCGGTAGTCGCCTTCTCTTGCCGAATGATCCCAAGTCGTCCCGCAGCGTATCTGCCGGATTTCATGGAACGATTCCAGGCTTAGGCAGAATTCGGCGGGGGACATTGCATCCGCCCTCCGGCGAGGCTAGGCGGCCCCGGACAACGTGCAGGAGTTCCTCGATGCCGCCGCTTCCCCGCAGGACCACGCCGCCCGCTTCCCCCCGCGTGCTGCTTCTCCTGGCCGGGCTCGCCGTCGGCCTCGGGTCCGGCCTTCCGCTCGCCCGGGCCCAGGACGGCGCGCCGGACGCGGCTCCGGAGGCGGCGCCCGACGAAGCGCCCAAGCCCAAGCCCAGGCCGCGCCGCCCCCCGCCGAAGCCGAAGCCCGCGGAGGAGGCCAAGGAGAGCAAGGACGCCAAGGAGCCCGTCGCCGGCTCAGGCACGGTGCTGGAGCCGGCCGCCGCCCCGTCCGGCCCGGCGCAGTGGCCCGCGGGCGCCCGCTCGGTCAGCGAGAGCTACGGCGATTGGACCATGAACTGCACGAGGGAGGACAACCGCACCGATTGCGTCATCATCCAGTCCCAGGGCGACCGCCGCACGGGCAAGCGCCTGTTCAGCATCGAGCTGAAGGTGCCGAAGGACGGACGCACGGAAGGCCTGATCCTGATGCCGTTCGGTCTGCAGATCGAGCCCGGCGTGACGTTCAAGCTCGACGACCGGGCGCTCGGCAAGGGCGCGCCGTTCTCCTACTGCGTCGCCGATGGCTGCCTCGTGCCGATCAGCCTGCCGACGCTCGCCACCGACGCGATGAAGACCGCCCAGAACCTGACCGTGACGGCAGCCAAGCCCGACACCAAGGAGCCGACGGTGATCACCGTGCCGCTCGCAGGCTTCGCCGCGGCCTTCGCCCGCTCTACCGCCTTCGGCGGTTGAGGCATCATCGGGATCGGGGCAGGCGGTGATAGGCTGCGCCTCGCCCCGAACTAGGATGGATGTTCGATGCGCCTCGACGCGACCCTCCTTCGTCGGCTCCTGCCGCTCCTCGTCCTGATGGCCGGCGGGGCGCGGGCCGAGGAGGCGCAGCCGAACTTCGAACAATGCCTGACCGGCCTCGCGCGCCTCGCCGAGGCGCGCGGCGTGCCCGCCGCGACCGCGCGCGACGCGCTGAAGGATCTCGCCCCCGATCCGGCGGTGCTGCCCGCGACGAAGACCCAGGCCGAGTTCGTCCGGCCGGTCTGGGACTACATCGACGCCTCGGTAACGCCGGAGAAGATCGCCACGGGGCAGGCCAAGCTCGCCGAGTGGGCCGAGGTGCTCGGGCGGATCGAGGCGGCCTACGGCGTCGACCGGCACATCCTCGTCGCCTTCTGGGGGGTCGAATCGGGCTACGGCAGCGTGCTCGACGATCCGAAGATCGTCCGCCCGGTGATCCCGGCCCTGGCGACGCTCGCCTGCCAGGACGGAAGCCGCGCCGGCTTCTGGCGCGACGAGCTTCTGGGCGCCCTGACGATCCTCGGGAACGGGGACGCCGACGCCGCGCGCATGACCGGCTCCTGGGCCGGTGCCATGGGCCACACCCAGTTCATGCCGAGCGCCTACCTGAAGCACGCGGTCGATTTCGACGGCGACGGCAAGCGCGACATCTGGCGCTCGGTCCCCGACGCGCTCGCCTCGACCGCCAATTTTCTGAAAAGCTACGGCTGGCGCTCCGGCGAGGGCTGGGGCCAGGACGTGAGCCGACCCGAGGGATTCGACTACCGGCTCGCCGACGAGATGACCGAGCGCAGTTTTTCGGAATGGGCGGCGCTCGGCTTGAAGCCCGCGGGCGGCAAGGGGTTTCCGGAGGGCGCGGAGCGGCGCGCGACCCTGGTGGTGCCCGCAGGCGCACGGGGACCGGCCTTCCTGCTGGAACCGAACTTCAGGGTAATCCTGCGCTACAACACGGCGCTCGCCTACGCGCTCACCGTCGCCCACCTCTCCGACCGGCTCGCCGGCGGCCCGCCCTTCGGCCGCGACTGGCCGCGGGGCGACCGGATGCTGACCAACGACGAGCGCATCGACCTCCAGACCCGACTCGAAGCGCTCGGACACCCGACCGGCGGCACCGACGGCAAGGTCGGTCCCGAGACCCGCGCGGCGATCCGCGCCTTCCAGTCCGCCCACGGGCTCGTGCCGGACGGTTACGCCGAAGCCAGCCTGCTGGACAAGGTGAGGGCGGCCTCGCCCGCGCCGTGACGGATGCCTGCGCACAACGCAGGGGCCGGTCTTGCAATTTGGCGGTGAAAACCGATTATCCCGGAGTGGAGCGGGAAGGTGAAAACCTCCCCGCTCCTTTCAGCGGTGGATTACCCGAGCTGTACGCGGAGGATCAGGGTCAAGCTGGTCCTCCGCACTCGTTTGAACACCACCGAAACGCGAAAGCGTGGAACCAACCACACCATCGTCGCCTCCTGGGTCGTGACCGGACGATGCCGTCGCCCTCGGACGCCCGGCGGCTGACCGGGCGTGAGCCCTTGCCGGCTTGGCGCTTCCCACGCGATCACGGTGGGCAGCATCGCCGTACAAGTCCGAAACCTCGGTTAACGGAGCCCGCGAGGAAGCCCCGCCCATGCGCGTCCTGCTGGTGCATTGCCATCCCCGCGCCGACAGTTTTTCCGCATCCTTGCGGGCGACCGCCGTCGCCACGCTCGAAGCCGCCGGCCACGAAGTCGAGATCATCGATCTTTACGCCCAAAACTTCGATCCGCGGCTGAGCGGCGACGAGCGCGGCGGCTATTACGACGAGGCGGCGATCCCACCGGATATCGCCGGGCATGTCGCGGCCCTGCGGCGGGCCGAGATGCTGGTGTTGGTCTACCCGACCTGGTGGTTCGGGATGCCGGCGATGCTGAAGGGTTGGTTCGACCGGGTGTGGCGCCCCGGCGTCGCCTTCGCGCTCGGCGGTGCCCGCGTGCTGCAGCCGCGGCTCACCGGCATCCGCCGGATCACGGTGGTGACGACCTACGGCTCGCCGCTTTGGCTGCTCTGGCTCGTCGGCTGGCCCGACCGGCGCATGGTGAAGCGGGGCATCTGCGTGCTCTGCGCCCCGCGCTGCCGGCTCGACTGGATCGCCCTCACCGGCATGGACGGCGTCACGCAAACCGCCCGGGAGCGCTTCGTCGGCCGGGTCCGACGAAAGCTGGCGCGGGTCTGAAGGGTCAGCCCGGAAACCGCTCGAAGCGCGGCAGGTCGTGCGCGTGTTCCATCCAGGCGATGCGCTCGGCGACCTGAATATGCGCCTGGGGCGGCAGGGAAGCGGGATCGTCGAGGGTGCCGGTCTGCACGTCGATCATCCCCGGCAGCATCCGCTCGTTGACGTAGAACAGGCCGGTGCCGCAGCGGCCGCAGAAATGGCGCCGCCCGTGCTCGGACGAGGCGTAGACCGTGGGCTCGCCCTCAATCGTCACCTGTGCGGCCGGCACCATCGCCCAGCCGACCATCGGCGCGCCCGCATGGCGTCGGCAGTCGGTGCAGTGGCACAAGGCGTTGTGCACCGGCTCCCCCTGCATCGTGTAGCGGATCGCTCCGCAATGGCATCCTCCGGTTGGCATCCGGCTCTCCTCGAACGATCGGTGAGCGGACCGTAGCGGCCGGGGCCGGTTCCAAAAAGACAGAAAACCGCGGCAACCCTTCGGCTGCCGCGGCTCCCTCACGGACGGGGCGTAAGGCGTGGGACGATACCCGCCCGGAGCTTCTCGACCGTTTTACTCGGCCGGCTGGAGGACCGGAGCCGGGGCGACCGGGGCCGCCTCGACCGGCTTGCCGCCGAGCGCCGCGTGCAGCTTGGCCTCGTCGACCTCACCCTCCCAGCGGGCGACGACGATGCAGGCCACCGCGTTGCCGATGAAGTTCGTCAGCGCGCGGCACTCCGACATGAAGCGGTCGATGCCGAGGATCAGCGCCATGCCGACGACCGGCACGGAGGGGACCACCGCCAGCGTCGCGGCCAGCGTGATGAAGCCCGAGCCGGTGACGCCCGCCGCGCCCTTCGAGGAGAGCATGGCGACCAGCAGTAGCAGGATCTGCTCGCCGTAGGTGATCGGGGTGTCGGTGGCCTGGGCGATGAACAGCGCGGCCATCGTCATGTAGATGTTGGTGCCGTCGAGGTTGAACGAGTAGCCGGTGGGGACCACGAGGCCGACGACCGGGCGCGAGCAGCCGGCGCGCTCCATCTTCTCGATCAGCGAGGGCAGGGCGGACTCGGAGGACGAGGTGCCGAGCACCAGCATCAGCTCTTCCTTGATGTAGCGGATGAGCCGGATGATCGAGAAGCCGTTGTAGCGGGCGACCGCGCCGAGCACGCCGAGCACGAAGATCGCCGAGGTCAGGTAGAAGGCGCCGACGAGGTAGGCGAGGTTGGCGAGCGAGGAGATGCCGTACTTGCCGATGGTGAAGGCCATCGCGCCGAAGGCACCGATGGGGGCGACCTTCATGATGATGTTGACGACGCCGAAGATCGCCTCGGAGGTGACCTTGATGATGTCGAGGACCGGCTTGCCCTTCTCGCCCATGAAGGCGAGGCCGAAGCCGAACAGCACCGAGAAGAACAGAACCTGAAGGATCTCACCGCCCGCGAAGGCGCCGACGGCGGTCGTCGGGATGATGTTCATCAGGAAGTCGGCGATGTTCTGCTCCTTCGCCTTGCCGGCGTAGGTCGCGACCGCCTTGGGGTCGAGCGAGTTCGGGTCGATGTGCAGGCCGTGGCCGGGCTGGAGCACGTTGGCGACGATCAGGCCGACGATGAGGGCCAGCGTCGAGAACGTGAGGAAGTACGCCAAAGCCTTGCCGCCGACGCGGCCGACCTTCTCGAGGTTGGTCATGCCGGCGATGCCGGAGACCACGGTGAGGAAGATCACCGGGGCGATGATCATCTTGACGAGCTTGATGAAGGCGTCGCCGAGCGGCTTCATGTCGGCGCCGAGCTTCGGGTAGAAGTGGCCGAGCGTGATGCCGATCGCGACGGCGACGAGCACTTGGAAATAGAGCGTGCGGTAGATCGGCTTGGGGGCGGACGGCGCATGCGGCGCGGTCAGCGGGGACGGCACGGTTGCCATGGGGCTTCTCCCTGCGAAACGTGGATCGATCGGTGGGAGGTCGCCGGTCCCGGACGGGATCACGACGGCGCCCACTCTTGCTTTTGGCCTTCCGGCACACAGCTCTGCGGTTCGGGCATGGCTGCGTTTCGCGATATGAATGGCAACCCCCGTGCCAGCCCGGCGAGGCTCGTAACTTTTTGCTAACGTGTTGAAATGAGACTTATTTTTCATACCGGCCCGGTCCGGCTCGGGGAGGCCTCTGCGGCTTTCCGCACCGGGTCGCGGAATTCGTTCCGGGATTCCGCACGGGGCTGCGGGCGGTGAGCGAACCGGCCTCTGTCGGCGTGCGCCCGCGCACCGGCCTCTTCCTCATCGCCGGGCTCGTGGTGATGGCGCTCGCCGTCTGGCTCGGCGGACGGTTGGCGGAGCGCCTCGCGCTCACCGACCTGCGGCGCACGGCGCAATCGGCGCTCTCGCTTCAGGTCGCGGCGCTTTCGGCGGAGATGCAGCGCCAGAGCGCGCTGCCGCTGGCGCTGGCTACCGATCCCGAGATCCTGCGCGCCGTCGGCCCCGCCCCGGACAAGGCGCTCATCGACAGCGTCAACGGCCGGCTCGGCCAGATCGCCCGGGCCACCGGGGCGACGGTGATCTACGTCATCCGCGCCGACGGCGTGACCCTTCTGGCGAGCAACGCGGACGAGCCGCGCAGCTTCATCGGCAACGACTACACCTTCCGCCCCTATTTCCGGCAGGCGATGGAGACGGGCGCGGGCTCGCAATTCGCGCTCGGCACCGTGAGCGGGCGCCCGGGCTTCTACCTGTCCCGGCGCCTGCCCGCATCCGCGGGCGTGGTCGTGGTCAAGATCGAGTTCGACGGCGTCGAGGCGGCGTGGCGGGCGGCGCGCGAGCGCGTGTTCGTCACGGATGCCCGCGGCATCGTGCTGGTGGCGAGCGATCCGGCGTGGCGCTTCACGGCCCTGCGCGGCCTCGACGCGGCGGAGCGCGAGCGCATCGGCGCGTCGCGGGATTTCGGCGAGGCGACCCTCGGGCCGCTGCCGGTCTATCCGACCGACGACGCGGTCGATCTCGTGCGGGTCGGCAATGGCGGGCGTCCCGCATGGCCCGCCTTGATGCTCGACGCCGCCGTGCCTGACACGACGTGGCGGCTCCATACGCTGACCCCCATCGCCGCCGCGGTCGAGCGCGAGCGGGTGCAGGGTCGGCTGATCGCGCTGCTCGGCACCGGACTCGCCTGGGGGGCGCTCGCGACGTGGCTGGCGCGGCAGCGGCGCATCCGCAACCGCCTCACCGAGTCGGCGGCGCGGCGCGAGGAACTGGAGCGGCGGGTCGCAGAGCGGACCCAGGCCTTGAGCGACGCCAACCGCCAGCTGGTCGCCGAGATGGAGGAACGCCGCCGCTCCGAGGCCGAGCGCGAGCGCTTGGGGCGCGAACTCGCCCAGGCCGGGCGGCTCGCCGCGCTCGGCCAGTTCGCCGCCAGCATGGCCCACGAGATCAACCAGCCGCTCGCGGCGATCCGGTCGTATGCCGACAACACCGCGATCCTCGTGCGGCGCGGGCGGATCGAGGACGCCGCCGAGAACGTCTCCGCCATCGGCCGCCTGACCGAGCGGATCGGCGGGCTGACGCGGCAGCTGAAGGGGTTCGCCCGGCGTGCCTCGGGCCGGCGCGAGCCGGTGCGGCTCGCCGAGATCGTCGGCGGCGGCTTCGAGGTTCTCGGCCCCCGTGCGCGGGACGCCGGCATCCGCCTCGACGTGGCGACGCTGCCGCCCGATCTGGCCGTGCTAGGCGACGGGCCGCGCCTGGAGCAGGTCGTGGTCAATCTCGTCCAGAACGCCCTCGACGCCGTGACCGGGCGGCCCGATCCGTGGGTCCGGCTCGACGTCGAGGCAGGGCCCGAGCGGGTGATCCTATCGGTCGCCGATAACGGTCCCGGCATCCCGGAGGCGGCGCGGGCGCAGGTGTTCGACGCCTTCTTCACCACCAAGGCCGACGGTCTGGGTCTCGGCCTCGCCATTTCCCGTGGCATCGTCGAGGAATGCGGGGGCACCCTCTCGGTGACCTCGAGCGATGACGGCACCGTGTTCCGCATGGACCTTTTGCGGGCGGGGGTGGCCGTGCGAGAGGCCGTTCAGGAGACCTCATGAGCGGCGAATCTCAGCCCGACCGATCCGAGCGCATCGTCTTCGTCGACGACGAGGAGGACGTGCGCCGGGCCAATCGCCAGAGCCTCGAACTCGACGGCTTCGCGGTCGAGACCTTCGAGACGGCGGAAGCCGCGCTCGCCGCCATCCGGGCCGAGCCGCCGGGCGTCGTCGTCACCGACGTGCGCCTACCCGGCCTGGACGGGCGCGCCCTGTTCGAGCGGGTGCGCGCCGACGACCCGGACCTTCCGGTGATCCTCATCACCGGCCACGGCGATATCTCCATGGCGGTCGCGGCGATGCGCGGCGGCGCCTACGACTTCCTGGCCAAGCCCTACCCGGCGGAAAGCCTGATGGGCTCGGTGCGCCGGGCGCTGGACCACCGCCGGCTCGTGCTGGAGAACCGCCGCCTCCATGCCCGCCTCGATGCCGCCATCGAGGAGGATCCGGCCTTCCTCGGCATCTCGCCGGAGATCGTGGCCCTGCGCCGCCTCGTGCGCGACGTGGCCTCGGCCGATGTCGATGTGCTGGTGCTCGGCGAGACCGGCTCGGGCAAGGAGGTGGTGGCGAGCGCGCTTCACCGCTGGAGCCGGCGGGCCAACAAGAACTTCGTCGCCATGAATTGCGGCGCGCTGCCCGACAGCGTGGTCGAGAGCGAATTGTTCGGCCACGAGGCCGGCGCCTTCACCGGCGCCCTCAAGCGCCGGGTCGGGCGCATCGAGCACGCGCAGGGCGGCACGCTGTTCCTCGACGAGATCGAGAGCATGCCGCTGGGGCTTCAGGTGAAGCTGCTGCGGGTGCTTCAAGAGCGCGTGGTCGAACCGCTCGGCACCAACGAGCGCCGTCCCGTGGACATGCGGGTCGTGTCGGCCACCAAGGTCGATCTGGGCCAGGAAGCCGCAGCGGGCTCGTTCCGCGACGACCTCTATCACCGCCTCAACGTGGTGACGGTCGCCATCCCGCCGCTGCGGGAAAGGCGGGAGGACATCCTGCTCCTGTTCCAGCACTTCCTGGGCCGCGCCGCCGCCCGGTTCGGACGCGAGCCGCCGCCGGTGACGGGGGCGATGCGCGACCACCTGACCCGTCATTCCTGGCCCGGCAACGTGCGTGAGCTCGACCACTTCGCCGAGCGCTGCGCGCTGGGGCTTGCCGGACGGCCCGCAGCGGACGCGCCGGCGCCGACGACGGCGCCGACCCTCTCGGAGCAGGTCGAACGGTTCGAGCGCGGCCTGATCCGCGAGGAACTGATCATGGCCGGCGGCGACGTGCGGGTGGCCGCCGAGTCCCTCGGCGTTCCGCGCAAGACCCTCTACGACAAGATCGCCCGCTACGGCCTGGTGCCGACGGATTTTCGGTAGCGGCCGCTCAGGCCGCCGCGCTGGTCCGCCCCCGCATGAAGGCGCGGGCGTCCTCCGCCGCCATCGGGCGCGACAGGAGGAAGCCTTGCACCTCGGTACAGCCCTTGTGGCGAAGGCGTTCGAGTTGCTCTTCCGTCTCGACCCCTTCGGCGGTGATGGAGGAGCCGAGCCGCTCGCCGATGCCGACGATGGCCCGCACGACCGCCGCCGCCACCGGGTTGTCGAGGTCGCGGACGAAGGAGCGGTCGACCTTGATCTTGTCGAAGGGGAATTGGCACAGGTAGCTCAACGACGAATAGCCGGTGCCGAAATCGTCGAGGGCGATGCGCACGCCCATCGCCCGCAGGCGGTGCAGGCAGCCGATGACGGCGTCCGAATCCTGCATCAGCACGCTTTCGGTGATCTCCAGTTCCAGCCGCCGCGCGGGTAGGCCGGAGGCGGCCAGCGCCCGGACCACTGCCTGCTCCAGCCCCTGCTTGCGGAACTGCACCGCCGAGACGTTGACCGCGACCCGCATCTCGCCGGGCCAGGACGCCGCCTCGCGGCAGGCCTCGTTGAGAGCCCAGGTGCCCAGCGGGGCGATCAGCCCGGATTCTTCGGCCACCGGGATGAACTCCGCCGGCGAGACCGCGCCGCGCACCGGATGATTCCAGCGTAAGAGCGCCTCGAACCCGTTCGGGGCACCGTCCTTCAACGCGAAGATCGGCTGGTAATGCAGGGCGAAGCCGCCGGAGCGCAGCGCATCGCGCAGGTCGAGTTCGAGCAGGTTGCGGGTGGCCACTGCCGCATCCATCCCGCGCTCGTAGAAGCGGAAGGCGTTCCGGCCGGAATCCTTGGCCCGGTAGAGGGCGATGTCGGCGTTCTTGAACAGCGTCTCGGGGCTGTCGCCGTCCTCCGGGCCGACGGCGATGCCGATGGAGACGCCGATGGCCGCCGAAAGGCCGTCGAGATCGATCGGACGCTCGAGCGACTGGATGATGCGACGCGCCACGACGGCGATGCGGCGGGTTTCGTCCTGATCCTTCAGGATGATGGCGAACTCGTCGCCGCCGAGACGGGCCACCATGTCGCCCTCGCGCAGGGCCGCTCCCAGTCGCTCGGCGACGACCCGCAGCACGGCATCCCCCGCGGGATGGCCGAAGGTGTCGTTGACCGCCTTGAACCGGTCGAGGTCGCAGCACAGGACCGCGATCCGGCCGCCCCGCCGCTGGGCGCCCGCGAGTTTGCGGCCGAGCGTCTCTTGGAACAGGCGGCGGTTCGGCAGCCCGGTCAGCGCATCGTGGCGGGCGATGTGCTCGACCAGCGCCTCGGCCCGCTTGCGCTCGGTGGCGTCGGCGACCGTGCCCTCGTAGCCCACGGGCGTCCCGTCGGGCCCCGGCACGAGCCATGCGGTCTCCGACACCCAGATCGTCTCCCCGCCCGCGTGACGGCGCACCTCCGAGACGAAATCCTCGACCCGTCCGTCGCGGTGCAGGAGATCGAGGAAGGCCGCGTTGCGCTCGGGATCGACATACCAGTCGTGGCCGAAGGCGGTATTGGGCACGAGGATGCCACGACCGTCGTCGTAGCCGTGCAGGCGGGCGAGCGCCCGGTTCGCCTGGACGATGTGTCCGTCGAGGCGGGCGCGATAGACGCCGATCACCGCGTTGTTGAACAGCGATTGGTAGTCGGCCTCCGCGGCGCGCAGAGCCGCCTCGGCCTGCCGCCGTTCGGTCACGTCGGTATAGGTGCAGACGGTGCCGCCGGATGTCGTCGGAGCGATGCGGACCTCGACCACGACGCCGTTGGGGCGGGTCCGCTCGTACCGGCTGATCGACGGACGCGGACTGCCGTCCACGAGCCAGTCGCGCACCTCGGGCGGGGCGTTGCGAAACTCTCCGGAATCCGTCTGGAAGCGCAGAACGTCGGCGTAGCGCGCGCCCTCGTGGAGCAGCGATTCGGGCAGGCCGAGGACCGAACGGGCGCGCTGGTTGTGGACGCGGATACGGCCGTCGGGACCGATCATCATCAGCCCCTGGTCCATCGCCTCCAGGGTCGTGCGCAGGACCTCGCCGGCCTCCCGTTGCTGTCGCTCGGAATTGGCCAGATCGGTCACGTCGAGGCAGACGCCGTAGAGCGCGACGAGCCGTCCTCCGTCATCGTGCTGGGCGATGCCGTGAACCGAGACCACGCGCTCCTCGCCATCGGGACGGATGACCCGCGAGCGGTGGTCGTAGCCGCCGGTCTCCGCCGTGCTGCGCCCGGCCAGCGCCTCGTCGATCACCCAGTAGACCCGGGCGCGATCATCGGGATGATAGAAGGCGATGTGGGTGTCGAGGGAGAGAGGGCTCAGGGCCGCGTTGCGTCCGAAGATGCGGGCGATCCCCTCCGACCACGCGATGGTGCGCTCCTCGGCATCGATCCGCCAGTGACCGAAGCAGGCGGTGCGCTCGGCCATGGCGTGGGCGGCCTGGGAAACGCGCAGCGCCGCCTCACGCTCGACGAGGTGAGCCTCGGCGCGGGCCTGCCCCAGAACCTCGGCCTCGGCCTCGGCGCGACGCTCGTGCAGGTGGAGATGGGCTTCCGCCAGCAGCGCCAGATCCTGAAGGGCACGCACCTGCGTGGGCGAAAAGTCCGGCCGCGGCACGACATCGATCACGCAGAACGTGCCGATGGTCCGGCCGGTGATCGAGCCGATGGCCACGCCCGCATAGAAGCGGGCCTGCGGCGGGCCTACGACCAGGGGCGAGTGGGCGAAACGGGCATCCTGCGTCAGGTCGGGAACCACCAGCGCCTGCCCCCGGGCGCGGCGAATGGTGTGGTTGCAGAAGGCGCTCTCGCGTTCGATGCCGTCGTCCTCGACGCCGCAGCGGGCGCGGAACCAGAACCGGTCCTCGTCGATCAAGGGGATCAGGGCGACCGGCGTGCGGAACATTTCGGACGCCGTCCGGCACAGGGCGTCGAGATGCTCCTGCGGGCCCGCGTTCAGGAGGGCTTCGCGGGGGGCAGGGATGGCGTCGTGGTCGAAGCTCTGCACCGGTGAAGCCCAATGTCTTCGCTCGGGCGGCCCGCCGCAGCCGGGACCAAGACCGGCTTAGGCGGGGGAGACCCTGAACGACGCCGACATTTACGGCCGAGAGTTAACAATCCCGCCGCACGGAGCAGCAAAAGACAATCCCGGAGTGTGGGGCCGTGCTTCGATCCGCGCCAGCTCGATCGGGACCGACCCTCTGGACTGAACACCTCGGCGCAAGGCGGTCGGGATCGCGTTCTGAGTGTCTCTCACAAGACTCCCGCTGCGCCGGCGCGCCCGGAGGAGACACCGGCTGTGAACGGGAGTTTTGTGAGGCACTCTTAGCCGCGTCGTCCGGCCACGGGCTGGACGGCCCTCACTCGATCCCGAGCTTCTCCTTCAGGAGCGCGTTGACGGCGGCCGGGTTCGCCTTGCCGCCGGTGGCCTTCATGGTCTGGCCGACGAACCAGCCGAGCAGCGTCGGCTTGGCCCGCGCCTGCTCGACCTTGTCGGGATTCTTGGCGATGATCTCGTCCACCGCCGCCTCGATGGCGCCGGTGTCGGTCACCTGCTTCATGCCGCGGGTTTCGACGATCGCCCGCGGGTCGCCGCCTTCCGACCAGACGATCTCGAACAGGTCCTTGGCGATCTTGCCCGAGATCACGCCCTCGCCGATCAGATCGACGATGCCGCCCAGCTGCTCGGCCGAGACCGGCGTGTCCTCGATGCTCCGGCCTTCCTTGTTGAGGCGCCCGAACAGCTCGTTGATCACCCAGTTGGCCGCCGCCTTGCCGTCGCGCCCGCGCGCCACCGCCTCGAAGTAATCGGCCGAGGGGCGCTCGGCCACGAGCACGCCCGCATCGTAGGCCGACAGGCCGTAATCCTTGACGAAGCGCGCCTTTTTGGCGTCCGGCAGCTCCGGCAGGCCGGACGCCAAGGCATCGACATAGGCCTGATCGAATTCGAGCGGCAGCAGATCCGGGTCGGGGAAGTAGCGGTAATCGTGCGCCTCTTCCTTGGAGCGCATCGAGCGGGTCTCGCCCTTGCCCGGATCGAACAGGCGGGTCTCCTGATCGATGGTGCCGCCATCCTCCAGGATCGCGATCTGGCGCCGCGCCTCGACCTCGATCGCCTGGCCGATGAAGCGGATCGAGTTGACGTTCTTGATCTCGCAGCGGGTGCCGAGCCCCTCGCCGGGACGGCGCACCGAGACGTTCACGTCGGCGCGCAGGTTTCCCTTCTCCATGTCGCCGTCGCAGGTGCCGAGATAGCGCAGGATCGTGCGCAGCTTGGTCACGTAGGCCTTGGCCTCCTCCGACGAGCGCAGATCCGGCCGCGAGACGATCTCCATCAGGGCCACGCCCGAACGGTTGAGATCGACGAAGCTCTTGGTCGGATCCTGATCGTGCAGCGACTTGCCGGCGTCCTGTTCCAGATGCAGCCGCTCGATGCCCACCGTGATCGAGGCGCCGTCCGGCAGATCGACCAGCACCTCGCCCTCGCCGACGATCGGGTCCTTGTACTGCGAGATCTGATAGCCCTGCGGCAGATCCGGGTAGAAATAGTTCTTCCGGTCGAACACCGAGCGCAAATTGACCTTCGCCTTCAGCCCGAGGCCGGTGCGCACGGCCTGGGCCACGCATTCCTCGTTGATCACCGGCAGCATGCCCGGCATCGCCGCATCGACCAGCGAGACGTGGTCGTTCGGCTCGGCGCCGAAGGCGGTCGCGGCGCCGGAAAACAGCTTGGAGCGGCTGGTGACCTGGGCGTGGATCTCCATGCCGATCACGACCTCCCAGTCGTGCAGGCCGCCCTTGATGAGTTTTTTGGGGTCGACGCGCTCGGTCATGGTCTTTCGCGATTCTTCAGTGCCGGCGGCGCCTGGAAGGCGCCTTTCGTCCGCAGTGTGTAGGGACGGCCCGCGGGACGGGTCAAGCGATTGGCGGGGCGCCCGGCCGTTTGGCCGCCAGCGTCACCGCCGGCCCGTTCACGAAGTCCGGGGCGTCGGCGATGATCGTCGTCTCGCTGAGCCCGTGATGGGCGAGCACCCGGATCAGATCGGGCAGCTCCATCCAGCGGGTCTTTTCGCGGTTTCCCCCCCAGAAGGTCGCGAGCTTGCGGTCCCGGTAGGTCAGTTCGTGCAGCGACAGCCGCATGCCCTCGTGCTCGACCGGATGGGTGACGTGGCGGCGCAGGCGCCGCTCCTCGCGGAAGTAATGGGTCCAGATGAAGATCCGGTCGGTGCGCGCGGCCGCCAAGCGGATCAACTCCAGCGGATCGAGCATGTGGTAGAGGATGCCGCAGCAGAAGATCAGGTCGTAGCGCGGCCCCGGCGCCTCCAGATGCCGGCTGACGTCGCCGAGCAGGAAGGTCGAGCGGTTCAAGCCGGCGATGTTCTTGACGATCAGCGACTTGAGGAAGGCCTCCGAATTCGACTCGACCGCGGTGATGCTCTTCGCCCCCAGCGCTTCGAGCTGGCAGGTATGGGCGCCCTCCAGCGGCCCGAGTTCGAGCACGTCGTAGCCGTCGAGCCGCCCGTTCACCCCGAGATGCGCGGCGGCCTGTCCGGGCCGCGGATCGGCCCGAAACCCCGGCAGCCCGCCGGACGGCAGGCCGGGCGCCAACTCGGACAGGTCGCTGGCCCAGCGGTCGGCGAACAGGTCGGTCGCGTTGCGGTGGGTCGGGGTGGTGGTGACGAAGACGCGGCTCATGCGAGCGTGCTCGGGAACCGCGCCCCCCGCGTCAAGTGCCGATCGCTCGGATCGAGCGATCGGCTCCGCAAGCCGGGCGCAGAAAGTGCCCCGCGCAGCGGACCGCGGCTTGGCCGAGGCGGACGCGGGCGCTCGAGGCAGAAGAAGACAGGGTGATCGTCAGATCACCGGCACGCCTCGGGCTTTCGCCTTGTCCCCCGGCTCGACGTGGATCACCACCACGGCGCCCTCGATCTCGGTCTCGATCGCGTCCTCCAGGCGGTCGCAGATCGCGTGCGATTCCTTCACCGTCATCTCGGCGGGAACGACGAGGTGGAAATCGACGAAGGTGGCGCTCCCGGCATGCCGCGTGCGCACGTCGTGGGCCTCCAGAGCACCCTCGCTGTTGGCCGAGATGAGGGCGCGGATGCGGGCGATCATCTCCGGCGAGGCGGCCTGATCCATCAGGCCGTTCACCGAATCGCGCACCATGGTCCAGCCCGACCACAGGATGTTGAGGGCCACCAAGCCCGCCACCACCGGATCGATCACCGGCGTGCCGGTGACGGCGACGAGGCCGACGCCGATGAGGACGCCGCCGGAGGTGACGACGTCGGCGACGATGTGGCGGGCATCCGCGATGAGCGCGGGCGAGCGCAGCATCCGGCCCTGGCGGAACAGCGCGAAGGCCCAGGCGGCGTTGATTGCGGTCGCCACGGCGTTGACCGCGAGCCCCAGAGCCGGCGCGTCGAGGGGCGTGGGATCGAGGATGCCGTGATAGGCCTCGCGCAGGATCAGCACCGCCGCGACGATGACGAGCGCGCCCTCGATCACCGCTGAAAAGTATTCCGCCTTGTGGTGGCCGTAGGGGTGGTCTTCGTCCGCCGGCTGGGCGGCGACGCGCACGGCCAGGAAAGCGCAGGCCGCCGCGACGACGTTGATGATGCTCTCCAGCGCGTCCGAATAGAGCGCGAGGCTACCGGTGAGCCAGTAGGCGGCAAACTTGAGCGCCGTCACGACGACGCCCACGGCGGCGCTCGCGAGAGCGGCTTTCTCGGTCCGGGTCATGGCGGGATTTTCGGGGGTGTGGCGGGGTGCCACGCCTTAAGGCCGGGCCTCTTGGAAGGCCACGGCAAAGGTCTTAGCCCGGGCTAACGCCTCACGCGCCTGCGGGCTTGGCCGGCAGGCGACCGCGGACGACTTCCTTGGCGCGGGCGCGTTCGGCCATCTCGCGGGCCCGCTTGGCGCGCCGCGCATAGGAGCGGGCCAGCCAGCCGAAGCTCGCCCGCGCCGCGAGCCCGTCGAAGCGGGCCGCCTCCTTTTCCCAGTAGCGCATCACCTGCGCGTCGAGCGTTTCGTGCGGGATACCCATCGCGTCCTCTCCTCACGCCTCGGGGGCGGGCGGCGCCTGCGTCTCCTCCACGAGGAGCGCGTCCTCGTCGCCGAGGAACGAGCCCGCGCCGCGGTTCGGCAGCGGTTGGCCCGGCGTGCCGAACGGCTCGCTCGGATAGGCCTCCAGGAAGCGGCGCCGCGCGTCGGGGGCATCCTCGGCCTTGAGGCTCACCTGGGGCGTCTCGGGCAGCGGCCAGCGCGGATCGGCGGGATCGCGCGGGCGCAGGGCGTACCATTTCATGTGGGGCATCGATCCTCGTGCAGAAGCCGCGGATCAACGCGCGAGCCGCGCGCGGGCTGCATCGTCAGGACGGGGCGAGGCGGGCGAGGTAGCGGGCGGCCGCCGCCCAGTCGCCGGCCTCGGCATTCAAGCCGACATAGCCGTCGGGTCGCACCAGATGGAGCCGACCGTCCGGTGCGGGCCGCATCTCCGGAGCGAGCAAGGTGGGGAAGCGCGCGGCGAGCGCGGCGCCCGCCGGCCCGTCCTCGGCGTAAAGCGCGAAGCGCGGCGCACCGCCCGCACCGGGCGGCGGCCCGGCATCGTGCTCCGGCGGCCAGCGCAGCCCTGCGCCCGGCCCCTCGGAGAGGACGCTGTCGGGATAACCGATCTCGATCTCGCTCATGGTCGCGGCCATCCGGTCCCGCACCGCGTGGAAACCGAGCAGCGCCCGGAGCGCGAGGTTGCGGGCGGCTTGGGCCGCCGGGCTGGTGAGTGTCGCCGCGGCGGTGAGTCGGGCGGCGTTGCGCAGCACCGCCTCGCCCACCGCGGCGCGTTCCGGGCTGTAGCTGTCGAGGAGGTCCGGCGCGGCCTCGCCCCGCAGCACCAGGGCGAGTTTCCAGGCGAGATTCACGGCATCCTGCATGCCGGTGTTCATGCCCTGGCCGCCCGCCGGGCTGTGGATGTGGGCGGCATCGCCCGCCAGGAACACGCGGCCCACCCGGTACTGCCCGACCTTGCGCTCGTGGATGCGGAAATGGCTGAGCCAGACCGGATCGGACAGGTGGAGGCCGGCCCCCGCGCGCGCCTCGACCAACGCCTGCACCGCGTCGAGGCTCGGGTCGGGCCGCGGGTGCTCCGGATCGAGCCGGCCCACCGTCGCCACCACCCGCGCCCGCCCGCCGGGGATGGGGAACAGCACGAGCGGCCCGTCCCGGTGGAGATAGACCGCGACCTCGTCCGGCGGCGGCGCGCCCGGCCCCGCGCCCCGGACATCGGCGAGCAGCCACTCGTCGCCCTGGGCCTGCCCCGCGAAGGCGAGGTCGAGGCCATGGCGCACGCGCGAATGCGCCCCGTCGCAGCCGATCAGGAACGGGATCGACACCACCTCCTCGCGCCCGTGGGCGTGGGAGAGCCGCGCCGTGACGGCGCCGGCCGCTTGCGAGAAGTCCGAAAGGGCCACCTCCCGCTCGATGGCGACACCGAAGCCCGCCAGATGCTCGGTGAGAAGCCGCTCGGTCTCGGCCTGCGGGATCATCAGGGCGAAGGGATAAGGGCTTGCGATCTCGGTGAAGCGCGTCCCGCCGAGGACCTGCCCGCCGCTGCGGAGCGTCGCGCCCCGCGCGTGCAGACCGGCGGCCAGGAAAGCGGGCGTGCAGCCCATCCGGTCCATGAGTTCGAGAGTGCGCGACCAGATGACGAGCGCCTTCGAGGTCCGCGTCGGCTCCGGGCTGCGGTCGATCAGGCGCACGCCGACGCCGTACCGCGCCAGTTCGCAGGCCAAGGTCAGGCCGACGGGCCCGGCCCCGACGATGAGGATTCTTCCGAGCACCGGTGGTCCCTCCGGTCGAGCGCATCCCTCGGGCCCTGCATGCGCCTCGCCCCGGACCGGGGCAACCCGCATTTGCCTCCCGGCCCCATCCGCGGCAAAGCCCGGTTCATGCGCGTGGACCTGTTCGACTTCGATCTCCCCGAGGCGTTGATCGCCCTGCGCCCGGCGAGCCCGCGCGACGCGAGCCGTCTGCTCGTGGTGCGGCCGGGCGAAACCCCGCTCGACCGCGGCGTGCGCGACCTGCCCGGCCTGCTTAGCCCCGGTGACGTGCTGGTCTTCAACGACACCCGCGTGATCCCGGCCCGGCTCGCGGGCATCCGCCATCGCCCCGGCGGCACGGGTCAGCGTTGCGAGGCGATGCTTCACCTGCGCGAGGCGCCCGATTGCTGGCGCGCCTTCGCCCGGCCGGCCAAGCGCCTGACCGTCGGCGACCGCATCCGCTTCGGCCCCGAGGGGGAGGGGGCGGGCGAGGTCTGCGTCATGACCGGCCTGGAAGCGACCGTCGAGGCCAAGGGCGAGGGCGGCGAAGTCTCCCTGCGCTTCGACCTCGCCGGGCCGGCGCTCGACGAGGCGATCATGACGCAAGGCGCCCTGCCGCTGCCGCCCTACATCGCGGGCAAGCGCGCCACCGACGCACAGGACGCGACCGACTACCAGACCGTCTACGCCCGCGAGCCCGGCGCGGTGGCCGCCCCCACCGCCGGCCTGCATTTTTCGGATTCCTTGTTGGACGCCATCGACTTGGCGGGGATCGGGCGGGCCCACGTGACGCTGCATGTCGGGGCCGGCACCTTCCTCCCCGTGAAGGCCGACGACACCGCCGACCACCGGATGCATGCCGAGATCGGCACCCTCGACGCCGCCACGGCGGAGCGGCTCAACGCGACGCGGTCGAACGGCGGGCGGGTTGTCGCGGTCGGCACCACGGCGCTCCGCCTGCTGGAAAGCGCCGCCGACCCGGACGGCACGATCCGCCCGTTCGCCGGCGCCACCGACATCTTCATCACACCGGGCTACCGCTTCCGCGCGGTCGATGCCCTGGTGACGAACTTCCACCTGCCGCGCTCGACCCTGTTCATGCTGGTCAGCGCATTCTCCGGCCTCGACACCATGCGCGCGGCCTATGCGCACGCGATCGCGCAAGGTTACCGCTTCTACTCCTACGGCGATGCGAGCCTGCTGTTTCCGGCGCCGCCCGCCCCTTAGAGTTCTCGAGACCATGACCGATCCGCGCTCGACCAGCCCTGATTTCAACTTCGCGATTCACGCCCGCGACGGGCAGGCCCGCACCGGCGCCATCGCGATGCCGCGCGGCACCATCCGTACGCCGGCCTTCATGCCGGTCGGCACGGCGGCGACCGTCAAGGCGATGTATCCGGAGCAGGTGCGGGAACTCGGCGCCGACGTGGTGCTCGGCAACACCTACCACCTGATGCTGCGCCCCGGCCCGGAGCGGATGGAGCGCCTCGGGGGGCTCCACAAGTTCATGCGCTGGGACGGCCCGATCCTCACCGATTCCGGCGGCTTCCAAGTGATGTCGCTCTCCGCGCTCAGAAAGATCGACGAGGACGGCGTCACCTTCCGTTCGCACGTCGACGGATCGGCGCACCGGATGAGCCCGGAGCGCTCCATCGAGATCCAGGGGCTCCTGGGGTCCGACATCCAGATGCAGCTCGACGAATGCGTGCGCCTGCCCGCCGAGCGCCCGGCGATCGAGAAGGCGATGCACCTCTCGCTCCGTTGGGCCGAGCGCTGCCGCGTCGCCTTCGGCGAGCAGCCGGGCAAGGCGCTGTTCGGCATCGTCCAGGGCGGCGACGTGCCGGAGCTGCGCGTCGAGAGCGCGCGTGCGCTCACCGATCTCGGGCTGAAGGGCTACGCCATCGGCGGCTTGGCGGTGGGCGAACCGCAGGCGGTGATGCTCGCCATGATCGAGACGGTGGAGCCGCACCTGCCGGCGGACAAGCCGCGCTACCTCATGGGCGTCGGCACGCCCGACGACCTGATGCAGTCGGTCCTGCGCGGCATCGATATGTTCGACTGCGTGATGCCGACCCGCGCCGGCCGCCACGGCCTCGCCTATACCCGCCACGGCCGGATCAACCTGCGCAACGCCCGCCACGCCGAGGACGTGCGCCCGCTGGACGAGGCCTCCGACTGCCCGGCGGCCCGCGACTATTCCCGCGCCTATCTCCACCACCTCGTCCGCTCGGACGAGATCCTGGGGATGATGCTGCTGACGTGGAACAACCTCGCCTATTATCAGGCGCTGATGGCGGGCATGCGGGCAGCCATTGCCGAGGGGCGGCTCGTCGATTTCGTCGGTGAGACGAAGGAGGGCTGGGCCCGCGCCGAGGCCGCCGAGAAGGCCTGAGCATCGCTCCGACAAGAAGGGTGCCGGCGCATCGGAGACAGCCGATGCGGCGCGAGGCCTCAGCGCAGGTCGGCGCGCTTCTGGGCCTTGCTGTAGCTGGTGATCGCCGCCTGGCAGCCGGGCGAGAGCTTGGCCTTGTTGGTCTTGAAGCAGGCGCGCACTTCGGCGCTGTCGGGGGCGAAATCGCCGCAGAAGCTCAGGTAATCGCCGGTGCAGTGCTGCCGCAGGGCGTCGCGGTCGGCCGGCTGGCTCGGGGCGGGGGCGGCGAACGCTGCGCCGGAGGTGAGAAGAAGCGCGAAGAAGCTGCGTCCGATCATCAAGTCGTCTCCTGCACCCGGTCGAGCCGGGCCGGGGCCGGTAGACGCTCCGATCTGGACGACAGTGCGGCCATGGCATGGCAGCGCGCCCCTCGGCAGCCCCGCCGAGCCGGAATGCGCGCGACGCCCGCCCCGCCGGCAACCGGCCGCCCGCACGCCCTGTGGGATCATCGGCGCACCGTGTTGACCCTCCCGCCCCGACCCCCTATTGCGAGCCACGCACATCGCCCGCCCCGGCCCCGCCGGACAGCCCGGCGCCTTCGTGCGAGCGCGTAGCTCAGTTGGTAGAGCAACGGACTTTTAATCTGTAGGTCCTGGGTTCGAGTCCCAGCGCGCTCACCAAAACCTTCACAATTACATATATATAGCTGCCATATAGGCTGTGACCAGCGGCCTCGTGTGTCCAAGCCTTCGCGACCTGTGTCCAAACCTCACTTCGCAGCGGCCGCCGCACCGGGCCCGAACAGGTTCGCTCTGGTCTCCTTCCAGCACTCTTCGAGCTTCCGCATTCTGTTGATCGCGAGCCGTCGCTTGTTCACATCGCGGCAGTAGTGCCGCACCATCTGCTCGGACATCTCGACGATCGCCGACACCTCAGCCTCGGTGTTGCCGGCCTCGAGCAGCATGTTGACGGCGTTCTTCCGCAGGCCGTGGAACACGAAGGCGCCATCGCGCAGCGTCTTCATCGCGGCCGCCTTCTCGCTCGAGACTTGGGCCGGTGCGCCCTTACTCGTTTTGGAAGTGAACTCTCGCTGCCAGGCGGTCCTGTAGGCCGCAAGCGTCCAGGCCTGCCCATCCTCGCGCAGATGGAGCGCCGGATGGTCGATGTGGGTTCGGGTCAGGATCTCCTGGTACTCCGAGTGGATCGGGACGAAGACCTCAGCCCCCGTCTTCCGGGCAATCAGCTCGATCGCGTTGGCGCCGCGGGCCGGTCGAATCATCGGCAACACGTCCACCGAGCGCTGGCCGGTGTAGAGGGCCGAGTAGACCGGCAGGTGCAGACCCGGCCGCGCGTGCTCGAAGAATGCCTCGAAGGCCCCGTCTGACCACGGCTTGTGCGGCTCGACCGCGTGCTCGACCTTTTCGGTGACGCGGGCGACGTTCGTCTCGCAGTAGCCGCGGGCCGCGCCGAACGAGAGCAGCTTGGACAGGACGGCGCGGAAATATCGGGCGCCGGCCGGCGTGTGAGACTGGAGGTCGATCGCCTCCTGTGCGAGCACGGTCGTCAGCGAGGCCACCGGAGCGCTGCCCCAGGCTTGGCCGATTTTTGCGAGATGGCGATCGTAGTCCCGCTTTGTCAGCGGCGCGAGCTTCTCGTAGGCGGGCTGCGTCTTGTAGAAATCGATCAGGGCGTCGAACGTCTTCCGAGCCTGCCCGTCGTCGGTTCGGTCTCGGGCTTCTGCCGCGTCCACAGCCGCCCAAAACACCGCAGGACCGCCATCGCCCCGCGGCTGCGGCAGTGGGTAAGAGCGGCCCGAGGCGCTCACCCAAGCCCGTTCCCAGCCATCGGCTGCCCGCTTGGCCGCCAGCGCCTCGCATTGCCGGCAGCGGCGCCAAAAGAGGCCGTCCTGCACGAAATCGAGAAGAGGCACCACCGGCCATGCGCGCGGGGTGCCCCGGAACTTCTCGAAGCTGAAATACATGCGCCCCGTCGGGTTGGGCCTGCCGCGCACATGGCGCGGGAGGTCAACCATTCCGGCGCCGCTCCTCGGCCTTCCGCCCGAAGACTTCACGGGTCATCGCTCCGAGGTCCTGTTTCGGAGCTGCACCAGACACCGTCGAGTCGGCCGTCGTCAATTCGGGGAACTGGCCTGGGTGGCGATGCAGGCGCCACCGGTCTATGGCCTCAAGACAATGCATCCCCGTGTCAGGGTCTGGACGCGGGAAGCCGCGCATGAACAGCCGCGTCCGGACAGCGTCGAACTGCGCCAGCGTGAGGTGCAGGCGGCGCGCGACTTTATCCGGCGGGATGTCGCCCGGGTCGACTGAGAACCGCACAGCGGGCGCGCGTGGCACGCTACGTGACACGGCGCCCTCCCTCGATCTCTTTGCTAGCGAGCGCCGCCCGCAGGATCTCTTCGATCTCACTGGCCATGCTCGCCTCCTTCGGCGCGGGCGATGAGGGCGGTCACCCTCGCCATCCGCGCCGTCGAGCGCGAGCACGATCCAGGCCGGCGCCTCCTGCTTGCCGCCGCCGCAGCGCTCCCCTTCGTCCCGCGACCTGCACTTGCCGCCGAAGCCCACCCCGACGCCGTACTTCTCGCCCTCAAGGAGCGGTGGATCCTGACGGACGCCGGCTTCATGCGGGCCAACGACGCCGCTGCGGAGTTGGTCGATGTCAGCATACCCGAGGTGCCGAGCGCGCTGTTCTTCCGCGAAGAGGACTACGACCTCGGCCTTCATCTCTATGCGACCCAACGGGCCGACGGCAGGCTTTGGTACGTGGTGGGGGCGACCAACCGGGCAGGTCGCAGCGCCGATGAGCTGCGCGGCCCTCAGATGCGGGTGCGAACCGTGCTGGTCGAGGCCCTCACCCGCGTCGCCAAGGACTCGGGCGACAGGCAGGTGCGGGCGACCGAAGGCGTGCGGGAGGAGACCGCCGCACTCCTATGGGAGCCGGCGACGCGTAAGCAGGACACCTTGAGGGGCGACGTCCGGGACACCACCAACATCCGAATGGAGCTTACGGCAGCCCTGGAGGGCGTGCTGCGTGTGAAGGCTGGGGCCAACGTCACGATGGTCGGCAGCAAGTACGTGGTCCAGGGCATGACCGAGTGGGTCGCGAAGTAGCAGGCGAACGGCTGGCGCAATTCGAGCAAGAAACGCGTCGAGCACAAGGAGATTTGGGAGGCGCTCATCGCGGCGGTGAGGAAGCACCGAACAGTCACTTGGAAATCGACATGAGCCGCGAGCATCACAACGCCGCTACCGAATTTTGTCGTGCCGACTACTCGCAGACCCCTATGAGCACCCTAATATATCGAAAAATTCCTTATAGCTGGATAACGAAGTATGGCGTTCGACGAAGAGTCAAAAGCAGCGTAAGAGATGGCAAATACCGCTCGTCAAGCGATGCAAAACGCTGAGAAAACGGGAGGTTTTTTGCAAAATTTATAGACGGACCGATGGGCCAAATGTCAGGTGCATTGGAAGACTGCCTACGATATTGGCGATGGGAGCACCAAGTCCGCCTGACAGTTAGGGCAGATGCTTTTTTGAAGGAGATGGGAGTTGAGTACCCAACGCGGCGTCTTCCTCCCAATATCGCGCTACCGTAGATCGAAGCGGCGGTGCTAGAGGAAGACGACGAACTCCAAGATATATGGGCAAGATTGCTCGCAAATGCCGCCAACAAGGATAGCGGCGTAGAGGTTCGCCAATTACTAATCAACGTCCTAAAGGATATGGGTAATATTGATGCTGCAATACTGAACAAGATCGCCAGCGCAACGAAAGATTTTATTCACGCCGAGAAGTACGTCAAAACTCAGAAGATTCCTGACGAGTATGTTCGTTTGCCAAACGATGCCATGGGCGCGGAACCGCCAGAGCATGTGCAAGTGGCTGTATGGAATCTGTCCCGATTGGGATGCGTCGAACTTGTCTCTGGATTTGGAGGGACATTTGTGAACGCAGCGGCACCCACGGCGCTCGGAAAGCTTCTAGTTAGGGCCTGCATCGTCAGGAGGAATTGAGGGCACGGCACCGCGTCGGCCATCACTGCCGCTCACGACCTGCTGAGCTTCGTGAGGGGGGACGTGCCGGATGCGCCCTAGTAACACTTTGACTCGAAGGACACCGAACCCAAGCCGGCGAGGTAGATAGGCGGCTTCACCGACTGGCAGGGAGCAAATCCACTCGTGGGGCTGGGGTCCATCACCGCATATGACTGGGGTTCACGCGCCAGATTGCCGCTCTCTAACTCGTTGCAATCATTATGCAATCGAGTGGCATGGCAAGCTGGCGCGCCCTACGGGAATCGAACCCGTGTTTTCGCCGTGAAAGGGCGACATCATTGACAGCCTCAAACGCGTTCGAACAGGAGTGAATGCCATATAACACAGTAACTTGTCTTATTCCGTTCCGTTGCGTCAAAATCGATTCGATGGCATTCAAGGCAACGATTTCGACAACGAATTGGGAGGGGCTTTTGGGCCGTCGAGCGAGCGCCTTCAAGAGCCGGGCGAGCCGCGAGAAGCTCCCGGCATCCGACGCGCCGGAGTGGGAGCTGCTGAGCCCAGGTGTCCGGCTCGGCTACCGGGCCGGACGCGGCACGAGAGGGCAGGGCGGCGCATGGCTGGCCGCTTCCCGCACGCCCGCCGGCAAGCGGGTGCAGATCCGGCTCGGCCGCGCCGATGACGTCTCGCCAGCGGATGGCGAATCGATCCTCACGCACGAGCAAGCCAAGGACGCGGCGCGGGCGTGGGTGAAGTCGCTGCGCTCGGCGCCGGACGCACAGCCTGCCCTGACCGTCGGCGACGCGCTGGAACGCTACCTCGAAGCCCGCGAGGCCGAGGGGATGAAGTCGGGTTATGACGCCCGCTCGCGGGCTCGGGCCCACATCCTGCCAAAGCTTGGATCCCTGCGCGTCGCCGACCTGACCCTCGACAAGCTCCGGCGCTGGCGCGACGCGATGGTGACGGCACCCAAGTTGGTGCGCACGTCCCGTTTGGCGACGAAGCGGAACACCCGCGCTGTCGATGTGACGGACCCGGAGGCGCTGCGCCGTCGGCGCGACACGGCCAACCGGACGCTGACGCTGCTGAAGGCGGCGCTGAATTGGGCCTACCAGCACCAGCTCGTTGAGAGCGATAGCGCGTGGCGCCTGCTCAAGCCGTTCCGGGACACAGGCGCGGCCCGCGTCCGGTTCCTCGACGCCGCGGAGCAACAGCGCCTGCTCAACGCCTCGGAGGGCGCCCTGCGCGATCTGGTCGCCGCGGCGCTGATGACCGGCGCTCGATTCGGCGAGCTGTCCCGCCTCACGGTGCGCGACTTCGACCGGACCAACGGCACCGTGTTCGTGGAGCGCAGCAAGAACGGCAAGGCCCGCCACGTCCCGCTGACCGCCGGCAGCGCGGCCCTTTTCGATCGCCTCTCCGCCGGCCGCGCACCGCGGGAGCCGCTGCTGCGGCGTGACGACGGCGACCCGTGGAAACCTGCGCAGTACCAGCGCGGGTTCAAGGCGGCGCTGGAGCGGGCGAAGCTCGAGAGCATCAGCCTGCACGAGCTTCGCCACTCCTACGCCAGCGCCATGGTGCGCAACGGCGCGCCGCTGATCGTCGTCGCCGAGGCGCTCGGCCACTCCGGCACCCGCATGGCGGAGAAGCACTATGCGCATCTCGCGCCGAGCTTCGTCGCCGACACGATCCGCCGCACGGCGCCCGATCTCGAGGTCGGGCCTTCGGCTGTCGTGCCGCTCGCCCGGTCGGCGGCTGCGCGCGTGGGGGCCTAGCATGGGCCGATGTCTCGCGATTCTGTCTCTGTGCGGCTGCCTCGCCGCGGCGCCCTGCAGAGCCGAGGGCCTGAATGCTGGCGGCTTCGGCCTGATGTCCTGCGCCGACGCCACTCCGGTGTTCGATCAACGCGACTACCGAACGGCCTTCATGACCTGGACGCTCGGTTTCGCCACCGGCATCAACAACGTGCTCATCGTGCGGGACCGGCAGTTCCGCGACCTCTCCGGCCTCAACGCCGATCTGGTGGTGGGCTCGTTGCGGGCGTTCTGCACCCAACACCCCACGGCGCTGTTGGTCCAGGGTGCCGAGCGCTTCTATGCAGGCCTGCCCCTTCGTACTTGGACGGCGCCGCGCTGACGCCTCACAGCAGCGTGGAGAATCCCGTCAGGAAGGCGCTGCCGGCTACGAGGATGAGAGCCGCCAGCGCCTCGCCCGCCACAGCTCGGTTGCCGCCCACCGCGGCAGGCGCCGGGCGCGGGTCGACCGCGGGGGCGAGCATCCGGCCGGACGGCAGCGCGACGGCGCGCCGCTCGATCGGCTCGACGCCGAGGAACTTCGACAGGTCGGCCTCACGAGCCCGCGCGACGGCCCATGCGTCGCCGTAGTCGCCAGCGTACGGCGCTTCCTCCGCGAGCCACCATCGAAGGTGCTGGATCAGGCAGAATGCCCCGGCGCGCGTGGCGCAGGCTGTGCCGAGCATCTCCATCAGCGCGGCGTGGGTCTCATCGTCGGCCCGCCCACTGCCAACGCCCGGCCGCGCGACCTGGAAGACGGCCCACGCCTCGCTGTGGCGCTCGATCGCCGCAAGGACGGGATCGGCGTGGAACGGCACGCGGTCGCCGCCGGCGGGGCTGCTGCTGAAGTCGGGCAGGGTCAGGGCGTGCGTCATCGCTCGGGCTCCGGTGCGGGCTCGTTGCGGCGGGTCAAGATGTGAAGGGGGTGGGGTCCGTTTCGGCGCCGCTCGGCAGCCGGCGGGGCCGGGGCTAGATCAGTGCGCGATGCGGGAGCGGAGGGACTTGGCGAGCTGCCACGCGGCCTTGAGGCTGATGGACATCGCGGTCGCCCAGGTCGAGCCGTAGGAGAGCTGATGCGCCTTCGCGGCGGCAGCGGCAGCGGTCATGATGCCGGCGCGGTCGAAAGCGCCGGTCGGGGTGACGAGCGAGGCGCGGCCGACGCGCACCGCGGCTTCGATGCGAGCGCGGGCGCCGAGGAAGCCCGCCGGGTTCGGCTGGCGATCGTTGCGTATGTCGCGGAGGGCGGAGGACCAGGAGAGGGTGCGGCGGGCGGATATCGATTGATAGCTCACTGACCGTGTGATATTAGAAATATCACCGCAGCAGCGCTTGTCAATCAGCTATCAGGTGATATTTTGAAGATCACTAGCGGCCAGCTACGTGCGGCCCGCGCGTTCCTGCGCTGGACGGCACAGGATGTCGCCGACGCCGCACGCCTGGGCGTGGCAACGGTCCGGAGGGCCGAGCTGCAGGATGGTCCTTTGAGCGTCACCGAAGCCAACGCCGAGGCCATACGGCGAGCGCTTGAAGCCGCCGGGCTGGAGTTCATCCCTGAGAACGGCGGCGGTCCGGGTGTGCGCCTACGTGATCGAACCGAAGGCTGAGAGGCGACCATGAGCCGAGCGAAGGGGCGTCGTCGCCTCACATGCCACCATGAAGCCGGCCACGCCTTGGTGCGCTGGTACTTCGGGCACGTGACTGATCGTGTTGTCGTGCTGAACGTGGAAGAAGTCTGCGGCTCGGCATCATCTCGCGCGGGCTCTCACGAAAACAGGCCACCGGTTACTGAGGCTGCGAGTTCCTGAGCACGTCCGACGACTGACGCTGGCAGGGCATCGTGCCGGGTCCGGTGCGAGGGACGAACCGCTGGGATCGAAAGGCCATAGACCGGGCGCTCGACCGGCTTTCCGGGCTTCTGTCGAGAGGCGAGGACGAGGCTGCCCTCGAAGCGCGACGGTCAGAAGCAGAGGGCAGAATCGACCTTGATGGACCCAGCTACGCCACGTTGCAGGCGATGAGAGAGACGGCTGGCGCCCCGCTCATCGCGGAGAGCGGCAGGGGCTCAGGGTAGGGCTTTGCAGGCTGGCCTCACCTCGGTCGGGAAAGATGGTAAATCGCTAACCGCTGGGCAGTATGATCCCAGCTGATGCTCAGGCCCTCTCCGAACGTTGGATGGACCGCCTCGAGCTGAAGCTGCGGGATAGGAGGCTGGCGGGCTTCTGCGATGACGGGGTTTCTGAACCAGGAGAAGGGCTACATCTTCCGCATCGTGCATCGGGAGAATCTGCGTACTGTGCTTTCCCGCGGCCTTTTCGCACGCAACGCTAGCGGATCTGACCCAGCCTACGTAAATATCGGCAATCTCGACCTTATTGGCCGCCGTGGTAGCCGGGATGTTCCCCTGAATCCGGGAGGGGTGCTAAACGATTACGTTCCGTTCTATTTCACGCCGTACTCACCTATGGCACTTAATATCAAGACTGGCTGGAACGGGATCACTAAACGCGCGAACGATGACATTCTTATATTTGTGTCAAGTATATATCATGTTGCCAACCAAGGATTGGATTTCGTTTTTACTGACCGACATGCATACTTAACGACCGCAAAATTTTATCGAGACGCTACACGATTGAACAAGATTGATTGGGAAATTTTAAGATCGAAAAACTTCAAGAAGGATCCTCGCGATCCAGAACGAGTTGAGCGCTATCAAGCTGAAGCGTTGATCCACCGGCATGTGCCCCTCACCGGCCTGCTAGGGGTTGCGGTTCACAGCGACGGGATTAAGGCGGACGTGCAAAAAGATGTGGACAAATCGGGAACACCGTTGAAGGTGCGCACCTTACCGAGTTGGTATTTCTCATGATCACCTTCACACAGGGCGACCTTCTCGACGCTCCTGCGGAGGCGTTGGTTAACACGGTGAACACCGTGGGCGTGATGGGCAAGGGCATCGCGCTGATGTTCAAGGAGCACTTCCCGGAGAACTTCCGGGCATATGCGGCTGCCTGCAAGGCGGGCGAGGTTCAGACCGGCCGCATGTTCGTTACCGAGCGCGGGCATCTAACCGGCCCGCGCTGGATCATCAATTTCCCGACCAAGGCTAACTGGCGCTTCCCGTCCAAGATGATTTGGATCGAGGAGGGCTTGGCTGACTTGCGCAGAGTGATCGAAGCACATGGCATTCGATCTATCGCGGTCCCTCCGCTTGGAAGCGGAAATGGTGGCTTAAACTGGGAAGATGTACGACCCCGCATTGAGGCTGCTCTTGGAAACCTGCCCGACGTGGAGGTAATCGTTTACGAGCCAACGACTGCGTATCAAAATGTTTCGAAGAGAAGCGGGAAAAAGTCTTTGACTCCGGCGCGTGCTCTAGTTGTAGAGCTTGTGCGCCGTTACGCAGTGCTTGGCTTCGAGTGCTCTTTGCTCGAAGTGCAAAAGCTTGCTTACTTGTTAGAGTCCGAGATTGAGATGGCTTCCATCTCGAATCCATTGAAGCTTGCCTTCAAGGCGCATAGGTACGGCCCCTACGCAGATCGCCTCAGACATTTGCTAGACGGCATAGACGGCACTTATCTGCACTGTGAGAAACGGTTGGCCGATGCAGGTCCGTTGGATATTGTTCGCTTTGAAGATAGCCAGCGAGATCGAGTGGCCACCTATCTCAAGTCAGAAGGAAAAGATTATATAGATGTTCTTGAGGCAACGGCCAGCTTGATAGATGGCTTTGAATCTCCTTACGGAATGGAATTGCTCGCTACGGTGCATTGGCTCATGCACAGAGGGGGATTTAGGCCTGAAGTTGAGGCGATTATGCACGGTATTAAAACTTGGCCGGGAGGATCTGGGTCTGCTGCGCGCAAGGCGCGGATATTTGACGAGCGCGTGGTAAGACTAGCGGTAGAGCGTCTATCCAGCCACAAAGAGCCTCGGGCAAGTTAGAGCCGTCTGCGGTTCGGTAGCCAATAGCGGTCGAGCTTTCCATACCTGACTCTTGCCACGTTCAGCACAGCCGCGACCCTCTCCACCACACGATCGACAGCGGCGATCAGCACCGCGTCGCGGTGGTGGACGTAGCGGCTGGTGACGGTGCTGCCGGCATGGCCGAGCATTGCGCCGATCGTCGAGTCGTTGAGGCCGAGGTCTCCGACGACCGACGCGAAGGAGAGGCGCAGGGCGCGAGTTGTAGCCCTCGAATGAATAGTGCGACCGGGAGCGGCTCGGCAGAGCGCTCACCCTTACGGTCTGGAAGGTCCGGCAGCTGCGGGCAGCTGCCGGACCTTCAGCTGTCGTGCTTCGCTCCGCGCCCTACCACCATCAGCGATTCGTCCGGTAGCGGACGCTGCAGTGCCTTCGCCTCCGACCACGGCGCGCGCAGCCACGCGTCGCGCTCATCCTGCGTCGTCAGGATCACAGGCATCGCCTTCGGATGCACCGCGCCCACCTCGGCGTTCGGCGGGCAGGTCAGGAAGGCATAGAGGTCGTCCGTTGTCTCGCCATCCTTGAGCTTGCGCACCGAGGTCCAGGCCTCGGTCCTGATCCCGGCGAAGCAGGCGAGCGGACGATCCGCTCCGAGCGCGAACCAGATGTCGCCGCCGGCCGCCTTGTTGAACTCGCTGAACGATGACAGCGGCACGAGGCAGCGGTGCTCCGGCCCGAGCCAGCGACGCCAGTGCGGCGAGCCGGTGTTGCGCACGTTGGTGATGCCCGGATCGACGCGCTTGCCCTCCAGCGCGAAGGCCGGCGAGGGCATGCCCCAGCGGTACATCGACAGCACGCGCTGTCCGTCCGCGACTTGGACGATCGGCGCGGCGGTGTTCGGGAAGATGCCAGGCAGCGGCGGCAGGTTGCCGGTGCGGTCGGCGTCGATCCGGAAGGCGCGCCGGATCTCGTCCTGGCTCTTCGTCAGGCTGTAGAGGTTGCACATGGCACGAGCATAGACGAAGCCGTCACGCGTGCGCGACCGGCAGTTCCTCCACCTGCGTCGTGTAGCGGGGCGTGCGCATCTCGAACTTCGTCGCCCAGCCGCGCCGCTGCCGTTCCAGCCCGGCCCTCGCGGGCACCACGGCGCCCCGGCCCCAGCGCGCGTTGCAGGCGTCGAGCGCACTCATCAGGCTCGCCGAACGCTCGCGGTCGAGCTGCCCGATCAAGGCCCGCTGCGAGCCCGCCAGCGGCACGAGATCGGTCGTGACGATGCCAGCCTTCGAGTAGCGCCAGGGCGGGGTGCCCTGCTCGCGCCATGTGCGCGCCACACCGTGCAGCGCCGCCGGGATCAGCGCCAGCGTGTCGTTGGTCGCCTCCGTTAGCGTCACCACCGTCGAGATTGAGCGCATCGGCTCGCCGCGGTCGTGCTCGCTCGTGTGGTAGAAGACGGTGACGTGGGAGGTCGCCAGCCCCTCCCGCCGAAGCTTCTCGCCGAGACGTGTCGCATGGGCGGCGACCGCCTGCTCCAGTTCGGCCCGCTCCGTCACCCGGCCGGAGAACGAGCGGGTCACCGCGCAGCCCTTGCGGCGCGCCGGCACGAGGTCGAGCCCGAGGCAGGACACGCCGCGCAACTCGTGGATCATCCGCTCGCCCACCACGGTGAGCGCTTTTCGCACTGGCCGGGGATCGATGTCGCGCAGGTCCGCCACCGTGTCGACGCCGAGCGCCTCGAGCTTCGCCAGCGAGGCCCGGCCGACGCCCCACAGCTCGCCGACATGGATGCGGCAGAGCCAGTGATCATAGGCCGCCGGATCGGTCAGGTCGCACACGCCGTCGAGTTCGGGCACGGTCTTGGCGATGTGGTTGGCGAGCTTGGCGAGCGTCTTGGTCGGCCCCAGCCCGACACAGGTCGGGATGCCGGTCCAGGCCCGAACCGTCGCGCGGATGTCGCGGGCGAGCGCGACACGGTCGCGCCGGGTGAAGGCGGTGAGATCGAGGAAGCTCTCGTCGATCGAGTAGACCTCGACCTCGGGCGTGGCGTCGCGGTAGATCGCGTTGATGCGCGCACTCATATCCCCATAGAGGGTGTAGTTCGACGAGAACACGCGCACGCCTTGGCGCTGGCACATCTCGCGGATCATGAAGTAGGGCGCACCCATCTTGATCCCGAGCGCCTTGGCTTCGGCCGTGCGGGCGATGGCGCATCCATCGTTGTTGCTCAGCACGATCACCGGCACGCGGGCGAGCTTGGGATCGAACACCCGCTCGCACGAGCAGTAGAACGAGTTGCCGTCGATGAGGGCGATGGCGCGCCCGCCGCCGATCCGGTCGCGCAGCCGTGCCGCGGGCCCGCTCACCGGGGCAGCCCAGCCTTGGCCAAATGCCAACGGATGGTGAAGCGCACCACGCCCCAGATCGCGGCCTCGGCGAGTTCCTGCAGCGCGTAGACGGGCAGATCGGCGTTGTCGAAGGCGAGGCGCGTGCGGTTGCCCTCGACCACCATGCGCTTGATCGACATCTCACCATCGACGGCCGCCACGACGATGCTGCCGTGGCCCGGCGCGAGGCTGCGATCGACGCAGGCAAGATCACCGTCGTGGATGCCGGCATCGCGCATGCTGAAGCCGGCGATGCGCCAGAGGAAGGTGGCGGGCGGGTTCGGCACGAGCCAGCGCGGCAGCTCGATCGCCTGCTCCTGGAAATCGTCGGCCGGGGACGGGAAGCCGGCGCAAAGTGCTTGGCCCATCACGGGCACGCGCACCGTGCCGGTTCCATCGGCGGGCAGTTCTTCGACGCGAAAAAGGCCCGCGGCGCTCATGGTGCGCCAATCCGACCGCGCACGAAGCCATGAGAGACTGCGCGCCGGGTCGCCGCTGCGCGCTCTTCAGTGGCGTCGAGGTCGGCCAGGGCATCGCTGATCGCCGCGACGAGTGCGGCCTGATCGTCCCCGCGGTGTGCGGTTCGATAGGCCTGCGCGAGAGCTTCGGCCTCGGCGCGCCGCGCATCTTGGCCGGTCGTCAGATCGTCGCGCAGCATCGTCCTGCGCCCGCTGATCGCGTGCATCGAGCCTCCGAATCTTGTAGAACGTAACAGGAACAAACCCGATGCACGGACCCGGTTCAACGGCGATCGGAGCCGGGCCGAAATGGTGTGGGGAGCGCTGTGAACCCGGAGCGAAAAGCGCAGTGACGGTCCAGCGTTACCACTTCCATTGCGTCGGCTGTGGTGGCGATGCCGTCTTCGACCTGACCGGCCGGTGGGTTCCGCGACTGCAGGCGCTCGGCCCGCAAGCTGATCGCGTCGCGCGGACGCTCATGGATGGGGCGCCGGACACCGATTGGTCGGGTTGGCTGGTCGATGTCCACGATGCGCGGGGCCGGCGGGCGCTGACGCGTCCGTTCATTGAAGTGCGCTTCGACAGCACGAGTACGCAAAGGGGCCGATGATGGGAGCCGTCCGCCGCGTCGGCGCATAACTACAGGTTCAGGATGGAGATGGTCCCTGCCAGCATGATGCTACGCGGTCGAGCAGTACGTGCGGCAGCGTCAGCGCGGACAGAATCTGCAGGGTCAGCGCCAGGAGGGTTGCCGTCGGGTCGGGCGAGCCCGGTGCGTAGAGCGGCCACAATCCGGCGCCGAGCCCGAGGGTTAGGGCGAAGATCGGCAGCGCGGCGCGGACGGCCCGGCCCATCGTGTCGATGGTGGGTGCCCGCACGGGATCGCGCACCAGGGCGCGCATGTGGCGGGGGCCGTGCAGGCCGACGAAGTACAGGGCGAAGGCGGTGAGCGGCGGCAGCAGCCAGAAGGCGGCGGCAAGGCCCGCGCATTCGGCCAGCAGCGCGCGGCGCGGCCGGTAAATGGTGAGCCAGAGGGTGGCCAGAGCGAGCCAGAGCCAAGCCGCGGCGCTCCACCACGCGGGTAGCTGTGGCATCGGCACGCGTGCGACGAGCGCGAAGATTTCGGCGGTCTCCTCGGGCCGCAGCAGTGCCGGGAGCGCGATCGGCAGACCGCCGCGCACGAGCGCCTCGACGGGCCGGCCCGGCCCCGCGTCCTCCTCGCCGAAATGCAGGACCGACAGCGCCAGGAAGCCGGCCAATGTGGCCAGTGGCGCGACTTGCCATGCGATGAGCACCAGCGCCGACAGGCCGAGATACGGCAGGGCGAAGACGCCGAACCACAGACGGCCGAAGCGCGGGCGCAGCAGGGGCACGGCCACCGCTCCGTCGAGCGCCCCGTGGGGGACGCCGAGCACGATCACAGCCCCCAGCGCAGTGAGCCAGGACGCGTCCCGCGGCAGGAGAGCCGAGGCAATCAGGCCGAGCCCAACGAGGGCGGCGACCACGATCCTGGCCGAGTCCGGGAGCCGTGCCCCTGCTGCCGGGAGGGCGCGGCTCGCCCCGAGGGGCGGAGCAAGGGGGCGAGCCGCGCCGGCCATCAGGCCGCCCGGCGCAGCGGCGTTGCGGAAGAGCGGGTCTCGGCCAGATCGCGATCAACGGCGCGGGTCGTCTGGATCGTCGCCATCAGGCCGTAGGCCACCTTGGCGGTGAGATCGAGCATAGCGACGATCGCCAGGGCCAGGGCCGGCGAGAGGATTCCGAGGCCGTCCTGCCCAACGAGTAGCACCACCGGATAGGCACACCAGACCACGGTGAGGAACACGGCGTTGCGCAGGAAGGCCGCGCGCACGTCGGCGCGCTCCGCCGCGTTCTCCTCGCGCAACTGCACGAAGATGCCGTAAAACACCGCCCCGAACGCGCCGCAGGAGATGGCGAACCAGGTCCACTTCACCCAGGCGACCTGCGAAAGGCCGAAGGCCAGAGCGGTCACGATCATGATCAGGTCGGAGCCGATCAAACCCCACACCACCGCCGGGCGGCGCAGGCCCGAATGCATCGCGGTGCGCGAGAGGCCGACGAGCAGCAGGGGGGTGGTGAAGGTCCAGTCGATGTAACGGGCGAAGTAGAACTGGCGCGCGGCCTCCATCGCATCGGGCCCGGCCGGTAGGGTGAGGCTGCCCTGCCCCGTCGCCATGGCGAAGTAGGAGCAGGCGGCGATGATCGGCACGATCCCGTGGATGATCGTGTCCGCCTCCTCGGCATGGGTCCGCCGTTTACCTAGGACCAGGATGGCGGCGGCACCCACGGCCATGCCGGCGAAGCCCAGCCAGAGCCAGAACTGAGGCGTCATCGATTTCTCGTCGTTTTGGGATGAAAGGCGCGCAGTGAACGTAGCGGCGCATCGGGCAATCTCGGCCGGGAAGGGATGTTTCTAGGACTGTGTTCACAGTCGCGTGAGAACGACGCCCTGAGCGGGCAGGACTTCGGGCCTGAGGAGCCAACTCGTCTGGAGCATTATCCCAAGGCCTGTAGCCTAATGGCCCCGGCATCGCCGCCGCGCCCATGGGGCAGGCGGCCTCAAGAGAGATGCCCGCAGCCAGCAGATCGTTGCCGGCGCGCCGAGTTCGGCGCGTCGCACTACCTCGAAGCCGCAACGTCGGCGCCGCGCGACTGCAGCGCCTGACGCAGAGCCGCGTCTGCAAAGGGCGTCGCGGCGCCCCGCTGCAGGATGGCCCCGATCTGCTCGACGCTGTTCGGCGCCGTCAGCAGCTCACCGAGCGTGTGGTTGTTCCGGCCGAGCCACGCCCGCCGCGCCGTGTCGCCGGCCTGCGTCAGCAACGAGGCGCCGCCCGTGCGTAGCGCCGTCGTGGCCTGGGCGGTCAACGGCATCTCGCCCACCGCCTCGCGAATCTGCTGATTCAGATCGGTCGGGCTGCCCTGCGGCTTGCGGGTGCCCGTGGCGCGGAACACGTCGAGCACGTCGGCCACAGCCGTTCGGGCCGCTGGCCGCTCGATCGCCTCCAGGACTGCATCGAGGTTGCGCGCTTGCTGCTCCGTCCCGGCGATGTCCTTGGCGAAGCGCGCCCCGCCGCCTTGGGCCTCGCCGCCCACGAGCCGCGTCGCGCTGGCATCGAACTGATCGGCCAGCCGCTGCCGGATCAACTCGTTCGTCAGGTCGGGATCGCGGGCCCGCAGCCGCGCCACCGCGTCGGCAAGTTCGGTCTCGCCGCCGACGTGCGGGCGCGACGGCAGGACGGCCTGCGTTGCCGCTGCCGTGTCGCCGGCCTGGGCGAGCTGTCCCAGCGGCCCCTGCTCCAGGGGCTCAAGGTTCTGCCGCCGCGCCTGCGCCTGGGCGGTGAGGGCGTCGTCGTAGGCCTGGGAGCCGCCGCGCGCCGGATCGCGGGCGATGGCGCGCGCCTCGGCAGCGCCCCCGGCGTAGAGGCCGGCGGCTTCCGAGCTGAACCCCGGATTCGCCCGGTTGCCGAGGGCGACGCCGCGGTCGCGCATCCCCTTCGTCACCGCGTCGATGACTGCGATCGAGCTGTCGGGCAGATCGCGGTAGGTCGGGCCGAGCACCGGGTCGGCGCGCAACTGGCGCAGGACTTCCCGGAATGCTGGTTGGGCCATCAACTCGAAGTCGGCCGGGTCCATCCTGTGCGCGCCGGCCGCCGCGTAGTCGGCGCGGGTCGTCCGGTTGATGCTCTGGCGCAGATCCTCGATGGCTGCTTCGGCGGCTCGGGCCGCCCGGGGGCCGAGCGTCGAGGGCGCCGCGCTCTGCGCTGCGATGGCGTCGAGGGCCTGTTCCGCGGCGCTGCGCATCTGCTGCGGCCGCTCGGCGTAGACCCGCGAGAGGATTGCGCCGCCGTCGAGCGAGCCTTCCACGGCCCGCTGCAGGTCGCCCAGCTTGGTGGCGTTGCCCGTGGCGCCCTGGATCGCCTCGGCGCCGGTGAGCGGCACGCCGACGCGCTGCGCCGTCTCGCCGAGCGTGCGGGCCGCCGCAAGGTCGACTTCGGTCGTACCGCGCGTCGCGGCGATGACAGCGCGCGCCGGCGCGTCGGCCCTGGCCGCGGTGGCAGCCGTGCCGAGGTTGCCGGCTACACCGCCGGCCAGCCGCGCGAACGGCTCGGCCGCGCTGCCCTTCGTGGCTTGGCCCGCCGTCTCGGACAGAACGGCCGGGATGACGGTCTCAGCGGCGCGCCGCGCCACACCACCGGGTCCGATCAGCGCGCCGGGGGCGAACTCTCCGACCGTCTGCGCGTACTGGCCCGGCACGGTCTTCGGTTCGTACAGCGGGCCGGTGACGGTCTCGACGCCGCGGCGGATGGCGCCGGAACCGGGCAGCCCGCCGCCCGAGCCGATGCCGAGATACATCCGATCAAACTCCTCTCGATCCGGCGTTCCGGCCCGGGGGCCGAGCCCGGTCGCATCCATGACCATGTGACCGACGGCGAGCATCCCGCGGTCGATCAGGCTGCCGCCCATCTCCTGCACGTCGCCCGGCAAGCCGGCGAGGCCGATCGCGCCCTTCGCCACGCCCGTGGGCAAGGCCTTGGCGACATCAGCGGCCACACTCGGCTTCGCCGCGGGCACCGGCGGGGGCGGGGCCGACGCGGCTGCGGTCGTGCGGAACGCGGCCCATTCGTCGGCCTGCTGCGCGGGCGGTGCGCTGGCCGGAGCAACGCGAAATTCGGCCCAAGCGTCGGCCATGTCAGGGCACCCTTCCCACCGTACCGTCGGGCAGGCGAATCGGCGTGCCCGACGGCAGACGCCGCGCTTCCTCCGGCGTCGACACCGCAACCGGCTCGGCCGTCCCTCCCCCCGGCGCAGGGGAGGGTGCGGGCTGTGCGGTCGGCCCGTCGCCCGAACCGAACCGCGCGAAGGGCGACTGCAGCGCCGCGATGCGGCGCTCGGCCTCGAACTTGTCGAGCGTCCCGGCCTGCGCCTGCCGCGCGAGGTCCGCGGCCTGAGCCTGCTGCCCCGCGGCGGCGCGCAGCGTGTCGATGATGATCCGATTGCCGCCGGGCGTGTTGCGCAGCGACGGCAGGCTGCGAAGGAAGTTCTGCAACTCGCGGTCGGACTGCGCGCCAGAGCCGGGCGTGCGCAGGCCCGGGGCGAGGCGCTGAACGATCGCCTCGACGGCCTGGATCTGATCGAGCTTGCCGCCCGTCAGGGCCGCGGCGACGTCGGTCAGGCCGAGGTCGCTGGCATAGCCCGCAAGCTGTGCCTTGCGCTCGGCCAGCGCGCCGGTCGGAACGGCGGCGAGCAAGGTTTCGAGGCGGTCGAGATTGCCGGACATCGCCGCAGCGCCGCTGCCGACCTTCACGATCTCGGCGTGGCGCTTGGCGAGTTCCTGTTCCGTGGTGTTGCGGTACGGGTCGGCGGTGACACCACGGCCCTCCGCGGCAATGGCCGCGTCGTATTCGGCGGCGCGCAGATCGCCCGGCGGCAGCGCGGCGCGCTCGGCCTGGAGGCGGGCGAGGTTGGTCGGCGCGGCCTGCGGCGCCATCGGCTCCTGCCCGACGGCGTCGGCGCGGAAGGCCACGCGAGGGCCGTTGGGCGTGACGACGTTCTCGACGGGCGTTCCGCCCAGCGCGTAGGCCCGCTGTTCGGCCTGCGGCAGCCCGGCGATGATCGAGGCCTTGAGCTGGTCGTCGGACATCGGCTTGGGGGCGCCGTCGAGGGTGCGGCCGTCCGGCAGGAAGGCCCGATCACCCTGGTTCAGGGAGACGATGCCGGTCTGGCGCTCGGGCACGCCGAAGGCCGATGCGATCGAGCCCGGCACGATGCGGGTCTGGCCCGTGCCGAGCGGCGCCAGCATGGCGCGCGTCAGCTCGCCGTCCTGCTGCATCCGCGTCTGCTGCAGCGCGCGGGTGTTGTCGGCGGCGTTGTTGAAGACCGACGTGCGGTTGTTGCGGTCGACGGCCTCCAGGCTCTGGCTCGGGTTGAAGGCGCCGGCGATCCCGGCCTTGTTGGCGAGGACGGTCCCGTTGACGTTCGGATCGCCCGCCATCGCGTAGAGGTCGGCGATCTGCGCCACACGCTGGTTGGTCTCGCGGATCTTCGACCCCGCCAGCAGCTCCTGCGCCGACGGCGGGGCGAAGGCCTGGGCGAGGTTGCTGAAGCCCTCGCGGAGCTGCGTCGGGTCGATCAGGGCCGTGCGAGTGCGGGGCATGGGCGGTTCCTATCCGGCCTGCTGAGCGAAGTAGCGACGCGCCGACAGCTCGGCGGTCTGGTACGTGCGCATGTGAGCCACGTTGGCGATGACGTTGGCGTGCAGGCTCGCCTCGGCGCAGATGCCGGCGATCCACTCGGGCTCGGCCTGGGCGCGGACGGTGGTATCCGTCTCCAGGGCGTCGAGGATGTGATGTGCGCGAGCGCGCAACATCTCGAATTCGGCCGCGGGCAGGATGTCCGGGACGAAGACGCGGCCGATGGCGCCGCGCGCGCCGAGCATCGCAATCCCGATTCTCACCCGGCTTTCGATCGACAGCTGGTAGCCCGCGGCGAGGCCCTCGGAGAGCAGGCGCAGGGCGGTGGCGTAGGGCGTGGCCGGGTCGTCGAGATTGTCGGCGGCACGGAAATAGTCCTCGGCGCGCTTCCACAGGGCAGCGGCCTCTTGCGACCCGCGCGCCTTCTGCCGCTCGACGGCTGCCGGCGTCTCCTGCCGGAAGGGGAGGACGGCGGCCTGGGGGCCGGCATGGTGGCCCTGGTCCGAGAGCGGGGGCAGTTCAACGTCCGCGTCGAATTGCTCCTCGTCGATGGCGAGTTGTGCCCCATAGACGACGTGTCGGAGACGCCTGAGTGTCCGAATGAACGCGCGTTCGCGCGCCTGCTGACCGTCTCGTTCTTCTTCGGGCAGAGCGAGGATATCGACGAGGCCGCCCAAGGCGCGCAGACCCAACTCAAGCACGGTCGCATCGCAGCCGGCGAGCTGCATCGAGCGTCCGATCTGAAACGCCTGCAGCGTCAAGGAGCGCAGCAGGCGGCGATCCTGTTCGCTGAGTTGGTATGAGCGCCCAGGCTTGAAGTAGAGGAGCAGCTCGTCGATGGCGCTGATGAGGTCGAAGGTGAACTGTCGAGGCTCATTCGCCGCGGTGGCCCTTTCGAGAAACCCCATCAGAGACGGGATGAGGTAGACGAAGATCGGCGGGTCTATCGTTTTGGACATGCTCAAGTCTCGCGCGCGGCGCCCGCGTGAGTATATGGCGGAATTGCACTCGCATCAACTGCACCAAAGCAATAAAAATGCGATGCGGTCTTGTGCATGTTGTCGGACAACCTGTCCGATTTGTTCGCGTATGGCAGGTTTTCATCGGACAAGTTGTCCGTTTCGATTTTCAGGCAGAATTTTTGTACGCGCACCGGCCGCGGGTTTCGGCAGTGCGATCGGGGTATACCCGGGGCCTGGGCACCCCACCCTGGCGAGCAGTTGATGCGAATGGCCATCGAGCTGCGGCGTCTGATTTGTCTGATTTCCGTCTGATATTTTCAAGCAAAACAGACGGAATGTCCTGTATTTTGGACGGAAATTTATTTTATTTGCCCGGTTGACAGCCTTGCAAGGCGCAATCATTTTCTAGGCGCAGGCTTGAAAGCCCGCCTGACAGCCGTTCCTATAGTGTCCGGTGAGACTATAGCTTTGGACGATCGTCCAGGGTCTCTACGTGCATGTCCAAGGCAATGCCTAAAGACGTAGAGGGCCGACTGTCGCGGCGCTTTCAGCCCTGGACTTTACCTTCCCGCCTGAAACGCGGGGCGACAGGAGTACTTCCCATGAACGCTATCGTTCCAGCATCTCGGCGCGCCAAATCCGGGCGGCAGCCGCCAAGCATGGCCGCGGGGCTCAGACTATTTAACTCGGAACTAAACGGGGCCGACGGCGAAACTCTGTCAGGCGTCAGCGTAAAGTCCGAGGGCGAAGATCCAAGCACTACGTGCTTTTCTTTTTTCGCCTCCGAAATGACGGCGCAGCAAGCTCTACGTTTATTAGCGTGTTGGCAGCAGATCATCCGAGAAAAGTGAAATCGACCTTATTAAGCGGGGCGTCCCACTTGGGGCGCCCTTGAACGACAAGGCTGGCCGATGTCTTTCCCTCACCTAGAGCGGCACAGGAACGGAAAGTATTACATCCACTGGACCGTTGGGCGCCGCAGCATGCGCCAATCGACCAGGACGGACGAGCAGCGGGCCGCGCTGATCGCCTTGGCGCGGTGGATTCTTGGCCGATACGGGGAGAGCGACATCGTGGAAGCCCCTCGCCCTCGCCGGAGACGTGGCCTATGACGACGAAGCTCCTCACCGAGGCCGAGGTCGCCGAGCGCCTCAACTGTTCGGTCGCCAGGATCCGCAAGCTACGCGCGGCGGGTCGGTTGGCCTTCCTGCCCGGTCGGCCCGTGCTGATCACGGAAGCCGACTTCGAGGCGTTCGTTGTGACGGAGCGGCAGCACGCTAACTCACTGACCGGCCGGCGCCGCAAGCGCGCCAAGAAATTCCTTCCGCCGGAGCCCCCGCCGCCGAAAGGCGGGATGACACCGGAACAGCATGGGCGTTGGATCTGGCTCAAGATGCAGATGCTGCGCGAGGAAAAGACCAAGCGCTGACGGGTCGGCTACAAGGGGCGGCGCGACGCGTCAGGTGCGCACTGGCATCGCCGGATTGAGCACGCGATGGACGGACCCCTTGCCGATCCCAAGCTTCGTCGCGATGGCGCCCATGCTGAGCCCCTCCGCGGCGAGCGCCCTGATCTCTTCCGATCGAGCCCGGACGGTGGGCTTGCGGCCCTTGTAGGCGCCTTCCGCCTTGGCCTTGGCGATGCCCTCGCGCTGCCGCTCCAGCATCATCTCCCGCTCGAACTGCGCCACGCCGCCGAGCACGTTGAGCATCAGCTTGCCGGTGGGCGTCGCGGTGTCCACGCCCAGGTTCAGGATGCGCAGGGTGACGCCCTTGGCCTCCAGCGTCCCGATGATCTGGCCCAGGTGGACGACGCTGCGGGCCAGCCGGTCCAGCTTCGTGACCACGAGCGCGTCACCTTCGCGGGCGAACTCCAGGGCGGCCTCAAGCTGCTTGCGAGGGGCCACGGACGAGACCTGCTCCCGGAACAGTTTCTCGCATCCATGTGCCGTCAGCTCGCGAAGCTGCGCCTCGAAGCCAGCTTCCTGCTCAAGGGTCGAGGTGCGCGCGTAACCAATGAGCATGGGGGCGTTCCGGACAGAGCGTTCCGTTAGGTTCTTAGACATAGAACCAGCTTCCGTTCCAAATTGCAATACCATTCATGCGGAACCGCCTCGATTGGTCGATGGAACGTTCCGTTAGAGCAGGCCCTAGCGGAACGCCCAGCCGGTCAATCGAACACGCTCGGCCTGCCCAACGGCTGGTCTTGCTGTTCGAGTTCGGCGATCTTCGCCCGGATCGTGCGCGCCGCGGCCTCAAGCTCGGCCCGGCTCATCTGGTCCGGCGACTTCTCCTCATCCTGGTCAGCGACACCGATCCCAGACAGCTTCACGAGTTCCCGCGCTGCCAGGACACGCGCCCCGGCCGGAAAATCCTTGTCGCGGGCGATGAGCATCAGGGTCTCCAGGCCGATGCTGGCCCCTTCGTCATGAAGCCGCTTCGTGAGCTCCGCGCGGTCCTCGCTGTCGATGTTCGGCTTACCCATGTCCTCGTGCTCCATTTCACTGAGTGTGGTCGGCTCACAGGCCGATTCTGCGGATTGGGGGTGGGAAGGTCGGTTCTGCTGGTCCATGAGGTCGCGCAGCCATTCGGCCGCCGCCCGGTCGGTTCGCCGGCGCGCACGTTTGCTCTTGCTGCCCGCCTCGTGAGTGCGGCGCCATTCATCGAGCCGGGCTTGCTCCTCCGGGGTCAGCGCGTCCCGGCGCTCTTGCAGCTCGCGGCGGCGCTTCTGCTTGAAGCTGGCGCTGCGAGCCTTTCGCGGCGGCAGTCCGTCGGGGAAGCCCGGCGTGTGCCATCCCGCGGGACCGTCACCGCGCGGCGTCGCGCCGCCATGGAACAGGCAGCGCTTCCGGCCGGGCGCTGGAATGCGCTTGCAGGGCTGACCGGTCGTGCGCGCCTTGGCACCACAGCGGGGAATTAGGTGCATCCGAGCGTTCACGCGCCGGAGGGTATCGAGGGCGATCGCGCGGAACTCCGGCGACAGCTCCCACGCTCGGCGCGCAGGCGAATCCGGGCGGGCGGGTGGCGGCCGCTTCTTCATCGCACGGGTCCGTAATCTAAGCTGTTGAAGCGACCACAGGGGGTGGGCTCGCCCGGAACCGAGCGCCGACAATGCCGCTCGCGTGCGTGTGAGATAGTTCTACAAAAACAGGGGGTGTGGAATAGAAGGTAATTAATTGATTGAAAATGCAATCTGGATCTCGCGTACGCGAGCGGCATTGTCGGCAAACCGGCCCGAGGAGCCGGCAGAGGCGGTCTACCGGGCATCGCGAATGGCCTCCCGCGCCGACATTGCCGCTAGCATTCTCGCCCTTTCACGCTCTCGGCGTGCTTTTTCCCGTTCCGCACGTTCAGCGAAACGGCGATGAATTTCCGGGTTTACGGTCCAACTCGACGGCCCGTCGGCGCCGCGCTTTTCGACGGAAACCCATCCGGCGTTTTCCAAGCTACACATGGCCGCGAGCGTCAGGTGGCGGTTGCCCTGCAGCGACCGGCGCGTTTTCTCGATGTCCCGCGGCGTCACGGTCGCGTTGTCCGGCCGCGTCAGCAGCCATCCGGCCAGTTCCCGAGCCTCGCGCGTGTGGGCGGCTGGTTCGTAGAACTCGCCGTAGAAGCGCAGCGCGTGGCGCATAAGAAAGTCGACGAAGCGCGACACCTTCCGAGCTGTGGCCGCTGAAACCTCCGTGCGGGCGATCCAATCCGCCGATCCCCAGAACGACCAAACGTCCAGGCTGTGGAAGATCAGGGCGATGCGGAACAGCAGGCCCTCCCACTTCGAGATGTGCCCCTCCCAGGCCGCAGATGCACCCGGCAAGCTGCCCAAGGCGCGGACCCGCCGCCACGACTTCTGAAGGATCTCGTAGGCCTCGGACGACAGCCGCACAGTGCCGCCGGTGCATTCGTCGAGCGCGTACAGGCCCCGGATCGCCGCCTCGTAATCGGCGAGCGCAGCGGCGTCCGGCGGTACGTCCAGGCCGACACGGTCAGAGCCGTCATCGACGATGAAGATCAGGCGCTGCAGGAGGCCGTCGCTTCCGAGATTCCGCGTCAGCTCTCGGATCTTGTCCGGCTGGGTCGAGGCGATCAGGCCCATCAGGGCGCTCGGCGCCCGCACCGATCCGCTCACACGATCGACGTTGATCTCGCCCCCGTCGAGCATGCGCAGGACCGTTCCACGGTCGCCGTCGCCGCTGCGCTTGTAGGCACCGAAGCTGCCGAGGAAGGCCGCGAGCTCATCCGTCGACCGCAGGACGCCGCGCGGATTGTCGGCGTGGATGCGAACCTGCTTTTCGAGCGTCGCGTCGTCGACGATGATCTGGCGCATCGGGGGCATGGGCGTAGCTGCCGACGCCACCCGACCGCCGCGCCCAGGCTTGTTCGCCGTCTCCCACGCCCGGCGCAACTGGCTGCAGCGCGCGTGCTGCTCCCGGTCGATGGTGCGTAACGGCGCCAGCGCGGCGTTGATGGTGGGCGACTTCTTCCGGCCCGGCGAGCCGACCACGACAACGGCCAGGGCGCCGGGCGCATCCCAACTGTCATGGCGCTTCGGCCTGATCCTCAGGGCGTTCCCGATCACACCACCGACAGCCGCCAGGGTAGCCCCGAGGACGAAGCTTTCCGGCACGCCTTTGCGCTGCGCCTCGGTGGCGACGAACCTCTGCATGATGTCCGGCAGGCAGCCGGGCGGCGGTGCCGCGAGGTGTCCTGGATCGTCGTCGCCGAAAATGTCGGCGGGCTCGACGGTCGCGGCGCTCTCAGCCCCCACACCGGCTGGGGCCGTTTCGGTGATGCGCTCGAAATGGTCTTCGGGGTGCGCGGGCCGCACGCGCCGAAAGGCCTGCTCGACGGTGCGGGCCAGGTAGCGGGTGCCGTGATCCTCTGTTTTGTCCGGAGAGTAGGCGGCCACGATGTGGGCGACTTCGAGCGGATCGTCGATGCCGACTTCGATGCACGCCGCTGCCAGGGCGTAGTCGCGCGCCGAGCGGTCGGCCGTAGGCCCGTCGCCGCTCAGCGCCTTGTCGAACACCGGATTTACCGCTCGGGCGGCGCGGATGCGCTCCGCGAGTTCGGCATCGAGGAGATCCGGCGCGCCGAGCACGCCCGTCGCGGTGTAGGCGTCGAGGCTGCCCGTGGGTGCGGTATCGTCAGGCTCGGCCGCCGGCGGAAACCGCGCCTCCAAGTCTTCCAGGTTGTGCCAGCGGCGCGGCTCTACGAGTTGAGCCTTTGCGAGCTTCGCAGTCCGGCCGCGCCGGCGCTTCGCGGCGTTGGGCAGGTTGATGGTCCAGGGGGTGCGAAACAGGTGCTCGACGCTGAACGTCGTGTCGCCACCGTAGGCGCGAGCCATGGACCGCGACAGCGCTTTGATGCGAGCCTTGTTTTCCGCTGTTGCGGGCATCTTTTCCCGAAACAGCCAGATGCCCTGATAGCCGCCCCCGCTGTTGACCACGGCAGACGCGCCGCCGGCATCAGTAAGCCATTCTTCTGCGGTCGGACGCAGGCGCCTACGCTCCCGCTCGAAGCCGCCGGGCTGGCTCTCTGCAACTGGGTCCGGATCAATATCGACCACAATGCCGTGGAAGAACGCGATATCCTCTTCGCGCACGCGGCCGTTCACGCCCTTCTGCAGCTCGGCTGCGACTGGCTCGTTCAGGGTGAAGTAATTGTTTTCCCTCCCCTGGCAGAGCGCGATCCAATCCTGCATCGCCAGAGCATCCTGCTGCGCGACGAAGGTTGCTCCCCGGCATGGGCCGTCAGGGACGATGCTTGCGAGCGCGATAAGCCCGGTTGGGCGGAGGGCTCGAAGAAAGCGCTCTGCCTCAACCGGATCTGGCTCCAAAGGCGCCGCCTCGGCGGCGAGCGGCAGATCGACCGCTTGCCCGTCGGGCTCGCCGGCGTCATATTCGATGCGTAACATCTGAGAGATTCCGCTGGGCGCCCCTGGCAGGGCGCGTGGCAATGGAACGAGACGGAAACGGCGGTCGCTCTGGTGGGAGCGAACCGCCGTTTTCGCGTTCAGGGGCTAGGCCGCGGCCATCGGAACCCGGCGCGGGCAGCCCGCCAGGAAGGCGTCCGCATCCGCCCGCCTCACCATCGTGCGCCCGCCGATCTTAATCGGCGTGAGGGCGCCGGTATTGAAAAGCTTGTAGGCGCTGACCCGGGAAATTCGAAAATACTGCGCGAGCTCGTTCACCGTCATGACGGCCGACTCGGCAGGAAGGGCTTCACTCACACCTCTGGGCATCGGCGGCTCCAACTGGCTGGTAACAGTCGGAGATTTACAGCGCCGAATGGATCGCCGTCTGGTGACGAATTCAAGCTCTGGGATTCGTCACTCCGCTCGCTTGTCCATCATTCGGTAGTAGCGCTTTTTGACGGCACTTTCCGTGATGTTGAGATACTCGCCGATCAGAGAATCTTCACAAGCGACCTGATCCGTAACGTACTTCCAAAGCTCACGACCGCGCTTTCCAAGCTTTGCCTCGCCATGCGCCTTGTATTGCAGAATCCAATCGTCGAGGCCTGGCTTGGGTGTCGGGCCGGGGGGCTTCCTGGGAGGAACCTGAATGCCTAGCTCCGCGCACAACGCACGCACTGCGGGCCCCTTTTGGCGCAGATCCTTCAGAGCAGCAGCCTTGCTCCTCCTTGCTCGCTCGGCGCCCGCAGAAACCAAGCGTTCGAGGTCGTCCCAGGATTGGACAGCGGCGAGCGCGTCTTGCGGCACTGTCAGGGGAGGGGAGGAAGGTCGGTCGCTCATTGCGCCACTATCGCAGCAACGATTTCGACAACGAAACCGAAAAAGCGAGTGGCGCGCCCTACGGGAATCGAACCCGTGTTTTCGCCGTGAAAGGGCGACGTCCTGGACCGCTAGACGAAGGGCGCTGGCGCTGGGCCTGCGGCTCTATAATCGGGTTGGATCGCGACGGCAACGGCCGTGTTGCGGTCTTTCGGGCTCTGGATGCGAAAATGCGTGCGCCGACACCCTTGCGCGGGGCACGTCCGGCGCGCAGATGCCGCAGAACCCCGCGGGAGGCGGGGCGTGGGAGGAACGATGCGGATTCTCGTGGTCGGGGCCGGGGCGACCGGCGGCTATTTCGGGGCGCGGCTCGCCGAGATCGGGCGCGACGTGACCTTCCTAGTGCGTCCGGCGCGGGCCGAGAAACTCGCTGCGGAGGGCCTGCGGGTGAAAAGTCCGGTCGGCGACGTGCATATCGCCTCACCGAAAACCGTGACGGCGGACAAACTGAGCGAGCCGTTCGACCTCGTGATCCTCTCGGCCAAGGCCTACGACCTCGACGGCGCCGTGGCTGACCTGCGTCCGGCGGTGGGGCCGCAGACCGCCGTTCTGCCGATCCTCAACGGGATGCGCCATCTCGACGTGCTCGACGCCGCCTTCGGGCCGGAGCGGGTATTGGGCGGCACCTGCGCCATCGTGGCGACGCTGACCAAGGCGGGCGAGATCCGCCAGATGAGCGAATTGCACAGCCTCACCTACGGCGAGCGCGACGGCACCCGCTCGGAGCGCATCGCGGCCATCGAGGCGCAGATGGAGGGCGTGCGCTTCCAGGCCCGGTCCAGCGACAAGGTGGTGCTGGAGATGTGGGAGAAGTGGGTGTTTCTGGCGACGTTGGCCGGCGCGACCACGCTGATGCGCGCGAGCATCGGCGACATCGTCGCGGCGCCGGGCGGCCCGGCCTTCGTGGAGGGGCTGCTCGACGAGTGCCAGGCGGTGGCTGTCGCCAACGGCTACGGCTCGCGGGAGAAGGTGCTGGCGGGAGCGCGCAAGACCCTGACGGCGGAGAAGTCTCCGATGACTGCCTCGATGTTGCGCGACATCGAGGGCGGTGCGCGCATCGAGGCCGACCACATCGTCGGCGACCTGATCGCGCGCGGGCGGAAGGCCGGCATCGAGACGCCGATCCTCGCCCGCGTGCTGACCGGGCTGAAGGCCTACGAGAACCGCAAGGCTCGCGAGGCGGCCTGAACCCACCGCGAGGCGGTCTGATCCGCCCCGCGGCCGGGTCGCCTCAGTAGCGGCCCGGCGGAGGCGGGGGCGGGGGCGGGTTGCCGTATTCGAGCTGGGTCTTGGCGTCGGGGCGGCGCGCCGGGGGCGGGACCGGATCGTAGGCAGGCGCCGCCGGCGCCGTCGCGCAGGCGGCGGTGGTGACGGCGAGCAGGGCGGCGCCCGCGATGAGTTTCAGGGTCGACATGGCTTCGAATCTCCATCGCCGTCCCGGAAGGCTCTTCTTGACGGACGGCGCCATCGTGTCGTTCTGAAGGGCCAACCCGCCGGAAGCTCGGCCTTATCGTGACGGTCTTCGGGTCGAAGCGTGGCCGTAAGGCGGCATGTTGAACGCATTGTTTCGGAGCCGATCCTGACCCCCTCCGCCCGCATCTCCGCCGCCATCGAGATCCTCGACGACATCCTCGCGCGCCGTCGTCCCGCCGCCGATGCGCTGAAGGATTGGGGCCTCGCCCACCGCTTCGCCGGCTCCGGGGACCGCGCGGCGATCGCCAGCCTCGTCTATGACGGCTTGCGGCGGCGCGCTTCCGCCGCTTTCGTGATGGGGGCCGAGACGGGGCGCGCCGTGACGATCGGCATGCTGCGGCTGCAGCGAGGCTTGGCCGAGCCGACGATTGCGAGCCTGTTCGACGGCGCCCGCTTCGCCCCCGAACCGTTGACCGACGAGGAGCGCACCCGGCTGAAGCAGGGCAGCCTCGGGAACGCCCCGCCGGAGGTGGCAGGCGACGCCCCGGCCTTCGTGCTGCCCTCGCTCGAAGCCGCGTTCGGCGACGCCCTGGCGGAGGAGCTGCGGGCGCTCGGGCGGCGGGCCCCGCTCGACATCCGCGTCAACGCCCTCAAGCAGACCCGCGAGGCGGCGGCGGCCGCGCTCGCCGATCTCGGCGCCGCGCCGACGCCGCTCTCGCCGCTCGGCCTGCGCGTGCCGACCGGAGAGGACGGGCGGGGGCCGGCGCTGCACGTCGATCCCCTGTTCCTGGAGGGCGGCTTCGAGATTCAGGACGAGGGCTCGCAACTCGCGAGCCTTCTGGCGGGCGCGAAGGCGGGCGAGACGCTCGTCGATCTCTGCGCGGGCGGCGGCGGCAAGGCGCTGGCGCTCGCGAGCCTCACGGGCAACGGCGCCCGGCTGATCGCCACCGATGCCGACCCGCGCCGGCTGGCGCCGATCCACGAGCGCCTGCGCCGCTCGGGCGCCGAGGTGGAGGTGCGCACGCCGCGCACCGGCAAGGCGCGGGCCGACGTGCTGGCCGATCTCGACGGTACCGTCGATCGCGTTCTGATCGATGCGCCCTGCACCGGCACAGGCACGTGGCGGCGCAACCCCGACGCCAAATGGCGGCTGCGCCCGGGAAGTCTGGCGAACCGCGTCGCCGAGCAGGCCGAGGTGCTCGACCGCGCGGCCAGGCTGGTGCGGCCCGGCGGCACCCTCGTCTACGTCACCTGCTCGGTCCTGCCGGAGGAGAACGACGCGGCGGTGGACGGTCTGCTCGCCCGCAGCGGCGGCGCCATCGCGTCGGTCGCGACCGACCTCTCGGTCGTGCCGGGCCTCTCGGAGAAAATCCGGCGGACCGGGCGCGGAGTGCAGATGAGTCCGGCGCTCACCGGCACCGATGGCTTCTATGTCGCGACGATGACGCGCACTTCGTGATCGTCGCACCGGGATCGGCCCGGCGCTTGCCTCGTTGATGGCGTGACGGCGTGCCTCGCGGACGACCCCGCGCGGCTTCTGCCGTGACGGGACCGACCATGACGAGGCTTTGTCCATGACGCTTCACCGGCGCGCGCTGCTCGCGGGCACCGCGGCGGCCCTCACCGGCGAGCGGGCACTCGCCCAGGGAACGCTTCGGGCACGGCCGCCCGTGCGCGTCTCCGACGACGTGGTGCAGCCCCTGCCGAAATCGGCGCCGGGCTCGGACCTCGAAGTCATCGACCTCTGGCCCGAACGGCCGCCGGGCGGGGGCGGGCCGTACCGCTCCGAATACCGCTTCGACGAGACGCTGACCGGGGTCGTCACCGGGGTGGTGCGCCCCTGCCTTCTCGTGATCCGCCCGGAGCGGCCGAACGGGGCCGCGGTGGTGGTGGCGGCAGGCGGCGGCTACAGACGCATCGATATCGGCAACGAGGGGCTTCCGGTGGGCCAATGGCTCGCCAAGGGCGGCCTCACCGCCTTCGTCCTGATCTATCGCTTGCCCGTGGAAGGCTGGCGCGACGGCGCCGACGCCCCACGCCAGGATGCGCAGCGCGCCATGCGGCTCGTGCGCTGGCGGGCGGAGGAATTCGGGATCGACCCCGACCGCATCGGCGTCCTCGGCTTCTCCGCGGGCGGCCATTTGGCGGGCACCACGGCGACGGATGCCGAGCAGGACCTCTACGACGATCTCGACGAGGCCGACGGCCTGAACGCGCGGCCGAGCTTCGCCGGGCTGATCTACCCGATCATCACCATGCGGGCGCCCTACGACCGCACCATCTCGAGCCGGAAGGTTCTGGTCGGCGACGACCCGCCGGACGCGCGGCGCCGAGCCTATTCGGTGGAGGTGCAGGTGAATGCGCGCACGCCGCCGATCTTCATGGTGCAGGCCTCCGACGACCGGATCGCGGTGACCGACCATCCGCTGCTGATGCACGCGGCGCTCCGTCAGGCGGGCGTGCCGGTGGAGATGCACCTGTTCGAGCGCGGCGGCCACGGCTTCGGCCTCGGCGTACCGGGCAGTCCGGCTTCGGCCTGGCCCGGCCTGTTCATGGCCTGGATGCGCGGCCACGGGATGCTGAAATCGTGAGGGCGGCCCCGCGGGGCCGCCCCTGTCGACAAATCAGAAGCAGCGGCGCTTGCGCACCACAGTCACGCGGCCGAACGGACCGCGGCGCTTGGTGATGACGGTCTTGCAGCGGGGGCCACGGATCACCTCGCGGCGCACGACCCGGGCCTGCTGAAACAGCCCGTCCGAGACCGGGGCGGCGCCCGGCATCGCGCCGGCGAGGGGGAGGGCGGAAGCCGGCGCGGCGGCGCCGAGGCCTGCGAGCGTGACGGCAAGTCCGAAGAGAGCGGCTCTCATGGTCGGAAGTGACTCCTGTCCGTTGCGAGGGGCTTCGGGATATCGCCCCGGGGGCGTGAACGTCCGGTTCATCGAATTGGTGCCGCACGAACCGCACGGGGGACACGACGCCGCACGCGTTGCGCCGCCGGGACGCGTCGTCTAACCCGTGCGCAAAGGGCCCGATCGCATGACCAACGACATTTCCGCCGTCGACACTTCCCACCACGACAAGATCCTGATCGTGGATTTCGGGAGCCAGGTGACGCAGCTCATCGCGCGCCGGGTGCGCGAGGAAGGGGTCTATTGCGAGATTGTGCCCTTCACCAAGGCGGAAGCTGCCTTCGAGGCGCACCGGCCCAAGGGCGTGATTCTTTCCGGCGGGCCTGAATCCGTCACCACCGACCTCTCGCCGCGTGCCCCGCAAAAAATCTTCGAGGCCGGCGTTCCGGTTTTCGGCATCTGCTACGGCCAGCAGACCATGGCGGCCCAGCTCGGCGGTCAGGTCGAGGGTGGCCACCATGCCGAGTTCGGCCGCGCCGAGGTCGAAATCCTCTCCGACTCGCCGCTCTTCAAGGGCGTCTGGCATGTCGGCGAGAAGTACCCGGTCTGGATGAGCCATGGGGATCGCGTCACCAAGCTGCCGGAGGGCTTCACCACGGTGGCGATGTCGCGCAACGCGCCCTTCGCCGCCGTCGCGGACGAAGCCCGGAAGTACTACGCCGTCCAGTTCCATCCGGAGGTGCATCACACGCCCCACGGCGCGCTGCTGATCCGCAACTTCGTGCGCGACATCGCCGGCTGCTCCGGCGACTGGACCATGGGGACCTATCGCGAGGAGGCCATCGCCAAGATTCGCGCCCAGGTCGGCAAGGAAAAGGTGATCTGCGGCCTGTCCGGCGGCGTCGATTCGTCGGTGGCCGCGGTGCTGATCCACGAGGCGATCGGCGACCAGCTCACCTGCGTCTTCGTCGATCACGGCCTGATGCGAATGGACGAGGGCGCGGAGGTCGTGCGGCTGTTCCGCGACCACTACAACATCCCGCTGGTCCACGTGGAGGCGCAGGATCTGTTCATCCGCGCGCTCGAAGGCGTCGATGATCCTGAGGTGAAGCGCAAGACGATCGGCCGGCTGTTCATCGACGTGTTCGAGGCGGAAGCCAAGAAGATCGGCGGCGCGGCGTTCCTGGCGCAAGGCACGCTCTATCCCGACGTGATCGAAAGCGTGTCGTTCTCCGGCGGGCCGTCGGTGACGATCAAGAGCCACCACAATGTCGGTGGGCTGCCCGAGCGCATGAATATGAAGCTCGTCGAGCCCCTGCGCGAGCTGTTCAAGGACGAGGTGCGCCTGCTCGGCCGGGAACTCGGTCTCCCCGAGAGCTTCGTGGGCCGCCATCCCTTCCCCGGCCCGGGGCTGGCGATCCGCTGCCCCGGCGTCATCACCCGTGAGAAGCTGGAGGCCCTGCGCAAGGCCGACGCGATCTATCTCGACGAGATTCGCCAGGCCGGCCTCTACGACACGATCTGGCAGGCCTTCGCGGTGATCCTCCCCGTCAAGACCGTTGGCGTGATGGGCGACGGACGCACCTACGACCATGTCTGCGCGCTGCGCGCCGTCACCTCGGTCGACGGCATGACCGCCGACTTCTACCCCTTCGACATGGCCTTCCTCGGCCGCGTGGCCACGCGCATCATCAACGAGGTGAAGGGCATCAACCGGGTGACCTACGACATCACCTCGAAGCCGCCGGGGACGATCGAGTGGGAGTGAGCGCGCAGCGCTCGACCGAGACGATTTCGCGATCGAACGAAGCCCCGCCGACCGGCGGCGGCTTCGATGAAACGGCCTGCGGGGAACCGCGCAATCCGCGATCCCGCACGCGTTGAACCGGCCGGATCACACACGCTCAACCTTAATCACGACGAGCTTGGCCGGATTGTGAAAAAAATGGGGCACGGCGCTTCACAAGCCTGACACTTCAAGTAAGGTCGATCCCGCGCCAAGGTTGAATCGGCCGCGGGCGAATCGACCAGGCCCCGTCTTGAGCGGGCGAGCGAATTCGCGCGATGCTGCGGCTCCTCGGCATTTCCCGTATTTGGAAAAGCCACCATGAGCATCGTGTCGAAGTCTTTCTTCGCCGTCGCAGCGACTCTGCTCGTCGGTATCGGGATAATGCCGCGCGCGGCGGCCGGACCTCTCGATGGACTTGCCGGCGCCGCCGTCGGATTTGCGCTCGGCGCGATGGTGGCTGCACCACGCCCGCGATACTATTCTGCCCGCCCCAGAACGGTCGTCGTCTATCGCAACCGGCGCGCGCGCGGCACCTATGCTTCCGCCCCGGCGCGACGTCAGGGCGCCGGCGTGATCCCGGCGCGCATCAACACCGCGTCCGACCCGTTCGCGGGCTCGGCCCAGCCGATCCCGGTGCGCGGCAACTGAGCCTCGCCTCACCCTGCAATCCCGCTCACGGGCACCCGCACGCATGCGCAGCGCAATCGCCGCCGCCCTCGGCCTCCTGGTCGCGGGCGCCGCGCAGGCCGGTCCGGTCCTGAGCGTGGACAAGTCTATCGAGAAGGTCGCCGGCTGGTCGATCGGCGTCAGCAAGGCGCTGAACGGCTGCCTCGCCGCCGCCACCTATCAGGATGAGACGACGGTCTGGATGGGGTTCGACGGCGACAAGGACGAAGCGTTCCTTGCCTTCACCAATCCGCGCTGGAAGTCGATCGAGCCCGACCGCGTCTATCATCTGGCGATGATGACGGGTCGCGGTCGGTGGAAGGGCCGGTTCACCGGCGTCGAGCGGACGAACGAGCGCGGCCTGTACGCCTCCGGCCTCAAGAAAGGCTTCGTCCTCGACATCGCCCGGGCGGGCGGCGTCGATGTGATTTTCGAGCAGAAATCGATCGCCCGCCTGTCCCTGTCCGGCTCGTCCGATGCGATCAGCGCGATGATCGATTGTCAGAAGGCGGTGGTCGAAGCCAAATCCACGGCGGGCAAGGAGGGAGGCAAGGCCGAGGCCGCGCCGAAGAAGGACGGCGTCACGTCCGGTACAGGCTTCTTCGTGTCCGACGCCGGACATGTCCTCACCAATCACCACGTGATCGGGAATTGCACCGAGATCAGCGTGGCGAAGTTCGGCGTGCCGTCGGTGCGCGCCCGCCTCGTTGCGACCGACGCGCAGAACGATCTAGCGGTGCTCAGCACAGGCATCGAGAAGCCGGTGGTTCCGGCGATGTCGCTGCGCCCCCGGATCGGCGAGAGCGTCTACGCCTACGGCTTCCCGCTCCCGAGCCTGCTCGCGGCGTCGGGCAATTTCACCGTCGGCAACATCACGGCGTCGGCGGGCCTCGGTGACGACACGCGCATGCTGCAGATCTCGACGCCGGTCCAGCCCGGCAACAGCGGCGGTCCGCTCGTCGATCAGTACGGGGCGGTGGTGGGCGTGATCCAATCGAAGTTGAACGCCCTGAACGTCGCGCTGGCGGGCAAGGGCGACATCCCGCAGAACGTCAACTTCGCGATCAAGACGATGATAGCCCTCAACTTCCTCGACGCCAACGGCATTCCGACCACTGTCGGCATCAAGAGCCCGACCCCGCTCGACGCCGCCAGCGTCGCCGAACAGGCCAAGCTCTTCACGGTCCACGTCACCTGCCGCTGATAGGGACCGGCGCGCGCTCCGGCATTCGGCCCACGTCCCTTTCGAGCCGGCGTGACCGGGCCGGAAGCGCCGGCGCTCGACCGGGCGAAGGCCGTGGCCCTGCTCGGTCGCTGCCGCTACAAGAAGACCGGCAGTCCCTGAGGTCGAACGACAGCAGCCGCTCGATGAGACCCGCTCCATGATCGTCGCACGTTCGGCATCCCTGCGTCTCGCGGCGACGGGCGCTCTCCTGGCGGCCGTGATCGCGGGCGGCGCTTGGACCCTGCCGCAGGCCGCCTCGAGCGTCGGCCAGCTTCAGGCCGCCGACGACCCGGCCCGCCTCTCGACCCTTCGCCTCGCCGCCGTCGCCACCGAACAGCGGATCGCCGCCGAGATCGACGACGCCGTCAGCCGGGGCGATGGCGATCTCGCGCGCAGCTTCCTCGAACTCGCCGCCGCTCAAGGCGCGACGGTCGATGCGGATCGCCGCGCCCGGGTCGCGGCTCTGGCCCTGCCGGCCGAAGGCAGCCCCGCAGCGGCGTTTCTCGACGGTGCCGCGACCGGCGCCTCCGACACGTGGATGGGGGCGGCGGGCTCGCTCTCGGCGGACCTTGTCGGGATCGGCGACGTGCGCGACCTCTGGCAGGAGGGGGGCAAGCTGATCCAGGGTCAGCCCTACGACACCGTCATTCTCGGGCTCTCGACGGCCGGTCTCGCCCTGACCGGCCTGACGGTGGCTGCGTTGTTGCCGAGCGGCGGCACCAGCCTCGCGGCCAAGGCGCCCGTGACACGGGGCTTGAGCCTGCTCAAGGGCGCGCGTCGGGCGGGCCTTCTGTCGCGTGAGCTGATCGAGAAGATGGGCGGGCTGGCGGTTACGGCCCTGGACAAGGCCGCCCTCAGGCAAGCCGTTGCGGGCGCCCGCGTCTTCGACCTTCCCGCGATGCGGTCGGCGGCGCAGCGGGTGCTCCGGCCGGGCGCCGTCCGCACGATTTCAGCCATGGGGCAGGATGTCGTCGCGCTGGAAGCGCGGATCGGCCAGCGCGGCGCGGCTCAGGTTCTCGGTGTCGCGCGCAATGCCGGAGAGCTGGGACGCGCCCGCCGTCTCGCCGAAGCCATGGGCAGAAGAACGCGGGCGACGCTCAAGCTGCTCGGAACGGCTGCGCTCGTCCTGGGGGACGTGGTGGGGCTGCTGCTTCAAGCCGTCTGGCTCGCCGTGGGCTGGATGGTGATGGCCGCACTGGCCGCGCGCAGGCTGGGGCTGATGCTCGGGCGCCTGGTTTGGGGACCGGCTCCGGCGCATCGATCGGCGGTGTGATCGCCCCCTCATTCCGACGTGTAAGCCGCTGGTCGGAAAGAACGATTTTGAAAGGGAGAAGTGGTGCCGCAAGAGGGATTCGAACCCCCGACCCCCTCATTACGAATGAGGTGCTCTACCAGCTGAGCTATTGCGGCGTCGATGGTCGGACGGGCCTATGCGGCGGTCCGCGATCGTGGGCGGGTCTTAGACGGATGGGGCGATCTTGGCAAGCCTCGGCGTGAGGTTCGGCGGGTCAGGCGGCGTTCGGCGGGAGGATGGTCCAGGGCTCCTCAAAAACGTGCTCTTCGAGGTTCGAGCCGGGGCCGCCGCGGTCGATCACGAGGAAGTCCTGGGGGGCGTTCAGCGGCGTGAGCACGCCGTGCCAGACATTGAGGCCGTAGCAGACACCATGGCCCGGCGCGGTGAGGAAGGCGCGCGGTCGGCCGGGGCGGCCATCCTCGTCGGGGCAGACCACGACGAGGAAGGGCGCTGGGCTCAGCGGCACGAAGGCCTGGGCGCCGAGTGGGTGACGCTCGACGAGGCTCAAGGAGAGCGGCAGCGCGTAGGGCTCGGCCTCGACATGGCCGATCACCACGCGGCTTCCCTCGCCCGCCACCGGCACTTCGGCGAGGTCGTGGTAGCGGCGCGCCTTGCCGGCGTTCATCGGGCGGGGCGCGACGGCGGCCTTGTCGATTACCGTGCCGAAGGGGGCGAAAGCCTCTGGGGTCAGCGGCGCGATGAGGATATCGCGCGCGCTCATCGGGCCGACCGGAAGGGGCTGAGGGCGGGGTGGCGGTTCACGTCCTTGTAGAGCAGGTAGCGGAACGGGCCGGGGCCGGCGGCGTAGCAGGCCTGCGGGCAGAAGGCGCGCAGCCACATGAAGTCGCCGGCCTCCACCTCGACCCAGTCGCGGTTGAGCCGGTAGACCGCCTTGCCTTCCAGCACGAACAGGCCGTGCTCCATCACGTGCGTCTCCTCGAACGGGATCGAGCCGCCGGGCTGGAAGGTGACGATGTTGACGTGCATGTCGTGGCGCACGTCGTCGGGCGAGACGAAGCGGGTGGTGGCCCAAGCCCCGTCCGTGCCCGGCATCGCGATGGGGGCGATCTCCCGCTCGTCGACGACGAAAGCCGGCGGCACCTCGATGCCCGCCACCCGCTCGTAGGCTTTGCGGACCCAGTGGAAGCGGGCGGGCTCGGACCCGTCGTTGCGCAGGCTCCAGGCGGCGCCCGGCGGCAGGTAGACGTAGCTGCTGGGTTGCAGCGCGTGCGCCTTGCCGTCGAGGACGAGGCGGAGCGCCCCGCCGACGACGAACAGCACGCCCTCCGCGCTCGGATCGGGCTCCGGCCGCTCGCTGCCGCCGTTCGGCGCCACCTCCATCAGGTATTGCGAAAACGTCTCGGAGAAGCCCGAAAGCGGGCGCGACAGCATCCAGGCCCGCGTGCCCTCCCAAAAGGGCAGCACGCTGGTGACGATGTCGCTCATCACGCCCTTGGGGATCACCGCGTAGGCCTCGGTGAACACGGCCCGGCCGGTCATCAGCGCGGTCTGGGGCGGGAGGCCGCCGCAGGGCGGGTTGTAGGGGGAAGCGGGCATCGGACGGTCTCCCATTACCGCGCCTCGTCGCGCACGAGGGCGGCGGCGAGGGCGTTGTGGCGGGCGGCGAGCGTGCGGGTGTCGACGGTGGTCAGCCGCCCCTCGCGCACGACCACGCGGCCGTTGATGACGCTCCAGGCCACCCGCTGCGGCGCGCAGAAGACCAGAGCGGCGACCGGATCGTGCAGGGCCCCCGCGGTCTCGAGGCCGCGCATGTCGAAGGCCACCACGTCCGCCGCCATGCCGGGAGCGAGCGCGCCGATATCGTCGCGGTCGAGCACCTGCGCGCCGCCGCGGGTGGCGATCTCCAGTGCCTCGCGGCCGGTCATCGCCGAGGGGCCGAAGCCGACGCGGGCGAGCAGCATCGCTTGGCGCGCCTCGCCCAGCATGTGCGAGCCGTCGTTGGAGGCCGAACCGTCGACGCCGAGGCCCACGCTGACGCCCTCGCAGCGCATCCGCCCGACCGGGGCGATGCCCGAGGCCAGCCGCATGTTCGAGCAGGGGCAGTGGGCGACGCCGGTGCGGGTCTTCCCGAACAGCTTGATCCCCGCCTCGTCGAGCTTGACGCAGTGGGCGTGCCACACGTCGCGCCCGGTCCAGCCGAGTTCGGCCGCGTATTCGGCCGGCGTCATCCCGAACTTTTCGCGGCTATAGGCGACGTCGTCGGCGGTCTCGGCCAGATGCGTGTGCAGGCCGACGCCGTAGGAGCGCGCCAGCACGGCCGATTCCCGCATCAAATCGCGGCTGACCGAGAAGGGCGAGCACGGCGCCACCACGATGCGGCGCATGGAATAGCGCTCGGCATCGTGCCAGCTTTCGATGAGGCGGCGGGTCTCGGTGAGGATCGCGCCCTCGTCCTCGACGACGGAATCCGGCGGCAGGCCGCCCTTGCTCTCGCCGACGCTCATGGCGCCGCGGGCCGCGTGGAAGCGCATGCCGATCCCCTCGGCGGCCTCGATCGAATCGTCGAGCCGGCAGCCGTTGGGGTAGATGTAGAGGTGGTCGCTCGACGTGGTGCAGCCCGACAGGATCAGTTCGGCCATCGCGGTCTGGGTCGAGACCCGGATCATCTCCGGGGTCAGCCGCGCCCAGATCGGGTAGAGGGCCTTCAGCCAGCCGAACAGCTCGGCGTCCTGCGCGCCCGGCACCGCGCGGGTGAGCGTCTGGTACATGTGGTGGTGGGTGTTGACGAGACCGGGCAGCACGACGTGGCCGGCCATGTCGATCACTTCGCCGGCCGTCTCCGGCAGGGTGTCCATGGCACCGACGGCGACGATCCGGTTGTCCTCGATATAGACCCCGCCGCCGCGGATCTCGCGCCGCCCTTCGTCCATGGTCACGAGGACATCGGCGTTCTTCAGAAGCAGCGAACTCATCGCGTGGTGTCCTTGAGCCAATCGGCGAGAACCTGCCGCTCTTCCGATGTCATCTCGGTGATGTTGTTGGGCGGCATGTTGTGGGTCAGCACCGCCTGCCGTCGGATCGCTTCCGCCTGACGGCCGATTGCCGGCCCGCTGTCGAGCAGAACCCCCTTGGGCGCGACGCCGATCCCCTCCCAGGCCGGCTCGGCGGCGTGGCACATGGCGCAGCGCCCGGCCACCAGTTCGACGACGTGGTCCGGCGGGCTCGCCTTCGCCAGCGCGAGGGCGGGATCGGCCGAGGCGAGCTTCACGGTCTCAGACACCGCCGCCTGCGGCGGCAGGCCGAGGATCGAGCGCCCCCCGGCGCTGCCGGCGAGCGCCACCGCGAAGGCGGCCCCGAGGCCTGCGGTAGCCGCGGCCCAGGCCCACCAGGGCGAACGGGCATGGTCGGCATGCCGCACGTTGTAGAAGAAGCGGATGACCGCGCCCGAGGCCGTGATGAGGGCAACGATCAGCGGGATCGTCGCGTTCGAGGAAAACAGCATCGGGTAGTGGTTGGAGATCATCAGGAGCACGACCGGCAGGGTCAGGTAGTTGTTCTGCGCCGAGCGCTGCTTGGCCTGCTTGCCGAGGTTCGGGTCCGGCCGCTCGCCCTTCATGAGGGCGGCCACGACCTTGCGCTGGTTGGGGATGATGACGAGGAAGACGTTGCCGGCCATCCAGGTCGCCATCAGGGCGCCGGTATGGATCAGCGCGCCGCGCCCGCTGAACACCTGGGCGAAGCCGAAAGCCGCCGCCGTGATGACGAGGAGGCCGATGGCGGCGAGGCCGGATTCGCTTTTTCCGATGGGGGAACGGCAGATGCGGTCGTAGATGAGCCAACCGAGCGCCAGGGCGCCGATTCCGACCGCGCTTGCGGCGGGGGCGGAAAGATCCATCACCGCCGGATCGACGAGGTAGAGCTTCGACTGGGCGTAATAGATCCAGGCGAGCAGCACGAAGCCCGACAGCCACGTGGTGTAGGCCTGCCACTTGTGCCACGTGAGATCGGGCGAAAGGTGCTCGGGCGCGACGAAATACTTGCGCATCTCGTAGAAGCCGCCGCCATGCACCTGCCAGGCGGCCGCGCCTTCGCCGGCCGGGATGTCGGGCGTACGCTTCAGCGAGGCGTCGAGATGCATGAAGAAGAACGACGAGCCGATCCAGGCCATCGCCGCCACGATGTGAAGCCAGCGCAGCAGCAGGCTGCCCCACTCCCAGACGAAGCTCTCCACGGCCGGTCCCTCCGAATTCTTCCCCCGATCCTAGCGATGCCGGGCCGCTTGTATGCCCGCCGAATTCCTTGTCAGTTTTCGAATTTTTCGTAAGCTGACCCGGGGTCGGGACGGCGCCGCCATGCGATTGTCCTGCCACGGCTTGTCGCCGTTCGCGTTTTTTGGGCCTCGCGATGCTGTCGCTGGAATCCATCCGCATCTTCATGCGCGCGGCTGAGACCGGCAGTTTTTCCGCGGCCGGGCGTTCGCTGCGGCTGTCGCCGTCGGTGATCAGCTACCGCATCCAGACGCTGGAGGAGCATCTCGGCTGCCTGCTGCTGACGCGCACCACCCGGCGGATGAACCTGACGGAAGCCGGCCGCGTCTTCTACGACCGCTGCCTCGACGTCGCGGCTTCCGTCGAGCGCGCCGAGAAGAGCGTCGAGACGCAAGGCGCCGCCCCGCGCGGCACGCTGAAGGTCACGGCCCCCCTGAGCCTCGGGCGCCGCGTGGTGGCGCCGCTGATTCCGGCCTTCCGCGAACGCCACGCCGAGGCCGACGTGCACCTGCGCCTGTCCGACCATCTGCTCGACCTCGTGCAGGAGGCGGTCGACGTGGCGGTGCGCCTCTCGCAGATGCGCGATTCGACCTTCACCCTGCGCAAGGTCGCCGATGTCGAGCGGATGCTGTGCGCCGCGCCGGCCTATCTCGACGCGCATCCTGCCCTCGAGGCCCCGGCCGACCTGTTGGATCATTCCTGCCTGCTCCTGCGCTTCCCCGGCTCGGAGCAGTTCCGCTGGACCCTGCTCGACGGCGACGAAGCGCTGACGATCCCGGTCTCCGGCCGCATCGACGCCGACGACAGCGACGTGCTGACCGAATGGGCGCTCCAGGGCCAGGGCATCGTGCTCAAGCCGGTCTACGAGGTGGCGCCGTATCTCGCCGACGGGCGGCTGGTGCCGGTGCTGCCGGAGACGCCGCCGACTTCGGTGACGCTCGGGGTGGTGTATCCGTCGCGAAAGATGCTGCCGAACCGGGCGAAGACGTTCGTCGAGATGACGACGGAGGCTTTGCGGGGTTACGTCGGGGGTCAGTTGGAATTGGTGGGAAAGCGGGCGGTGCGGTAGCGTTCGCCGTTCGCGCGCTGGTCTGTGTGGTTGCAGCCGCCTTGCTGGGCACGTCGCGCTGCCGGGTGCGAGGATGGCAGCCCGGCGCAGGGCGTAGCTTCTCCGCCGGGCCGTGCGCCGATCAGGCGGTCTGCAGTTCCTCCAGGCCGCCGCCGTCCGCGTAGGCGAGGCGGAAGCTCGGGCGCGCCTTCCAGCGCTGCCAGAACCGGTCGAGTTGCTCGTAGCGCTCGTCCAGCGGGGTCGCCACCGGACCGAACTTGGAGAACGCGATCGCCGTGCACAGCGTGATGTCGGCGAAGGTCGGATGCTCGCCGCCGAGGAGCCAGTCTCGCCCGTCCGACAGATGCCGTTCGACGAGGCCCGCATGCGCCAGCGCCTCCTTTCGGCAATGCTCACCCCATTGCGGGTTGTTCGTCAGTTCCAGCTTCGGCCCGAGACCCTGGTGGGACACGTGAAACAGCGTGGTGAGACGATACAGGATCTGCACCCAGATCCGGTCGTTCCACATCACGTCCTGCGCCTGCTCCAGCGCCCCTTCACCCAGAATTTTGCGACCCGGAAAGCTCAGGTCGAGATAGCGGGCGATCGCGACGCTTTCGGCGAGATAACCGCCATCGGGCAGTTCGAGGGTCGGGGTCTCACCCCAGGGATTGCGCTTGAGGTGCCTCCAGCCGCGCTGTTCGCCGACCGACGCCATGTCGAGCAGGCGCTCCTCGACGTGCTGCGCGATGCCCTTCTCTTGCACGAGTAGGCGCACCCGCTGCGGGTTCGGAAAGGCTGACGGCGAGGTGTAGAGGATGAGCTTGTCCATGATCCCTCAATTCGGTCCGGCGACGACATTGCCGCGACCGGCACTGATTTAGGGGCAGACCCAGTGGGCGACAGTACGGTCCGCGTTATGAGCAAACATGCTTTGTCCCTCAAGGTACGCGGGTTGCGCGCAGCCCTCGGTCAACGGAGTGCCACGTGCTGTCCGCGGCCGATTCGCGGGAAAGGGCAAGGTCCTGTCCACGGGTGCCGCCCGCCGTCAGGGTGTTCGTGAATGGCGTGACCAGGAATCAGGCGACCAACCAAACCGGAAATCACCCCGCCGCCGGCAGCCGATCCTTCAACCGCAGCCAAGCAATTCGCTCGATCTGACGTAACGCCTCAACCAGTTCCGCATCCGCGTCATTCCGCAACCGGTCTTCGAAGGCGGCTAGAATTTCTTCGCGGGAGCGGCCCTTGATCGCCATGACGAAGGGCAGGCCGAAGCGGTCGCGGTAGGCGGCGTTGAGGTGTTCGAACTGGGCGAGTTGGTCCGGCGTCAGCGCACCGAGGCCCGCGCTGCTCTGTTCGGCGGTGGAGGCGTCGGTGAGGCCGCCGGATTGGGCGAGGCGGCCGGCGAGTTCGGGATGGGCGAGCACCAGGGCGCGCTGGTTCTCGGGCGGCTGGTGGCGGAGCGCGGCGACCAGGGCGGCGTGCAGGCCCTCGGCCGTGTCCTCGCGGGCGGTGAGGCCGGAGGCCCAGGCCTGGAGCGCGATCTCCGGCGTGTCCTCGAAGATGTCGCCGAAGCGGGTGAGGAATTGCGACGCGCTCATCGTGCTGGGCTTGAGAACCGGCGCCGGGTGCCGCTCGGCCCAGTGGCGGGCGATGTCGATGCGGCGGGTCAGCCACACGCCGTCATGCGCCGCGACGTGGTCGAGGAAGCGGGTGATCGCCGCGATTCGGCCGGGCCGTCCGACGAGCCGGCAATGGAGGCCGACCGACATCATCTTCGGCGCGGTGGCGCCCTCGGCGTAGAGCGCGTCGAACGTGTCGCGCAGGTAGGTGAAGAAGTGCTCGCCGGTGTTGAACCCCTGCGGGGTGGCGAAGCGCATGTCGTTGGCGTCCAGCGTGTAGGGCACCACGAGCCCGGTACCGGCCTTGCCGTGAAGCCAGTAGGGCAGGTCGTCGGCGTAGGCGTCGGAGAGGTAGGCGAAACCCCGCTCCAGGCCGAGTTCGAGCGTGTTGACCGAGGAGCGCCCGGTGTACCAGCCGAGCGGGGCGGAGCCGGTGACCTCCTCGTGGAGCCGGATCGCCGCGTCCATCTGCGCGGCTTCCTCGGCGCGGGTCATGTCGCGGTGGTCGATCCACTTGAGGCCGTGGCTGGCGATCTCCCACTCGGCCTCGCGCATGGCCGCGACCGCGTCCGGGTTGCGGGCGAGCGCGGTGGCGACGCCGAACACGGTGACCGGCACCTTCCGCTCGGTGAAGAGCCGCCACAGCCGCCAGAAGCCGGCGCGCGCGCCGTACTCGTAGAGCGATTCCATGTTCATGTGGCGCATCCCCGGCCAGGGCTGCGCGCCGACGATCTCGGAGAGGAACGCCTCGGAGGCCGCGTCGCCGTGCAGGAGGCAATTCTCGGCCCCCTCCTCGTAATTGAGCACGATCTGCACCGCGATCCGGGCGCCGCCGGGCCAATCCGCCTGCGGAAGGTTGCGGCCGTAGCCGATCATATCGCGGGTGGTGTGAAGCGGTGCGTGCATGAGGGGCCCCGAATTTGCAACCGGCGGGTCGGCCTTTGTGCGTGCAAGCAGGATACCGCCGACGGATGACGCGTATTGTTCGGAGTTTTTCGAAGCTGTTCCCGAAAAGCCGGGATGGTGCGCGCGGCCCGATCTGCAAGTGTCGCAGAGCAGGTTAGCCGACATCGCATGCCTGCCGAGCTTGCCGCCGCCGGGCGGCCACCACAAGGGGAACCGGCCGATGACCACCGAGACGCAAAGTCCGCCCCGCCGGCTCACGACCCACGTGCTGGACACCTCGACCGGCCGCCCCGCCGCGGGGTTGAGGCTGCATCTCACCCGAATCGAGGGCGAGACCCGCACCCATCTCAGGACGGTCACGACCAATGCGGACGGGCGCTGCGACGCGCCCCTGCTCGCCGGATCCGAGATGACGGCCGGCACCTACGAGATCGCCTTCGAGGTCGGCAACTACTTCGACCGGGGCGATCCCTTCCTCGACATCGTTCCGGTGCGCTTCCGCATCGCCCCGCAGGACGCCGGGCCCGACCACCTGCACGTCCCGCTCCTGATCTCCCCCTACGGCTACAGCACCTATCGCGGAAGCTGAAAGCCGCTTCCCCCGGATCGCCAGAGGCGCGGACCAGAAGACGCCCGACGATCCTCCGCGCATCCCGCTCGGGATGCACGACGCCAAGACGCCGCGAAACCCTTGGCCCACAGCGAGGAACGTCCCATGACTGACGCCCCGAAGGCGGCAGCGGAGACCAATGCGGTCGACGCGATGCTGCCGATCCCCAAGCTCGCCGCCTACGGCATGCAGCACGTGCTGGTGATGAGCGCCGGCGCGGTGGCCCCGCCCCTGATCATCGGCGCGGCGCTCAATCTTTCGGCCGAGACGGTCGCCTTCCTGATCAACTGCGATCTCTTCGTCACCGGCCTCGCCATCCTGATCCAGAGCCTCGGGCTGCCGGGCTTCGGCGTGCGTCTGCCGATCATCATGGGCGTCAGCTTCGCCTCGGTCGGGCCGATGGTGGCCATGGCCCAGGACCCGACCATCGGACTGCCGGGCATCTTCGGCGCCACCATCGCGGCCGGCCTGTTCGGGCTCGCCATGCGGCCGTTCTTCTATCGCCTCGCGGCGTTCTTCCCGCAGCTCGTGACCGGCACGGTGATCCTGATCATCGGGGTCACGCTCCTGCCGGTGGGCATCAAATGGGCCGGCGGCGGCGCGGCGGCCACCGATTTCGGCGCGCCGGTGCATCTCGCGGTCGCGGGCCTAGTGCTCGGCGTGATCCTGCTGGTGAGCCGCTACGCCAGCGGGTTCGTGGCCAACGTCGCCGTGCTGATCGGCCTCGTCGCGGGCCTCCTAGTCGCGTGGCCGCTCGGGCTGTTCAACCTCGAAGGCCTCGCCGCCCGCCCGGTCATCGAACTCGTGGCGCCGTTCAAGTTCGGCTGGCCGACCTTCCACCTCTCGGCGGTGGTGGCGATGTGCATCGTCATGATGGTCACGCTGGTCGAATCCACCGGCATGTTCCTCGCGGTCGGCGACATCGTCGGCAAGCCGGTCGACAAGCCGACCCTGACCCGCGGCCTGATGGCCGATTCGCTCTCGACGCTGATCGCGGGCGTGTTCAACACCTTCCCGCACACCTCGTTCTCGCAGAACGTCGGCCTCGTGAACATGACGCGGGTGCGCAGCCGCTACGTCACCGCGGCCTCGGGCTTCATCATCCTCGCGGTCAGCCTGTTCCCGAAGCTCGCCTTCGTCGTCGCCTCGATCCCGCCCGCCGTGCTGGGTGGGGCCGGTATCGTGATCTTCGGCATGGTGGCCTCGGCCGGGCTCAAGATCGTCGGCGAGGCCGACCTCGGCGACCGCCGCAACCAGATCGTCGTGGCCGTCTCGATCGGCCTGTCGCTGATCCCGATGGCGGCGCCGAACTTCTTTTCGGCCACCATGCCGGCCTGGACCGGGCCGATCCTGCACAGCGGCATCACGCTCGGCTGCATCAGCGCGATCCTGCTGAACCTGTTCCTCAATTCCGACCGCCTCGGCCAGCCCGCCAAGACCCACGATGCGGACGGCGCACCGACGCCCGCCAACGCGGCGACGCCGGGCCCGGCCGCGCTCGGCCGCGCGGCCTGAGGGAGAGCATCATGGAAGCCTCGACCCCCAACCTGTCGCGCCGGGGCTTCCTGCGCGGAAGTGCGGCCGCCGGCATCGCCATCAAGGTGTCGCTCCTGCGCGGCACCCCAGCGGAGGCCCGCCTCGTCGAGGCGGCGCCGGGCCCCGGCTGGATCGCGGGGGGCAAACCCCGCACCCGGCTCGATGCGGTGGCCAAGGTGACCGGCGCCAAGACCTTCACCCGCGATTACCGCGCCCGCGACATCGCCGGCTGGCCCGACATTCAGGCCCACGCCTTCCTGATCGCCGCGACAAAAGCGGATCGCCGCTTCGAGGGGCTCGACCTGTCGAGCTTCGGCGAGGGGCTCCAGCCCGACCGGCTGGTGCTGCACGAGGATCTCGTTAAGGACGGGCTCGCCGTGCCGCCCCATCCCGACTTCTTCGGCGACCGCTTCCTGGTGCCCGCGGGCGAGACCCCGCGGCTGCTGGGCCAGCCGGTGGCGCTGCTGATCTACCACGACTACCCGCGCTACGCCGCGGCCAAGCGGGCGGTGCGCTTCAACGAGGACGTGGTGCGCTACGGCGAGACGACGGCCTACGCGACGCCGGCGCATTACGGCGCGACCCGCTGGGTGCGGATCGAGGGCGACGGACCGGAGGGCGACGACCGTTTCTCGCCCTACCGCGACGCGCCGATTTTTTCCGGCTTCAAGGGCGATGAACCGGCCTGGCCCGCTGCCGGGACCGACGGCCCCTTCGCCCGCGGCATGGCGGCAGCGGACGCGATCGCCGCCGAGATCGCTGCGGCCGGCGACGACGCGCTCGTTCTCAAGCGCTCCTACGTCTCGCAATCGGTCGATGCCTCGGCGATGGAGGCTGACAACGGCAACGTCTGGTACGATGCGGACACCGGCACGCTCCACCTGATGATGGCGACGCAGGGCCCCTACGAGGTGGCCGAGCAGGCCGCCGCCCTGGTGAAGGCCTCGCGCTTCCCCGTTTCCGCGATCGACCTGAAGGCCGGCACTACCGTCGGCTACGGCACCAAGGATCACCACCTCCATCCGCTGCTCTGCATCCTCGCCGGACTCTACGGCGGGGGACGGCCCGTGCGGCTCGCCAACGACCGGTTCGAGCAGTTCCAGAACGGCTTGAAGCGCCACAGCTTCACCATGGACACCACCCTGATGATCGACCGCGCCAGCGGCCGGTTCCGGGCGATGACCGGGCGTTACGTCTGCGACGGGGGCGGGCGCCCGAACTTCTCGATGTCGGTGTCCTTCGTCGGCGCGACGGCGGCGCAGTCGATCTACTATCTGCCCAAAAGCGACTTCCAGGCGGTGGCGCTCGCCTCCCGCGCGGTCGAGGCCGGCTCGACGCGGGGCTACGGCACGCTCCAGACCATGTCGGCCACCGAGATGCTGGTGGACGAGGCGGCCGAGCTGCTCGGGCGCGACGCGATCGAGCTGCGGCTCGCCAACGTCTTTCGCTCCGGCCAGCGCAACAGCCAGGGCGCGGTGCCGGCGGGCGCCTTGCGCAACGATGAAATCCTGGAAAAGGCCGCCGCGCACCCGCTCTGGCGCGAGCGGCAGGCGAAGAAGGCGGCCTTTGAGGCGAAGAATCCGGGCAAGCGTTACGGCGTCGGCTTCGCGCAGGTCCACAAGGATTACGGCACCGGCGCCGAGGCCGCACTGGCCTCGCTCGAGATCGACCCGCAAGGCCGCCTGACGCTCCGCCACGTCGCCCACGAGATGGGGCCGGGCGTCACCACCTCGCAGGCCGTGATGGTCGGCGAGATCCTGGGGCGCGTGCCGGAGACGACCGAGTTCGGCGTCGTGCGCTGGCCGCAGATGCCGCTGGAGACCGAGGACCAGCCCTACACCACGCCGCAGGCGGATGAGGACCGGCTGTCCAAGAACCCGCGCTGGACGCCGCGCTTCACCTCGCCGATGAGCGCGACGAACTCGGCCTACTATCTCGGCCACGCCACCCGCAGCGCTGCCCGCATCTTACGCGATCACGCCCTCTGGCCCGCCGCCCGCTCGCTCTGGGGCCGCGGGTTCGGCGGCGGTTCGCTCGCCTCGTACCACACGATGCGGGCCGACGAGCTGCGGCTCGCCGACGGCAAGGTCTCGGGCGCGGGCCTACCCCCGCTGACGCTGGAAGCGGTGGCGGCCGAAGCACAACGGCTCGGCCTGCCGGTCGGCGTCACGCTCCACACCTTCAACCGCTGGCAATGGACGGAAGGCGAGTTCGAGCTTCCGGGGACGGGCCGCACGCGGCTTCCCATCGACGCCCTGGCGCTGCGCTACGGTGCGGGCGCTTCCGCCGAACGGCAAGCTCTGATGACGACCGGCGGCTGGCACTTCGTCGAGCGGTCGGCAGTGTTCTACCCGCCGACCCAGCGCAACAATGTCGGCACCACCTACTACGCGCCGATGGCGACGTTGGCCGAGGTCGCCGTCGATACCGGCAGCGGCACGGTGACGATCCTCTCGCACCACTCGATCCTCGAATGCGGGCGCCAGATCGTGCCCGAACTGGTCTCGGGCCAGATCCAGGGCGGGCTCGCCATGGGCATCGGCCACGCGCTCAAGGAGTTCCTGCCGCTCTACGAGGGCGGGCCCGGCGACGGCACGTGGAACTGGAACCGCTACGAGCTGCCCCGTTCGAAGGACGTCGCGGTCTGGAACCAGACCGTCGAGATCCTCCCCCCGCTCTCCGAGACCGATCCGCCCAAGGGCATCGCCGAGGTGGTGATGATCGCGGTCGTGCCCGCGCTCGCCAACGCGGTCGCGCACGCCATCGGCCACCGCTTCCACAGCCTGCCCATCCGCCCCGAGCACATCCGCGAGGTGCTGGCATGACCGCCCTGCCGAAATCCGAAAACCTCTCGCTCACCGTCAACGGCAAGCCGGTTGCGATGCCGGTGCCGCAGGGCGTCTCGATGCAGGAATTCCTGCACGAATGGCTCGGCCTCACCGGGGCCCGCATGGGTTGCGGCCAGGGCATCTGCAACGCCTGCACCGTGATGGTCGAGGAGCCCGGCAAGCTGCCGCGGGAGGTGCGCACCTGCATCACCGGCGCCCACTGGTTCGAGGGCAAGACGATCCGCACCGTCGAGGGCCATGCCCGGCAGAACGCCGACGGCAGCCTCACACTCTCGCCGGTCCAGCAGGCCTTCGTGGAAGGGTTCGCGTTCCAGTGCGGCTACTGCACGCCGGGCTTCGTCACCGCTGCGACCGTGCTGATCGAGCGGCTGAAGGCGGCGCCCGTGCCGCGCGAGGCGGTGGAGCGCGTCGTCACCGAAGCGCTCGACCCGCATATCTGCCGCTGCACCGGATATGTCCGCTACCACGCGGCCGTGCGCGACCTCGTGCTCGCCACCCCCGGCCTCGTGACCGCGTGAGCCGAGCGATGCGCAAACCCCTCATCGCTCTTGCCGGCCTCGCCGTCGGCGGCGCGGCGCTGGCCGGCCTCGTCTTCTCCGGCGCGCTCAACCGCAGCGTCGTCTCGAGCAAGGTCGAGACGCCGCTGACCGCCGAGCAGATCAAGCAACTCGCCCCTCACGGCGCCAAGGTCGCGGCGGCGGCCGATTGCTATGCCTGCCACACCGCCCGCGGCGGCGCGCCCTGGGCCGGCGGCATGCCGTTCGAGACGCCCTTCGGCGTGATCCATGCCACCAACATCTCGCCGAGCCCGGAAGGCATCGGCGGCTGGAGCCGGGCGGCGTTCCACCGGGCCCTGCGCGACGGCATCGCGCCGGGTGGGCGCCACCTCTACCCGGCCATGCCCTACACCTCGTATCGCGGGATGAGCGAGGGCGATGTCGATGCGCTCTTCGCCTACATGACGACCCGCGCGCCGATGCCGGTGGCAAATGCCAAGAACGGCCTCGCCTTCCCGTTCGACCAGCGCTGGACCCTCGCCGCCTGGAATTTTTTGCATCTCCCTGCCTCAGTGGCCGAGCCCGATCCTGAACGCTCCGCGCTGTGGAATCGCGGGCGCTACGTCACGGAGGCGCTCGGCCATTGCGGCGAGTGCCACACCCCGCGCGACCTCACCCAGGGACTTCGCCAGAGCCAAGCGCTCACCGGCGCCGTGATCGAGGGGCTGGAAGCGCCCGACATCACTCCCACCGGCCTGACCCGGATGGGATTCTCGCCCGCGAGCCTCGCGACCTTCATGGGCTCGGGCCTCTCGGCGCAGGGCTCGGCGACGCACCAGATGTTCGACGTGGTGCATTTCTCCACCCGCCACATGGACCGGGCCGACCTCACGGCGATGGCGGCCTACCTGTTCGACCGCGATGCCTTGGCGGAGGAAGCGCCCCCCGCCCCGCCGACCCCTGCACCGGTGGCGGCCGATGTCACCGCGCGGGCGGAAAAAACCTATGCCGGCCTCTGCGCCGGCTGCCACGGCGCGAAGGGGGAGGGGATTCCCCACGTCTCGGTGCCGATGCGCGGCAACGCCTCGCTCCGCACCGCGAGCGCCTCGGGCTTCGTCCGCGCGGTGCTCGCCGGCCTGCCGGCCCAGAGTTTTCCGAACGGCGAGCGCATGGAGGCGATGCCGGGTTTTGCCGCAGACCTCGACGATGCCGCCATCGTCGATCTGACGAATTGGATGCGCGCGGAGTGGGGCGGCCAGGCGCCGACGGTGCGGGCGCAGGATGTGGCGAGCGTGCGCGCGACGCTGACCACGCGCCACGCGGCGGGCGAGTGATGTCGTCTCTGAGAAAAACTCAACGCGCAACCCTCCCCCCTCCGCGGGGGAGGATGCCCCGCGGATGCGGGGCGGGAGAGGGGAACCACGCTTCCGGAGAGTCCGGATCGAGCGCGGCCAAGCTGAACCGTCGCTCCCCTCACCCGACCCCCTTCGGGGGCCACCCTCTCCCGCGGAGGGGAGAGGGGAGGGCGCGTTCGCGCCCAGCGCGGAGCGCCCCATGGACCAACTGACCGGCATGCGCGTCTTCGTCCGCGTGGCGGAGCTGAACAGCTTCTCCCGCGCCGCCGAGGATCTGGAGATCGCCCAATCCACCGTCACCAAGACGGTGGCGTGGCTGGAAAACCGCCTCGGCACGCGGCTGATCAACCGCAACACCCGCGGCCTCACCCTCAACGAGGCGGGCAAGCTCTATTACGAGACCTGCCGCGCCATCCTGCGCCAGATCGAGGAGGCCGAGGGGCTGGTGCGCCGGCACGATGCCGAACTCGACGGCACGTTGCGTATCTCCACCTCGGTCGCCTTCGGCGAGGCGGTGCTGGGGCCGATGCTGCTGCCGTTCATCGCGGCCAACCCGCGGCTCAAGGTCGATCTCACCTGCGAGGACGCTTACGTCGATCTCATCGCGCGGGGCATCGATGTGGCGCTGCGGATGGGCCGCCTCACCGACTCGTCGCTCGGCGGGCGCTATCTCGGCGCCAACCCCTGGGTGATGGTGGCCGCGCCCGCCTACTTCGCCCGCGCCAAGCCGCTGACCACGCCCGACGACCTCACGGGTCACGATTGCATCGTCTATTCGAGCGTCCAGGGCGACGCCGTCTGGCAGATGCGCAGCACCGACGGGCGGACGCACGCGGCGAGCGTGCGCGGCTGTCTGCGCTCCAACAACCTGCCGACGCTGCTCTCGGCGACGCGCTCCGGCCTCGGCGTAGCGATCCTGCCCCGCTACGTCGCGCAGGGCGCGATCGAGGCCGGCGACCTCACCGAGTGCCTGCCCGGCTACGTCCTGCCCGATCAGGAACTCTACGCGGTGTTCCCCTCGCCCAAGCTCGTGCCGCGCAAGGTCACGGCGCTGATCCGCCACCTCGCCCCGCGCCTGCGGGGCGCATGGTGGCAGGAGCGGGATGACAATATTCGGTTATTCTCTGGCGGAATAAATCAAATCGAACCGCCTGTATTCAACGACGCTTCCAAGTAGAGTAAAAACAAAAAATCACAAAAAGGAGGACGCCGTGCCCAAGATGCGCGCGATCGATGCTGCGGTTCTCGTCATGGAACGCGAGGGCGTGAATTGTGCCTTCGGCGTTCCCGGCGCCGCGATCAACCCGCTCTATTCCGCGTTACGGGCACGCGGCACGATCCGCCACGTGCTGGCCCGCCATGTCGAGGGCGCCTCGCACATGGCGGAAGGTTACACCCGGGCCAAGGCCGGCAATATCGGCATCTGCATCGGCACGTCCGGCCCGGCCGGCACCGATATGATCACCGGGCTCTACTCGGCCTCGGCCGACTCGATCCCGATCCTGTGCATCACCGGTCAGGCGCCGCGGGCCAAGCTCCACAAGGAGGATTTCCAGGCCGTCGACATCGAGTCGATCGCCAAGCCCGTCACCAAGTGGGCCGTCACGGTCCGCGAGCCGGCGCTCGTCCCGCAGGTCTTCAGCCAAGCGTTCCACCTGATGCGCTCCGGGCGCCCCGGCCCGGTCCTGATCGACCTGCCGATCGACGTTCAGGTCGCCGAGATCGAGTTCGACGCGGAGGCCTACGAGCCGCTGACGCCCTACAAGCCCGCTTGCTCGCGCCGTCAGGCGGAGCGCGCGATTGCCATGCTCCAGGCGGCGGAGCGCCCGCTGATCGTCGCCGGCGGCGGCATCGTCAACGCGGATGCCTGCGAGCTGCTGGTCGAGTTCGCCGAGCTGACCGGCGTTCCGGTCATCCCGACCCTGATGGGCTGGGGCGCGATCCCCGACGACCACCCGCTCATGGCCGGCATGGTCGGGCTGCAAACGAGCCACCGCTACGGCAACCGCACCTTCCTCGAATCCGACTTCGTCCTCGGCATCGGCAACCGCTGGGCCAACCGCCACACCGGCTCGGTCGAGGTCTACACCAAGGGCCGCACCTTCGTTCACGTCGATATCGAGCCGACCCAGATCGGCCGCGTCTTCGGCCCCGATCTCGGCATCGTCTCGGATGCCGGCGCGGCCTTGCGCGAGTTCATCGCGGTTGCCCGCGATCTGAAGGCGAGGGAAGAGCTGCGCGACCGCGCGGTCTGGGCCTCGGCCTGCGCCCACCGCAAGCGGGCGATGCTTCGGAAATCCCACTTCGATCAGGTGCCGCTCAAGCCTCAGCGGGTCTATCAGGAGATGAACGAGGCGCTCGGCCGCGACGTCTGCTACGTCACCACCATCGGCCTGTCGCAGATCGCGGGCGCGCAGTTCCTGCACGTCCACCATCCGCGCCACTGGATCAATTGCGGGCAGGCCGGCCCGCTCGGCTGGACGTTGCCCGCGGCGCTGGGCGTCCGCGCCGCCGACCCGGACCGCAAGATCGTCGCGCTGTCGGGCGATTACGACTTCCAGTTCCTGATCGAGGAACTGGCGGTCGGGGCGCAGCACAAGCTGCCCTACCTCCACGTCGTCGTGAACAATTCGTATCTCGGCCTGATCCGGCAGTCGCAGCGCGGCTTCGGGATGGATTTCGAGGTCAGCTTGGCCTTCGACAACATCAACGCGCGGCCGGAGGGCGACGCGGTGCCGGGCTACGGCGTCGATCACGTCGCGGTCGCCGAAGGGCTCGGCTGCAAGGCGATCCGGGTGAAGAGCCCCAACGAGTTCAAGGACGCCTTCGCCCGCGCCGAGGCGCTGATGGCGGAGCATCAGGTCCCCGTCGTGCTCGAATTCATCCTTGAGCGCGTCACCAACATCAGCATGGGCACCGAGGTCGACGGCATCAACGAGTTCGAGGAGATCCTCTGCCTCGACCCCGAGCTGTCGCTGAAGTCCAGCCAGACGTTGCCCGCGCCCGTCGCGGCGTGAACAAACCAACCCCGTCATTCCGGGGCCGCGCAGCGGAACACGGAATCCACGGACAAGCACTGTGCCCAGTCTTGGATTCCGGGCTCTCGCCTTCGGCGAGCCCCGGAATGACGAGGCCGGTGCGACGAAGGAATCGAAAGTCCCATGCCCAATTTCGCCGCCAACCTCACCCTGCTCTTCAACGAACACCCCTTCCTCGACCGCTTCGAACAGGCCGCCCGCGCGGGCTTTCGCGGCGTCGAGTTCCTGTTCCCCTACGAGCACGCCAAGGAGGCGATCCACGAACGTCTGGTGCGCCACGAACTCACCCTCGCGCTGCACAACCTGCCCGCGGGCGACTGGGCGGCGGGCGAGCGCGGCATCGCCGTGCTAGCGGAACGCAGGCAGGAATTCCGCGAGGGCGTGGCTCGCGCCGTCGACTATGCCGGCACGCTCGGCTGCCGGCAGATCAACTGCCTCGCCGGGATCAGCCCGGAGGGTGTGGAGCGTGCCCGTCTGCACGACACGCTTCGGGAAAACCTCGCTTTCGCGGCCGGGGAGCTGAAGAAGGCCGGCATCCGCCTGCTGATCGAGCCGATCAACACCCGCGACATCCCCGGCTTCTTCCTGACGAACACGGCTCAGGCCGTGGCGCTGATCGAGGAGGTCGGCTCCGACAACCTGTTCGTGCAGTACGACGCCTATCACATGCAGATCATGGAGGGCGATCTCGCGCGCACGATTCAAGAGAACCTGCCGCGCATCGCCCACATCCAGCTCGCCGACAATCCCGGCCGCCACGAGCCCGGCACCGGCGAGATCAACTACCCGTTCCTGTTCCGCCACCTCGACGCCATCGGTTACCGCGGCTGGATCGGCTGCGAATACCGCCCCGCCACCACTACGAGCGACGGCCTCGACTGGTTCGCGCCGTATCGGGACTAAGCGTTCACGCTCGCGGAAGGCGCAACGCGTTCCCCTCCCCACAAGGGGGAGGAGCGCGGCCAACGGCCCCCGAACAGATCGGCCGGACACGGCAGCCCCAATCTTAAGGATCTATCACATGGCGACCATCGGATTCATCGGCCTCGGCATCATGGGCCGGCCCATGGCGGAGAACCTGATCAAGGCCGGCTACAAACTCTTCCTCAAGAGCCGCCGCGAGGTGCCTGCCGACCTGATCGCGGCCGGCGGCACCGCCTGCGCCTCCGCCCGCGAGGTCGCGGAGCGGGCCGACATCGTCATCACCATGCTGCCCGACACGCCGCAGGTGGCCGAAGTCCTGTTCGGGGCCGACGGCGTCGCCGAGGGCTTGGGCAGCTCCCAAAAGATCGTGATCGACATGAGCTCGATCGACCCGATCGCCACGCGGGGATTCGCCGAGCGCATCAACGAACTCGGCTCGGCCTATCTCGACGCGCCGGTCTCCGGCGGAGAGGTGGGCGCCAAGGCCGGGAGCCTCACCATCATGGTCGGCGGCCCCGAAGATGCTTTCGTGCGGGCCAAACCCCTGTTCGAGGCGATGGGCAAAAACATCACCTTGGTCGGCGCCAACGGCGACGGCCAGACCACCAAGGTCGCCAACCAGATCATCGTCGCGCTCACCATCGAGGCGGTCGGCGAGGCGCTGGTCTTCGCCTCCAAGGCCGGCGCCGATCCGGCCCGCGTCCGCGAGGCGCTGATGGGGGGCTTTGCCGCCTCGCGCATCCTGGAAGTGCACGGCGAGCGGATGGTCAAGCGCACCTTCGATCCGGGCTTCCGGATCGACCTGCACCGCAAGGACCTGAACCTCGCGCTCCAGGGCGGGCGCACGCTCGGCGTGGCGCTGCCCAACACCGCGACCGCGCTGGAGCTGTTCAACGCCTGCGCGGCGAACGGTGGGGGCGATCAGGACCATTCGGCGATGGTGCGCGCGCTGGAGCGCATGGCCGCGCACGAGATCGGTCAAGGCAAGTGATCGAGACCGCTCGGGCGGCGTGACGACGCCGTTCGAGCGGAGAGGGGGGACCGGCAAAGCCGGCACAACGGGAGGGGGATTTCATGCTCGCACGCTGGCTCGCGGCCGCTTCGCTCGCGCTTTTCTCGGTCGGCCGGGCCTCGGCCGCCGATCTCCCCTCGGGGATCGTGCCGCCGGACGTAGCCCCGGTGAAGGAAATCCCGTTCTTCGTCTTCAGCGACACCCAGATCAGCTACCGCTATCAATACCCGTCGGCAGACCCCGGCAGCCAGGTGCGCGAGGCGGACGGGCGCTTCCGCAATCGTGACGCGCCGAAGCACATCCTCGGCATCGCACACGCCGATGCCTGGGCCTACGGCACCAACTTCTTCGCCCTCGACATCCTGAAATCCGGTTCGCAATTCCCCGCCGGCACCACCAACGCGCCGGGGGGCTTCGCGGCTTACGATTACGGCAACACCGAAGCCTACGGGCTCTATCGCGGCACGCTCAGCCTCAACGCGCTCTCGGGCACCAAGGCTTTCACGATCCCCGGGATCGTGAAGGACGTCTCATTGTCCTTCGGGTTCGATGCCAACGCGCAGAACTCGCCGTTCGGCCCAAAGAAGCGCGACGTAGTCGGCGGCCTGAACTTCGCCTTCGACGTGCCCGCCGGATTTCTCAACCTGTCGGTCCACGCCTACAAGGAATGGAACCGCAACGGCTTCAACCTCGGCCCGGACCGTTCGGTGAGTTTCGACACCGTGCCCGAGTTCGAACTGGTCTACAGCTTCCCGCTCACCTTCACCGGCCTGCCGCTGCGGATCGCGGGTTTCAACAACGTCGTGCTGCCCAAGGGGCGCGGCGTCACCAACCCGGCGGCCTTCGCCTTCAACCCGAAGACCGGCCTCGAATTCTTGTCGCGCACCAACCTCGTGCTCGATCTCGGCCAGCTGTTCTACGACCAGCCCAACCGGGTCGATGTCTTCGTCGGCTTCCAGTACTGGCACAACAAGTTCGGCAACATCGAGCGCGTCGACTTCAAGGGCACGGAAGAGAAGAGCTTTTTGGCGGGCGTGTCGTTCCACGTGTTCTGAGACGCCCTACGACTCCATCATCGCGAGAGGCGGCCCCCCGGCCGAGCGAACCATGCGCCGTCACCGCTACGCCAAGATCGTCGCCACCGTCGGCCCAGCGACCGACACGCCGGAGAAGCTGAAGGCCCTGTTCCTGGCCGGCGTGGATACCTTCCGCCTCAATTTCAGCCACGGCGTCCAGGCCGACCACGCCAGGGTCCACGCCGCCATCCGCGCGCTGGAGGCGGAGGTCGGGCGCCCCATCGGCATCCTACAGGATCTGCAGGGCCCGAAGATCCGCGTCGGCACCGTGCGCGACGGTCGGCTCGACCTGGCAGCGGGCGAGCGCGTGCGCTTCGTTCTCGACGGCGTGGAGGGCGGCAAGGACGCGATCCCCCTGCATCACCCGGAAATCTTCGCCGCCGTGGTGCCGGGCCAGGACCTGCTGATCGACGACGGCCGGGTGCGCGTGCGCGTCGTCGGCGTCGAGGCGCGGGCGATCGAAGCCGAGGTCGTCACCGCGGGCATCATCTCGAACCGCAAGGGCGTGAACCTGCCCGGCACGCTCCTCGACCTCTCGCCGCTCACGCAGAAGGACCGCGCCGACCTCGCCTTCGGCCTCGAACTCGGCGTCGATTGGGTGGCGCTGTCCTTCGTGCAGACGCCCTCCGACGTGCTGGAGGCCCGCGGCCTGATCGGAGACCGGGCCGGCATCATGTCGAAGATCGAGAAGCCGCAGGCGCTCGACCGCATCGAGGACATCATCCGCCTGTCGGATGCCGTGATGGTCGCCCGCGGCGATCTCGGCGTCGAGATCCCGCACGAGGACGTGCCGGGCCGACAGAAGGAGCTGATCCGAGCCTGCCGGCTCGCGGTGAAGCCGGTCGTGGTGGCGACCCAAATGCTCGACTCGATGGTGGGCGCCCCCGCACCCACCCGCGCCGAGGCCTCGGACGTGGCCACCGCGATCTATGACGGGGCGGATGCCGTGATGCTCTCGGCGGAATCGGCCACCGGCCGCTATCCGGTCGAGGCGGTGGCGATGATGGACCGCATCATCCGCTCGGTGGAGGGGCACAAGCTCTACCGCTCCATCGTCGCGGCCTCCGAGCCGGGCGAGGAGGAAACCCCGCCGCATGCCGTCGCGACCGCGACCGCTTTGCTGGCCGAGGCGATCCAGGCCCGCGCCATCGCGGCCTACACCACCAGCGGTACCACCGCGGCGCGGGTTGCGCGCAAGCGCCCGGCGGTGCCGATCCTGGCCCTGACCCCGAGCCGCGAGACCTCACGCCGCCTCAGCCTGCTCTGGGGCACGCACAGCGTCCACACGGCGGACGTCGATTCCTACGAGGAGATGACGAGCGAGGCCGCCCGTCACGCCCGCGAGGAGGGTTTTGCCAAGGAGCACGACATGATCGTAGCAGCCGCGGGCATCCCCTTCCACACAATCGGCAACACCAACAATATCCGCGTCATTCAGATGTGAGGCGTCAGAGCTGCGCCCGACCGCGTTGGGTCGGGACGCATCTCTAAGCTTTTGTTAAACCGCGCTTTCTTTCGCCGAACCGGCATCCACTTCGTCGGAAAGCGCTCTAGGCCGCCTTCTGCCGCAGCCCGGCCACGCCCCGCCACACCGGCGCGATGACGTAGCTCGTCACCGGAATCAGCAGCGCGCCGACGACAAGGCCGACGAGGCCGGAGGCGGCCGCCGTGACGAGCCACTCGACGAAGCCGTGGGCCACGGGCACGAGCCCCGCCACGGAGGCCGCCGCATCGTGGATCGCGTGGGCCGGCGCCTTCACGCCGTACTCCTCGAGACCGTGGATCAGGATGCCGCCGCCGACCCAGATCATCGCCGCGGTGCCGACCACGGCGAGGATCTTGAGCAGATACGGCATGCCCTTCACCACCGCCCGGCCGATGCCGCGGCCGAGGCCGCCGATGAAGGACGGGTTCCGGTTGGCGGCGAGCGCCATGCCGGCATCGTCCGCCTTCACGATCAGGGCGACCGCACCGTAGACCGCCGCGGTGATGCCGACCGCCACGATCGCGAGCACCGCCGCCTTGGTCCAGAAACTCCCCTCGGGAATCGCGGCCAGCGTGATCGCCATGATCTCGGCCGAGAGGATGAAGTCGGTCTTGATGGCGCTGGCGACCCGGCGGTCCTCCATCGCGCTGTCCGCCGCGGCGGCGACCTCCTCCTCGTGGCCGTGGGCCTTGAGGGGGAACAGCGCCTCGTAGACCTTCTCGGTGCCCTCGTAGCAGAGATAGGCCCCGCCGAGCATGAGCAGCGGCGTGATCGCCCAGGGAGCGAAGGCGCTGAGTGCCAGCGCGCCCGGCAGCAGGAACAGAAGCTTGTTGCGCAGCGATCCGAGGGCGATCCGGCCGACGATCGGCAATTCCCGCTCGGCGGCGAAGCCGACGACGTAGCGCGGCGTCACCGCGGCATCGTCGATCACCACGCCCGCCGCCTTGGCCCCGGCCTTGGCGGCCTGTCCGGCGACGTCGTCCAGCGAGGCCGACGCCATCTTGGCGAGCGCCGCGACATCGTCCAGCAGCGCGATCAGTCCGATACTCAACGCAGGCTCTCCGGGCACAGCTTCGCTGTGAAGACGAGCGAGCGCGTGTTTTGATCCGCGGCTTCGCGGAAAACCGTCAGGCGCTCTCCACCGCCTCCATGTCGAGGGAGAGGTGGGCGCGGAACAGCACCCGGCCCTGTTCGTCGCGGGCGATCGCGAAAAAGTCCTGGCGGTCGGCGGAGGGCGTCACCCCGCGCATGACCTTGGTCATGATCCGGGCTAGACGCTCGCGCACCGCGTCCGGGCCTTCCAGATCGAAGCCTTCCTCGTCCTTGACGAAGTTGGTGCCGTCGTGAAGATCGAAGAAGTAGAGAGGCATGCGTCGGTAGGTTGTGGGAATTTATCCCACATATTATCATCGGAAATCTCCGTTCCGCCAGTGGCGGCAACGTCGCAGCCTTGCAGTGGGCGGGATGGTGTCCGCAGGGGGGAACCGATAGGGCAGGCACTGTCCCTCCCCAATCCCGCGACAGGCTCCCGATGCCCGCCCCCGTTGATTCGGCTTCTCGACGCCCGCCGGCGGGGGAGCGCACATGGTGATCGATCCCCAAACGATCGCCGCCCTGTTCGGCGTCGCGGTGGTGGCCGGCGCGGTCGATGCCATCGCGGGCGGCGGCGGGTTGATGACGCTGCCCGCCCTGCTCCTCGCTGGCCTCGATCCGGTGAGCGCCATCGCCACCAACAAGCTCCAGGGCACCGCCGGCTCGACCTCGGCCACGCTAGCCTTCGCCCGGCGCGGCCTGATCCGCTGGAAGGAGGCGGGCCCGGCCGCACTCGCCGCAGGTTTCGCCTCGGTGGCCGGCGCGCTCTGCGTCAGCCTGCTGCCGCGTCCGGTGCTCGACGCGATGGTGCCGGTGCTGCTCGTCGGCATCGCGCTCTACTTCGCCACCGCCCGGCGGATGAGCAACGAGGACGCGACCGCGCGGATCGGGCCCGGCCTGTTCGCCCTGACGCTCGCCCCCGCGGTGGGCTTCTACGACGGCGTGTTCGGCCCCGGCGCGGGCTCGTTCTACATGATCGGCTTCGTGACGCTGCTCGGCCTGGGCGTCGTGCGGGCGACCGCCCATACCAAGCTGTCGAATGCCGCGAGCAACATCGGCAGCCTCGCCCTGTTCACCCTCCAGGGGGTCGTGGTCTGGCCGGTCGGCCTCGCCATGGCGGCGGGCGCCTTCCTCGGGGCGCAGATCGGCTCGGCCCTGGCCGTGCGCCTCGGCGCCCGGCTGATCCGCCCGCTCCTCGTCGTCATCGCCTGCGCCATGGCCATTCGCCTCCTGTCGAACCCGGAGAACCCGCTGCGACAGGCCGTGGCCGGACTGTTCGGCTGAGCGGGCTGCCTTGTGCGACGCGATGCGGACTGGCGCGGCTCGCCCGCCAGCTATAGAACAAAAGAAGTACAAGTATGGATGGGTGCGGTTCGCCCAGGGAGGAGACCCTCATGGCCTTCAAGCCGAAATCCGCCGCAGAGACCAAGGCCCGCGACCTGGGTCTGGCGCTCGCCCGCATCGCCGAGAGCGAGGGCGTGCCGGCCAGCATCGGCGTGGACGACCTGCGCCGGGCGAGCCCGCGCCTGACGCCGCTGGCCATCGGGCAGATGGTGCGCAAGCAGCGTGACACCGTGGAGGCGACGTTGGCCGAGCGCGGCTTGATGCTGGCCGACTACGCCGACCAGGGGCCGGGCCGCGGCATGGAATTCACGATCGAGCAGGCGGCGTGAGAGGCTGCCCGAGGTCCAGAGTCTGCCCAAGGTCCCGGGCGTGAGGGGAGCGCGCGATCGGGCGCGGAGAATTTCGGCGACGGTCGCGTTCGGATCCCCTGAAGCCGTGGCGTCGGTCCGAACGGCGACAGCGGGCTTTCGGAAAAAGCCGATGCAGCGCACTCACTTAGCGCATCGTGTCGGATGCCATACCCGGCACGATGATCTAGAAGGCGCAGGCCGACTCAACGAAACAGAGGGTGAGACGATGGCGAGCGATTTCGAGACACGGTGTCGGGCGACGATCTCGGCTTACATGGACGCCTTCAACGGCAAGGATCTCGACGCGCTGGGTCGCACGCTGACCGATGACGTCACGCTCGTCGATTGGGACGTGTCGGCTTCCGGCAGGGCCGAGGTGCTCGCCACCACCGGTCGCATCGTGTCGGGCGCGTCCCTGCGGATCACGGTGCGAGACATTCTCGTGTCCGAGCCGAGCGCCGCTGCCGACATCGTCATCAGCATCGAGGGCACCGGCGAACTCGAGGTGATCGACCTGTTCCGTTTCGCGCCGGACGGGCGAATCCGATCCGTCAGGGCCTTCCGGGGACCGTTGCACGCGGGAGCCTGAGGGCGGTCGATCGCGACAGGGCTGGGCGACGAGGCGGGCGGCTCGGCATGGCCCGACGTCGTGCCGCGGGTCGCTCGGCCCCGCTGACGAACGTCGCTCGTTTGGTTCGGGCGCGGCAGGAGGTTGCCGCCCATCGAGGCGGCGAAGGCCGCCTCTGATTTCGGTTCATCCCTGGGACGACGACGCGTTTGGTCCCTCGGATGCGCGCGCGTTGAAGGGGTTTGGCTCAGGCAACGCGGGGCCGGGCCCGCCTGCACGGCACCCGCGGCCTGCGCAAGGCGAGGGGCCCAGCGGGCCGCTGGCGAGGAAGTGATCGAGCGCGCGTCGAAGGCTCGAGGCTGCGGGGCGAATGTCCGTCGGACGGGCGCGATCCTGCCGCGCTCGACAAACCGAGCCGCGCTCAGCAAACGCCGACATTACCCCACAACCCGACCCGGGTGCGGGGCTCGCGGCCAAGCTTGCCGCATATCGATAATGTTATGGAAGGTTTGGCTCCCCGAGCAGGACTCGAACCTGCGACAAAGCGATTAACAGTCGCTTGCTCTACCAACTGAGCTATCGGGGATCACCGGGCCGCCTCGGCGGCGCTGGGGGTCATTAGCCTTGCTCGATTGCCGGCGCAAGGGTCTCGGACGATTCCGGCGACGCTTTTTTTGCGGCGGGCGGCGGATCGCCGGCCGCGCGACGGTTCGATGACGATCCGGTCGAGAAGGGCGTTGCCGAGCGACCCGAGGCTCTGCTAAGAGCGCCTCGCTCCGGGCCGGCCGCCCCGCCGGAGTTTCGCGCCAGCCGCGAAAGAGGCCTCGTGGCGGAGTGGTTACGCAGAGGACTGCAAATCCTTGCACCCCGGTTCGATTCCGGGCGAGGCCTCCAAATCGGACATTTCTCGGCAGATCGAAACGAACGGCGCCGAGCTGTCCGCAAAGCCAGGCAATAGCCTTGCAATTCCCCGGACGATCCGTGAAAACCCCTGCCGCTCAGGGCGGCCCGGTGCAGACCGGGCCCGGCGGCGAGGGAAAGACGGCTCCATGCTCGATTATGCGCAGGCGCGACGCCTCATGGTCGATTGTCAGCTCCGGACCTTCGACGTCAACGACAACGCCGTTCTCGATGCCTTCGACGCGGTGCCGCGCGAACGCTTCGTGCCCGCCGGCCGCGAGGCTTTCGCCTATATCGATCAGGCGCTGACCGTGACGACGCCGGACGACGGCCCCCGGGTGATGGCGGCGCCGATGATCCTGGCTCGCATGGTCCAGGCGCTGAAGGTGCGCCCCGGAACCCGCGTGCTAAATGTCGCCGCCGGCTACGGCTACGCCGCCGCCATCCTCGATCGGCTCGGTGCGCAGGTCACGGCGCTGGAATCGGATGCCGCCCTGGCCAACGCCGCCAGGGAGCGGCTCGGCGACCGGGTCGCGACGGTGCAGGGTGGCCTCGCCGAGACGGTCGCGGGCGGCCCCTTCGACGCGATTCTCGTCGAGGGCCGGGTCGAGACCCGGCCGCAGGCTTTGCTCGACCAGCTTCAGGATGATGGCCGCCTCGTCTGCGTGCTCGGCCCCGACCGCAACGCCAAGGCCACCCTGTTCGTTCGGGCCGGCGACGCCTTCGGCGCGCGCCCGCTGTTCGACGCCAACCTGCCGGCCCTCAAGGCCTTCGCGGCCGAGCCCGGCTTCGCGTTCTAGAGAAGCATCCCGGCTATCGGATCCGGGACGATCCTTTCGGTTCTTGGGCCGCATCGTCGTGTTCCGAAAGCCGGATGCCACCTTTCGGGACGATGCTCTCGGACCACGCGAGCCCGCCGCCCCGATTCCTGCGGGCCGCCTAGGGCTCGAAACGATTCCTTAACCCTGTGGATCGTATCTGCCCTATCGTTGGGCAGAACGGCACCGGATCGGTGCATTTTCGTGCAGCTCACGGCGCTGCGCCGGTTGACGATCGCGCCTGCGACACCGGCCTCGCACCGAACCGGACGGATGCCGGCCCCGAGGCCGGACGCGACCCCGTTCGGGTGTCGCTTTTATGAGCCACCCCACAGCCAATCCGATCACGCAGGTGTGCATGGCCCTGTCCCTGCAGGATCAAGCTCGGCTATGCTGCGCCCAGAGGCGGGCAGGCTGTCCCGGCGCTTGATGCGCGGGAGAGGCCGTGCCGACGAGCCCGACGGTCTACGAACCGGCGACGCCCTCTGAAGGGACCGCGGGGGACGAGACCCGAACGGGCACGGCGAGACGGCGAATCGAGAAACCGCAAGGGCTGATCGACGTGAGAGAACGGAACCCTGCGGCGCGGTCTGTGCTCCGGCTGGCCGGTGCTGTCGTCACGGCACTGGTGGTCGCGAGCCCGGCCGGCGCCGAGACCCTCGAGAGCGCGCTGTCGCGCGCCTACCAGGCCAATCCGGCACTGAACGCCGCGCGGGCGAACCTGCGCGCGACCGACGAGGACGTGAACCGCTTCCAGGCGGGCTATCGCCCCAATGCCGCGATCTCGGCCGATATCGGCATCCAGCAGTTCCAGGGCTCGATCTCCGGGATCCAGGTAGGCGGGCGACGGGGCTCGACCGTTCCCGCCGGCGCAGGCCTCACCGTCAACCAGAATCTGTTCGACGGCTTTCAGACCGACAACCGGGTCCGCTCCGCCGAATCGACCGTGCTCAGCACCCGCGAGTCGCTGCGCCAGACGGAGATGAACACGCTGTTCAACGCCGCCCAGGCGTACATGAACGTGTTGTCCGATACGGCGACGCTCGAACTTCAGCGCAACAACGTCGAGGTGCTGGAGGAGCAGCTCCGGCAGACCCGCGACCGCTTCAACGTCGGCGAGGTGACCCGCACCGACGTCGCCCAGGCCGAAGCCCGCCTCGCCGGCGCCCGCTCGCAGGTCGCCACCGCGGAGGCGAATCTGCGCGCCTCGATCGGCATCTATCGGCAGATCATCGGCGTCGAGCCGCGCCAGCTCGCCCCGGGCCGTCCGCTCGACCGGTTCGTGCCGAGCAGCCTCGACCAAGCCATCCTGGTCGGCCTCAAGGAACACCCGCAGATCCTCGCCTCGCTCCACGCCGTGGACGTGGCCGAGCTGCAGGTGAAGGTCGCCGAGGGCGCGCTCTACCCGCAGGCGCAGCTCACCGGCGCGGTGCAGCAGCGCTACGACCAGCAGTTCCCCGGCGACAACGGCGTCACCGCCTCGATCGTCGGCCGCGTCAACATCCCGCTCTACCAGGGCGGCTCCGAATACGCGTTGATCCGGCAGGCCAAGGAGAATGTGGGTCAGGCCCGCCTCGTGGCCGACCGCGACCGCGACACGATCCGCGCCTCGATCGTGCGGACCTGGGGCAACCTCGAAGCCTCCAAGGCCCAGGTGATCGCCTCCCAGGCCCAGGTGCAGGCCAACGAGGTGGCGTTGAACGGCGTGCGCGAGGAAGCCCGCGTCGGTCAGCGTACCACCCTCGACGTGCTCAACGCGCAGCAGGAATTGCTGAACGCCCGCGTCAACCTGATCCTGGCCCAGCGCAACCGCGTGGTGAACTCCTACGACGTGGTGCAGGCGGTGGGCCGGCTCACCGTGCGCTACACCTCGCTGCCCGTCACGCCCTACAGCCCGCGGGAGCACTTCGATCAGGTGCGCGATCTGTGGTTCGGCGTACGCACGCCCGACGGACGCTGAGCCCGGGACGGGTTCCCGCCGCGGATTCCTGTTGGCGGTCGCACGCGGCCGGTTGATGTCGGAAGAGACGATGAAATAGTTGGTTAACCATTTCGTCGTCTTGTCAATCGTCACCGAGTATCGCCCCAGATGAGCGCAGCGAGCCTTAAGGTCCAGGACAAGACGCAGGAACCCTCCATGGAGGAGATCCTCGCCTCGATCCGCCGCATCATCGCCGACGATCAGGCTGCCAAGCCGGCCGAGATCGAGGACGCGCCGCCCGCGCCCCCGCCGCCACCTCCGGTCGAGGACGATATCCTCGACCTCGCCGAGGTCGCCCAGCCGGTGCGCAAGCCCCAGCCGCTTCCGTTCGACATGCCGGAGATCGACTTCCGGATGCCGGAGCCTGAGCCGGAGCCGACGATCGATTTCGAGCCCGAACCGACGTTCGAGCCCGAGCCGGTCTTCGAGCCGGAACCCGCGTTCGAGCCGGAGCCGGTCTTCACGCCGCCGCCGCCACCGCCGCGCCCGGCCGAGCGGGTTCGTGCGGCGGTCGAAGAGGAAGTGACCGAGCGCCTCGTCTCGTCGAGCACCGTCGACAGCGTCGGCCAGAGCTTCCAGCTTCTCGCCCACACCGTGCTGTCGAACAACGCCCGCACGCTGGAGGATATCGTCAAGGAGATGCTCCGGCCGATGCTGAAGGGCTGGCTCGACGAGAATCTGCCGCAGATGGTCGAGCGCCTCGTGAGCGTGGAGATCGAGCGCGTCGCGCGGGGAAGATAGTTTTTCGCCAGCGCATGCCGGCACTGGCGGCCGGCTCTCCTTGTGAGCGAGAGCCCGGTCATGCCGCCGCGCGAGGTTGACGGCAGCCGGGCCGCGGGCCGATAGCGGCGGCAGCTTTTTTCCGCCGCCGAAACGCCCGCTCCGCCCATGATGGACAAGACCTTCGATCCCGCCGCCGTCGAGGCGCGCGTCTCCGCGGCCTGGGAACAGGCGGATGCCTTCCGCGCCGGTCGCCCCGAGCGCGCGGGCGCCGAGCCCTATTGCATCATGATCCCGCCGCCGAACGTGACGGGCTCGCTGCATATGGGCCACGCCCTGAACAACACGATCCAGGACATCCTGGCCCGGTTCGAGCGGATGCGCGGGCGCGACGTGCTGTGGCAGCCCGGCATGGACCATGCCGGCATCGCCACGCAGATGGTGGTCGAGCGCAAGCTCGCCGAAACGCAGCAGCCGGACCGCCGGACCCTCGGCCGCGAGGAATTCCTGCGCCGGGTCTGGGCCTGGAAGGAGGAATCCGGCGGGACCATCATCGGCCAGCTCAAGCGGCTCGGCGCCTCCTGCGACTGGTCGCGCGAGCGCTTCACCATGGACGAGGGCCTGTCGCGTGCCGTCCTCAAGACCTTCGTGGATCTCCACGCGAAAGGCTTGATCTACCGCGACAAGCGCCTCGTGAACTGGGATCCGAAGTTCCAGACCGCGATCTCCGACCTCGAAGTGCAGCAGATCGAGACCAAGGGACATCTCTGGCACTTCGACTATCCGGTCGTGGACGATTCCGGCGCCGAGACCGGCGACATCATTACCGTTGCGACCACGCGGCCCGAGACCATGCTCGGCGACACGGCGGTCGCGGTCCACCCCGACGACGAGCGCTATACCGCGTTGGTCGGGAAACGCGTGCGCCTGCCGCTCGTCGGCCGCCTGATCCCCATCGTCGCCGACAGCTATTCCGACCCGGAGAAGGGCACGGGCGCGGTCAAGATCACCCCGGCCCACGACTTCAACGACTTCGAGGTCGGCCGCCGCGCCGGCGTCGCCGCCATCAACATCCTTGACGCGGAAGCCCGCATCCAGATCGCCGGCAACGCCGCCTTCCTCGACGGCGCCGAGCCCGAGGAGGCCGCGATGGCGCTCGACGGCCTGGAGCGGGAGAAGGCGCGCAAGCAGGTCGTCGCCCTGATGGAGGAGCGCGGGCGCCTGCGCGCGGTCGAGCCCAACACCCATGCGGTGCCGCACGGCGACCGTTCCGGCGTCGTGATCGAGCCCTATCTGACCGACCAGTGGTACGTGAACGTCAAGCCGCTGGCCGAGCGGGCGCTCCAGGCCGTGCGCGACGGGCAGACCCGCTTCGTCCCGGACAACTACGAAAAAACCTTCTTCCAGTGGCTGGAGAACATCGAGCCGTGGTGCATCTCGCGCCAGCTCTGGTGGGGCCATCAGATCCCGGTCTGGTACGACGACCAGGGCAACTGGTTCGTCGCCGGCAGCGAGGCGGAGGCGCTCGAGCAGGCGCAGGCCAAGCACGGGCGCCCGGTCGCGCTGACCCGCGACCCCGACGTGCTCGACACGTGGTTCTCCTCGGCGCTGTGGCCGTTCTCGACGCTCGGCTGGCCCGATTCCACGCCGGAACTCGCCCGGTTCTACCCGACCAACACCCTGGTGACCGGCAAGGACATCATCTTCTTCTGGGTCGCCCGGATGATGATGATGGGCCTCCAGCTCACCGACCGCGCGCCCTTCGACACCGTCTACCTGCACACCCTCGTCCGCGACGAGAAGGGTGCCAAGATGTCGAAGTCGAAGGGCAACGTCGTCGATCCGGTCGATCTGATCGACCGCTTCGGCGCCGACGCGCTCCGCTTCACCCTCGCCGCGCTCGCAGCACCCGGCCGCGACATCAAGCTCGGGCCGCAGCGGGTTGAGAGCTATCGCAACTTCGCGACGAAGCTCTGGAACGCCGCGCGCTTCGCCGAGCTGAACGGCTGCGCCCTGAAGGCCGATTTCCGCCCCGAGAACGTCAAGGAGACGCTGAACCGCTGGGCGCTGACCGAGGCTGCCAAGGCCGTCGCCGAGGTGGCCCAGGGCATCACGGTCTACCGCTTCAACGATGCGGCGGCGGCCGCCTACCGCTTCGTCTGGAACGTCTTTTGTGATTGGTACCTCGAACTCGCCAAGCCCGTCTTGCAGGGCGAGGGTGTCGATCCGGCCGCGCGGGCGGAGACGCAAGGAACCGTCGCCTTCCTGATCGACCAGATCGCCAAGCTGCTGCACCCGTTCATGCCCTTCCTCACGGAGGAGCTGTGGGCGATCAAGGGCGAGGCTTTGCCCGAGACCCGCGGCCTGCTGGCGCTGGAATCCTGGCCCGACCTGTCGGCCTATGCCGATGCGGAGGCCGAGGCCGAGATCGGCTGGCTGGTCGATCTCATCTCCGAAGTGCGCTCGGCCCGCTCCGAGACCAACGTGCCCGCCGGCGCGCAGGTCCCGCTGGTGATGGTCGCGGCCGACGCCACCGTGCGCAGCCGCCTCGACCGCTGGAGCGAGACCCTGGTGCGCCTCGCCCGCCTCTCCGAGATTGGACATGCGGATTCCGCGCCGAAGAATTCGGTGCAGCTCCTCGTGCGCGGCAGTGTCGCCGCCCTGCCGCTGGAGGGCATCGTCGATCTCGCGGCCGAGGTCGCGCGCCTCCGGAAGGAGGGCGGCAAGGCCAAGTCCGAGATCGCCAAGCTCGACGGCAAGCTCAACAACGCCGACTTCATCGCCCGCGCGCCCGAAGAGGTGGTGGACGAGCAGCGCGAGCGCCGCGACGCCGAGGCTGCGCGGCTGGCCAAGATCGAGGAAGCGCTCGCCCGCCTCACCGACGCGTGAGGCGGCTCGGCCGCGCACTGGTCCTTCTCCTTGCGGGGCTCCTCGTCGCGCTCGTCGCCCTGGTGGGGGTGAGCGCGGCGTGGACGGCGCGGCCCGGCGACCCGGCGCTCTACCCGACGAGCGAGCCGGACGCCGAAACGGTGCTTCTGGTCAGCCACGGCTGGCATTCGGGGATCGTGCTTCGGCGCGAGAGCGTGACGGGGGAGGGGGCGGGCGCGGGCTTGCGCAGCATCGCCACCCGCTTCCGCGATTTTCCGGAGCTGGAATTCGGCTGGGGCGAGGCCCGGTTCTACCGTGCCACGCCGACGCTCGCGGCCTTCGACTGGCGCCTTGCGCTCAGCGCCCTGTTCACCCCGGGCGGCAGCGACGGGGTGATCCAAGTGGTCGGCCTGGAACGTCCGGCCCGCGATTCCTTCCCCAGCGCCGACATCGTCCCGGTCCGCATCTCCCGCGCCGGCCTCGCGCGACTCCTCGCCCGCCTGGAGGTGAGCTTCAAACTCGCGGACAACCAGCCGGTCGATCTCGGCCCCGGCCTCTACGGGCCGAGCCTGTTCTACGAGGCGGAAGGCCGGTTCTCTTACAGCAACGTCTGCAATCACTGGGCCGCGAGCCTGCTCGACGCGGCGGGCGTACCGACGACGCCTGTGCTCGACACGCACCCGCTCGGGCTGCTGGCGGACCTGCGCTGGCGAGCCGGCGCCGCGCCGCTGGCGCGCCTCGCGGACTGATCCACCACCTGTCCAAACCGTAACCTTCGCGCCATGCGGGGGTCAGACGGGCCTCTCTAGAAACATCGTCACGGCCCGCCGCTCCGGCGGCCGGCCAAGAGTTTTCGGAGAGAGACCGTTCCATGACCCTGACCGTTCGCCGCCGCGCCCTCGCCTCCGTCGCCGCGGCCGCCCTCGTGGCGGGGGGCGCCGCCGGCTTCGGCCTCACCCCGCCCGCGACCCCGGCCTACGCCCAGGCCCTGCCGCAGACGCCGATCACCGCGCCCCAGCACCCGCCGGGCTCGTTCGCCGACGTGGTCGACAAGGTGAAGCCGGGCGTCGTCGCCGTGAAGGTGAAGCTCAACGCCGATTCCAGCGACGATGACGACGAGACCCCCGGCAACGGCAACCTGCAGCAGGTGCCGCCGCAGCTGCGCGAGTTCTTCAAGCGCTTCGGCCAGGGTGGGCCGCAGGGCCGCAGCGCGCCGCAGCAGCGCGGCGAGCGCGGGGCGGTCGGCTCCGGCTTCATCATCTCGGCCGACGGCTACGTGGTCACCAACAACCACGTCGTCGACAAGGCCAAGTCCGTGCAGGTGACGCTCGACGACGGCCGGACCCTCGATGCCAAGGTGATCGGTAAGGATGCGAAGACCGACGTCGCGCTCCTCAAGATCAACGAGGGCGGTACCTACCCCTACGTCCAGTTCGGCAAGGGGGCCCCGCGGGTCGGCGACTGGGTGGTGGCGATCGGCAACCCGTTCGGCCTCGGCGGCACGGTGACGGCGGGCATCGTCTCGGCCCGCGGCCGCGACATCGGCGCCGGCCCCTACGACGACTTCCTGCAGATCGACGCGCCGATCAACAAGGGCAATTCCGGCGGACCGACCTTCAACGTCAATGGAGAGGTCGTGGGCGTGAACACGGCGATCGCCTCGCCGTCGGGCGGCTCGGTCGGTCTCGCCTTCGCGATCCCCGCCGAGACGGTTCAGGCGGTGGTCGATCAGCTCCGCACCGACGGCAAGGTGGTGCGCGGCTATCTCGGTGTGCAGGTCCAGCCGGTGACGAAGGACATCGCCGACGGCCTCGGCCTCGACAAGGCCAAGGGCGCGCTGGTCGATCATGCCGAGAACGGCACCCCGGCGGCCAAGGCCGGTCTGAAGTCCGGCGACGTGATCGAATCGGTCAACGGCACGCCGATCAACGACGCCAAGGAGCTCTCGCGCAAGATCGCCGGCCTGAAGCCCGGAACCCCGGTGAAGCTCGCCTACCTGCGCAACGGCAAGAACGACGTCGCCACGGTCGAACTCGGGACGCTGCCCACCGACGGCAAGGTCGCGAGCCGCAGCGACGACGACGGCGTCGGCGGCCAGCCGCGGCTGGGCCTCAGCCTCGCCCCGGCGGGCGATGTCGGGCTCGGCGGCGACGGCGTCGCGGTGATGGATGTCGATCCCTCGGGTCCGGCCGCGGCCAAGGGCATCGAGACGGGCGACGTGATCCTCGATGTCGCCGGCACCAGCGTCTCCAAGCCGTCCGACGTCCAGGCGCAGATCAAGGCGGCGCAGGCCAACGGCCGCAAGGCGGTGCTGATGCGCGTCAAGAGCGCCAAGGGCCAGACCCGCTTCGTCGCGGTCGCGCTCACCACCAAGGAAGGCTGACCCTTCGACACGGCGGGACCTGCGACGGCCCCGCCGCTCTCCTGGCATTTCCTCCTCCGACTCGATGCCCGCTCCCCGGAGCGGGCATTTTTTTTCGCCTCGTCCGATGTTGCAAAAGGGCGACAGGCACACGCCGGCCCGACTTAACCTCAAGTAAACGCCGCTCGGATCGTTGACGTAGAGTTTTGATCGCAACTATTCCCGTACCTCAGGTTGGTTCGGGGCATTTCGGTGGCGACGCAGCGGTGGAGAGGCGGGGGGATGGTGCTGGCGGCCGCTGCCGCCCTCCTCGTCGATTCCGGCGTGGCCCGCGCACAGGGCGGACCGCCGGTGCGGGTTCTGACCTGGCCCGAAACCGTCGAGATGGAGCATGAGGATCGTGTCCGCCGATTGGGTGCGTTGGCCCTGCAACGCCTCGGCAGGGCGCCGCGGATCGTGACCTATCGGATCGACCGGGCCTCGCTGCCCGCCTCGATTCCAGTCGATATTCCCGTCTCCCGCTGGGTCTTCGACCAGCGTGTCTTCTTCGACACCGATTCGGACGTTCTGCGCCCGGAAGGGCAGGCGGTGATCGAGGTCGTGGCCGAAGCCCTGCGCGGCGAGGCCGCCGACACCGCGGTGTTCGTCGCCGGTCACACCGATTCCCGCGCGGGCGACGCGTACAATTACGATCTCTCCGTCCGGCGCGCCCACAGCGTCGCCCAATCCCTCCACGCTCGTAAGGTGCGGCAGGCGCAGATCTGGGAGGTCGGCTTCGGCGAGGCGATCCCGCTTGCGCCCAATACGAGCGAAGCCGGCATGGCGCGCAACCGCCGCGTCGAGTTCCTGTTCGGGCGCAAGGCCGAGGCCGTCAGCACCTGGCTGTCGCGGCAGCGCTCCCTGGTTTGCGCCGGGGCGGACGACATGCAGCGGCAGGTCTGCCTCCAGGCCTTCGACCGGCTGCCCGGCGTCTTCGCCAACCCGGTGGCCAGAACCGAGGTCTCTCGGCCGGATCGGCCCGTCGTCGCGGTCGAGCCGCCGCCCGTCTTGCCCCGGACCGGCGTCCGGGCGTCGGTCGTGATCGAGGATCGCACCTTCGTGCCTCTGGGAACGCGCCAGACCGTCGCGCTCCCGGAGTCGTCGCCCGCCGCCATCGAGCCCGTCCCGACGCCGCGCAGTCCGGTGGAGCCGCCGCCGAAGCGGATGCCGGTCGAGGTGACGATCACCCGCAACGATCCCGTCCTGATCGACCTGCGCGAGCAGCGCGTGCTCGTCGAGACGCTCGAGCGATGAGTCCCGCTTCAAAGAGTCCCTGCTCCATGAGTCTGGCCGAGTATCAATCCCTGGATGTCTCCACCGACGGCGCCCTCGCGCGCGATCTCGGCGCACGCCTCGACGCGGAGGCCGAGCAGACGCTCCTGTCGCTCTCCGCGCCTCAAGGGGCGAGCGCCGAGTGCCCGGCGCTCCTCACCAGTGCGATGCAAACCTGGTACCAGCAGCACGTGTCCTCCGCCCGGCAATCCGCCCTCGGGGAGGTGCGGCGCGCCTTCGCCGAGGTGAAGACCTCGTCGGGCAACGAGGGCTTCCTGGTCGAGGCCGAGAAGGACCGGATCGAGCAGTCCAAGCAGGCCCACCTCGCCACCGAGCGGGCGAACTTCTTCCAGCGCAAGGAGATCATCGATCTCAACAGCGAGATCGGCCGGCTCCACACCGAGTACGAGCGCAAGCGCGCCGAGCACGGGCGCGACGCCCAGGCCTGGCGGCCGGGCTTCTACTTTCTCGGCCTGTTCCTGTTCGTGATGGCCGAATACCCCGTCAACCTCTCGGCCTTCCTCAAGATCGACTTCCTCACCCCCGCTTTCGCGACGATCAGCGTCACCCTGATCGCCTTCGGCCTCGCCTTCTCCAGCCACCTGATCGGCCAGGTGATCCGGCAGTGGAACGAGCGCTTCGGCGACAACGTGACCGGTCGGCTCAAGGCCGAGAGCCTGCGGCTGCTCGGCGTCGGCGTCATGCTGCTCGTGATCGGTGCGGCGGCGATCGTGTTCAGCCGCTCCTATCTCGTGGCCGAGGCGGTCGCCCGGTCCGAGGCGCTCGGCGAGGAGGGCGCCAGCACCGTCTCGATCTACGGGCTCGCCCTCATCATGAACGTGTTCGTCTACGCGATCGGTCTGGCCTGGGCGATCGTGTTCCACGATCCGGTCCCGAGCTTCATGGAGGAGCGCCATCGGCTGGAGGTGCTGCGCGCGCGGCTGCGCAAGCGCTACCGGACCCTGCTGGAGCCGAAGCAGCGCCAGCGCATCGAGGAGGCGCAGCGCGCCCGCGATCAGGCCGACCGCCGCGAGGCGGACCAGGCCAAGAGCCTGCCTAACCACACCCGTTATCGCGCCGGCTTCGAGGAGGTGCGCAAGCTCGATGCACGGGTGCTCGCGCTGCTCGAAAACTACCGCAGCCGCCTCCTCGTGCAGGCGCGCCAGCGCGGAATCCATACGCGCTTCGTCTACGAGGATCTGACCTCCGGCGATGTCGACACGACGCGCGAACTCGACGGGGAGGCCTACCTGCGCCAGCGCCTCCACCTCGGCTACGTCTGACCTGGGACGGCTCCTCCATGCGCCTCATCGCCCTCCCCATCCTCGCCCTTCTCGCGGCGACGGCGCCCGGCATCGCGGCCCAAGGGCTCACCGGCTACGAAGCCCTGCGCCAGGAGGCGGCCTGCCCGCGCGACAAGGAGCCGAAGCCGCTCCGCCAGACCGTGATCGTCCTCGACGAGGCGATGGTGGAGGGCAAGCCGGAGGGCAACGCCCTCTGGAAGCGCATCGTCGTCGAGGCGGCGGATGCCCGCGAGGTCGGCACCGGCACCCTGGCGCCGCGCGAGCGCCTCACCCTGCTGGTCGCCCGCCGCGACGGCAGCGAGATGACGCCGCTGTTCGTCGGTTGCTCACCCAACCTCCCGAGCGAGGAGGTCGAGCGGGCGCGCGCGGCCGACACGCAATGGGACGTCTTCACCGGAGGCGACAGCGGCGCCCGACTCAAGAAGACCCGCGAAGCCTTCTCCAACGGTCTCGCCCGAGCCCTGGCCCAGGTCGCCAAGCGCGCCGAGGCGATCGCGGCGGTCCCGGTGCAGCCCGGCAGCGTGTTGCGGGCGCTCCTGAACGGCGGTCGGCTCGCCGATCCGAACCACGGCCTGCCGCGCTTCATCGTGGTCAGTCCGTTCCAGGTCGTGCCCAAGGGTGAGGCGACGGAGACCGCCGGTGCACGGGAGAAGGGCTTCGCGCTGGCCGAGCGCAGCGGCCTCGATTTCGGCCGGGCCGAGGTCTACCTCGCGGGTGCGCAACTGGGGGAGGGGGCGAGCCTCGAATTCGCCCGCGCACTCGTCCTCGGCGCGAAGGGCGTCCTCGCCGCGGCCCGCTCCGACGGTCTGCCGCGGCTTCAGCCGGAGCCCGCCACCCTTCGGGCCTATGCCGGCTTCATCGACTACATCGACCAGCGCATCCCGCTCCAGCTCAGGCTCGCGGCGACCGCGCAGGGCGACCTCGTCAACAGCTGGATCGAGACGACCTTTTCGAAGAGCACCGCGACGCCCGTCTTCGGCAAGATGCTGTGCCGCGGCGCGACCTGCGAGGTCCGCGGCGACGGCCGCTTCGCGCAGGTCTGGTTCCTCGACCCGCAGGGCGAGCCCAGGAACCGCACGAAGCTCCCCTTCGGCGGCGCGCGCAATCTCGAACTGACCCTCAAGGGGACGACCGCCACCGGCCGGATCTCGGACCCCGGCGTCGTCTTCGGCGGATCGAACGCGGCGAAGCGCGAGGATCTGCGTTTCGAGATCGAGCGGGTCGAGGACGGACAGTTTTGACGCTTTGGAGGCGGTGAGGGTCGCGCCGCCGTCCATCGGACAAGACGGCCCGGGGGCATGTTTTACGATGTTGCGAAAGTCCTTCAAGGCAGCCGGCATCGCAGTCTGCGTGGGCGGCCTGTTGGCCGGGCCGCTCTCCGGATGCACGAGTTCGCGCCAAGCCGGATCGGCGGCGGTCGGCGCCGTCGATCCGGTCGGCGACGCGATCGGGCGCTGCGCCGCGGCCACCATCGGCGGCGCCGTGGTCGGCACCCTGATCGGCGCGGCAGCCGGGGGCGGACGGGCCGCGGGGGCGGGCGCGCTGATCGGCGGTGCCGTCGGCGGCGTCGGCTGCGCCGTCCTGACCGCCCTCGACGCGCAGGACAAGGAGCGCATCCGCAACGCGCAGATCGCCGCTGCCGCGAGCAACCAGCCGCGCTACCTCAGCTACACCGGCAACGACGGCAAGGCGCGCGCGATCACGGTTCGGCCGCAGGCGGCCGCGCCGCAGACCGCCCAGGCCGGTCGCGTGTGCCGAGCCCTCGACACCACGGCCTCCATCGGCGGCTCGGGGGCCACCGATCTGCCGACGGCTCTGGTCTGCCGCACCGACAAGGGGGAGTGGCTGCCGGCCTGATCCGGGACCTCGCCGCCCCTGTCCGGGTTGCCTCGACGACCGGATCGCGACCCGGACAGGGAAACAGGCAGGGCAAGAGGCATGAGACGCGGCATGAGACGCGGCACGACACACGGCACGACCAGCGTGACGGCCTCCGGCACCTTCGCCATCGGCGGCGACCTCACCGTGAATCGCCTCGGCTTCGGGGCGATGCGGATCACCGGCTCCGGCATCTGGGGCGACCCGCCGGATCGCGGGAAGGCGCTCGCCACGTTGCGCGCCGTACCCGGCCACGGCATCGACCTGATCGATACCGCCGACAGCTACGGCCCTTTCGTCAGCGAGGAGCTGATCCGCGAGGCGCTCCACCCCTATGACGGGCTGGTGATCGCCACGAAGGGCGGACTGACCCGGCACGGGCCGGACATCTGGCGGCCCGTGGGCAACCCGGATTACCTGCGCCAATGCGTGCTGATGAGCCTGCGGCGGCTCGGCGTCGAGCGCATCGACCTGTGGCAGCTCCACCGCATCGGCCCGGATTGCCCGCGCGAGGCCCAGTTCGCGGCCATCGCCCGGATGCGGGAGGAGGGACTGATCCGCCATGTCGGCCTCTCGGAAGTCTCCGTCGAGGAGATCGAGGCGGCCCAACGCTTCTTCCCCGTCGCGACCGTGCAGAACCGCTACAACCTCGTCGATCGCACCAGCGAGGCGGTGTTGGCCCATTGCGAGGCCGATGGCATCGGCTTCATCCCCTGGGCGCCCCTCGACAAGGGTGCGCTCGCCGGGCCGGCCTCCGCGCTCTCGACCATCGCCGGGAGCCACGGCGTCGGTGCCGGAGCGGTGGCGCTGGCATGGCTGCTCAGGCGCTCGCCGGTGATGCTGCCGATCCCCGGCACGGGCGATCCCGACCATCTCGCCCAGAACGCCGCGGGTGCCGAGGTCCGCTTGAGCGCGGACGAGTTCGAGGCCCTCGATCGGGAGGGCCGCGCCGCCTGGAACGCGCGCTGAGCCCGCTTCCCGTGCGTGTCGTTTCGCACGGCTCTTGCTTGGGCCGGGGGAACCCGCGGCGGCCCGGCATCTTCGGTTCTCGTCGCGGCCGACGTGCCGCCTGATCGAGGATGAGACCGGGATGACGATGCTGCACCGTAGCCTCCTCGGCATCCTCGTCGGGTCCGGCATCGCACTTTCGGGTGCGGCCGAGGCCCGGCCCGGCTGGGTCTCCGGCACCTGGGTCTATGCCGACCTCTGCACCATGCCGGAGGACGGGGCGCAGGCGGGGCGGCGCATCACCCTCAAGCGCTCGCCCAACGGCGACGGCCTGATCTACGAGGGCGCGGGCCTGCGGGCGCCGGTTCTCACCACGGTGACGGTGGACGACGCTACCAAGGACGTCGCCTTCCGGGTCGAGACCGAGGCCGGGCTCGTCAGCTTCCACGGCACCGCCGGGCCGGAAGCCCTGATCGGGACCCTCGACAGCGCCGCGGGCTCTCAGGCCGTGCGCCTCCGGCGCGTCCTGCGTTCGCGTCTCGAGACCTGCCCCGGCGAGACGACAGGCTCGATCAACTGACACCGCTTCGCCTCGCCCGGCATTGACGCCGGGGCCCTGCGGCGCAACTGAGGCCGAAAGGTCGCGCCGCGGAGGATGATGTGACGGACGGCAAGCGCAGCTATCGCATCGCGGTCATCCCCGGCGACGGCATCGGCAAGGAAGTCGTGCCGGAGGGCGTGCGCGTGCTGGAGCGGGTGGCCCGGCGCCACGGCTTCGAGCTGCGTCAGGACTGGTTCGATTTCGCCTCCTGCGACTATTACGAGGCCCACGGGCGGATGATGCCCGAGGACTGGAAGGCGCGGATCGGATCGCACCACGCGATCTATTTCGGCGCCGTCGGCATGCCGGACCGGGTGCCCGACCACATCTCGCTCTGGGGCTCGCTGATCCTGTTCCGGCGCGAGTTCGACCAATACGTCAACCTGCGGCCGGTGCGGCTGATGCCGGGCGTGAAGAGCCCGCTCGCCGGCCGCGAGCCCGGCGACATCGATTTCTGGGTGGTCCGCGAGAACACCGAGGGCGAGTATTCCAACGCGGGCGGCCGGATGTTTCCCGGCACGGACCGCGAATTCGCCGTGCAGGAATCGATCTTCACCCGTCACGGCACGGATCGCGTCCTGCGCTTCGCCTTCGAACTTGCGCAGAGCCGGCCGAAGCGGCACCTGACCTCGGCCACGAAGTCCAACGGCATCTCGATCACCATGCCGTACTGGGACGAGCGGGTGCGGGCGGTGGCCGAGAGCTACCCGGACGTGCGCTGGGACCAATACCACATCGACATCCTGACGGCGCATTTCGTGCTGAACCCCGACCGGTTCGACGTGGTGGTGGCCTCCAACCTCTTCGGCGACATCCTGTCCGATCTGGGACCGGCCTGCACCGGCACCATCGGCATCGCGCCTTCCGGCAACATCAACCCGGAGCGCCAGTACCCTTCGGTGTTCGAGCCGGTCCACGGCTCGGCCCCCGACATCGCCGGCCAGGGGCTCGCCAACCCGATCGGCCAGATCTGGTCGGGGGCGATGATGCTGGAGCATCTCGGCGAGCGGGAGGCGGCGGCCGAGATCGTCACGGCCATCGAGCGGGTGCTCTCGGAGAAGACCCTGCGCACGCGCGATCTCGGCGGCAACGCCGACACCGCCGCCTGCGGCCGGGCCGTCGAAGAGGCCCTGGGGTAGGAGAAACGATCATGCGGCCCGTCGTCGTCACGGTGGCGATCACCGGCTCGGTCGCCTGCAAGGCCGACAACCCGACCGTGCCGATCACCCCGGCCGAGCAGATCGAATCGACCCAGGCCGCCTACGAGGCCGGCGCCGCCCTCGCCCATATCCACGTGCGCGAGGACGACGAGACCCCCTCCCACGATCCCGACCGCTTCGCCCGGGTGCAGGAGGGCATCCGCCGCCACTGCCCCGGCATGATCGTCCAATTCTCAACCAGTGGCGCGGAGCCGGATGCGGCTTTGCGCGGCGCCTGCCTCGCCCACCGGCCGGACATGGCCTCGCTCACCACCGGCTCGACCAACTTTTCGGGCGGCGTCTACCAGAACCCGGCCCCACTCTACACCGCCCTCGTCGAGCGGATGCGAACGAACGGGGTGCGGCCGGAGATCGAGATCTTCGATCTCTCGCATCTCCACAATGCCCGCCGCCTGATCGATGCCGGCCGCATCGACGCGCGCGCCCACGTTCAATTCGTGCTCGGCATCGCGGACGCCATGCCGGCCGACCCGCATTGCCTCGACCTGCTGCTGACCGAGACACGCCGTCTGCTGCCGCAGGCCAGCTGGGGCGCCTTCGGCATCGGCCGGTTCCAGCGCGAGGCGATCGGCTGGGCGCTGGCGCGCGGCGCCACCGGCATCCGAACGGGGCTTGAGGACAACATCCGCCTCTCGAAAACCGAACTCGCCGACGGCAATGCCGCGCTCGTGCGCCTCGCCGTCGAGATCTGCGCCGAACACGGCGCCCGCCCGGCAACGCCGGCCGAGGCGCGGGCCATGTTGCATCTCGCCTGAAGAATCGTCCCGCGTTCGCAATCCGGGCCGGCTCTCTCGGCTCCGATACCATGTGGCACGGAACAGGACCGATGGTCCCGTTCCGAGCGTCCGGCGGACGCCCGCCGCCCCGCCGTCGCGGGGGCCATCGGCGATGAGCAGGATCATCGCCGATGGGTCTTGTGGGGCTGCGGTTCTCTCCGAAGGCCGCCGGGCCCATGCTCCGAGCGGCGGGCCCGCCGCGACGGCTGTCTCACGCGAGACAGGAACGCACATCCTGCCACGCCACCGTCCCCCACCGGCACTTCAAATATTGATCTATGATCGTCGAAATGTCGGCAAGATCAGGCTCGGTCGATGCTGGTCGCGTGGGCCGACACGGCAACTACGCCGGCTCACGGCCACGTTCGTCCAGTCATTACGCGGAAAACGCGAGCGATTCGCGGAACGGTTTGTCCGCACCGGCCGTTGCGAGGCCGGTTTCGACGCTGTGGGCAGCGTCGCGTAGGGGACGGAAGCGAACCATGAGCAAGTTCTTACGCAGCACGGCGACGGCGGCCATCCTCGTGCTCGGCGCCGCGACGGCCTTCGCGCAGGGCGGCCCTGGGGGCGGTGGCGCCGGCGGTGGCGCGGGTGGCGCTGCCGGAGGTGGTGCAGGCGGGGGCGCCGGGATGGGTGCCGGAGGTGCGGGCGGCGGCGCGGGTGGTCCCGGCGGCGGAGCCGGCGGTGGCGGCGCGATGCGCGGCGGCGAGGCCGGCGGCGCGGGCGGTGCAGGCGGCGCCATGCGCGGCGGTGAAGGCGGTGGCGCGGGCGGTGCCATGCGCGGCGGCGAAGGCGGTGGCGCCGGTGGCGCCGGTGGCGCGATGCGCGGCGGTGAGCCGGGCGGCAAGGGCGCGGCGGGCGAGCGCGGCGGCAAGGACGCCGCGGGTGAGAAGGGCGGTCGTGACGGCGCCGAGCGCGGCGGCAAGGATGCGGCCGGCGAGAAGGGGGCCCGTGATGGTGCCGAGCGCGGCGAGCGCGGCGGCAAGGATGCGGCGGGCGAGCGTGGAGGCCGTGACGGCGCCGAGCGCGGCGAACGTGGCGGCAAGGACGCGGCCGGCGAGAAGAGCGGTCGTGACGGGGCCGAGCGCGGCGAACGCGGTGGCCGGGATGGCGCTGCCGACCGGGGCGGCCGCGGCGGCAACGTCTCCGAGGCCCGCGGCGCCTCGCGCAGCCTGAGCAGCACCCAGCGCACCGAGTTCCGCCAATCGATCACCAGCACGAACGTCACGCGGGTGACCAACGTGAATTTCGGGCTCAGCGTCGGCACGGCGATCCCGCGCTCGATTACGCTCCACACGCTGCCGCCGGCGATCGTGACCCTGGTGCCGGCCTATCGCGGCTTCCGGTTCATCCTGGTCCGCGACGACATCGTCATCATCGATCCCGACACCTACGAGATCGTGGACGTGATTCCCGCCTGATCCAGTTCCGGATCCGCACGAGGGGCGGTGGAGCTTCGGCTCCGCCGCCCTTTTCTTTTGACGTTTCGAGCGTCCGCGCAGCACCGAAACGGCCGAGCGCGCCCTTGCGGAACAGGTGGGGAACGTCTAGCCTGTTCGCGATTTGTTTTTCGTGATCGGGCCGCGCTTCGGCCGCGTTCGACTTCAGGTGCCGCATGCTGACCCGCAAGCAACTCGAACTGCTCCAGTTCATCCAGGCCCGGATGCAGGAGAGCGGCGTGCCGCCGTCCTTCGACGAGATGAAGGACGCCCTCGATCTCAAGTCGAAGTCCGGCATCCACCGTCTGATCATGGCGCTGGAGGAGCGTGGCTTCCTGCGTCGCCTGCCGAACCGCGCCCGTGCCCTGGAAATTCTTCGCATGCCCGATGCGCCGGCCGCCAAGCCGGCCGCTCCCGCCTCCGAGCCGCGCCGCTTCACTCCGAGCGTGGTCGAGGGTGGGCTCGCCGGCAAGCCGCCGGCCCCGAAGGCGCCGTTGCTCCAGGCTCAGGACGGCGAGGGTCGCCCTGTGATCGTGCCGGTGATGGGCCGCATCGCCGCCGGCACGCCGATCTCGGCGATCGAGAGCCAGAGCCACACCATCGCGATGTCGCCGGACTTCCTGGCTGGGGGCGAGCATTACGCGCTCGAAGTGCGCGGCGACTCGATGATCGAGGCCGGCATCCTCGACGGCGATCTGGTGGTGATCCACAAGCAGGAGACCGCCAATAACGGCGACATCATCGTCGCGCTCATCGACGACGAGGAGGCCACGCTGAAGCGTCTGCGCCGCCGCGGTTCCTCGATCGCGCTGGAAGCCGCCAACCCGGCCTACGAGACCCGCGTGCTCGGGCCCGACCGGGTGCGCATCCAGGGCAAGCTCGTCAGTCTAGTGCGCCGCTACTGAGGCAGATCGGGCGCGGGCTCGGTCGGCTCGGCGGCTGCCTCGGTGTTGGCGGCGGGTGGAGTCGCGGGCGGTCCCGTAGCGGTCCGCTCCTGCCAGGGCTTGGGCGAGCCGGCGCCGCGGGCGGTGACGACTTCGGGGCCGGTCGGTCCGAGGCAAATCGCGGTGGCGCCGTGCGCGCTGAGATGGGCACGGTCGATCCGCAGCGGCGCGGCGCAGCCCGACGGGGCCGTGAGGCGGCTGATCAGGATGTCGGCGCGGGCGCAATCCTCGGCGAAGGCGCGCTTGTCGGTGACCAGGGCGACCTTGCGCCCGTCGGGGGCCGCCATGGTGCAGCCGAGGCGGTCGCAGCGGATACCGGGGCCGCCGTTCACCGCCGCGGCCCGGCGGTCATCGCCGTCGGCCTTGAGCCACTGCTCCAGCACGAAGCCCGGCGGGCGCCCGAGTACGGCCAGCCGCCCATCCGCCCCACGGAGCGCCGCCCCGGCGCCGTCGCGATCGATGTAGAGATCGAAGCGCGACGGGCTCGCCGCAAGAGCGAGGCCCAGCGCAGCGGGCAGGACGGCGAAGACTCGCAGGCGCGAGACCGGCAGCGTTGCGACGAGCAAGGCCAGCGCCAGCAGCGTCAGCGCCCCTGTGCCGAAAGCCGGCAAGACCACGTTGGCTTGGCCGAAATTCGCGATCCAGGTGGAGATGTCGAGCATCCCACGGACCGCCAACCCCATCAGCCACCAGACCGGTTTGTCGAGGGCGAAGGGATAGGCCAGCATCCCGACGACCGCCGCGGGCATCACCGCGAGCGAGACCAGCGGCAGCGTCAACGCGTTGCCGACGAGGCCGAAGGGCTGCACCGTTTGAAAGTGATAGGTCGCGAAGGGCGCGGTGGCGATCTGCGCGACCAGCGTCGTCGCCAACGTGCCGACGCTGACCGCCATAAGCCATGATAGCGCGCGGGTGAGCCATGAGCCCCCCTCCCGGGCAAACAGCCGCCCGTCGAGGAGCGGGGCGCAGGCGATCAACCCGGCCACCGCCCCGAACGACATCTGGAAGCTCGGGCCCAGCAGGGCCTCCGGCTCGCGGGCGAGCGCGATGATGGCGGCGAGCGCGAGGTTGCGCATGCTGAGCGCCGGACGATCGACCAGGATCGCGCCGAGCATCACCAGCGTCATGATAAGGGCCCGTTCGGCCGCCACGTCCCAGCCGGAGAAGGCGCAATAGGCCGTCACGCCGAGCATCGCGGCGCCCGCCGCGACCTTCTTGATGGGGAAGGCGAGCGCCAGGATCGGCACCAGGGCGAGGCCCGCCCGCACCAGCCAGAACACCACGCCCGCGGCCAGCACCATGTGCAGTCCGGAGATCGAGACCACGTGGTAGATGCCGGCCGCCCGCAGCACGGCGTTCGTCTCCTCCGAGATCAGCCCGCGTTTTCCCGTCACCAGGGCGGCGGCGACCGCGCCGGCCTGCCCGCCGATCGCCTCGGTGATGCGGCGGGTGAGCGTGTTGCGTGCCTCGTCGATCGAGGCCGCGAGACGGAGGTCGGTCGCGAGCGGCACGGTCTGCGGCACGATTTCCACCTTGCCGGTGAGCGAGCCGACCGCGCCGATGCCGCGGAAATAGGCGTCCCGGGCGAAGTCGTAGCCGCCGGGCCGCGCGGCTTCCGGCGGCGGCAGCAGGCGGGCGGTGGCGCGGATGGCGTCGCCCGGCCGAACGACCTGCACGGTCCGGTAGGAGACCCGCACCCGCCGCGGGCGCGCGGCTTCCGCGAGATCGCCGAAGCGCTCGACCCGCACGATCAGCCGGGCGCCGCCTTCGCGCTCGTCCAGGGCCTCCACGGTCCCGGCGAGCGGGGCGATGGTGGTGCGCGCGAGCACCGGCCCGGCCACCGACGCCACGCGCCAGACGCCCGCGGCGAATCCCAGGAAGGCGGCGGCGAGGCCGAGCATCAGCGCGAGCCCGACCGGCCGCGCCCGCAGCAACGGCGTCGATCCGAGGCAGAAGCCTGCCGCGATCAGGGGCGCGGCGAGGGACGGCGCCCCGTCGGTGGCGGTGAAGAAGACGAGGATGCCGGTTCCGAAGGCGACCGCGAGCCAGGGAAACAGCCGCCGCTGCTCCGCCTCGCGGGCGAGCCCGCCGCGCAACTCGGCCGTGGCGATTTCGAAGAGCCGTGCGGGGGCGGGGAGCCGGCCGGCGGCGAGCGCGGGCAGCGCGCCCCGCACCGCCCTGCCGCCGTCCTTCGCCATGGTGCCGCCTGCCCCGCTTCCGGCGCGGTGCCAACCTGCGCGGCACCGATGACGATTCCTTAACGCATCCGCATCCTCGTGCTACACGCCCGCGACAGAGCGGCCGCGGCTGCCCTCCCGAAATCCCAGGTTTTCCAAGAAAAGATCGATGTCGGCACCCGTCGTCACGCGCTTCGCGCCCTCGCCCACGGGCTATCTCCATATCGGCGGCGCGCGCACGGCCCTGTTCAACTGGCTCTACGCCCGCCGCTTCGGCGGAAAGATGCTGCTGCGGATCGAGGACACCGATCGCGAGCGCTCGACGCAGGGAGCCATCGACGCGATCCTCGACGGGATGCGCTGGCTCGGCCTCGATTGGGACGGGGAGGTGATCTACCAGTTCGCCCGCGCGGAGCGCCACCGCGCGGTCGCCGAGAGCCTGCTGGCCTCGGGCAACGCCTATCACTGCTTTGCCACCGCCGAAGAGCTGACGCAGATGCGCGAGACCGCCCGCGCCGAGGGCCGGGCGCCGCGCTACGACGGGCGCTGGCGCGACCGCGATCCCTCCGAGGCGCCGGCCGGCGTCAAACCGGTGATCCGCCTGCGCGCCCCGCAGGAGGGCGAGACCGTGGTCGAGGACGGCGTGCAGGGCCGCGTCACCTGGGCCAACCGCGACCTCGACGACCTCGTGCTGCTGCGCTCCGACGGCACGCCGACCTACATGCTCGCCGTCGTGGTGGACGACCACGACATGGGCGTGACCCAGATCATCCGCGGCGACGACCACCTCACCAACGCCGCCCGCCAGAGCCAGATCTACCGGGCGCTCGGCTGGGACGTGCCGGCCATGGCCCATATCCCGCTGATCCACGGGGCGGACGGCGCCAAGCTGTCGAAGCGCCACGGGGCGCTCGGCGTCGAGGAGTACCGTGACCGCGGCTACCTGCCCTCGGCCCTGCGCAATTATCTCGTGCGCCTCGGCTGGAGCCACGGCGACCAGGAGATCTTCTCGACCGAGGAGATGGTCGCGGCCTTCGATCTCAAGGCGATCGGCCGCTCGGCGGCCCGCTTCGACTTCACCAAGCTGGAAAGCCTCAACGGCCTCTACATCCGCGGCAGCGAAGACGCGGCCCTGGCGGATGCCATCGACGCGATCCTTCCGGCCCGCGGCCCCGAGCGCGGCTTGCCCCCACACCTGACGCCGGAACTGCGCGATAAGCTGATCGCGGCGATGCCGGGGCTGAAGGAGCGCGCCAAGACCCTGGTCGAACTCCTCGACAGCGCCTTCTACCTCTACGCCCCGCGCCCGCTGGCGCTCGACGCCAAGGCGGAGGCCCTGCTCGCGGGTGACGCCCCGGAGCGGCTGCGCGGCCTGATTCCCGCACTCGAGGCCCTGCCGGAGTGGAACGCCGCCTCCACCGAGGCCGCAGTGCGCCGCTTCGCCGAAGAGGCCGGGGTCAAGCTCGGCCAGATCGCCCAGCCTCTGCGGGCGGCGCTGACGGGGCGGGCCACCTCGCCGCCGGTCTTCGACGTGCTGGCCGTGCTCGGCCGCGACGAGTCGCTGGCGCGCCTGCGGGATCGCATCGCGGGCTGACGCCGGATCGTTGCGCTGCCGGTGACAAATCGGCCCGGTTCTCGCATCTGCGAAGGACGGCTGGCACCCGCCCGTTGATGGGCGGGAGCCGATCCGCTAACCCGGAGTTCCAGTGAGCAGGCGCAGCTTTCCGCTGCGGCGCCACAACGGACCGGGAGGCGGCTTCGGCTTCCGGTTCGGTGCTGTCCCCGTCGCGAGAAAGGTCCGCGTTCCCATGAGCGCTTCCGCCAGCACCATCATCGTGGGCGACAAACACGTCGATCTCCCCGTCAAGTCCGGCACCATCGGCCCCGACGTGGTCGATATCGGCAAGCTCTACGCCCAGACCGGCAAGTTCACCTTCGATCCGGGCTTCACCTCGACCGCCTCCTGCGAATCGAAGATCACCTATATCGACGGCGACGAGGGCGTGCTGCTCTATCGCGGCTACCCGATCGAGCAGCTCGCCGAGCAGGGCGACTTCCTCGAGACCGCCTACCTGATGCTGTTCGGCGAGTTACCGACCGCCGCCCAGAAAGCCGATTTCGACTACCGGGTCACGCGCCACACGATGGTGCACGACCAGATGAACCGCTTCTTCCAGGGCTTCCGCCGCGACGCCCACCCGATGGCGGTGATGGTGGCCTGCGTCGGCGCGCTCTCGGCCTTCTACCACGACTCGACCGACATCTCGGACGAGAACCAGCGCATGGTCGCGTCGCTGCGCATGATCGCCAAGATGCCGACGCTCGCCGCGATGGCCTACAAGTACACCATCGGCCAGCCGTTCGTGTATCCGAAGAACGACCTCGACTACACCTCGAATTTCCTGCGGATGTGCTTCGCGGTGCCGTGCGAGGAGTACGTCATCAATCCGATCTACGCCCGCGCGCTGGACAAGATCTTCATCCTGCACGCCGACCACGAGCAGAACGCCTCGACATCGACGGTGCGGCTGGCCGGCTCGTCCGGCGCCAACCCGTTCGCCTGCATCGCCGCCGGCATCGCCTGCCTGTGGGGGCCCGCCCATGGCGGCGCCAACGAGGCGGCGCTCAAGATGCTGATGGAGATCGGCCACCCCGAGAACGTGCAGAAATACGTCGCCAAGGCTAAGGACAAGAACGATCCCTTCCGCCTGATGGGCTTCGGCCACCGGGTCTACAAGAACTACGACCCGCGCGCGCGCATCATGCAGAAGACCACCCACGAGGTGCTGAACGAACTCGGGCTGAAGGACGACCTCCTCGAGGTCGCGGTCCAGCTCGAGCAGATCGCGCTCAAGGACGAGTACTTCATCGAGAAGAAGCTCTACCCGAACATCGACTTCTATTCGGGCATCACCCTGAAGGCGCTGGGCTTCCCGACCTCGATGTTCACGGTGCTGTTCGCGCTCGCCCGCACGGTCGGCTGGATCGCGCAGTGGGCCGAGATGATCGAGGATCCGTCCCAGAAAATCGGTCGCCCGCGCCAGCTCTATGTCGGCCCGGACCGTCGGGATTACGTCGCCATCGGCCAGCGCGGCTGATTCTTTTCTTCTTGCGACTTTGCCGTACCGGCCCTGGGGGTCGGTACGGCGGACGGATTCGACCCGGCGCACGAACCGGCGCTGCGATACGATCACCCTCTCAAACTTTCCGTCGGGAACTTGGCCGCCCGATCCTCGCCTTCCCCGGCATGACGGCGCCCCACGCGCCGCCTGCGGAAGGAGACGGCCGTGGCGCAGCAGATCCCGATCGACCCGCAGGCCCGGGCCGACGATCCCGCCGCGGATGCCGCGCGCGGCGATCAGACCCACGCACTCGCGCCCGATCTCGCCTATCGCCGCCTCGTCCTCGTCAACGTCGTCTTCGTCGGTGAGCCCGGCGCGGGCGACCGCGGCTGGGTGCTGGTCGATGCCGGCATTCCGGGTTCGGCGCCCGCCATTCGCGCGGCGGCCGAGGCGCGGTTCGGCCAGGGTGCGCGCCCAGCAGCCATCGTGCTGACGCACGGCCATTTCGACCATGTCGGCGTGCTGGAGACACTGGCGCGGGAATGGGACGCTCCCGTCTACGCCCACGCGCTGGAGCGGCCCTATCTCGACGGGAGCGCGGCCTATCCGGCGCCGGATCCGAGCGTCGGCGGCGGGCTGATGGCGCGGATCGCGCCGCTCTATCCCACCAGCCCGGTCGATGTGTCGGACCGCCTGAAAATCCTGCCGGCGGACGGCAGCGTGCCGCCCATGCCGGGCTGGCGCTGGCTCCACACGCCGGGTCATTCGGTCGGCCACGTCTCGTTCTGGCGGGAGGCGGACGGCAGCCTGATCGTCGGCGATGCCTTCGTGACGACGGCGCAGGAATCGGCCTACGCCGTCGCGACCCAGGCGCCCGAATTGCACGGGCCGCCGATGTACCTGACCCTCGACTGGCCCGCCGCCGCCGCCTCGGTGCGTGCGCTCGCGGCACTGAAGCCGGAGCGCGCCATCACCGGCCACGGCCGTCCGCTCGAAGGACCGGAGCTGCGGCGGGGGCTCGATGCCCTGGCGCAAGATTTCGAGCGCGTCGCCGTTCCGGAGGGCGGGCGCTACGTGGAACACCCAGCCCGTGCCGCCGACGGCTCGGCCTATCGCGCGCCGTGACAATGACCGCGCCAGGGGTGCCCACGCGGGGCGGATCGTTCCCGATCGCCGCCGGGGTGCTGTTCGGGCTCGGCCTCGGCGGCTTCTTCGACGGCATCGTGCTGCATCAGCTGCTGCAATGGCATCACATGCTCAGCTCTTGGTACCCGATCGATTCGATCGAAAACCTTGAGCGCAACACCCTGTGGGACGGAATCTTCCACAGCGGCACCTATGTCTTCGTCGTGCTCGGCCTGTTCGTGTTGTGGCGGCGCGCCCATCGAAAACATCTGCGTTGGTCGAACCGGGCGCTCATCGGCAGCCTGCTCATCGGCTGGGGGCTGTTCAACCTGATCGAGGGGTGGGTCGATCACCAATGGCTCGGCGTGCATCACGTCAACGAGCGGGTCGATCGGGCGCACTGGATTTACTGGGATCTCGGCTTCCTGGCCTGGGGGCTTGCGATGCTGGGGGGCGGCCTCCGGCTCCTCCGGCGGGGGAGGGCGGCATGAGCGGTGCCCGCCTCCTGCCTTGGCTTGGGCTCGCCGCTGCGCTCAGCCTCGCGACGATGCCGGCGTGGCGGGTGATGTGGGTGGGGGCGAACCCGAGCGTCGAGCAACTGCTGGCCCTGCGCTGCGCACCGCCGTGAGGGTTGGCTCGGAGATCCGCGCCGGTCGGCGCGGGAACGTTGTCCGTAGCGCTGACCGGCGGGCGAGCGGAGGATGGCGTGGAAATGGCCGGTCGAGAGGAAACACCCGTGAGCGAACCCACCAAACCCGGCGACGAAGCCCCGCCCGGCGCACCCGGCACCGGCGAGAATCTCTGCAGGTCCTGCGGCGGCTCGGGTCGGACCGAGGGCGGTGAATGCCCGGATTGCAAGGGCACCGGCAAGGTCACTACCGGGATCGGTGGCGGCTAAGGGCGCCGGTCAGGCCTGGAACGACAGCACCGCCCGCGTTCCGGAGATGCCCGGCGCGTAGGTCAGCGCGGAGCGTAGGTTCGAGGCCATGGCCCGGATGATGCGCGAGCCGAGGCCGGTGCCCTTGGCCGCGCCCTCGCCGGTCCAGCCGATGCCGTCGTCCTCGACGGTGAGGGAGAGGGTGTCGGCATCCTGCCGCTCGACGGTGACGCGGATCTCGCCCGAGGCCTGCGCCGGGTAGGCGTATTTGTAGGCGTTGGTGACGAGTTCGGTCACGACGACGCCGAGCGACACCGCCTTGTCGGTGGCGAGCCGGATCGGCTCGGCCTTGAGCCGGATGGCGTGGTCCCGGCCCGAGGCCTTCATGGCGAGCTGAAGCTCCTCCACGAGGCCGCTGAGATAAGCGTCGAGTTCCACCGCCTCGACGTCCTGCGAGGTGTAGAGCCGACGGTGGATGCCGGCGATGGCCGAGATGCGCGCCTGCATCTCCTCCAGGGCTTCCTTGGCCGCCGGATCCTTGACCGCGCTGGTCTGCATCCGGGCCAGCGCCGCCACCAGGGTCAGCGAATTGGCGACGCGGTGGTTCACCTCGCGCAGCAGCAACTCGGCCCGGTCCCGGGCCTCGCGCACGGCGGCCTCGGCCCGCTCCTTGTCGCGGCGCAGGGCCTCGGCGCGCAGGGCCGTGTCGACCGCCTCGCCCAGGAGCTCGCGGAACTGGCCCTGGACGTCCTTCCAGACGTAATCGACGGCGCCGGCCTTGAGCGCGGCGACGGCGACGCGGCTGTCCTCGGAGCCCGTCACGTAGACGACCGGCGGGGCCTCGGGCAGGGCGCGGATCTCGGGGAGCAGGTCGAGCCCGGTCTGTCCCGGCATGTGATGGTCGAGGGCGACGAGATCGATCCCGCCCTGGCGCAGCCGCGCCAGCCCGGCTTCCCCGTCGAGGACGACCTCGACCGCGTAGCCGCGCGTCTGCAGCGCCCGCTGCACGAGGCGGCCGAGGCCCGGATCGTCGTCGATGTAGAGGATGCGGCCAAGGGTCGAGGCCGCGGCCGGGGCGGGGGCTTCGGTCATGGGTTCTCGGGCACCTGCATCACCGAAAAGAACAGCCCGAGCTGGCGGATCGCGTTCGAGAAGCCTTCGTAGTTGACCGGCTTGGTGATGTAGACGTTCGCGCCGAGATCGTAGCAACGCTGGATCTCGCGGGCGTCGTCGGTCGTGGTCAGCACCACCACCGGCGAGCGGCGGGTATGGGGATTGGCCTTGACCCGCTCCAGGATGTCGATGCCGGTCATGTCCGGCAGGTTAAGGTCGAGCAGAACGAGGAGGTGGCGCCGCGCGCTCACCTCGCCGGAGCCGTCGGGCCCGAGCAGGTATTCGAGCGCCGAGGTGCCGTCGCGGAACGGCACGATCTCGTTGTTCACGCCCGCGCGGCGGATGTTGCGCTCGATCAGGCGGGCATGGCCCTCGTCATCCTCGATCATCACGATGCAGACGGGGTGCATGGGTGTCTCCATCGTCATTCGGCGGCCAGCCGCGTCGCGGGGGGCTCCGGCCGATTGGCTGTAGCGGTCCCGCGGGGCAGCGTCACCGTGAAGGTGGTGCCGGTACCCAGCTTCGAGGCGAGTTCGATGCGCCCGTCGAGCGCCCGCACCAGGGCCTTGACGTGAGCGAGCCCGATGCCGTCGCCGGGCTGGTCCTGCTGGCCGGAGCGGCGGAACAGCTCGAATACGCGGGCATGGTCCCGCTCTGCGATGCCGCGGCCGTTGTCGGCGACGGTGAAGCGCACCCGGTTGCCCGGCGCGGGTCTCGCCGCGATCTCGATCAGGCCCGGCCGGGCGGGGTCGAGATATTTCAGCGCGTTGTCGATCAGGTTGCCGAAGATCTGCTCCACCGCGAGCCGATCGGCCGTGATGGTCGGCAGATCGGACGCCACGCTCACGCGGGCGCCCTTCCGCTCGGCCTGATGGCGCTGCGCGTCGACGATGCCTTGCAGGAAGATGCTCATGTCGAGGGGTTCGGCATCGAAGCGGCGGCGGCCCTCGCGCGACAGCTTGAGGATCGCCGCGATCAGCCCTTCCATCTTGGTGATGGCCGCGCCGATGAAGCCCAGCGCCTCGCCCATGTCGGTGTCGATGCGCTCCGCCTGCGGATGGCCCTGGAGCGCCGCGCGAATGTCCGCGCGGGTCTCCTGCAATTCGCTGGTGAAGCCCATCACGTTGACGAGAGGCGCCCGCAGATCGTGGCTGACGATGTAGGCGTAGCGCTGGATCTCCTCGTTCGATTCGCGCAGCTCGGCCTCGGCCTCGCGCTGCTCGGTGATGTCGGTGTGGACGCCGACCCATTCGCGGATCGAACCGCCCTCATCGAGGACGGGGATCGCCCGGATGGCGAAGTGGCGCCACGTGCCGTCCTTCGCCCGCACCCGGTGCTCGTGGATGAAGGTGCGCCGCTCGGCCACCGTCCGGTTCCATTCGTCGATGCTGGACTGCCGGTCGTCGGGGTGGACCGCCTCGGCCCAGCCGTAGCCCTGATACTCGGCCCGGGTCTGGCCGGTCAGCGCCGCCCAGCCCGGCTGCTCGCCGGTCATGCGGCCGGTGGGGTCGTTGGTCCAGAGCACGCCGCGCACCGCCTGCACCGCGGCGCGGAAGCGCTCCTCGCTGGCGCGCAATTCGCCGCCGATCCGCTGCTGGTCGATCGAGGCGGCGAGGATCGCCAGGAACAGGATGACGAAGGTCGCGCCCGCCACCGCCAGCGCGAGGTTCTGCTGGTCCACGCTGGTGGCGGCGATGTGGGCGGCGTGCGCTCCGGCTTCCTCCGCCGTGACGGTCGCCGCGGCCATCCCGGTATAGTGCATGCCGGCCACCGCGGCGCCCATCAGGCAGGCGGCGCCGAGCCGCTGCCACGGACTGCCCGGACGCACGGTGAGCCACAGGGCGGCGGTGGCCGCCACGATCGCGATGGCGACGGAGAGGATCACGATGCCGGAGCTGAAGGCGAGGTTGCCGTGCACCTGCATCGCCGCCATGCCGGTGTAGTGCATCGCGGCGACGCCGAGCCCCATCAGCGGGCCGGCGACCAGGACATCCCGGTCGCGCGCGCCGTCGCGGGCGACGTAGCCGAGCGCCGCGCCGGTGAAACCGACCGCGATGGCGAACGACAGGACGGTGAGCCCGAGATGGTAGGTCGCCGGCAGGCCCATCTCGAAGGCCAGCATGCCGACGAAATGCATCGACCAGATGCCGCCGCCCATCGCCAGCGCCGCGCCTCCGAGCCAGACGAGCCGCGCCGTCGGGACCGCCCCCCGCACCCGCCCGCCCAGATCCAGGGCGGTGTAGGAGGCGAACACCGCGATGGCGATCGACAGGGCGACCAGCGCCGGATTGTAGCCTGTGGGGACCATCGTCTCGGGTTTCGGGCGCGTGCCGGATGCGCCGCCTCAGGCTACCCGGTCACGGCGGGGGGCGCCATCGCCTTCGGCATTTTCCTTCCCTTTCGTCGCGGCGCCAGAGCGTCCGCGCGGCGGCCGGTTTCGGTCCACCGCATCCGAGCGGCAAGGTTAACCGAATGTTGAGCCATGGGGGTCAAGGTCCGTCCCGGAGCGATCCCGCTCCGGAGGGGTGAACCGTGGAGCAGGCAGCCGAACCGGTCCGCCCTTCGAGCGCGCCGCCGACCCGACAGGCCGGGCCCTCCGACGCCGTCCCCCTCGCACGACCGGTCCCGCCGATGTCCGCTCCGCTCGATCCCTTCGCTTTCCGCCAGCTCACCGGTCTCGCCCCGCAGGTGAAGATCGTCGATATCGGGGCCAATCCGATCGACGACGAGGCGCCCTATGCCGGCCTGCTCGCCGGGGGCGATGCCGAGGTGGTCGGCTTCGAGCCGAACCCCGACGCGCTCGCGCGCCTGGAGGCCGCCAGGGGCCCGCACGAGACCTACCTGCCGCATGCCGTCGCCGATGGTGGGCGCCATTCCTTGAAGGTGTGCTGGGCGCAGGGCATGACCTCGCTGCTGCAGCCGAACCCGGTGGTGCTCGATTGTTTCCACGGCTTCTCGGCCTGGGGCACCGTGATGGAGACCCGGGAGGTCGAGACCGTGCGCCTCGACGACGTGGCGGCCACGGAGGGCATGGACTACCTCAAGATCGACATCCAGGGCGGCGAGCTGATGGTGTTCCGCAACGGCGTCGAGCGCCTGCGCGACGCCTGCGTGATCCACACGGAGGTGGAGTTCCTGCCCCTCTACGTCGATCAGCCGCTGTTCTCCGACGTGGACCAGTTCCTGCGGGCGCAGGGCTTCGTCTTCCACCGATTCTACCCGATCCGCAGCCGGATGGTCCGCCCGATGATGCTCGACGGCGACATCTACGCCGAGATGAGCCAGGCGGTCTGGGCCGACGCGCTGTTCATCCGCGACTTCACCAAGCCGGAGAGCTACTCGGACCGGCAGCTGCTCGTCACCGCGCGCATCCTGCACGATTGCTACAAGTCCTTCGATGTCTGCGCGCGGCTCCTGCAGGAGCACGACCGCCGCACCGGCGGCAGGCTGCTCGACGCCTACCTCACCGGCCTGCACCGGGCCGCCGCTCGGCAGGCGGCCTGAGGGGTGGGCGCTTAACGTCATGTCCGAGGAAGCGGCCCGAAACCGGCACCGGCCCGACAGGAGCATCGCGTGAACGCGCCGGCCTCCTTCCTGCTCTCGCGCCATCACACCGCGATCCGCTGCCTGTTCGTGATGGCGCTGCACCGGGGCGTGCAGCTCAAGCCCGAAGCCATCGCCGGGATCAGCGAGGAGGATCCGGCCGGCTCGATGCTGCGGGTGCTGGCCGCCTCAGGGCTGGAGGGCAAGCTGCTGCACAAGCGGCGCTGGAAGCACCTCGCCGCCATGGGCGGCGCGTGGCCGGTGATGGCGCTGCAGAAGAGCGGCAGTTGGGTTCTCGTCACCGATTCCGCCGACGGCCCCGAAGGGCCGGGCGTGATGGTGCTCGATCCCCAGACCGAATCGCAGGGCGGCGTCCCCGTCCCGCAGAAGCGCTTCATGGAGGCGTGGTCGGGCACGCTGCTGCTGTGCCGCCCGGCCAGGACGCAGGCGTCCGAGCCCGAGACCTTCGGCCTGAGCTGGTTCGTCCCCGAGATCCTGCGGGAGCGCCGCTACCTGCGCGACGTCGCGGTCGCCGCCGTGATGGCGACGGTGATCGGATTCGCCACGCCGCTCACCTTCCAGGTGCTGATCGACAAGGCGCTCGGCCATCAGAGCTACCGGACGCTGGGCGCGATCATGCTGATCGCCGCGATCCTGATCCTGTTCGACGGCCTGTTCTCCTACGTGCGGCAGTACCTGATGCTGTACGTGACCAACAAGGTCGATGCGCGGCTCGCCACCCGCACCTTCCGGCACATGCTGCACCTGCCGCTGCACTTCTTCGAGGGGCAGAGCGCGGGCGCGCTGACGCGCAACCTCCAGCAGACCGACACGATCCGTCACTTCCTCACGGGCCGGCTGTTCCAGGCGGCGCTCGACGCGGTGACGCTGCCGCTGACGCTGGGGCTGCTGGCCTTCTACAGCGGCAAGCTGACGATCGTCGTGCTGCTGTTCTCCCTGGCGATCGCCGGCGTCATCGGCGTCATCGTGCCGATCTTCCGCCATCACCTGCAGCGGCTCTACCAGGCGGAAGGCTCGCGCCAGTCGCATCTCGTCGAGACGATCCACGGGATGCGCACCGTGAAGTCGCTGGCGCTGGAACCGGCCCGGCTCAAGGAATGGGACACGACGGTCGCCACGGGCGTCGCCCGCCGGGCCGCGGTCGGACGGCTCGCGGCCTTCGCCAACGTGATGACCACGGGGCTGGAGAAGAGCATGCAGCTCTGCGTGCTGGGCCTCGGCGCGCTCGACGTGTTCGACGGCTCGCTCAGCATCGGCGCGCTCATCGCCTTCAACATGGTGGCGGGCCGCGTCACCGGCCCGCTCATCCAGATCGTGGCGCTCGTCAACGAATCGCAGGAGACGCGGCTCGCCGTCGAGATGCTCGGCACGGTGATGACCCACCCGCTGGAGCGCGATCCGGCCCAGTCCGGCATGAAGCCGGAGCTGACCGGCCGCATGGAATTCGAAGAGGTCACCTACCGCTATCCGGGGGCGGCCGCGCCCGCCCTCGACGGCGTGAGCTTTCGGCTCGAACCGGGTCAGGTGATCGGCGTGGTCGGGCGCTCGGGGTCGGGCAAGACCACCGTGACGCGGCTGATCCAGGGCATCCAGACCGCGCAGGGCGGCGCGATCCGCCTCGACGGGATCGACCTGCGCCAGATCGACCTGCCCCATCTGCGCACCCAGATCGGCGTCGTGCTGCAGGAGAATTTCCTGTTCCGCGGCACCATCCGTGAGAACATCGCCGCCGCGCGGCCCGACGCCAGCATCGCCGAGATCGTCGAGTCCGCCCGCATGGCGGGCGCGGCCGAGTTCATCGAGCGGCTGCCCGCCTCCTACGACACGCTGGTGCAGGAGAACGGCGCCAACTTCTCCGGCGGCCAGCGCCAGCGCATCGCCATCGCCCGCGCCCTCGTGCTGCGCCCGCGCCTGCTGATCTTCGACGAGGCGACGAGCGCCCTCGACCCCGAGAGCGAGGCGATCGTGCAGGAGCATCTCGACGAGATCGCGCACGGGCGCACCATGGTCATCGTCTCGCACCGGCTGACCTCGCTGGTCTCCGCCGACAAGATCCTCGTGCTCGATCGCGGCCGGGTGGTCGATTGCGCGCCGCACGCGGAACTCGTCGAACGCTGCGAGGTCTATCAGCGCCTCTGGCACCAGCAGACGAGGCATTTCCAGTGAGGCTGCGCCGCCCGAAGCCGCCGGACGTGCCGAGCCTGCCCCCCGCCCGCCGCGCGCGGCTGTCGGGCGCCGCCGCCTGGACCCGGCGCACCGTCGACGGGGCCGTGCGGGCGCGGGCCGCCTTGCGCGAGGAGCCCCAGGATCTCGACGCCCTCTTCGCCGAACGCCCGCCCGGCGCCATGCGGGGCACCCTCTACGGCGTCGTCGGCCTCGTCGCCGCGCTGACGCTCGCCGCCAGCCTGGTCAAGGTCGACATCATCGTCTCGTCCTCCGGGCGCCTGCTCGCCGACGCGCCGAACGTCGTGCTCCAGCCGCTCCAGCTCTCGATCATCCGCGAGTTGCGGGTGAAGGCCGGCGACACCGTGCGCAAGGGCGACGTGCTGGCCCGCCTCGACCCCACCTTCGCCCAGGCCGACCGCGGTGCGCTGGTGGCGCAGCAGGAGGCGTTGCGGGCCGAACTCGAACGGCTGGAGGCGGAACTGGCCGACCAGCCGCCGCGCTTTACCGGTGAGGGGCCGGACGTGGCGCTCCAGACCAGCCTGTACCGGCAGCGCCGTTCGCAATTCGAGGCGCAGCTGCGCTCGTTCGATGCCGAGATCGCCCGGCTCACGGGGAGCTTCGCGGCGGCGGGCATCAACGCCCGCTCGGCCGAGCTTCAGTTCGACGTCTATTCCGAACTGGAACAGATGTATTCGCAGCTCTACCGGAAGACGGTCGCCTCGCGGGTGCAGTATCTCGGCGCCTCGGTGAGCCGCCTCAAGGCCGAGCGCGACCGCCAGGAGGAGAGCAACCGCCGCAACGAGCTGGAGAATCAGCTCGCGGCCAAGCGGGCCGAGCGGCAGGTCTTCGCGGATCGCTGGCGCAGCGAGCTGATGGAGGCCCTGGTCAAGGCACGCAAGGAGGCGAAGGGCGTCGCCGAGAGCCTCGTGAAGGCCAACCGGATGAACGACCTCGTGGTGCTCACCGCCCCCGAGGACGGCGTGGTGCTCGATCTCGCCCGGCGCTCGGTCGGCTCCGTGGTGCAGCCGGCCGAACCGGTGCTGACGCTGCTGCCCCTCGATGCTCCGCTCTTCGCCGAGGTGATGATCGGCGCGGGCGACGCCGGCTACGCCAAGCCCGGCGACGAGGTGATGGTGAAGCTCGACGCCTTCCCCTACCAGCGCCACGGCACCCTGTCGGGCCGCCTGCGCTCGGTGCGGATGGAGACGGCGCAGGCGCCGGGCGCCGGCCCGAACGCCTCGGTCCTGACCCATCGCGGGCAGGTCGAGCTCACCGGCGACCATCTGCGCGCGCTGCCCGAGGGCACGCGGCCGATCCCCGGCATGAGCGTGACGGCCGAAATCAAGGTCGGCACCCGGAGCGTCATCTCCTACTTCATCTATCCGCTGATCCGCGGCTTCGACGAGAGCATTCGCGAGCCGTGAGCCGTGCTTGGCCGGCCAAAGGGTCGCTCTCGACTGACATCGTTATCCAGCGATTCATCAATCCCGCGAGCGGACCCGACAAAGGCTGTAAACGCCCGGTTTGGGCGGAGGACTTAAACAGGCTTTAACACGTCGCCGCGCATATCGGACCAAAGGGCGTCCAATGCGCCGAAAAGGCCGGACGCGGGGCTCAAGGGCTTCGGGACGACGCGAGCAGGCACCGCAAGGGGCCGTCGCCTCCCGAGCGAGCGATCCCCGCCCGGGCCGGATCGCCGCCTTCGAGACTGCTCCCCAGGATCAGAACCGCTCCGCCTCGACCCGACCGAGGCGACGGATTTCGGCCGCCCGCCGGCGGCAGCGTTTATCGGGTGTTGGAGCGGACCGTGGCCTCGATCATTTCCGATCTCACCACCACCCAGGTCATGGGGCTCTCGACGACGACGATCGCCGGGCTCACCACCACGGACATGGCCGCCTTCGCCGCGACCCAGATCGAGGTGCTGACCTCGACCCAGCTCGGCGTGCTGACCACCACCAACCTCCAGACGATCAACACCACGCAGCTGGCGGGCCTGACCAGCGTCCAGCTCGACGCGCTGTCGAGCACCCAGCTCCAGGCGGTCACGACCACCCAGATCGGCAACCTGACCACGACGCAGCTCTCCGCCCTGCAGTCGAACGACATCGGTACGCTCACCACGACGCAGCTCGGCCGGTTCTCGACCACGCAGCTCGGCGGCCTTTCCTCGACGCAGATCACGGGCCTGACCACCACCGCGGTCACCGCGCTCACCACGACGCAGCTCACCGGCCTCACCGCCGCTCAGCTCGACGCCCTGACCTCGGTCCAGCTCGGCGCGCTCTCGACGACGCAGCTGGCGAGCTTCAACACCACCCAGTTCCTCGGCCTGACCTCGACGGACATCGACAGCCTGACCTCGACCCAGATCGCGGGCTTGTCCACTACCCAGATCGGCGCCCTGACGCTCAATCAGCTCGGCGGCCTGTCCTCCACCGATGTCGGCGCGATCACCACCACGCAGATCGGCAGCTTCAAGGCGACGCAGCTCGACGCCTTGAGCGCGACGCAGCTCGGCGGCCTCACCACCACCCAGCTCGGCACGCTGACCACGACCCAGTTCGGCGGCCTGTCCTCGACCGACCTGAAGACGCTGACGACGACCCAGCTCGGCGGCCTGACCACGACCCAGCTCGGCGCCGTTACGGCGACGCAGCTCGGCGGCCTGACCTCGACCCAGCTCGCGGCGCTCTCGACCACCCAGCTCAACGGCCTGACCACCACCGGGATCGGCGCGCTCGCCTCGTCCCAGCTCGGCGGCCTCACCACCACCACCATCGGCGGGCTGAGCACCACCGTGCTCGGCGGCATCAAGACGAGCCAGCTCGCCGGCCTGAGCACGACCCAGATCGGCGGGTTCACCACCACCCAGCTGTCGAACCTCACCGCGACCCAGCTCGGCGGGTTCAAGACGACCCAGGTCGGCGCGCTCTCGACGACCCAGCTCAACGGCCTGACCACGACCCAGTTCGGGGGCCTCACCACCAGCTCGCTCGGCGGCCTCTCCTCGACCCAGATCGCGGCGCTGACCACCACGGCGCTGACCGGCTTCAAGGCGACGCAGCTCGACGCCCTGACCGCGACCCAGCTCGGCGGGCTGACGACGACGCAGCTCGGCGGCCTCACCACCACCCAGGTCGGCGGCCTGACCTCGACCGACCTGAAGGGCCTGACCACGACGCAGGTCGGCGGTCTCACCACGACCCAGCTCGGTGCGCTGACGATCACCCAGGTCGGCGGCCTGACCTCGACCCAGCTCGGCGCGCTGACGACGACGCAGCTCGGCGGCCTGACCACGACGCAGCTCGGCTCGCTCGCCACGGCGCAGCTCGGCGGCCTTTCCACCACCGATCTCGCCGCCTTGTCGACCACCCAGGTCAACGGCTTCAAGACCACGCAGATCGGCGGTCTCACGACGACGCAGCTCGGCGGTCTCACGACGACGCAGCTGTCGAATCTCGGCACGGTCCAGCTCGGCGGGTTCAAGTCGAGCCAGCTCGGTGCGCTCTCGACGACGCAGCTCAACGGCCTGACCACCACCTCGCTCGGCGCGCTCTCGAACACGCAGGTCGGCGGCCTGACCTCGACCCAGGTCGCGGGCCTGACCACCACGGCGCTGACCGGGTTCAAGGCGACGCAGCTCGACGCCCTGACCTCGACCCAGCTCGGCGGCCTGACCACGACGCAGCTCGGCTCGCTCACGACCACCCAGGTCAAGGGCTTCACCTCGACCGACTTGAAGGCCCTGACCACCACCCAGGTCGGCGGCCTCACCACCACCCAGCTCGCCGCCGTCACGGTGACGCAGCTCGGCGGCCTGACCTCGACCCAGCTCGCGGCGCTCTCGACGACGCAGCTCAACGGCCTGACCACCACCGGGCTCGGCGCGCTCTCGACGGCGCAGCTCGGCGGCCTCACCACCACGACCCTCGGCGGGCTGAGCACCACCGTGCTCGGCGGCCTCAAGACGAGCCAGCTCGGCGGGTTGACCACCACCCAGGTCGGCGGTCTGACCACCACCCAGCTGTCGAATCTCACCACGACCCAGCTCGGCGGGTTCAAGACGTCGCAACTCGGCGCGCTCTCGACCACCCAGCTCAACGGCCTGACCACAACGCAGGTCGGCGGCCTCACCACCAGCGCGCTCGGCGGCCTGACCTCGACCCAGGTCGCGGGCCTGACCACCACGGCGCTGACCGGCTTCAAGGCGACGCAGCTCGACGCCCTGACCTCGACCCAGCTCGGCGGCCTGACCACGACGCAGCTCGGCGGCCTCACGACCACTCAGGTCGGCGGCCTGTCCTCGACGGATCTGAAGGGCCTGACCACGACGCAGGTCGGCGGTCTCACCACCACCCAGCTCGGTGCGCTGACGGTCACCCAGGTCGGCGGCCTGACCTCGACCCAGCTCGGCGCGCTGACGACGACGCAGCTCGGCGGCCTCACCACGACGCAGCTCGGCGCGCTCGGGACGGCGCAGCTCGGCGGCCTCTCGACCACCGATCTCGCTGCCTTCTCGACCACCCAGTTCGGCGGCCTGAAGACGACGCAGCTCGGCGCCCTGACCACGACCCAGCTCGGCGGCCTCACCACGACCCAGCTCGGGACCCTCACGACCACCCAGCTCGCCGGCTTGAAGACCGCACAGATCGGTGCGCTCTCGACGACGCAGCTCAACGGCCTGACCACGACCGCGCTCGGCGCGCTCTCGACCGCGCAGGTCGGCGGCCTGACCTCGACCCAGGTCGCGGGGCTCTCCACCACCTCGCTCGACGGCTTCAAGGCGACGCAGCTCGACGCCCTGACCTCGACCCAGCTCGGCGGCCTGACCACGACGCAGCTCGGCTCGCTCACGACCACCCAGGTCAAGGGCTTCACCTCGACCGACCTGAAGGCCCTGTCCACGACGCAGATCGGCGGCCTGACCTCGACGCAGGTCGGCGGTCTGACCTCGACCCAGCTCGCGGGCCTCACCTCCGCGCAGGTCGGCGCGCTGACGACGACCCAGCTCGGCGGTCTCACCTCGGGCCAGATCGGCGCGCTCTCGACCGCGCAGGTCGGCGGGCTCTCCACCACCGATCTCGGCGCGCTGACCACGACCCAGCTTGGCGGCCTCAAGTCGGCCCAGCTCGCCGCGCTCTCCACGACGCAGGCCGGGGCGATCACCTCGACCGGGCTCGGCGCGCTGACCTCGACGCAGCTCGTGGGCCTGACCTCGAGCCAGCTCGGCGCGCTCTCGACCACCCAGGTCGGCGGTCTGACCTCGGCTCAGCTCGGCGGCCTCAACACGACCCAGCTCAAGGGGCTGACGACGACCCAGCTCGGCGGTCTCACCACCACCCAGGTCGGCGGCCTCAAGGCCACGCAGTTCGGCGGCCTGACCACGACCCAGCTCGGCGGCCTGACCACCACCGAAGTCGCCGCGCTGACCACCTCCCAGCTCGTGGGCTTCTCCGGCAGCCAGCTCGACGCGCTGACCTCGACCCAGCTCAAGTCGCTCACCACCACCCAGCTCGGCGCGATCAGCACGACGCAGATGAAGAGCCTGTCCTCGACAGATTTCGGCGACCTGACGACGACCCAGGTCGGCGGCCTGACGGCGACCCAGATCAAGTACCTCTCCACGACGCAGGTCGCCGGCCTCACCTCGACCGGGATCGGCACGCTCACCACGACGCAGCTCGGCGGCCTGTACGGCACCCAGCTCGACGCGCTGACGACGACCCAGCTCGGCGGCCTGACCACGACCCAGCTCGCGGCGCTGACGACGACCCAGGTCAAGGGCTTCTCCTCGACGGATCTCGGGGCGCTGACCACGACCCAGGTGCGCGGCCTGACCACGACCCAGCTCGGGAGCCTCTCCTCGAGCCAGGTGAAGGGCCTGACCACCACCGAGGTCGCGGCGCTGACCACGACTCAGATCGTCGGCTTCAAGTCGTCCCAGCTCGACGCGCTGACCACCACGCAGCTCGGCGGCCTGACGACGACCCAGCTCGGGGCGCTGACCACGACCCAGATCGTCGGCTTCTCCTCCACCGACATCGCCGACCTGACCTCGACCCAGATCGGCGGCCTGACCTCGACGCTGCTCGGGGCGCTGACCACCACCCAGGTGAAGGGGCTGGCCTCCACCGACATCGCCGCGCTGTCGACGACCCAGGTCGGGGGCCTGACCTCGACCGAGATGGCTGCGCTGACGACCACCCAGATCGGCGGCCTGACCTCGACCCAGGTCGGCGCGCTCACCACCACCCAAGTCAAGGGCCTCGGCTCCACCGCGATCGCGGCCCTGACGACGACGCAGATCGACGGCCTCTCGACCACGGTGATCGGTGGCCTGAGCAAGACCCAGATCGCGGGCCTCAACACGACCGACATCGCCTCGCTGACGACGACGCAGGGCGGCGCCTTCACCAAGACGCAGATCGCCGGCATGACGAACTCGCAGGTGAACGCCCTCGTGACCCTGATGGGCTGACGCACAGGCGGCCCTCCCGGCGCTCCGGCGCCGGGGCCGAAGCGACCGCGAAGCCGCCGGTCGCGATCCGAGAGGGTCGCGGTCGGCGGTTTTGCCATGGGGGCTTTTGGGTCGGGCCGCTCGAAACCTGTTCAGTACCGGTCGAAACCGCCCATTAACCAAAACCTGACCTGATGGGCCGGGGCCCTCGACAGACCTCGCGGAACGTCCCGCTGGAACGGACGCGCGGGAACGGGCGGAGGCCTCGGCGAACATCGCGGCAGCGGGCACGATCATGGCGGCAGGACGGGCGGACACTCTCGAGGCAGCCGAACTGCAAGAGCGGGAACTGGCGCGCATCCGGGCCGGGCAGCTCGACCTCGCCGGCCTCGTCCACGCCACCGAGACGCTGAAGCAGGCCGGCCGGCCCGAGCTGACGATCGAACTCTACAAGAGCTGGATCGCGCTGAACCCCGACCATCCGCTGCTCTATGCGGCGATGTTCAACTACGGCATGGCCCTGTCCGACCAGAAGGACGTGACCGGTGCCGTCAACGTCCTGCGCGAGACCGCCCGGCTCAAGCCCGACTTCTACGCCGCCCAGATCAATCTCGGCAGCGCCCTGGAGCGGCTCGGCCAGGTCGGCGCCGCGGTGAGCGCCTGGAACGGCGTGGCGACCGCCTTGCCCGCGCTGAACGGCGAGAACCTGAACTTCAAGACCATCGCGCTCAAGCAGATCGGCCGGGTGCTGGAGACCTCCAACAGCGACGCGCTCGCCGAGGACACCCTGCGCCAGTCGCTGGAGCTGAACCCGCACCAGCCCGACGTGGTCCAGCACTGGATCGCGCTCCGCCAGCGCCAGTGCAAGTGGCCCTTGATGGCCGATGTCGGGACGATGAAGCATGCCGACCTCGTGGCCGGCATCTCGCCGCTCTCGGCCGCCTGCTACACCGACGACCCGGTCTTCCTGCTGGCCAATTCCCACCGCTACTGCCGCACCTCGATCGGGCTCACCGTCGATCCGGCCGAGGCGCTGCCGCCGCTCGATCCGCGCAACCGCCGCCCCGGCCCGTTGCGGATCGGCTACGTCTCGTCCGATTTCCGCGAGCACGCGGTCGGCTTCTCGATGACCGAGGTGGTGGAGCAGCACGACCGCACGGTCTGCGAGGTGTTCGGCTATTATTGCGGCGTGCCGGCCTCGGACGCGACCCATCAGCGGACCAAGGCCGGGGTCGATCACTGGCATGACCTGACCGGCGTGAGCGACATCGAGGCCGCCCGGCTGATCCGCTCCCACGAGATCGACATCCTGGTCGATCTCAACGGCTACACCAAGGATGCCCGCACCCGCGTCTTCGCCCTGCGGCCCGCACCGGTCTCGGTGAACTGGTTCGGCTTCCCCGGCACCATGGCCTCGCCGTTCCACCACTACCTCATCGCCGACGACACGATCCTTCCGCGCGAGCTGGAATACACCGTCTCCGAATCGGTGCTGCGGCTGCCCTGCTACCAGCCGAACGACCGCCGCCGCACGGTGGCGGCCGAGCGCCCGAGCCGGACCGATCTCGGCCTGCCCGAGGACGGCTTCGTGTTCTGCTCGCTCAACGGCATGCAGAAGATCACCGAGCGCGTCTTCGCGCGCTGGATGGAGATCCTGTCGCAGGTCCCCGGCAGCGTGCTCTGGCTGCTCACCGGCACCGACGAGACCAACGACCGCCTCCGTCAGGCGGCCTCCGCCCGCGGCGTCGCGCCGGAGCGGCTGGTCTTCGCCGACAAGCGGGCCAACCCGCACCACCTCGCCCGCTATCCGCTGGCGGACCTCTTCCTCGACACCTTCCCCTACGGCTCGCACACCACCGCCGCCGACGCCCTCTGGATGGGCGTGCCGGTGCTGACGCTGCTGGGCCGCAGCTTCGCCGCCCGGGTCTGCGCCAGCCTCGTGCGGGCGGCGGGCATCGGCGAGATGGTCTGCCATACCGGCGAGGATTACGTGGCCCGCGCCGTCGCCTACGGCCGCGATCCGTCCACCTTACGCCCGACGCGCGAGCGGCTGCTTGCGGGCCGCGACAGCTGCCTCCTGTTCGACACCCCGCTGCTGGTCCGCCGCCTCGAAGGGCTCTACGGCGAGATGGCGCAGGCGGCGGCGGGCGACGTGCTGCCGGTGCCGCGCCTGCGCGGGCTCGATCTCGTCCATGAATTCGGCACCGGCCTCGACCTGCCGGACAGCGAGATCCTGAGCGACGAGGCCTACCGCGCCCAGTACGACCGCCACCTGCGGGCGACGGCGGCGACCTATGGCGGGGACGCGCTCGCCGGCCTGCGGTGAGGGGAGGGGGCGGCGCCCGAACGGTTGGCGGGCTCGATCAGGTCGTTCCGGGCCGGCTCGGGGGGATCGGTCCGTGCTCGTTCTGTCGAGAGCGGCCGAACTCGGGTGGGAAGTTGTTGAGCTTGCGCCAGAGTTCGTAGCCGATCGTAACCGTCTCCATCTGGACCCAGCCCCGCACCTTGGCGCCGAGGGGAATGAAGGCCGAGGTGGGCCACTCGGGTCGTCCGGGAACCGGCTCGACCAGCACCCGGAACAGGCCGTTCGGTTGGGCGGATGGATCGACCGACCGCACCTGCCCGTCGAACATGCCGTGCGCGACCGAGGGCCAGCCGCTGAACTGGATCGCCGGCCAGCCTTCGAAGGCGAGACGGACCGGGTAGCCGTGTCGGATCAGCGCCACATCGAGGCCGCTGACCATCAACTCGACCACGCGGTCGGGCGCATGCGGAGCCAGCGTCGCGAGGGGTTCGCCGGGATTGACCAGCGTGGACCCGGTCGCGGCATTGATGTGCAGGATCCGTCCGTCGCGCGGGGCGCGGACGAGCTGCGCCGACTGGCGGTTCATCGACACTTCGAGGCGGGCGAGCTTCGCCTTCGCCTCGGCCAGCCGCGCACGGCGCTCGGCCACGCGGATCTGCGCCGCCTCGAAATTGCGGCGCGTCACATAACCCTTCTCGACCGCCCCCTTGATCTGGTCGACCTCGCCTTCGGCGACCCGAACCGCTTTCTGAGCCGCCGTGATCTCCGCCTCGACCTGCTCGCGCTCGGCCTCGAGCCGCTTCAGCAGAAGCGGATCGTTATCGACGAGTTGGACGATCTCGTCGCCTTCGCGCACCTCCTGCCCGTCCTCGACGTACCACCGCTCCACGCGGCCCTGAACGAGCGCCGTGATCGCCTGCACGCGGTCGGCCGGGTTCGGTGCGATCACCCGGCCCGCTCCGGCCGCCGTCTGGACCCACGGCACGGTGAGCAGCAGGGCCAGGGTGAGGCCGATGCCGATCCCCAGCATCCAGCTCAGCACGATGGCTGCGCGCGGCGGGTTGATCGCCCCCAAGGTGGGAAAATGGCGCAGATGCTCAGGCCGCGAGAGCATGGTTCGTCCCCTCCTTCTTCATCCGGTCCATGAGGCTCTCGATGTCCGCGAAGCGGATCTGTTCGTCGGGGCAGACCAGCAGGTAGCCGTCACAGGCCAGGGCCTCGGGTCTGCGGGTGAAGTGCAGCACCGTCGTTCCGCTCTGCCGGAGCTTCTCCAGCGCGGCCCTCAGCCGGTCCGGAGGAACAAGGTCGTAGAGCGCCGACAGCATCAGAAGCTTCGGCGGTCGGATCAGGACGGCCGCGAGCTTGAGGGCGAGCATCTCACCGGTCGACAGGGGCAGGCCCGAAGGCGCCAGCGGCGTATCGAGCTTGTGCGGCAGGCGCGCGATGCGCTCCGACAGGCCGAGCACCTCCAGGCTGTCGAGGGGCGCCGATCCGGCCGCGTCGTCCGCGAGGGAAAGATGTTCCCGGATCGTCGTCCCGGCGATCGACAGGCGATCCAGAACCTGCACCTCCGATCGCAGACGATGCATGGCGTAGGCGCCCAGATCGGCCCCGCCGATGGTGACGATCCCGTGCTGCGGGCGTGCCGAGCCTTCCAGAAGGGCCGCGAACGCCTGCTCGGCTTCGACGCTGGCGAGCACCGCGAGATGTGCGCCGCTCGCCACGGAGAAGTCGAAGCGGTACGGCCCGGCCTCGACATCCCTGAGGCGCAAAGCCCCGCTGACGGGTCCGCCGACCGATCGCCCGGGGTCGTCGCTCTCCTGCTCGATCTCGTAGAACAGCGACAGCTCGTGCACGGAGGCGACGAGTTCGTAGTACGTCTTCAAGTACCGGCCGAATTGCGAGATTCCATAGAACACGCCCGACAGGACGAGTTCGGCCGCAACGAGCTGCCCGATCGACAGCTGGTTCTGCAGGATCAGCCATCCCCCCAGCGCCAGCAGGCCGGCACTGGCCAGGGCGTAGAGCAGGAGGAAGCCGAGCGTCTGCGCGAAGGTGTGGCGGAAGTGCCGCCGGTGCGCCCGAACGTAGGCCGAGGTCATCGCCTCGGACCGCTTCATCACGAAATCCAGCTGGCGGCTGTTGTTGTAGAGCCCCTTGGCGTCGCCGACGCCTTCGAGCCAGCGGGCCGTCTCGTGCTTGGCATGGCTGACATCGACGGCGGACCGCACCGCCGGCCCGGCCCAGAGCGACCAGATCAGGAACAGCAGGACGATCAGCACGCCGTTGAAGGCGAGGAAGAACGGGTGGTAGAAACTCGTCAGCACGAGACCGATGACGGATTGCAGGATGATCGCGAAGCCGCCGGTCAAGAGCGACGGGACGGCCTTCTGCACCGTGACGACATCGAAGAAGCGGTTGAACAGATCGTCGCGTCGAGCCTCGTCGGAACGGAGATCCCGGGCATGGACGGCCCGCAGGGTGATCTCGGCGACGATGCGTGCGAAAGCGCGGCGCTCGAACAAGGCCATCACGTAGACGCGGGCGGCGCTCAGGCCGGCCGCGATGACCAGTAGCAGAAGCAGCAAGCCGGATAGAACGAACAGCGGTTTGGGGAGCGCCGTGTTCGTGACGGAATTGATGAGAAGCTGGACGGAAACCGGCGTGGCGAGGCCGAACAGGGCGATGGCCACGCCGTAGATGATCGCGATCCAGACGAAGCCCGCCTCCGGCTTCAAGATCCGGACAACGAGTTTCCAGGCTTTCGAAGCCGAAAAATCACGGTGATCGGCGGCGCCCATCGTCAGATCCGCCTCCCGGTCGGCAGGCTCGTGCGACGGGCATTCGGTGCGAGCGAAGGACGCCGTGTCGCCTCATCGCGTCCGATGTCGGCGACCCGCCCCGTCTCGACGGCGAACCCTGCCCGGATCGAGCCGGATCGGCCGTTCAGCCCTCCGTCCGTCTCGGTGGCTTCCCGTCTCGGTCGGTGAGCTCGTGCGACGAACTCGACCGCCCGACGGTCGAGACGACGAATGGATTGACGGCGTGGTTCGGCCATCGGCGCTCCCTGGTCGCTGAAAGAATAAATCCGGACGCCAGGAGATGTGGGACGCGCCGCCCGAACACAAAGTGCCGACCCGCACGCGCTGGGATGGAATAAATTTGATTATCGTCGTCGATATCTGGCTTAATACAAAATTACGTAGAAATTAGGCAGTATTGTCCCCGGCGCCGGCAAGGCGAGGATGCGTTCACGTCCTGCGCCTCGGATCGGCCGCTGCGAAGCCATGGCGGCGGGCCTGCGCGGCGACGGTGCAGATGGCAGGTCGGATCCCTTCGACGCGATCCGCATCGAGAGACGCGGCGCCGGCGCGCGATGAAGAGCATCCGGAAACGCCCCCTCCCGGTACATCGGCTCGTCCCGAAAAGCCGGTCGCGCTCTCGCCTCAGCCCTCGAAGCGCGCGCCGACGGTCTCGTCGTCGCGCCAGACCACGCGGCAGACCGCGGCCTCCGGCAGGCACGAAGCGCTGAGCAGGAACACCTCCGGGATCGCGGACGCATCCGGCAGGGTGATGCGCACGCCGCTCGCCGAGATGTCGTGGACGAGGCAGCCAATGGTGGTGTGCTCGTCGAGCGCCACGGTGCCGCCTTCGCCGACCCGATGGCGCGGGTCGATCCGCCGCTCTACGCCTATCAGCATGGTCCGCTCGATCCATTATCCAGAATCCAAGGCTGGCAGCATCGATTGAACGGCGGACTGACGGCTTCGCTCGAATTGCACGCATCTCCTGCCTTTCGCCGGTAAGGATCGCGACATCGTGCGGAAACTGGGCCGGGACGAGCGGGATTGTTCAGGGACGATGCGCGTGCCGCCGCCTCCGCGCCGGCCCCATCCCTGCACACGCCAAGGATAGACCGATGCGTCTCCCGGTTCTCACCGCCGCCGTCCTGACCGCCCTGGGCGCGGCCGGCGCCCAGGCTCAGCCCTTCGACGGCCCGCCCGGACGCTTCCCGCCCGGCACGATCATCCAGCGCCAGCAGAACGTCACCGGCAACGGCGTCGACTACGTCATCGCCCCCGGGCCCACCGGCGCCGACACCATCACGACCAACTCGGCGGCGGGCGGCAATGCCGGCCAGCCCGAGCGGGCGATCCCGCAGGGCAGCGGCGGTGGAGGAACCGGCGGCAGCGCCCGCTGATCGCCGAGGCTCCGCCGATGGCGTTCCGCTCCGAGACTCCGCCGCCCCCGGCCGACCGGGCCCCCGAGGCGCCTCCCGCCTCGGCGCACCCCACCGTGGCGCAGTTGAAGGCGCAGATCGACGCGGGCGTCACCGGCGACAAGGTCGCGGCCCACGATCCCGGCCTGTCGCCGCTCGGCACCGACGACGAGGCCGCGGGCCGTCCGCCGGAGCCGGCCCGCATCGCCGAGGCGCGCCGGCAGGAAGCGCATCCGCGCCGCCTGCGCGCCGCCCTGATGGCGACGGGTCAGGGGCCCAACCGATGGGTGATGCCGCTCTATGCCGGGATCGTGCTCGGCGCCGCTGCCCTGATCGGCCTCGGATGGTGGCTGGTGCCATGACCGGCCCACCCTGATTCACCCTTTCTTGCGCAGCGGCCGGACGAACCCGCCGGGCCCATCCACGAAGCCGGTGGCCCGGCAAAAATCGGCGAGCTCCGCCCTCTCCGGCCCGGCCAGAAGCTGAAGGCTGTCGCAGCCGGCCAGCCGCGCGGCCTGCGCGGCAGATTTCAGGAGTTGCCGCCCGATGCCGCGGCGGCGGTCGTCGGGGGCGACCAAGAGGGTGGTGATCTGCGCGACCGGAGCCGCATCGAGAAGCGCCGGATACCAGTGCAGCACGACGATCCCGCTCGGCGGCCCCCATTCGAGGGCGATGAGCGCCGTTCCGGCGCTGTGCCGGAGCCGATCCAGACGCCCGGACAGATCCGTTCCGGTCACCGGCCGACCGGCTGCCGCCAGCATCTCGGCGAGCCCGGGAGCATCGGCGGCCGTCAGGCTGCGAATCTCAAGGCCGTAGCGGCGCCCCACCCCCATCTCCTCTCATCGCTCCGGCCCAAGGCCGGCACGGCGGCGATCCGGCTCCTGAAGCCTTCCGCCTCCGACCTCAACCCGGAGAGCCCGAGCCGGGATCGCTCGGCCGGTCGGCTATGGGGGCCTGTGCGGCGATCGTGAGCCTCGGAAAACAGGCTGTTGACACCCCGATCCGCCCCCCCTATACGACGGCTCCCGACGCGGCGCCGAGACAAACCGGCCCGCCCGGAAAGACTAAAGAAGACAACGGCAAGACGCGGACGGCACAGACCAAAGCTAATTGCCACTTGACTTCAATATCGGCACTCGGTTAAACGGGTGCAGCTCTTTGACAAGTAGATATCGAGAAAGAGAAACGCGGACGGCTTGTTCAAGTCCTTGCGGGTTCGGCTGAGAGGCTGGGCCGTTAAGAGATGAAGCTGGACCGACGTTTCGGAGCTCACCGGGCCTTGGTGGAAACGCCTTGGCTACGGATGTGAGCACTCCGTTTATGTTGTGATCAGCTGAGATCAACTCTTCAACTTGAGAGTTTGATCCTGGCTCAGAGCGAACGCTGGCGGCAGGCTTAACACATGCAAGTCGAGCGGGCCCTTCGGGGTCAGCGGCAGACGGGTGAGTAACACGTGGGAACGTGCCCTTCGGTTCGGAAT
>NZ_FOSV01000006.1:23678-244531 GCF_900114375.1 Methylorubrum salsuginis | reverse complement strand
GATCCACTCCGACAGGGCGGCCCGCTGAGCGGCCGACAGGCGCGACACCCGTCCCGGGTAGGCCAAGCTCTCGACGCCGGCCCGGCCGCGCTCAGAGTAGAGGGTGCGGTGTTCCGCCACCGAGCTCTCGTCGAGATACAGCGCCGCGGCGATCCGGGCCGGCGTCCAGCCGTCGTCGAGGAGCAGAAGCACGTTCAGGCGCCGATGCACGGCACTGTTGAGCTGGCGCCGCATCAGCGCCAGGAAATGCCCGCGATCGTCAGGAGACAGAATCAGCCCTGCCATTCCTGAAGGGATCACGCAAAACCCGCGCGCGAAAACCTAAAAACGGATTCCTTCCGAAGTCGCGGTATATCAGCGATCCCGCCCGCTGCGCCGGGGCCCGGCCGTGTCGAATCGAGCCGGGGCACCCGCGTCTCCCGGCAAGGGTCTGGAAGCCGTCTTCGCCGGACTTCTCGGGCAGATCGGGGCCAAAACAACATTCCGTTCAGGTTATCGCCGTCAAAACCATCCTTCGCAAACCGGCCACACCTTTTATCAACGCCTATCGCCGAGGATCACACCACTTTCACTCGACAAGACTTCGACGCCCCGCGCAATGCCTTCGATCGTCAGTCAAGCCTTCGCGGCAACATTCGGCCTCCTCGTCCTGGCGACGACGGGACCGAAGGCCGCCGCGCCGGAACAGGCGGTCCGGCCGAGTGATCTGGCCGGCCTGCTCCAGCCCCTGGCGGCCTCTCCGCCGCGCCTCGACCAGCACGGGGCGCGCATCACCGCCGAGACGCTGCATGACCGGCTCGTGATCGTGTCGTTCGTGAACGGCGAATGCACCGTCGTCTGCGCCGTCCGCACCCTCGAACTCGACAAGCTCGCCCGCGCCCTGCCCGAGCGCCTGCGCGAGCGGGTGCGCTTCGTGGCGCTCGGCACCGATCCGGCCCGCGACGACGCGGGGCGCCTGCGGGCCCTCGCCGACGGGCTGGTCGGGCCGACGACCCCCCTGCGCTTCCTCGGCACCGACGCCCCCGCCAACGCGGCGGTCATGGCCCGGCTGCACTATCCCGAACGCCTGCTGCCCGAGCCGCCCCCGACCCTGCTTCTGTTCGACCGGCGCGGCGAGCTCGCCATGACTTATGGCAGCGACCCGCTCGATGCTCCCCGGCTGCTGGCCGACCTCACCGTCCTCGAAACCTTCGAGGACGGGGTCGGGCGGCCCCCGCGCGGCGCGGCCCCGACCGCCGGCCGGACGGCATCGGGCCCTCAGCCCTGAGCGCCGGTTTCGCGACCTATTCCCGCGACGAGCGGCGCTCCGCCTCCCCGTCCGACCCTTTTCCCGATCGACTGAACGGAGTGACGACATGATGCGACGCGACGCGGCCTCCGGCCGGGCCCGCGCCCGCCGGACCGCCCTGCTCTCGGCCACGATGCTGGCCACGGGCTTCCTGAGCCCGGCGCAGGCGGCCAAGTTCGGGATCGTGGTCAACCCGGTCCAGGATCCGCTGATGGCCAACCTCGCGATTCCCGACGCGGCGCCCACCGTCGGCATGTGGTCGGGCGTGACCGGCTGGCCGATGAACGCGATCCACATGAGCCTCCTGCCGTCGGGCAAGGTGGTCTCGTTCGGCACGCCCGGCGGCAATCCCGGCACCCAGGACGGTCGGACCTTCGATGTGTGGAACCCCTATGCGGGCCTGGGCGACAACAGCCACGTCACCCTGCAGGGCATCGCCAAGATCAACAGCTTCTGCGCGGCGCAAGCCTTCCAGGCCGATGGCTCGCTGCTCGTGTCCGGCGGCATCTTCGACAACGGCACCGACAAGGGCAGCGTCGTCGTGAACACGGCCGCCAACGGCATCTCGGCCATCGGGGCGCAGCTTGCCAACGACCGCTACTATTCCACCATGCTGACCCTGCCCAACGGCCAGCAGCTCATCATGGGCGGCTCCTACCCCTATCAGGGCGGCTGGGCCGATCCCCAGGGCAGCATCGACAAGGGCCTGATGACCGGCATGACGCCGGAGATCTACGATGGCCAGAACTGGCGCAGCCTGTTCGGCGCCAAGAGCCGCGAGGCGTTCGGCCCCGATTTCAACCGGTTCTGGTATCCCCGCGCCTGGGTCGCGCCGAACGGCAAGGTGTTCGGCCTCTCCTCCGAGCGGATGTGGTACCTCGACCCGACGTCTAACGGCTCGGTGACCTCGCAAGCCTTCCTGCAGGGGCAGAAGGACGTCGGCAACGCGGCGGACGCCCCCAATGTCGGCCCCGCCTCGACCGCGGTGATGTTCGCGCCGGGCAAGATCCTCCAGGTCGGCGGCAACGCCTATTCCAACGGCGAGGGTTTCCGTTCGAGCAGCCGCGCGACGGTGATCGACATCAACGGCAACGCGCCCGCGGTGAACGACACCGCCTTCATGAACAACGGTCGCGGCTGGGCCAACGCCACCGTGTTGCCGACCGGCCTCGTCGCCGTCACCGGCGGCAGCCGCTACAACGACCGCGGCGACGGCGACGTGGTGCTGGCCAGCGAATTCTGGGATCCGACCACCGGCCGCTGGTCGCCGGGCGCGTCGAACGCGGTCTATCGCGGCTACCATTCGAGCGCGATCCTAATGCAGAACGGCGCCCTGATGGTCGCGGGCGGCGGCGCGCCCGGCCCGGTCGCCAACCAGAACGCGGAGCTCTTCTATCCGCCCTATCTGTTCACCAGCGTGAACGGGAAGGCCGCGCTCGCTCCCCGGCCGCAGATCGTCAGCCTCACCACCACCAAGCTCGCCTACGGCCAGACGATGCAGTTCGAGTTCGCCTCGCAGAACGGCGTGGCGCAGGTGGTGCTGATCGGCCTCAGCTCGGTCACCCACAGCTTCAACGCGACGCAGCGGCGCATCCCGCTGACCTTCACCCAGGCCGACCAGACGGTGACGCTCCAGCCGCCGGCCTCCGGCGCCCTCGCCCCGCCCGGCTATTACCAGCTCGTCGCGATCGACCAGAAGGGCGTGCCCTCACCGGGCGTGATCGTGGCGGTCGGCAACGTCGCCGCCCCCCCGCAATCCGCGGCGCCCACCGTCGCCACGGCGGGCGGGGGCACCGGGGGCGGAACGGGCGGCACCGCGGATGGCGGGACGGGCGGCACCGGCACCGGCAGCGGAACCGGCAGTGGAACGAGCACCGGCGGCGGAACGGGCACCGGCACGGCGGTCAGCCTGCAGGCCAGCAACTTCACGAACTCGTATCTGACCAACGTCAACGGCGTCGCACGCCTCGTGACGCCCGCCAACGATGGCGACCGTCAGCAATCGACGTTCCGGCTGGTCGCCGGTCTCGCCGGCACCGGCCTATCGTTCCAGTCGAGCACCTCCGCGAACCAGTACCTGCGCCACCAGAATTTCGGAGTACTCCAGCAGAACAACGACGGCGGCGACCTCTTCAAACAGGACGCGACCTTCACCCAGCGGACGGCGCTCGCCGGCACCTGTGGCTGCAACACCGGGGCCTGCGCCTCCTACGAGGCCGTCAACTGGCCCGGATACTACGTGCGCCACCAGAACTACTCGTTCTACCTCGCCAAGTTCGACGGATCGGACTTGTTCAAGCAGGACGCCTCGTTCTGCGCGGCTCCGCCGCTCGCCGGCGGCGGATCGACGGGTGGCGGGTCGGCCGGCGGCGGCCTGCCGGCTTCCAACGGCCAATGGAACCAGATCGGCGGCCCCTCGGGGCGGGTGTCGATCGGCTCCGACGGCACCGTCGTGACCAACAACGCCGACAACAAGACGGTCTGGCGCTCGACCGGCGACGGCAACTGGACCCAGATGCCCGGCACCCTGCTGAACGACATCGCGGTGATCGATGCGACCACGATGTACGGCATCGGCACCGACAACAACGTCTACCGCTACAACGGCCAGAACTGGACCCAGGTCGGCGTCAACGCCCGCTCGATCAGCGCGTCGTCGGACGGCACGGTGCTGATCGCCAACGGCAACGGCGAGCTGTGGCTGAAGCAGGCCAACGACAACTCGAACGGCTGGACCCGTCTGCCCGGACAGGCGAACCGTGTCGCGGTGATGAACGCCAACAGCCTCTGGCATGTCGGCACCGACAGGAACGCGTACCGCGGCGACCGGAACGGGAACTGGGTTCGCGTGGGCGGGGACGTCGCCGACATCGCCGCCTCGCCCGACGGCAGCGTGATGGTGATCAACGCCACCAACGGCACGCTGTGGCGCAAGGTCGGCGACAACGCGACCGAGGCCTGGACGCAGTTCGGCGGCACCGTCAAGGCCGCCGACGTGACGATCCCGAACGCCCAGCGGGCGATCATGATCGACCAGAACCGGAACGTCTTCCGCTGGTAACCGGACGATCCGGGTCGAGACCCGAGCCTGACGCACGCCCCGACCTCACGGTCGGGGCGTGCCGCTTTTCGGGGGAGGTCGGACCACGGGAGCCGCGCCGCGCGGCTCGATCGGCGCCGCGGCCCATCCGGTCCGGCCCGACAGCCGGCCGTTTCTTTCAGGCCGCTCAGGGAGCCCGTTCGACGCGGATAGGGGAACGCATGTCGCTCTTCCGCCCGTGACGGACGCTCGGCGACATCCGCTCGCCACCGCATCTATTGACTGCACCTCGCCGCACGGCCAACCAGTCATCGAAGACGCGTTAGCAAAAATTAAATTATCATATGCCACTTTTTCCCGCACTGCACGGGGACTAGCCGCATGAAATCAATTCGCTTTCGACTGACAGCTTCTGTCGTCACTCTCATTGCAGTGCTGTGCCTCAACATAGCACTTGGAATGTTTTCTACCATTAAGGCGAACCAAAGTATCGAAAGTCTCTACAGCGATCGTATCGTCCCCCTGCGCGAGCTGAAGATTGTTGCCGATAAATACGCTGTCAACATCGTCGACACCTCGCACAAGATCAACAACGGCAACATTGCGTGGGCCGAGGGTGCGCCGCTCATCGCCGATGCACAAGACCGGATCGGGACGATCTGGGCGTCCTATCTGAAGACCGAGTTGACGGAAGCGGAAAAGCGCCTCGTCGCCGACACCCAGAAAGCCATGGTGGCCGCCGATGCCGCCGTGAAGGAACTGTCCGGCATCCTGGCCGGGGGCGACAAGACTCAGCTGGCAAGCTTCGTGCGCAACCGGCTCTACCAGACCATCGATCCCGTCAGCGCCGCCGTCCAGGCCCTGATCGATCTGCAGATCGAGGAAAGCCGGACCATCTACGGCGAGTTCACCGCCCTCTCGGCGACGATCAAAGTCCTGCGGATCGCCATTCTGCTCGTCGGCGCGCTGGCCGCCGGCCTCGCGCTGTACACCGTCCTGCGCGGTGTCCTGGCCCCCCTCGGCGCCATCACGCAGATGATGCGGCGGCTGGCCGACGGCGACACGGCCGAGGCGGTGCCCGGCCTCGGGCGCGGCGACGAGATCGGCAGCATGGCGGCCTCGGTGCAGGTGTTCAAGGACAACCTCATCCGTACCCGCGCGCTCGAGGCGGAGACCGCGCTCGCCCGCGCCTCGGCCGAGGCGCAGCGCAAGGCCGGCATGCGCGACATGGCGGATCGCTTCGAGCAGGCGGTGGGCGGCATCGTCGGCATGGTCTCGTCTTCCGCGACCGAGCTGCAGGCCACCGCCCAGCAGATGACCGCAACCGCCCAGCAGACCGCCAGCCAGTCCGGCACCGTGGCGGCGGCGGCCGAGGAGGCCGCCACCAACGTCAACACGGTCGCGGCGGCGGCCGAGGAGCTCGGCGCCTCCGTCCAGGAGATCGGCCGGCAGGTGACCGGCTCGGCCCAGCTGGCGCAGGCCGCCGTGGGCGAGGCCGACCAGACCGCCACCCTGGTCCAGGCGCTGAGCCAGAGTTCGGCCCGCATCGGCGAGATGGTCGGGATGATCTCGGGCATCGCCAGCCAGACCAACCTCCTGGCGCTCAACGCCACGATCGAGGCGGCCCGGGCGGGCGAAGCGGGCCGGGGCTTCGCGGTGGTGGCGGCCGAGGTGAAGAGCCTGGCCGAGCAGACCGCCAAGGCGACCGAGGAGATCAGCCAGCAGATCGGCCAGATCCAGGGCGTGACCGGGCAGGCGGTGACGGCGATCGGCGGGATCACCGGGCGGATCCGCGAGATCGACGACGTGGCCGCCTCGATCGCGGCGGCGGTGGAGCAGCAGGGGGCGGCGACGCAGGAGATCGTGCGCAACGTGGCGCAGGCCTCGGCCGGCACCCACGCGGTCACCGGCAACATCGCCGGGGTGGCGCAGGCCTCGGAGGAGACCGGGGCGGCCGCGAGCCAGGTCCTGGCGGCGGCCTCCGAGCTGTCGCGGCAATCCGAGCATCTCGGCGCCGAGGTCCAGCGCTTCCTCGCCACCGTCCGCGCCGCCTGAGCGAAGCCGGCACCCGCGCCGGAATTCGATCCCCGACGAGAGCCGCCTCCGACCTGACGGCGTCAGGTCGGAGGCGATCCGAGGCCGCGGGGCCGCGCACAACAACAATCCAATAAAATCACCCAAAACCTGCGAAGAAAATCACCCAACCCCGAAAAACAAAGAAAACGGCTTTCGTTGACACCAATACAGACCGGCTGCTCCTCTTGAGCCTCGTGCCAAGGGAGCCGCCGATGTCGAGTCAGACCCCCACCTCGATCCATGCCGAGACGCTCGCGCTGCATGCCGGCTGGCGGGCCGATCCGCAGACCGGGTCGGTCGCGGTGCCGATCCACCAGACCACCTCCTACCAGTTCCGCGACACCGACCATGCCGAGAGCCTGTTCGCGCTGCAGGAACTCGGCAACATCTACACCCGCGTCACCAACCCGACCGTCGATGTGCTGGAGCGGCGCCTCGCCGCGCTCGAAGGCGCCGCCGCGGCCCTCGCCCTCGCCTCGGGGCAGGCCGCCTCGGCGCTCGCCGTGCAGAACCTCGCGCGGACCGGCGACAACATCGTCTCCTCGACCGACCTCTACGGCGGCACGTGGAACCTGTTCGCCCACACCTTGCGGGAGCAGGGCATCGAGGTCCGCTTCGTCGACCCGACCGACCCGCACAATTTCTCCCGCGCGACCGACGGGCGGACGCGGGCCTACTACGCCGAGACCCTGCCGAACCCGAAGCTCACCGTGTTCCCCATCGCGGAAGTCGCGGCGATCGGCCGGCCGCTCGGCATCCCGCTCATCGTCGACAACACCGCAGCCCCTCTGCTGGCGCGGCCCCTCGACCACGGCGCGGCGGTCGTCGTCTACTCGACGACGAAGTATCTCGGCGGCCACGGCATCGCCATCGGCGGGGCGATCGTCGATGGCGGGCGCTTCGATTGGGCGGCCCATCCGGACCGCCAGCCGGCGCTGAACACGCCCGACGACAGCTATCACGGCGCGGTCTGGACCGAGGCGGCGCAAGCCATCGGCCCGATCGCCTACGCGCTCCGGGCCCGCGTGCGGCTGCTGCGCGACCTCGGCCCCGCGGTCTCGCCGCTCAACGCCTTCCTGACGCTGCAGGGCATCGAGACGCTGCCCCTGCGCATCGAGCGCCACAGCCGCAACGCGCAAAGCGTCGCCGACTGGCTTGGGCAGCGCCCTGAGGTCGCGCGGGTGATCCACCCGTCGGTCCAGACCGGCGCCGCAAAAGAGCGGGCCGACCGCACCCTGAAGGGCGGCTATGGCGGCCTCGTCGGGTTCGAGCTGGCGGCGGGCCGCGCCGCCGGGCGCCGCTTCATCGATGCGCTGAAGCTATTCTACCACGTCGCCAATATCGGCGATGCCCGCAGCCTCGCGATCCATCCGGCCACGACCACGCATTCGCAGCTGACGCCAGAGGAGCAGCGCGCCACCGGCGTCACCGACGGCTATGTCCGTCTCGCGGTCGGGCTGGAGCACATCGACGACATCCTGGCCGACCTCGATCAGGCGCTTTCCGCCGCCGGATCCCTGGCGCGGGCGGCCTGAGATGCCGGCCTCCCTCCCGATCCTCGACCTCGCCCGCCTCGATGTGGGCGAGACGGAGAGACGAACCTTCCTCGAAGAACTGCGCCGTGCGGCCCGCGAGATCGGCTTCTTCTACCTCGTCGGCCACGGCATCCCGGACGCGCGGATCGCGGACGTGCAGGCTCTCGCGCGGCGCTTCTTCGCCCTGCCGGCGGCGGAGAAGCGGGCGGTGGCGATGGTGAAGTCACCGCATTTCCGCGGCTACACCGAGGCCGGCGCCGAGATCACCCGCGGCCGGGCCGATTGGCGCGAACAGTTCGACATCGGCGCCGAGCGGCCCGCGCTGCCGCGCGCGCCCGGCGCCCCGGCCTGGACCCGGCTGCAGGGCCCGAACCTCTGGCCCACGGCGCTGCCGGAACTGCGGCCCGAACTGCTGGCGTGGCAGGAGGCGGTGACGGGAGTCGGCATCCGCCTGCTCGAAGCCTTCGCCCTCGCTCTCGGCCAGCCGGCCGACGCCTTCGCGCCGATCTATGCAGGCGCGCCCAACCAGCACATCAAGATCATCCGCTATCCCGGCCGCGAGGCGACGCCCGACGACCAGGGCGTCGGCGCGCACAAGGACAGCGGCTTCCTCACGCTCCTCGTGCAGGACGACGAGGGCGGCCTCGAAGTGACCGACGATGCCGGGGGCTGGATCGCGGCGAGCCCGGTGCCGGGCGCCTTCGTGGTCAATGTCGGCGAACTGCTCGAACTCGCCTCGAACGGCTATCTGCGCGCCACGATCCACCGGGTGGTGACGCCGCGGGCAGGGCGCGACCGGCTCTCGGTCGCCTTCTTCCTCGGCGCCCGCCACGACGCCACCGTGCCGCTCCTCGACCTGCCGCCCGCGCTGGCCGCCCAGGCCGGAGGAGCGGCCAGCGACCCGGACAACCCGCTCTTCCGCGAGGTCGGCCGCAACTACCTCAAGGGCCGCCTGCGCTCGCATCCCGACGTGGCGGCCGTCCACTACGCCGACCTGCTCGACAAGGAGGTAAGGGCCGCATGATCCCAATCGGCGCGGATCCTGACGCATCGCCGATCGCCCCCGCGGCGGCGGGGCGGCGGGCCTCCGCCGGACGCACGGGACAGGACCCTCGGTCCGGTTCCGTGCCGCTTGGTATGAGAGACTTTCTTGGCCGCATCCGCGCCTTCCTGCGCGGCGTCGAATGCCCCGCCGAGGCCGGTCCGCTCCCGCTCGCCGCGGGCGCCATGCTCGGAAACGAGTGGCTGGCCCCGCATCTCGTGCGCTGGCCGCCCCGGACTCTCCCGGGCGCGGAACGACCCGGCAAATCCTGACCCGGCCGCCGTCGGCGCTGCCGAATCCACCGAGGCGCCGCGGCCCGGAACGAGACAGCCGGAAACCGGCCGGGCGCAGAGCGCCCGGCCGGTTTCATGCGTCCGCAGGGGCTGCGCCGGCCCCGCTCAGCCGGGCGCGAGGCCGAGGATCGAGCCGAGCGGCACGATCAGCGTGGCGCCGACGTAGAAGCCGTCCTTGGAGCGGTTCGGGGTGAAGGGGTTCCAGTAGGAATTGCCGTTGACGAGGTACTGCACCACCGGTTCGAAGAAGATGCCCTTGCCGAGCGCCAGATGGGCGTTGGCCTCGAACACCAGCTTGTCGCGCGGATAGGCGCCGCCGGGCCCGCCCGAGATGAGGTTGGCGTCGCCGAGGAACAATGCGTAGTCGGAGGCGATCCGCTGCCAGTTCACCTTGAGGCCGTAGCGGTCGAGGGGCCGGCTCTGGTCGGGTGCCTGGAGGGTGAGGCCGGCGAAGGCGTTCCAGCGGATCGGAATCGTCGGGTCCGGGGCATAGGCGAGGCTGGCATAGGCCTGAAGCGAAGTCGGGTTGAGGTTGGCGCCGTCCGCCCCGCCATCGGCCCGCCAGACCACCTTCGATCCGGTGAGGATCACGCCGGAGGTGCCGGAGCGCTGCAGCACCGGATCGCCGGGATTCAGCCCCTTCGAGCGGCCGAAGACGGTGCGAAGATTATCCTCGTGGTCGGCGGTGTTATGGAAGCCGGTCAGCGCGACGCGGCTCGGGTACAAGTCGGTCGCGAAGGTGGTGGCGCGGCCGATCTCGGCCAGCGTCACGACGCCGTTCAGCGGCTCGGTGCCCCAATCGTAGCCCGAGGAGAAGTTGGCGCGCCCCGTCACCGCGAAGGCGCCGGCCTGGATGTAGCTCTCGGGCGTGAGCTTGTAGGCGACGTTGCCGCCCCAGACGCCGTAGAGCGGCGAGGTGAGCCCGGCATTGATCTGCAGGATGTCCTGGAAGCAGCTCGCCGCCGACTGGCAGGGCGGCAGCGCGTAGTATCGGTTGGGATGCGTGCGCCCGACCTCGACGGAGAGGCGGTCGTCCAGAAGCCGCTGCTCGTAGGTGAGCGTCGAGAGGCGGGCGAAGTCGCGGTTGAAGGTCGGCTGGTAGCCCACCGTGCTGTCGCCGACATCGCCGTCCATGTTGCGGTTGTTCCACCGCGCCCCGATGAAGAGCTGGGTGAAGTGGAACAGGCCGCCCTTGATGCCGGCGAGCCGCTCGAGGTCGGCGTCGAGACTCAGCAGGTAATAGGTCGAGTGGGAGAGCTGGCCGGGGCGCAGGCCGGCGCTCGGGTTGGCGAAGGAGAAGTCGTAGACGTTGACGTCGAAGCTCAGGCCGGCCCGCGCGAGGTCGGCGGCGTAGGGGGCAAGCGGGCCGTGCCACTTCACGCTGCCGTCGGGCGCGATGCCGATGGCGCCCGGATCGGTGCGGGGCCCCGCCTCGCCGGTGAAGGTCTCCACCGCGCTCGGCGACTGTGCCAAAGCGGGGATTGTCGCGACCGGCAGGAGGCAGGCGAGGGCCGTCGTCCGGAGCAGGTGGCGCAAGGGAAACGGCAGGGGCAGGCTGTTCGGCATCGGGCTCGTCTTCAAGGGCAAATGCGCAGGCGGCATCGGTCCGGCGCGAGGGCCGGCATGCGGAGGCGGATCGAGGGAGTGACGGCCCGCTATCGCCGGGCTTGTCCGGAGGGGACCGGTGGAAACGGGATGCCGATGCGTCCCGCACCGGCCCTCGGAATCAAGAGCGGCAAAGGTGAAGCCCCGCTCCTCGATCCCTCGTCATCCGAACTGGCATGATGATCCAAATTAATAGGCTCTCGGTCAATGAAATCGATTGTCTTTTTACATTGGCATATTGGAACGACATCCCCTCGCGACGCTCAAACAGGGAACGACCGCGCCTTCGCGTCACGCCGGCTGCCGCTCCGGTGCGGGCGCGCCCGCGCGGGGGCCGAGATAGTATTGCTTGATGTCGTCGCGGCTCCGCAGCGTCTCCGCGCCACCCTCCAGCACCGAGCGGCCGTTCTCCAGCACGACGGAGCGGTGGGCATGGCGCAGGGCCAGGGTGACGCTCTGCTCGGCGATCAGCAGCGTCAGGCCCTGCCTCCGGTTCAGGTCGGCCAGCACGCGATAGATCTCCGCAGTCACCTTGGGGCTCAGCCCCATGGAGGGCTCGTCGAGCACGAGCAGGCGCGGCCGGCCCATCAGCGCGCGGCCGATCGCGACCATCTGCTGCTCGCCGCCCGAGACCAGCCCGGCGGGCAGGCGGCGCTTCTGCGTCAGCCGCGGAAACAGCGCGTAGACCTGCTCCAGATCGGCGCGCAGGTCGGCCCGGCCCGAGCCGCGCCCGAGACCGCCCGCGATCAGGTTCTCCTCGACGGTGAGCGCGCGGAAGCAGTGGCGCCCCTCCAGCACGCCGACGAGGCCGGCGCGCACCAGGGCGTCGGTGCGGGTTCGCCCCACGTCGCGCCCGTCATAGGTGATGCGCCCGGCGGTGACCTGCCCGCGGGTCGCGGGCAGGAGGTTCGAGATCGCCCGCAGCAGCGTGGTCTTGCCGGCGCCGTTGGCACCGACGAGGGCGACGATCTCGGCCCGGCGCACGGTGAGATCGACGCCGGACAGGGCCTGCACGGCGCCGCCATAGACCGCCTCCAGCGCCTCGACGCGCAGGAGGACATCGTTGTGGTCGGTCACTGGGGATCCGCCGAGGCGCGCTTGGCGGTGTCGCCGGCCCGCTCCTCCGCGTCGCAATCGCGGGGGGTGATCCCGCGCTCCTTGGCGTAGGCTGCGGACGAGGCCTCGATGATCGGGCGGAGCGCCGCCCAATCGGGCTTGATCCAGTCGGAGACGACGCTCCACTTCGCCCCGTCCCATTGCTGGAAGGTGACGCGGCCCTCGCCCTCGTGGTTGGCGCAGGTGACGTTGATCGAATGGAACAGGCCCTTGGCGCCGAGGCTCGCCACCCGCGCCTCGTCGAGACGCAGATGCTCGAAGCCCCAGCGCACCTCGTCCCCGGTCAGCGTCCGGTGGCCGAACTTCGCCTGCGCGATCCGCACCGCCTCGACGTTGAGGATGCCGTTGAGCACGCCGAGATTGTGGTAGACGCTGCCGATGCGCTTCGTGTCGGCGAGATTGCCCGCGCCCTTGTCGTAGACGCCGCGCACGATCTCCTGGATCACCGGATACTGCGTGCCGGAGGCCTGCGTCGTGATCGCGACGTAGCCCTTGGCGGCCTCGCCCGCCGGGATCACGTCCTCCTCCGAGTTGGACCAGACGTTGCCGACGATGCGGCTCGCCGGGAAGCCGGTCTTCTGCGCGGTCTTGAGCGCCACCGGGTTCATCACGCCCCAGCCGCGCAGCACGACGTAGTCGGGCTTGAGGCGGCGGATGGTGAGCCACTGCGATTGCTGCTCGTTGCCGGGATGGGGCACCTCGATCTGCTCGACCTTGAAACCGTGTTGCCGGGCGAGCTGCTCGTAGATCGGGATCGTCTCCTTGCCGTAGGGTGAGCCGTGATAGAGCACGGCAATGGTCTTGCCCTTGAGCTTGTCCAGGCCGCCCTCGCGGGTGGCGAGGTATTCGACGATCCCTGAGGTCTCGCTGTAGGGGTTCAGGAGCAGCGGGAACACGAAAGGAAAGACGCGGCCGTCGGTGGAATCGGTGCGGCCGTGGTTGATCGTGATGAGCGGCACCTTGTCGGCGGTGATGCGGTCGATCATGGCGTAGGCGATGCCGACCGAGAGCGGGTTCCAGGCGGCGATGCCGGGCCGGGATTTGAGCCGCTCGTAGACCTCGACGCCGCGCTCGACCTCGTACTGGGTCTCGCCCTCGCTCCAGGTGAGCTTGACCCCGTTCACGCCGCCGTCGCGGCTGTTGATAAGGTTCAGGTAGTCGATGAAGCCGCCGAAGAAGCCGGTGCCGCCGGCCGCATAGGGCCCGACACGGTAGCTCTGGAGCGGGAAGTACTGCTCGTCGGCGCTCGCCGCGGCCCCGAGGGCGAGGAGGGCGGCGCCGGTCAGGAGGGCGCGGGACAGGACTTTGCGGGGCATCGAGCGATCCTTTCGGTGGGAGGATGGGATCAGGAGCGGGGACGGACGCGCCGGAGGGCGTGATTGAGCGCGCGGTCGAGAAGCGCGGCGAGGCCCGCGGGCTCGCGGATCAGCACGGCGACGATGAGCGCGCCGAGCACGATGCGCTGGACCATCTCCAGCGTGCCGCTGTCGAAGCCGTCGCCGAGAGCCGCGGCACCGAGGCGCGACAGGACCAGCGGCAGCACGACGATGAAGCCCGCCCCGAGGAAGGCGCCGCGCAGGGTGCCGAGGCCGCCGATGATGACGATGAACAGGATCTGGAACGAGCGATCGAGGTTGAACCCCGCCGGCTCGACCGTGCGCAGATAGGCGAAGGCCCACAGCACGCCCGCGATCCCGACGATGAAGGAGGAGAGCGCGAAGGCCAGGAGCTTGGTGCGCGCCACCTTCACCCCGACGATGCGGGCGGCGGTCTCGTGGTCGCGGATCGCCACCAGGTTGCGCCCGGTCGGCGAGCGCACGAGGCGCCACGCCAGGAACGTCAGCACCGCCACGACGGTGAGCGAGAACAGGTAGCGTCCGCGGGCGTCGTCGAAGGAGAGGCCGGCCACCTCGAGGCGCGGCGCGGCGACGATGCCCGACGGGCTGTCGTTGGAGAGCCAACCGATGCGGTTCAGCGCCCAGGCGACGAAGAACTGAACGGCCAGCGTCGAGACCGCGAGGTAGAAGCCGCGCAGCCGCAGGGCCGGCAGCCCGGCGACCGCGCCGACCGCCGCCGCGACTAGCCCGGCGAGAAGGATCGTCGCCGGCAGCGGCAGCCCGGGCAGGCGCAGGGACAGGTTGAAGGCGGCATAGGCCCCCACCGCCATGAAGGCGGCCGAGCCGAGGGAGAGCAGGCCGGCATAGCCGGTGAGCAGGTTGAGCCCGAGGCCCGCGAGCGCGAGCGCCAGGAACGGCGTCAGGATCGCCTCGAACAGGTAGCCGGTGCCGAGGAGCGGCACGAGCCCGTAGGCGAGCGCCAGCAGGAGCAGGATTCCGGCGGCGCCCGTGCGGCGCGGCCGGGCGAGGTCGAGGGGGAGAGCGGTCGCCACGGCCTCACACCCGCTCGACGCTGCGCAGGCCGAACAACCCGGACGGCTTGACCAAGAGGAAGGCGAGCGCCGCCACATAGGCGATCCAGCCCTCGATGCCGCCACCGATGAACGGGCCGAGATAGACCTCCGCCAGCTTCTCGGCGGCGCCGACGATCAGCCCGGCGACGATGGCGCCGGCAATCGAATCGAAGCCCCCGAGCACCAGCACCGGCAGCGCCTTGAGGACGACGAGCGAGAGCGAGAACTGGACGCCGAGCCGCGCCCCCCAGAGCAGGCCCGCCACCAGGGCGACGAGACCCGAGGCGATCCACACCGCCGACCAGATCCGCGGCAGGCGCAGGCCCGCGTTCAGCGCCGCCAGCGGATCGTCGGCCACCGCGCGGAAGGCCAGCCCCGTGCGGGTGAAGCGGAAGAACAGGGTCAGCCCCGCCACCATGAGCCCGGCGAGCGCGGCCGCGAACAGGTCGAACCGGCTCACCAGCACGCCCGCGACGTCGAAGGGGGTGTCGTCGATGCCGAGATCGAGGGCGTGGACCTGCGTGCCCCAGGCGAGTTGGGCCGCGCCTTCGATGACGTAGGCGACGCCCAAGGTCGCCATGAACAGGGTGATCGGCGGCTGGTTGACCAGCGGGCGCAGCACCGTCCGCTCGATCGTGAGCCCGACCACCACCATCACGGCGAGCGTCGCGGCGAGTGCGGCCGGGAAGGGCAGGCCCCGCTCGACGAGGCTGACGAAGGTCAGCGCGGCAAACAGCACCATCGCGCCCTGCGCGAAGTTGAGGACGCCGGAGGTCTTGTAGATCAGCACGAAGCCGATCGCGACGAGGGCGTACATGACGCCCGAGAGCAGGCCGCCGACGACGACCTCGACGAGGAAGGCGAGATCGGGGCTCATGCCGCCTTCACCTCGCCCTCGGTCTCGTCTTCCTCGTCATCCGCTCCGAGATAGGCGGCAATCACCGCCGGATTCGCCTGAATCTCGGTCGGCGTGCCCGTGGCGATGCGGCGGCCGTGATCGAGCACGGTGATCGTGTCGGACAGGCGCATCACCACGCCGATATCGTGCTCGATCAGGACGATGGCGGTTCCGAACGTCTCCCGCGCGGCCAGGATGAACCCGCTCATCTCGGCCTTCTCGGCGGCGCTCATGCCGGCCATCGGCTCGTCGAGCAGCAGCAGACGCGGCTTCGCCACGAGGGCGCGGGCGAGTTCGACCCGCTTCTGCAGACCGTAGGGCAGGCTGCCCGCCGCCCGCGCGCGGAAGGCCCCGAGCTGCAGGAGATCGATGACGGCCTCGGCCCGCGTCCGGTGCTCGGCCGCCTCGCGGCGCGCGGCGGGCAGGCCGAGCACGTGCGCGGCCAGCCCGGCGCGCCGGGCGCCCGCTAGCCCCGACAGAATGTTCTCCACCACGTTCAGGCTCTTGAACAAGGCGAGGTTCTGGAAGGTGCGGGCGACGCCGAGCGCCGCCAGCCGCCCCGCCGGGACACGGGCGAACGACGCCTCGCCGATGCGGACGCGCCCGGCCTGGGGCGCGTAGAGGCCGCTGATCGCGTTGATCAGGGAGGATTTCCCGGCGCCGTTCGGGCCGATGATGGCGTGGATTTCGCCGGCCGCGACCGCGAGATCGATCCCGGCGAAGGCCACCGCGCCGCCGAAGCCGAGCGACAGTCCCTCGACGGTCAGGATGCGGTCCTGCGACGCTCGAGCCCGCCGCCGCGGCGCCGCGGCGTCGGGCACGAGCGGGCGGGAAGGCGCAGGCCGCCCGAACGGGGCGGCGCGGTGCGGAAGTCCAGACATCGAAACGAGAACCGTCAAGCGGAAGCAGTCCCGGACCCGTGAAAAGATCCGAAACGGAATCGATAAGACAAAACAGGTGATCGCCGGAGCTTGTCAGAGAAGCGCCGAACTCGCTCGCTTATACTGAGACTGGCGAGCGGGCGTCAAAAGCATGGAATTCCATTGTTTTGCGCGCGGCAGGCGGTGTCTCTCGCTTCCCCGCCCGGATGGATAAGATTTTTACCCCTCGCCCGCGCCGATATTCGGTCGCTTCACACGGTGATACGTCGGAGGCCGGTGGCAGGCGGTGTTCTCGCCTCCGGGAACGGACGGCTCCGCGGGCCTTGCGCGCCGCGACGCCCGCCCCCTCGCTTGCCCGGGGCCGGCTTCTATATGCCGGCTCACGAACTCTCCAACGGCACGGGTCGGGCATGCTGGGCTGGTTTCGCGCATTGATGCCGCGGGAGGATCGCTTCTTCGACCTCTTCGAGCGTCACTCCCAGACCCTCGTCGCCGCCGCGGAGGCGCTGCACGGGGTGTTGCGCGGCGGCCCCGACGTGGCGCGCCATTGCCGGACCGTGATCGAGCAGGAGCGACAGGCCGACGCGATCACCGCCGAGGTCCTGCTGGCGGTGCGCCGCAGCTTCATCACCCCCTTCGACCGCGGCGACATCAAGGATCTGATCCAGTCGATGGACGATGCCGTCGATCAGATGAACAAGACGGTCAAGGCGATCCAGCTCTACGAATTGCAGGCGTTCGATCCGCTGATGCAGGAGATGGGCGGCACGGTGGTCGAGGCGGCCCGCCTCACCGTCGAGGTGGTGCCGCTCCTGAGCGCAGTCGGCACCCACGCGGCCCGCATCAACCAGATCACGGAGGCCATCACCAAGGTCGAGGGCCGTTCGGACGAACTCGAGCAGCGCGGCCTGAAGCGTCTCTACCAGGCCCATCGCCAAGACGGCGGGGATGGCAACGCCATGGCCTACATCATCGGCGCCGAAATCTATGGCCATCTGGAGGATGTCGTCGATCGCTTCGAGGACGTCGCCAACGAGATCAGCGGCATCGTGATCGAGAACGTGTGACGGCCATGGAGACCGAGACCCTCGCGCTGCCCTACCTGATCGCGCTGATCGGGATCGCCCTGCTCTTCGACTTCCTCAACGGCCTGCACGATGCGGCCAACTCCATCGCCACCATCGTCTCGACCCGCGTGCTGCGGCCGCAATACGCGGTGCTCTGGGCGGCCTTCTTCAACTTCATCGCGTTCCTGTTCTTCGGTCTGCACGTGGCGCAGACGCTCGGCACCGGCATCGTCGATGCCGGAATCGTCGATCCGCAGGTGATCCTCAGCGCGCTCGTCGGCGCCATCGTCTGGAACGTGGCGACCTGGGTGTTCGGCATCCCGTCGAGTTCCTCGCACGCCCTGATCGGCGGCCTCGTCGGCGCCGGCATCACCAAGGCCGGCCCCGGCGTCGTCGTCTGGTCCGGCCTCGGCAAGACCGTGGCGGCCATCGTGCTCTCGCCGCTCCTCGGCTTCGTCCTGGCGCTTCTGCTCGTGCTCGTCGTGTCCTGGGCCTGCGTGCGGGCGACGCCGTTCGGGGTCGATCGCACCTTCCGCGGGCTGCAATTCGTCTCGGCCTCGCTCTACTCGCTCGGGCACGGCGGCAACGACGCCCAGAAGACGATGGGCATCATCGCGGTGCTGCTCTACGCGCAGGGCCATCTCGGCCAGGACTTCCACGTCCCGCTCTGGGTGGTTCTGTCCTGCCAATCGGCGATGGCGCTGGGCACCCTGTCGGGCGGCTGGCGCATCGTCCACACGATGGGCTCGCGCATCACCCGGCTCAACCCGATGCAGGGCTTCTGCGCCGAGACCGGGGGCGCCATCACCCTGTTCCTCGCCACGTGGCTCGGCGTGCCGGTCTCGACGACCCACACCATCACCGGGGCCATCGTCGGCGTCGGCGCAGCGCGGCGGGCGTCCGCCGTGCGCTGGGGGCTCGCCGGCAACATCGTGATCGCCTGGGTGGTCACCCTCCCGGCCGCGGCGGGAATCTCCGCGGGCTGCTACCTGCTTACGCGGCTCCTTGCGCCTTGAGGCGCCGCACGAGCCGAACGCGCCGTCCTCACGCAGCCGCGCCCGGGGCCCGCCCCACGGTCAGGCGATAGAGGAGCATGCCGGCCAGCATCGCCGCGACGAACAGGGCGACCTCCGGCAGGCCGAGAGCCAAGCCGGGAGCCAAGCCGGCCAGGGCCGGGCCGGGGCAGAAGCCGGCGAGCCCCCAGCCGATCCCGAACAGGGCGGCGCCGGAAAGGAGCCGCGCGTCGGGCCGCCGGTTGGCCGGCACCTCGAAACGGGGCGCCAGCAGCGGCCGCTCCATGCGGGCCTTGACCGCGTAGCCGAGCGCCGAGACGCCGACGGCTCCGGCCAGCACGAAGGCGAGGCTCGGGTCCCAGGCCCCCGCGAGGTCGAGGAAACCCAGCACCTTCTCCGGGTCCATCATCCCCGACAGGGCGAGGCCGAGGCCGAACAGCAGGCCGCTCGCGAGGGCGGCGATCGGGCGGGGCAGGCTCATCGGGGCATTCCGTGACGGACGAGGAAGACGGTGAGGAAGGCCGCCGCCATGAAGGTCGCGACGGCCGCGAAGGAACGGGGAGAGAGCCGGGCGAGGCCGCAGACCCCGTGGCCGCTGGTGCAGCCGGAGCCGAGGCGCGTCCCGAAGCCGACGAGGAGCCCGGCGACGACCAGCATCGGCGTGGAGGATTCGAGGCGCACCGCCGGCCAATGGCCGGTGGCGAGCCGAAACAGGATCGGGCCGGCGACGAGGCCCACGAGGAAGGCGATCCGCCCCATCGCCTCTTGGGACAGCGGCCCGAGGAGACCGCCGAGGATGCCGCTGATGCCGGCGATGCGACCGTTGGCGAGGAGCAGCAAGGCCGCGGAGGCGCCGATCAGGGCGCCGCCCGCGAGCGGGGCGAGGAAGGCGTTCACGACGGGTCTCCGATCTCTACGACCCGACCGAGCGCCCGGATCGACGCCGGGCATGAGCGCCAGGCCTGGTCGCGGGTCCGGAACGGTCGGGCCGGCGACGATAGAAATCGCCCCGGGCGCCTCCGGCAAGATGCGCCTCCGCGGGTCGGTCAGGCGGTCGGGTCAATGCTCGGGCGCCGACAGCGGCATGGGCGGTTGGCAGGTCCCCCGCCGCCGAAGCGGCCGCCCCCCCGTCAATCCGCGCCGTCCAGGACGACGCGGTAGCCCGACATGTGGGCGGCGCGCGTCCTCACCGCGCCGATCAGGTCGGCGAGGGCCGGGGCGTCGAGGGAGCGGCTGACGGCGAGATAGTAGGTTTCCCAGCCCAGCGTCACGAAATCGAGGCCGAGCCGCTCGGCCGCCGCCCGTACGCCGAGCCCGGCATCGGCCGCGCCGCAGGCGATCACCGCCGCGACCGCCTGATGCGTGAATTCCTCGACCGCATAGCCCCGGATCGCCGACGGCGACAGCGCGGCCTCGGCCAGCATCCGGTCGAACCAGTCGCGGGTGCCCGAGCCCTTCTGGCGGTTGACGTAGCGCACGTCCTCCCGGGCGAGATCGGTGACGCTGCGGATGCCGCGCGGATTGCCGGGGGCGAGCAGCAGGCCCTGCTCCCGCTCGAACAGCGGCGTGAGGACGAAGCCGGCCCCCGCATGAACGTCCGAGAAGGGTGGACCGGCCTCGGCCGGGCCTTGAGCCCCGCAATGGAAGCCGGCCGCATCGGCGCTCCCTTCGAGGAGCCGCCCCAAAGCCGCGCGGCTGCCCATCACCGATAATTCGATGCCGTCCCCCTCGCTCAGCACCTGGACCACGAGCGGATCGTGGCTCGCCGCGAGCGTCAGCGCCCCGGCCCGCCCGGTCAGAAGCCGGCGCAGGCGCTGCTCGACGCTTCGGGTCTCGCGCACGAAGCCGGCCTCCAGGCCGAAGGTCGCGGCGGAGAACGCCTCGGCGAGCGCCGCGCCGAACTCCGTCAGCGCCGTGCCGTGCCCCCGGGTCTTGCGCACCAGAGGACGGCCGAGCGCCGCCTCGTAGGCTTGAAGCCGCGCCCAGGCGGCCCGGTAGGACAGGCCGAGGGCATCGGCGAAGCCCTGCACCGAGCCCGATCGGGCAATCGCCTCGAACATCACCGTCAGGTCCGACACCGCAAGCGTGTTCGCCCCGATCCGCACGGTGCCGCCGAGTCCGAGCGTCACGGCGAGTTCCCCGTGCTCGGCAGTCCGGTTCCGATCGGTTGGGTCAAAGCTGTCGCTCACGACATGATCTCTCGCGTGCCGGAAGCCCGGACGAGGCCTCGCTCGACGGACGGTACCGGCGCGAGGCTGCGCGTGTCGCCGGGCCGGCACAAGGGACGCGCCGACGACCGCGTGCGGATGTCCTCAGATCTCTGCGCTCGCGCGCACCGCCGCCGACCACCGACCGGAACCGGCTCATACCGAGCGGCACGGACCAGGGCCGATGGTCTTGTTCCGTGCGTCCGGCGGACGCCCGCCGCCGCGCCGTCGCGGGGCAATCGGCGATGCGTCGGGATCGTCGCCGATTGGTCGGAGCGGTGACGAGGCGGCGGCCCGAGCTGCGGTGTCGCGAGGGTCTTCGCCAGTGCCGGGCCTCGACGCCGCGCGCCATCGCCGTCCGACATCTTCCACGATGACGATTTCTGTTCGATGCGGGCTGCGTCGATCGACCGAAGAACTGGACGAAAAGATCAGTCGCCCGGTCAATACGCTGGTGCAAAAGCATCGCCGCGCACTGCCTTATTTGGATTGATCCAGTCGTTTTCGCGCGGGTGCGGACCTTCAACATCTCATTAACCATAAAACGCTAATGTCGCCGGCAACGATCGGATCGGGGCGCGAAGGCTCGTCGGCGGCATGAAGTGGGGAGCAATGGTCGTCGGAGCGGCGCTCGGCGGCGCCGTGGCCGGCGCGGCGCTCGCCGCCGAGCCGCTGAGCGGACCGGCCTCCGGCCTCAACCCGGATTATGCCGGCACCGTGCCGGGCCCGCGCCCCTCCGGCGGCATCCTGCGGCGGGGCACGGACCAGTTCGTCGGCGGCGAGGCCCCGGCGCGGGCGCCGCTGGGCGGCGCCACGGTCAGCCTCAACCTCGTCGAGGTTCCGCTCTCCGAAGCCGCCAAGGCGGTGCTCGCCGACACCCTGGGCTGGGGCTACAGCCTCGACGAGCGCGCCGCCGGCACCATCACCCTTCAGACCGGCGGCCCGGTCACCCGCGATACCCTGCTGTCGATGTTCGAGACCGCCCTCGGCAGCCGTGGCCTGGTGCTGCGGCGGCGCGGGCGCACGGCGCAGATCGTGCCGTCGAGCGGCCCCGGCGTGCATCCGGTCCAGGGGCCCGCCGCCGAAGCGGGTGCCGTCACCGTGCCCCTGCGCTGGATCTCGGCGGCCGAGATGCAGGCGGTGCTGGGCACGATCGCCCCGCGCGAGGTGGTGCTGCGCGTCGACCGGGCCCGCAACCTGCTGATCCTGTCGGGCGATGCCGGGCAGATCCGGGCGCTGCGTCAGACCATCGAGGTGTTCGACGTCGATTGGATGCGCGGCATGTCGACGGCGATGCTGCCGGTGCGCAGCGCCAACCCCCGGAGCATCGCCCGCGACCTCACCCAGATCTTCGGCGGCGAGGCGGCGGGCACCGGCGACATGATCCGCTTCGTGCCCAACGAAGCCCTGGGCGCGATCCTCGTGGTCAGCTCCCGCGCCGTCTATCTCGACCGGGCGCGGGCGTGGCTGGAGCAGTTGGAGATCTTCGCGGCCGAGCGCGAGCGGCAGCTCTTCGTCTACCGGATCCAGAACCGCTCGGCCAAGGAGCTCGCGATGGTGCTCCAGGGCGTCGTCGCCGCCGAGACCGGAATGTCGGTCGGCGGCGGGATGGGCGGCATGGCGGGCGGCATGGCGGGTGGCATGGCGGGTGGCATGGCGGGTGGCATGGCGGGCAGCATGGGGGGCGGCCTCGGCGGGGGATACGGCATGGGCGGCGGCACGATGGGCTCGGACCCGTCCGGGCTCGGAGGCGGCGGCGGCTTCGGCAGCGACCCTTCCCGTGGCGGCTCGGGCAGCCTTCCGAGCCAGATGTCCAGCGGCTTCGGCTCGTCCTTCGGCGGCTCGTCGGGGAACCAGGGTGGTGGGCTCGGCGGCGGGCCCTCGGGCGGGCTCGGCGGCGGGCTCGGCGCAAGCCCCGGCGGCCTCTCGGGCGGGGGCGGCACCCTCTACGGCGGCGCCTCGGCCTATGGCGGCGCCGGCCTGGAGAGCGGTTACGGCGGCTCCGGCGGCGGCATGGGCACGCGGCGCGACGCCATCGGCATCGTCGCGGACGAGGCCAACAACAGCCTCGTCATCTCGGCCACCCGCAACCAGTACGACAAGATCCTGCGCATCCTCGGCCGCCTCGACGCGATGCCGACGCAGGTTCTGCTGGAGACCGTGATCGCCGAGGTAACCCTCAACGACGAACTGCGCTTCGGCGTGCAGTGGTTCCTCAAGAACGGCCCGGCCCAGTTCAATAACATTCAAGGGGACGTGGTCGGTCCGACCGGGCGCGGCACGGGGACCGCCGACCTCCTCGGCAAGGCGATCGGCGGCGTGCCCGGCTTCAACTACCTGCTGAACGCCGCCGACTTCAACGTCGTGGTCAACGCGCTCCAGGGCGTGTCCCGGGTCAACGTCATTTCCAGCCCCAACATCACGGTCCTGGACAACCGGACCGCGAAGCTGCAAGTGGGCGATCAGGTGCCGATCGTGCAGCAGACCGGCCAGAGCGCGCTCTCGACCAACGCGCCGATCCTGAACCAGATCGAGATGAAGGATACCGGCGTCATCCTCTCGGTGACGCCACGGGTCAACAAGAACGGCCTCGTGGTGCTCGACATCAACCAAGAGGTCAGCGACGTGGTGAAGACCACGACCTCGAAGATCGATTCGCCGACCATCCGCCAGCGCCGGGTGGCGACGAGCGTCGCGGTCAACGACGGCCACAGCCTCGCCATCGGCGGCATGGTGCAGGAGAAGGCGGAGATCTCCAACGAGGTGGTGCCGGTGCTGGGCGAATTGCCCGTCATCGGGCAGGCCTTCCGCAACCGGTTGGATCGGCGCGTGCGCACCGAGCTGATCGTGTTCATCCGCCCCCGGGTGATCCGCGGCACCGCGGAGGCCGACCGCATCGCCGAGGATTTCCGCCAGCAGTTCAAGGCGATGATGCCGGTCCGCCCGGTCCCCGCCACCCCGCCCCTCGCCGTCGCGCTGCCGGGCCAGGAGGGCGTACTGCGGCGGATGATGGAGTGAGGGAAGCGGCCCGCGCCGGGATCGTCACCGGGGGAGTCCGCCGCCGAGACGCGCCGGCGGACCGCCTCACCGCCGCAGGGCCGGATCGAGCGGCTTCGGGCGCAGGGTCGCGGGAGGACCCATGAAGGCGGCGGTGAAGCGGCGGCCGCGCTGATCCACGGTGACGTGCTCGGGGGTGATGGCGGTCACGCGCCAGTCGCCGCGGCCCTCGCCGGCCTTCAGCCACGTGCGGTCGCCGCTGCCGTCGTCGATCAGCGCGTGGGACACCGCGCCGTCGAGGCGGATGCCGCGGACCTTCAGGACCGGGCGGGGCGGCTCGCCCTCGGCCACGGTCTCGCGGCTGCCCCGCGCGGTCCAGGCGCGCCGGCCGGGATCGAACAGTGGGCGCTGCAGGGCGGCCGTGCCCGGCGGCTCGGTCCAGGGCGCGGCGGGGGACGGCGTGGGATCGATCCGCACGGGCCAGGCGAAGGCCGCGAGCGCCAGGGCGGCGGCGAGGCCGAACAGGGCGCGCGGTATCAGGCCGGTCGGAGGAAGGCGCGGCCTCACGGGGCGCGCCCTCCGGTCTCCGGCGGGGGCGGGGGCAACTGCACGCCGCGCAGGGTCAGGCTCGCGCGCATCACCAGGGGACGGCCGCCCTCCTCGTCCGCCGCGCGCGCGATGTCGAATTCCGCCGCCTCGACGGCCATCAGCGGCGCCTCGGTCTCCAGCGCCTGCAGCAGATCGTGCAGGCCCTCCGCCGTGCCCCGCAGAAAGGCGCGCAGGCGCGGCAGGGTGGGCTGGGCCGGGTCGGCCTCGAGGTTCGTGGTGTCGATCACCACCGCGCGGCTCCCGGCGAGGGTTTGGAGCCGCGCCCGGAACGCCGCGAGCAGGCCGTCGGCATCCGCGGCCACGAGGGGCGCGGGTTGCGGCGGGCGCGCGGCGGCGGCCTGCGCCCGGGCGAGGCGGTCGCGGGCGGCGGCGATCTGCGTGTCCGCGTCGATCGCCCGCGAGACCGGGCCGATGGCGAGCGCCAGGAGCAGCCCGAGACCGCCCAGGGCGACGAGCACCGGACGGTTCGGCAGGAGGCCGGAAGAGGACAGGGTGGGGAGCTTCACGGCTGCCCCCCGCCCATCGGGCGCGGCAACTGGACGACGATGGTGCGCGTGCCGTCGGAGGCGACCGAATATCCGCTCAGGGACGGCGCACCGAAGCCCGGGACGCGGCTCAGCGCCGCGAGCGCGGCCGGCTCGTCGGCGGCGATGAGGGTGATCCGGGCGCCCTGCGCATCGAGGCGCAGGTGCGTCGCGGAAACGGAATCCGGTAGCGCGGCGGCGAGGGCGTCCCAGCTGCGGGCGACGGGCGGCAGGCGGCCGGACAGGATCGCCGCCGTTCCGGCCTGGACCGGCGGGGGATGGGCCGGGCCGGCGGCGCGGCGGGCCTGCGCGAAGGCGTCGTCGAGGGCGGCCAGCGTCGCGTCCTGATGGGCGCGAAAGCCCCAGAAGGCGGCGAGCATGAGCAGGGCGGCGCCCGCGAGCAGCGCGAGATCGCCCTTGCGGGCGCCGCCGGCCAGCCCCTGGAGGCTGCGATGGCCGCCGGTGAGGAGATCGACCGGCATGGTCCGTTCCTCGTCTGGCCCGACCGTGACCGGGCCGGCGGCGATGCCGGCCTCGCGCAGCGCCGCGAGCAGCGGATCGAGGGCGGCCCGCTTGAGGACCACGTGGCGCACCTTGAGGCTGCGGGCGGCGGGATCCTCGCCCTCGACGAACCAGTCGCTGTGGACCCCGGCCGTGCGGAAGGGCGTGGCCGCCTCCAATTCCTGCGCCAGCACCGCCCGCATCCGGGGGAGCGCCGCGCTCGGCAGGGTGAGGGTGCGCATGAAGCAGCGGGCCGGATCCACCAGGATCTTGGCTCGAATGCCGGCCTGTCCGGCGCGGATCGCCGTGAGCTGAGCCGGCAAATCGTCGGCCTCGGCGTCGAGGCGCCGGATCAGGGGCGTGGCGCCCCGCCGGTCGATCAGGATCAGGCCCGGCTCGGCGGGGCCTCCGAGACGGATCGTCAACGGGCCCGGCGCCCGGTCGGCCCGCACCTCGCTCAGACCCAGAAGGTAGGCGGTGGCGTCGAGGCTCTCGCGCAGCACGGCCTTGCGCGCGGGCAGCGTGCGGGCCGGATGGGCGTCCATGGCACTCACGCGAGAGGGGCTCCGGGAAGGCGGCGAGACGAGTTGTTAAGCCTCCCGGTGTTTACGTCGGCTTAAAGGGCGCGACGCCCGCGCGGACATGACCGTGACGTCGGCCCGCCGCGTCGGGGGCGATCCGGGACATGCTGAGCGTCTGGGGTTCGAAGAGCCGGCCGCAGCGGGCGCGGCCCGACCGCCGCGGGGGCGCCCGCGACCGGCTCGACGCGCCCCGCGCCTTCATCGATTCTCTGGCCGCGGGTGGCCTGCTCGATCCGGCGGGGCACGAGCGGGCGCTGGCCGCCCTCGATCTGCCCGGCCGCCGGCCGCTGCCGGTGCTGCTCACCGAACTCGGTCTCGTCCACGAGGCGAACCTGACCGATGCGCTCGCCGAGGCGACCGGGCTCGCGGTGCTGCACGAGGAGGATCTGCCGGCCGCGCCCGTTCTCCCGGATGTCATCGGCGCCGATTACTGCGCCCGCGCCCGCGTGCTGCCCGTCGCCGAGGAGGCGGGCGGCCTCGTGGTCGCTCTGGTCGATGCGTTCGACCCGGAGATTCCGGCGGCGCTGGAACACCTCACCGATCGCCCGGTCACCTGCCGGCTGGTGGGCCCGAGCCAGTTCGAGCGGGCCCACCGCGCCCTCTACGGCGACGTGATCGGTGACGAGGACGGCGGCGCCGAAGACGACCTGAGCCGGCTCGCCGACGTGGCGAGCCAGGCGCCGATCGTGCGGCTCGCCGCGCGCCTCGTGCGAAAGGCCTTCGAGCTGACGGCTTCCGACATCCATCTGGAGGCGGAGGAGGCCGACATGCGGGTGCGCTACCGCGTGGACGGCGTGCTGGTGGAGGCCGAGCGCCTGCCGAAATCGGTGCAGCTCGCGCTCACTACCCGCATCAAGATCCAGGCCGGCCTCAACATCGCCGAGCGGCGCCTGCCGCAGGACGGTCGCATGAAGGCGCCCGACCGCGGCCAGGACGTCGATATCCGCGTCTCGACCCTGCCCACCGCCCACGGCGAGAGCGTAGTTTTGCGCGTGCTCGACGGCTCGCGCCGGGTCGAGGATTTTTCGTCCCTCGGCTTCGACGCGCCGGCCATCGCCCGCATCTCCGCGATGACGAGTAAGCCCAACGGCCTCGTCCTCGTCACCGGCCCGACCGGCTCGGGCAAGACCACGACGCTCTACGCGGCCCTGCGGCGGATCAACGGCCCGCATCTCAAGGTCGTCACCGTGGAGGACCCGATCGAGTACCGGATGGCCGGCGTCAATCAGGTTCAGGCCCATGCCGGGATCGGGCTCGACTTCGCGGCGGCGCTCCGCTCGATCCTGCGCCAGGATCCGGACGTGGTGATGGTCGGTGAAATCCGCGACGGCGAGACCGCGCGCATCGCCGTGCAGGCTTCGCTCACGGGCCATCTCGTGATCTCGACGTTGCACACCAACTCGGCGCCCGCCACCGTGACCCGGCTGATGGATATGGGCGTCGAGCCCTATCTCATCGCCGCGACGCTCAACGGCGTGGTGGCCCAGCGCCTCGTGCGCCGCCTGTGCGGGGCCTGCGCCACGCCGGAGCCCGCGACCGATCAGGAGCGGCTGCGCCTCGCCGTGCCGGCCTCCCGGCCGCTGACGCTCAAGCGCGCCCGCGGCTGCCCGGCCTGCAACGGCACCGGATACCGCGGCCGCATGGTCGTGTCCGAGATCATGCCGCTCGACCCCACCCTGCGCTCGCTCATCGCCGAAGGCGCGGGGGAGGGGGCCATCACCAAAAGCGCCCGCGAGGCCGGGATGGCGAGTCTCGTCGAATGCGGCCGGGCGCGGGTGATCGCGGGCGACACCACCCTCGACGAGGTCGGGCGTGTGCTGGAGGGCCAGCTCTGATGCCGCGCTACGCCTATCAGGCCTATGCCGCCGACGGGCGCGCCCGTTCGGGGAAGATCGAGGCCGACAGCCGCCAGCGCGCGGTGGCGCAACTCCGCGCCGACGGGTTGCAGGTCTTCGCCATCGAGGTCGCCGCCATGGGGCCGGCGCCGTTCTGGAGCCGCGACCTGTTCGGGCGCGACCGGGTCAACGACGCCGCCCGCCTCGCCTTCCTCAGGGAGTTCGGCACGCTGGTCGGCGCCGGGCTCACCGTGGACCGGGCCCTGCGGCTGGTGGAGCGGCAGGCGTCGGCCGCGCTCAAGCCGATCCTCGCCGACATTTTGGAGCGGGTGGTGTCCGGCGCCTCCCTGTCGCGGGCGATGGCGGTCCACCCGCAGGCGTTCCCCGCCGACATGGTCGACATAGTGCGGGCCGGCGAATCGACGGGGACACTGGTGGATGTGATCGGCTCGCTGACGGGCTCGATTGAGCGGCGCGACGCGGTGCGCCGCCACTTGTCCTCGGCGATGATCTATCCGTCCCTGCTGGTTCTGATGGCGATTGGCACGCTCGTCATGATCGTCGTGGTGCTGGTGCCGGCCTTGGCGCCGCTGTTCGACGGCACCGGCCGGGAGCCGCCCTTCGCGATCCGGGCGGCCGGCGCGCTCGGCGATGTCGTCGGCAAGGGCTGGCCGTGGATCGTCGGCGGGTCGGCGTTGATCGCGCTCGCCCTCGTAAAATTCTGGCCGGACCCGGCCTTTGCCTCGGCCCGCGGGCGCTTCGCGCTGCGGCTGCCGCTGGTGCGGGAGATCGTGGTCGGGATCGAGCTCGGGCGCATCTGCCGGGTGCTCGGCACGCTCTTGACCGCGCAGGTGCCGATCCCCGACGCGGTGGCGGCCACCCGCCCGCTCGCGGGCAACCGGGTATTCCGCGCGGCCCTCGACGAGGCGGGGCGGCGGCTGACCGAGGGGGCGAGCCTCGCCGCCGGCCTGTCGAGCCTGAAGGCGCACGCGCCCTCGACGCTCAACCTCATCGCCAGCGGCGAGCAGGTGAACCGCCTCGGGCCCGTGCTGATCCACGCCGCCGAGATGCACGAGACCCAGACGCGCCAGCGCATCGACCGCCTGCTCGCCCTGATGACCCCGCTGGTGACCGTGACGGTCGGCGGGCTGATCGGCGGCCTGATCGTTTCGGTGATGGGCGCGATCACCAGCGTCGGGCAACTGGCGCAGTAACGCCGGATTTCCCGCCTCGCGCGCCCATCGCGGGGCGGAACGCCGATCCGTTCCGCCGGAATGCGGCCGGGCCCTTGTGTCTTGTCCCCTTGTCTCTTGTCCCCTTGTCTCTCGGCCCCTCGGCGCTCAAGGTCGACCCCGACCCGCCGCGCTCGCCTCGGTCGCGTCCGCGTCGCCGGGCTGATGCAGAAGGTGCAGGTAGGTCGGGTCGAAATCGCAGAAGGCGCGCAGCCGCGCCACGTCGGGCACGTGCAGCCGACGCTCCTGAAGCCGGATCAACCCCTGCTCGCGCAGATCGCGCAGGACGCGGCTGACATGGATCGTGGTGATGCCGAGGATGTCGGCCAGCATCGGCTGAGTCATCGGCATGGCGCAGTCGGTCGGGCCCGCGGCCCCGACGATCTGCTGGCGCAGCAGCAGCTCGCAGAACAGGTGGGCGATACGGCGGTCGGCGGCGCGCTGGCCCATATTGGCGAGCCATTCCCGCACGATGCTCTCATCGACGAGCGTCGCCCACCACAGGGCGCGGGCGATGCGCGAATCGCGGAACACCAGGGCGTCGATCCGCTCCTGGGGCACGTCGGCGACGGTGCAGGGGGTCAACGCGGCGATGTAATGGTCGGAGGGGCCGAGCACGATCGATTGCAGATCGCAGAAATCGCCCGGCAGGAGCAGGCCGAGGATCTGTCGGCGCCCGTCGCCGACGAGCTTGTAGCGGAAGGCGAAGCCCTCGACGACGAGATGGACGCCCGGTGCCGGCTCGCCGGCCCGGACGATGTCCTGCTGCGGCTCCAGGGTGCGGCCCGGCCGGAACAGCCCGGCCAGGAGCGAGCGGTCGCCGTCGTCGAGATCGACGCCGTGCCGCAGCTTGCGGACCAGGGGATTGCTGCGCGGGATCGCCACCAATGCATCCATGGCCGCTCAACGCGGCAGGGGCGCCCCGCGTTTCGCCGGACTCCTCCGGAAACCGGCGATCAGGCCGCCTTCCAGCGCCGGGCGGCGTTGTTGCCGAAGGCGCGGGAATAGAGGCCGCAATAATGGAGCGCGGCCCGGTCCCAGCCGAACTCACGCGACATCGCGGTGCGGCGCATCGTGTTGAGGCGCTTCTTCTGGCCGAAGGCCTCGAAGGCGCGGGCGATCGCCGAATTCAGCCCGCGGGGCGAGGCGTCGGCGAAGGTGAAGCCGGTCACCCCGTCCTCGACGGTGTCGTTGAGGCCGCCGGTGCGGCGCACGATCGGCAGGGAGCCGAAGCGCTGGGCGTACATCTGCGCCAGCCCGCAGGGCTCGAAGCGGGACGGCATCAGCAGGAAGTCGCTGCCGGCGAAGATGCGGCGCGCTTCCGTTTCGCGGAAGCCCACATGGACGCCGACGTTGTCGGGATGGCGCCCGGCGAGATCCCGCAGCGCCTCCTCGAACCGGCCCTCGCCCTGGCCGATGACGACGAGCTGCCCGCCCTCGGCGACGATGGATTCGGCGGCCGCCAAGCTGAGGTCGATCCCCTTCTGATGGACGAGGCGGGAGACGATGGCGAAAAGCGGCCCGCGGGAGACCGCCATGCCGAACTGCTTGCGCACCTCGTCGGCGTTGGCGCGCTTGCCCTTCCAGTCGTCGGCCTCGAAGGGCGTGGCGAGGTGCGGGTCGGTGCGCGGGTCCCAGCTCTCGTCGATGCCGTTGAGGATGCCGGTGAGCCGTCCTTGCGCGGCGCGGGTGCGCAGCAGGCCGTCGAGGCCGCAGCCGCCCTCGGGCGTGGTGATCTCGCGGGCGTAGGTGTCGCTCACCGTGGTAACGTGGGAGGCGTGGTAGAGCCCGGCCTTCAGAAACGAGAGCTGGCCGTAGAACTCCACCCCGTCCATCTGGAAGGCGTAGTCCGGCGCGCCGATCCGCCCGAGATTGTCGCGCGGAAACAGGCCCTGATAGGCGAGGTTGTGGATCGTCAGCACGCTCGGGCGGCGAATGCCGAGCCACGCCATGTAGGCCGGCGCCAGCGCGGTCTGCCAATCGTTGAGGTGCAGGAGGTCGGCCGACCAGAACGGGTCGAGCCCGGCGGCGAGTTCGGCCGCGGCGCGGCCGAGCCGCGCGAAGCGGATGTCGTTGTCGCCGAAATCGCCGCCCGCGTCGCCGTAGGGCGTGCCGTCGCGCTCGTAGAGGTCGGGGGCGATCAGCGCGTAGACGCCGAGCCCGTCCGCCGTCGTGCCGTAGCCGAGTTCGCAGCCGGGGACGCCGGCGAAGGCGCCGATCCGGGTGATCACCGAGAAGTTCTTGAGGCCTGCGATCACCGAGGCATAGCCGGGGATCAGCACGCGGACATCGTAATGGCGCCGCAGCGCCCGCGGCAGCGCACCCGCGACCTCGCCGAGGCCGCCGGTCTTCACGAAATCCGCCATCTCGGGCGTGGCGAACAGGATGCGGGGGAGAAGGGAGCGCTCGGTCTGCGGTTCGGCGTCGAAGGCGGGGAACGGCGTTACCTCGGCGGCCGGCAGCTCACCGAGATCCACATATGCCATCGAAACGCCCCCACGCCCCTGACGCAGACCCCGGACCGTGTTGTCCGTTAACGCCGCGCTCCGCATGACAATGCTCCGGAAGGCACTCTGTTCCGTTGCATCGCACAATTCAGGCCACGTTCAGATGAAGATTGATGGCGCGGCGCCCGCGGTTGCATCATGGCCTGCATGCGCTGCGCGCGGGCCGCTTCATCTCGACGAATCGGCGCGCAGCACCACGCCCTCGTCCGGCGCGAGCGGCAGGACATCGCGGGCGATCTCGCCCGCCCGCCCCGGACGGGTCGAAAGCAGGACGGTCCAGGCCGGTCCGCCCTCCAGCGGCACCGCCTGCTCGGAGCCCCCGAAATTGAGCAGGATGCGCACGGTTTCGGCACCCTCGAACCGCTCGTAGGCGAAGATTTCGGCGGCGTGTTCGGGCGCGAGGGGGAGGCCGCGCCAGCCGCCGACCGAGAGCGCGGCGTGATCGCGGCGCAGCGAGAGCAGGCGGCGGTAGAGCGTCAGGATCGAGCGGGAATCGTCGCGCATCGCATCGACGTTGCGGCGCTCAAGGTCCGCCGTCTGCGGCAGCCACGGCTCGGCCGGGCTGAAGCCCGCGTTCGGGCCCTCGTCCCACTGCATCGGCGTGCGGACCGGGTCGCGCCCGTGGCCGGGCTCGTTCTTCTCCCACGGGTCCCGCACCCGGTCCGCCGGGATCGGCACGTGACCGAGCCCGATCTCGTCGCCGTAATAGAGCGTCGGCGTGCCGCGCAGCGTCAGGAGCAGCATCGCGGCGACCCGCGCCTGCGCCTCGCCGACGCGGGCGGCGATGCGCGGCCGGTCGTGGTTGCCCAGAACCCAATTCGGCCATCCGCCCTCGGGGAGCGCCGCCTCGTATTCGGCGACGAGCGCCGCCACCGCGTCGGCCCGCCAGGGCGTTTCGAGAAGCTGGAAGTTGAACGGCAGGTCGGCCGCCGTGAGGTCGGGGCCGTAATAGGCCACCAGCCGCTCGATCGGCAGGTAGATCTCGCCGATCAGAACCCGCTCGCCGTATTCGCGCAGAACGCTGCGCATCCCCGCGATCACCTCGATCACCTCGGGCCGGTCGCAGGAATAGACCTGCGAGAAGCGCTCGATACCGGGCCGGTCGGCTGCGAAATCCGGGTTTGCCGGGTTGTCGCGAAATCCCTCGTCCTTGATCAGGTGCCAGATCACGTCGACGCGGAAGCCGTCGACGCCGCGCTCCAGCCAGAAGCGCAGCACGTCGTGCATCGCCGCGCGGACGTCCGGGTTGCGCCAGTTCAGGTCCGGCTGCTCGGCCAGGAAGGCGTGATAGTAGTACTGGCCGCTGGCCTCGTCCCGGGTCCAGGCCGGACCGCCGAAGTTGGAGAGCCAGTTGTTGGGCGGCCCGCCATCGGGGGCCGGATCGCGCCAGATGTACCAGTCGCGTTTCTCGGAGGTACGGCTCGCCCGGCTCTCGGCGAACCACGGATGCTCGATCGAGGTGTGGTTGGGGACGAAGTCGAGGATGACCTTGAGCTTGCGCCGGTGCGCCTCGGCGATCAGGGCGTCGAAATCGGCGAGCGTGCCGAACAGCGGATCGACGGCGCAGTAATCGGCCACGTCGTAGCCGAAATCGGCCATCGGCGAGCGGAAGAACGGCGAGATCCACACCGCATCGACGCCGAGCCACGCCAGATGGTCGAGCCGGGCGGTGATGCCGGCCAAGTCGCCGACGCCGTCGCCGTCCGTGTCCTGGAACGAGCGCGGATAGACCTGATAGACGGTCCCGCTTTTCCACCAGATCGTGTCGGGCATCGGACCTCCCCGGCGTCGGCCTCGGGACTGCCCCGATGGCGGCGCGCGTTCTTCCGGGGTGGGGTAGGGCCGTTCAGGCTGCCTTCAAGCGACGGGCGCCAATTCGTGACGCGAGGCCGTGCGGAACCGGCAGCCTTGTGTCGACAAGGACACAGCCTTGCAGGCACGACGCTTGCAAAGGTGATCTCCGCCCGCATGTGTCTCGACAAGCCCCTGCATCCGCAACACCATGCGCGGGCAGGGTTGTCGGTCCTCGTCCTGCCGCAAGAAGCGGGCAGGGTCCGATGCATTACCGATTCGAATCGGCTGCGACGAAGGGGGTTGGTCCAGTGCTGAACGAAGCTTTGTCCGTTCTCGTCCGGAACGGCGACGCGGACACGTCCGCTTCTTCCTCGAAACCGGCGAAGGCTGCAGCCACATATGTGAAGCCGCGGCAAGCCGACGATCGCGACCCGGTGGTCGCCCTGCGCGAGGACATTCGCGCCAAGCTCATTTACGTGCTCGGCAAGACGCCGGAGAGCGCCCGCGACCGCGACTGGTTCGCCGCCACCGCCCTGGCGCTGCGCGACCGGATCGTCGACGCCTGCCACGAGGGGCAGGCCGGCACCGTGCCGGACAAGCGGGTCTATTACCTCTCGCTCGAGTTCCTCATCGGCCGGCTCCTGTCGGATGCGATGAACAATCTCGGCCTCGTCGAGGCCACCAAGCAGGCCCTGCGCGATCTCGGCGTCGATCTCTCCGAGGTCGAGGGCGCCGAGCCCGACGCCGCGCTCGGCAATGGCGGCCTCGGGCGGTTGGCGGCCTGCTTCATGGAGAGCATGGCGAGCCTGTCGATCCCGGCCATCGGCTACGGCATCCGCTACGATCACGGCATCTTCCGCCAGTCGCTCGAGGACGGCTGGCAGCGCGAGGCGCCGGAGACCTGGCTCGCCGAGGGCAACCCGTGGGAGTTCGCCCGGCAGGAATCGACCTACAAGATCGGCTTCGGCGGCCACGTCACCATGACGAGCCACGGCGACCACCATATCCGCCGCCACTGGCACCCGGCCGAGACCGTCAACGCGGTCGCCTACGACATCCCGGTGGTCGGCTGGCGCGGCCGTCACGTCAACATGCTGCGCCTGTGGAAGGCGGAGTCGGACGCGCCGGTCGAGCTCGCCCGCTTCAATGCCGGCGACCATGTCGGCGCGGTGGCCGGCCGCGCCCGCGCGGAGGCGATCTCGCGGGTGCTCTATCCGAGCGATTCGTCGGCGGAAGGCCAGGAACTGCGCCTGCGCCAGGAATACTTCTTCACCTCCGCCTCGCTGCAGGACCTCGTGCGCCGGCATATCGCCGAGCGCGGCTCCTTGCGCACGCTGCCCGACCACGCCGCGATCCAGCTCAACGACACGCACCCGGCCATCGCGGTGCCGGAGCTGATGCGCATCCTGCTGGAGGAGCACGACTTCCTCTGGGAGGACGCGTGGCAGATCACCTCCAACACCCTGCACTACACCAACCACACCCTCCTGCCCGAAGCGCTGGAGACCTGGCCGGTGGAACTGATGGAGCGGCTGCTGCCGCGCCACATGCAGATCATCTACCTGATCAACTGGCTCCACCTCGAAGAGCAGAGCAAGAATGCCCGGGGTGGTGCGGCCCACATCGCCGCGGTCTCGCTGATCGACGAATCGCATGGAAGGCGCGTCCGCATGGGACCGCTCGCCTTCCACGGCTCGCGCCGGGTCAACGGCGTCTCGGCGCTGCACAGCGACCTGCTGAAGTCGACGGTGTTCAAGGATCTCCACGAGATCGAGCCGGAGAAGATCGTCAACAAGACCAACGGCATCACCTTCCGCCGCTGGCTGCACAACGCCAACCCGGAGCTGACGGCGCTCGCCGTCGAGACCGTCGGCAAGGGCGTGCTCGACGATCCGACCGAACTCTTGAAGCTCGTGCCCTACGCCGACGATCCGGAGTTCCGAACGCGCTACGCGGCGATGCGCAAGGTGCGCAAGAAGCGCCTCGCCCAGGTCATCGCCGAACGCACCGGCATCGCGGTCGATCCGACCGCCCTGTTCGACGTGCAGATCAAGCGCATCCACGAGTACAAGCGCCAGCTGCTCAACCTCGTCGAGACGGTGGCGCTGTATCAGGCGATCAAGAAGGCCCCGAACAAGGACTGGACGCCCCGCGTCAAGATCTTCGCCGGCAAGGCGGCGCCGAGCTACGTCCAGGCCAAGCTGATCATCAAGCTCGCGGGCGACATCGCCAAGGTCGTCAACGAGGATCCGGATATCGGCAACAAGCTGAAGGTGGTGTTCCTGCCGAACTACTCGGTGAGCCTGGCGGAAGTCATCATCCCGGCGGCCGACCTGTCCGAGCAGATCTCGACCGCGGGCATGGAGGCATCGGGCACCGGCAACATGAAGCTGGCGCTCAACGGTGCGCTCACCATCGGCACGCTCGATGGCGCCAACATCGAGATCAAGGATCATGTCGGCGCGGAGAACATCTTCATCTTCGGCCTCGATGCCGAAGGGGTGCTCGCCCGCGTCGACGAGCCGGCCTATGCCAACAAGGCGATCGCGGCTTCGCCCCGTCTCGCGGCGGCGCTCGACGCCATCGGCAACGGCTTCTTCTCGCCCGACGAGCCGCGCCGCTTCGCCCCGCTCATCGACGAGCTGCGCCACCGCGACCGCTACCTGACCACGGTGGATTTCGACGATTACTGGCGCGTCCAGCGCGAGATCGACGCCGCCTGGCGCCGCCCGGCCCAGTGGTGGCGCACCGCCATCCTCAACACCGCCCGGATGGCGTGGTTCTCCTCCGACCGCTCCATGCGGGAATATGCCGAGGAGATCTGGCAGGTGAAGCTGGGCTGACGCCAGCGTAACGAACGACTCGAACGCGAGCGGGCAGGGGAGGCGACGCCTTCCCTGCCCGTTTCATATGCTCCGCCTCGCAATGACGGCGCGGAGTTTTCGGAGTCGTCAGGGCAGCGTCAGCCGCCCCAAAGAATCCTGACAAGAGTCAGCGCACGTTGTGCGGCCAAGCCGTGGACGAGGCGAACAGGCCGATGCCTTCGCCGGCGCGGCCGCCCTTGGAGCGGCGGGCGGTGCGCAGCAATGCGGAGAGCAGGGTGATGATGCCCGGATCGCGGTCGATCGCCTCGACCTCGGGGCGGACGGGCTGGGCGGTGAGGATGGTCAGCATGGGTCGGGTCCCCTTGTTCGGTGGTGGGCCCTGGGCGTCGCTCCCTTGTTGCGGTGCAATATAAAGGTTTCCCACCGGACTCGCGTCCCACGCGACGTCCGCCGCAGGCTTGCGCTGGGCTCATGCCGGTGCCCTCGCACCTTCACAGTTTTGCAACACTCTCGTGGCTCGCCGGTTGACCGCTCGACGCCGAACCGTCATCCGCTCGTCATTTCCAGGCATCAATCACGCCGCTCTCACACGACGAGCAGCCCGACGAGGAGCGTTCCACCATGTCCGACGGTCAGAAGCAGGATTGGCCCGTCCACGGCCGCATCACCGGCCCGATCGTGATGATCGGCTTCGGCTCGATCGGTCGCGGCACGCTTCCCCTGATCGAGCGGCATTTCGAGTACGACAAGAACCGCTTCACGGTGGTCGAGCCCTCCGACGCGCATAAGGATCTCGCCGACAAGCACGGTCTGCGCTTCGAGCAGGTGGCGCTGACGAAGGAGAACTACCGCGACGTCCTCACCCCGCTCCTCACCGAGGGCGGCGGCCAGGGCTTCTGCGTGAACCTGTCGGTCGACACCTCATCGCGCGACATCCTCGAGCTCTGCCGTGAGCTCGGCGCGCTCTACATCGACACGGTGGCTGAGCCCTGGACCGGCTTCTACTTCGACAAGGGCCTGACCCAGGCCGACCGCACCAACTATGCCCTGCGCGAGAACATCCTCGAGGCCCGCCGCGCCGCGCCCGGCGGCCCGACGGCGGTGTCGTGCTGCGGCGCCAATCCCGGCATGGTGTCGTGGTTCGTCAAGCAGGCGCTCCTGAACGTCGCGGCGGATACCGGCGTGACCGATCCCGAGCCCAAGACCCGCGAGGAATGGGCCGCGCTGATGCACAAGGTCGGCGTCAAGGGCGTCCACATCGCCGAGCGCGACACCCAGCGCGCCAAGCACCCCAAGCCCATGGGCGTGTTCGTCAACACGTGGTCGGTCGAAGGCTTCGTCTCCGAAGGCAACCAGCCGGCCGAGCTCGGCTGGGGCACGCACGAGACGTGGAAGCCGGACAACGCCGAGGGCCAGACCAAGGGCTCGCGCTGCGCGATCTTCCTGCTCCAGCCCGGCGCCGACACCCGCGTCCGCACCTGGGTGCCGACGGTGGGCGCGCAGTTCGGCTTCCTCGTCACCCACAACGAGGCGATCTCGATCGCCGACTACTACACGGTGCGCGAGAACGGCGAGGCGGTCTACCGCCCGACCTGCCACTACGCCTACCACCCGGCCAACGACGCCGTGCTCTCGCTCCATGAGATGTGGGGCAATGCCGGCAAGGTGCAGGAGCAGCAGCACATCCTCGACGAGAACGAGATCGTCGACGGCATCGACGAACTCGGCGTGCTCCTCTACGGCCACAAGAAGAACGCCTACTGGTACGGCTCGCAGCTCTCCATCGAGGAGACCCGCCGCGTCGCCCCCTACCAGAACGCCACCGGCCTGCAGGTGACCTCGGCCGTGCTCGCCGGCATGGTCTGGGCGCTGGAGAACCCCGAGGCCGGCATCGTCGAGGCCGACGAGATCGATTTCCGCCGCTGTCTCGAAGTGCAGACGCCGTATCTCGGCCCGGTGGTGGGCGTCTACACCGACTGGACCCCGCTCACCGACCGCCCCGGCCTGTTCCCGGAGGACATCGACACGAGCGACCCCTGGCAGTTCCGCAACGTGCTGGTTCATCGCTGAAGCGAGACAGGGGGCCGCCCGCGACAGGGCGGCCCCGCGATGCTACGCTGCGGGTCTTCACGCGGAGGTGTGAGCGATGGCCGTCGCCGTCCGCCGCGATCCGCCCATGCGGGTCGCGGAATACAAGCAATGGGTCGCCGCCCGGCCCGAGGGCGAGCGCTGGGAACTGATCGACGGCGCGCCTGTGATGATGGCGCCGGCCAAGGATCGTCATCACCGCATCGTCTACAACCTCCTTCGGGCGCTCGGCGACCTCGCCGATCCGCGGGGATGCTGGGCTCAATCCGGCCTCGCCGTCCTGAGCGAGGCGTTCGATGACTACGCGCCGATCCCGGACGCGCTCGTCCGCTGCGGGGCCGAACTGCCGGACGGCTACGCCGACGATCCGCTGCTGGTGGCCGAAGTCCTCTCGCCCTCCACCCTGATCAACGACCGCGGGCTCAAGGCGCGCTTCTATCAATCGATCCCGTCCCTTCGGACCCTCCTGCTGATCGAGCCGGACGAGGCGCGGATCGAAGTGTGGCGGCGGGGATCCGGCTGGACGATGCAGCTCGCCAGAGCCGACGAGCGGATCGATCTGCCCGAACTGGGCGGCGCCCTCGCCGTGGCGGACGTCTACAAGCGGATCGACTTCTGAGCGTCGGCATCCGCATTGGCTGCCTCCCGATCGGATGCTAGCCTCTTCTGGTTCTTCCAGAGGATCGGCGATGGCCGTGGCGGTTCGGCGCGACACCCGCATGCGAGTCGCGGAATACAAGGAATGGGTCGCCGCCCGGCCCGAGGACGAGCGCTGGGAGTTGATCGACGGCGCCCCGGTGATGATGGCGCCGCCGGCCTACCGGCACCAGCAGATCGTCTCGAATCTCGAAGCGGCCCTGCGTCGCCTCGCCCGCCCGCGGGGCTGCTGGGCCCTGTCCAACCTCGCGGTCCTGAGCGAGGCGTTCGACGATTATGCACCGATCCCGGATGCGCTGGTCCGCTGCGGAGACCCGTTGCCCGACGGCTACGTGCGCGATCCGCTGCTCGTGGCCGAAGTCCTCTCACCCTCCACCATGAACAACGACCGCGGATACAAGGCGGATTTATACCAATCGGTCCCGTCCCTTCAGACGCTCCTGCTGATCTATCCGGACGAGGAGCGGATTGAGGTTTGGCGCCGCGAGGCTGAATGGACCCTACGGTTCGCCGGCTCCGGCGAGACGATCGACCTACCCGAACTGGGCGGCGCCCTTGCGGTGGCGGACGTCTACGACGGGATCGACCTCTGAGCCGGCCCGTTTGCCAAGCCCCGGCCGGGTGCTAGCATCGCACCCGTCTCGGAGGCCCCTCGATGGCGCTCGCCGTTCGGCGCGATCCCGGCATGGGAGTTGCGGAGTATCAGGTCTGGGTCGCGGATCGGCCCGACGAGGAGCGCTGGGAGCTCATCGACGGCGAACCCGTGCTCATGTCGCCGCCGAGCGAGCAACATCAGTCGATCGTCATGAACCTGCTCCGGCAACTCGCGCCGCTCGCCCGTGCCAAGGGCGGCCGCGCGATCCCCGGCATCGCCGTGCTGAGCGACGCCATGGACGGGTTCGCGCCGATCCCCGACGTGCTGGTCCGTTGCGGCTCCGTGCTGGGGCACGGCTACGCCCGCGATCCGATCCTCGTCGCCGAAGTGGTCTCGCCCTCGACCGTGAGCCGCGACCGTGGACCCAAGGCCGCGTTCTATCGAACCATCGCCTCGCTCGACGCATTTCTGCTGGTCGATCAGGACGCGCCGTGCGTTGAGGCGTGGCGGCGCGACGCGGCGGGTGCTTGGGTCCAAGACGTTCGGGGGCGCGACGCGCGCATCGATCTGCCCGAACTCGGTGGCCGGCTCGCCGTTGCCGACATCTATGACGACATCGACTTCTGACGCGAGCGCACCGCCCTTGCCCCATTTCGAAGATTTCTACGCCAACAAGCTGCGCGGCTCGCTCGGCGTCACCGATGCCGAATCGGTGCTCGACCTGCGCGAGGCCAACCGGGCGACGGCGGAGGCCTCCATCGGCGACATGCTGGAACGCAGCCGCTTCGCCAAGGGCAAGACCGTGGCGGTGAGGCTCGCGGCTCCGCCCGAGGGCGGGGGGGAGACGCTGTTCCAGCCGGTCGGGCGCCTCCTGCTCGATGCCAAGCGCCGCGGCTGGATCGAGCGGCTGCAGACCTTGCCCGCGGGCGATGGGCTCGGCTTCTACGTGGCGCTCGCGGGCAAGCCCGCGCGCGAGCGCGACTGACGCGGATGGGTTGGAGCCGGAACGACAACGCCCTCGAACATCTCGCCCGCTTCGGCTTCGGCGCCCGCGGCTTCGTCTACTGCGTCGTCGGCGCACTGGCCGTGCTGGCGGCCCTCGGACAGGGCGGCTCGGCCGGCGACAGCAAGGGCGCCCTGCGGGCCGTGCTCGGCGGGCCGTTCGGTGCCGTCATCGTCGGGCTGATCGCGCTCGGGCTCGCGGGCTTCGCCCTGTGGCGCGTCGTCGAGGGCGTGACGGACGCCGACCGGCGCGGGAACTCGGCCAAGGCGCTGGCAGTGCGGGGGGCGCATCTCATCAGCGCCTTCGTCTATGCCGGCCTCGCGCTCACCGCCGGGCGGCTCGCCTTCGGCATCGGCCGGGCCTCGGCCGGTGGCGACGGGGTGCAGGACTGGACCGCCTGGCTCCTGCGCCAGCCGTTCGGGCCCTGGCTCGTCGGGCTCGCCGCGTTGGCCGTCACGGCGGCCGGGTTCGCCTACGCGAAGAAGGCCTGGACGGGCGACGTGACCGACCGGCTGTCGCTGCCCAGTGAGAGCGAGCGCTGGGCGAAACCGCTGGGCCGGTTCGGCTACGCGGCGCGGGCGGTGGTGTTCCTCATCATCGCGGGCTTCCTGGCCTCCGCCGCCTGGACGCAGGGCCCCTCCGAGGCGCACGGCCTGTCCGGCGCCTTCGCGGCGCTCAGGGCGCAGCCCTATGGCTGGGTGCTGCTCGCCGTGGTCGCCGCCGGCCACTTCGCCTTCGGGGCCTTCGGCCTGATCCAGGCGCGCTATCGCCACATCGACGCCCCGGATCTCGGCGAAGCCGACGCGGCGCTTGAGCGGGCCAAGCGCTCGGTCGCCTGAACCCCCTTCGTTGACACGGGGCGAGGGTGCGCCGATACCGCCCCGCGTCCCCGACAAAAGCACCATGCAGAAGCGCACCCTCAAGACGGCGGTGATGGTCGCCCACGATCTCGCCGCCACCGCGGCGGCCGTGGTGTTGACCTTCGTCTTCCGCTTCCAAGGCGAGTTGCTGGCCGAGCGCCTGCATGCCCTGCCGCTGCTGCTGCCGCCGTTCCTGGCCTATGCCGGGCTGATCTACGCTTGGTTCAAGCTCTACCGCACCAAGTGGCGCTTCGCCTCGCTGCCCGATCTCGCCGGCATCGTGCGCGCCGCCAGCGTCATGGCGCTGACGCTCCTGGTGCTCGACTACGTGCTGGTCTCGGCCAACCTCCACGGCTTCTACTTCTTCGGCAAGATCGCGATCCTGCTCTATTGGGTGCTGCAGGTCTTCCTGCTCGGCGGCCCGCGGCTGGCGTTCCGCTACCTGAAATACGCTCGCTCGCGGCAGAGCCACGCGCGAACGGCGACCACGCCGACGCTGCTGCTCGGACGCGGCGCCGACATCGAGACCGTGCTGCGGGCCATCGAATCCGGTTCGGTCAAGCGGCTGTCCCCGAAGGGCATCCTCTCGCCGCGGGCCGACGAGGCCGGGCAGATGATGCGCGGCGTGCCGGTGCTCGGCGGGTTTCGCGACCTCGAACGGGTGGTGGCCGATCTCGGCAACCGCGGCCTGCCCGTGCGCCGCCTCGTGGCGACGCCCTCCGCGCTGGCGCCGGAATCCGAGCCCGACGACCTGATCGCCCGGGCCCGGCGCCTCGGCCTGCCGCTCGCCCGCGTCACCAGCCTCGGCGAGGGCATGCGCGATGCCGAACTCGCGCCGCTGGAGATCGAGGATCTGCTGCTGAGGCCCACCGTCGCCATCGACCGGCCGCGCCTCGAAGGCTTCCTGTCCGGCGCCCGCGTGGTGGTGACGGGCGGCGGCGGCTCGATCGGCTCCGAAATCTGCGCCCGCGCGGTCGCCTTCGGCGCGTCCGCATTGCTCGTGATCGAGAATTCCGAGCCCGCGCTGCACGGCGTGCTCAATAGCCCGGCCCTGCTCCAGGCCGAGGCCGACGTGCAGGGCGCCATCGCGGACATCCGCGATCGGGAGCGGCTGTCGGCGGTCATCGCCGCGTTCCGGCCGACCCACGTCTTTCACGCTGCCGCGCTCAAGCAGGTGCCGTATCTGGAGCGGGACTGGGCCGAGGGCATCAAGACCAACGTGTTCGGCTCGATCAACGTCGCCGAGGCGACGGTGGCCGCGGGCGCGCGGGCGCTCGTGATGATCTCGACCGACAAGGCGATCGAGCCGGTCTCGCAACTCGGCGTCACCAAGCGCTTCGCCGAGATGGTCGCGCAGGCACTGGACGCCGAGCAGGCCGGCTCCGACGCCACGCGTTTGATCGCCGTGCGCTTCGGCAACGTGCTGGGCTCGGTCGGCTCGGTGGTGCCGGTGTTCAAGGCGCAGATCGCCCGCGGCGGGCCGCTCACCGTCACCCATCCGGAGATGGTGCGCTACTTCATGACCGTGCGCGAGGCCTCCGACCTCGTGCTCACCGCCGCCTCCCACGCCGACGCGGAAGGGCGCGGCGCCACCGGCGAGCAGCGCGCGGCGGTCTACGTGCTCAAGATGGGCCAGCCGGTGCGCATCCGCGAACTCGCCGAGCGGATGATCCGGCTCGCGGGCTTCGAGCCCGGCGAGGACATCGAGATCCAGGTGACCGGCGCCCGCCCGGGCGAGCGCCTCAACGAAATCCTGTTCGCCCGCGAGGAGCCGCGGGTGCAGCTCGACGGCATCGACGGGGTGATGGCGGCCAAGCCCGTCTTCGCCGATCGTACGGTGCTGGAGGGCTGGATTCTGCGCCTGCGCGCCGCCGTGGAGGCGGGCGACCGCGGGGCGGCCGAGGCGGTGTTCGAGGAGGCGATCCCGGATTTCCGCCATCGGACGCGCTCTGTGCCGAAGGCGGATGCCCCCGCCGCACCGGCGCAGGCTGTCGCCGCGACCCTGTAGGAACGGCAGCCTACGGCTCCGCCCCCTCGCACCCCTTCACCCCCGCATAAGCGTTCAGGATCGCCGAGAGCAGGCCGGGAAAACGCGCCTCCACCTCGTCGCAGCGCGAGTGATTGCGCATCTCGACGCCGTGGCGCTCGGAGCGGATCAGGCCGGCCTCGCGCAGCACCTTGAAATGGGCCGAAAGCGACGATTTCGGGATCACCCGCTCCCCGAGCGACGAGAGTGCCGCGCAGGCCTGGACGCAGCCGGCCTGTGTGATGCTGGCGAAGATCGCGGCGCGGGCCGGGTCGGCCAGCGCGTGCAGGATTGCCTCGGGCCGCACGTCTTCAATCGCAGGGTGAAACAGCGGTCGCATCATTCATCCATATGGAGGCTTGAACCGCGCTCCCATAGTTCTGAGATTCCGAACTATGGGACAAAGGCGACCGATCCGGCGCCGGTCCGTAAGAAGGATAGCACGGATGTCGAAGCTCGCAGGCAAGGTCGCCGTGGTGACGGGCGCCTCGAAAGGGATCGGCGCGGCCATCGCCAAGACGCTGGCGCGGGACGGCGCGGCGGTCGTGGTCAACTACGCGTCGAGCAAGGCCGGCGCCGACGCCGTCGTCGCGGAGATCACCGCCAAGGGCGGCCGGGCCATCGCCGTGCAGGGCGACGTGTCGAAGGGGGAGCAGGCCGAAGGCCTGATCGCGGCGGCGGTGCAAGAGTTCGGCCGGCTCGACATCCTCGTCAACAATTCCGGCGTCTATGAATTCGCGCCGATCGAGGAGGTGACGGAAGCGCATTACCGCCGCCTGTTCGACATCAACGTGCTCGGCGTGCTGCTGACGACGCGGGCGGCGGCCAAGCATCTCGGCGAGGGCGGCAGCATCGTCAACATCTCCTCGGCGGCGACGCTGGTGAACATGCCGACCTCGGCCGCCTACACCGCGACCAAGGGCGCGCTCAACGCCATCACCGGCGTGCTGGCCAACGAGCTGGCGCCGCGCCGCATCCGGGTCAACGGCGTCAGCCCCGGCTTCGTCGTGACCGAGGGCGCGCAGACGGCGGGCATCGTCGGCTCGGAGATGGAGGCCGGCATCGTCGCGCAGACGCCGCTCGGCCGCGCCGGCCAGCCCGACGACATCGCGGGCGTCGTGGCGTTCCTGGCCTCCGACGACGCCCGCTGGGTGACCGGCGAGGATATCGCGGCGAGCGGCGGCGTTCGCTGACCGGGGCGCTATCCCCCCGCCCGGGCCAGGGCGGCAAGCCCGTCCCGCGTGTTCTGCGCCGGCTGCCAGCCGAGAGCCGCGAGGCCGTCGGTGCGGGCGACGAGGGAGCCCGACAGACGGTCGAAGGCCTCCTGCCGACCGGTGGCGCGGCAGGCGAGCCCGATCAGCGGGGTGGGGCAGGGCAGGAGGCCGGAGCCGCGGCCGAGGCCGGCGCGCAGAGCGGCGATCATGTCGGGCAGCGTCAGGGGGTCGGGGTCGGCCACGATCAGCGGGCGCCCGATCGGGCCGGGGGCGTCGAGGGCGGCGGCGACGGCCCCCGCGAGGCTCTCCACCGAAACGAGGGAGCGCCGCCCGGTCAGGCTTCCCAGTGGGAGCGGGTAGGGGGCACGGGCGAGCTTGAGCAGGGCCGCCATGTTGCCCTTCACGCCCGCGCCGTAGACCAGCACCGGGCGCAGAGCCACCCAGTCGAGCCCGATCTCGGCCAACGCCTCCTCCGCCGCGAGCTTCGAGCGGCCGTAAGCGTCGGTCGGGGCCGGTGCATCCGCGTCGGTGAGTGGAGCCGCGGCGCTCGGTCCCGTCTGCGCCCGGATCGAGGACAGGAACACGAAGCGCCCGACCTTGGCCCGCTGCGCCGCCTCGGCGAGCTTTCGCGTCGCCTCGGTGTTGGAGGTACGGAAGTCGTCCTCGGGCGCGCCGGACATGGCATGCGCCAGCCCGGCGGAATGCACGACGGCATCGACGCCGCTGAGTGCGGCGGCCATGTTCATGGGCCGCGCCAGATCGCCCACCACCGCGCCGCTCGCCCCCTCCGGCACGTCCACGGGCCGGCGCAGCAGCACCCGCACCCGATGGCCGCGGGCGGACAACGCCGTGAGCAGGTGGCGCCCGATGAAGCCCGTCGCCCCCGTCAGCGCGATCAGCTTTCCGCTCAAGCTCTTGCCCCCTCATGCCTACGGCGCGGCGTCGCGAAAAGGCGCAGCAGCCATCCGACGAGCCCCGCCGCGACGACGAGGCCCAGAAGCGTGACCGGCCAGGACGGCCAAAGCAAGGTGATCAGCGCGAGGGCGGCGAGCGCGCCCTGTACGGCGAAGACGCGGGTGACCACCCCCATCACCGAAAAGCCGTTCACGGTGGCGACCTGATAGAAATGGCTGCGGTGGGCCTGCCACACCTTCTCGCCGCGCCGAAGCCGCCACAGCAGCGTCAGCGTCGCGTCGGCGACGGGGTAGAGCGGCAGGATCAGCGCGGCGGCGAGACCGCCTTCCGCGGCGAGGCGGTACAGGAGCCACGCCACGATCAGGCCGACCGGCAGCGAGCCGACATCGCCCATGAACAGCCGGGCCACCGGCCGGTTGAACGGCGCGAATCCGAGAAGCCCGCCGAGCAGGGCGCCCGCGACGAGGGTCGGTTCGGGCGCATAGCCGCCGAGGATGCCGAGACCCGTCAGGAAGGCGGTGAGCGGCACGAACTCGGCGACCGTCATCCAGTCGAGCCCGTCCATGAAGTTGACGAGGTTGACGAACCACAGCCCGGCGACGACGGCCGCGGGAAGCTCCAGCCAGGCGAGACCCTCCGGCAGGAGCCGCCCCTGGGCGGTGGCCACCACGGCGGCGACCGCGCCGGCCTGCACCACGAGCCGGAGCGAGGCCGGCAGCGGCCGGATGTCGTCGACGGCGCCGACGCCCGCGAGGACGAGAACGGCGAGGGCCAGCGCCGTGCCCTCGGTGCCGCGCAGGCCGATCTCGAGGAAGGCGGCCAAGAGGGCCGCCGCGATCAACGCCGCGCCGACGATGGCGATGCCGCCGCCCTGCGGGGTCGGCACCTTATGGCTGGAGCGGGCGTTCGGGCGGGCGAGCGCGTAGCGTTGCAGCAGCGGCTTCAGCAGCACGATCAGGCCGGCGGAGAGGGCAGCCGCCAGCGGCACGGCGAGGAGGGGCGCGAGGGTCATGCGCCAGGATTTCCGACCCACCACGCCCAATCCCTCCCCCGCGCAGGGGGGAGGGGAGGGCGGTCGCGTGTCGGGTTGGGGCGCATCATCCCTCCGCTCTACCCGCCGCCGCGCGGCCGGGCGAGGGCTCGGCTTGTTTTGGCCGCAAAGCCGCGCGATCCGCTGAAAGGGCGGGGGCCGTCAAAGAGTGGTGGGCCACCCCCCGCGCCGTCGTGTGGGCGCCTTGCGGGGGCGGGGCCCCGCCGATACCACTTTGGCCGACCGCACCCGCCGTCACCCCGTTCCGCCGCCTCGCCTCCGCCGGTCCAAGAAAAGCCCGTTGCGCACCCTGTCCCCGGCCCTTGCCCCGGCCCTCACGACCCTGACGGTTCTGGCCGGCCTCGTGCTCGGCCTCCTCGGGGTCCTCACGCCCGCCCACGCGGTGGAGGCCGTGCGCGTCACCCTCGACGCGCCCGCCGTGGACCTGACGCCGATGATCGAGCGCTACCGCTCGGACGGCGACCTGATCCAGATCTCGACCGCGCCGGGCAAGGACGGCATCGTGCGGCGCATCGCGGTCAAGGCGCGCGAGCCCGGCGCCCGGCCCGACTGGATGGTGTTCGCGCTCACCAACGACACCGACGAGCAGATCGACCGCCTGCTGGTCGCCCCGCATTTCCGCCTCGTCGGCTCCGGCGTGGTCTGGCCCGATCTCGGCGGCTCGCGCATCGCCGCCATCACGGCGAGCGAGGGCATCCGCCCCGAGCGCGACGAGAGCCTGGAGGCCGACCAGTTCCTGATCACCATCGATCCGGGCACCACGGTCACCTACGTCGCCGAGCTCAAAGGGCCCAACGTCCCGCAGGTCTATCTCTGGGACCAGGACGCCTACCGCAAGAAGACCGCCGGGCTCACGCTCTACAAGGGCATCATCATCGGCATCGCCGGGCTGCTGGCGCTGTTCCTCACGATCATCTTCGTCGTGAAGGGCGCGATCATCTTCCCCGCCGCCGCCGCCCTATCCTGGGCGGTGCTGGCCTATGCCTGCATCGATTTCGGCTTCCTGCAGCGGGTCTTCCCCGTCACCGAGGGGGCGGAGCGGATCTACCGGGCGTCCGCCGAGGCCGTTCTCGGCGCCACGCTGCTGGTGTTCCTGTTCGCTTACCTCAACCTCTCGCGCTGGCACGTGCGCTACAGCCACGTCGCCTTCTTCTGGCTGATCTTCCTCGCCGGCCTCGTCGGGCTCGCGGTGTTCGATCCCCCCGTGGCCGCGGGCGTGGCGCGCATCTCGATCGCGGCGGTGGCCGGCGTCGGGCTGATGCTGATCCTCTATCTGGCCGTCCACAACGGCTACGACCGGGCGATCCTGCTCGTCCCGACCTGGCTCCTGCTGCTGTTCTGGGTGGTGGCCGCGGGCTTCGCCATCACCGGGCAGATCGGCTCGGACCTCGTCCAGCCGGCGCTGATCGGCGGGCTCGTGCTGATCGTGATGCTGATCGGCTTCACCGTGATGCAGCACGCCTTCGCGGGCGGGGGCCTGAGCCACAGCCTCGTCTCCGACACCGAGCGCCGGGCGCTGGCCCTGATGGGCGCGGGCGACATCGTGTTCGACTGGGACGTGCCGGGCGACCGCGTCTTCGCCGGCCCCGAGATCGAGGCGCAGCTCGGCCTCAAGCGCGGCGCGCTCGAAGGGCCCGCCGCCAACTGGCTGGGTCTCCTCCATCCCTTCGACGTGGAGCGCTACTCGGCGGCCCTCGACACGGTGATCGAGGAGCGGCGCGGCCGCATCGTCCACGATTTCCGCCTGCGCTCGGCCGCCGGCCCCTATGGGTGGTACCGGCTGAAGGCGCGCCCCGTGATCGGCACCGACGGCGAGGTGATCCGCATCGTCGGCACCATCGCGGACGTGACCGAACTCAAGACCGCCGAGGAACGCCTGCTGCACGACGCCGTGCATGACAGCCTCACCGGCCTGCCGAACCGCGAATTGCTGCACGACCGGCTCGACGCGGCGCTGGCGCTCGCAAGCCAGGACGCCCGGCTGAAGCCTGCGGTGATCGTCCTCGACATCGACCGGTTCAAGGCGATCAACGACGCCATCGGCCTGTCGGCGGGCGATTCGATCCTGCTCACCCTGTCGCGTCGCCTCGGGCGGCTCCTGCGCCCGCAGGACACGCTGGCCCGCGTGGCGGGCGACGAGTTCGCCGTGATCCTGCTCTCCGAGCGCGAGCCCGACCGCATCCTCGCCTTCGCCGAGATGATCCGCCGGGCGATCGCCACGCCGGTCACCTATGCCGACCGCGAGGTGTTCCTCACCGTCTCGATCGGCGTGGCGCTCCACGAGGCCGGGCCCGGCACGGCCGGTCAACCGAAGCGCGACGAGGTGGTCAAGAGCGCGCAGATGGCGATGATCCAGGCCAAGCGCGGCGGCGGCGACCGCATCGAGATCTTCCGCGCCAACATGCGCACCGAGCGCTCCGACCGGCTGATGCTGGAGGCCGACCTGCGCAAGGCGCTGGAGCGCAACGAAATCCGCGTGCTGTTCCAGCCGATCGTGCGCCTCGAGGACCGGACGGTGGCGGGCTTCGAGACGCAGCTGCGCTGGGATCATCCCAAGCTCGGGCGCATCCCGCCCGCGACCTTCCTGCCCGTGGCGGAAGAGATCGGCGCCATCGTCGCGCTCGGCAACTTCGCCATCGAGCGCACGGCGCTCGAACTCGCCGCCTGGCAGCGCTCGCTCGATGTCGAGCCGCCGATCTTCGCCTCCGTCAACGTCTCTTCGCGCCAGCTCCTGCGCCACGACCTCCTGCACGACGTGAAGACGGTGATCGCCCGCACCGGCGTGCTGCCGGGCTCGCTCAAGCTGGAGATGAGCGAGGGGCTGGTGATGGAGAACCCCGAATACGCCGCCCAGATGCTGACCCGCATCCACGACCTCGGCGCGGGCCTCTGCCTCGACGATTTCGGCACCGGCTACTCGGCGCTCGCCTATCTCCAGCGCTTCCCCTTCGACACCCTCAAGATCGACCAGAGCTTCGTGCGTCAGATGGGCCAGGGCCGCACCACGATGCTGCGCTCGCTGGTCCGGATGGCGCAGGAGCTCGGCCTCGCCGTCGTCGCCGAGGGCGCGGAATCGGAGGAGGACGCGCAGGGCCTGCAGGAGCTCGGCTGCGACTACGCGCAAGGGGCGGCCTTCGGCGAGCCGATGACCATGCTCCAGGCCCGCCAGCTCGTCGGCGCGGCGCCGGAAGCCGCTTGAGCCCGGTCTGAGACCGGTAGGTACGGCAACGGCTTAAGTCTCCCTTAACCATAAGCCGGCATGGTCACGCTCAGGTTTCCGGGGTGCTTCGAGCGCAGCCCCGGCCGGACCGGGGATGAGCGATGACCGAGGCGCACAGACGCAGGGAGCCGGGAAGCGGGGGCAGCGCGGTGCGGCGCCTGATGGCGCGCCCGATCCGTGCCCACATCGCCGGCGCCGCCCAACCACAGATGCCGGCCCTCAAGGCCGAGGCGACCGCGCCGGTCCCGGCGCCCGCAGCGCCCGGCCCCGAGACGGGCGACGTGGCGCGGCTGCGCATGGAAGTCCTGATGATGAAGGCGGCGCTCGCCGCCGAGCGGCGCGAGAGCGAGGCCCTGCGCACCAGCCTCGGACTGGGCGAGGCCCAACAGCTCGGCGACGAGGCCCGCGCCGAGCGCGACCGTTGGGCCGCCCTGGTCGGGCGCCTGATCCACGGCACGCTCTGACGCGCCCGGCTCGCGAACCGGCTCACCTGACTTTCCTTCAAAACGAATCCGGAGCGGGATGCCCGCCATGCGTGCTCCCATGAACGCCCGTTGCTCCCTCGTGGTGAACGGCCAGACCCTGCGGGTTTCACCGGGGGACACCTCCCTCGAGACCGCGCTGGCCGACGGCGTCATCACGCCGATGCAGGGCCTGCAAAGCGGCCTGATCATGGGGCAGGCCGCCGCCCCCGCGGGCCGGCGCCTCGCCGCCCGCGCCCGGCGCGCGGAGAACCCGACCGTCTCGATCCCCGATGCCGCGCCGCTGATCCATACGCCCAAGGCCCCGGCCCGCCCGCCGGTGCGGCGCGTCGGCAGCGTCGATGCCGTGACGGCGCTCGGGCCTCGTGTGCTCCAACTCGTCGTCACCCTGGAGCGGCGGCTCCCGTTCGAGCCCGGCGATCAGGTCTGCCTCACCTTCGAGGGCGGGCGCCCCGTCACGCTCGCGCCGACGCTGAGCGTCGAGGGCGGGGCCGAACTCAACGAGCTGGTGTTCCATCTGCGCGGCGCGTGCGCCGACGATCTGGAAGCCCTGTTCGGCGTCGTCCCGACCCCCGGCCTCACCGTGAAGGCCAAGGGCCCGCTGGGGAACGGGACCTACCGACCCGGCGGCGGGCGCCTCGTGCTGGTGGCCGCCGAGACGGGCTTCGCCGGCATCTGGGCGATCGCGCGGGCCGCCCGCTACATCGAGCCCGCCCGCGAGATCTGCGTGATCGCCGGCGCCCGCGATCCCCTCGACCTCTACATGCGCCCGGCGCTCGAATGGCTGCGGGCGACCGGTGTCAATCGCATCACGCTGGCCGCCGACCGCCACCGCCAGCGCCCGCCCGACGTGCGTCCCGGCCCGCTCACCGCCCACGTGCCGACGCTCCGCACCACCGACGCCGTCCATGCCTCCGGCTGCGCCTCGACCATCGGTGCGGTGGAGGTTCTGGCCGCCGCCGCCGGCGCCCGGTTCTACCCGATCCCGCTGCCGCCCGGGGCGTGACCTCGGCGGCCGATGCGCCGGCCGCGTGCGAAGCGGCACGTCGGGCGACCGGCCCGGAGGGCGCAGGCGGTTGCCGCCGCGCGGATCGTGCTCACCTTGGAGGAAACGGGAATCGCCGGCTTGCCGGCGGTCTCACCCATCCATCGAGGATCGCGCCATGATCGCCCGCGTCGCTCTCGCCACCCTTGCGGCCGGCCTGTCCGCCGCCGCCCTCTCCACCTCCGCGCTCGCGCAAAGCTACAATGCGCCCGCCGGCATTCCGTCCGTCACCGCGCCGGGCGGCCTGTCCGGCATCGCCGCGCCCGGCAACCTCGCGCGCTACGGCCAGCGCCGCGGCACCCCCGCCTTCATCACCGACGAGCGCGACCTCACCACCGGATCGATCCACCGTACGCGTTCCCACTGAACCGTTCGCAAGGGGGCGGTTCGGCGCCTCAATGCGCCCCGCCGCTCTCGACGAACTTGAACAGGAACAGTGCGGCGATCACCCAGACCACCGGCTTCACCTCGCGGGCACGCCCCGTGAGTCCCTTCAACACCGCGTAGGTGATGAAGCCGAAGGCGACGCCGTTGGCGATGGAATAGGTGAACGGCATCAGGAGCGCCGTCACGCAGGCCGGGATCACCTCGGTGAGGTCGTCCCAGTCGAGATCGACCAACTCGTGCAGCATCAGGCAGGCGACGTAGAACAGGGCCGGCGCGGTGGCGTAGGCCGGTACCGAGCCCGCGAGCGGCGCGAAGAACAGGCAGGCCAGGAACAGCACGGCCACGGTCGCCGCGGTGAGCCCCGTGCGCCCGCCCTCCTCGACGCCCGACGCGCTCTCCAGATACGCCGTGGTGCTCGACGTGCCGAGGAGCGCGCCGGCGAAGATCGAGGAGGAATCGGCCATCAGAGCCCGGTCGAGGCGTTCCATCCGACCCTCGGTCAGCAGCCCGGCGCGGTTGGCCACCCCCATCAGCGTGCCGGTGGCGTCGAACAGCTCGACCAGGAAGAACACCAGCACGACGTTGAGGATGCCCCCCGTGAGCGCGCCGGAGAGGTCGAGGGCGAACAGCGTCGGCGCGATCGAGGGCGGCAGCGAGACGACGCCCTGGAACGTGTTGTCGGCGAAGACGAAGCTTAAGGCGGTGATCGTCAGGATGGTGGCGAGCAGCGCGCCCTTGATCCGCCGCGCCGAGAGCGCGGCGACCATCAGGAAGCCGATCACGGCCAGTACCGTCGAGGGCTTGTGCAGGTCGCCGATCGTCACGAAGGTCGCCGGGCTCGCCGCGATGACGCCCGCATTCTTGAGCGCGATGATCGCCAGGAACAGGCCGATGCCGACCGTGATGGCGATGCGCAGGGAGCGTGGGATGCCGTCCACGATGATCGAGCGCAGGCCCGTCAGCGTGACGGCCAGGAACAGGCAGCCGGAGATGAACACGGCGCCCAGCGCCGCCTGCCACGTATAGCCCATCTGCAGCACGACGACGTAGGCGAAGTAGGCGTTGAGCCCCATGCCGGGCGCCAGCGCGATCGGGTAGTTGGCGTAGAGCGCCATCACCAGGGAGCCGAGCGCCGCCACGAGGCAGGTGGCGACGAAGACCGCGCCCTTTGGCATCCCGGCGTCGGACAGGATGTTGGGGTTGATGAAGACGATGTAGGCCATCGTCAGGAAGGTGGTCAGGCCCGCGAGCAGCTCGGTGCGCACGGTGGTGCCGTGCTCCGAGAGCCGGAACCGGCGCTCCAGCAGGCCGGGCGCCGCCGGCGTCGGCCCCGCGATGTCGTCCCGCTTCACGTCCATCCCGGTCTCCTCAGGCGCCCGCTTCCCGGGCGGCGATCACGGCGCGGAAGATGCGGTCGGGGGCGAACGGCGTCGCCGTGAGCCGGGCGCCCGTGGCGTCCCGGATGGCGTTGCCCAAAGCCGCGGCGACGGGGTTGTACGGCGATTCGCTCATCGGCTTGGCCCCGAGCGGCCCGACATCGTCGTGGGTGTCGGCGAAGATCACCTCGGTCGTCGGCACGTCGGCGCAGGCCGGAATGTGGTAGTCGCGGAAGCTCGCCGTGAGCACGCTTCCATCCGGATTCAGGCGCAGATCCTCGTAGAGCGCGGCGCCCAGTGCCTGGGCGACGCCGCCCTCGACCTGCCCGCGGCACTGCATCGGGTTGATGACGGTGCCGGCATCGGCTGCCTGGATGCTCTTCAGGATGCGGACCTCGCCGGTCCGCGGATGCACCGCCACGCGAAACGCCTGGACGTTGAAGGCGACCGAGCGCGGCGTGCCGTCGGCCCGGCCCTCCGCCGTCATCGCCCCGCCTTCCGCCAGCTCGCCGAGCGGCACGAGGCGGACGGGCGTCGCCACGCCGTCGCGGGTCAGGTGGCAGGCGGCGGGATCCATGCCGGTTTTCTCCGCCGCGGCCGCCCGGAGCTTTTCAGCGAGCGCCGTACTGGCCAGGAGGTTGGCTTGTCCGGCCACCACGATGCCGGTGCTGCCATAGGCGCCGGTGTCGTGGGCTACCGCATCGGTGTCCGCCTGGATCAGGCGGATGCGGTCCGGCGTGGTGGCGAGGGCCTGCGCCGCGATCTGCCCGTGGACCGTGCTGGTGCCGTTGCCGAACTCGGCGGTGCCGACCGCGAGGGCGTAGGTTCCGTCCGGCTCCAGACGGATGGCGGCGTCGGCGAAATGGCCGTTCGGCGGCACCGTGTCGATCATCGCCATCGCCATGCCTTCGCCCACCCGCCAATCGGGGCCGGGCGGCGGCGCGCCCGGATCGGCGGCGAGCGCGGCTTGCGTCCGGTCGAGGCACTGGTCGAGTCCGTAGGAGCCGAAGCGCACGTCGTGCGGTTCCAGGCTGGTCGAGACCAGCGGATCGCCGGGGCGCACCGCGTTGCGGCGGCGCATCTCGAACGGATCGATGCCGAGACTCCGCGCCAGTTCGTCCATCGCCGATTCCATCGCAAAAACGGTCTGACTCAGGCCGTAGCCGCGAAAGGCGCCCGCCGGCAGGGTGTGGGTGTAGGCGGCGTAGCCCTCCACCCGCTTGTTGGGGCAGGCATAGGCCGCGATGCTCTCGTTGCAGCCGTGATGCAGCACGCCGCCGGCATGGTTGCCGTAGGCCCCGGTGTTCGAGAGCACGTGGAGGGAGATCGCGGTGAGCCGGCCATCGGCGGCGGCCCCGAGCTTCACCCGCACCCGCATCGGATGGCGCGTCGTGGCGGCGCTGAAATTCTCGGCGCGCGTCGTTTCGTATTGGACGGGACGCCCGGTCTTGAGGACGGCCAGCGCCACCAGATCCTCGACCAGCATCTCCTGCTTGCCGCCGAACCCGCCGCCGACCCGGCCGCAGACGACGCGGACCTGATCCCGCGGCAGGTCGAACAGGGCGCAGAGGGCGTCGCGGGTCAGGAACGGCACCTGAGTCGAGGCGCGGAGCGTCAGCCGCCCGGCCTCGTCGCGCCAGCCGATGGCGGCGTGGGTTTCGAGATGGGCGTGCTGCACCCGCTGCGAGACGTATTCGGCCTCGTAGACCCGGTGCGCCGCGGCAAAGCCCGCCGCGAGGTCGCCGACCTCGCCATGCGCTTCCGCGGCGAGGTTCGGGTGTGAATGGAGCGGCGGCGCGTCGGCGCCGGGCGTGCGGTCGGCCGGATCGTGGACCAGCGGGGCGTCCGGCCGCAGGGCCGCCTCCGGGTCGAACACCGCCGGGCGCAGGCGGTATTCCACGCGCAGCGCCCGCAGCCCGGCCTGCGCTGCCGCCTCGCTCTCGGCGACCACCGCGGCGACGCGCTGGCCGACGAAGCGGATCACGGAATCGAGCACCCGCGTGTCGGCGGCGTCGTCCCGCGGGTCCTCGTGGCGCCCGGTGGAGAAGCGCGCTGGCGGCGCGTCCTCGTGGGTCAGCACGGCGACGACGCCCGGCACGGCCAGGGCCGCCGCGCGGTCGATGCTCAGGATTTCGGCATGGGCGTGGGGGGCGCGCAGCACCTTCAGATGCAACAGGCCCGGCATCCCCTGATCGAGGGTATAGGCGGTGCGCCCCGAGACGATGCCGAGGCTCGCGGGCGCCGGCAGGCTGCACCCGACGGCCTCCGCTCTGTCCGCCGTCCCGGCATGAGGGATTCCGGCCACCGCGTCGCGGATCGCCCGGTAGCCGGTGCAGCGGCAGAGATTGCCCTTGAGCGCGGTGGCGAGGTCTTGCCGCTGGCCCTGGTCGAGGGCGGCGGCCGTCATGATCATGCCCGGCGTGCAGAAGCCGCACTGGAAGCCCTGTGCCGCCACGAAGGCCGCCTGCATCGGGTGCAGCGCCTCCGGCGGCGGCGCGCCCGGTTCGCAGGGGCCGGCGAGCCCCTCGATCGTGGTGACGGCACAGCCTTCCGCCCGGTGCGCGGGCAGCAGGCAGGAATGGATCGGCTCCCCGTCGAGATGGACCGTGCAGGCGCCGCAATCGCCCGCGTCGCAGCCCTTCTTGACCCCGAACCAGCCGAGATCGCGCAGGGTGGTCCGCAGGCATTGCCCCGGCCGGGGGGCGATCTCCTGCATCTGCCCGTTGACCGTCAGCCTCACCGTGCGAGCTCCTGCCTGATCTCCTCGGCGAGAAGGCCGGTGACGTGGGCGCGCCAATCGGGCGCGCCGTGGACGTCGTCGTACCAGCCGTCCTCGGGGATGGCGGCGTGAAGCGCCGCCCGTAATCCCGTCGCCTCCGGCACGCCGGGGAAGCGCAACCGGTAGGGCCGCGGCGTCGAGGCGGTGACCGTGAGGGTGACGCCATGCGCATCGCGGGTGCCGATCACGAGCGCACCGGAGCGGCCGTTCGGCGACAGCGCGATCCGCCGGAACGCCGTGCGCCGCCTCAGCGCCGCAGCCGGCATCGCGATCCGCCGCAGGATCTCGCCGGGCCGCAGGGCCGTCATCTGCGGCCCGCGCACGAAGTCGAGCACCGACAGGTGCCGCTCGGCTCCGTCCGGCGCCCGGATCACGCAGGTGCCGTCGAGGGCGGCGGTGAGCGCGATCATCGGCCCGGCGGGCAGCGCCATGCAGAGGTTGCCGCCCACCGTCGCCCGGTTCCAGATCTTGAACGAGCCGAGCAGCGCCCGGCAGCAGAGGCCGACGAGCGGCGCGGCGATCCAGGCCGCCGGCCATTCGTGCCGGTCGAGTTCGGCGATGGTGCAGGTCGCCGACAGGCTCAAACCCTCCGCATCCGCCTCGATCGCGGGCCAGCCGAGGCCGGCGAGGTCGATCAGCCGGGTCAGCCCCGGCTGCGGCTGCGAAAACAGCCACGTCCCGCCCGCGAGCCACGCATCCCCCTCGCGCCACTCGGGCAGTTCCTCCGGCCCGCGCGGCGCCAGGACGGCGGTGATGGTGTCGAGGTCCATGGGTGGGCCCGTCAATGCCTTTCGACGCGAGGCGGCGATCCATCCGATCGGACCGAGGTTTAGCAAAATTGCGTCCAGGCGGTCTCATGGACCGCGGGATCGGGCCGCGACGGCGTTCCCGGCCGGTTCGACACGCAATTTGACGGTGCAGGGCCCGCCGTGGAGGGGCGCCGGCCAGTGGAAGGCGGACAGGAGCACCCTTCATCGGCTTATCACGGCATCGTGATCGAAGGTGCCGCCGTTGATCGGAACTTTTTCTCCGGAGCCTCGAAAGGAGGAGGATCGGGAGGTTTCGGATAGGTCGACGCGGCGAGGGCAGAAAGCTTGGCCGGCGTTTCAGCGAATCTCGCTGTTGCTTCTTCTTAACTGTTATCCGGAGATCGGGCGAAGTGTATATTTCAAGTGTACGCCAAATTACGCTACGTACTTTGACGATTTGACGCGCCATCTATGCCCTGATACCGGAATCAGCCAAATCGCCATGGGTCGATATGCGGTATCCGGCGGTTGTCATTGGGGATAATCGATGTCGAAAGTCAGCTACGCGGGTATCGGTACGGGCATTAACTTTACCATCCGCGATTATGGTGATTATGGCATCGGCTTTGCTTATAACAATGCGCCGTCGGATAGTCCGGATTACGTGTATGGTTACTTGAAATCGACTGTTGATAGCATCGTTGGTAGCCAAGCCGATGACGTGTTCGATTTGACCAACGAATCCCAGGGCATGACCATCGACGGCGGTGGGGGCGATGACCTGATCAAGGGTGGTGTCTTGGTCGATACGCTCATCGGCGGCGCGGGCGACGACGACATCCGCAGCGGCAATACCGGCCGTGAGAGCGGTGGCTCCGATATCATGACCGGCGGGACCGGCGGTGACATCTTCCGGGTCGGTCTGGTCCCGGCCAATACGGGTTATTCCAGCATCGATTCGGACCTGACCGTCACCATCACGGACTTCAATCCGGCGGATGGAGACCGCCTCGATGTTGGCAGTTTCAATGTCACCAGCCTGTCGGACCTGATGCAGCTGGCCTCCATCGTCGACGGCAATTTGGAGATCGGCCTCGCGGCCAATGGCTATACCCGGAAGATCGTCCTCGTCGGCGTGACGCAACTGCCCGACGCCCTGGGGACGGGGGCCTTCGTCTACGCGACCGACAGCGACTATAGCTACGGGAGCGGGACGGACTCCGCCGACGACCTCCTCGGGCGCAACGGTGCGGACACGCTGTATGGATACGGTGGCGACGACCGTCTCTTCGGCGGCGGTGGCAACGACCGGTTGGAAGGTGCGGCGGGCAAGGACGCCGTGTTCGGTGGCGGCGGTACCGACACCGTGTTCGGTGGCGACGACGACGACGCGCTGTTCGGGCAGACCGGCAACGACATCATCTCCGGCGGCGACGGGGCCGACCGAATCGAGGGCGGCGACGGAGCCGACACGCTCTTCGGAGAAACCGATGGGCAGAGCTGGGCGGTGTGGAACGACACCATCCTGGGCGGGGCCGGCAACGACTTCATCGCGGGCGGCGGCGGCAACGACACGATCACCGGCGGCACAGGCGCCGACACCTTCCGGATCGACTACCTCGGCGTTTCCTACTATTCGAGCAGCAGCCTGTCCGACGACACGGTCGATACGGTCACGGATTTCAGCCTCGCCGAGGGTGACAAGATCGATGTCACCCAGACCAATATCAGCGAGGCCGAGACCGTCCGCGCCCTGCTCGCGGGCCAATCCGACGGTCTGAGCCTCCAGCTCTACCTCAACGGCTACAAGACCGAGCTGAAGCTGGTCGGCGCCGCGAGCAACCCGGCCGCGATCGGCGACAGCAACCTCGTACTCAGCAACGAGACCAACAACGAGTACTTCTACGGCTCCGAGAAGCGCGACGACATGATCGGCGGGCGCGGCGCCGACACGCTCTCGGGCGCCGGCGACATCGACCGGCTGTTCGGCGAGAGCGGCAACGACACGATCGATGGCGGCGCGGGCGACGACCTGATCTACGGTGGCTCCGGCAGCGACACCATCAAGGGCGGCATCGGCGACGACGTGATCGACGCGGGCGAGGGCATCGACGCGGTCGAGGGCGGCGAAGGCGTGGATGCCATCGTCGGCGGCGCGGGCGACGATGTGCTGGTCGGCGACGACACCGACACCAACTGGCAGCAGGCCTTCAACGACACGCTCAGCGGCGGCGCCGGCAAGGACGTGCTGGCCGGCGGTGGCGGCAACGACACCCTCACTGGCGGTGCGGATGCCGACGCCTTCCGCCTCTCCTTCGGGCGCTTCTGGTCGTATAACGGCCGCTCGCTCGCGGGCGACACCACTGACACCGTCACGGATTTTGACCTCACCCAGGGCGACAAGATCGATCTGTCGGAGCTGCGCGTCTCCGACCTCGAGACCGCCAAGCTCCTCGTCGGGTTGGCGGCCGGCGGCAACAGCTCGGAAGTCTCGGCCTGGCAGAACGGCTACAAGACGACCCTGGCGCTGACGGCCAAGCTCGACGTGGCTTCGCTGACGGCGGCCAACTTCGTCCTTTCGGCCAACACCGATGTCGACAACGCCTACGGCACCGAGGAGCGCGACGACCTGTTCGGCGGTCTCGGCGACGACTACCTCTCCGGCTATGGCGGCGACGACCGGCTGTTCGGTGAGGCCGGCAACGACACGATCGACGCCGGCGCGGGCGTGGACATCGCCTACGGAGGCGCCGGTTCTGATACGATCCGGCTCGGCGACGGCGCCGACAAGGCGAGCGGCGGGGCCGGCCTCGACACGATCGAGGGCGGCGCGCAGGCCGATTACATCGATGGCGGTGCCGACAGCGACGTGCTCTACGGCGACGGCCAGACCACCGACTGGAGCGTGCGCAACAACGATGTCCTCGTTGGCGGCGGCGGCAACGACACGCTGGTGGGCGGCGGCGGCAACGACACCCTGACCGGTGGCGAGGGGTCGGATTCCTTCCGGGTGTCTTACAGCACCAGTAACTGGGCCGGGCTCTCGACCGACACCGTCGATGTCGTCACCGACTGGAGCACGGCCGACAAGATCGACGTCACCGAGATGGGCATCACCGAATTCGCGACGGTGCAGGCCCTATTCGCCACCTCGACCAGTGGCGCCGTGCTGCTCAGCCAAATGAACGGCTTCCGCAACATCATGTTGCTGAAGGACTACTTGGCTACCGACAAGATCACCGCGGCGAATGTCGTCCTGTCTGAGCGGACGGATTACACAAGCTTCTCTGGTGGCAACAAAGCCGACGACTATTTCGGCGGCGGCGGTGACGACTACCTCGTGGGCGGCGGCGGCAACGACCGCCTGTTCGGCGAGGCCGGCAACGACCAGCTCTTCGGCGGCACCGGCAACGATCTCCTCTCGGGCTCGGGCGGCACCGACACCATCCTGGGCGACGAGGGTGCCGACACCATCACCGGCGGCGCGGGCGACGACACCCTGACCGGCGGCGACCAGGCCGACGTGATCGACGGCGGCACCGGCAACGACGCGATCGTCGGCGACAGTGTCGTGGGCAGCGGCGTCACCACCGCCTGGGCCAAGAGCTTCGATGACACCCTGCGCGGCGGCGACGGCGATGACGTGATCGCGGGTGGCGCCGGCGACGACACCCTCACGGGCGGGGCCGGCGACGACACATTCGTGATGGCCTACAACCGTAACGAGGACATGATCGAGAACTCGGTCGACACGATCACGGACTGGCAGGCCGGCGACAAGGTCGATCTCTCGGAACTCGGTATCTCCGAGATCGCGACGATCCAGCGGCTCCTGACCGTCGAGACCGGCTCTAAGGTGCTGCTGTTGAAGGATAACGGCTTCACCAACAAGCTTGTGCTGGGCTCGGACGCCGCGGTCGGCAAACTGACGACGGGCAATTTCGTCCTGTCCACCTCCACCACCGACGACGGCCTGACCGGCACGCGCAACGCCGACGACCTGTTCGGCGGGCGCGGCAACGACTCGCTGTCAGGCGAGGGGGGCGACGACCGGCTGTTCGGCGAGATCGGCAACGACACGATCAACGGCGGCGCGGGCAACGACCTGATCCTGGGCGGGGCCGGCACCGACACCATCGAGGGCGGCGACGGCACCGACACGATCGACGGCGGGGTGGGCAACGACGTCATCTCGGGTGGTGCCGGCTCCGACACGATGACCGGCGGCGCGGGGGCCGACGACTTCAAGATCGGCTCCTGGACCGGCTTCATCGACGAGTTGAACGAGTATGGGAAGGGCGTCTCGAAGGGTGGCGCCACGATCACCGATTTCAGCGTAGCGGAGAAGGACCAGATCGATCTGCGCGAACTCGGAATCGAAAACTACGACTCGCTGAAGTACTTCTGGAAGGATCTCGGCGACGACGGCGCGATCGACATCACCGCCTATGGCTACACCCAGCGCATCACGATCAAGGGCATCGATGCCCTCGACGAGATCGGGCGGGCCGGGTTCATCTTCGATACCAGCAAGGTCCAGGATCGCTATGTCGGCGCGATCGTAGCCGACGTCATCGCGCTGGGCGGTGGCGACGACTCGGCCAACGGCAACGGCGGCGACGACACGCTGCTCGGGGAGAACGGCAACGACACGCTCGGGGGTGACGCGGGCAACGACACCGTGGACGGCGGCACCGGTAACGACACCGTCAGCGGCGGTGACGGTAACGACACGCTGAAGGGTGGCGACGGCGTCGATAGCGTCTCGGGCGGCACCGGCATCGACAAGATCGACGCGGGCACCGGCAACGACATCGTCGACGCGGGCACCGGCAACGACATCGTCGATGCGGGCACCGGCAACGACATCGTCGGCGGCGGCGCGGGTGACGACAAGGTCATGGGCGGCGCCGGAAACGACACCGTCACGGGCGGCGCCGGCGCAGACGTGATGATCGGCGGCGACGGAACCGACCGGGCGAGCTACGACACCGGCGTGGTGATCGATCTGAGCAACCTCAACCTCAACACCGGCGAAGCGAAGGGCGACACCTACACCTCGATCGAGATCATCGACGGTTCGACCGCCGTGGACACCCTCAAGGGTGACGGCACCGCCAATACCTTCGAGGGCAATGGGGGCAACGACACCCTCGACGGCAAGGCCGGTAACGATACGCTGATGGGTGAGGACGGCAACGACAAGGTCCTGGGTGGGGCCGGCAACGACAAGGTCGATGGCGGCATCGGAAACGACGCCCTCACCGGCGGCACCGGCGTCGATCAGCTCAAGGGCGGCGACGGTGTCGACACCTTCGTCTTCACCAACGTGGCCGACAGCGGAACGAAGGCCGCGACGGCCGACATCATCCTCGACTTCACGACGGCCGACTTCATTGATCTGCGGGGCATCGACGCCAACGCGAAGACCCAGGCGAACGAGGCGTTCACCCTCGTCACCGGCTTCTCCGGCAAGGCGGGTGAGGCGAGCTTCGTTAAGAGCGGAAAAGGCGGCGAGCTGCGCCTCGACATCGACGGCGACGAGACGGCCGACATGGTCATCGTGCTGACGGGCGTGACCACGCTCGATAAAGGTGACCTCATGCTCTGATACCAATCGGCGATGATCTTGACTCATCGCCGATTGCCCCCAGGGCGGCGGGCGTCCGCCGGACGCACGGAACAGGACCATCGGTCCTGTTCCGTGCCGCTTGGTATGAGCCCACCCGCCCGCGACCCGGCCCAGGCCGGGCCGCGGGCCTTCAGGGATGGGGCTCCACGCTCAGGATGGCAGGGCCCGGCCCGCTGCCGATGGCCGCTTCAGCATCGGCCGTGTTCCACCGGGTGATACGCAGCACATTCGAGACGCCTCCGCCGTTCGACGGCGGGGGCGTTTCGCGTCTGGGCTCGATCATGTCAGGTGCGGGCTTCTCGCCGCGCAAGGATGTGCGGACGGCGGCCTGAGAGCGCCGACGATGACGGCGCAGCATTCTGCGGACAAAGAAAAAGCCCCGTCAGGGGCTTAATCGACCGGTGGCGCTCCCAAGGGGAATCGAACCCCTGTTTTCGCCGTGAGAGGGCGACGTCCTAGACCGCTAGACGATGGGAGCTTCCGGGCCGGCGAGAGGTGCTATAGCGACGCCTCCGCGCCTGGGCAAGCCGTTTCCGGCACCCCGGCGAGAAAAGTTCGGTGCGAGACATCCTGTGACTGACGATCAGACCATCCGCAGCCTCGTCGTGGAGCCGGGGGCCGCGCCCGAGCGACTCGACCGCGTGCTCGCCCGCGGCTTCGAGGATCTCTCCCGCGCCCGGCTCCAGGCCCTCGCCCGCGACGGCTTCGTGCGCTGCGACGACGTGGAGGTGCGCGACCCATCGCGAAAAGTCGTGGGCGGGAGCCGGATCGAGGTGGTGGTGCCGGCGCCCGCGCCCGCGGAGCCGCAGGGCGAGGCGCTGCCCCTCACGGTCGTCCATGAGGACGACGATCTCATCGTCATCGACAAGCCGGCGGGCCTCGTCGTCCACCCGGCGGCGGGACACGAGGACGGCACGCTGGTCAACCGGCTGATCGCCCATTGCGGGGTGAGCCTGTCGGGCATCGGCGGGGTGCGCCGGCCCGGCATCGTCCACCGCCTCGACAAGGACACGAGCGGGCTCCTCGTCGTCGCCAAGAACGATCTGGCGCATCAGGGTCTCTCGGCCCAGTTCGCCGATCACGGCCGCAGCGGCGCGCTGGAGCGGGCCTATCTCGCCCTGGTCTGGGGGGTGCCCGAGCCGCGGACCGGAACCATCACCGCCTCGCTCGCCCGCTCGCGGCACAACCGCGAAAAGATTGCCGTCGTCCGCGAGGGCGAGGGGCGGCACGCGGTCACCCATTACCGGGTCGAGGGGCTGCCCGGCGGCGACGGGCTCACGGCGCTGGTGCGCTGCCGCCTGGAGACCGGGCGCACCCACCAGATCCGGGTGCATTTGAGCCATCGCGGCCATCCGCTGCTCGGCGATCCGACCTACGGCGCCGCCTTCAAGACCAAGGCGGCCCGCCTCGGGGATGCGCCGCGGGCGGCGCTGACGGCCCTCGGGCGCCAGGCGCTGCACGCGGCCGAACTCGGCTTCCTGCATCCGCGCTCGGGCGAGCGGATGCGCTTCGAGAGCGCCTTGCCGGCGGATTTTTCGGAGCTTCTGGTGGCCTTGGAGGGGTGATCCCAACAAGGTGCGTTTCGGCACCGCGACGGGTGCGCCCGCGTGACACGTTAAACCCGGACTCCGCTTCGCGCGTTGGACCCCGCGTGAACAGCGTTGGTCGCTACCGGGCACGGCGGAACCCGTCTAAGATGGGAAGCGGCGTGGCCGGCTCAAGAGGAGCGGCCGTGCTTGGAGCCCGCCCGATTCGGGGGGCTGTTGAAGGAGGTGCACATGGCTGGCGCACTGCCCGTGCTCGCCAACGAGGGAGGCCTTTCGCGCTACCTCGACGAGATCCGCAAGTTCCCGATGCTGGAGCCTGCGGAGGAATTCACCCTGGCCAAGAGCTGGCGCGACGGCGGCGACCGTGACGCGGCGCACCGCCTCGTCACCTCGCACCTGCGGCTGGTCGCCAAGATCGCCATGGGCTACCGCGGCTACGGGCTGCCGATCAGCGAGGTCGTGTCCGAGGGCAATGTCGGCCTGATGCAGGCGGTCAAGCGCTTCGATCCGGACAAGGGCTTTCGCCTCGCCACCTACGCGATGTGGTGGATCAAGGCGGCGATCCAGGAATACATCCTGCGCTCGTGGTCGCTCGTGAAGATGGGCACCACCGCCAACCAGAAGAAGCTGTTCTTCAATCTGCGCAAGGCCAAGGGCCGCATCTCGGCGCTAGACGAGGGCGACCTGCGCCCCGAGCAGGTGAAGTCGATCGCCACCTCGCTCGGCGTGCCGGAGCAGGACGTGGTCGACATGAACCGTCGCCTGTCCGGCGACACCTCGCTCAACGCGCCTTTGCGCGAGGAGGGCGAGGGCGAGTGGCAGGACTGGCTGGTGGACAACAGCCCGAGCCAGGAGACGGTGCTGGCCCGCGAGGAGGAGGGACGCAACCGCCTCTCGGCGCTTCGCGACGCGCTCGGCGTCCTGAACCCGCGCGAGCGGCGCATCTTCGAGGCGCGGCGGCTCGCCGACGATCCGATCACGCTGGAGGATCTGTCCGGCGAGTTCGGCGTCTCCCGCGAGCGCGTGCGCCAGATCGAGGTGCGCGCCTTCGAGAAGGTGCAGGAGGCGGTCAAGCGCAACCTCGCCACCCGCGAACTGCCGCGAGCCGAAGCCCGCGCCTAGCGCAATGCGCTAGGTCCCTGTGCCGCATCGGCTTTGTCCGGAAGCCGGTTCCCACCTTTCGGGCCGATGCTCAAAGTCCCGGGTTTCGAAAGGACGAGTCCTTTCGCGGGTCCAGGGCAGAGCCCTGGTTTGAAGGGAAACCGGGGCTCTGCCCCGGTGCCCCGCCAAAGGGACGATCCCTTTGGAGTCTCGGGATTCAATCCTTCCAGGCGTCGAAGGCGGCCTGCATGGCGCGGGCACCGGAATTGCCCTTCTCGAAGGTCAGGATCGCCCGCGTGCCCGACGCGTAGGAGATCGGCAGGTCGAACCAGTTGCGGTGCAGCAGCAGCTCGGTGTTGCGATCCACGTCGCTCTTCAGCGACGACAGGCCGATCAGGAACAGGTTTTCCCGCACCCGCACCGGCAGGCCCGAGACGGGGGCGCCGCGGGCGGCTTCCTCCTCCTTGGGCTGGAGCAGCCCGACATTCTGCACCGCGCGCTTGGCGCCCGAGCCGTAATTGGTGAAGGCCAGCTCGATCGTGTGCGAGGCCGGCAGCGTCGCGTCTCGGTTGCGGCGGATCGTCATCGCCAGCGTCAGCCCGGCCTCCGGATACTCGATCGTCGCGCGCAGCACCGTCTGCAGCGGCTCACCCTGCTCGCCGCTCACGGTGTCGAGCCGCCAGACCGCATGGCCGACCGAGGAGGCGGGCTGGGCGCGCGGATCGGACGGGTTCTCCTCGTAGAGAACGGCGCGCTGCGAGACCGCCACCTCGGGCTGGGCCGGGCTCGCGCCGGGTGCGGCGGGCTTCGGTTTCGGCTCGGCCTCGCCGCCGACCCGGTCGGCGAACTTGGCGTCCGGCGTCTCGGCCGGGGTATCACCTTGCGTGTCGGCGATGGTGCGCTGGAGGTCGGCGGGCCGGTCGCGCAGGAAGAACGCCGCGACCGCGATCAGGGCGATCACGCTCGCCAGCACCCCGCCGACGAACAGGTTGCGCAGCAGGCGCGAGCGCCCGGCGGGCCGGGCCACCACGTCGATGCGCGGACGCTGGCGCCCGTTCGCGCCCTCCGTCGCGCCCACGTCCTCGTTCTCGGCCGAAGGTGCGGTCGGGATGAAGCCGGCGGCCGCCTCGGGACGCGCTTCGGCGCGCTCCTCCGGCTTCGGCCGGCGGGGCGGTGGCACGAAGGGCTGCGCGTCCACCGGCGGGCCGGGTTCGGGCAGGAGGTCGGCGGGCAGGTCGGCCGGCGGCAGCGGCTCGGGCGCCGGTTTTTTCGCGCCGGGCTTGGGCTCCGCGGCGGGCTTCGGCTTCGCTTCTGCGGGCGCCACGGGTTTGGGTTCCGCGGGCTCGGCCTCAGTCCTCTTGGGCGGCGCGGCCTCCGGAGGCGGGGGAGGGGGGCTCTCCGGTGCCGGCTTGGGTTCGGGTTTCGGTTCGACGGTCGCCGTCGGCGTCTCGGTCCTGGCCGGGGGCTTGGGCTCGACGGGCGGCGCCGCCGGCGTTTCCGCTGGGGCTGCGGGTCCAGGGCCGTAGCCGGCCTCCAGCCGCTCGATCGCCGCGTCCAGCGCCTTGCGCTCCAGCTCGATGTCGGCGTCCGGCACCGGCGGGTCGAGGGTGCGCAACTGCCCGATCAGCGCGCTGCGGGCGCGGTCGTAGACGGCCTTGCGCAGGGCCGGCGTCCGGTCGGGCAGGGCATCGAGCGCCCGCGCCAGCAACGGATAATAGTCGGCCATCGTGCCCCGATCCGCCTGTCCTGTCCGCCTGCCTCGAGCCGTATCCGATCCATCAGATCGGATACGGCTCTAAAGCATCGTCCCGGATATCGGATCCGGGACGATGCTCTCCGTTATCGTGCCGCATCGGCTTTTTTCCGAAGGCCGGTCCCCACCTTTCGGGCCGATGCTCTAGGTTCTTGTTCTGGCGCGCATTCTTTCGACGAACCGGCCTCCCCTTCGTCGGCACGCGCTCTGTTCGCTCAATCTTCGAAGGGGTTGTGCATCAGGATCGTGTCGTCGCGCTCCGGCGAGGTCGAGAGCAGGGCGACCGGGGCCCCGATCAGTTCCTCGATCCGGCGCACGTACTTGATCGCCTGGGCCGGCAGGTCGGCCCAGGAGCGCGCGCCCGCGGTGGTGCCGGACCAGCCCGGAATCGTCTCGTAGACCGGAACCGCGCGCTGCTGCTGCCCCTGGCTCGCGGGCAGGTGGTCGAGGCGCTTGCCGTCGATCTCGTAGGCGGTGCAGACCTTGATCTCGTCGAAGCCGTCGAGCACGTCGAGCTTGGTCAGCGCGATGCCGTCTATCCCCGAGGTCTGCACCGTCTGGCGCACGAGGCAGGCGTCGAACCAGCCGCAGCGGCGCTTGCGCCCGGTCACGGTGCCGAATTCGTGGCCGCGCTCGCCGATGCGCTGGCCGATCTCGTCGTGGAGTTCGGTCGGGAACGGACCCTCGCCGACGCGGGTGGTGTAGGCCTTGGCGATGCCGAGCACGTAGCCGATCGCCCGCGGGCCGAGCCCCGAGCCGGTCGCGGCCTGACCCGCCACGGTGTTGGACGAGGTGACGAACGGGTAGGTGCCGTGATCGACGTCGAGCAGCGCGCCCTGCGCGCCCTCGAACAGGATGCGGCTGCCCTTGCGGCGGGCCTCGTCGAGCAGATGCCACACCGTGTCCTGGAACGGCAGCACCCGGTCGGCGATGCCCGTCAACTCGTCGAGGATGGTCTGTTCGGCGATCTCGTCGAGGCCGAAGCCGCGGCGCAGCGCGTTGTGGTGGGCGAGCAGCCGCTCGATCTTCGGCGGCAGGGTCTCGGGCTCGGCCAGGTCCATCAGGCGGATCGCGCGGCGTCCGACCTTGTCCTCGTAGGCCGGGCCGATGCCGCGCTTGGTCGTGCCGATCTTGGTGCCGGGAGCCCCGTCCTCGCGCAGGGCGTCGAGCTCGCGGTGGAGCGAGAGGATCAGGGTGGCGTTGTCGGCGACGCGGAGATTGTCGCGGGAGATGCTGACGCCCTGGCCGGCGAGCCGGTCGATCTCGGAGGCGAGCGCGTAAGGGTCGAGCACCACGCCGTTGCCGATGACGCCGAGCGTGCCCTCGCGGACGACGCCGGAGGGCAGCAGCGACAGCTTGTAGACGGCGTTGCCGACCACCAGCGTGTGGCCCGCATTGTGGCCGCCCTGGAAGCGCACCACGATGTCGGCCTGCTCGGAGAGCCAGTCGACGATCTTGCCCTTGCCCTCGTCGCCCCACTGGGCGCCTACGACGACGACGTTCGCCATGCGATCAGACCTGTCTCGCGTTCGCCGACGTCCGCCCCGGTTTGCGCCGGGACAATGCGCCGGCCACCTCGGTTTCGTGCATCGGCTTCTTTTCGAAAGCCGGCAACCACCGTCCGGGCCGTTCCGAGCGCGGGCGCCAAGCGGTTGCGCACGCGCAAAAACCCCGGCGTGAGCCGGGGATCGAGCATGCGAGGCCTCTTCGGCGATCTGAGCAGGCCCGTCAAGGCAAGCGGCCGGCCCTGATTGGGGACCGGCCATGTGCGACGGGGCGGGGCGCCCTTACGGCGCCCTCACTTGGCGTCGCCCGGCGGCTTGATGACCGGGGTCGAGTTCGGGGTCGGATCGGGGGCGATGGTCTTGATCTCAGGGTCGATGCCCGAGGGCGGCTTGATCACGCCGTCCGACTTCTCGAGCTTGTCGCTCAAGGTCGTACCGGTGCTGTCGCCCTCGGGACGCACCTTCTCCGGCACCCGGTCGTTGGGGCCGGGCAGCTTCGGGTCGCTGTCCTGGCCGCGCTGGGGCACGGACGGGTCCTGCGCGAAGGCCACCGTGCCGGCGGAGGCCGTCAGCAGGGCGGCGGCCACGAACATCGTCTTTCCGAAAGTCATCGTATCCTCGGTCGGTCCTTCACGAACCAACGAGGGCCCCCCGCGACGCGTTCCTCTCACTTTCCAGTTGCGCTTCCCCCGACCGGGGGTCGGGAGAAGCGCGTCCGGCGGACGACCGCCGCCGCGCCGTCGCGCGGGCAGACCGCACTGCGCCGAGCGCATCGCGGTCCGGTCTTGTCCTCTTTCAGTGCCGACCCTCGGCGAAGGCGAAGTAGAGCTCGCGCAGGCGCCGCGCCACCGGGCCGGGCTTGCCGTCGCCCAGCGTGCGGCCGTCGATCTCGACCACCGGCATCACGAAGGCCGAGGCGGAGGTGTAGAACGCCTCCGCGGCTTCCGGCAGTTCGTCGGCCGCGATGATCCGCTCCTCGAACGTGATCCCGGTCTCCTCGGCCAGTGCCAGCACGGCGGCCCGGGTGATGCCCGGCAGCAGCGCGTGCGAGAGCGGGCGCGTCACCAGCGCGCCCGCCTTCGTCACGATGAAGACGGAGGAGGACGAGCCCTCCGTCACCACCCCGTCCTCGATCATGAAGGCCTCGGCCGCCCCGGCCTCCGCCGCCTGCTGCTTGGCGAGAACTTGAGCCAGCAACGCCACCGATTTGATGTCGCGCCGCTTCCAGCGCAGGTCCGGCACGGTGATCGCCTTGGCCCCGGTCTCGGCCAGCGGGTTGGCGACGATGCTTTTGGCTTGGCCGAACATCATCACGGTCGGCGCGACCTCGTCCTTGGGGAAGGAGAAGTCGCGTTCGGCCACGCCCCGCGTCACCTGGATGTAGACGAGGCCCTCTTTCAGCCCGTTGCGCTCGGCCAGCTCCGTCTCCAGCCGCTCCCATTCCTCAGCGGTGTGCGGGTTGCGGATGCCGATCTCCGACAGCGAGCGGTCGAGCCGGGCCAAGTGGGCGGCGTTGTCCACGAGGCGGCCGTGCAGCACCGCCGCGACCTCGTAGATCCCGTCGGCGAACAGGAAGCCGCGGTCCATCACCGGCACGCGGGCCTCGTCGAGGGGGAGGAAGTCACCGTTGAGGTAGGCGATGCGGGTCATCGGAGGTCTCGGGTGGTCCGTCTTCGCGTGGAGAAGCAGGTTCCGTGCTGGACGGCTCCGCTCAGGCCGCCCCGAACACCCGCGAGAAGATCGTATCGACGTGCTTGAAGTGGTACCCGAGGTCGAAGCATTCCTCGATCTGCTCAGGCTTCAAGACGGCGGTCACTTCCGCGTCGGCCTTGAGAAGTGACAAAAAATCGCCCTCGCCGCGCCAGACCGGCATCGCGTTGCGCTGGACCAGCCGGTAGGAATCCTCCCGCGAGACGCCGCCCTGGGTCAGCGCCAGCAGCACCCGCTGCGAGTGGACGAGGCCGCCGAGCTTGTCCAAGTTCTTCTGCATGTTGGCCGGGTAGATCAGCAGCTTGTCGATCACGCCCGTCATCCGCGCGAGCGCGAAATCGAGGGTGACGGTGGCGTCGGGGCCGATCATCCGCTCGACCGAGGAGTGCGAGATGTCCCGCTCGTGCCAGAGCGCGACGTTCTCCAGGGCCGGGGTCACGTAGCCGCGTACCATGCGGGCGAGGCCGGTGATGTTCTCGGTCAGCACCGGGTTGCGCTTGTGCGGCATGGCCGAGGAGCCCTTCTGCCCCTCGGAGAAGAATTCTTCCGCTTCCAGCACCTCGGTCCGCTGGAGATGGCGCACCTCGATGGCGAGCCGCTCCATCGACGAGGCGATCACGCCGAGGACGGCGAAGAACATGGCGTGGCGGTCGCGCGGGATCACCTGGGTCGAGACCGGCTCAGGCTGAAGGCCCATCTGCTCGGCGACGTATTCCTCCACCCGCGGGTCGATGTTGGCGAAGGTGCCGACGGCGCCGGAGATCGCGCAGGTCGCGACCTCTTTCCGCGCCGCGATCAGCCGCTCCTTCGCGCGCGAAAACTCCGCGTAGGCCTGGGCGAGCTTGAGGCCGAAGGTGACCGGCTCGGCGTGGATGCCGTGCGAGCGGCCGATGGTCGGGGTCAGCTTATGCTCGAAGGCGCGCCGCTTGAGCGCGGCGAGGAGCGCGTCGAGATCCTTGATCAGGATGTCGGCGGCCTTGGTCAGTTGCACGTTGAGGCAGGTGTCGAGCACGTCCGACGAGGTCATGCCCTGGTGGACGAAGCGCGCCTCCGGCCCGACGATCTCGGACAGATGCGTCAGGAACGCGATGACGTCGTGCTTCGTCACCGCCTCGATTTCATCGATCCGCGCGACGTCGAACACCGCGTCGCGGCCCTTCTCCCACACCTTGTCGGCCGCCTCCTTCGGGACGACGCCGATATTCGCGAGCGCGGTCGTGGCGTGCGCCTCGATCTCGAACCAGATCCGGAACCGGCTCTCCGGCGACCAGATCGCGGCCATCTCGGGACGGGAGTAGCGGGGGATCATTTTGGGGGTTGCCTCGTCAGGACGCGCGATTTGCCACGGCGCCTAGCATGGGGCGGGCGGGAGCGTAAACGCGCGCGCCGGCGCCCCTGACGTGCCTACCGGACATTCACGGGACAAGTCGCCCCCGCCACGCCATATGCGACAGCATCCGCCGTGAACGCCCGCGAGACGCCGATGTCCGACCCAAAACCCGCCCGCGCCTTCATCCCCCTCTCGATCGCCGTGCTGACGGTGTCCGACACGCGCACGCTCGCCGACGACAAGTCCGGCGACACGCTGGCGGCGCGGCTGACGGAAGCCGGGCATCGGCTGGCCGATCGGGACATCGTGCCGGACGAGGTGGGCGCCATCCGGGAGCGGGTCGGCGCCTGGGTGCGCGATCCGGGGATCGACGTGATCCTCACCACCGGCGGCACCGGCTTCACGGGGCGCGACGTGACGCCGGAGGCGCTGGAGCCGCTGTTCGAGAAGCGGATGGACGGGTTCTCCGCCATCTTCCACCGGATCTCTTACGAAAAGATCGGCACCTCGACGCTGCAATCGCGGGCGACCGCGGGGGTCGCGGGGGCGACCTACATCTTCGTGCTGCCGGGCTCGCCCGGGGCCTGCCGCGACGCCTGGGACGGCATCCTGGCGAGCCAGCTCGATTACCGGCACCGGCCCTGCAACTTCGTCGAGATCATGCCGCGGCTCGACGAGCATCTGCGCCGGGGCGCGTCGGCCGCAAGCTGAACGGTCGCCAGGCGGCGCTGCGGCAAATTGTTGTTGCGGTGCAATGACAAAGCCGGAGGCGCCCCGCGGAACCTCGGCCGGAACGAGCTGTTGGTGTCACGGTCAAGAACCACAACGACAAATCGGGAGACGCCCTATGAGATACGCCATCGGTCTCGCTGCCGCGCTCGTCGTCGGCTCCGCCGCCCTGACCACGCCGGTCCTCGCCCAGAGCGGCGGCGGCGCGCAGATGACCGGCTCCAACGCCACCGGCGTGCAGCCCGAGAGCAAGATGAGCGGCAAGATGTCGGGCGGCACCCCGATGAAGTCGAAGAAGATGAAGTCCGGCAAGAAGAGCCGCATGTGACCGGACAAGCGACCGGCACGCAGATGTGACCGGTCGCGGTCCCGCGTCCGGGGCGCCCCAGGGCGCCCTTTTTCGTTGCGGCCCTACTTTCGTTGTGGCCTGGGGCGGCCGCAAGCGCGACTGTTCCAAGCGTGACTGTTTCAAGCTCGATTGCTCGCTGTCCGGCCGCCTCATCCGAGGGGCCGTCGTTCCCTCGGCCCGTCGGAGTTTCTCGCGTGGCGTCCCGTTTCCTGCCGGCCCTCTTCGTCCTGGCGATGTCCGCGTGGCCGGCCACCGCCGCGCCGCGGGTGGATACCAAGGCGCGGGCCTGGGTCGCCGACGTGGTCAACCGCATCGGCGCGGCCGACCGTGCGGCGGCGCCGGGGCGCGGCGGGCCGGTGACCCTGCGGGTGCGGATCGCGGCCAACGGCACGCTCGACGGCGTCGAGATCGAGGAGGGCGCCCCGGCGCTCGGTGAGCGGGCGCGCCGGGCCGCGGAGGCCGCCGGGCCGTTCGCCCCGCCCCCGCGCGATCTGCTGACGCTGGAGGGCTATACCGAGCTCAGTTTCCCGCTGACGCTGCGCTGAGAACCTAGAAAATCAGCCGACGTCGATCCGGCCGTCCAGCCCGATCACGCGGGCCAAACCGCGCACGCGGTTGAGCAGGCGTTCGCCGTTCAGGGCCTCCCAGTCCCGCGGCAGGCGCAAGACCACCTTGCCGTCCTCCACCGTCACCGGCATCCGGGCGAGCGGGCCGGCCATGCCGGCGGAGACCGGGAAGGCGACCCGCAACAGCGCGCCGATCAGCCGGGCCCGGTCGAACAGGCGGGGGCCGGCCAAGCCCCGCAGCATCGGGCTCGCCTTTTCCGGGGCCACGCCCTCGTGGCGGAAATAGCCCGATAGGGCGAGATAGGCCCGGCCCGGATGGTCGATGCCGGTGAAGGCCGCGTTGGCGATGACGTTGAGGCTCTGCTCGCCGCGGTAATCCGGATGGGCCCGCCAGCCGATATCCGAAAGCAGGCAGGCGGCGTGGCGCAGGCGCCGCTCGCCTGCGGTCTCGGGCCCGTCGAGGGTCTCGATGAAGCGGTCGGTCCAGGCGCGCAGCTCCTCGCCGTGGCCGGGGGAGCGGGCGCGCTGCTCGTTCAGTTCCTGGGCCGAGACGATCAGCGGATCCAGCGCCCGCGTCTCGCGGTCGAGCTGCTCGAACAGCAGGCCCTCGCGCACGCCGCTCGCCGAGATCGCGATCTCGCGGGGGCGCCCGGACCGGATGATCTCTTCGAGCACCACCGCGCCGTAGGCGAGCAGCGGGCGGCGCGCCTCGGAGATGGTCTCGACCTCCTGCAGCGTCGCCGCATCGGTCGTCTCGACCATTTCGAGGAAGCTCAGCTCGTCCGAGGGCTCGACGGTGTAGCCGTGCATGACGTGGAGCGGGTAGCCGCGGGCCGCCTGATGCAGCCGGGCCAGGGCCCGCCACGTGCCGCCGACGGCGTAGAAGGTGCGCCCGCGCAGGGTGTCGAGCTGCGGCTCGGCCTTCTTGAGATGCTCGCGGGCGATCTTGCGCGCCTTGCGCGGCGAGTTCTCCGAGAGATCCTGAAGCGCCAGCCCGCCGAGCGGCATGGTCACGCCCTGGCCGACGGTGACGCCGTGGACATCGACGAGTTCGAGCGAACCGCCGCCGAGATCGCCCACCACCCCGTCCGGCGCGTAGAAGCCCGAAACGACGCCGAGCGCCGACAATTCCGCCTCGCGCCGGCCCGACAGGAGCTGGATCTCCTGGCCGAGCGCGGCTTGCGCCGCCTCCAGGAAGGCCGGGCCGTTGGCGGCGTCGCGCGCCGCCGCCGTCGCCAGCACGAAGATGCGGTCGATCCGCATCGTGTCGCACAGGACGCGGAAGCGCTTGAGCGCGGTGAGCGCCCGCTGCACCGAATCCTCGTTGAGGCGGCCCGTCGAGAAGACCGAGCGGCCGAGCCCGCACAGGACCTTCTCGTTGTAGAGCGGCGTCGGCGCCCGCTGCAGCCCGTCATAGGCGACGAGCCGCACCGAGTTCGAGCCGATATCGATGATCGCGATCGGGGCGGTCGTGCGGTTGGTCATGGGGCCCGGCCGTTCGGCGTCGTGGGCGAGCGTGAGGTGCGAACGGTACGGACCCATGCGATCCCCTTGCCAGGGCGCCGCGGGGCGGGCCCGTCATTGGAGACGCGCCGGAGCGGTGACGCCGGCGCGGAGCCTGATGATGAGCGCATCGGCTCTTTTCCGAAAGCCCGGACCCGCCGTGTCAGGCCGAGGCTCAGGACCGATGCGCTCGGCGGCTGAGCGCCCGCGGGCTCGACTTCTTCGACGACTTGCCGCGCCCGGACAGGCTCGGATTCGTCATGAAATACTTGTGCGCGTTGAACGGCTCTTCCCCCTCCGTGGGGCCGATCCGCTCGCAGGCACCCGACGCCAGTACACGCCAGCTCTGGCGGTTGTCGAGAAGGTTGGCCAGCATGATCTGGTCCAGCACCTGCTGATGCACCGTCGGGTTGGTGATCGGCAAGAGCGCCTCGACGCGCCGGTCGAGGTTGCGGCTCATCAGGTCGGCGGACGAGATGTAGACGGTCGCCTTCGGATGCGGCAGCCCGGCGCCGTTGCCGAAGGCGTAGACGCGCCCGTGTTCGAGGAAGCGCCCGACGATCGACTTCACCCGGATCGTCTCCGACAGGCCGGGGATGCCGGGGCGCAGGCAGCAGATGCCGCGCACCACGCAATCGATCTGCACACCCTCCTGGCTGGCATCGTACAGCGCGTCGATGATCTGGCTGTCGACCAGCGAGTTGCACTTGATCCAGATCGCCGCCGGCCGCCCGGCCTTCGCGTGGGCGATCTCCTCCTCGATGTGCTGGAGGAGGCGCGGCTTGAGGGTGAGCGGCGAGACCGCCATGCGCTCCAGCTCGGCCGGCTCGGCATAGCCGGTGACGTAGTTGAAGATGCGCGACACGTCCCGGCCGATCGCCGGGTCGGCGGTGAAGAACGAGAGATCCGTGTAAACGCGGGCGGTGATCGGGTGATAGTTGCCGGTGCCGATATGGCAGTAGGTGACGAGGCGCTCGCCCTCGCGGCGCACCACCATCGACAGCTTGGCGTGGGTCTTCAGCTCGACGAAGCCGAACACCACCTGCGCGCCCGCCTTCTCGAGGTTGCGCGCCCAGCGGATATTGGCCTCCTCGTCGAAGCGGGCCTTCAGCTCCACCAGCGCGGTGACCGATTTGCCGGCCTCGGCGGCTTCCGCCAGCGCGGCGACGATCGGCGAGTTCGAGGAGGTGCGGTAGAGCGTCTGCTTGATCGCCACCACGTTCGGGTCGCGGGCGGCCTGCTGGAGGAACTGCACCACCGAATCGAACGACTCGTAGGGGTGGTGGACGCAGAAATCCTTCTGGCGGATCGCGGCGAACACGTCCCCGCCCGATTCGCGCACGCGCTCGGGGAAGCGCGGGTTGTAGGGCTTGAACTTGAGGTCCGGCCGGTCGATCCCGACGATCTGCGACAGCTCGTTGAGCGCCAGCGTCCCCTCGACGAGGAAGATCGCGTCGGGGGCGATCTCCAGCTCGTCGGCCACGAAGGCGCGCAGCTCCTCGGTCATGCCGGCCTCGACTTCGAGGCGGATCACCACGCCGCGGCGGCGGCGCTTGATCGCCGATTCGAAGTGCAGGACGAGGTCCTCCGCCTCTTCCTCGATCTCGAGATCGGAATCGCGCACGACCCGGAAGGCGCCCTGGGCCTTGAGCGTGTAGCCGGGGAAGAGCCGGGCGGCGAACTTCACGATCACCTGCTCGATGGCGATGAAGCGGGCCGTCGTGTCGCCCTCCCGGTCGGGCAGGCGCACGAAGCGGTCGAGCACCGCCGGCATGCGGATCAGCGCGCGCAGCGTCCGCCCGTCGCGGGGGCGCACCAGCATGAAGGCGATGGTCGAGCCGAGATTCGGGATGAACGGGAACGGATGGGCCGGGTCGATGGCCAGCGGCGTCAGCACCGGGAAGACGTGGGCGAGGAAGTACTCCTCCAGCCACGCCGTGTGCTCGGGCGACAGTTCCGCCGGCTCGGCGAGGTGGATGCCGTTGCCGTTCAGTTCCTCGCGCAGCTGGCGCCAGCGCTCCTGCTGGTCGAGGGCCAGCCGCGACACCTCGGCGCCGATGCGCAGGAGCTGCTCGGCGGGGCTCAGCCCGTCCTGCGAGGGCGTGGTGATGCCGGCGCGGACCTGATCGTGCAGGCCCGCGACCCGCACCATGAAGAACTCGTCGAGGTTGTTGGCCGAGATCGAGAGGAAGCGAAGCTGCTCCAGCAGCGGATGGTTGGGGTTCGAGGCCTCCTCCAACACCCGGCGGTTGAACTGGAGCCAGGACAGCTCCCGGTTCACGAAGCGCTCGGGCGAATGGCGGAGCGCGCGGCCCGCCTCGATCACCGGCTCGCGGGCGGCCTCGGTGGCGGCGGGGTCGGCCCCGGTATCCGGCTCGCTCGGCTTCTCGGCGGCCTTCTCGGCGGCGAGGATGCGGGCGGCACGCGCCGTGCGGGCGCGCGCCGTCTCGCTGCGCACCCCCCGCTCCGTGGCGAGTTTGGTCTCTTCGACCTCCATCGCCTCGGAATCCTGCACCAGAGCGTCCGACTCGGCTTCCGACAACGCGCGGGCTCCTCTCCGTTCCGATCGCGGCCGGCTCCCTAGCATGGGCGGGGCGCGCGTGTTTGACAGTTTGATGACGCCTTGTGCATCGTGCCCGGCGCCCCGTGCATTCCTCAAGCACTATTGCGCGTCGCGCGCCGCTCTGTGGGCGAAAACCGTCATGGCGGCACCGCCCGGAGCGCTTCGATGCACGGGCCGCGCGACCGGCCTCACGGTTCGTCGTCCTCCGGCTCCGGCTCGTCCGTGCCGTCTTCGCCGCCGAGGCGGTCGAGCACGGCGAGCGCGAGCGGCTTGGAGATGCGTCGGCGCCGGCCCAGGGCATCGCGGTCGAGTTCGGCCACGATTTCACGCGCGCGGGCGAGCGAGCGGTCGATGCGCAGCGCCAAGGCTTCGACCACGGAGAGATCGACCACGAGCTGGCGGTCCACGAACAGCTTCACGATCACCGCCTTGAGCAGGGCATCGTCCGGCGGGCCGATCTCCGCACCCGGGGCGAGGCGCAGGCGCGAGCGGAGATCGGCCACCTTCAGGCCGAAGCCGTCGACGGGGCCGGAAGCGGTGAGCAGCACGGAGAAGCGCCGCTCGCGGGCGAGGTTGAGCAGGTGGAACAGGGCCGCCTCGTCGCGCCCGGCCTCGCGGTCCACGTCCTCGACCACGAGGGCGCCGTTGGAGATCAGGTGGGCGACGTCGCCATGGCCGACCTCCGCCGCGGAGACGGTCCAGGCTTGCGCCCGGCTCGCCCAGATCGAGGCGAGGTGGCTCTTGCCGCTGCCCGGCGGCCCGCGCAGCAGGAACACCGTGTCGGGCCAATCCGGCCACGCCTCGATCAGGCCGTAGGCCTCCTCGTTCGAGGGGCTGACCAGAAAGTCCTCGGCGCCGTAGCGCGGGTCCAGCGGCAGGTCGAAGGCCAGCTGTTTCGGGGGGGCGGTGTCGCGCATGCGGGCAGGATACACCGCGCCGTGTTTCGGGTCTCGTCAGTCGCGGGTGGGCAGCCGGGCGGCCTCGGTCTCGCCGACCAAAAGCGGCCCGTCGCCCCGGTAGAGCCGGCTTTCCAGATAGCGCTCGATGCCGAAGCGCACGACGACGCCGATGGAGGCCGCGACCGGCACGGCGAGCAGCAGGCCGACGAAGCCGAACAGCGAGCCGAAGGCCAGCAGGGCGAACATCAGCCAGACCGGATGCAGGCCGACCGAATCGCCCACGAGCTTGGGCGAGATCACGTTGCCTTCGAGGAACTGGCCGACCACGAACACGCCCACGGTGAGCCCGATATGCAGCCAGTCGCCGGTGGGCCACCACTGGGCCAGGGCGACGCCGACGGAGAGCAGGAAGCCGGTGAGCGTGCCGACATAGGGGATGAAGGTCAGAAACCCCGAGATCATCCCGATCAGGACGCCGAAATTCAGCCCGACCATGAACAGGCCGACCGCGTAGAACGAGCCGAGGATGAGGCAGACGAGGCTCTGGCCGCGCACGAAGCCGGTCACCGCGCCGTCGATCTCGCCGGCCAAGCGCCGCACGGTCGGGCGGTGGCGCGGCGGCACCCAGCGGTCGAGGGCCGCGATCATCCGGTCCCAGTCGTGCAGCAGGTAGAAGGCGACGACCGGCGTCACGACCAGCAGCGAGGCGATGGAGACGAGCGCCTGGCTCCCGGTCCAGAGCGACTTGAGGAAGGCGAGGAACCACGTGCCGCCCTGGCCGACCAGCGTGCCGACGGAGGATTGCAACTCGCCCACCACCTCCTTGCCGCCGAGGCGCTCCAAGAGCGGCCCGGCCCGCTCGACGAGGATCGCCTGCAGCCGCGAGACCGTGCCCGGCAGCGTGTTGACGAGCGCGGCGATCTGGCCGGCGGCCAGCGGCACCACGATGATGAGCAGCACCACGAAGCCGACGACGAAGCCCGCCAGGATGATGAGGGTTGCGGCGAGCCGCCCGAGGCCGAGCCGCTCCAGCCGGTCGGCGAGCGGATCGAGCAGGTAGGCAAGCGCCAGCCCCGCCACGAAGGGCAGCATCACCTCGCGCAGCTCGTAGAGCAGGAAGATCAGGACCGCGAGGATCGAGAGCCCGATGATGGCCCGTGCGCGCATCGAGGCTCCTTGCCGTCTCGTCGCCGTCGTCGCCCGCAAGAGTGGGAAGCGTGGCCCGGCGGGTCAAGGCGCGACGCAGGATGCTGTGCCTGAGCGCGGTGCCTTGCGCGCGCGGGTGTGGCCAAGCGCTTCGCGATGTGGCAGCGCATATCCATGAATCGTGGACGGGCGGCGGGACGGCGATGACGGCGCAGGACGGGAACGGGCTCACCTACGCGCAGGCCGGCGTCGATATCGACGCGGGCAACGCGCTCGTGGAGACCATCAAGCCGCTGGTGCGCGCCACGCGCCGGCCGGGGGCGGATGCGGAGATCGGCGGCTTCGGCGGCCTGTTCGACCTCAAGGCTGCGGGCTTCAAGGACCCGATCCTGGTCGCCGCCAATGACGGCGTCGGCACCAAGGTGAAGATCGCCATCGAGACCGGGCGCCACGCCACCATCGGCATCGACCTCGTGGCGATGTGCGTCAACGACATCATCGTCCAAGGCGCCGAGCCGCTGTTCTTCCTCGACTACTACGCCACCGGCAAGCTGGTGTCGGGTGTCGGCGCCGACATCGTGCGCGGCATCGCCGAGGGCTGCCGGCAGGCGGGCTGCGCGCTGATCGGCGGCGAGACCGCCGAGATGCCGGGCCTCTACGACGGCTCCGACTACGATCTCGCCGGCTTCTCGGTGGGCGCGGCCGAACGCGGCACGCTGCTGCCGCGGCCGGGCATCGAGCCGGGCGACGCGGTGCTCGGCCTGCCGTCCTCGGGCGTCCATTCCAACGGCTTCTCGCTGGTGCGCCGCATCGTGGCCAAGACCGGCCTCGCTTGGGACGCCGACGCGCCGTTCGCGCCCGGCCGGACGCTCGGCGAGGCGCTCTTGGAGCCGACCCGCATCTACGTGAAGCCGCTGCTCGCCGCCCTCAAGCGCGCGGGCGGCATCCGGGCGCTGGCCCACATCACCGGCGGCGGCTTTCCCGACAACCTGCCGCGGGTGCTGCCCGACGGCGTCGGCATCGAGATCGACCTGTCCGCCATTTCCGTGCCGCCGGTCTTCGGCTGGCTCGCCCGCGAGGGCGGCGTCGCCGAGCCCGAGATGCTGCGCACGTTCAACTGCGGCATCGGCATGGTGGTGGTCGCCGCCGCCGACGCGGCGGACGCGGTGGCCGACGCACTCGCCGAGGCCGGCGAGGCGCCGGTGCGGCTCGGGCGGATCACCGAGCGGGGCGCGGAGCCGGTGACGTTCACGGGCAAGCTGGCGCTGTAAGGTTCAGGCGCGTCACCGCCGCCGCATCTCCCTCCCCCTCCGCGGGGGAGGGTGGCCCCCGAAGGGGGCGGGAGAGGGGAGCGACGTTTCCGGAGATAACTGGACGAAGGCGGCCGAGCGGAGCCGTCGCGCTGCCCCTCTCCCGCCCGCTCCGCGGGCACCCTCCCCCGCAGAGGGGGGAGGGTTTCTGCCCCGCACGGTCCGAGTCACTTCCGTCGGAACGCCCATGTCCGTCCAAAAAACCAAAAAACGCGTCGCGATTCTCATCTCCGGCCGCGGCTCCAACATGGTCTCGCTGATCGAGGCGGCCCGCGCCACCGATTATCCGGCCGAGATCGGGCTCGTGCTCTCGAACCGTCCCGACGCCGCCGGGCTGACCCGCGCACGGGAGGCCGGCATCCCGGCCCACGCCATCGACCACAAAGCCTATCCCGACCGTGCCGCCTTCGACGCCGCGCTTCAGCAAGAGCTGGACGCCGCCGGGATCGAGCTGATCGTGCTGGCCGGCTTCATGCGCATCCTCACCGACGCCTTCGTCGAGGGGTGGGCGGGCCGGATGATCAACATCCACCCCTCGCTGCTGCCGCTGTTCAAGGGCACGCACACCCATGAGCGCGCTTTAGAGGCCGGCGTGCGGCTGCACGGCTGCACGGTCCACTACGTCGTGCCGGAACTCGATGCCGGGCCCATTGTCGCCCAGGCGGCGGTACCGGTGTTGCCGGGCGACGACGCCGACGCGCTGGCCGCCCGCGTGATCGTGCAGGAGCACCGGCTGTACCCGGCGGCGCTCGCCCTGATCGCCGGAGGAGGGGCCGTGCTGGAGGGCGGCCGCGTGCGCCTCGGCAAGGCGGAGCGCGACGCGGGTGCCGCGCTGCTCTCGCTCTAGAAAAAGATCGGCCGGGCGCTCGCCGTGTGCTCCACCAGCACGGCGCCGCTCGCCGGGTCGATCTCCTTCAGCACCGCGTCGTAGCCCCACAGATCGGCCAGATGCTGAAGCACGCGCCGCGCGTCGTCCTTCTGGAGGGTGATGCGGTTCAAGGCCTTGTGGTGGAGGATGAGCCGGCGGTCGCCCTCCAGATCGACGTCCACCACCTCGATATCGGGATCGAGCCACGCCACGTCGTATTGGCGCGCGAAGGAGCGGCGCATCTTGCGGTAGCCGCGCTCGTCGTGGATCGCCTCGACGCGCATCTCCGGCTCGTCGGGATCGTCCACCACGTGGAACAGGCGCATGTCGCGCATGAGCTTGGGGCTCAGGAATTGCGCGATGAAACTCTCGTCGCGGTAATTCTCCCAGCAATCGCGCAGCACCCCCATGGCGTCGCCGGTGCCGGCGATGTCGGGGAACCAGTCGCGGTCTTCCTGCGTCGGCTGCTCCACGATGCGGGCGATGTCCTGCATCATGGCAAAGCCCAGCGCATAGGGGTTGTGGCCACCGAAGGACCGGTCGTCGAAATTCGGCTGGCGGATGACGTTGGTGTGCGAGGTCAGGAATTCGAGATAGGCCGCCTCGCTGAGCTGCCCCTTCTGCGAGAGGGCGTTCATGATCCGGTAATGGCAATAGGTGGCGCAGCCCTCGTTCATCACCTTGGTCTGGCGCTGCGGGTAGAAGTACTGCGCGACGAGCCGGACGATCCGCAGGATCTCGCGCTGCCAGGGGCGCAGGCGCGGGGCCACCTTCTCAAGGAAGTAGAGGATGTTCTCCTGCGGCAGTTCGAGCAGCGCCTTGCGCCGCTCCAGGGCCGGGTCGCCCTTGGCCGCGCCCGCCTTGGCCGGAAGGGTGCGCCAGAGGTCGTTGTAGATCTGCTCGCCGTGCTGCTCGCGCTCGCGCTCGCGTCGCTGCTCGCTGGCGAGATCGGGGCGCTTCTTGCGGGGATAGCGATGGACGCCCTGGCTCATCAGGGCGTGGGCGGCGTCCAGCACCTGCTCGACGGCCTGGTGTCCGTAGCGCTCCTCGCAGCGGGCGATGTAGCCCTTGGCGAAGTCGAGATAGTCGAGAATCCCTTCCGCGTCGGTCCACTGCTTGAACAGATAGTTGTTCTTGAAGAAGTGGTTATGGCCGAAGGCGGCATGCGCGATGACGAGCGTCTGCATCGTCGCCGTGTTCTCCTCCATGACGTAGGAGATGCACGGATCGGAGTTGATGACGATCTCGTAGGCGAGCCCCATCAGGCCGCGGCGGTAGCTCGCCTCCTGCTGGGCGAAGTGCTTGCCGAAGGACCAGTGCTTGTAGAACAGCGGCATGCCGATCGAGGCATAGGCGTCGAGCATCTGCTCGGCGGTGATGATCTCGATCTGGTTCGGATACCACGACAGGCCGAGTTCCGGCCCGGCCACCGCCTCGCAGGCGTCGTGGATGCGCCGGATCGTGTGGAAGTCCCAGTCGTTGCCGGAGAACAGCAGCTCGCCGGCCGGCGGGGCTGCGGATGTCTTGCGGCTCAGGCTCGCGACCATGTCGGCCCTTCTCCACGCGTTTCCCCGTATTGGGGAGGAGAGTTAAGCTTCCGCCTTGGTGTCCTTGCGGCCGAACAGCTCGCGGAAGACCGGGTAGATGTCGCGACGGTGGTTCACCTTGCGCATGGCGAGTGGCTCGCCCGCCTTGGCCAGCGCCTCGTAGGTCCGCCACAGGGTGGTGCGGTGCTCCACGAACCCGGCGCGGGGACCGTTCTCGTCGCCGACTTCCAGATAGGCGAAGTGCTGGCAGGCCGGCAGGATGTGGGCGCGCAACAGCTCCGTCGAGGTCGGCCCGTCGGAGGAGACGTTGTCGCCGTCCGAGGCCTGGGCCGCGTAGATGTTCCAGTCGTCGGGCGAGTAGCGCTCGGCCACGATCCGCTTCATCTCGACGAGTGCCGAGGAGACCAGCGTGCCGCCGGTCTCGCGGGAGCCGAAGAAGGTCTCCTCGTCCACCTCCGTCGCCCGGTCGGTGTGGCGGATGAACACGATCTCGACGTGCTTGTAGCGGCGCGTCAGGAAGATGTGCAGCAGGATGTAGAACCGCTTGGCGAGGTCCTTCATGTGCTCGGTCATCGAGCCCGAGACGTCCATCAGGCAGAACATCACGGCCTGGGCGATGGGCTTCGGGTAGGGCTCGAACCGGCGGAAGCGCAGGTCGATCGGATCGACATAGGGGATGCGCTTCGAGCGCTCGCGTAGCGCTTCGAGCTTCTGAAGCAGGTCGGGCAGGCCCGGATCGCCGGTTTCGCGGGCTCGGGCGATCTCGGCCTCGAGCGCCGTCATCTCCTCGAGCTTGGGCCGCTTGAGGGCGATGCGGCGGGACATCGAATTGCGCAAGGTGCGCGACAGAGCGAGGTTCGCAGGCGAGCCGGACACCGTATAGCCGGCCCGGCGCAGGCCCTCGGTCTCGACGATGGCGAGCCGCCTTTTGGCGAGGTCGGGCAGTTCGAGGTCTTCGAGGAACAGGTCGAGGAACTCTTCCCGCGTCAGCACGAAGTGGAAGGCGTCCTCGCTGTTCTCCGAGCCGTCGCCGCCCTCGCCCGCGCCGCCGCCTCCCCCGCCGCCGCCCGGCGGGCGCTCGATCCGGTCGCCCTCCACGTAGGTCTTGTTGCCTGGCAGGATGTAGTCCTGATGCCCCGTGCCGGGCTGGCGCGAGAAGCGCGGCTCGCGCACCCCGTCGCCCGGCACGGTGATGCGCCCGTCCTTGCCGAGATCCTTGATGTCCTTCTCGCGGGCGGATTCGCGCACCGCCCGCTGAGCGACGTCCTTGACCCGGCGCAGGAAGCGCTGGCGGTTGGGGAGGCTCTTTCCGCCTGGATTGAGCCGACGGTCGACGATGTGCATCCGGTGTCGCTCAGCGCCTGGTTTCGCGTCCCTGGATCAGGAACATAAGGTGCAGAATTGCGGCGGATGCCCGGGATGGGGCGCCCGCCTCACCCCGCCTGCTTCACCCGCATGTACCATTCCACGAGGCGCCGAACCTGACGCTCGGTATAGCCGCGGTCGGTCATCCGATCGACGAACTCGCCGTGCTTCTTCTCGGTCTCGCTGTCCTTCTTGGAGCCGAAGGAGATGACGGGCAGCAACTCCTCGACCTGGGAGAACATTCGCCGCTCGATCACCTCGCGCAGCTTTTCGTAACTGGTCCACGAAGGATTCCGGCCGCCGTGCTGCGCCCGCGAGCGCAGCGCGAACTTCACCACCTCGTTGCGGAAATCCTTGGGGTTGGCGATGCCCGCCGGCTTCTCGATCTTGGTCAGCTCCTGGTTCAGCAATTCGCGGTTGAGGAGCTGGCCGGTCTCGGCATCCTTGAAGTCCTGATCCTCGATCCAGGCGTCGGCATAGTCGATGTAGCGGTCGAACAGGTTCTGGCCGTAATCGTGGTAGGATTCGAGATAGGCCTTCTGGATCTCGTGGCCGATGAACTCGGCGTAGCGCGGAGCGAGTTCGGTCTTGATGAACTCCATGTAGCGCTTCTCGGTTTCCGGCGGCAGCTGCTCGCGCCGGATCGCCTGCTCCAGCACGTACATCAGGTGGACCGGATCGGCCGAGACTTCCGTCGTGTCGTGGTTGAAGGTCGCGGCCAGCACCTTGAAGGCGAAGCGGGTCGAGATCCCGTCCATGCCCTCGTCGACGCCGCCGGTGTCCTTGTATTCCTGCATCGAGCGGGCGCGGGGATCGACCTCGCGCAACGACTCGCCGTCGTAGACCCGCATCTTCGAGAACAGGTTGGAGTTGGCATGTTCCCGCAGGCGGGACAGCACCGAGAAGCGGGCCAGCATTTCCAGCGTGCCCGGCGCGCAGGCCGCGGTGGAGAGTTCCGAGCCGGAGATCAGCTTCTCGTAGATGCGCTGCTCCTCCGTGACCCGGAGGCAGTAGGGCACCTTGATGACGTAGATGCGGTCGATGAAGGCTTCGTTGTTCTTGTTGGTCTTGAACGACTGCCATTCGGCCTCGTTCGAGTGGGCCAGGATCACGCCGGTGAAGGGGATCGCGCCGATATTCTCAGTGCCGACATAGTTGCCCTCCTGCGTCGCCGTGAGCAGCGGGTGGAGCATCTTGATCGGCGCCTTGAACATCTCGACGAATTCGAGGACGCCCTGGTTCGCCCGGTTGAGGCCGCCGGAATAGCTGTAGGCGTCGGGATCGGCCTGGGACAGCGTTTCGAGCCGGCGGATGTCCACCTTGCCGACCAGCGACGAGATGTCCTGATTGTTCTCGTCGCCCGGCTCGGTCTTGGCGATGGCGATCTGGCGCAGGCGCGAGGGCCGCACCTTGATCACCTTGAAGCGGGAGATGTCGCCGTCGAACTCGTCGAGGCGCTTGAGCGCCCAGGGGCTCATCAGCCCGGTCAGCCGGCGGCGCGGAATGCCGAAGCGTTCCTCGATCTCCCGGCCCATGGTCTCGGGGTCGAACAGGCCGAGCGGGCTCTCGAAGACGGGCGAGACCTCGTCGCCGGCCTTGAGCACGTAGACCGGATGCACCTCCATCAGGGCCTTCAGCCGCTCGGCCAGGGACGACTTGCCGCCGCCGACGGGCCCGAGGAGGTAGAGGATCTGCTTGCGCTCCTCCAGGCCCTGCGCGGCGTGGCGGAAGAACGAGACGATCCGCTCGATCGTCTCCTCCATGCCGTAGAACTCGGCGAAGGCCGGGTAGACCCGGATCGTCCGGTTCATGAACACGCGGCCGAGGCGCGCATCCTTGGCGGTGTCCACCATCTCCGGCTTGCCGATCGCATCGAGGATCCGCTCGGCGGCCGAGGCGTACATCAGCGGATTGTCGCGGCAGGCCTCGAGATACTCGGAGAGCGTCATCTCCGTGTCGCGGCGCGCTTCGTAACCGCGAGCGAAGCTCTGGAACAGGTCGTTCGTCGAGTGCAGCGGCATTCGAACACCCCCTTCAGGCTGAGGACAGCTTCATCCTGTCTCGGCTCGGATGCAACTGGCATTGGGGGTTTTGTCGCAGCGCGAATATGCGGGGGGATCCGCGTCGCAAACGGGTCACACTTGAGCGGGGCCTGCGGGTTAGCGTTATGTTAACCCTCATCCGATAGGCGCAGGCACGCCTGAACCCATCCGTTTCGGACCGGCGGAGGCCGCCGGCCTGTTGCGCTGCAGCACGAAGGGGCGCCGGACCTTACAGGTCGGTGGTGTCCTTCTTCTCCTTGGCCTTGTCGTCGGGCTTGTCGTTGCCCTTGGCCGCCTCGACCGTGATGCGGATGTCGCGCTTCTCGATCTCGCCGTCGGAATTCTTGATCTCGACCACCACCGTGTCGGAGCCGGTATAGCCGGCATTGCCCTGGTAGAAGATCGCCTGCGCCTCGGCGTCCTTGTTCGGGCAGCGATACTTGGCGGGGGTCTTCAGCTTGCCGCCCTTGGTGATGAGCGAGCCGAATTTCGGCGGCGTCGTCACCCGGATCTCCGGCATCGGCCCGGTCGAGCAATCCTTCTTGAGGTTCGGCACGATCACGAGGCGGGCCGACTTCCCGGCCGGCACGGTCTCGCTGCGGGTCACGGTGGTCTGCGCCGCCGCGCTGCCGGCGACGCCCAAGGCGGCGGCGAGGACCAAGGCCCGGGTCGCGGCCGGACCGGGGCGGCGGGCGGAGATCGTGGACGTCATCGGCGTTTCCTCGTCGTCACGCGGGCCCGCGCCGAGGCCCGGGGAATCCGGCTCGGGCGGCGGGGGCAGGGCGGATGTGGGAGCCCGGACCGCTCCCGTCGAGACCGCTCGCGAAAAGGTTGGCGTCAGTGCTGGATCGCGGCCGCGACGGCGCCGGCCACGCGGGCGATCTGCGCCTCCGAGAGTTCGCCGGCCAGGGTGTGGGCCAGCACCGCCTCGATCCGCGCCCGCTCGCCGAGATCGGCGCCGGGCGTCGAGGGGATGTCGGCTTCCGTCAGGTCGCAGGCCTTGCGAATCGTCTCGGCGGCCTTGAGCAGGGCGGCGCGGTCGGCCGGACCCATCTCCCAGAGCGGGGCGCGCAGGCGGCTGATGACGCGGCGGGCGTCGCGGTATTCGCGGTCGACCGTGGTCGAGGCCTCGATCTGGCTGACGAGGAACATCAGTTCCAGAACCTCGTTCGCAGCCTCCGGACAAGCGCGCACGATCCGCATCATGCGGGCGATGAGTTCCTGGGTCGGAGACATCCGGGCGCGGGGGGGAGCCATGGCGCCTCAACGTGCGCCGGCCGGGAAAGTTCGCGGGCGGCGGCAGGTTCGAACACGAAACCGTCAGATACGACAATCACTTGCGCGCAAGCGAGTTGCCGAAACCCGGTGCCTCAGGTCAGGGCCTCGTGCGGCTCCGGATCGGCGTGGTCGAGTTCCGCCAGCAGCGCCCGGCAGGAGCGCAGTTCCGACAGCACCGCTTCCAGCGTGGCGCGCTCGGACGTGAGGCCCTCGGCCGCTTCCTCGTCGCGGTCCTGCGGCAGCGGCGGGCCGGCCTCCGCCTCGCCCCGGCCGATCGCCTGGACGAAGCGCACGCCGTGTTCCTTGAGGATGCGCTGCGCGCCGCGGATGGTGTAGCCCTGCCCGTGCAGGATGCGGCGGATGCCCTTCAGTAGATCGACGTCTTCTGGCCGGTAATAGCGCCGCCCGCCCGCGCGCTTCGTCGGCCGGATCTGGCTGAACCGGCTCTCCCAGAACCGCAGGACGTGCTGGGGCACGCCGAGATCCTCGGAGACTTCCGTGATGGTGCGGAAGGCGCCGGGGCTCTTCTCGGAAGGGTGTTCGACGGATGCGAGCGGCAGCCCCATGTCGTGACCTCGGTCGGATGCGGCTCGGAATCACGCGGGCGCCCCTCCCTCGGGGATCGTCGGCGCCCGTGCAGGGATGTCTTAGTCGTCGTCCTCGTCGTGGCCGTTGACGGTGCCGCCGTTGATGCGCGCCTTGAGTACGTTCGAGGGCTTGAACACCATGACCTGACGCGGCTCGATCTCGACTTCGACGCCGGTCTTCGGGTTGCGGCCGATCCGCTTGCCCTTGGAGCGCACCACGAAGGAGCCGAACGAGGAGAGCTTCACGGTCTCGCCCTGCGACAAGCACTGGCAGATCTCGGCCAGCACCGTCTCGACCAGGGCGGCCGATTCGGCCCGCGATAGGCCGACCTGCTGGTAGACGGCCTCGCTCAGATCGGCGCGTGTGACCGTCCGTCCCGACATGCACTCCCCTCCCGGTCGCGTTTCAGCCCGACGCGTATCTCTATGATCGGACACGCTAATCGGCGCGCGGTTCAGGGTCAACCGAACCTTGGTCTTGACATGGTTCGATCGCTTCCGGCGATCGAAGCGTCTTCTTTCCGGCCTCAGGCGCCGGCAGCCGCGTCCGCGGCTTTGGCTTACGCTTCGCTCGACGCCTCGACAGGTGTCGAGGCCGCTGCGCGGGGCGCTCTTCGCGCCCGGCCATACGGATTTCTTCCCGGTTGGCCTTCGGCGCCCGCCGCCGAAGCGCCCCGATTCTACCAGCGGATCAGCGCGGCGCCCCAGGTGAAGCCGCCGCCGATCGCCTCGATCATCACGAGGTCGCCCTCCTTGATCCGGCCGTCGCTTCGCGCGGCGGCCAGCGCCAGGGGAATCGAGGCGGCGGAGGTGTTGCCGTGGCGGTCCACCGTCAGCACCACCTTCTCGCGGGCGATGCCGAGCTTGTCGGCCGACGCCTCGATGATCCGGCGGTTGGCCTGGTGCGGCACGAACCATGTCAGGTCGTCGGCCGTGGTGCCGGAAGTGCGAAACGCCTCCTCGATCACGTCGGTGACGGAGCCGACCGCGAAGCGAAACACCTCGCGCCCCTCCATCCGGAGCTTGCCGGTGGTGCCGGTCGAGCCCGGCCCGCCATCGACGTAGAGTTTCGAGCGGTGGCGGCCGTCGGAGCGCAGGCAACTCGTCAGCACGCCGCGGTCCGAGGCGTCGTTCTCGCGCGCCTCCAACACGATCGCGCCCGCGCCGTCGCCGAACAGCACGCAGGTGGTGCGGTCCTCCCAATCGACGATCCGCGAAAACGTCTCGGCGCCGATCACCAGCGCGCGCTTGGCGCCTCCCGTCGAGAGGAAGCGGTCGGCGGTGGCGACGGCGTAGACGAAGCCGGCGCAGACCGCCTGGAGGTCGAAGGCGAAGCCGCCCTCAATCCCGAGCGCCGCCTGGATCTGGGTCGCGGTGGACGGGAAGGTGTGGTCCGGCGTCGAGGTGGCGCAGATCACGAGATCGATGTCGGCGGGCGAGAGCCCGGCCTCGTCGAGCGCCGCCTGGGCCGCTTTCGTGCCCAGCACCGAGGTGGTCTCGTCCGGGCCCGCGATGTGGCGCTGGCGGATGCCGGTGCGCTGGACGATCCATTCGTCCGAGGTCTCGATCCCCCGCTCGGCGAGCGCCGCGTTGGTGACTATCGTTTCGGGCAGGTACGCACCGCACCCGACCACGACGGAGCGCAGAAGCGCCATCGGATCCGTCCCTTCCTCATTATCGACGGCTCGTGCGAACCGTGTATCTGGTGCCCATCGACATCGTCGATGGCCCGCGCGACTGCGCGGCGGCGGTCGTCCGCCGGGCGCATGGCACAGGGCCATCGGTCCTGTGCCATGCAACCTGATATGATCACGCCGGCGCGACGGCGGGGGTCTGCTCCAGCATCTCCCGGATCGTCCGCATCAGGTCGTGCTGGGCCATGTCGTGGGCGAGATCGACCGCCGAGGCGAAGCCCTGCGCGTTCTCCGAGCCGTGGCTCTTGATGACGATGCCCTCGAGCCCGAGGAACACGCCGCCATTGGCCCGGCTCGGGTTCATCTTCTCGCGCAATGCCGCGAAGGCTTGCCGGGCGAACAGGTAGCCGATCTTGGCGGACAACGTCCGGCCCATCGCGGCCTTGAGGTAGCTGCCGATCTGCTTGGCGGTGCCTTCCGCCGTCTTGAGGGCGATGTTGCCGGTAAACCCTTCGGTGACGACCACGTCGGTGGTGCCGCGCCCGAGATCGTTGCCCTCGACGAAGCCGTAATAGGTGAAGTTCGACAACTCCGTCTCGCGTAGGAGCCGGGCGGCTTCCTTCACCGCCTCGTTGCCCTTCATCTCCTCGGTGCCGACATTGAGCAGCCCCACCGTCGGGCGCTCCAGATCGAGCACGATGCGGGCCATGGCCGAGCCCATCACGGCCATCTCGACGAGGTGCTCGGCATCCGTCCCGATGGTGGCGCCGACATCGAGCACCACGCTCTCGCCGCGCACGGTGGGCCACAGGCAGGCGATGGCCGGGCGCTCGATGCCCGCCATGGTCTTGAGGCAGATCTTCGACATCGCCATGAGCGCGCCGGTGTTGCCGGCCGAGACCGCGGCCTGGGCCTCGCCGTCGCGCACCGCCTGGATCGCCCGCCACATCGAGGACTTGCCCCGGCCCTGGCGCACCGCCTGGCTCGGCTTGTCGTCCATGGCGACCGAGACGGTGGTGTGGCGGATCTCGACCGCCCCCTTCAGCCGCGGTTCGGCCTCGACGAGGGGGCGCACGACCGCCTCGTCGCCGAACATCAGGAAGGTCATCTCGGGGTGGCGCTCACGGGCGATGGCCGCACCGGGCACGACGGTCGAGGGGCCGTGATCGCCGCCCATGGCGTCGAGCGAGATGCAAACGCGGTTCGACATGATTCCCTTGGGACCGGAGGCCGCGGGGCGTCCTGCAGGCGGGCGGTGAGGGCCTGATCAGGCCCGGTTCGGCGGCGCGCAAAATAGCGACGACGCCCCGCCGGGCAAACAAAAACTCGCTCCGTCGGGGATTTGGTCCCTCAGTCGGTGCCGCCGAGCTTCTCTTTCAGCGCCTTGAGGTCGGCGAACGGCAGCGGCTCCTCGCCCGCGGTCACCGGCTCGAAGGCGACGCCGGGCTTGCGCGGATAGGGGTCGAGCCCGAGGGCCAGGAACTCGGCGGTGAGCGCGCCGAAATCGATCCGCCCGTTCACGATCGGGTCGGGCAGCTCGACATCCTCGGCATCGGTGTCGCTCAGGATGTCGGCGTTGGTGAACTCGACATCGACCGGCTCTTCCACCTTCGACGCGAACGCCTCCAGCGTGACGGTGCAGATCTGCGTGACGGTGGCCGCGACGGTTCCGCCGACATGCAGCCGGGTGAGCGAGCCGCTGAGCCGGAAGCGCCCGACGAGGTCGCGGATGCCCGGAATCTTGAAGTCGCGGGCGAGCGCCGCGCATTCCTCCGGGCTCGCCTCGACGGTGATCTCGGCGCGGTCCTTGTTCAGGCGCTCGACGTTGACCGGGCGGGAGAGCGGTCCGGTTTGAGCGGTGCTCATGGCGAGATCTCCTGCGGCATGGCGGCAAACCGCGGCCCCTGGTTCAGCAGGGCGTCGAGGTCCTGGGTTCCGAGGCTGTCGGCGCTGGCCCTGACATAGGCCGCGAGCCCTTCCGCCGGGGTCGCATCCTCTTGCGCCAGCACGTTGCGGGCGAGGGCGGCGGCGAGGCCCCGCCCATCGCCCGCGTCGAGGGCGGTGCCGTAGGCGCCCGCGCGGGCATAGAACGAGGCACCGAGCTTCTTGATGCGCTTCGACACGCCCATATCGCCGACGCCCAGTTCACGCAGGCTCTCGTCCAGCTGCACGAACACCGAATCGATCAGTTCCTGCGCGACCTCGTCGGCGGGCGGCGGTAGCTGCCCGAGGCGGCGCAGCACGAGGATGACGTGCAGGCTGAGCGCCTCGAACCGCCCCTCCACCGTGTCGGGCACGCCCAGCACCTCGTAGAGATCGGGCCGGCGCGCCGCCTCGCCGATGCGCTGGTGCAGCGTCCCGATCGTCCGGCGCCGCTCCCGGGCGCGGCGAAGAAACCCTGGAATCATCTGCTCCACCGGATCGGCCGGGCCTGTGGCCGAGCTTGCCTTGTCAAAGCCATATCCCCGCGGTACGGCAACCCTCGACCAGGGTGCAAGTCCGAAGACGCACGAGCGAAATCGTGCCGCGGACCTTTTCCCGCATGATGGAAACAGGGGGGCCGATGTCGCGCCGTCTCGTCTCGTCGCTCGTCCGCGCGACTGTCCTCGGTACGATCGCGCTCGGGATCTCGGGCTGCATCGGCGAGGAAATCCGCCACGGCTACCAGATCGATCAGGCCGCGCTCGCTACGGTGAAGCCGGGCCAGAGCGCCGAGCAGGTGCTGCAGATCCTCGGCACGCCGTCCACCGTCTCCACCGTCGGCAACAAGTCCTGGTACTACATCAGCCAGACGACGAGCCGCACGGTGCTGTTCCTCGGTGAGCAGGTGCAGGACCAGAAGGTGACGGCGGTCTACTTCACCCCCGGCATGAAGGTGGAGCGCGTGGCGCTCTACGGCCTGCAGGACGGGCGCGTGTTCGATTTCATCGAGCGCAAGACCCCGTCGAGCGGTGCCGACCGGGCCTTCCTCAGCCAGCTCTTCCGCGGTCTGACCCGCTACGAGCCGTTCGGCAGCGGCGCCGGCGCCTCGATCGTCCCCGGCGCCCGCGCCGGTCAGTAAGCGACCGCTTCCACGATCGCGCCCGGCTCGCCGAACAGGTGAGCCGGCGCTTGCGCGGCGAGGGCTGCGGGGTCGGTATAGCCCCAGGCGACCGCCCCGAAGGCGCAGCCCACCTTGGCCGCCGCCTCGGCGTCGCGAATCTCGTCGCCTACCGCCAGCATCGCGTCCGGCGCCACGCTCGCTTCGCGCGCCACCGCCCGCAGATGCCGTGCCTTGCCGAACAGCGCGGCGCCGCAGGCGTAGTGGTGGACGAAGCGACCCGTTTCCCCGAGCGCCCGCCGCACCGTCGCCTCGCCGTTGGAACTGACCACCGCGAGCCCGATCCCGGCCGCGTCGAGGGTCGACACCATCTCCGCCACGCCGGGAAACAGCCGGATGCTGCCCGCGTCCCAGGCCGCCAACGCGCGCACGTGCCGGGCGATCAGCGGCACCTTCCAGGCCGGGATGCCGAGATCGGCGATGATCGCGCGGGCGCTCAAGGTTCGCAGCCGCTCGACCTCGTGGCTTTCCACGCGGCGGAAGCGGTAGCGGTCGGCCACCCCGTTCAGCACCGAACAGAACCACGGAAACGTGTCGGCGAGCGTCCCGTCGAAGTCGAAGGCGACGAGGCGGTAGGGGGAGCGCCTCACGCGGGACGCCTCCGAGGGTGGCGCGAACACAACATCTTGTCCGCCATGAGCGCCGCTGCCGCGTGAGCAGGCTTGCCTAACCATGAGGCAGTCTGCTTCAGAGCGCGGCTGTTTCCTCGCAAGGTCCGTCCCATGGTGTCGCTCCCCGCACGAGGCCTCACGGGCCTGGCTGCTCTTGTTCTCTCCGCATCCCCAGCGCTCGCCGCCACCGCACCGGAGGCCGGTAGCACGGCCTGGGTGCTGACGGCCTCCGCGCTGGTGCTGTTCATGACGCTGCCGGGGCTGGCCCTGTTCTACGGCGGCCTCGTCCACGCACGGAACGTGCTCTCCGTGCTGATGCAGTGCTTCACCATCTGCTGCATCGCGTCCGTCCTGTGGGCGATCTGCGGCTACAGCCTCGTCTTCGACGGCGACGGCGCCTTCCTCGGCACGCTGAACAAGGCGTTCCTCACCGGCCTTGATCCGGTCCGCTCCGGGACGGTCTTGCCCGAGACCGTGTTCGCGCTGTTCCAGATGACCTTTGCGATCATCACCCCCGCCCTCATCATCGGGGCGATCCCCGAGCGCGTCGCCTTCCCCTTCGTCGCCCTGTTCTCGGCCCTGTGGCTGCTCCTCGTCTACGTGCCGACGGCGCACTGGATCTGGGGCGGCGGCTGGCTCGCCGGGCTCGGGGCGCTGGATTTCGCCGGCGGCATCGTCGTCCACACCACCGCGGGCGTCTCGGCGCTGGTGCTGGCGATCCTGATCGGGCGCCGCCGCGGCTTCCCGACGACGCTGACCCCGCCCCACAGCCCCGGCATGACCATGATGGGGGCCGGCATGCTCTGGGTCGGCTGGTTCGGCTTCAACGGCGGCAGCGCGCTCACCGCCGACGCGGCGGCCGGCAACGCGATCCTCGTCACCCACCTCTCGGCCGCGGCCGGCGCCATGGCCTGGACGGCGGCCGAGTGGATCAAGATCCGCAAGCCCACCTCCATCGGCATCGTCACCGGCTGCATCGCCGGGCTGGCCACGATCACCCCGGCGGCGGGTTACGTCTCGCCCGCCGGGGGCCTGCTGATCGGCACCGCGGGCGGCCTCGTCTGCTTCTTCGTGACCTTGTACGTGAAGCACCGTCTCGTCATCGACGACTCGCTCGACGTCTTCGCCGTCCACGGCGTCGGGGGCATCCTGGGCTCGCTCCTGCTCGCGGTGTTCCTGCTGCCCGGCCTCGGCGGCATCGGGTTCGCGGAGGGCAAGAGCGTGGTGAGTCAGTTCGCGGTGCAGGCCCTCGCCATCGGCGTGACGGCACTCTGGTCGGCGCTGCTGACCATCGGCCTCGTCAAGTTTCTCGCACTTGTCACACCGCTGCGCGTCGATGCCGAGGCCGAGCACGACGGCCTCGATCTGACCAGCCACGGCGAACGCGCCTACGAGTTCACGCCGTAACGGGGCTCCGCACCGGCAGAACGGGGCATTCTCCTCCCCATAAGGGGGAGGGGACCCGCGCTCTGATCGAAAACGATGGGGCGCACCCCTGAAACGAAAACGGCCCCGCTCGCGCGGGGCCGCATTGCTTTGACCGATGGACGGCGCTTACGCCGCCTGCTTTTCCGCCGTCGGGTAATCGACGTAGCCCTCGGGCCCCTGGCTGTACCAGGTCTTCATGTCGTCCTTGGCGAAGGGCAGCCCTTGAGCGATGCGCTCCGGCAGATCTGGGTTGGCGATGTAGGGGCGGCCGAAGGCGATGGCGTCGGCTTCGCCCGATTCCACCGCCGCCTGGGCGCGGGCGCCGTCATAGTCGCAGTTGAGGATCACGGGGCCGCCGAAGCGCTCCTTGATGACCGGGGCTACCGGCGGCACGGTCGCCTTGCCGAAGGTGCCGTTGGGGCCCGGCTCGCGCATCTCGATGAAGGCGAGGCCGACGCGGGCCATCATCTCGGCGGCGAGGCCGAAGGTCTCGTGCGGGTTCGAATCGTCCACGCCCTGGATCGGGCCGTTGGGCGAGAAGCGGATGCCGGTGCGCTCCGGGCCGACGGCGCCCGCCACCGTTTGCGCCACCTTGGTCACCAGCCGCACCCGGTTCTCGACCGAGCCGCCGTAGCGGTCGGAGCGCTTGTTCGAGCCGTCACGGATGAACTCGTCGAGGAGGTAGCCGTTGGCCGCGTGGATCTGCACGCCGTCGAAGCCGGCCGCGATGGCGTTGCGCGCGGCGCGCTCGTAATCGGCGAGCAGGCGCGGAATCTCGTCCTCACGCAGCGCCCGGGCCTTCCCGTAGGGCTTCTTGCCCTCGTAGGTGTGGGCCTCGTCCGGCGCCGTCGCCTCGGAGGGGGCGACCGGCGGCTCGCCGCCGAGGAAGTCCGGATGGACGAGGTAGCCCATGTGCCAGAGTTGGCTGACGATGCGCCCGCCCTTGTCGTGGACCGCCTTCACCACCGGCTTCCAGGCCTCGACCTGCTCGTCGGACCAGATGCCCGGCGCGTAGGGCCAGCCGAGGCCCTCCTGGCTGATGCCGGTGGCCTCCGAGATGATGAGGCCGGCGCTCGCGCGCTGGGCGTAGTACTCGGCCATGAGCGGCGTCGGCACGTGGGTGCGGGTGCCGCGAGCGCGGGTCAGCGGCGCCATGAGGATGCGATTCGGCAGCGCGATGGCGCCCAAGGTGATCGGATCGAACAGGTTCGGCATTCGGCTCTCGTAAGATGGGGCGCACCCGACAAGCGGCCGGGAAACGCGGGTAGGTACCCGCAACGTGGCCCCGTCGGCCGGTCCTGCCAGTGCGCTGGCGCACCCGGCCGCGTGCGGTGCAGCGCGGACCGGGATGAAAGCCGTCCTCCGCGATGCGGTTCCCGTGAGCCTCAGGCCGGGGTCAGCGCCTTCTGGTAGCACCAGGCCTCCATCCCGTCCTCGTAATAGTCCGGCTTGATGCCGGTGCGGACGTAGCCATGCCGTTCGTAGAGGCGGATGCCGGCGCCGTTGTCGGCCCGCACCTCCAGCCGCAGCCGGGTGCGGCCGTGACGGATAGTGTCGGCTTCGGCGGCGTCGAGCAGGAGGCTGCCGAGGCCGTGCCCGGCCCGGGCGGGCGCCACCGCGATCGAGGAGAGCCGGGCGAGGAGGCTGGTGCGCCGCCGTTCCAGGGTCGCGGCGCCGACGAGGATGTCCTCGCCGCCGTCCCGCGCGAGCGCCACGAGCAGGCTCATGGTGGCCGAGCGGATCGCGTGGCGGATCGCCCGGCGCTCGGCCCGGTCGGTGGCGAAGGCGGCGTGCTCCAGGGCCACGAGCGCGTCGAGATCCGCCGGCACGGCCGGGCGGATCGTCACCGCGAGCCCGGAGGCCTGCATCCTGCGGCTCACGTCGCGCTCCAGGGGAAGGTCCATGTCTCGGTCAGCGCGTCCCCGTCCTCGTCGCGCAGATAGGCGCGCAGTTCCGTCGTGCCCGGCGCGTCGAGGCGCACGTCGAGCGCCGCGCGAAACCCGCCGACATGCGGGTTCGGCACGATCGAGGTGGCGACGATCCGGCCGGCGCTCGCGCTTGCCACCACGCTCGGCGGGGCCGCCCCGGCGGGGCGCTCGGCCAGCGTTCCGCCGCCGAAATCGATCAGGAAGCGCCGGGCGAGCCGGCCTTCCGGATCACCCTCCTTGCGCGCCGCGCCGCTGGCGGCCGAGGCCGCCAGGAAGGTGTTGGCGACATGCCCGTTCGGATGGAGGTTCTTCCCGCCGACCGCGCGGATGCGATAGGCGAGGCGCGCCGGTTGCCCGGCCGGGTAGGGCGCCTTCGGGCGCCAGTAGGCGACGATGTTGTCGGCGGTCTCGTTGTCGGTAGCGAGTTCGACCAGCACGACGCTGCCCTCGCCCCAGTCGCCCTCCGGCTCGACGAAGTAACCGGGACGGCGCTCGTATCCGGCTTCGAGATCTTGATAGCTGGCAAAAGACCGGTCGCGCTGCATCAGCCCGAAGCCCTTGGGCGAGGCGACCGAGAAGGTCGAGATGCGCCGCGCCTGCGGGTTGTCGAGGGGCCGCCACAGCCACTCGCCGGAGCCCGCCGCGATCTGGAGACCGTCCGAATCGTGGAGTTCGGGCCGGTAATCGTCGCTGTGACCGCGATCGGTCTCGCCGATGAAGTACATCGAGGTGAGCGGGGCGAGGCCCGCGTCGTTCAACGTGCGCCTCGGGAAGAGCGTTGCGGTCACCGACACGCTCGTTTCAGGCCCCGGCCGTACGGTGAAGCGGTAGGCGCCGGTCTGCGACGGCCCGTCGAGCAGGGCGTGGATCGTACAGGTGCCGGGCTCGCCCTCCGCCTCGATCCAGAAGGCGCGGAAGAAGGGGAACTCCTCCGGCCCGCCCGCGGCTTCGGTGTTCACTGCGAGCGCGCGCGCCGAGAGGCCGTAGAGCTGGTCCTGGCCGAGAAAACGAAAATAGCTTGCGCCGACGAAGACGATCAGTTCGTCGATCACGTCCGGCCGGTTCAGTGCGGTGTGCAGGCGAATGCCGGCATAGCCGAGATCCTTCGGCAGGGCCGCGTCGAGCTTGGTCCGGCCGAGGTCGAACAGGGCCGGATCGTAGGCGATCGGGCGTGCCATCCCGTCTTTGACGAGGCTCACCGCCACGGGGCGGGGATAGAGAAAGCCGAGATGGAAGAGTTGCAGCCGGAAGCGCCCGTCGGCGCCGACCCGGAAGGCATGGTCCGGCCGGAAGCGGATGTCGCGCCATGCATCGTAATCGAGCTTGGCCAGCACCTCGGGCAGCGGTGGCACCGTGGCATCGAACGGCGCGGCGGCGAGGGTTCGGGCTTCCGCTTCCACCGTCTCGAAGCCGAAGGGCGTGGCCTGCCCCCGTGCCAGGGTGGGGAGGGCGGCCAGGCCGGCGGCGAGGCCTGAGACGACGGCGCGGCGGGACGGCTCGGTCATGACTCCCTGCGGCTGGTAATGCCGGCCCGGTCGTGATGTCGGGTCAAGCTTCGGCCCGGTTCAATGGACCGTCCGGACGGCGTTGGAAAGAGAGGTCGCCGAACGGAGCGCGGCCGTGAGGCAGATCGTGCGGGGGCGTAGAAGCGGCGGGGCGCGGGGCTCGGCCTCGGCCGGGTGTCGAGCGGAGCGGGAAGCGAGAGCCGGGACCGCGGCGGCCGACGCCTGAGGCCAGGCCGAAAGCCCGACTGATGCGGATTGGCCACGATCCCGTGAGCGCCGGGAAAACGCCGGCTAAGGATGTGGGAAACCGCTTGTTTCCAGGGGACACGGTGCGTATATCCGCCTCGCCCAATTTCGCACGTGCCTGTGGCCGCGTGCCGGTTGGTGGGCATCCGGTCAACTGCCGGACAGCCGCCAGGGGTCTTAAAGGATCGATGGTCGCAAGGGGTGGATCCCTACGGCCGGCATCCGGGTGGCGACACCAGACCCTAACAACAACCGGCAGCCGGAGGCGAAACCGGCGAACCCCGCTCTCCACGGGGGACGCAGCTTAAAGCAACGACGAACGGGCTTTTTTGGTCTCGTCGGCCCTCCAAAGGCCGACACCGAAGAGGCTTGTTTCTCCTTGCCCGGCGTGCGGTTGGGGTTCCCCCATCCAATCCACGGCAGCTTCCGGGTGCTCTGCACTCGCGGACCTTTCGCGCGTCTCCAAAGCGTGCGGAAGTCGCGACGCATCGCCCCCTGACGCCGACGATCCTGCGGGATCGTCTCGATTCGATTCTCGCGCCCGAGATGGCGCCCTCGAACCTGTGGTGGGGACGACCAATGACCGATCGCATCCGCGATTACCTGCGCGCGCGCCGCGACCTCGGCCGGGACGAGGGTCCGGTGATGGTGCTCGACCTTGAAGTCGTGCGCGAGAATTTTTCGCAATTCGCCCGTGCGCTGCCGGACACCCGCGTGTTCTATGCCGTGAAGGCGAATCCGGCGCCGGAGGTGCTGCGCCTGCTCGCCGAGATGGGCTCCTGCTTCGACACGGCCTCCGTCGCCGAGATCGAGATGGCGCTCGCGGCCGGCGCCACCGCCGACCGCGTGTCGTTCGGCAACACCATCAAGAAGGAGCGCGACGTGGTGCGCGCGCTCAAGCTCGGCATCCGCCTGTTCGCGGTCGATTGCCAGGTCGAGGTCGAGAAGATCGTCCGCGCCATTGAGGCCGCGGGCGTCGAGGCCGCCGACGTGCAGGTGTTCTGCCGCATCCTCTGCGACGGTGCCGGCGCCGACTGGCCGCTCTCGCGCAAGTTCGGCTGCGAGCCCGAGATGGCGGTGAACGTGCTGGAGCACGCCCACCGCAACGGCCTCAACGCTTACGGCGTCTCGTTCCATGTCGGCTCGCAGCAGGCCAACACCGAAGCCTGGGACGGGGCGCTCGCCTCCGCCTCCATGATCTTCCAAGAGTGCGCGCTGCGCGGCATCGGCCTGTCGATGGTCAACCTTGGCGGCGGCTTTCCGACCAAGTACCTCAAGGCGGTGCCGGGCGTGGAATCCTACGGCGACGCGATCTTCCGCGCGCTCACCAAGCATTTCGGCAACCGCATCCCCGAGACCATCATCGAGCCGGGCCGCGGCATGGTCGGCAATGCCGGTCTGATCGAGGCGGAGGTCGTGCTGGTCTCCAAGAAGTCCGAGGCCGAGGACGAGGTGCGCTGGGTCTATCTCGACATCGGCAAGTTCGGTGGGCTCGCCGAGACCATGGACGAGTCGATCCGCTACGCGATCCGCACCGATCACGACGAGGACCGCATGAGCCCTTGCGTCGTCGCCGGGCCGACCTGCGATTCGGTCGATGTGCTCTACGAGAAGAACCACTACCCGCTGCCGGTCTCCCTCTCGATCGGCGACAAGGTGTGGATCGAGGGCGCGGGCGCCTACACGACGACCTACGCGGCGGTGGCCTTCAACGGTTTCCCTCCGCTCGAGCAGATCGTGATCTGAACGCGGTCGGCGTTCACCGGGAAACGCTCCGTTCACCACGGAAAATGTTTCACGGGAAACACTCAGACTTCGTTCACCCTTTTTCGGACAGACCAGCCGCGCGCCCCACGGGGCGCGCCATCGACGTGTCCCGGACGGCCTGCGATGCAGGTGCGAGGGCTGTTTCTTCCCGCCGGACGGCGATGTGGGGAGGGTACGGCCGTGATCCAGATCCGCGATGAGATCGCCTCGGACGTTGCCGCGCGCGAGCGTCTGCTCGATGCCTGCTTCGGCCCGTCCCGTTTCCTGAAGACGTCGCAGCGTCTGCGCGAAGGCCGCCTGCCCGCGCAGGGGCTCGCCCTCACGGCCGTCCAGGACGACCAACTCGTCGGTACGGTCCGCCTGTGGGAGGTCGCGACCGGTTGCGGCCGTCCCGCCCTGCTGCTCGGGCCGCTCGCGGTCGACCCCGCCGTGCAGGGCGCCGGTCTCGGGGGCGCGCTGATGCGCGAGGCACTGACGCGCGCGGCCGATTTCGGTCATGCGGCCGTCCTGCTCGTGGGCGATGCGCCCTACTATGCCCGCTTCGGCTTCGCCGAGGCGCGGACGGCGGGGCTCGCCATGCCCGGCCCGTTCGAGCGCGCCCGCTTCCTCGGTCTCGACCTGACCCCCCGCGCCCTCGACGGCGCGGCCGGTACCCTTCAGGCCACCGGCCGTCTTGCATCCGTGCCGGAGATCGCCGCCGCGACCGCCGCGGTCGCGTCACGACGACAGGCCGCGTGAGCTGAGATCGGGCGAGCCGTCCCCGCCGAAGGAATGATCCCAATCGGCGCTGATCCTGACGCATCGCCGATGGCCCCCGCGAAGGCGGGGGGACTGCCGTCGCGTCCCCACGAGCGCCCAAGGCCCGCCCCGAGGGCGATCCGCTGGCGATCCGTCAGCGGGCGCAGCGCTTCCGCACAACGCGGCGGCCGGAAAAGCTGTCTTTACCCACCGGGACGGCCCGCTTCCGTCCGGGCAGCGCGATCCGCAGGGCGATGAGCCTCCGCGGCCGTGATGGCGCGCTGCGGGGATAGCCGCATTCGGCGCGCTGTTGCCCGATTGCGAAAGCGAGACCGGCTCTCAGAACTTGCCGAGCAGCGGAAATTCCTGGCTGAGCGTCGATTCCGCCGGCAGCGGCGCCTCGCGACGGCGGGGCTTGCGGTTGAGCACCTGCTTCAGCTTGGTCTTGAGCAGGTTGATGTCGAACGGCTTGAGGATGAACGCGTCGGCGCCCGCGACATGGGCGAGGTTGATGTCCTCGAAGTCGAACGAGGCCTCGGTGAGAATGAAGGGCGTGTTCATCAGGGCGTCGTCGGCCCGGATCTCGCGCAGCAACTGCAGCCCGTCCATCGGCTCCATGGCGAGGTCGGAAATGACCAGGGCGTAGCGGCGCTCGCGCAGGCGGATCAGGGCTTCGGCGCCGTCGGCGACGCCATCGACCTCCGGGAAGCCGAGCCGGGTCATCAGCTCGATGACGAGACGCAGCAGCTTGGGCTGGTCGTCGACGATCAGGATGGGGAGGGTGTCGCTCATGGGTTCCCGCAGCCCTTGTGAGGCCTTCTACCTTAAACGAACAGGTGATCGATGCCCTGCTTGGCCATAGACTCGGCCTGAAGGGTCGCCGCGAGGGCGTGGATCGCGGCGCCTTTCGGCGTGCCCCGCTGAAGCATCGGCAACAGCCCGGCCTTGAGGAAATGCGCCTCGTTGGTCGGGCCGCGCGTAACGGTCGTGAACGACGTGACGAATTCACGCTTCACGATCTCGCGCCATTCCACGATCTGCACGTCGCGGTGGCGGTTGTCGTTGGCGATGCGCTGGAAGGTCTCGTGGACCGATTGCCGCTCGCCCTCGACCACCTGCAGCGCGAACGGCCCGTCGAGGATCAGGAAGCTCGTGATGACGGCGAACTCGTTCTTCTTCTGAGCCTGCCGGGTGATCTCTCCGATCTGCTTGGCCCGCATGGCCGGATCGACCGAGAGGTTCAGGCGCGAGAAGTAGATCAGGTGGACGAGGCTCGTCCTCTTGCTTTTCATCGGTCTCGTCCGGGCGAAGGCCAGGACCGAACGCTAACAACATCCGGAATAACGGGGCGTAAACGGCGCGAGGCGGCAGTTTCTGCCGGGGCGGAGCGGCGGTTGCGACCGAATCTGCCGGGTTCCGTCGAGGCGAAGGCAATGAAATCAAGCGTTTAAGTCTGGCACGGGGGTTGCGCTCCCTCCTCCGAGGAGCCGGCCGCCGTAAGCGGTCCTTTGGGAGAAGCCAGGGCCATGGACGTTTTTTCCGCGTTGCAGACGGCGGTCTCGGGCCTGAGGGCCCAGGCCTTCTCCCTCGACAACATCTCCGGCAACATCGCGAACTCGCAGACCACCGGCTACAAGCGGATCGACACCACCTTCGTCGACATGATCGCCGAACGCGACACCAAGCATCAGGTCGCCGGCACGGTCGCGGCCTATTCCGAGCTGACCAACACGATCCAGGGCAACCTGCGCGACACCGGCGTGTCCACCAACATGGCGCTCAACGGCAACGGCTTCTTCGTCGTCCAGAAGCGGACCGTCGATGCCGGGGGAGGGACGGCTTTCTCGTCGTCGAACCTCTATACCCGCCGCGGCGACTTCTCTCCCGACAAGGACGGCTACCTCGTCAACGGCGCGGGCTCCTATCTCACCGGCGCGAGCCTGGATCCGGCCACCGGCCAGACGGTCTCGAACGGTCCGATCCGGATCGCCAACTCGCTCCTGCCGGCCAAGGCCACGACCACGGTCTCGTATGCGGCCAACCTCCCCAGCACGCCGGCCACGACGGGCGCCAAGGCCAATAAAGGCCTGCTGCCGGCGCTGACCGGGGGCGGCGCGGACCCGCGGGTCCTGACCGGCACCGGCACCGGCACGGTGGCGGTCAGCGATGGCCAGACCTTCATCGACAACAGCATCGCCGGGCCCGCGCTCACCGTCTACGACGCCTCGGGCGCGCCCGTCAGCCTCAAGACCCGCTGGGCCAAGGTGGCGAACGCCGACAGCACGGCCACCCCCGCCACCCAGGACACGTGGAACCTGTTCTATGCCGACAAGTCCACGGTCTCGGACAGCGCGACGAGCTGGACCAATGTCGGCCAGGCCTTCCAGTTCGATAAGGGGCAACTCACGGCGCCGACCACGACCAGCGTGACGATCGCCACCCCGACGATCGACGGCGTGCCGCTCGGTCCGATCACCCTCGACCTCAGCGGCGGCCTGACCCAGTACGCCTCGTCGAGCGGGACGGTGGCGCCCGGCACGCTCAAGCAGGACGGCTACGCCTCCGGCTCGCTCAACGCGGTCGATGTCGGCGAGAACGGCGTCATCAGCGGCACCTATTCTAACGGCCGGACCCTCGAACTCGCCCGGATCGCGGTGGCGCAGTTCATCAATCCCGACGGGCTGAAGCCCGATTCGCTGGGCAACTACCAGCAGACCACCGCCTCCGGCGAGCCGCTCGCCGGTCTGCGCGACACCACGGTGGTGGGCGCCAATGTCGAGCAATCGAACACCGACGTGGCCTCCGAATTCTCCAAGATGATCGTCACCCAGCAGGCCTACTCGGCCAACACCCGGGTGATGTCGACGGCGCAGAGCATGATCTCGGATTTGATCAACGTCATTCGCTGATTCTGAACGCTTTCCCCCATCCATGGATCTCGGGCCTGCCCGCGATTCGGGGTGAGGGGATTCTCGGACAAGAAGGAACTGGGCCTTGGCCTTCGATGCGCTCACGACGGCAACGGCCGGTCTGCGGGTCACGCAGTCGCAGATCGGCGTCGTCTCGCAGAACATCGCCAATGTCGGCACCGTCGGCTACGTCCGCCGCACGCTCACGCCGGTCACCACCGGGCCGGGCAATGCGGGCGTGGCCTCCGGCACCATCGCCCGGGCGATCGACGCGGCGGCGCTCAAGCAGTTGCGCTCCGAAACCTCGGGGGCCGCCTATACCTCGACCCTCGCCGGCATCCGCGGGCAGCTCGATGCGCTCTACGGGCGGCCGGGCGACGGTTCCGCGCTCGACGGCATGTTCAACGGCTTCACCCAATCGCTCCAGTCGCTGGCCGCCAACCCGACCTCGACGGCCGCCCGCACCACCGTGGTCTCGGCGGCCTCGGGCCTGGCCACGACCATCGCCACCGCGGCCAACGGGGTGCAGTCGCTGCGCTCGGGCCTGGAGGCGCAGCTCGCCTCCGACACGAACGATGCCAACACCCTGCTCGGACAGCTCGCCAAGCTCAACGCCCGGCTGGGCGCCACGCCGAAGACCGACGCGAGCCGCCCCGATCTGGAGGACCAGCGCGATCAGGCGCTCAACAGCCTCGCCGGACTGATGGACATCAACACCGTGACGCTCACCGACGGCAGCGTCAGCGTCCTGACGGGCTCGGGCGCCACCCTGGTCGATCACGGCAACGCCGCGACCCTGAGCTTCTCGAGCCGCGGCACGCTCTCGGCGCAGGCGCTCTATTCCGACGATCCGAGCCAGAGCGGTGTCGGCACGATCATGGCGACGCTGCCGGGAGGCGGCAAGATCGACCTGATCGCCTCCGGGGCGATCCGCTCCGGCTCGATCGCGGCGGCGGTGGAATTGCGCGACACGGTGCTGCCCCAGGCCCAGCGCCAGCTCGACGACCTCGCCGCTGGCCTCGCCCGCTCGATGTCGGACCGTCCCGCCACCGGCACGGCGCCCGCCGACGGTACCAAGAACGCCCTGGACATCGACCTGACCGGCCTGACCTCGGGCAATGCCGTCACCCTGACGGTTCAGGACGGCGGCGTGCAGCGCAACCTCATCCTGATACCGTTCTCCGGCACGCCGCCGGCTTCGGTGCCGGCCGGGTTGACCGACGATTCCGAGGCGACGGTGATCCCGTTCCAGTTGCCCGGCAGCGGCAACGGCGCGCCCGCGACCCTGCAGGAGGCCCTGTCCCAGGCTCTGGGCGGCGGCTACGCGGTCTCGGCGGCGCCGGGCGGAGCGGCGGGCGCGGTGCGCATCGCCGGGACCGGCAGCGCCAGCCTGCTCGCGGCCTCGGCCAGCGTCACCCAGGTCGATTCGGCCACCGACATCAAGAGCGGCAAGACCCAGATCCCGCTCTTCGTCGACGGCAAGGCCGCCACCCTGTTCACCGGATCGTTCGAGGGCGGCTCCCAACTCACGGGCTTCGCGCAACGCATCAGCATCAACCCGTCGGTGGCGGGCAACGCCGCGAGCCTCGTCGGCATCACCGGCTCCGGAACCAGCACCGGCGACGCGACCCGGCCGCAGGCTCTCTACGAGGCCCTGACCGGGACGCCCCGCACCTTCTCCTCGGCGAGCGGCATCGGCGGCATCGATGCGCCCACCACGTCCAGCGTGGCGGAATTCGTCCAGGGCGTGATCTCGGTGCAGGGGTCGGCGGCGGCCGCCGCCCAGGATCTCGACCAGGGCCAGGGCATCGCGCTGTCGACCGCGCAGGGCCGCTTCGCCTCGACCTCCGGCGTCAGCATCGACGAGGAGATGTCGAACCTCATCGCCCTGCAGCAGGCCTTCACGGCCAATGCCCGCGTGCTGACCGCAGCCCGCGACATGCTCGACACCCTGATGCGGATCTGACGGGGCCTCCATGACCAGCATCTCCGCCTTCGCCGCCGGGACCTACCGCTTCGACCGGCAGGCCTCGAACCTCGTCGGGATGAAGTCCGAACTCGACGACCTGTCGCGCCAGCTCGCCACCGGGCGCACCGCCGAGACCTATGGCGGCCTGGGCGCCGGGCGCTCCACCAGCCTCAGCGCCCGCGCCGGCATCAGCGCCCAGGACGGCTACCTCGCGGCCATCACCACCGCCGACACGCGGGTGAAGCTGACGACGGCCAGCCTGACCCAGATCAAGACGCTGTCGGACAGCGCCCGCTCCAACCTCAACGGCCTCCTGACCTCGCAGAACAAGGCGTTGCCCTCGACCAGCGTGCAGCTTGCCGACAACAATCTCTCGGCGGCCATCGACGCGCTGAACCAGCAGGTGGGCGACGTCTACGTCTTCTCCGGCCGGGCGACCGACACCCGCCCCGTCGCCTCGCGCGAGCTGATCCTGAACGGCGACTCCACCCAGGGGCTGGCCGGCGTCAAGGATCTGATCGCCGAGCAGAAGAAGGCCGATCTCGGCCCCGACGGCAACGGTCGCCTGAGCCAGTCGCGCATCGGTGCCGACATCACCCTCACCGAAGACGCGAATGCGGAGGCGCGGGCGAATTTCGGCTTCTCGATCGTCGGCGCCACGGTGCCCGCGGGCGGGACCATCACGACCGCGCTCACCGCGGCCACGCCCGCCACCGCCAGCCCGGTCTTCGCCGAGAACCCCACCGACGGCACGCGGGTGCGGGTGGCGGTGAACCTGCCCGACGGCAGCCAGGCGACCTACGACCTCACCGCGCGCACGAGCGTGGCGACCGGCTCGACCGATTCCTTCGCCATCGGCGCGAGCCCGGAGGAGACCGCCGCCAACCTTCGGACCCTGCTCAAGGGCCTGCCCGGAGAAGGCGCGCTGGCCAGCGCCCAGAGCGCCTCGCCGCCCGGCCTGTCCGTACAGTTCGAGGGCGGCAGCCCGGCCTCCCTCGCCCTGTCGGTGGCCGGTACGCCGAAGGCCGGCGACGCCTTGACCGTCACGCTGGCGATGCACGACGGCACCACCAAGACGATCAAGCTGACGGCCCGCGGCAGTGCGGATCCGGCCTCGGCCACGACCTTCGCCATCGGGGCGACCCCGGAGGACACCGCCGCCAACCTGAACCAGACGCTCGGCAACGCCCTGAAGACCGCCGCCGACACCGATCTCGCCGCGAGTTCGACGACGCGGGCCGCGACGAACTTCTTCGAGGGCTCGCCGACCGCAGGCCTCGCGCCGCGACGCGTCTCCGCGGACGGCAACGGCTACGACCCGGTCGCCGGCGCCGGGACGGTGATCTGGTACCAGGGCGACGACAGCGCCGACCCGCGTGCCACCGCCACCGTGCAGGTGGGTGCGAGCCGCACGGTCCAGATCGGCGCCCAGGCCAACGAGGCGGCGATCCGCAAGACCCTGGCCGGGCTCGCGGCGGTAGCGGCGGAAAACTTCACCGATGCGACCGGCGCGGTCGATACCGCCCGCTTCAACGCCACCGCCGAGCGGGTGTCCTCCGACCTCACGCCGGACGCCGACCGGAGCGGCCTCGAAGGCCTCGTCACGGATTTCGGTCTGGCCTCGAGCAGCATGGCCAACGCCAAATCGGTCGCCAACGCCACGAAGGCGACCCTGGAGAACTCGCTCGACGGGATCGACACGGTCTCGACTCAGGAGGTCGCCGCCAAGCTCGTCAGCCTGCAGACCCAGCTCCAGGCGAGCTACAAGGTCACCTCGATGCTCTCCGAGATGAGCTTGGTGAACTACCTGAGGTGACGCCTCTCCTTCCCTTTCGGGAAGGAGAGGAATGCCCTCGCCTCACGCCCCCCTGAGGCTCGCCAGATCCAGCGGCAGCGAGCGCAGCCGCTGCCCCGTCGCGGCGAAGATCGCGTTGGAGATCGCCGGCGCCAGCACCGGCACGCCGGGCTCGCCGATGCCGGTCGGGGCCGTGTCGGAGGGGACGATGTGCACCTCGACCTGCGGCATCTCGGAGATGCGGGTCGGCTGGTAGCTGTCGAAATTCGTCTCCTGCACCACGCCGTCCTTCAGGGTGATGCGGTTGCGCAGCACCGAGGACAGCGCGAAGCCGACCGCGCCCTCGACCTGGGCCCGCACCACGTCCGGATTCACCGCGACGCCGACATCGACCGCCGCCACGATGCGGTTCACCTTTACGCCGGACTCGCCCGCCGTCACGTCCGCCGCCATGGCAACGTAGGAGCCGAAGGATTGGTGGACGGCGACGCCCAGGCCCCGGCCCTTCTCGGCGGGCTTCCCGCTCCAGCCGGCCTTCTCGGCGGCGAGCCGCAGCACCCCCGACAGGCGCGGCGCCCGCGTCAGCAGCGACAGCCGGTAGGCGACCGGATCGGCACCCGCGGCTTGCGCCAGCTCGTCGATCATCACCTCCATCACGTGGGCGGTGTGGGTATGGCCGACCGAGCGCCACCACAGCACCGGCACGCCCTCGCGGGCATTGTGGACCTCGAAGCGGTAGGCCGGCAGCCCGTAGGGCGTGTCGGAAGCGCCCTCGACCGTGGTGCCGTCGATGCCGTTCTTCACGAGCATCGCCTCGAACGGCGAGCCGATCATGATCGACTTGCCGACCATGGTGTGGCGCCAGCCCGCGACCTGCCCCTTGGCATCGAGCCCCGCCTTGACGGTGTGGTAGACCTGCGGCCGGTAATAGCCGCCGGCCATGTCGTCCTCGCGGGTCCAGACCAGATGGACCGGGGCCTTCCCGCTCCAGGCCTTCACGATGGCGGCGGCCTCGGCGAAGTAATCGGCGCCCGGCGTTGCGCGGCGGCCGAACGAGCCGCCGGCCCATTGCGTGTGCAGACGGACCTTGTCGGTCGTCACGCCGAGCGTGGCCGCGAGCACCGCCTGCTCGATCGTCTGGATCTGGCAGCCGGCATAGACATCGTAGGAGCCGTCCGCCGCCCGCTCGATCGTGGCGTTGAGCGGCTCCATCGCGGCATGGGCGAGGTAGGGGAAGGCGAACTCCGCCTCCACCACTTTCGCCGCGCCCTTGATCGCGGCATCGGCGTCCCCCGCCTGCGAGGCGACGAGGCCCGGCGTCCGGGCGGTCTTGCGGTACTCGGCAAGAATCGCGTCCGAGGAGCGGGTCTCGGCGGCGGACTCGTCCCACTCGATTTTGAGCGCCTCGCGGGCCTTCATCGCGGTCCAGGTATCGCGGGCGATGACGGCCACGCCGGTCGGGATTGTCACGACCGCGACGACGCCGGGCATGCCCTGGGCGGCTTCCGCATCGACCCGCTTCACGCTCGCTCCGAAGCGCGGCGGGTGGGCGACGAGCGCCGTCACCTGACCGGGGCGGCGGATGTCGAGGGAATAGATCGCGGTGCCGTCGGTCTTGGCCACGGAATCGATGCGCGGCACGCCCTTGCCGATCAGCGTCCATTCGGCGGGCGATTTCAGCCGCGGCTCCTGCGGCACTTGCTTGGCGGCCGCAGCCTCGGCGAACTCGCCGAACCGGCCCTGCTTGCCCGACTGATGCGCGAGCACGCCCTTCGACACGGTGATCTCGGAGGCCGGCACGCCCCACCTCTCGGCGGCGGCCGCGACCAGCATGGCGCGGGCGGCGGCGCCGGCCTTGCGCAGCTGGAACCACGAATTGGCGATGGCCGTGGAGCCGCCCGTGCCCTGCACGGGGCCCATCAGCAGGTTGGCGTAGAGCTTGGCGTCGGCGGGCGCGAAGGCGACGCGGATCTGGCTCCAGTCGGCGTCGAGTTCGTCGGCCAGGATGGTGGCGAGCCCGGTCGTGTTGCCCTGGCCCATGTCGAGATGCTTGATCATCACCGTGACGGTGTCGTCAGCACTGAGCCGCACGAAGGCGTTGGGCTGGGCCGGACCCTTGGACAGGTCGGGCCCGCCGCCCTCCGCCGCCCGCGCCCCGCGCAGATCGAGCCGGAAGGCGAGCAGCACGGCGCCCACGGCCGCGCCGCCGAGGAGGGCGCGCCGGGACGGCGAAGGCGCGTTGATTCGGGCGTCGGTCAAATCGAGCTTGAGCATGCCGGCTCCTTCGGATCGGAGTGCAAAAATTACGCGAGGGAGCGGGCGGCTTCGTGGATCGCGGCGCGGATGCGCTGGTAGGTGCCGCAGCGGCAGACATTGCCGTCCATGGCGCTGTCGATGTCGGCGTCGGTCGGCTTCGGGTTCTCGGTGAGCAGGCCGATCGCCGACATGATCTGGCCCGACTGGCAGTAGCCGCACTGCACCACGTCGAGCTTGCGCCACGCGCCCTGCACCGCCTCGGCGACCTTGCCTTCGATGCCCTCGATGGTGGTGATCTTGGCGCTCCCCACATCGCCGATGCGGGTCTGGCAGGCGCGCACCGGCTGGCCGTCCATATGGACCGTGCAGGCGCCGCATTGCGCGATGCCGCAGCCATACTTGGTGCCGGTGAGGTCGAGCCGGTCGCGGATCGCCCAGAGCAGCGGCATGTCGGGATCGGCATCGACCTCGAGGGCCGCGCCGTTCAGGTGGATGGTCAGCATGCCGCCGCTCCGGAATCTGGAATCGTTCCGATTCTGGACGCGCCCGCGGTCCGCCGATGTGCGCCAGCGCACTTGAATACAAGATAGGGGGCTCGGGGCCCGAATCGGAACAATTCGCAGCACCGCCGAAGCCGCTTCTTAACGGTTCGCGGGCACCCTTGGGCTCCCGTATCCGGCCGGTTCGCGGTCGAGACGCCGACACCTCTCAGCGACCCGAACCCCCAGGCATGGCCGACCTCACAGCGGAGATGGTGCAGCGCGGCCGCGGGCCCTCCTCGCAAGAGGTGGCCAAGCGGCGCGGCATCGCGCGCGACATGCGCTCGGCCCGGGAGCGGCTGACCTCGACGAGCGGTCTGGAGCGCGCCTTCGACCACGAATTGCTGCGCCTCTACGCGCGGTACCGAGCCGGCGCGGCCCTGCCGCTTCTGGCGCTCGCCGTGGCGCTCGCCGCCGCCTCGCTGGTCTGGCTGCGCCCGCTCGTCGCCATCCTCTGGTGCGCGGCCGCCTGCGGCACGGTGCTGCTGACCGTTTGGCTGGCCCGCCGCTTCCTGCGCCAGCCGCCCGAAAGCCTGTCGCTCGCACGCTGGCGGCGCGCCTTCATCGCCGCCGAATTCGGGCAGAGCCTCGCCTGGGCGATGATGATGCTGGTGGGCGCGCCCGATGCCCGCACCTTCGCGCTGTTCGGCCTCGTCATCGTCGCGGCGGTGACGACGATGCTGGCCGCGACCGTGCCGATCGCCGCCATCTCCGGCCTGATGCCGCTGATGCTCGCGGCGCTCTCTCTGCTCGTGTTCTCCCGCGACACCGACACGATGCTGCTCGTCGTCATGACGGTGGGCAGCCAGTTGTTCTTCGCCGGCCTCGCCCGCCGCCTCTACGATTCGGCGGTGAAGACGCTCCAGTCGCGGACCGAGAAGGACGCGATCTTCGCCGAACTCGAACAGGCCAAGGCCAATTCCGACGAAGCGCGCAGGCGCGCCGAGGAGGCCAACCTCGCCAAGTCCCGCTTCCTCGCCACCATGAGCCACGAGCTGCGCACGCCGCTCAACGCGATCCTCGGCTTCTCGGAGGTGATGAAGAACGAGGTGTTCGGCGCCCACACCGCGCCGGCCTACAAGGAATACGCCAACGACATCCACGACAGCGGCATGCACCTGCTGACGCTGATCAACGAGATCCTCGACCTCTCGCGCATCGAGGCCGGTCGCTACGACCTGACCGAGGAGGCGATGCAGCTCGCCCACACGGTCGAGGAGTGCCGCCACATGATGGCGCTCCGCGCCCGCTCCAAGGGCCAGACCTTCTCCAGCTTCGTCGACGAGACGCTGCCGCGGCTCTGGGCAGACGAGCGCGCCGTGCGCCAGATCGTGCTCAACCTGCTCTCGAACGCGGTGAAGTTCACCCCGCCCGGCGGCGAGATCGTGCTCAAGGTCGGCTGGACGGCGTCGGGCGGACAATATGTGAGCGTCAAGGATTCCGGGCCCGGCATCCCCGAGGACGAACTCGGCACCGTGTTGTCCTCGTTCGGCCGCGGCTCGCTCGCGATCAAGACCGCCGAACAGGGCTCCGGGCTCGGTCTGCCGATCGTGAAGGGCCTCGTCGATCTCCACGGCGGCCACTTTCAGCTCAAGTCGAAGCCCCGCGAGGGCACCGAGGTGATCGTCACCTTCCCGGCAAGCCGCGGCATGGATGCCCTGCCCGCCGTGGATCTGGCCGCCCGCGAGCCGACCCCGGCGCCGCCGCCCACGCGGCGGGCGCGGGCGGCCTGAGGTCGCTTCTCCTCGAAGTTGAGGCGCGCAGAGGTCGAGCCGTATCCTCTGCGCCTGGCCTGCGAGGAAACCTCGGCACGGACCGCGCTCTCCGGGCGGGATGCGGTGGCGCCGGCCGCCGTCTCGAAACGGAAAGGGCCCGGAGCGTTTCCGCTCCGGGCCCTTTCCGTTTGTGATGCGAACTGGCGCCTTACTCGGCGGCGTTCGGCGTATCCGTTGGCTCCGGGGCCGGCTCGCCCTCGGCGCCCTTGTAGCGGGTGCGGCGACGGCGGGGCTTGGCTGCCGGGGCCTCGTCGACGGGCGAGGCGGGGGCGGCTTCGGCGGCGGCCGGCGTCTCGCGCTGCGGGGCGGGGCGGGGCGCCTCGGCCTCGTCGGCGACCGGCCGCGGGTTGCGGGTGGCCGTCATCAGGAAGGCCGGCAGCGCGCCCGGATCGGCGACCTCGGCGACGGGACGGGGCTCGGCGCGGCGACGGCTGCGGGTCGGCGCGTCGGGACGCACCGGACCCTCGGCCCGCGGCTCCTGACGCACCGGCTCCTGACGGACGGGTTCCGGGCGCGCCGCCTCCTGGCGGGGGGCCTCCGCGCGGGGCGCGTCCTGATGGGCCGGCTCCTGGCGGACGGCCTCCTGGCGGGGCGCGTCGTGCTCGCCGCGTCCGCCTTCGAGGCGGTTGTTGTCGAACCGATCTTGGCGGTCTTGGCGATCTTGGCGGTCGTGCTGGCGGTCCTGCCGATCCTGGCGGTACTCGCGGCGGCCCTGGCCCTGCTCGGGGCGCCCTTCCTGCGGGCGGCCACCGCCGTCCTGCTGGCCGTAATCGGCCCGATAATCCTGCCGCCCGCGGTCGCCGCGCTCACCCCGATCCTGGCGATCCTGACGGAACTCGCCCCGATCCTGGCCGCGGTCCTGGCGGTCACCGCGGAAATCCTGCCGCGGCGCGTCGCCCCGGTTGTAGTCCTGGCGATCCTGGCGGTTGCCGTCGAAGCGCTGCTGGCCCCGGTCGTTGCGATCGTTGCGGTCGCGGCCCTGAAAGCGCTGCTGGCCCCGGTCGTTGCGGTCGTTGCCGCGATCGTTGTTGCGATCCTGGCGACGGTTGTCGAAGTCGTGGCGCTCGAACGGCTGGGGCGCCTGGGTCGGGTCGCCGTACTCGTCGGTGCCGTAGCCGAAGCCGGGGCGGCTGCCCTCGGCGGCCTGTGCACCCTCGTCGTCGCCGTCCTCGTCCTCGTCGAAGCCGTTGCGGGCATAGCCCTGGGCGGCCTGCGGACGGCCTTGCTCCTGTGCGGCACCGGTGATGATGCGGAAATAGTGTTCGCCGTGCTGGAAATAGTTCTCGGCGGCGATCGGGTCGCCGCTCGCCAGCGCGTCGCGGGCGAGCTGGGCGTACTTGTCGGCGATGTGCTGGGCGTTGCCGCGGATTTTGACGTCGGGCCCGTTCGACTCGTAGGAGCGGGTCAGCGGGTTCGGACCCTTGGGCCGGTTGTTGTTGTTGCGGCCCCGCATCCGTCGGTTCTGGTTTGGTCTCATCGGCCTCGATTGACCCTCGTTACCTGTCGCTCAGCGTGACTGACAAAGTTGCGGCCTGTCATGGACGGCGCGTCCGGCGCCATCGGCGCGCCCGCGCTGCCTGCCGCTCGTCCGGTGGCTGCGCTCTCAACCGCGCGCCGCGAGACATCCCTCGACTGTCAGGTTCGATCCCACCGAGCCTGACCGCGCTTGTCGGGCCACGTCCGCTCGATGGTGGGAAGACCGTCCGAACCGGAGGAAGCGGTCAAAACCGATCCTACCGCAGCCCATCTTAACGGGCCGTTCGCGGTCTGCACCCGTAAGCTAGTGACTGCGGAGCGCGACAACAAGCATTTTTTCCGATTTCTCGCGGGATTATCCCACTGTCTCGGGAGCTTGCCAGTGCCGCGTGCCCAGTCTTGCCGTCATTCCCTGATCGACAAGGATGGCCGAAGCGTGACGACCCGCGGGTGTCCCGCGAGATCGTGGGCCAGCGTGATGTCGGAGAAACCCGCTTTCCTGCCCAGCGCCGTGACGGTCTCGGCCTGATCGTAACCGATCTCCACGGCGAGCGCCCCGCCCGGCGCCAGCAGGCGGGGCCGTCGCGCGATCTCCGAAAAGATCGCCCGGTAGGCGTCGAGTCCGTCCGGCCCGCCGTCGAGGGCGGCCATCGGATCGTGTCCGCGCACCTCCGCGTCGAGGGTCGGGATCACGCCCGTGCCGATGTAGGGGGGGTTCGAGACGATCAGGTCGAACGGGCCGGAGAGCGCATCGAGCCAGCAGCCGCGCAGGAACGCCGCGCGGGTGCCGATGCCGTTCGCGGTCGCGTTCTCTCGGGCGGTCGCCAGCGCGTCCCGAGAAGAATCGAGGCCGATCCCGAACGCGTGCGAGCGCTCGTGCAGCAGGGCGACGAGGATGCAGCCCGAGCCGGTGCCGAGATCGACCAGGCGCAGGGGCCGCGCCGGTTCGGGAAACAGCCGCAGGCTTGCCTCCACCAGCGTCTCGGTGTCGGGCCGCGGCACCAGCGTCTCGGGAGAGAGCCGGAACGGCAGACCCCAGAACTCCCAGGCCCCGATGATGCGCGCCACCGGCTCGCCGGCGAGTCTTTTCGCGGCGGCCTCTTCGAGCGCGCGGGCGCCGGCTTCGCCGAGGGGGGCTTGGCCTTGCAGGATCAGTTCGGACGCGGACAGCCCGAGGGCGTGCTCGGCGAGGAAGCGGGCGTCGCCCCGCGGGTTGGCGAGGCCGGCGGCGCTGAAGGCTTGGGTGAGCCGGCGCAGGGCTTCCGCGCGGGTGAGGGGGGAGGGGAGGGGTGGGGGCCCCTTGCTCACGCCATCCCCTCGGCGGCCAGCAGCTCCGCCTGGTGCTCGGTCACCAGTGCGTCGATCACTTCGTCCAGCGCCGGGCCGGCCATGACCTCTTCCAACTTGTAGAGGGTCAGGTTGATGCGGTGATCCGTGACGCGGCCTTGCGGAAAATTGTAGGTGCGGATGCGCTCCGAGCGATCACCAGAGCCGACCTGCGCCTTGCGGTCGGCAGCCCGCGCCGAATCCTTGGCCGTGCGCTCGGCATCGAACAGCTTGGCCCGCAGCAGCGCCATGGCGCGGGCCCGGTTCTTGTGCTGCGAGCGCTCCTCCTGGACGAACACCACCACGCCGGTGGGCAAGTGGGTGATGCGGATCGCCGATTCCGTCTTGTTGACGTGCTGGCCGCCCGCGCCCTGCGCCCGCATGGTGTCGATCTTCAGGTCGGCGTCGTTGATCGCGATGTCGACCTCTTCGGCCTCGGGCAGCACCGCGACGGTGGCCGCCGAGGTGTGGATGCGCCCCTGCGTCTCGGTGTCGGGCACGCGCTGGACCCGGTGGGCCCCGCTCTCGAACTTGAGGCGGGAGAACACCGAGCGGCCCTTCACTTCGGCCACGACCTCGCGGAAGCCGCCGACGGTGCCCTCGCTCTCCGAGATCACCTCGACGCGCCAGCCCTTCGACTCGGCGTATTTGGCGTACATGCGAAACAGGTCGCCCGCGAACAAGGCCGCCTCGTCGCCGCCGGTGCCGGCGCGGATCTCCAAGATGGCGCTCTTCTCGTCCGCCGCGTCCTTGGGCAGCAGGATGAGCTGGAGGGCGCGGTGGGCCCGCTCCAGCGCCTCCTCGGCTTCCGGCTTCTCGTCGGCGGCGAGCGCGCGCATCTCGGGATCGCCGCCGGGCTCGTCGATCAGCGCGCGGATGCCGTCGAGATTGGCCTGCGCCGCCCGGTAATCGCGGATCGCCGCCACCACGCCGTCGAGTTCGGACAGCTCGCGGGAGAGCTGAACGATGGTCTCGGGCGAGCCCGCGCCGTCGGCGAGCTGCGCCGTGACGAACTCGTGCCGAGCCAGGATGGCGTCGAGGCGTTCGGAAGGGATCGGCGTCATTGCCCTGAGGATGCTCGCGTTTTCTTGTTGCGGTTTGCGCCGGTGCCAGCCGCTGGTGTGACCGAGGTCGTGGCAAAGCGTGTCAGATAGGCACGCCGTGCGCCTTGGCGAAGGCGGCCAGTGCAGGCCGAAGCGAGGCCCCGTCGGTCACCTTGGTCAGCTCCGCGTCGATCAGCGCGGCGACTTCGCCCGCGTCGGCCGAGAGCACCATCGCCTTGATCGGGCCGATGGCGGCGGGCGACATCGAGAAGTCGCGGAATCCGAGGCCGATCAGGGCCAGCGCTTCGAGCGGGCGCCCGCCGATCTCGCCGCAGACCGTCACCGGGCAGTTCTGGGCGGCGGCGCGCTGGGCGATGAGGCGGAAGGCCCGCATGGCGGCGCCGCAGAGCGGGTCGAAGCGGTTGGCCACGCGCCGGTTCTCGCGATCGACCGCGAACAGGAACTGCATCAGGTCGTTGGAGCCGACCGAGAGGAAATCGGCCTCGCGGGCGATCTCGTCGATCTGGAACAGGAGCGAGGGCACCTCGACCATGGCGCCGAGCCGGCAATCGCTCGGCAGGGTGTAGCCGTGGCGGCGCAGGTGCGCCTTCTCGCGCTCGACGATGTCGCGGGCGCGGGTGAATTCCTCCACCGTCGCCACCATCGGGAACATGATCTTGATCGGCCGGCCCGCGGCGGCCTTGAGAAGGGCGCGCAACTGCACCCGCAGGAGGGCGGGCCGGTCGAGGCCGATGCGGATCGCCCGCCAGCCCAAAGCCGGGTTCTCCTCCTCCAGGGCCGGCATGTAGGGGAGGATCTTGTCGCCGCCGATGTCTAGCGTCCGGATCGTCACCGGCAGATCGCCGGTGGCCGAAAACACCGCCTCGTAGAGCGCCTGCTGCTCGGCCGCCGAGGGCATCCGCTCGGCCACCATGAACTGCAACTCGGTGCGGAACAGCCCGACGCCCTCCGCGCCGGTCTCGTGCAGGTGGGTGAGATCGACCAAGAGTCCGGCGTTGAGATGGAGGCCGATCCGCACCCCGTCGCGGGTGGCGGCGGGCACGTCGCGCAGCGCCCGGTACTGCTCCTGACGGCGGGCGCGCAGGCGCACCATCTCGGCATAGGACGCCTCGATCTCCGGGGTCGGCCGGATCTGCACGTCGCCCGAGAGGCCGTCGACGATGATGGCGTCGCCGGAATCGCACAAGCCCGTGGCGTTGGCGATCTCGCCGACCGCCGGGATGCCCAGCGCCCGGGCCACGATGGCGATGTGGCTCGTCGGCCCGCCTTCCTCCAGCACGACGCCGCGCAGGCGCGCCCGGTCGTAGTCGAGGAGCGCCGCCGGGCCCATGGAGCGGGCCACCAGGATCGCGTTCTCGGGCAGGCCGCCCGCGCCCTGGCCCTCCTGGCCGACGAGGCGGCGCAGCAGGCGGTTGGCGAGGTCGTCGAGGTCGTGCAGGCGGTCGCGGAGGTAAGGGTCGCTCTGGCGCAGCATCCGGGCGCGGTTGTCCGACTGCACCCGCTCGACGGCAGCTTCCGCCGTCAGGCCCGACTGGACCGCCTCGCGCATCCGGCGCAGCCAGCCCTTGTCGTGGGCGAACATCCGCACGGTTTCGAGCACCTCGCGGGACTCGCCCGAACCGATGCCGTCGCCGCGCTCCACCAACTCGTCGATGGCCGAGCGCACGTCTTCGATGGCCGATTCCAGCCGCTCGACCTCGCGCTCGACATTCTCGGCGATCAGCGTCTTCACGACGATGCGCGGCTCGTGCAGCACCACGTGGCCGAGCCCGATGCCGTCGGCCAGCGCCACGCCGCGAGGACTGACCGGGCGGCGCGCCGCGGAGCCGGCCCCGGGGGCGAGCGCCTGCAACTCGCCCGAGGCGATCATCTCCGAGAGCACCATGGCGGTGGTCTGGAGTGCCTCGATCTCCTCCTCGGAATAGACCCGGTAGGTCTTGTTCTGCACCACCAGCACGCCGAGCGTGTTGCCCGCGCGGAGCAGCGGCACACCGAGGAAGGCGTGGTAGATCTCTTCCCCCGTCTCCGGCCGGTAGGAGAACGAGGGGTGCGATTGCGCGTCCGACAGCGCCAGCGGCTCGGCCGTCTTGGCGATCAGGCCGACGAGGCCCTCGTCGGCGCGCAGGCGGGTGATGTGGACCGCGTCGCGGTTGAGGCCCTCGGTGGCGAACAGTTCGAGGGTGTTGTCGTCGCGTACGACGTAGACCGAGCACACCTCGGCGATCACGTTGGCCGCGATCAGGACGACGATCCGGTCGAGGCGTGCCTGCGGGCTGACCGGCTCCGCCATGGCTTCGCGGAGCCGGCGCAGCAGCAGGCGCGGGCCTCCGGGCGCAGCGGGCATCGGGTCGTCAATCCGGGTCGGCTAGGACACCGAAGGGGCGCCTAGACTAGAAGTTTCGCGTCGGCCGGTCCCGTTCCCTCCGTCCCGCGTCTCGGGCCGGGATCGGCGCAACCCTCACGTGCGGGCGCGCCGACGGGTACGGTCAGGCCTTGTCGAGGCCGTATAGCGAGTGGAGCGTGCGAACGGCAAGCTCCGTGTAGGCCGCGTCGATGAGCACCGAGAACTTGATCTCGGAGGTGGTGATCGCCCGGATGTTGATGCCCTTCTCGGCCAGCGCCCGGAAGGCCTTGGCGGCGACGCCCGCATGCGAGCGCATGCCGACGCCGATGGCCGAGACCTTGACCACGTCGGTGGCGCCCTCGATCTGGCCGAACCGGATCGTGTCGCGCTGGGCGTCGAGGATCGCGCGGGCGCGCTCGTAATCGGCCGCCGGGACCGTGAAGGTCATGTCGGTGGTCGATTGGTCGCCCGACACGGTCTGGATGATCATGTCGACGTTGATGTTGGCGTCGGCCAGCGGCCCGAAGATCGCCGCGGCGATGCCGGGGCTGTCCTTCACGGCGCGAAGGGTGATCTGGGCCTCGTCCTTGGCAAAGGCGATGCCGGTGATGGTCTGCTGTTCCACGATCTGATCCTCGTCGCAGATGAGGGTGCCCGGCCGCGCGGCATCGGGGGGATCGAAGGAGGAGCGCACCGTGGTCGGCACGCGGTGGATCATGGCGAGCTCGACCGAGCGCACTTGGAGCACCTTGGCCCCGAGCGACGCCATCTCCAGCATCTCCTCGAAGGTCACGCGCTCCATGCGCTGGGCCTTCGGCACCACCCGCGGATCGGTGGTGTAGACCCCGTCCACGTCCGTGTAGATGTCGCAGCGCTCCGCGCCGATGGCGGCGGCGATGGCCACCGCCGAGGTGTCCGAGCCGCCGCGCCCCAGCGTCGCGATCCGGCCGGTCTCGGCATGCACGCCCTGGAAGCCGGCGATCACCGCGACCTCGCCGCGCGCGAATCCGGCGTCGAGGTTCTTGGGGTCGATCGCCTCGATCCGGGCCGAGCCGTGGGCGTCGGAGGTGTGGAGCGGGATCTGCCAGCCTTGCCAGGAGCGGGCCTTGATGCCCATCTTGTTGAGCGCGACCGCCAGCAGGCCCGAGGTGACCTGCTCGCCGGAGGCGACCACGGTGTCGTACTCGGCCTCGGCGTAGAGCGCGTCGGCATCCTTCACCCAGGCGACCAGCTCGTTGGTCTTGCCCGACATCGCCGAGACCACCACGGCGACGTCGTAGCCGGCCGCGACCTCGCGGGCGACGTGGGCCGCCACGTTGCGGATGCGCTCGACATTGGCGACGGAGGTGCCGCCGAATTTCATCACCAAACGGGGCATGTCGCGTCCGGTCTACTTCTCGTCGCCCATCGGTGCCGGCGAGGGGCCGGCTCGAACCGGCTCGCGCCGCATCGTCTTCGAACGACGAGGGCGCGGCTGTACCGGGGATGCGCCCGGCGGGTACAAGGGGCCTCCGGCCGTGTCAATCGGACGGCGGTTGGGTTGAAGTGATACGAAAGTGAGCCGGATGACGAGCGCCTCGATCGATCGGGACGAAGTGGCGCGCTTCGACGCGCTGGCCGCGCGCTGGTGGGACGCGCGCGGGCCGATGGCGGTGCTGCACAAGTTCAACCCCGTGCGGGTCGGCTATATCCGCGACGAGGTCTGCCGCACGTTCGGGCGCGACCCCGCCGCGCCGTTCCCGCTGGAGGGCCTGAGCGTCGTCGATATCGGCTGCGGCGGCGGCGTGCTGTCCGAGCCGCTGGCCCGGCTCGGCGCGAAAGTGACCGGGCTCGATCCGGCGAGCGCCAACATCGCGGCGGCGCGCGCCCATGCGCAAGCCGAAGGGCTCGACATCGATTATCGCGACGAGACCATCGAGGCCGTGGTGGCGGGCGGCGCCCGGTTCGACGTGGTGCTCGCCATGGAAGTGGTCGAGCACGTCTCCGACCGGGCGGGCTTTTTGCGCGCCGCCTGCACCGCCGTGAAACCCGGCGGGCTGATGTTCGCCGCCACCATCAACCGGACCATGCGCTCCTTCGCGCTGGCCATCGTCGGCGCCGAATACGTGCTGCGCTGGCTGCCGCGCGGCACGCACGACTGGGAGAAGTTCGTGACGCCGGCGGAATTGACCGCCGACATCGAGGCCGGGGGGCTGACCGTCACCGACACGACCGGCGTGGTCTACAATCCGCTCGGCGATTCCTGGCGGGCGAGCCGGGATACGGGGGTGAACTACATGCTGGCGGCGCGCCGCCCGGCCTGAACGAAGCGGCCCGCCCGCCGTTGACGTGTCCTCAAGGCTCAAGACGGGACGCGTCATCATGTTGGAGAAGCTGCCGCACGCCGTCGGTGAAGCCCTGTCGGCGGTCAGGGCCGGTATCGAGAAGGCTGCGTTCCACACGGTCGCGGCGCAGGCGCCGGCCCTGGTGCGGATCACGAGCCCAGCCTTCGCGGACGGCGCGCCGATCCCGGCCCGGTTCACGGCCGACGGCGCGGGCGTCTCGCCGCCGCTCGCCGTCGCGGGCGTGCCGGCGGAGGCCGCCGCCCTGGTGCTGTTCGTGGAGGACCCCGACGCGCCGTCCCTGCACCCCTTCGTCCACCTGATCGCCTGGAACCTGCCGCCGCGGGACCAAGCGTTTTCCGAGGGCGCGTTCGCGAGCCCGGCGGGCGAGGGCACCCGGCACGATCTCGGCCGCAACTCCTTTCTCAAGGACGGCTGGCTCCCCCCGGACCCGCCCACCGGCCACGGCCCGCACCGCTACCTGTTCCAGGCCTTCGCGCTGGCCCACGCGGCGGATCTCTCCGCTTCGCCGGGTCGCAGCGCGTTGTTGGAGGCCCTCGACGGCAACGTGATCGCCAAGGGGCTTTTGACGGGCACCTACGAGCGGGCGTGAGCGCTTGCGCGACGGCCGTGGCGATGGGCATGAGGGGAACGAGTCGGGCGCGTCCCCTCCCTCTTGTGGGGAGGAGAGACCCGCGTTCGGCCCGACGAACGGACGGAAGTCGAAGACGATGAAAGCCCTGCTATGCACCCGGCTCGGCGGGCCGGAGGATCTCTCGCTGGAGGATGTGGCCGATCCGGTGCCGGAGCCCGGCGAGGCGCTGGTGCGGGTGAGCGTCGCCGCGCTCAACTTCTTCGACACGCTCATCATCGCCGGCAAGTATCAGGTGAAGCCCGAACTGCCGTTCTCGCCCGGCGGCGAGGCCTGCGGGATCGTCGAGGCCCTGGGTGAGGGCGTCGAGGGTTTCGCGGTCGGCGACCGGGTCATGGTTCATGTCAGTTACGGCACCGCCCGCGAGCGCATCGCCGTGCCGGTGGCGCGGCTCGCCCGCGTGCCGGACGGCGTCTCGGACGAGGTCGCGGCGGGGCTGTCGATCACCTACGGCACCACGCTTCATGCGCTGGTCGATCGCGCTCGAATCCAGCCCGGCGAGACGCTGGTGGTGCTGGGCGCCTCGGGCGGGGTCGGGCTCGCGGCGGTGGAGCTCGGCAAGCTCCTCGGCGCTCGCGTGATCGCCTGCGCCTCCTCGCCGGACAAGCTGGCGGTGGCCCGCGCCCACGGGGCCGACGAACTCATCGACTACAAGGCGGACAACCTGCGCGAGACCCTGCGTCGGCTGGCGCCCGAGGGTATCGACGTGGTGTACGACGCCGTCGGCGGCGATCTCGCCGAGCCGGCGATGCGGGCGCTCGCCTGGAAGGGCCGCTTCCTCGTGATCGGCTTCGCGGCGGGCGAGATTCCGAAGTTCCCCCTCAACGTCATCATGCTCAAGGGCATCGACGTGCAGGGCGTCCACTGGGGCGCCTTCGTCGAGCGCGAGCCGGCCCTGCATCAGAAGAACCAGGCGCAGCTGCTCGCCTGGGCCGCGGAGGGCAAGCTCACCGTGAAGGTGCACGGGATCTACCCGCTCGCCGCCTACGAGGAGGCGCTCGGCATCCTCAAGCGCCGCGAAGCCTCCGGCAAGGTGATCCTGAAAGTCGGCTGAGGCCGGTCAAGGGTGTCCGGAGGGCGAGCCCTCCGGCGGGTCGTCAGGGCAGAGCCCTGACCTCGTTCAGCCCTGTCGGGCGAGGGCCGCGGCGATCCGCGCCGCGCCCGGCCCGCTGCCCGCCGGGATGGCGTTGCGGCGATCGATGGCGGCGCGGCCGCGATGGCTCGCATGGGTGATCGCGATGGCGAGCGCGTCCGCGGCGTCGGCGATCTTGAACTCGGCCTTGGGGAGCAGGAACCGCACCATCGCCTGGATCTGGACCTTCTCGGCATGGCCGGAGCCGGTCACGGTCTTCTTGACGAGGTTGGCGGCGTATTCCGCCACCGGCAGCCCGGCGAGCGCCGGGACCAGCAGGGCGACGGCGCGGGCGTGGCCGAGCTTGAGCGTCGCCTGCCCGTCCTTGTTGACGAAGGTCTCTTCCACCGCGACCTCGTCAGGGGCGTGGGCGGCGATCACCCGCGTCAGCCCTTCGTGCAGCTCGCGCAGGCGCAGCGCCAGCGGCAGGTCGCCATCCGAGGTCACGACCCCGCAGGCGAGGTAGGAGAGCTTGCTTCCCCGCGCGACGATGAGGCCCCAGCCGGTGCGGCGGAGGCCCGGATCGATGCCGAGGATGCGCACGTCGTCGGTCATCGGCTCGCCTTTCGGGCCCGCGCCGCGGCGGCGCGCGACCTTTGTGCGCACATATCGTGAACGAAGGGTTCCGGCAACGAAGTTGCCGGCTTCTTGGCTGGCCTCGAGCGCCGGCGGCCGCGTCCGCGGAAGTGAAGTCCCCTTGGGCTTCCCGCTCCGCTAGAGCATCGTCCTGGATATCAGATCCAGGACGATGCTCTACGGTATTGGGCCGCATCGGCTTTTTTCCGAAAGCCGGTTCCCACCTTTCGGGCCGATGCTCTAGCCGCCTCGGCAGAGCCGAGGCCGCCAAGGGAACGGCTCCTTGAGGCGCTCTTCGCGCCCGGATATCCGGTGCTGCCGCACGATTCGCCGGACGGCCTGTCCGATCCCTCACTCCACCGCCTTGAATTCCCCCTCCAGCCGGAGCGCCACCTCGTCGCCGAGCACCGGCAGGAAGGCGTTCACGCCGAACTCCGAGCGCTTGATCACGGCCCAGCCGTCGAAACCGACGGTGTAGAGCTTGTCGACCGGGTGGGGGCCGGCTTGGTTGAAGGTGGCGTCGAACGAGACCGGCTTGGCCACGCCGCGCAGCGTCAGGGTGCCGTTGACGCGGGCCGTGGTCGGGCTCGTGGGCTCGATCGAGGTGCTGACGAAGGTGGCCTCGGGAAAGGCCTCGACGCTCAGGAAGTCCGGCGCCTTGAGGTGGGCGTCGAGCTTGTCGTTGAGCGCGTTGACGCTGACCGTGCCGATCCGGACCGAGAGGCGGCTCTGGCTCGGGGCCTTCGGATCGAGGGTCAGCTCGCCGGTGACGTCGGTGAACTGGCCGTAATAGGTCGAGTAGCCGAGATGGCTCAGCGACCACGTGATCTTGCCATGGGCCGTGTCGAGCCGGTAGCGCCCGGCCTTCACCAGGTTCGGGTCCTTGGTGAGCGCGGCAGGCGCCTCCGGTTTGGCGTCCTGCGCCCTCGCGGGCCGAGAGGCCGGCAAGACGGCGGGCGCGACGGCGCTCGCGAGGAGCAGGGCGGCGAGGAGCGTGCGCTTCATGCGGTCACCTTGTCGGTTGGGCCGCCCTGACGGATATGGCGTTCGGGCGGGCGCGGCAACGAGGGCCGGGCGCCGATCCTGACAAATGATCGGTGATTCCGGATGATCGGCAAGCTCAAGGGTCTGGTGGATTCCTACGGCGAGGATTTCGTCATCCTCGACGTGAACGGCGTGGGCTACGTGGTGCATTGCTCCGCGCGCACGCTCCAGCGCCTGCCGCCGCCGGGCGAGGCGACCGATCTCGCCATCGAGACCCATGTGCGCGAGGACATGATCCGCCTCTACGGCTTCCGTTCGGACGCGGAGCGGGAATGGTTCCGCCTGCTCCAGACCGTGCAGGGGGTCGGCACCCGCGTCGCGCTCGGCGTGCTCTCGGTGCTGGAGCCTGCGGCCCTCGCCTCGGCCATCGCCACCGGCGACAAGGGGGCGGTCGCCCGCGCGCCGGGCGTCGGCCCGCGGCTCGCGGCCCGGCTCGTGGCGGAGCTGAAGGACAAGGCACCGGCCTTCGCGCCCATCGATCCGGCGCTGGTGGCGCTGACCGGCGCGGTCGAGGACCGCACCGCGCCCCAGCCGGTGGCGGATGCGATCTCGGCGCTGGTCAATCTCGGTTATCCCCAAGTCCAGGCCTCCGCCGCCATCGCCGCCGCGCTGAAATCCGGGGGGGAGGGGGTCGAGGCGAAGGTTCTAATCCGGCTCGGCCTCAAGGAACTGGCGAAGTAGCGATCGTTGCGAAAATAAAGGCGTTCAGAAACCGTCGTCGAACGGCGGCGGCTGCAGCCTCTGCCAGACGGCGGCGATCTTTTCCGGCTTCAGGTCGAGCGCCTGCGCGCAGGCGACGAGCCGCGGCTCGTCGCCCATCACATGGTCGAGGACGGCGGTGAGGAAGCCCGGATCGCGGGCGCTCTCGCGCAAGGTCGCCGGATCGAGCCCGCTCTCGACGACGAAGCGGGTGAGCCGCTCCTCGTCGCCCGCGAGCCAGCCCAGGACTTCGACCGCGAGACGCTCGTCGCCGGCGCCGGTATGATCAAGTTTGCGTTTCATCAACGAGTGGCAGTTTAAAAGAGGGTTCGAGGGCTGTGCCAGGTGATGGAGCGCGGTCGGACCGCCTCGGAGCAGGTCATGAAGAAAACCGTTCTCATCGTCGAGGACAACGAGCTCAACATGAAGCTCTTCAACGACCTGCTGGAGGCGCACGGCTACGCGACGCTGAAGACCGCCAACGGGATCGAGGCGATCGAGCTGGCCCGCGCCCACCATCCCGACCTGATCCTCATGGACATCCAGCTGCCCGAGGTGTCGGGGCTGGAGGTGACGAAGTGGCTCAAGGACGACGACGACCTGCGTGACATCCCCGTGATCGCCATCACCGCCTTCGCGATGAAGGGCGACGAGGAGCGCATACGCGAAGGCGGCTGCGAGGCCTATCTCTCGAAGCCGATCTCGGTCGCGAAGTTTTTGGCAACGGTCCGTCGTTACATTGGCGAGGACGGCGCTGCCTGATTCTCCCGAGAGGCTCTCTCTCCCGAGGATGTACCGGCGGCCGGTCAGCCGCGAAGCGGAGGAACGATGTCGGCCCGCGTCCTGATCGTTGACGACCTCTATCCGAACGTGCGGCTGCTCGAAACGAAGCTGTCGCTCGAATATTTCGACGTCGTCGTTGCGATGAACGGCCCCGATGCGCTGGCGATCTGCGAGCGCGGCGCCTGCGACATCGTGCTGCTCGACGTGATGATGCCGGGCATGGACGGCTTCGAGGTCTGCCGCCGCCTGAAGACGAACCCCGACACCGCCCACCTGCCGGTGGTGATCGTCACGGCGCTGGACCAGCCCGCCGACCGCCTGCGCGGGCTGGATGCCGGGGCCGACGACTTCCTGACCAAGCCCATCGACGACACCGCCCTGATGACGCGGGTGCGCAGCCTCGTGCGGCTGAAGGCGGTGACCGACGAACTGCGCCAGCGGGCGCTCGCGACCCGCGCCATCGGCGGCGTCGATCCCCTGGCGCTCGCCGTCGCGGATACCGGCGAGAACGCCAGGATCCTCCTCGTCGAGGACCGGGCGAGCGCCATCGACCGGATCGGCACGGCGCTCGCGCAGCATCACCACGTGACCGTCGAGAGCGACCCGCACCGGGCCCTGGTGCTCGCTCCCGAGGGCGGGTTCGAGGTGGCGCTGGTCAGCCTCGATCTCGAAGGCTTCGACGGCCTGCGCCTGTGCAGCCAGCTCCGCTCGCTCGAGCGCACCCGCAATCTCTCGCTGATCATGCTGGGCGAGATGGGCGAAAAAACCCGCATCACCCGCGGTCTCGAATTCGGCGTGAACGACTACCTGCTGCGCCCGATCGACCGGAACGAGCTGATGGCGCGGGTGCGCACGCAGGTGCGCCGCCGCCGCTTCACCGAGACCCTGCGCGGCGCGCTCCAGGCCTCGATGGAACTCGCCATCACCGACGACCTCACCGGTCTGCACAACCGGCGCTACCTCGACCGCCAGATCGGCCCGGTCTTCGGTGACGCGATGCTGCACCAGAAGGGGCTGGCCTGCCTGCTGCTCGACATCGACCGCTTCAAGACGATCAACGACACCTGGGGCCACGAGGCGGGCGACGAGGTGCTGCGGGCCTTCGCCGAGCGCATCCGCGCGCAGGTGCGGCCGATGGACATCCTGGCCCGCTACGGCGGCGAGGAGATCGTGATGGTGGTGCCCGGCGTCGATCTGCCGGAGGCCCAGGCCATCGCCGAGCGCATCCGCGAGCGCATCGAGGCCGCCCCCTTCGCGGTGCAGCGCGGCATCCGCGACATCCCGGTCACCGTCTCGATCGGCGTGGCCGTGCGCCGCCCGACCGACACCAGCCCGGCCGACATTCTGGGCCGGGCCGATGCCGCGCTGTACCGGGCGAAGTCCGCCGGGCGGAACCGGGTGGAGGCTGCGGCGGCTTAAAGGATAGGGCGCCCATCCCTCGCCCGCGAAGGGGGGAGGGTTCTAGGCGGCGATCAGCCCGCGCCCGGATCGGTCTCGTCGCCCTGGCCCGGCACGCCGGGCTTGCCGTCGGTCTTCTCGTTCGGGTCCTTGACGGCGTCGGGCGCCGAATTGGCCGGCTTGCCCCCGTCCTTGTCCGTGTCGGACGAATCCCTGTCGCGCTCGCTCATCGGCTCACCCCCCGTCGATCTCAAGACCGTTTGGCCCGGTCGGTCTCACCCGCCACCGGCTCGCCCGCGCGCGGTCCGGCCGCCGCCTTGCGGTCGGAATGGCCGCCGGAGGAGCCGCCGATGGCCGGCGGCGTACGGCCCTCCTCCGAGCCGCCCCACTCACCCGTCCGCTCGTCGTCGCTGCGCCCGCCCGAGCCCTGCCCGGTGATCGCCGCCTGCTGCGGCGTCTGATGGCCGCCGCCCGCGGGGCTGGGGCCGCGAGAGCCGACCGCATCCTCGGGCTTGCGGGTGCCGACGTTGGTCAGATCCTCGCCGGGACGGTTTTCGTTACCCATGACGCGGCGGCTCCTCGCTGCCGACGGCGGCGGTGGCGCGCTCGATCGCCTCCGCGGCCTTCGCGTCGGGCTTGGGACTGCTCGACGGGTCGGAGATGCGGCGCAGGTTCTCCGGCGGGGTCTCGGCCTCGGTCTGGTCGGTGGCGTCCTGGCGCGGCGTGCCGGAGGCGAGGCGCGCGGCCTCTGCGGTGCCGTCGGGATTGCCCTTCAGCTCGGCCTGGGTCCGCGACGGGATGCCGACATCCAGCGGCGAAGCGGTGCCGAAGTCCTGGCCGTTGCGGTCCGCGTAGGCGTCGAACTCCTTCAACGACGGCCGCGTGCGGTCGGTGTCGGTCATGAACATTCTCCTCGGATCTGCCGGGACAACCGTCCGGGCAGCCGAGGAGTTGCCGCAACTCGATGAGAGTTGCCGCGCGGGCCCTGCGACAGGCCCGCGCCGTTGCATCGGAAAAAGACGAGAGCATCGTCTTTTTCCGAAAGCCGGAAACCACCTTTCGGGACGAGGCTCTAGCCGATGCCTTCGAACAGCACCGACGAGATGTAGCGCTCGGCAAACGAGCAGGCGATGGTGACGATGCACTTGCCCTGGAATTCCGGCCGCGAGGCCAGTTCCAGCGCCGCCGCGACGTTGCCGCCGGTGGAGATGCCGCCGGGGATGCCCTCGAACCGGGCGAGGTCGCGGGCGGTGTCGATCGCCTGCTGGTTCGTCACCTGAAGCACGCCGTCGAGGACGTCGGTGTGGAGGTTCTCGGGGATGAAGCCCGCGCCGATGCCCTGGATCTTGTGCGGGCCCGGCTGGCCGCCGGAGATGACCGGCGAATCCACCGGCTCGACCGCGAACACCTTGAGGCCGGGAAGCCGCGGCTTCAGCACCTCGCCGACGCCCGTCACCGTGCCGCCGGTGCCGACGCCCGCCACGAAGGCGTCCAGCTTGCCCTCGGTGTCGTTCCAGATCTCCTCCGCCGTCGTCTTGCGGTGGATCTCGGGGTTGGCCGGGTTGGCGAATTGCTGCGGCATCACCGCGCCGTCGATCTCGGCCAGAAGCTCCTCGGCGCGGGCGATGGCGCCCTTCATGCCCTTGGCGCCCGGCGTCAGCTCCAGCTGCGCGCCGAGGAAGGCGAGCATCTTACGCCGCTCCAGCGACATCGTCTCGGGCATGACGAGGATCAGGCGGTAGCCGCGGGCGGCGGCCACGAAGGCCAGCGCGATGCCGGTGTTGCCCGAGGTCGGCTCGACCAGGGTGCCGCCGGGCTTGAGCCGGCCCGAGGCCTCCAGCGCGTCGATCATGTTGACGCCGATGCGGTCCTTCACGGACGAGATCGGGTTGAAGAACTCGAGCTTGAGCAGGATCTCGGCATCGACGCCGCGCTCCTTGGTGAGCCGGTTGAGGCGCACCAGGGGGGTGTTGCCGATGGTCTCGGTGATCGAGCCGTATACGCGGCCGTGTCCGGCTTTGCGCGCGGTGTCTGTCATGGCGGTCACTCCCTGGCGGCGAAATCGAGGGGCCGGCGGCGCGTCGTCCAGGCGCCGATCCGCCCCGGTTCCGGCGCAGGGCTGTAGCCGATTTCCCAAGGAGCGTCGAGGTTTACCGGGGTTTTGCGGGAGAACTCCACATAGCCAGTGAGGTGGAGAATTCTCTTCTCCATCCGGCTTTGGCGGCGACAACAATATTATCCTGCGGGTCACCTTCCCATCGACGACGATCTCTCGCCGCCGATGGCGCCGCGGTGTCGCGAGGGGTCAGGCCGGCCCGAGGGCGGCGGCGAGCACGAGGAGGGCGATGGCGGCGCTGGTCGCCCAGGCGGCGAGCAGCGCGGCGCCCTCGTGGTGGGCGCGCATGAAGGTGTAGCGCGGCAGCGCGATGGCGTGCGGCACCACCCTCGGCACCACGCGCTGGTGAACCCGGCCGATCCGCATCCCGTCCTCCGCTCCAGGACCGGCCGCGCGGGGGCGCCACCGGTTGCGGGTTCAGGAAACGGCCGGGACGCCTGACGAGGAATGAATCCGCGGAAGCGACCGCGGATCGTCGTCAATGCCGGGTTAAAGCGCCCGGTCGAACTTCAGCTCGCCGTTCTGGGTACGGATTACGAGCTGCGAGCCGACGAGGTCCCAGGCGCCGGAGGTGCGCAGCGCGATCAGGAAGGCCTGCTCGGCGGCGGCCAGCGCCTTGTCGCAGCTCTTCTTGGTGAGCGCGAGCGGGCCGACCGCGAGATGCTGCTCGCGCAGGGGGAAGGCGGTCGCCGTGAAGGTGTTGCAGCCGCCGTAGCCGCGGGCACGGTACTGGGTGTCGATGATGAAGCTCGGACGGTCGGCGCCGGTATAGGGCTTGCCGTTGAGGCTCACCGCGGTCCAGCTGGCGCCGAGCGGGAACATCTTCTCCTGCTGCTTGGCACCGGGGACGTATTGCGGCTTCTTCTCCGGTGCGCGTCCGCCCTGGCCGAAGCCGGTGATCGCGTTGGTTCCCTGCTGGGCCTGGGCGGGCCCGGCGGCCAGCGCGGCGACGGCGACCGCGCCAGCCAGCGCGGCGGTCAGCTTCCTGATCATGTCCTCAAAACCCCCTCTCGCTCGGCGGCCTCGCCCGTCCCGCGCGGATTCCTGTGCACGCGTCATCTCAAGCCATGGCCGGATCGCTGCACGGGACGACTCGCGCATCCGGCGGCGGCGGAAGGGGGAATCGTCAGAGATTCAAGCACAATTATGGTCGCGGCCGGTTCCGTCGCTGCCGTTCACAGGCTTGAGCGGGCGGCGGGCACGGGCATTCTCGCGGTCGAGCGAAACGATTGGCCCGGCCGTTCGGTTGGTTCGAGGCCGGGCCGCCAGGGGGCGGGCCAGGGATCGCAAGGGAACGGGAGGACGGCTTGAGCGGATCGGACGAAGCGGGTGGAAAGAGCTACGGCGGCGGCGACCTCAACACGATCGGGCCCGGCCAGTCCCGGGCGGCGCGCGGCCTGCTGGGCTGGAGCGCGGCGGACCTCGCCCGCGCGTCCGGCCTCGACGAGGGCTTCGTGACCGGCTTCGAGGCCGGACGCGGCGATCCGGCCTCCGGGCAGATCGAAGCCCTGCGCAGCGCGCTGATGCGGGAGGGCGTGGTCTTCACCGAAGGCGACGGGGTGCGCCTCTCCGAGCGGCAGAAGGGGGGCGACGAGGGCACGCGCCTGGGCGACCTCACCACCGAGAACGACCGCTGATGCGGCTCAGGCGGTGGCGAGCGCCTTCAGGTCGAAGCGCTCATCCGCCGCCTGCTCCGGGGTGAGCGAGCGGTCGGCGGCGATGATCCGGCGGGCCGCCATGTGGTCGGCCGGGCGATCGACCGATTCGACCGCGGCAAGGCGCCCGTCGCGGAAGCGGAACACGGAAAAGCCCGCGCCGGCCCGGCGCAGCACGCTCGCGTCGTCCGGGCTTCCGAGCCCGGCGATCTGCAGCTTGCGCGGGCCCTGGTCGCTCCAGAACCACGGCACCGCATCGTAGGCGGCGGGCCGCCCCGTGAGGCGCGCGGCGAGGCAGCGGCCCTGATCGACCGCGTTCTGCACCGATTCGATCCGCACCCGGTCGCCACCCGGCAGGCCGGCGGCGAAGCGGGTCGGGAAGCGGGCGCAATCGCCGATGGCCGAGATCGCCGGATCGGAGGTCGCGAGAAAGGCATCGACCGCGATGCCGTCTTGCACGGTCAGCCCGGCTTCCGCGGCGAGCTCTTGGTTCGGCACCACGCCGATGCCGACGAGGACGAGGTCGGCGGGCAGGCTTTTTCCATCGGCCAGGGCGACGGACCTGACGCGGCCCTCGGCGCCTTCGATGCCGCTCACCCCGGTCTCGAACAGGATCGTGACCCCCGCCGCCTCGTGGAAGGCGCGGAACGCGTCCGAGGTCTCCGGCGAGACCGCCCGCGCCATGACCCGGGGGGCCGCCTCGATCACCGTGACCGACAGGCCGCGGGCGGCGCAGACGGCGGCGAATTCGAGCCCGATGAAGCCCGCCCCGATCACGACGATGGTCTTCGCCCGCTCCAGCGCGCCTTTCAGCGCGTCGGCCTCGTCCAGCGAGCGCAGGCCGTAAACGCCTGCGCGATCCGCGCCGGGCACCGGCAGCGCCCGGTTGCGGGTGCCGGTGGCGAGGATCAGGTGGTCGTAGGCCAGCGCCTCGCCCTCTTCCAGCCGCACCCGCCGCTGCGCCCGGTCGATGCCGGTCGCGCGGGCGCGGCGGTGGACGATGCCGTGCTCGGCAAAGAACGATTCGGGCCGCAGCAGCAGGCCGCGGGCATCGGTCTTGCCGGCGAGATAGGCCTTGGACAGGGGCGGGCGCTGATAGGGCGGCTGCGCCTCCTCGCCGACCAGGGTGAGGGAGCCGGTGAATCCCGCCTCCCGCAGCGAGGCGGCGGCCTGGAAGCCGGCCTGACCCGCGCCGACGATGAGGATGCCGCTCACTCGCCCGCCTCCGCGGCGAGGTCGGCGCCGTCGCGCGCCTCGGCGAGGCGCGGCGCCATATCGGCGGCCATGCCGGCCAGCGCCTCTTCGGGCAGGCGCGGCAGGAAGCGGCGGCCCTCCCGCGAGAGGTAGTCCCAGAAGGCGTCGGCCGCGGGGCCCAGAACCTTGTCGGACCGGCGCACCACGTACCAGTCGCGGCGGATCGGCAGGCCCTGCACGTCGAGGAGCGCGAGGCGCCCGTTCTCGACCTCCGACGAGACCGTGTGGCCGGACAGGAGCGCGATGCCGAGGCCCGCCATCACCGCCTGCTTGAGCGTCTCGTTCGAGCCGGCATCGATCCCGAGCTTGGCCCGGCGGATCATCACGCCGTTCATGAACTCCTCGAACACCGAGCGGGTGCCCGAGCCCTCCTCGCGCACGAGGAAGGATTCCTCCGCCAGATCCTCGCGGCTCAGGCCCCGCCGACCGGCGAGGGGATGGTCGGGAGCGGCGATCACCACCAGCGGATGGGGGCCGAAGGTCTCGGCCTCGATGGCGAAGTCCCGCGGCGGGCGGCCCATGATCGCGAAATCGATGTCGTAGTTGCGCAGGGCGTCGATCGTGCCCTGGCGGTTGCCGACGGTGAGCGCGATCTCGACCTTCGGATGGCTCTCCATGAAGCCCGCGATCACGGCCGGCGCGAAATATTTGGCGGTGGAGACCACGCCGAGCGCCACGCGGCCGCCCCCGCCCCCTTTCAAGGTGCGAAGCCTGTCGGTACAGGTCTCCAGCACGGTGTTGATGCTGTTGATCGCCCACAGCATCTCGCGGCCGGCATCCGTCGGCTTGAGACCGGTGGGCGTGCGGTCGAACAGCAGGAGCCCCGCCTCCTCCTCGAGCTGGCGGATGCGGGCGTAGAGCGCCGCAGAGGTGACGTTGAGCTCCTGCGCCGCCCGCGTCATGGTGCCGAGCCGCGCCACCGCGGCGACCGCCTGGAGCTGCTTGAGCGAGAGATTGCGCATGATTCGCTTTTAGTTTTTTTGCGCGGCACCACAAGTTTTTTCAAAAACCTTCCCCGACTGTGTTGCGACCGCTGGCGCAGGCGCCACAGCACGGGGTATCATCCCGGCAGCAAAAGCCGCCGGAGCCGGCGGGGGCCGCCCGGTGTGGCGGTGACGGGAGCGAGCGCGACAATCCGATGACGAAGCCGACCGGGACCTCCCTCGACGCGCATCTCGACGCCGAGGTCGCGCGCGATCCCACCCTCGCCGACACCGCCGCGACGATCCGCGCGCTCGCCGCCGCCGCCATCGACGTGAGCGAGACCTGCGGGCGCGGGGCGCTCGCCGGCGATATGGGCGCGCAGGGCGAGCACAACAGCGACGGCGACGTGCAGAAGGCCCTCGACGTCATCGCCCACAAGCGCTTCATGCAGGCGCTCGAACAAGCCCCCGTCGCCGAGGTCGCCTCGGAGGAGGCCGAGGACGTGGTGGTGCTCGATCCCGGCGCGCCGCTGGCCGTCGCCATCGATCCGCTCGACGGCTCGTCGAACATCGCGGTCGGCATGGTGGTCGGCACCATCTTCGGCATCCGCCCGAAGGTCGTGGCGGAGAACGACCCCAACGCCTCGTTCAAGACGCCGGGCACCACCCAGACGGCGGCCGGCTTCGTCGTCTACGGTCCGGCCACTACCTTCGTGCTGACGCTCGGCAACGGCACCCGCATCTTCACCCTGGAGCGGTCGGAGGGCGTGTTCCGCCTGACCCACGATGCCCTTCAGGTGGTCCCGTCCGCCAACGAATACGCCATCAACGCCTCGAACGCCCGCCACTGGGACGGCCCGATCAAGGCCTTCATCGAGGATTGCCAGCGCGGCACGGAAGGCCCGCGCGACCGCGACTTCAACATGCGCTGGACCGCGGCGCTGGTGGCCGACGCGCAGCGTGTGCTGATCCGCGGCGGGGTGTTCCTGTATCCGGGCGACAGCCGGAAGGGCTACGGCCAGGGCCGCCTGCGCCTGCTCTACGAGACCGCGCCGATGGCCTTCCTGATGGAGCAGGCGGGTGCGGCCGCCACCGATGGGCGCACCCGCGTGCTCGATCTCGTCGCCGCCAAGATCCACGAGCGCTCGCCGCTGGTGTTCGGCTCGGCCGAGGAAGTCGCCACCGTTGCCACCTACTACGACGGACGCCAGCCCGCGGCCGGGCGTTCGCCCCTGTTCGGCCAGCGCGGCCTGATCCGCAGCTGATCCAACCCGGCGCGTCTTTCCTCAATCTCGAAGCATCATGTCGGCGCGTCACCCCATCATCTCGGTCACCGGCTCCTCGGGCGCTGGCACCACCTCGGTCCGCAACACCTTCGAGCAGATTTTTCGACGCGAGGATGTGAGCGCGGTCTACATCGAGGGGGACGGCTTCCACGCCTACGACCGCGACACGATGCGGGCGAAGATGGCGCGCGAGCCGACGCTGAGCCATTTCGCGCCGCGCGCCAATCTCCTGCCCGAGCTGGAGGAGGTCTTTCGCAGCTACGGCGAGAACGGCACCGGCCGTACCCGCCACTACGCCCACGACGCCCACGACGCCGCCCGCTACGGCATCCCCGAGGGCACCTTCTCGGAATGGGAGCCGTTCCAGCCGGGTTCGGACCTCCTGTTCTACGAGGGTCTGCACGGCTGCGTGGTCGACAACGCGGTCGACATCGCCCGCTATCCCGATCTCAAGATCGGGGTGGTGCCGGTGATCAACCTCGAATGGATCCAGAAGCTCCACCGCGACCGCTCGACCCGCGGCTACTCGACCGACGCCGTCACCGACGTGATCCTGCGGCGGATGCCGGATTACGTGCAGACGATCTGCCCGCAATTCTCGTGGACGGACATCAACTTCCAGCGGGTGCCGATGGTCGACACCTCGAACCCGTTCATCGCCCGCTGGATCCCGACCGCCGACGAATCGATGGTGGTGATCCGCTTCAAGGATCCGAAGGGGATCGACTTCTCCTACCTCGTGTCGATGATCCACGACAGCTTCATGAGCCGGGCCAATTCCATCGTCATCCCCGGCGGCAAGCTCGACCTCGCCATGCAGCTGATCCTGACGCCGATCATCATGCAGCTGGTGGAGCGGCGCCGGCGGCTGGCCTGAGGCTCTAAAGCATCGTCCCGGATATCGGATCCGGGACGATGCTCTCCGTTCTTGTGCCGCATCGTCTTTTTTCCGAAGGCCGATCCCCACCTTTCGGGCCGATGCTCCAGATCCTTGAATCGCATCGTCTTTTTCCGAAAGCCGGAAACCACCTTTCGGGACGATGCTCTATCCGGGCGGAGGTGAACCGCTCGCCGAAACCCCCGCCTGCTTCCCCCATGCCCCCAAGGTCGGTACGCTGCCCGGCACCAGCCGCTCGTCGAGGCCGGGCAGATCGGCTTTCTCCGGCCCCGCGGATAGACCCGCGGCCGCCAGAGCCCGCGCCATCGCCGGATCGGCGCGCATCGCGGAAAACCCGTCCCGGTCGAGGGCGGTGAGGCGGCCCCGCTCGAACCGCGCGAAAACCCGGCCGCTGTCGCGCTCGGCGAAGCGCACGGTGTCGAGCCGGCGCAGGATCGCCCGCAGGAAGGCGGGGTCGCGCTCCGTCTCCGATCCGGCGCCGCGATAGACCTGATCCGGGGCTCGCGCGCCGATGTCGATCCGGCGGTAGCGCTCGATCGCCATCAGGGCGCGGGCGTCGAGGATCGTCATGATGCCGTTCTGGCCGAAAGCGATGGTCAGCGGCCGCGCGCCCTTCGGCACGCCGTTGTCGAGAAACTCGAAGAAGACCGCCCGGTCGCGGCGCAGCGCCCAGGTGAAGAACAGCCGCGGCATGCCGGTGAAGGCCTCGACGTTGTGGGCGAGCAGGTCTTCGACCGCCTTGTAGCGGCCGAATTCCTCGCCGCGCTTCCACGCCCGCTCCACCGTCTCCTCCGGGGGCGTCACCATGAACTGGAGATAGACCCGCTGGCCGAAGCGCGTGAGCAGCTGGCCGGTGCCGTCGCCGTTGGGCTCGGTCGAGAAGCTGTCGAAGCGGAAGCGGTCGATCAGCAGGTGCGACAGGCGCCCCGCCGCCGCCTTGGCGGTGATGTGGCGGTCGAGCTTGGCATCGACGATCTCGACCTCGTGGCCGGCGAGCGGCCCGGCGTAGCGGCGCTGCTCGCCGAGGGCATCGTAATCGAGCAGGAACTTGCGCCAGACGTCCGGCGTGACCACGGCGAAGTCGGACCAGCCGGCGCCGATCCGCCCGGCGAGGTCGCGCTGGTAGGGGCGGATCGTGCTCTTGCCGGACGCCGAAGCGCCCTTGACCGTCATCACCACCGGCTCGGCCTGGGGCGCCAACTGCCGGTAGCCGTGGGCGCACACGACCGCGTCCATCCACGGCGCGATCAGCGCGCCGATGCGGCGGCTGCCCTCGCGGTTGGCCACCAGGATCAGGGCGAGCCGCGCCAGCAGCGCCCGGTCGCGGATCAGCGTGCCCTGGCGGGCGATGACGGCCGAGACGACGGTGCGGAGCGCGCCGCGCACCGCACCGTCCAGGCCGTCCGCCTCGCATGCCGCCTCGCCGGACGAGCCGCAGCGGGCGTCGAGCCGGGCGAGTGCCCGCGCCTGCCAGTCGCCCGGATGGGGCGGGATGCCGGCTCTGGGCGGCAGCAGGCCGAGCCAGCGCCGGGGCGCGGGCGGCGCCGCGGGCTCGTCGAGGAGGATCGAGAGTTCCTGCGCCAGCAGTGCCTCGGCCTCGCGACGCAAAGCCTCGAAGGCGGCCTCGATCTGGGCCGTCCGTGGGGCGACGCCCTCGGTGAGGATCGCGGTCACCATGGCGCGGAAGTTGACGCCGAGATCGGCATAGACCTCGCCGACCGGCACCGAGAGGTCGGCCATCACCCGGATCAGCACCTCGTGCACCGCGAGCCGCCGGGGCCTGAACGGGGCGAGACGCGTCGCGGGCAGGCCGCTGAAATCCGAGAGTTCGAGGATCTCGTGCAGCGGCAGCGCCACGTTCTCGGGCCGGAAAACGGTCGCAAGCGGCATCAGGGCGCGCGGCAGGCCGGGTTCGAGGCCGGGATTCCAGGCGTCGAAAGCCGGCCCGTTCGCCGGCTCAGTCACGGACGCCGGGGAGGCCATCGATCATCCTCCCCGAGTCGCGAAAGAATCAGGCGGCGGAGGCGTTGTCGATCGCCTCGAAGCGCATCTGGTAGCGGTCGCCCCAGAGCGTGTCGGCACGCTGCGTCCATTCGGCGTCGAAGAACAGCTTCGCGCAGAACGTGCTCTTGAAGATGCACACCGCGATGATCCGCTCGTCGAGCACGCGGATGTGGCGGCTCTCCAGGCCCGCGGCGATGCCGTTGCGCGGCAGCATGTCGACGCTCGACATCCCGAACTCATTCTCGCCGGGGAAGACGATCGGGCATTCGACGACGACGAGGTGCTTCATCTCGGGAGCCTGTTGCGGCGAGGAGGGTGTGGTCGAAGGATTGTTCATGAGACGACTCCGGCGGCACGCTCGGTCGCGCAGTCCCAGATGCTCAGGATCGCGCTGACGCGACAGGACTCCATCAGCGCGATGTGATCGACCTGCCGGTCGCAGAAGGCGCGCAGGCGCTCCTGGGCGGAGGCTCCGACGTCGACGGCGGGGAAGTCGTGATCGGTGATGAGCCAGACGCAGCGACCATACACGTCCGGCCCCTCCGCGGCGACGGCCCGGAAGATGTCGCGCTGGGTCAGGAGGCCGAGGACGGGGGCATCCGCCCCGAATCCCTCGACCACCACGAGGGCGCCGATGCCCGGCTCGGCGAGCGCCTGCATCGCCTCCGCCACCGGGCGGTCGCGGTGGATGGTGCGGATGCGGGCAGTCTCCTGCTGCATCGATGCCGGCACGGCTTCCTCCGATCCGGGCGCTCTGGCGGCAGCCCTGAGCTGAGACTGGTATACAGAATACCTGTTGTCAATTCGGGATTTTGAATTATGGTGCCGGTCAGCGGAACCGCACGATCAAGCAAGAGGCTTAATCCTGCCGGTGCCGCAGAATGAACCTGCCGGCCCCCTGATTCACTCCACGCGCGTCCCGCTTCAGGGACCCGTGCCGTGCGGGCCGTTGGCCGAAGCAGCCCGGACAACCGGGCGCACCCCTTGGAGAGACGTCCATGTCCACACTCGCCGCGACACCCGTATCCCCACCGGTAAACCCACCCGTGAACCGCTGGCTCCAGCTCGTCCTGGGCATCGTCTGCATGTGCATGATCGCCAACATGCAGTACGGCTGGACGTTCTTCGTCAACCCGATCCAGGAGCGCCACGGCTGGGACCGCGCCGCGATCCAGGTCGCCTTCACGATCTTCGTCGTCACCGAGACCTGGCTGGTGCCGATCGAGGGCTGGTTCGTCGATAAGTACGGCCCGCGGATCGTCACCCTGGTCGGGGGTCTGCTCTGCGGCGTCGCCTGGGTGATCAACGCCTACGCCGACTCGCTGTTCATGCTCTATGTCGGCGCCGCCATCGGCGGCACGGGCGCGGGGGCGGTCTACGGCACCTGCGTCGGTAACTCGCTCAAGTGGTTCCCGGACCGCCGCGGTCTGGCCGCAGGCCTCACCGCCATGGGCTTCGGCGCGGGTTCGGCCCTGACGGTCGTGCCGATCCAGGCCGTGATCCACCATTACAGCTACGAGCACGCCTTCTTCTGGTTCGGCCTCGGCCAGGGCCTCGTCGTGATGGCGGTGGCGCTCCTCCTGTCCGCCCCGAAGAAGGGCGACGTGCCCACCATCGCCCGCGTCAGCCAGAGCAAGCGCGACTACGCGCCCTCCGAGATGGTCCGCACCCCGATCTTCTGGGTGATGTACGCGATGTTCGTGATGATGGCCGCGGGCGGCCTGATGGCGACGGCGCAGCTCGGCCCCATCGCCAAGGACTTCCACATCGCCGACACCCCGGTGAGCCTGCTCGGCATCACCCTGCCGGCGCTGACGTTCGCCGCCACTATCGACCGGGTGCTCAACGGCGTCACGCGTCCGCTGTTCGGCTGGATCTCCGACCATATCGGCCGCGAGAACACGATGTTCCTCTCCTTCGGCATCGAGGGCGTCGGCATCTACATGCTGAGCCAGTTCGGCCAGGACCCGTTCATGTTCGTGATCCTGACCGGCCTCGTGTTCTTCGCCTGGGGTGAGATCTACTCGCTGTTCCCGGCGACCTGCGGCGACACTTTCGGCTCGAAATACGCCGCCACCAACGCGGGCCTGCTCTACACCGCCAAGGGCACCGCGGCCCTGATCGTGCCCTATACCAGCATCCTCACCACGATGACCGGCTCCTGGCACGCGGTGTTCCTGGCGGCCGCCGCCCTCAACATCATCGCGGCGTTCATGGCGATCTTCGTGCTCAAGCCGATGCGCCAGGGCTACACCAAGGCCCCCGCTGCGGGCGAGGCCGAGGTGAAGACCGCGACCGCCCACTGACGCGAAACGGCCGGAGCCCGTTCGGGCCCCGGCCGTTGGAAGGATTTCGAAGCGCGCCGGGCGACAGCCGTCCGGCGCGCTTCCTCGTTTCAGGCGGCCCGCACGGTGGCGAGGAAGCGGTGCACCTCCTCCGTCAGATGCTCGGACTGGCGCGACAGCTCGGAGGCGGAGGTCAGCACCTGGCTCGCGGCGGCCCCGGTCGTCTCGGAGGCGCTCGCCACGCCCGCGATGGTGCCGGTGACGGCGCTGGTCCCGACCGAGGCCTGGGCGACGTTGCGCACGATCTCCTGCGTCGCCGCGCCCTGCTCCTCGACCGCCGCCGCGATGGAGGTGGCCATCGCGTCGATCTCGCGGATGCGGGCGGTGATCGAGCCGATCGCCCCGACGGTCTGGTCGGTGACGCCCTGCACCTCGCCGATCTGGCGGGCGATCTCGTCGGTGGCCCGCGCGGTCTGGTTGGCGAGCTCCTTCACCTCGCTGGCCACGACCGCGAAGCCGCGGCCGGCTTCCCCCGCGCGGGCCGCCTCGATGGTGGCGTTGAGCGCGAGCAGGTTGGTCTGCGAGGCGATGTTGGAGATCATGCCGACCATGTCGCCGATCCGCGCCGAGGTCTGGTTGAGGGCCTGGACGAATTGCGAGGTCTTGTCGGCCTCGGTCACCGCCATCCGGGCGAGGCTGGCCGAGCCCGAGGCCTGGCGGCCGATCTCGAGGATCGAGGCGCCGAGTTCCTCGGCCGCGGCCGCGACCGTGCCGACATTCACCGCCGCCTCCTCGGCCGCCGCCGCGACGCTGGTCGATTGCGCGGCGGTCTGGCTCGCGGTCGAGGACATGGACTGGGCCGTCATCTGAAGCTCGGTGGCCGAGGACGAGACCGAGCCGACGATGCCGCCGACGGCCGACTCGAAGGTGTCGGCGAGTTCGATCATGGCCTTCTGCCGGGCCGCCGCCGCGGCGGTGTCGGCAATCTGCCGGCGCTCGGCCTCCTCGGCGGCCTTCTGCGCGACCATGGCCTTGATGCTCTCGACCGCGCGGCCCAGCGCCCCGATCTCGTCCGCGCGCCGCCGCTCGACGATCTCGGCTTCGGTGTCGCCCGCCGCCATCCGCTCCAGCACGGCCACCAGCCGGGTGAGCGGACGCTGGATGTTGACCATCAGCAGGATCGCCGCGGTCAGAAGGCTCACCAGCATCGCGGCGCCCGCCAGGAGCCCGATGCGGGTCGCCGACGCGATCCGCTCGGAGGCCGCCTGCATCGCCTCCTCGGTGAAGCGGTTGGCGTTAGCGACGGATTCGCCGATCGTCTTCTCGGACCGCGCGGTCAGGGCCGCGATCGCCTGGCGTCCGGCCTCCGCCGCCGCCGCATCGGCCGTCCGCCCGTAGAGTTCGGCGCGGCCCTTCTGTGCGAAATCCTTCACCGCGGCGGCGAGGTCGCGCAGGTTCTGCCCGCTCTCCTTGAGCACATCGGGCTTGAGGGCGAGGGCGATCGGCCGCTCCAGGCCCTTCGAGGCCTTCGCCGCCTCGTCGAGGGCGCGCGCCACCACCGCATCGGCGTCCGCGGCTTTCCGCGCCGCCTCGACGCCGTCATAGGCGAGCTGGATGCGGCTCACCGCGAGCTGCGCCTGCGAGATGCCGCGCAGGATCGTCGCCTCGCGCGCCACCGCTTCGTTTGCCGCGGCGATCTCGGTGTTGCTGCTCCATTGGTTGTAGATCGCGCCGGCCGCGAACAGGGCGGTGACGGCGGAGGACAGGGCGAGTTTGCGCCCGATGCTCAGCGTAATCATGTGCAGACCCGAGACCGAATATTCTGAAAGTGGCGGATGTCCCTTTCGCTACGTTCGGCTTTTTAACAAATGGTATCCGCTTCCTTGCGCCGAACGGCGCTTATTTTGACAAAGGCGCGGAACCAACTGGGCTTGCAATCAACGGGCGAGCGCCCCGCCGACACGCCCAATTGCAGGAAATGTTATCAACCGATAGTTGTGATCGTGCCAGTCGATGGAGCGGACGCGTTTCAGGGACGTGTGTCGCCGCGGACACGGCCGATCGTGGGCTGCGCTCTCACCGCGTCCCGCAACGGGGCCGGCGGCCCCGTCGTGAATCGGATGGCCGCCCAGTTCGGACCGGCGCGGATCGTCCCGCCCCACGCCGCCGGGGCTCCGTGAGACCGGCGGAGCCTCTTCCGCGCGGCCGGTCGGCACGATAGCACGTGCCACGCGCTTTTTTATTCCTGGTATATTGTATGCAATGCGCCATTGTGCATGATGCCGCCCCGAGGGGCACCGGACACCAGAAAAGGAATACCGGGATGGAACGCCAGACGGCACCCGAGGCAGCGCAGGACGCCTCTTCCGCCAAGTGGTGGCAGCTCGCCTTCGGCGTGCTCTGCATGGCGATGATCGCCAACCTGCAATACGGCTGGACGCTGTTCGTCGATCCGATCGACCAGACCCACCATTGGGGTCGCGCCGCCATCCAGCTGGCCTTCACGATCTTCGTGGCCACCGAAACCTGGCTGGTGCCGGTCGAGACGTGGTTCGTCGATCGCTACGGCCCGAAGGTCGTGGTCTTCTTCGGCGGCGGGATGATCGCCCTGTCCTGGGTGCTCAACGCCCACGCCGACTCGCTCTTCCTGCTCTACACCGCGGCCGTCATCGGCGGCATCGGCGCGGGCTCGGTCTACGGCACCTGCGTCGGCAACGCGCTGAAGTGGTTCCCGGACCGCCGGGGACTGGCCGCCGGCGCCACCGCCGCGGGCTTCGGCGCGGGCGCCGCCATCACCGTCGTGCCGATCGCCAAGATGATCGCCTCGCACGGCTACGAGCAGGCCTTCCTCACCTTCGGCATCGGCCAGGGCCTCGTCGTGATCGCCCTGTCGTTCCTGCTGCGCAAGCCCAAGGTCGCCGTACCGGTGAAGCGCAAGAGCCTGCGCCTGCCCCAGACCAAGGTCGATCGCACCCCGAAACAGGCGGTACGCACCCCGGTCTTTTGGGTGATGTATGCGATGTTCGTGATGGTGGCCTCCGGCGGCCTGATGACGGCGGCGCAGATCGGCCCGATCGCCCACGACTTCAAGGTGGCCGACGTTCCGGTCAGCCTGTTCGGCCTGCAGATGGCCGCGCTGACGATGGCGATCTCCCTCGACCGCATCCTCGATGGCTTCGGCCGGCCGTTCTTCGGCTGGGTGTCGGACAATATCGGCCGCGAGAACACGATGTTCATCGCCTTCACGGTCGCGGCGACCGCCTGCCTCGTGATGTACGGCTATGGCCGTAACCCCTATGTCTTCGTCTTCGCGACCGCCGCCTATTTCGCGGTGTTCGGCGAGATCTACTCGCTGTTCCCGGCGACCTGCGGCGACACGTTCGGCTCGAAATATGCGGCGAGCAATGCCGGCCTGCTCTACACGGCGAAGGGCACCGCCGCCTTCCTCGTGCCGATGGCGAGCCTGCTCTCGGCCGCTTACGGCTGGCCGGCGGTGTTCGCGCTGATCATCGCGCTCAACATCACGGCGGCCGCGCTCGCGGTGTTCGTGCTCAAGCCGCTGCGCCGCCGCTACCTCGCCTCCGAGGCCGAGACGACCGAGACCGCTGACGCGAGCGCCGTGCGCCTCGCCTGATCCCGGCACGCCGCCTCACATCTCCGGACACTTGAAACGCGCGGCCCCCAAAGCCGCGCGTTTCGTTTGACCGGCTATTTGGTATTTGGTATACCAAGCCTGTCGCGACAAGACTCGCATGCCGGAACGCACGGCGCGGCGCCCACGGGCACCGTCGATTCAGAGAATGCGGAGCGCCTCCCGGAGGGCCCGCACAGCGCAAAAATCAGCGACGAAGAATTCAAGCAAAAGGGAGAACGCCGCATGACCGTCCAGGCCCAAAACATCGACGCGATCACCGCGGGCGCCATGCCCCACGAGGAAGCGGAGCTGACCGACGGCTTCCACCTCGTCATCGACGCGCTCAAGCTCAACGGCATCGAGACGATCTACAACGTCCCCGGCATCCCGATCACCGATCTCGGCCGGCTGGCCCAGGCCGAGGGCCTGCGCGTCATCTCCTTCCGCCACGAGCAGAACGCCGGCAACGCCGCCGCCATCGCAGGCTTCCTCACCAAGAAGCCGGGCGTCTGCCTCACGGTCTCGGCCCCGGGCTTCCTCAACGGCCTGACCGCGCTCGCCAACGCCACCACCAACTGCTTCCCGATGATCCTGATCTCGGGCTCGTCCGAGCGCGAGATCGTCGATCTCCAGCAGGGCGACTACGAGGAGATGGATCAGCTCGCCATCGCCAAGCCGCTGTGCAAGGCCGCCTTCCGCGTGCTGCACGCCGAGGATATCGGGATCGGTGTCGCCCGCGCGATCCGCGCCGCCGTCTCCGGCCGTCCCGGCGGCGTCTATCTCGATCTGCCGGCCAAGCTGTTCTCGCAGGTGATCGACGGGGCGCTGGGCGCCCGCTCGCTCGTCAAGGTGATCGACCCGGCTCCGGCCCAGCTCCCGGCCCCGTCGGCGGTCGCCCGCGCCCTCGACCTGCTCAAGACCGCCGAGCGTCCGCTGATCGTGCTCGGCAAGGGCGCCGCCTACGCCCAGGCCGACGACGCGGTCCGCGCGCTGGTGGAAGAGTCCGGCATCCCCTACGTGCCGATGAGCATGGCCAAGGGCCTGCTGCCCGACACCCACCCGCTCTCGGCCGGTGCCGCCCGCTCGACCGCGCTGAAGGATTCCGACGTCGTCCTGCTGGTGGGCGCCCGCCTCAACTGGCTGCTCTCCCACGGCAAGGGCAAGACCTGGGGTGAGCCCGGCTCCAAGCGCTTCATCCAGATCGACATCGAGCCGCGCGAGATGGACTCGAACGTCGAGATCGCCGCCCCGCTCGTCGGCGACATCGGCTCCTGCGTCGAGGCGCTGCTCGCCGGCATCCGCAAGGACTGGAAGGGCGCCCCTCAAGCTTGGCTCGAGACCATCCGCTCCAAGCGCGAGGCCAACATCGCCAAGATGGCCCCGAAGCTGATGAAGAACTCCTCGCCGATGTGCTTCCACTCGGCGCTGGGCGCGCTCCGCACGGTCATCAAGGAGCGGCCGGACGCGATCCTCGTCAACGAGGGCGCCAACACGCTCGACCTCGCCCGCGGCATCATCGACATGTACCAGCCGCGCAAGCGCCTGGACGTCGGCACCTGGGGCGTGATGGGCATCGGCATGGGCTTCGCCGTCGCGGCCGCCGTCGAGACCGGCAAGCCGGTTCTGGCGGTCGAGGGCGACTCGGCCTTCGGCTTCTCCGGCATGGAGGTGGAGACCATCTGCCGCTACGACCTGCCGGTCTGCATCGTCATCTTCAACAACAACGGCATCTACCGCGGCACCGACACCGATCCGACCGGCCGCGATCCGGGCACCACGGTGTTCGTGAAGGACTCGCGCTACGACAAGATGATGGAGGCCTTCGGCGGCGTCGGCGTCAACGTCACCACGCCGGACGAGCTGAAGCGGGCGGTCGATGCCGCCATGGATTCGGGCAAGCCGACCCTCATCAACGCGGTGATCGATCCGCAGGCCGGCAGCGAGAGCGGCAACATCGGCAGCCTCAACCCGCAGAGCACGCTGAAGAAGAAGAGCGCCTGAGGTTTTTGGGCTTCCGCTTCTGAGTGAACCGGACCGCGGTGCCGAGAGGCGCCGCGGTCTTCTTCGTTTCACGGCTCGGTCGCGCGATCGCCGATGCATTCTCCTCCCCGCAAGCGGGAGGGGACACGCGCGGCCGGCCTCATCGCGAAAAGCACCCATGGCTTCCTCCGCGACCGATCCGACCCTCCCCCTCGACCCGCGGCTCGCCGGGCGGCTGTCGTTCCTGCCGCGGCTGCCGACGAAACCGGCCCTGCCGCCGGGGCGCCACGCCCTCGGGCTGTTCGAGAGCCGCGACGCGATGCTCTGCGTGCCCGATCACGTCGATCCGCGCCTGCCGACGCCGCTCGTGGTGCTGTTCCACGGCGGTGGGGGCAGTGCCGAAAAGATCCTGCCGATGCTGGAGGGGCACGCCAAGGCCCGCGGCTTCCTGCTGCTGGCGCCGCAATCGCTGCACCCGACCTGGGACCTCGTCATCGCGGGCAACGGGCCGGACCGCGAGCGGCTCGACCGGGCGCTGGCCGAGGTCGCCGACCGCTTCCTGATCGACCCGAGCCATCTCGCCTTCGCGGGGCATTCGGACGGGGGCAGCTATGCTCTCTCGCTCGGGCTCACCAACGGCGACCGAGTCAGCCACCTGATCGTGTCGTCGGCGGGTTTCCTATCCGTCCACGTCCAGGCGGGCGCCCCGAAAATCTTCCTGTCGCACGGGACGCGGGACGAGCAGATCGGCATCGACCGCAGCGCCCGCCACCATGCCCGGCTGCTGCAGGGCGCGGGCTACGACCTGACCTATGTCGAGTATGACGGCCCGCACGCCTACGATCCGTCGGTGGTGGCGCAGGCGGTCGACTTTTTCTTGAGCGACTTCTTCGCCTGATCCGGCCTCAGCGCACGCTCTCGCACCAGCGCGCCCACATCGCGGCCAGGGCCTCGCCGACCTCGCGGGCGTGGCGTGCCTCGTCCCGATGCGGGCTCGCCCGCAGCCGCTCGCGCAAGCTGCCGCGCCAGTCCGCGAGGGCGGCCGGATCGGCGGCGAGGCGCACGGCGCGGGCGACGTAGCCGTCGATGTCGTCGGCGACCCACTCCGAGAGCCCGGCCCCGTCGAGCACGGCGGCGCCCATCCGGCCGAGCGTCCGCTTCCCCCGCAGCGCCACCAGCGGCACGCCCATATGCAGCGTGTCGTAGCTCGTGGTGCCGCCGTTGAACGGGAACGGATCGAGGGCGATGTCGGTCCGGGCATAGGCCGCGAACCGGTCGCTCAGGCTGTAGGGCGTCAGGTCGAGCCGGGCGGGGGCGATGCCGGCGGCCCGGAAGCGTTCCTCGAAATCCGCCCGCGTCTGCGGATCGTCGACATCCGGGACCACGGCCAGCAGGCGCGCGCCCGGCACCTCCTTGAGGATGCGCGCCCAGGCCGCGAGCGTGGCCGCGCTCAGCTTCTCCGGCCGATTCAGGCAACCGAAGGTGACGTGGCCGGTCGCGCGGCAGGGGGGCGGCGCGGGCTCCGGCGCGGTCGGATCGGGGGCGTAGCAATAGGCGGTGCCGGGCAGGCGCCAGAGTCGCTCCGGGTGGAACGGATCGGCGGGTGCGTCCTCCGGGTCGTAGCCCGAATCGGTCAGCCGGTAATCGATCGCCGACAGGCCCGTGGTGACGGGCAGGCCGATCCAGGTCGCCTGGACCGGGGCGGGCCGGCGCGCGAACACCCCAAGCCGGTGCCCGGCGCTGTGGCCGGAGAGATCGAGCAGCACGTCGATGCCGTCCGCCTCGATCAGGCGGGCTGCATGCGCGTCGTCGAGCCCGCCGATGTCGCGCCAGCCCGCGGTCCAGGCCTTCAGGCGCTCGGTCGTCGCGTCCGCCGCGCCGTTGGCATAGGCGAAGACCGCGAGCCGGGTCTGGTCGTGATGGCGCAGGAACGGCGCGACGAAACGGGCAACCGGATGGTCGCACAGGTCGCCCGAGACGAGGCCGATCCTGAGCGGCCGATCGGGGGTGGGGTCGTTGGGATGAGGCGTCGTCCGCCGCAGCGGGTCGGCGTGGCGGCGGCCATACGCCACGGCGTGCCGCCCGGCATCCGACGGGGCCGCGTAGAGGGCGGTGTGGACGAGGTTGCTGTGGGCGACGGCGTCGGCCGGATCGGCGGCGAGCGCCTCTTCCAGCAGGGCGAGGGCTTCGGCCGGGCGCCCGAGCCGCAGCAGCAGGACGCTGCGGTTGTTGCACGCATGGGGCAGTCCGGTCAGCCGCGAAGCCGCCGCATTGGCCCGGAGCGCCGCCCCGTAATGGCCGCGGGCGACGTTGAGGTCGGCGAGCGCGGAATGGGCCGGGCCGTGCCCCGGATCGAGGGCGACGACGCGCTCGAACAGGGCCAGCGCCTCGGCCTTGCGCCCGGCCCGGAGATGGGCGTCGGCGAGATCGGCGACGTAGCCGGGATTGTCGCCGTCGAGCCGCGCGGCGAGGTCGAACAGGATCAGGGCCCGCTCGTGAAGCTGCCGCTGGCGCGCGATCACGCCGGCCCCGTGGACCGCGACGGCGTTCGCGTCGTCCAGGGCGATCACGAGGTCGAAGCGCTGCTCGGCCGCATCGAGGCGGCCCCGTCCCATCAGGATGCCGGCCTCGGCCAGAAGACCCGCCGCGATCGGCGCGGTCAGGCTGCGGAGCGTGGCGGCCTCGAAGCCCCAGGACTGGAACCGCTGCAGCAGCGTGCGCGCCTCGGCGAGCCGGTCGGCCGTGATGAGGGTGGTGATCAGCCCGGCCCAGTGGGCCGCCTGATCGGGGGCGGCGCGCAGGGCCTCGACGAGGTGGGGGATCGCTTGGGCCGGCCCGCCGCGCTGGCCCACCGCCACGCCGAGGCCGAAGCGGGCCGCGGCGTTGTCGGGCCCGGCTGCGAGGGCTTGGGAAAAGTCGCGCTCGGCCTGTCTGAAACGACCGGCCTCGAGATGGGCGTGCCCTGAGCCGAGCAGCTTCTCCACCGGCGCCGCTGCCCCGGACCGACCCTTGCGCGCCATGTTGCCCCCACCCGAGACCGGAGCGACTCTCGGGGCATCACGGTTAACCGATGGTTACGCCCGGGTCAGGCGAGCCCGGCGGCGAGATCCGGCGACACCTCGTCGTCGGCGCGGGGGCGTGGGGCGCCCGCGCGCGTGGGCTCCGCGGAGGTCCTGGTGGCGGCTTGGTTCACCAAGGTCTCGATCAGGTCGGACTGGGCGACGACGCCGCACAGGCGGTCTTCCGGGCCGACCACCGGCAGGTGGTGGTGGCCGCCGCGGGCCATCCGCACCGCGACTTCGGCGAGCGTCATCTCCGGACGCAGGCAGACCACCTCGGTCGTCATCACGTCGGCGGCGCAGCCATGCGGGGCGCGGCCGCGGCCGAGCGTCAATTGCCAGCGCCGGGCGAGGCCGAGGCGGGGGCCGCGGCGGTCCCACTCGGCCTTGTCCATCAGGTCGGTCTGGGTCAGCACGCCGAGCACCCGCGCGTTCTCGTCGGTGACGGGCAGCATCTTGATGTGGTGGCGCCGCAGCAGCGCCAGGGCCTCGCTCAGCGGCGCCTCGGGGGCGATGGCGACGACGTCGCGGGTCAGGATCGAGGCGCAGGTCTCCGGGCCGGAGCGGCGCACCAGGGCGCTGAGCTGGGCCCGCCGCAGCAGCGCCTCCAGATCGCCCCGGCCGATATCGAGCACCTGATCGAAATCCTTCAACGCGGCGTCGATGTCGCCCGAGGTCAGGCCCATGCCGGAGGAGGGGGCCGGTGCCGCGGGCGCCGCCGCCGGCGCGTGCGGATAGGAGCGGCCGGTGAGGTTGTTGAAGGCGAGGGCCACGCCGAGGATCAGCAGGGTGTTGATGCCCACCGGCCACAGCACGAAGCCGTAGCCGAGATCGTGGATCGCTGGCCCGCCGAGGACGGCGGTGAGCGCCACCGCGCCGCTCGGCGGATGCAGGCAGCGGAACGCCATCATCAGGCCGATGGCGAGCCCGCCCGCGATCCCGGCGGCGATGAGCGGATCGGGGAGAAGCGACCCGATCGTCACGCCGACGAGCGCCGCGATCAGGTTTCCGCCGACGATCGACCAGGGCTGCGCCAGCGGGCTCGACGGCACCGCGAAGAGCAGCACCGCGGAGGCGCCCATCGGGGCGATCAGCGCCGGCAGCGCGGCGCCGTTGCCGATGGCCGCGCGGGCGACGAGACCGGTGACGAGGAGCCCGGCGAGCGCTCCGCAGGCGGCGCGCACGCGCTCGCGGAGGCTGACGGGGGCCTGCTGCGGCAGGAGGCGGCGCAGCAGAGGATGGGTCAAGGATGCAGTCACCGGCGGGCACCGTTGGCGAAGGCGCGGACGGGGATGGGCGTCGGGTCAGCGATGTCGCGAAACGAGCCCGGAAACAAGAAAGGCCGGACCGTAGGGCGGCCCGGCCAAGTCACACGGAGGAGAAAAACAGCCCGGACTCCGAAAAGAGTCCGGTCAGGCACTCCCGGGGCGGCTCGCCCGACCCGGGAGGATTCTTTCGAAAGATCTAGGGATGAGACCTGAGAAAGGTCTTAGACCAAGCGGCACGGAACAGGACCGATGGTTCTGTTCCGTGCATCCGGCGGACGCCCGCCGCCCCGCCGTCGCGGGGGCAATCGGCGATGATTCAGGATCATCGCCGATTGGTCTTAGACCGCGCGGGCCTCGTGCATCGCGGCGATCTGCTCCGGCGAGTAGCCGAGACCGGCCAGCACTTCGTCGGTGTGCTCACCGAGGAGCGGCGAGGCCTTGATGTCGACCTTCATGTCCGAGAACTTGATCGGCGAGCCGACGGTCAGGTACGAGCCGAGCTTCGGATGCGGGACCTCGACGATGGTGCCGCTGGCGCGCAGCGACGGATCGGCGGCGATCTCCTTCATCGACAGCACCGGCGAGCACGGGATGTCGAACTTGCGCAGGATGTCGACGGCCTCGAACTTGGTCTTGTCGGCCAGCCAATCCTCGATGAAGGCGAAGATCTCGAAGATCTTGTCCTGGCGGGCGCGGGCGGTGTTGTAGGCCGGATCGTCGATCCACTCGGGCTTGCCGAGCGCCTTGCAGATCGGGGCCCAGGCATGGCCCTGGATCGTGAAGTAGATGTAGGCGTTCGGGTCCGACTGCCAGCCCTTGCACTTCAGCACCCAGCCCGGCTGGCCGCCGCCGCCCGCGTTGCCGCCGCGCGGCACCACGTCCGAGAACTCGCCGTGCGGGTACTGGGGATACTCCTCGAGGTAGCCGATGGCGTCGAGGCGCTGCTGGTCGCGCAGCTTCACGCGGCAGAGGTTGATCACCGAATCCTGCATCGACACGGCGACCTTCTGGCCCTTGCCGGTCTTGTTCTTGGCGTGCAGCGCCGTGAGGATGCCGATGGCGAGATGCATGCCGGTGTTGGAGTCACCGAGCGCGGCGGCCGACACGGTGGGGGGGCCGTCCCAGAAGCCGGTGGTCGAGGCGGCGCCGCCCGCGCATTGCGCGACGTTCTCGTAGACCTTCAGGTCCTCGTAGTGGTGGCCGTCGGAGAAGCCCTTCACCGAGGCGAGGATCATGCCGGGGTTGAGCGACTGGATGTGGGCCCAGGTGAAGCCCATGCGGTCCAGCGCGCCGGGGCCGAAATTCTCGACCATCACGTCGGATTCGCGGATCAGCTTCTCGAGCACTTCCTTGCCCTGGGGCGTCTTGGTGTCGAGCGTCAGGGAGCGCTTGTTGGAGTTCAGCATCGTGAAGTAGAGCGCGTCCGCGTCTTCCACGTGGCGCAGCTGGTTACGGGTCACGTCGCCGGCGCCGGGGCGCTCGACCTTGATCACGTCCGCGCCGAACCACGCGAGCAGCTGGGTGCAGGCGGGGCCCGCCTGGACGTGGGTGAAATCGATGATCCGGATGCCCTCGAGCGGCTGGGACATGCTGGTGTTCTCCCTATGTCGACTTCGTTGAAGATGAAGTGAAGTCTTGAAACGAAAGGTCGTGTTCTTGTTCTGACGTGTCGCCCGCCTGAGATCTCAGGCGAGCACGAGGGTGCCGAGCGCGTCCTCCAGCTCCGCCATCCGGCGGCGCAGGCGGCGTTCCTCTTCGAAGCGCTCGGTCTCGTCGCGGATGACCGCGGCGATTCCGCTGACCTCCCCGTCGGCCCCGTGCAGGAGCGAGACGGTGAAGGCGATGGACAGGCTGTGCCCGTCCTTGTGCAGGGCCGGCACCTTGAGCAGCGTGGTCCCGTAGCGGGTCTGCCCGGTGCGCATCGTCTTGGCGTAGCCGTCCCAGTGGCGCCGCCGATGGCGCTCCGGGGTGATGAGATCGAGGGTCTCACCCATCGCCTCGGCTTCGCTGAAACCGAAGATCCGCTCGGCGGCCGGATTCCACGTGACGATCCGGCCGTCCGGGTCGGAGATCACCACCGCATCGCCCAGGGCTTCGATCAGCCCCGAGACGTCGACGGCCTGTGACGGGGATGTCGCCGCGGCCATGGCCTCGCGCTCCTTGCCTGTCAGGGTCTGCCCGGAGGAGGCGGGCCCCTCCGTTGGCGTCTCGTTGGCATCTGGTATACCAAATACGGAAAGCGGGTCAAGTTCGGCCTGGCGTCCGGCAACAAGGGCGCCGCCGCCGGGTTGAGACCGCGAGGGAACGAGGAGCGGCGATGTCGGCACGACCCAGCATCAGCATCCGGCAGGTCGAGCGGTTCGCCTTCCGGGTCGAGTTCGGCCCCGCCTTCGAGAGCCTGCTGACCGACGAGCCGGTGCCGATCGGCGACGGGGTCGGGCCGTCCCCGGAGCAGGTGCTGATTGCGGCGGTGAGCAACTGCCTGTGCGCCAGCCTCGTCTTCGCGCTCGGCAAATTCCATCAGGAGGGCGGCGGCGTGAGCGCGCAGGCGAGCGGGCGGCTTGCCCGCAACGCGGAGGGACGCCTGCGCCTGGAGGGGATCGACGTCGCCATCGCGCTCGGCGCCGAGGCGGCGTCGATGGACCGGATCGACCGGGTGCTGGAGCAGTTCGAGCGGTTCTGCACCGTCTCCGAGAGCGTGAAGGCCGGCATCCCGGTCTCGGTCTCGGTTCAGGACGGGCAGGGCACGCGCCTGAAATAACCGCCGGTCTGAGCGGTTTCGGAGGGAGGAAAAAGCGATGAGCGAGACGGCCAGGGAACCGGGCGACCTCGCCCGGCTGTTCCACGCGCGGGCCAATGCCGGCGATGTCGAGGGGCTGGTGGCGCTCTACGAGCCGCAGGCCGTGCTGGCGGCGGGCGAGGTGGTGGCCACCGGCCACGACGCGATCCGCCGCTTCTACACGGACCTTCTGGCCCGCAAGTCCGACTTCCCCGAACCCGAAACCCTGCCGGCGATCACGAACGGCGATCTCGGCCTCACCTTCGCCCGGCTGCCGAACGGATCGTTCTCGGTCGAGGCGGCCCGCCGCCAGCCCGACGGGCGCTGGCTCTGGGCGATCGACCAGCTCAAGATCAAGCCGGCCAAGAAGGACTGAGCGTTCCCGCTGCGCCCCGGTCGTGCTAGGGAAGGGGCGTGATGCGTGCTCACCGCCCCTTCCGGCATGTGCTCGCCGTGATCCTGCAGGTCGCGGCCCTGCTCGCGCTGACGATCGCCGCCCCGGCGCATGCCCGTGCGCACGGGCTCGCGGAGCACGTCCAAGGGTCTGTCCATCACACGCATGCCCATCACGCGCACGCCCATGCTGCCCCCGTCACCGAGGCCGCCGACGCCTCCGTGCCGGCGGGCGACCCTCATTCCGGCCAGTGCTGTGGGCTGCATTGCCCGTTCCACATTCCCTTCGTCGGCGTCGCCGACGTGACCGTGGCGCTCCGCTGGAACGCTGAAGCCGCCTTCCGCCGTCCCCGCGACGCGTCCTTCGCCAGCGTCGTCTCCGAAGCGCTCCCCGAACCCCCCCGATCCTTCGCCTGAGGCCGGCGCGCCCCTGGCGCGCGCCCGACGCGGCGGCCTGAACCCAAGCCGCTGCGCGCGTCCCTGCTCGCGAAGGATCGATTCCCCATGCCCCTTTCACGCGTTCCGGCCCTGCGCGCGGCCGTGCTGGCGCTCGCCCTCTGGGCCGCACCGGCCGCGGCCCACGAGGGCCACGATCACGGCTCCGAACCGCCCGCCGCCGCCGTCAGCGCCCCCCGCGGCGCGTCGAGCAGCGAGACGCTCGAACTCGTGGCGGTCGCCCGCAACGGGCGCCTCAGCCTCTATCTCGACCGGGCCGGCACCAACGAGCCGGTCACCGACGCCGCGATCACCGCCGAGACGCCCGAGGGCACGGCGCAGGCGGAGGCGATACCGGACGGCAGCTACGGCCTGCCCGCCCATTGGAGCACCCATGCCGGCGAATACGAGGTGCTGTTCACGGTGACGAAAGACGGCACCACCGACCTCTTCCCGGTCTCCCTCACGATCTCCGAACCGCCCCCGCCCCCCGCTTCCGACGATGCCTGGACCAAAAGCCTCGCCGTCGCCCACGATTTCCGCCGCCACATCGAGGAGGCCGACCCGCTGCCCTTCGCGGTCGGCGGCGCGGGGTTTCTGCTGGGCGTCGTCGTCACCCTGCTGATGCGCGGGCGCCGCCGGGCGCCGATCGCGGCCCTCTTCGTGCTCGTGTTGGCGCTTGCCTTCGCGCCGAAGGCCTTCGCCCATGAGGGCCACGAGGACGGCACGCCGCTCGCCGCCCCCAGCGGCCAGGACCTGGCCCGCCGTCTGCCGGACGGGGCGATCTTCGTGCCCAAGCCCACGCAGCGGGTGCTGGCCTTGCGCACCGTGGTCACCGCCTCCGACAGGCTGAGCCGCACCGTCGAGCTGCCGGGGCGGATCATCCCCGATCCGAATGCCAGCGGCGTGGTCCAGTCCTCCGTCGGCGGCCGGCTGGCGCCACCGGAATCTGGCCGCTTCCCGCGGCTCGGCACGCGGGTGAAGAAGGGCGAGGTGCTCGCCACCGTCACGCCCCCGGTCCAGGCGGTGGACGTGTCCGACATGCGCCAGCGCCAGGGCGAGCTCGACCAGCAGATCGCCATCATCGAGCGCCGGGTCGAGCGCTACCGCAAGCTCGCGCCGGGCGGCGCGGTCTCCCAGGTTCAGCTCGACGACGCGCTCGCCGAGCTCAAAGGTCTGACCGACCGCCGCGCCGCCCTCGACGCCATCCGCCAGCACCCGGAGGCCCTGACCGCGCCGGTCGACGGCGTCATCGCCGAGGCGAGCGCGGTGGCCGGCCAGATGGCGAGCCCCGGCGTGCAGGTGTTTCAGATCGTCGAGCCGAGCCGGCTCTGGGTCGAGGCGCTGAGCTTCGAGGCGCTCGCCACCGGCCAGGACGCCACCGCGCGGCTCGCCGACGGCCGGACCTTGCGCCTCACCTTCATGGGCGCGGGGCTCGCCGATCGCAGCCAGGCGGTGCCGATGCATTTTTCCATTGAGGGCGCTCCGCCGGAACTGCGCACCGGCCAGTTCGTCACCGTGCTGGCGGCTCTGGACGCGCAACAGACCGGGCTGGCGCTGCCGCGCACCAGCGTGGTCCGTGGCGGCAACGGTCAAAGCCTCGTCTACGAGCACACCGCGCCGGAGCGGTTCGAGCCCCGCGAGGTCCGGGTCGAGCCCCTCGATGCCGGCCGCGTGCTGGTGGTGTCGGGGGTCGGCCAGGGCAAGCGCATCGTCACCCAGGGCGCCGAACTCCTCAATCAGGTCCGCTGAGGAGCGCCGCCCATGTTCACGCTCCTCGTCTCGCAGTCGCTCCGCAACCGCGTCCTCGTACTCGCGCTCGCGGCCGTCCTCGTCGTCTACGGCGCCTTCACGGTCACCCGGCTGCCCGTCGATGTCTTCCCCGACCTCAACCGCCCGACCGTGACGATCATGACCGAGGCCGAGGGCCTCGCGCCCCAGGAGGTCGAGCAGATCGTCACCTATCCCCTCGAGACGCAGATGAACGGCCTGCCCGGCGTGTCGCGGGTCCGCTCGGTCTCGGGCGTCGGCCTCTCCGTTGTCTATGTCGAGTTCGATTGGGGCACCGACATCTACCGCAACCGCCAGCAGGTCGCCGAGCGTCTCGCCATGGTGCGCCCGCAACTGCCCCAGGACGTCACGCCGATGATGGGGCCGATCTCCTCGATCATGGGGCAGATCGTGATGGCGGCGGTGAGCGGCGGCTCGGTCTCGCCGATGCAGCTGCGGGAACTCGCCGACTTCACCATCCGGCCCCGTCTGCTCTCGATTCCCGGCGTCGCCCAGGTGATCCCCATGGGCGGCGAGGTGCGCCAGTTCCGCGTCGCGCCCCAGCCGACGGCGCTCCGGGCGCTCGGCGTCACCTACGCCCAGCTCGAGGCGGCGCTCGCGCAGTTCGGCACCAACACCGGCGGCGGCTTCACCGACCAGTATGCCCGCGAATACCTGATCCGGAACCTCGGCCGGACCATGAACCTCGACGACCTGCGCAACATGGTCGTCGCGACCGTGGCCGGCCGGCCGATCTCCCTGCGGCAGGTGGCGGAGGTGTCCTTCGCGCCGAAAGTGAAGCGGGGGGACGCCGGCTATATGGGCGCGCCCGCGGTCCTGATCTCGGTGGAGAAGCAGCCCGGCGTCGATACGGTGCGCCTCACCCGCGAGGTCGAGGCGGCGCTGTCCGACATCACCGCGAGCCTCAACGCCTGCGACGGCGGCAAGGCCTCACCGGTCGCCACCGGGACCGAGGCGGCGGGCGAAGCCTGCGCCTTCAAGGGCGTGCGCGCCGACCGGCTGATCTTTCGCCAAGCCAACTTCATCGAGACCTCGATCGGCAATGTCGAGACGGTGTTGATGGAGGCCGTCGTCGTCGTCGCCGTGGTTCTGTTCGCCTTCCTCCTGAACGTGCGCACCACCGCGATCTCGCTGGCCGCGATTCCCGTCTCGATCCTGGCCACCGCCATCGTGTTTCATCTCGCCGGGCTGTCGATCAACACGATGACGCTCGGGGGGCTCGCCATCGCCATCGGCGAACTCGTCGACGACGCCGTGGTGGACGTGGAGAACATCTTTCGCCGGCTCGGCGAGAACCGGCGGGCGGGCTCTCCGAAGAGCGTCTTCACGGTGGTGGTCGAGGCCTCGAACGAGGTGCGCTCGGGCATCGTCTACGCCACCATGGTGATCGTGCTGGTGTTCGTGCCGCTGTTTGCCCTGTCGGGCATCGAGGGGCGGCTGTTCGCGCCCTTGGGCCAAGCCTACATCGTCTCGATCCTGGCGAGCCTGCTCGTTTCGATCACGCTCACGCCGGTGCTGGCCTACTACCTCCTGCCCGGCCTCAAGCGCCTGGAGGAGCATGAGAGCGGCCTGATCCGCGCCCTCAAGCGCCTCAACGCCGCCGTGCTGCGGGGGCTCATCGGCCACGCCCGCCCGGTGATGGTTCTCGCCGCCCTCGCGGTGGCTCTGGCCGGAATCGCCGCAACCTTCCTGCCGCGGGCCTTCCTGCCGCCGTTCAACGAGGGCTCGTTCACCGTCACCATGGCGTTCAACCCCGGCATCTCGCTGGCCGAGAGCGACCGGATCGGCGGCGTCGCCGAGCGCCTGCTCCTCGAAATGGCGGACGTGAAGTCGATCGGCCGCCGCACCGGCCGGGCCGAACTCGACGAGCACGCGGAAGGCGTCCACTCCTCGGACCTCGAAATCGACCTGAAGCCGGGGGCGCGCCCGAAGCCCGCACTGATTGCCGACATCCGCGACCGGCTCGCGGTGCTGCCGGTCTCGGTCAATGTCGGCCAGCCGATCTCGCACCGGCTGGAACACATGCTCTCGGGCGTGCGCGCCGAGATCGCTTTGAAAATCTTCGGCGACGACCTCGATACCCTGCGCAGCCTCGCCGAGGATTTGCGGCGGCGCCTGGAAAAAATTCCCGGACTTGCCGACCTTCAGGTCGAGAAGCAGGTGCTGATCCCGCAGCTCGAAATCCGCGTGGACTATGCCCGCGCCGCCCTCTACGGCGTCCAGCCCGCCGCGCTCATCGAACAGTTGAGCCGGCTCTCGAACGGGCAGACCGTCTCGCGCGTGGTCGACGGCACCCGCCGCTTCGACGTGGTGATGCGCCTGCCCGATACGATGCGGACCACCCAGCGCCTCGGCGACCTCCTGGTCGAGACCCCCTCCGGCTGGGTGCCGGCGCGCCAGATCGCCGACATCCGCGAGACCGACGGGCCCAACCAGATCCTTCGCGAGAATGCGCGCCGCCGCATCGTCGTCCAGGCCAACACGGTCGGCGGCGCCGACATGGGGGTGATCGTTAGCGCAATCCAAAAAGAAATCGCCGCGACCGCGCTCCCCAACGGCTACGGGACCCGCCTGGAAGGCGCGTTCCAGGCACAGGAGGAGGCGAGCCGGACCATCGGCCTGCTCTCGCTGCTGTCGCTCGGGCTCGTCTTCGCCCTGCTCTACAGCCGCTACCGCTCGGTGGCGTTCACGCTGATCATCTTGGGGAGCATCCCGCTGGCCCTGATCGGCTCGGTGGCCGCACTCTGGATCGCAGGACAGCCGCTCTCGGTCGCCTCGATGATCGGCTTCATCACGCTCACCGGCATCGCGACGCGCAACGGCATCCTCAAGGTCAGCCACATCCTCAATCTGGCGATCCACGAGGGACTGCCCTTCGGGCCGGATCTCGTGATCCGCGGCAGCCTGGAGCGGCTCGCCCCCGTGCTGATGACGGCACTCGCGGCCGGCGTAGCCCTGGTGCCGCTGCTCGTCGGCGCCGACGCGCCGGGCAAGGAGATTCTGCATCCCGTGGCGGTGACGATCTTCGGCGGCCTGATCAGCGCGACGCTGCTCGACACGGTGCTGACGCCCCTCCTGTTCCTCAGCTTCGGCCGCGCCCCGCTGGAGCGGCTGCGCGAACAGGCGCGGCGCCCGGTCTCCGACCATCCCGAGGGCGCCCCGGCCGGGGCGTTCTGAACGCTTTCACCGCCTTGAAGGAAAGGACATCCACATGCGTTTCCCCGTCACCGCGCTCACCCTCGCTCTCACGCTCTCAAGCCCGGCCTTCGCCGCCGGCCCGAATGGCGGTCAGGTCGTCATGGCCGAGGATCATCCGGTCGAACTCGTCGTCACCGACACGGACCTGACCTTCTTCGTCAGCGAGGAGGCCGGTCAGCCGATCGCCACGGCGGGCCTGACCGGCAAGGCCTATATCCAGGCCGGCGGCAAGACCGAGACCGTGGCGCTGAAGGGCGCCGCCCCGAACCGGTTCGTCGGCGCGCTCAAGGCGCCGCTGCCGCCCGGCGCCAAGATCGTGCTCTCGGCGCGTGTGCATGGGCATGGACTGCAAGCCCGGTTCGAGCGGTAGAGCATCGGCCCGAAAGGTGGGAACCGGCTTTCGGAAAAAAGCCGATGCGGCACAAGAATGGAGAAGATCGTCCTGGATCCGATATTCAGAACGCTCAGGCCCGCTCCAGCCGGGCGGGCAGCAGCCGCACCTTGAGGCGGGGGGCGAAGGGCAGGCCCGCCAGGAGCCGGTCGCGGCGCACCACGTCGCCGGCCCGCGGGCGGCTCGCCCCCACGACGCCCTCGCCCCGGGCGGCCAGCCGAGCCGGCAGGCCGGCATGGGGACGCCGCATCCGGCCGAGCGCCATGTCGGGCCGGGCGGTGCCGACGAAGCGGTCGAGGCTGCGGATCCAGCCCTCGGACGGGATATCCCCCGGCTCCAGGCAGAGCAGCCATTCCCGCCGGGCGACCTTGGCGCCCGCGATCCACGGATGGGTGCCGGGTGGGCGCACCACGAGGGTTGCCCCGCTGCCCTCGGCGATGGTCTCCAACGCCTCGTTCGCCGCCGCGGTCACGATCACGGCATCGCCCACGAGCCCCGCCGCCACGCCCGCGACGAGGGCGCTCAGCGTGTCGGCGAGGCTCTCGATCGCCGTGTCGGCGGGGCGAGCCACGTGGATCAGGCCGGAAATCATCGGCGGGCCAGGAATCCTGCTTCGAGCGAGAGAAGGTTGCGCGCGGTCTGGAGCATCGTCCCGAAAGGGGGAACCGGCTTTCTGAAAAAGCCGATGCGGCAGAGTGATGTAGAGGATCGTCCCGGATCCGACATCCAGGACGACCCTCTAAGCCAAGCCGGGCCGGGACGCGACAGGCGCGCATTTCTGGGAATGCACGAATCTTGTGCAGCCGCCCTGCGATTGTTCATGATATGTTCTTCGCCCTTATGGCGAAGGATCGGAAGCGATGGGGGAAGCGGCGGGCCGGCTCGCGGGCAACCGCGTGGCGGCGGAAGGCCGCCGCGGGCGCGGGGCGACGGCCAACCCGGACGGGCGCTTCGAGGCGACGCGGCGCGAAGCCTTCGACGACGGCTGGCATCTGGACGAGGTCGCGCGCCGCCGCACCGAGGTGACGGTGGAGCGCGCCCGCACCCTCATCACCCGCAACTCATCGCCCGACATCTCGTTCGACCGCTCGATCAACCCCTATCGCGGCTGCGAGCACGGCTGCATCTACTGCTTCGCCCGGCCCAACCACGCCTATGCCGGGCTCTCGCCGGGGCTCGATTTCGAGACCAAGCTGTTCGCCAAGGCCGAGGCCGGGGCTTTGCTGGAACGGGAATTGTCGGCGCCGGGCTACCGGCCGCGCACCATCGCGCTCGGCACCGCCACCGACCCCTATCAGCCGATCGAGCGCGAGCATCGCCTCACCCGCGCGGTGCTGGAGGTGCTGGCCCGCTTCCGCCATCCGGTCGGCCTCGTCACCAAGTCGAACCTGATCCTGCGCGACCGCGATCTTTTGGCGGAGATGGCGGCGCAGAAACTCGTGAAGGTCGCGATCTCGGTGACCACGCTCGATCCGGTGCTGGCCCGGCGGATGGAGCCGCGGGCGCCGCATCCGCTCAAGCGCATCGAAGCCATCGAGGGGCTGGCCTCTGTGGGCGTGCCGGTGATGGCGATCGTCGCGCCGATCATCCCCTCGCTCAACGACCACGAGATCGAGGCGATCCTGGAACGCGTGCGGGCGGCGGGCGCCCGCGAGGCGAACTACGTGCTGCTGCGCCTGCCGCACGAACTCGACGACCTCGTCGGCGACTGGTTCGCGGAGCATTATCCGGGGCGGCGCGCGCACGTCTTCTCGCTGCTGCGCGGCGCGCGCGGCGGCAAGGCCTACGACGCCGCCTTCGGCACCCGGATGATCGGCCAGGGCCCCTATGCCGATCTGATCCGCCGCCGCTTCACGCTCGCCAAGCGCCGGCTGGGATTTGACGAGGAACCCCTGCGGCAGACGACGGAGCTTTTTTGCCCGCCGCCGCGGGTGGGGGAGCAACTGGCGTTGTTTTGAGTCCACGGCCTCTCCACCGGAGCCGGATCGAGCGTTCTCCTCCCCCTTGTGGGGAGGAGGTGGGGGTGGTGCCGGATGAGGCTCAGCGATCCATCCTGAACCACCCCCACCCCGAACCCCTCCCCACAAGGGGGAGGGGACCCGCGCTCTACTCGGCTGTGACGGCGGCGCCATCCCCGAACCGCCCAGTAAAGCTCACCCGGTGATGCGGGCTGCGCCCCGACTTCGACAGGCCGGCGAGGTGGGCCGCGGTGCCGTAGCCGGCGTTGCGCTCCCAGGCGTAGGCGGGGTGGCGCAGGGCCAGCTTGCGCATCAACTCATCGCGAAAAGTCTTGGCGACGATGGAGGCGGCGGCGATCTGCGGCACGAGGCGGTCGCCGCCGATCACGGCCCGGCAGGGCTGGTCGAGGCCGGGGATCGCATCGCGCCCATCGACCAGCACCGGGCCGTCCGCGCCCAAGCGCTGCACCGCCCGGCGCATGGCGTCGAGGGTGGCGGCGCGCACGTTGATCCGGTCGATCAGTTCGCGCGAGCCCCCGGCCAGGGCCACGCGGGCCTGCGCCCGGATGAGCGGCGTCAGCGCCTCACGGGCGGCGCGGTCGAGGCGCTTGCTGTCGTCGAGGCGGGCGAGGAGGTCGGGCGGAAACGCGAGCGGATCGAACCAGACGGCCGCCACCATCACGGGCCCGCACAGGGCGCCCCGCCCGACCTCGTCGCAGCCGATCACGGCCGGGTAGGTCGCGGCGAGCGCGGGATCGAAGGGACGCATGGGCGGGGACGGGCCGGGGCAGGGGAGGGCGCCGCTTGTCGCATCCCCGCCGGCCCCGGTCATCCTCGGGCTTCGAAAAAAGCGGGCCGCTCAGGCGAAGCGCTTCGCCTCGTCCCCGGGGGGCCGGCGGTGTCCGCCGACGCCTCCGCCGCGCCGGCCCGGAAACGGCGGCGCGGGATCGCCCGCATCGGGCCCAGCGCGTGGGCGAGCGCGATGTTCTCGTAGAACTGGCGTGCGCTCTCGGCCCAGGTGTAGCGCAGAGCCTCCTGTCGGCAGCGCGCCCGCGGAACGGCGAGCGCCGCGAGGGCGGCCGCGCGCAGATCGTGATCGAGGGCGCCCGCGCCGGTCCCGCCGATCACGTCGAGGGGGCCGGTGACCGGGTAGGCCGCCACCGGCACGCCGCAGGCCAAGGCTTCGAGCAGCACGATGCCGAAGGTGTCGGTGAGGCTCGGGAACACGAAGGCGTCGGCCGCGGCGTACGTTTTCGCGAGTGCCTCGCCGGTCAGCGCCCCGAGGAAGCGGGCGTCGGGCGCCATCGCCTGGAGGCGGGCCCGGTCCGGCCCGTCGCCGACGATCACCTTCGAGCCCGGCAGATCGAGGCTCAGGAACGCCGAAAGGTTCTTCTCCACCGCGAGCCGCCCGACCGAGAGGAAGATCGGCCGCGGCAGATCCGGAAAGGCCCCTTCGTCGCGCGGGCGAAACAGCTCGGTGTCGACGCCGCGGGTCCAGCGCATCAGCCCGGTAAAGCCGCGCTGCGCCAATTCCCGCTCGAGCGAGGGCGTGCTCACCATGGTGCCGCTGCCCGCCGCATGGAAGCGCCGCAGCCACGCATAGCTCCAGGCCTCCGGCACGGGGGCGCGGGCGGCGAGATATTCGGGGAAGCGGGTGTGGTAGCTCGTGGTGAAGGGCTGGCCCCGCCGCAGGCAGGCGGCGCGCACGGCGTGGCCGATGGGGCCTTCGGTGGCGATGTGGACATGGGTCGGGGCGAGCCGGTCCCAGCGGGTGAGGACGCGGCCCGCGGTCACCAGCGAGAGCCGGATCTCTGAATAGCCCGGCATCGGCACGGAGGCGAAGTCGGCGGGCGTCAGCAGCACCGTCTCGACGCCGAGCGCGGTCCCGGCCTCGGTCATGCGCTCGATCGAGCGCACCACGCCGTTGACCTGCGGATGCCACGCATCCGTCGCGATGAGGAGGCGCATCTCAGGCGACGGCGCGGCGGACGGGGGCGGGCTCGTAGGCCTCCGCCGCGCTGCGCTGGCGCAGCAGGGTCGGGTAGTGCAGCACCTCCATCCGGCCGTCGTAATGCTCGACGATGCCGGTGCAGGATTCCACCCAGTCGCCGGTGTTGAGGTAGGTCAGGCCCTCGATCTGGCGGTGGGCGGCGTGGTGGATATGGCCGCAGATCACGCCGTCGGCGCCCTGGCGCTTGGCTTCGGCCGCCAGAAAGGTCTCGAACTGGCCGATGAAGTTGACCGCGTTCTTTACCTTCAGCTTGGCCCAGGCCGAGAGCGACCAATAGGGCATGCCGAGCCGTCGGCGGACGCGGTTGACCACGGTGTTGACCGCGAGCGCCGAGGTGTAGGCCCAGTCGCCCAGATGCGCGAGCCATTTGGAATGGCGCACCACCATGTCGAACTGGTCGCCGTGGATGACGAGATAACGCTTGCCGTCCGCCGCCTCGTGGATGCGGCTCTCGGCGATCTCCACGCCGCCGAAGGTCATGCCGATATAGTCGCGCAGGAACTCGTCGTGGTTGCCCGGCACGTAGACGACGTGGGCGCCCTTGCGCACCTTGCGCAGCATCTTCTGCACCACGTCGTTGTGGGCCTGCGGCCAGTACCAGCCCGAGCGCAGCTGCCAGCCGTCGACGATGTCGCCGACGAGGTAGATCGTGTCGGCATCGACGTCGCGCAGGAAGTCGAGCAGCAGGGCCGCCTGGCAGCCCTTCGTGCCGAGATGCAGATCGGACAGGAACAGCGTCCGAACGCGGATGGTCGTCTCCGGATCCTGTGACACCAGCGCCTCCGGCCTCGCAATCGGCCAGAGCCAAAACCCAATCCGATCTCAGTTTGATGACGGCGCCGTGCCGCGCCCGGCGGGCGCGTGCCGCCCGAAACCCAGGGCGAGAGGGCCGGGACGGCACCGCAGCGAGCCCCGCCCAGCGGCCCGCGTGCGGTGCACCTGCAGGCCGTGCATACGAAAATCTTTTTGTTTTTCAGTTCAGTTTTTTCGGTTTTGCATCTTCGCCCCGGGAGCGCATAACGGCCGCCAAGGTGATCCGCCGTGCGCGGGCCGTCAGGCTCGTGCGGGACACGCCCGGCAGAGGCGTAAGGATCACCGCGACGGGATGGGGACGCCGACGACAATCAGCGGGAGCGCGCTTGAATGCGCCGCGAGGCTGACGCATCGAGGGTTCGGTTCTTTCGGAGGCGACCGGCGTGTCTGCACGCGCCGCGACGCGGGCGGGATCACAGCCGCTTCGCCGCTCCGGGCCGGTCGACGATCCGACATCGCAGAGTGACGGTTTCCTGCGGCGGACGCATCCCGCGCGCCGCGGAGCCGACGACGTTTCGCGGCGGGCGTACGCTCGCCATCCGAATTTAAGCGGGCCCACGGTCACGAGGCCGGCCTGCGGGTTTCAAGCGGAGGAGACATTCATGGCGGCAACGAGACGTCCGGGACGCAACCACCTGTTCGTTCCCGGCCCGACCAACATCCCGGACCGCGTGATGCGCGCCATGATGGTGCAGTCCGAGGATCACCGTTCGGTCGATTTCCCGTCGCTGACGAAGCCGCTGTTCGAGGACACCAAGAAGGTGTTCGGCTCGACCGAGGGTACGATCTTCCTGTTCCCGGCCTCCGGCACCGGCATCTGGGAATCGGCGCTGACCAACACGCTGGCCCGCGGCGACAAGGTTCTGACCGCCCGCTACGGTCAGTTCAGCCACCTCTGGATCGACATGGCCCAGCGCCTCGGCCTGGACGTGATCGTCCAGGAGGAGGAGTGGGGCACCGGCGCCAAGCCCGAGAAGATCGAGGAGGCGCTGCGCGCCGACAAGGATCACCAGATCAAGGCCGTGATGGTCGTCCATAACGAGACCGCCACCGGCGTGACCTCGAACATCGGCGCCGTGCGCAAGGCGATCGACGCCGCCGGCCACCCGGCCCTGCTGTTCGTCGACGGCGTGTCCTCGATCGGCTCGCTGCCGTTCTACGCCGACGAGTGGAAGGTCGATTGCGCCATCGCCGGCTCCCAGAAGGGCCTGATGCTGCCCGCCGGCCTCGGCGTGATCTGCGTCAGCCAGAAGGCGCTCAAGGCCGCTGAGGGCCAGTCCGGCCGCAACGACCGTCTCGCCCGCGTCTACTTCGACTGGGAAGACCACAAGAAGCAGAACCCCGGCGGCTACTTCCCCTACACCCCGCCGCTGCCGCTGCTCTACGGCCTGCGCGAGGCCCTGGCCTGCCTGTTCGAGGAAGGCCTGGAGAACGTCTACCACCGCCACGCCGTGCTCGGCGAGGCGACCCGCCAGGCGGTCGCGGCCTGGGGCCTGAAGACCTGCGCCAAGTCCTCGGAGTGGAACTCCGACACCGTCACCGCCATCCTGGCGCCCGAGGGTGTGGACGCGGCCAAGATCATCAAGCACGCCTATGTCCGCTACAACCTCGCGCTGGGCGCCGGCCTGTCCCAGGTCGCCGGCAAGGTGTTCCGCATCGGCCACGTCGGTGACCTCAACGAGCTGTCCCTGCTCGGCGCCATCGCCGGTGCCGAGATGTCGCTCATCGACAACGGCGTGAAGGTGACCCCCGGCTCCGGCGTCGCGGCGGCCTCCAGCTACCTGCGCGAGAACCCGCTCAACAAGGGCTGATCGTCGGCCTCGAAGGAAGAAGCGGCGCCGGTTCCGACGGCGCCGCTTCCACGATTGAAAAACAGGTGAGGAATCGCAGGTCGGCGGACGCCAGCGCCGGTCGGCCGGAAGGGGTCCAGAATGACGAAGAAAGTCGTGTTCCTTGATCGCGAGTCGCTCGATGCGACGGTTCGCGAATTCAACTTCCCGCACGAGTACAAGGAATACGAGTCGACCTGGACGCCGGAGGAGATCGTCGAGCGGCTCCAGGGCGCCGAGATCGCCCTCATCAACAAGGTGCCGATGCGCGCCGACACGCTGAAGCAGCTTCCCGACCTGAAGCTGATCGCGGTGGCCGCCACCGGTACGGACGTGGTCGACAAGGCCGCGGCGAAGGCGCAAGGCATCACCGTCGTCAACATCCGCAACTACGCCTTCAACACCGTCCCCGAGCACGTGGTCGGCCTGATGTTCGCGCTGCGCCGCGCCATCGTGCCCTATGCCAATTCCGTGCGCCGCGGCGACTGGAACAAGTCGAAGCAGTTCTGCTACTTCGATTACCCGATCTACGACATCGCCGGCTCGACGCTGGGCATCATCGGCTACGGGGCGCTCGGCAAGTCAATCGCCAAGCGCGCCGAGGCGCTCGGCATGAAGGTGCTGGCCTTCGACGTGTTCCCGCAGGACGGGCTCGTCGATCTCGAGACGATCCTGACCCAGTCGGACGTCATCACGCTCCACGTGCCGCTCACCCCCGACACCCGCAACATGATCGGGGCCGAGCAGCTCAAGAAGATGAAGAAGTCGGCGATCCTCATCAACACCGCCCGCGGCGGGCTGGTGGACGAGGCGGCCCTGCTTCAGGCGCTCAAGGACGGCACCATCGGCGGCGCCGGCTTCGACGTGGTGGCCCAGGAGCCGCCCAAGGACGGCAACATCCTGTGCGATGCCGACCTGCCGAACCTGATCGTCACCCCGCACGTCGCCTGGGCGAGCAAGGAGGCGATGCAGATCCTCGCCGATCAGCTCGTGGACAACGTCGAGGCCTTCGTCGCGGGCAAGCCGCAGAACGTCGTCGAAGCGTGATGTGCAGGCCCCAAAGGGGCGGCGCTGCGAAAAGAATCTCAGGGGCGAGGACGACCGGGGCCGGACGGCCCCGGGCTCATCCTCAACGCAGACGCGCCGCGTGATCCGTCATCGCGGCCCATGACCAACCGGCCAGAGGAATCATGTCCAAGAAGCTGCTCTTCCAGTTCGACACCGATGCCACGCCGAGCGTGTTCGACGTCGTCGTCGGCTATGACGGCGGTGCCGACCACATCACCGGCTACGGCAACGTCACCCCCGACAATGTCGGCGCCTATGTCGACGGCACGATCTACACCCGCGGCGGCAAGGAGAAGCAGTCGACGGCGATCTTCGTCGGCGGCGGCGACATGGCCGCCGGCGAGCGCGTGTTCGAGGCGGTGAAGAAGCGCTTCTTCGGCCCGTTCCGCGTCTCCTGCATGCTGGATTCGAACGGCTCCAACACCACCGCCGCGGCGGGCGTGGCTCTCGTCGTCAAGGCGGCGGGCGGCTCGGTGAAGGGCAAGAAGGCCGTGGTGCTCGCCGGCACCGGCCCGGTCGGCATGCGCTCCGCGGCGCTGCTCGCGGGCGAGGGCGCCGAGGTCGTGCTGTGCGGGCGCAAGCTCGACAAGGCGCAGGCCGCCGCCGACTCGGTCAACAAGCGTTTCAAGGTGAACGTCACCGCCGCCGAGACCCCGGACGACGCCTCGCGCTCCGAGGTTGTGAAGGGCGCCCATCTGGTCTTCGCCGCCGGCGCGATCGGCCTCGAGCTGCTGCCGCAGGCTTCCTGGCAGAACGAGTCGTCGATCGAGATCGTGGCCGACTACAACGCCCAGCCGCCGCTCGGCATCGGCGGGATCGACGCCACCGACAAGGGCAAGGAATACGGCGGCAAGCGCGCCTTCGGTGCGTTGGGCATCGGCGGCCTGAAGCTCAAGCTGCACCGCGCCTGCATCGCCAAGCTGTTCGAGTCAAGCGAGGGCGTGTTCGACGCCGAGGAGATCTACAAGCTCGCCAAGGAAATGGCCTGAGCCATGGCTGCGACCGAGAGCATCGAAACATTCCTCGACGGGCTGGCGAGTTCGGCCCCGACCCCCGGCGGCGGCGGTGCCGCCGCCATCTCCGGCGCCATGGGCGCGGCCCTGGTGTCGATGGTGTGTAACCTCACCATCGGCAAGAAGAAGTACGTCGAGGTCGAGGCCGAGCTGAAGGCGGTTCTCGAAAAGTCCGAGGCCCTGCGCAAGACGCTCACCGGCATGATCGCCGACGACGTCGCGGCCTTCGACGCGGTGATGGGCGCCTACGGGCTCCCGAAGACCACCGACGAGGAGAAGGCCGCGCGTGCGGCCAAGATCCAGGAGGCGCTGAAGACCGCGACCGACGTGCCGCTGGCCTGCTGCCGCGCCTGCCGCGAGGTCATCGACCTTGCCGAGATCACCGCCGACAAGGGCAACCTCAACGTCATCTCGGATGCCGGCGTCGCGGTGCTGTCCGCCTTCGCCGGCCTGCGTTCGGCGGCCCTCAACGTCTACGTCAACGCCAAGGGCCTGGACGACCGTGCCTTCGCCGAGGCGCGGCTCAAGGAACTCGAGACGATCCTGGGCGAGGCCGCCGCACTCAACGAGCGGGTCTACGAGGTCGTCAAGGGCAAGGTGAACTGAGGAACGAGAGAGGGCCACGGCCCTCTCTCTCCTCTCTCGACCGTCGTCCCGAGGGGCCGGGCTTCTCTCGGTCTCGAAGCGGGGTTCGCGGTCCAGGGATCGAGCGAGACGTCCCGAGCCCTCCCTCGAGGTGCCGGTCCGCTCCGCACCGCAAGATCAGAGCGTGCGTGGGATGCGTGTTCCGACCGCTCCACGGCTCGGCCGATACTTTAGAAGCCTGCTAAGTCTCTGTCGGACAGGCAAACTAAAGCACAACAAAAGAAAAAATTGAGAGCAGACCCGCTTCCCGAAAAGTAATTTTTCCGCGAAGGTCGCTCCAACGAAACGCGAAGGAAACGCGAAGGAGGTCTCGATGGACGTTCACGAGTACCAAGCAAAAGAGCTGCTCGCGAGCTTCGGGGTCGCCGTCCCCAAGGGCGCCGTGGCCTTCAGCCCCGATCAGGCGGTCTACGCCGCGACCGAACTCGGCGGCTCGTTCTGGGCGGTCAAGGCCCAGATCCATGCCGGCGCCCGCGGCAAGGCCGGCGGCATCAAGCTCTGCCGCACCTACAACGAGGTGCGCGACGCCGCCCGCGACCTGCTCGGCAAGCGTCTCGTCACGCTTCAGACCGGCCCCGACGGCAAGCCGGTGCAGCGCGTCTACGTCGAGACCGCCGACCCGTTCGAGCGTGAGCTCTATCTCGGCTACGTGCTGGACCGGAAGGCCGAGCGCGTGCGCGTCATCGCCTCCCAGCGCGGCGGCATGGACATCGAGGAGATCGCCGCCAAGGAGCCCGAGGCCCTGATCCAGGTGGTCGTGGAGCCCGCGGTCGGCCTGCAGCAGTTCCAGGCCCGCGAGATCGCGTTCCAGCTCGGCCTCAACATCAAGCAGGTCTCGGCCGCGGTGAAGACCATCATGAACGCCTACCGGGCGTTCCGTGATTGCGACGGCACCATGCTGGAGATCAACCCGCTCGTCGTCACCAAGGACGACCGCGTGCTGGCGCTCGACGCCAAGATGTCCTTCGACGACAACGCCCTGTTCCGCCGCCGCAACATCGCGGACATGCACGACCCGTCCCAGGGCGATCCGCGCGAGGCCCAGGCCGCCGAGCACAACCTCAGCTATATCGGCCTCGACGGCGAGATCGGCTGCATCGTCAACGGCGCGGGTCTGGCCATGGCCACCATGGACATGATCAAGCACGCGGGCGGTGAGCCGGCAAACTTCCTCGATGTCGGCGGCGGTGCCTCGCCTGAGCGCGTCGCGACCGCCTTCCGGCTCGTCCTGTCGGACCGCAACGTGAAGGCGATCCTCGTCAACATCTTCGCCGGCATCAACCGCTGCGACTGGGTCGCTGAGGGCGTGGTGAAGGCGGCCAAGGAAGTGAAGATCGACGTGCCGCTGGTGGTGCGTCTGGCCGGCACCAACGTGGAAGCCGGCAAGAAGATCATCGCGGAGAGCGGGCTCGACCTCATCACCGCCGACACTCTGACGGATGCCGCCAAGAAGGCCGTCGAGGCCTGCAACGGCGCCAAGCGCTAAAGAACGGGGAGGATCACGCCATGAGCATTCTCATCGACGAGAAGACCCCGATCATCGTCCAGGGCATCACGGGCGACAAGGGCACCTTCCACGCCAAGGAAATGATCGCCTACGGCTCGAACGTCGTCGGCGGCGTCACCCCGGGCAAGGGCGGCAAGACCCATTGCGGCGTGCCGGTGTTCAACACCGTCAAGGAGGCGGTGGAGGCCACCGGTGCCACGACTTCGATCACCTTCGTCGCCCCGCCGTTCGCCGCGGACGCGATCATGGAGGCGGCCGATGCCGGCCTGCAGCTCGTCTGCTCGATCACCGACGGCATCCCGGCCCAGGACATGATGCGGGTGAAGCGCTACCTGCGCCGCTACCCCAAGGACAAGCGCACCATGGTGGTGGGCCCGAACTGTGCCGGCATCATCTCGCCCGGCAAGTCGATGCTCGGCATCATGCCCGGCCACATCTACCTGCCGGGCAAGGTCGGCGTCATCTCGCGCTCCGGCACCCTCGGCTACGAGGCCGCCGCGCAGATGAAGGAGCTCGGCATCGGCATCTCGACCTCGGTCGGCATCGGCGGCGACCCGATCAACGGCTCGTCCTTCCTCGATCACCTCGCCCTGTTCGAGCAGGACCCGGAGACCGAGGCCGTGCTGATGATCGGCGAGATCGGCGGCCCGCAGGAGGCCGAGGCCTCGGCCTGGATCAAGGAGAACTTCTCCAAGCCGGTCATCGGCTTCGTCGCGGGTCTCACCGCCCCGAAGGGCCGCCGCATGGGCCATGCCGGCGCGATCATCTCGGCGACCGGCGACAGCGCCGCCGAGAAGGCCGAGATCATGAAGTCGTACGGGCTGACGGTGGCGCCCGATCCGGGCTCCTTCGGCCAGACCGTGGCCGACGTCCTCGCCCGCGCGGCGTAAACCGCGCTCGCCCCTCCCCGACCCGGGAGGGGCGGGGGCACACGGCGGCGGCGACCGTCATCCGGCACGACCCCACCGCCTGCCTCCTCCCTGAAACAGGGAGGAGCGTGCCCCGTGGACGGAGGCGACCCGCCCTCCCGCAGATTGCGGCCTGATGACTTCCGAAAAAACCTCGCCAGGGGGGATTCCCATGACCAAGACGCTGCACGCCCGGCCGTCAGCCGCGACCGACACGACCTTCGCGCCGCCGGTCATCACCGGCACGGCCACCGAGGACGCCCTCGACATCCTGTTCCACGCCCTCCTCGACGTGGCCCGCCGCCACGATCCCGAACTGGAGGACGTGCTGCACGGGCGCGCCGACATCTCATCCTACACCCCCGAGATGCTGGCCCGCGCGCTCCAGGTGCAGGGCATCTGGTTCCAGCTCGTCTCCATCGCCGAGCAGAACGCGGCCATGCGCCGCCGCCGCCACGTCGAGCGCGACCAAGGCCGCGAGGCCCTGAGCGGCTCCTTCGCCAAGGTGCTGGCGGATGCCTCCGCCAAGGGCATCGGCGCGCCGCAGATCCACGCGCTGCTGAAGGATCTGCGCATCCGCCCGACCATCACGGCGCACCCGACCGAGGGCAAGCGCGTCACCGTGCTGGAGAAGCTGCGCCGCATCTACCTCGTCCTGCGCGAGCTGGAGCTGCCGCGCTGGACCGAGCGCGAGCGCAACGGCCTGATGAACGAGTTGCGCGACCAGATCGAGCTGATCTGGATGACGGGCGAATTGCATCTGGAGAAGGCGACCGTCGAGCGCGAGGTCGCCTGGGGCCTGCACTTCTTCGACGAGACCCTGTTCGAGATGCTGCCCGAGATGCTGCTCTCCCTGGAGGAGAGCCTCGCGCAGTACTACCCGGACGAGACCTTCGAGGTGCCGCCGTTCTTCCAGTTCGGCAGCTGGATCGGCGGCGACCGCGACGGCAACCCCTACGTCACCGCGAGCGTCACCCGCGAGACGCTGCAGCGCAACGCGCTCGCCTCGTTGCGGCGCTACCGCGACGGCATCACCCATCTCGGCCGCGTCCTGTCGATCACCGAGCGCTCCCTGCCGGTGCCGGAGACGTTCCGGGCGGAACTCGCGAGCCTGCTCGCCGAATCGGGCGATGCCCGCGCCATCGCCAACCGCAATCCCGGCGAGGCGTATCGCCAGTTCCTGTCCTGCGTGCTGCGCAAGCTCGAAGCGACGATCGCCCGCAACAAGGGCGTCCGCTCGGTCGGGCCCGATTACCCGAGCGCCGACGGGCTGATCAACGATCTGCGGACCCTGGAGAAGGGGCTCGCCGACGCCAAATGCGGCTCGCTCGCCACCGACATCGTCCGCCCCGTGCGCCGGATGGTCGAGATCTTCCGCTTCTCGACCGTCCGGTTGGATCTGCGTGAGAATTCCACGCGCACCACCAAGACGCTCCATGCCCTGTGGGGCTTGCGAAACGGCGACCGCGAGCCGCCGGCCCTCGATGCGCCGGCCTGGAAGGATTGGCTGCTCGCCGAACTCGCCCGGCCGCGCACCCCGGAGACCTCGTTCGAGGATTATGCCGACCGGCTGCCCGACGACGCCCGCGAGACGCTGGCGACCTTCGCGCTGGTGGGCGAGATGCGCGAGCAGCTCGATCGCGAGGCCTTCGGCGCCTTCATCCTGTCGATGACGCGCTCCACCGTGGACGTGCTCGGCGCCTACCTGCTGGCCAAGGAGGCCGGCCTCTTCCTCGACGCCGCCGGCACCGAGATCTGCCCGCTGCCGATCGTGCCGCTGTTCGAGACCATCGACGACCTGCGCGCCGCGCCCGCGATCATGAAGGAGCTGCTCGGCATCCCCGTGGTGCGCCGCGCCACCCGCTGGCAGGGCGGCGTGCAGGAGGTGATGATCGGCTACTCGGATTCGAACAAGGACGGCGGTTTCGTCGCCTCGAACTGGGAGCTGTACAAGGCGCAGACCAAGCTGACCGATCTCGGCAAGCAGGCCGGCGTGCCGATCGCCTTCTTTCACGGGCGCGGCGGCTCGGTCAGCCGCGGCGGCGTGCCGACCCATCGCGGCATCGCGGCCCAGCCGCCGGGCTCGATCAACGGGCGCTTCCGCATCACCGAGCAGGGCGAGGTCGTCTCGTTCAAATACGCCAACCGCGGCACTGCCGCCTACCAGATGGAGCTGCTGGCGGCCTCGGTCCTCGAGCACGCGCTGCATTCGGAGAAGAACGGCCTCAACGGCTCGCGCTCCGAGTTCGACGACGCGCTGGAGGCGCTCTCCGGTGCTTCGCGGGCGGCATACGTCAACTTCATCCAGGCCGAGGGGCTGGTGGATTACTTCCAGGCGGCGAGCCCGCTGGACGAGATCGCGCTGCTCAACATCGGCTCGCGGCCGGCCCGCCGCTTCGGCGCCAAGTCGCTGTCGGATCTGCGCGCGATCCCGTGGGTGTTCGCGTGGTCGCAGAACCGCCATGTCATCACCGGCTGGTACGGCGTCGGCTCGGGGCTGAAGAGCTTCATCGATGTGCGCGGCGCGCAGGGCGAGGCCCAGCTGAAGCGCCTGTTCGAGCATTCGCGCCCCTTCCGCCTCGTCCTCGACGAGGTCGAGAAGACGCTGCTGATGGTCGATCTGGAGATCGCCCGCGATTACGCTGGCCTCGTCGAGAACGCGGGGGTTCGCGAGCGCATCTTCGGTATGATCGAGCGGGAATACGCGCTGACCAAGGAGATGGTGCTGCGCATCAGCGGCGACACCGAGCTGGCCCAGCGCTTCCCACAATTCCGCGAGCGTCTGCACGGGCGCCTGCCGACCATCAACCAGGTCAGCCGCGAGCAGGTCGAATTGCTGCGCCGCTTCCGCAGCGAGACCGACGAGGACAAGCGCGAGGCGGTGAAGTCCGCCCTGCTCCTGTCGATCAACTGCATCGCGGTCGGCTTCGGCGCGACGGGCTGAGCATCGGCCCGAAAGGTGGGAACCGGCTTTCGGACAAGCCGATGCGGCACGAGAACCCAGAGCATCGGCCCGAGGGGACGATGCGCTGAGGCGAACGATCAGGCTCACGTGTCGCTGGGCTCGGCTGGACGGCCGGGCCCCGCGCGCGAGATAGACGGCACGACGCGCGAGAACGCGGGTGCCGAGGCAAACGGTCTCAAGAACGGAGGAATCACGATGAGCTTCACCCTGATCCAGCAGGCGACCCCCCGCCTGCACCGCTCGGAACTCGCGGTTCCCGGCTCCAACCCGACCTTCATGGAGAAGTCGGCCTCGTCGGCGGCCGACGTGATCTTCCTCGACCTCGAGGACGCGGTGGCGCCCGACGACAAGGAGCAGGCCCGCAAGAACATCATCCAGGCCCTGAACGAGATCGATTGGGGCAACAAGACCATGATGATCCGCATCAACGGTCTCGACACCCACTACATGTACCGTGACGTCGTCGACATCGTGGAGGCCTGCCCGCGCCTCGACATGATCCTGATCCCCAAGGTCGGCGTGCCGCAGGACGTCTACGCCATCGACGTGCTGGTGACCCAGATCGAGCAGGCCAAGAAGCGCGAGAAGAAGCTCGGCTTCGAGGTGCTGATCGAGACCGCGCTGGGCATGGCCAATGTCGAGGCGATCGCGACCTCCTCCAAGCGCCTCGAGGCGATGTCCTTCGGCGTGGCCGACTACGCCGCCTCCTGCCGCACCCGCTCGACCGTGATCGGCGGCGTCAACGAGGATTACTCGGTGCTCACCGACAAGGACGAGGCCGGCAACCGCCAGACGCATTGGCAGGATCCGTGGCTGTTCGCCCAGCAGCGCATGCTGGTCGCCTGCCGCGCCTACGGCCTGCGCCCGATCGACGGCCCGTTCGGCGACTTCTCGGACCAGGACGGCTACATCTCGGCCGCCCGCCGCTGCGCCGCCGCCGGCTACGAGGGCAAGTGGGCGATCCACCCCTCGCAGATCGAGCTCGCCAACGACGTGTTCACGCCCTCCGAGAAGGAGGTCGAGAAGGCCCGCCGCATCCTCCAGGCCATGGAAGAGGCCGCCAAGGCCGGCCGCGGCGCCGTGGCTCTCGACGGCCGCCTCATCGACATCGCCTCGATCCGCATGGCCGAGGCGCTGATCCAGAAGGCCGACGCGATGAAGAAGTGATGTCTTCACGATCGCATCGTCCTGCGGGAACGATGTCGGGTCGGTGACGGAGAAGGCCGGGCATGCCCGGCCTTTTTCGTTGTCAGGCCTCCGGCCCGCCGCGCCGGCTGTCACGCCACCGGCGTGGCGTCAGGCCGGTCCATGCGAGGAAGGCGCGGCTGAAATGGGCCGCGTCCGCATAGCCGAGTTCGAGCCCGATGCGGCCGATGGGAAGCCGGTCGGCCGCGAGCAGCGTTTCGGCACGGCGGATCAGCACACGGCGCTGGATCTCGGCATAGCCCATCCCCTCGGCTTCCAGCCGTCGCTGGAGCGTCCGCCGCGACAGCCCGAGACGGCCGGCGATCCCGTCGATGGACGGGCGCGCCTCGTCGAGAGCGAGTTCGATCAGGTGCGCGACGCAAGTCCCGAGACCGCTGCCGATCGGCGCGTCCGCGCTCGCGCCGCACGCTCCGGTGCGGCTCGGGTTCGCGGCATCGAGGCGATGCGCGGGAAAGACGAGGCCGGCCCGCGGCCCGAGCACGACGGTGCAGCCCAACAGCGTCTCGATCTCGCTGCGGGCCGCCAAGTGCGCGCCCGTCACCACGGCCCGCTCCGGCTGCCACGCGGCGCCGAGGAAGTGGCGGACGGTGCCGAGCAGGTATCCGAGCGCCAGCACCTCGTTCGCCTGCCGCCCCGCCTCGATCCGCTCGGTGACGGCGTACCCGTAGAAGGCCTCCGTGCCGCGTCGGCGCAGGCCGGTCCAAGTCGCCGTCTGGAGAAGCTGCGGCGTCACGGTTTCGACCCGCCGCAACGCTGCACCCAGACTGTCCGACGAGCGGACCTGCGTGCCGATGGGCCCGAGCCCGGCGATGCCGGTGGCTGTCGAGAGGCGGGCCGGCAGGGCCGGATCGCCGATCTCGCGGATCGCGGCCTCGACCAGCGCGAGCTGATCGCGCAGCAGGATCAGCCGGTCGGGCGTGTCGAGGAGGCTCAGCGGCATCCCGGCCCGGCCGAACACCCGCGCGAGCGATCCGCCCGCCATCCGGACGGCCTCGGCGATGGGGCCCATCGTCCGGGCTCGGGTCAGGCCGTGATCCGGCATGTGCGCCTCCCGCGCCCAGCGTTGGCCGGCTGGCACCGAATGGCAAGAGCGACGAGCGAAACCGGTCTTCCATCCGGCTCGGCCGAGGCAGCGCGGGCCTCCCGCCCGCGCGCGGCCTATCGGGAGGACACCATGCCGACGCTTCCCTTCGACGACCGCGCCATCGCGTGGCAGACCATCGAGGGCTTCGACCACGCCGCCTATCATATCCTGAGCGTCGATGAGGAGGCGCGGATCGTCGACCTGCTCTTCAAGTTCACGGCCAACCAGCGGATCGCCCTGCATCGGCATGGGGCCGATTACCGAACGCTCGTTCTCCAGGGCGAGTTGCGCCTCTACCGGCCGGACGGCAGCCTGAAGGAGATCAGACCCGTCGGCAGCTACGTCGCCGGCCGGGCCGGGGGCGAGCCCCACACGGAGGGCGGCGGCGATCAGGACGTGATCGTCTACTTCACGAACCGCGGCATCGATGGCCCGGTCTACGAAATCCTCGATGAGGGCCACGCCGTCGTCGCGGCCTTCGGCATCCCGGAATTCAAGGCGCTCCACGCCGCGCAGGCCGCGAGGTCGGCCTGATGTCCACCTCTCCCTCCGCCCGGCGACAATCCGGCGAGCGACCCGTCAGGAGGGCGAGGCACAAACGCTTCGCGCGGATCCAGCACGTTGCTCTCGTCATGGGTGCGCTCGCCGCCACACCCGCGAGGGCGGACGACTTGCGTCCGCCCTCGCTCGCGGTGCTGCCGATCAAGCTCCTCGACACCTCCGGCGAACCGACCGATCAGTCCGCCCAGCATGCCGAGCGGCTGGCGCGCCTCGGCGAACACCTCGCCGCCGACCTCACGCGTCTCGGTCTCGCCCGTGCGACGCTCCTTCCGATCGATGGTCCCCTGCGGACCTGTCCCTCCGGGGATGCCGCCTGCCTCCTGCGCGTCGCCCGGGACGAAGGGGCCGAATGGGTCTTCGTCGGCGTCGTCCACAAGAGCAGCACGCTGATCCTTCAGCTTTGGGCGCGGCTGGTAGAGGTCCGCACGGGGCGGGACATCCTCTCCCGCGACCTCAACTTCCGGGGCGACACGGACGAGGCGTGGCAACGCGCGGAACGGTTCCTCGCCGAACAGATCCGCGACGGGCTCCCGCCGCGCCGCTGACGCGCCGCGACACACGCTTTGCCCGGATGCCCGGCGGGGTCAGCCGCCGGGTCCCGCGTCTTCGCGGCGGGGATCCCGCCGCGCCGAGCCTCAGGCGGCCCGGATATCGGTGAGGAACTGCTCGACCTCGGTGCGCAGAAGCTGGGATTGATGCGCCAGATCGTCCGAGGCCTGGAGGACGGAGCCGGCGGCGAGGCCGGCCTCGTCGGCGACACGGGCCACCTCGCCGATGTCGCTCGTCACGGCGCCGGTTCCGGCCGAAGCCTGGTTCATGCTCCGAACGATCTCCTGCGTGGTGACGCCCTGCTCCTCCACGGAGGCGGCGATGTTCGTCGTGACGGCATTCATCGTCCGGATCCGTGCGGTGATGCCCTGGATCGCCTGCATCGCCCCGTTCGTCGCCGCCTGGATCGCGGCGACCTGCTGGCCGATCTCCGCGGTGGCCCGCGTGGTCTGGCCGGCCAGCTCCTTCACCTCGACGGCCACGACCGCGAAGCCGCGACCGGCCTCGCCCGCCCGGGCCGCCTCGATCGTCGCGTTGAGCGCCAGGAGGTTGGTCTGGCCGGCGATGCTCGAGACCAGGTTGACCACGTCGTCGATGCGGGAGGCCGCGGCGGCCAGGGTCACCATCATCTCCTCGGTGCGGATCGCCTCCTGGACGGCGTCCGAGGACACGCCCGTCGCCTGCTCGACCAGCCGGCCGATCTCCTCGACCGTGGCGCCGAGTTCTTCCGCGGCGGCAGCCACGGCATTGACGCTGGCCGCGGTCTGCTCGGCCGCGGCGGCGACGCTGCCGGAGCGCTGCGACGTATCCTCCACCGCCCGCTTCATGCTGTCCGAGGAGCCGTGAAGCGCATCGACCGCCGTCGAGACGCGGGTGACGATGCCGCCGACGGAGTTCTCGAACCGGCCGGCGAGGTCACGCAGGAGCGAGCGGCGCGCCTGCTCCTCGCGCAGGCGGGCCGCCTCGGTCGTCTCGAGCTGCTGGGCGGCCTCCTCCAGCGAGATGTCGCGGATCGTCACGACGGCCTGTGCGATGTCGCCGATCTCGTCCCGGCGGGCGCTCCCCGGAACTTCGGTCAGCGGCTCGCGGGCGGCGAGCGCATTCAGGGCGCGGGTCAGGGCATCGAGGGGGCGGACGATCGACCGCGCCATGCCGAGGCCGAGCAGGGCGGTCATGGCCAGCACGCCGAGCCCGATCAGGGCGAGCGTGCGCGAGAGGCTCTGCACCGCGCCGATGGCCTCGGCCTCGCTCTGGACGGCGACGACCTTCCAGGGGGTGCCGAGCACCTCCACTCCGGCGACGGCACCCATCTGACGACCCCGGTCGTCGGTGAACGCGAAGGTCTCGCGATCGGTGAGCGATTTCGGATCGAGTTCGGCAGACGTGACGGAATGACCTGCCTTCACCTGGGTCGTCAGGGCCGGGTTGCTGCGCAGCAGCCCGTCCCCACCGAGGGCGAAGGCCTGGCCCGTCTCTCCCAGGCCGTTGCGCTTCGACAGGGTCCGGTCGAACAGCTTCGAATCGACGCGCAGCACCACGAAGCCGGCCCGCTCCTCGACGTTGTCGGTGCCCATCGCGATGCTCGCGGGCTTGGTCAGGACGCGGCCGATGAAGGCCGAGGGCCCTTCGCCGACCGGGTAGGGCGCGAAATCCTCGAACAGGACGGTCTGGTCGTCGCCGAAGCGCAGGCGGTCGTAGAGCCGCGCGATGCCGGTCCGGTTCAGCGAGGGGTCCATCACGGACTTGGCGAAGTCCTCACCCTTCGTCGTCGTGTAGACGACGCGGCCCGCCTCATCGATCACCATCAGGTCGGCATAGCCCGGCTGTCCGACGAGCTTGCGGGCGACGTCCTGCACCTTGGCATGGCGGCGCCCGTACAGCGTGTTGGTGGACAGGCCGTCGAAGGCGATGCGGGCCTCGACCGTGGCGGGCGCCCTGAACGCCTTCACCATCGCGGCCGTATCCTCCCTGGACGTGTCGAGCATCTCGATCAGGTCCGGCGCGTTCGCCGCGAGCAGGGGATGGGAGGCGACGGCCAGGAAGTCCGCCTGGAGGCGCTCGGCGATCAGGACGATGCTGTTGCGCTCGGCCGCAGCCGTAAGCTGGAGGCGGTGACGGGCTTCCTCGATCAGGCTGGTGCGGGCGGAGTTCCAGCTGAACCCTCCCATCGCCGCGGCACTGATGAGGGCAAGCCCGATCGTCATGGCGGGCAACCGTATCGTCAACCGACCGAAGTTCAACATTGTCGTCACTGTCCACGCCGTCATCTGGAGCATGTCGTTGTTGGCATGGATTCATTAATAAAACAGTCGAGTGTCGGCACGAATGATATTTCGAATTATAAGATCATAAGAACAAAGAGATGTCGGGATTGGCGTGTTGATTTGTCCCGATGCTTGCGCAATGCTCCTGGTGTCTGATGTCATAGGTCCTTGTATGCTCCGGCTCGCAGGGCCGAAGGCCGGCTGCAGCCGCGCCGGTGCAGGCATCCAGGCGATTGTCCGGCAAAAGAATGCCACTCGGCGCCCGTCTGACCCCGACAGCGCGACCCCGGGGCATGAGGCTCGCGCGGCGGTCCTAGGGAGCAGGAGGGAGGAGCCGCCGCCCGATCGTCCGGCACGTGTGCCGAAGGATCGAGGCGGCGGCACGGCTCATACCGAGCGGCACGGAACCGGACCGGTGGTCCTGTTCCGTGCGTCCGGTGGACGCCCGCCGCCCCGCCATCGCGAGGGCCATCGGCGATGAGGCAGGATCATCGCCGATGGGTCTTACTTCTCGTACTTGATGTAGGCGAAGCGCGGGTCGCCCGGCGTGCCCTCCAGCGCGCCGCCCTCCGCGCCCGGCTGCCAAGCCACCACCTCCTCGATCTTCTTCGCCAGCAAAAAGTCCTTCTCGGTGATGCCCTTGGCGGCATGGTTCATCAGCCGCACCTCGACCCAGGCATAGGACGCGGTGAGGTCGGGATGGTGCCACGCGGCTTCCGCCAGATGGCCGACCGTGTTGATCACCATCAGCGTGCCCTTCCACGAGGCGGTCTTGTAGGTGCGGCGGATCCAGCCGTCCTCCAGCCGCCAGTGCGGCAGCTCTTCCTTGAGCCGCCGCTCGACCGTGGCCTCGTCGAACACCGCTTCGCGCGCCTGTGACATCGTTCGCCTCCCGTTTTCGTCGCCCGGGAAGGTGCGATGGGGCGGACGGGCGCGCAAGCCGGGCGAGCCGATCACGGCTGCGTGTCGCACGGGAAAGGCCGGGGGTGGCGGTGGACGCCGCCGGGGGCAGCGCTTATGAGATTCTTCAACAGGATGGCGGCCCGAGGCGGTCGCCGGAACAGCGGGAGGTGACGCCGATGCTGTCACGGCGCGGAGTGCTCGCGGCCGGAGCGGCGGCGCTGGCCGGATTCGGCTCGGCGCGTGCGGCGGCGGACACGTTCCGTCTCGGCGTCCTGCCGTTCGGCACGGCCTCCTGGGAGGCCGCCGTAATCAAGGAGCGGCGCCTCGACGAGGCGAACGGCTTCACCCTCGAAACCGTCAAGCTCGCGGGCAACGATGCCGCCCGCATCGCCTTCCTGGGCGACCAGGTCGATGCCATCGTCGGCGATCTGATCTGGGCGGCGCGTCTCGGCAACGAGGGCCGCGGCGTGCGCTTTGCGCCCTATTCCACCACCGAGGGCGCCCTGATGGTGCCCGAGGGCAGCCCGATCACCGATCTCAAGGGCCTCGCGGGCAAGCGCCTCGGCGTCGCGGGCGGCGCGCTGGACAAGAACTGGATCCTTCTGAAGGCGCAGGGACGCGAGACCGCCGGGCTCGATCTCGATTCCGCCGCGCAGATCGCCTACGGCGCCCCCCCGCTGCTGGCGCAGAAGCTGGAGAGCGGCGAACTCGATGCCGCGCTTCTCTACTGGCAGTATTGCGCCCGGCTCCAGGCCAAGGGCTTCAAGCGCCTGATTTCCGCCGACGACGTGATGCGTGCTTTCGGCGCGCAAGGCCCGGTGGCGCTGATCGGCTACCTGTTCGAGGGGCGCACCGTCACGGAGCGTCCCGAGGTCGTGAAGGGCTTCGCCCGCGCTTCCACCGCGGCCAAGGACGCGCTGGCGAGCGACCCCGCCCTGTGGGCGACCGTGCGCCCGCTGATGGCGGCGGACGACGACGCCACTTTCGAGGCGCTCAAGCGCGAATTCCTCTCCGGCATCCCCCGCCGCACCGTCGGGGCCGAGCGGGCGGACGGCGAGCGCATCTACGCGACGCTGGCACGGCTGGCGGGCCCGCAGCTCCTCGGCTCCGGCAAGACCCTGCCCCCGGACCTCTACCTCGACGCGTCCAAAGCGTGAGGTCGATGCCCGCTCCGGCCGCCTGACCCGACCGCATGGCTCTCGTCGCGCGCCTCGTCTCCCTCGCCGTCCTGCTCGCCCTGTGGCAGGGCGTCTCGGTCTATGCCGACGTCAGGACGCTTCCCGCGCCGAGCGCGGTCTTCGCCTTCATCCTGCGCGAGGCGCAGAGCGGCAACCTGCTGTTCAATGTCGGGGTCACGCTCGCCCGCGTCGGCGTGTCCTTCGTCATCGCCATGAGCCTGGGCGTGCTGCTCGGCATCGCGCTCGGGCGCTCGAAGCTCGCCGACCGCCTCCTCGACACGCCGCTCCTCGTGGTGCTGAACACGCCGGCCCTCGTCGTGACGGTGCTGGCCTATGTCTGGCTCGGGCTGACCGAGACCGCGGCGATCGTGGCGGTGGCCATCAACAAGCTGCCCAACGTCGCCGTCATCATGCGCGAGGGTGCGCGCGGCCTCGATCCCGGCCTGGAGGAGATGGCCCGCACCTACCGGTTCGACCGCCGCACCTGGATCGCCCACGTGCTGCTGCCGCAGCTCCAGCCCTTCATGGTGGCGGCGGCCCGCTCGGGCATCTCGCTCGCCTGGAAGATCGTGCTCGTCGTCGAGCTGCTCGGGCGCCCGAACGGGGTGGGCTTTGCCATCAACTACTACTTCACCCTCTTCGACGTGACCGCCGTGATCGGCTACAGCGTCGTCTTCATGAGCGTGATGCTCGCCATCGACGCCCTGATCCTCCAGCCCCTCGACGCCCATGTCCGCCGCTGGCGCTGAGTTCGAACCCGCCGCAGGCGCTGAACTGAATGCGGCCGCCGCGCCGCTGCTGACCGTCCGGATCGACCGCAAGGTCTATCGCCGCGCCCGCACCGAGCCGGTCGAGGCGGTGCGGGACCTCGCTTTCTCGCTGCGACCGGCCGAGATCACCTGCCTCATCGGCCCCTCGGGGGCGGGCAAGACCACGACCCTGCGCATCCTCCTCGGGCTCGACCCGGATTTCGAGGGCGCGGTGACGCCGGACCCGAACGCGGTCGGCATCGCGATGGTGTTCCAGGATCCGCGCCTGCTGCCGTGGCGGACCATCGAGCAGAACGTGCGCCTCGGCCTGCCGCGGGAGCGGCGCGGGCGCGATCTCGACGGGGTGTTCGAAACCCTCGGGTTGACCCCCTGGCGCGGGCGCTTTCCCGGCGCCCTGTCGCTCGGGATGCAGCGGCGGGTGGCGCTCGCCCGGGCGCTCGCGCTGGAGCCGCGCGTCCTCGTCCTCGACGAGCCGTTCGTCTCCCTCGACGACAACGCCGCCGCGGGCCTGCGCGCCCTCGTGGTCGAGACCGTGGCCCAGCGGAGAACCAGCATCCTCATGGTCACCCACAATGTGGGGGAGGCCCTGGAGATCGCCGACCGGCTGCTGCTGGTCTCGGCCCGGCCCGCGCACCTGCTCGCCGCCGTGCCCCTCGACCGTCCCAGGGGGCAGCGCGACCGCAGCTTCCTCGAGGCGACCCGCGCCGACCTCGCCGGGCGCTTCCCCGGCGTCATCGCGCAGTAATTCTCGAATCGCCGATTCGCGGTTCGCGCACACCCGGTGCCGTTTGCGACCGGGAGGATGCGGCAAGGCAACGCACGAAACGCCGCCTTTCCACTGCGGCGTCGCCGACCAGACGGCCTAAGCCCGATCCACGAACGATCCGAAGCGCTTGGACTCCGCCGTGCGCGGACGACGGTCTCGCGCGAGCGATGCCTCGGGCGGCGCTGCAATCCACGCATGGCGTCGGATCAATTGCCGAATTTGCCCGAAACCGCATTCCGAAGATGCATGGTGAAGAGCGCGATGTCCCGATTCTTTCCAAGTTGAACCATGGACTTTTGCGCCGCGTACAATTTGTTGCAGCGCAAAAAGGCGGCGGCGACAAGAAAATTTATCCGACTGTGCCTGCCCACCTGCGACATTCGACCAGAGAAAGCGTGTTGACGCCGCCCGAAATTTTCTTAGAGTTCGTTCAAGCTTCGGACTGAGGGGGCCGCTAGGGATGCGGCTCCGACCGGGTAAGCCGTTGATGGATCGGGATAATCCCGTGCCGTCGGCGTCTTTTCGCGAGTTGCCGGAGCTCAACTGATCCCTGTCGCAAACAACAGGTCAGTCTTCAGCGGCAAGACTTTGTGCTGTCTGCTGAAGATCAAGATCTGTCGGAGGAATCCATGAGAGCGGTACACCTTCTCGCCCTCGGCGCTGGCATCGCTGCGGCGACCCCGGCCCTGGCCAACGAGAGCGTTCTGAAGTCCATCGCCAACCCGGCGGAGCAGGCGCTTCAGACGGTCGATTACGCCAACACCCGCTATTCCAAGCTCGACCAGATCAACGCCAGCAACGTCAAGAACCTCCAGGTCGCCTGGACCTTCTCGACCGGCGTGCTGCGCGGCCACGAGGGCGCCCCGCTCGTCGTCGGCAACATGATGTACGTCCACACCCCCTTCCCGAACATCGTCTACGCCCTCGACCTCGACCAGGGCGCCAAGATCGTGTGGAAGTACGAGCCGAAGCAGGACCCGTCGGTCATCCCGGTGATGTGCTGCGACACCGTCAACCGCGGTCTGGCCTACGCTGACGGCACGATCATCCTGCACCAGGCCGACACCACCGTCGTCTCCCTCGACGCCAAGACCGGCAAGGTGAACTGGTCGGTCAAGAACGGCGACCCGTCCAAGGGTGAGACCAACACCGCCACCGTACTCCCGGTGAAGGACAAGGTCATCGTCGGCATCTCCGGCGGCGAGTTCGGCGTGCAGTGCCACGTCACCGCCTACTCGCTCAAGGACGGCAAGAAGATCTGGCGCGGCTACTCGATGGGCCCGGACGATCAGACCCTGATCGAAGCCGGCAAGACCACCGAGCTCGGCAAGCCGGTCGAGAAGGACGCTTCGCTGAAGACCTGGGAAGGCGATCAGTGGAAGCAGGGCGGCGGCTGCACCTGGGGCTGGTTCTCCTACGATCCCAAGCTCGACCTTTTCTACTACGGCTCGGGCAACCCCTCGACCTGGAACCCGAAGCAGCGTCCGGGCGACAACAAGTGGTCGATGACGGTGTGGGCGCGTAACCCCGATACCGGCAAGGCCAAGTGGGTCTACCAGATGACCCCCCACGACGAGTGGGATTACGACGGCATCAACGAGATGATCCTCACGGATCAGAAGATCGACGGCAAGGAGCAGCCGCTCCTGACCCACTTCGACCGTAACGGCTTCGGCTACACGCTGAACCGCGACACCGGCGCCCTGCTGGTCGCCGAGAAGTACGATCCGGTGGTGAACTGGGCCACCAAGGTCGACATGGACAAGGGTTCGAAGACCTACGGCCGTCCGCTGGTCGTGTCGAAGTACTCGACCGAGCAGAACGGTGAGGACGTGAACTCCAAGGGCATCTGCCCGGCGGCGCTCGGTTCGAAGGACCAGCAGCCGGCGGCCTACTCGCCCAAGACCCAGCTGTTCTACGTTCCGACCAACCACGTCTGCATGGACTACGAGCCCTTCAAGGTGACCTACACCCCGGGCCAGCCCTATGTCGGCGCGACCCTGTCGATGTACCCGGCCCCCGGCTCGCACGGCGGCATGGGCAACTTCATCGCCTGGGACGGCGTGAACGGGAAGATCAAGTGGTCGAACCCCGAGCAGTTCTCGGTTTGGTGCGGTGCGCTGGCGACGGCGGGCGACGTGGTGTTCTACGGCACCCTCGAGGGCTACCTGAAGGCGGTCGACTCGAAGACGGGTAAGGAGCTGTACAAGTTCAAGACCCCGTCGGGCATCATCGGCAACGTGATGACCTACGAGCACAAGGGCAAGCAGTACGTGGGCGTCCTGTCGGGCGTCGGCGGCTGGGCCGGCATCGGCCTCGCGGCCGGTCTGACCGACCCGAACGCCGGCCTCGGCGCGGTGGGTGGCTACGCCGCCCTGTCGAGCTACACCAACCTCGGCGGTCAGCTCACCGTCTTCTCCCTGCCGAACAACTAAGTCTCCCGACCATCTCCCGCCGGCTTCCGGGCCGGCGGGGGAGCCCCCGGTCCGCCCAGGGGCACGTCAGAGACGCTCGGTCGCATGGTCCAGCCATGCAAAGAGATGCCGGCGCGGTTTCCGTGCCGGCATCTTTATGTTTTTATAATGAGCATGTAAGAAAGCCGCCGTAACCGCACGCCTATGTTGCGGTGCAACATCACGGTCTCGGGAGAAACGTCGTTGTCCTCAATGAAAACCCTTGCTCTGCTTGGTCTCGTCGGCGCCGCCGTTCTCGGCACGGTCCCCACGGCCACCCTCGTCTTCGCGCAGGACGCCAAGACCGACTTTGCCAACAAGCTCGATCCCAATGCCAAGGAGATCGACGAGCCGGTCCTGAAGGCTGCGACCGCCGTGAAGGATGAGGACGGCAAGTATCTCGACAAGGACGGTCACCCGACCTTCCGCATCACCAATGACGGCAAGAAGGTCGACTGGTACACCTACGCGGGCTACCGCCGCTATCACGCGGAGTGCCACGTCTGCCACGGTCCGGACGGCATGGGCTCCACCTACGCGCCCGCTCTCAAGGATTCGCTGAAGCGCCTCTCCTACGAAGAGTTCTACGGCATCCTCGCCGGCGGCAAGCAGGACGTGAACAACACCGCCAATCAGGTGATGCCCGCCTTCGGCGACAACAAGAACGTGATGTGCTACGCCAACGACCTCTACGTGTACCTGCGCGCCCGCGCCGCCGGTGCCTGGGGCCGTGCCCGTCCGGCCGAGAAGGAAGACAAGCCCGAGACCTACAAGAAGGCGGAGACGGAGTGCCTGGGCGGCTGATGCCCCGGAGCCATTCCTTCGTCGTCGTCGTCGCGCTCCTGCTGGTTTCGGCAGGGGCGCGCGACGCTCGGGCCCAGCACCTGCCCGATCTCGTCACGACCGATGTCCTGCGGGTCTGCTCGGACCCCGGCAACATGCCGTTCTCCCAGCGCAAGGGAGACGGTTTCGAGAACAAGATCGCGGCCATCGTCGCCGACGAGCTGAAGGTCAAACTGCGCTATTACTGGTTGACCCAGGGGCCGGGCTTCGTCCGCAACACCCTCGGCAGCGGGTTGTGCGACCTGATCATCGGCACCTCCGGCGGTGAGGTGGTTCAGCCGACGAACCCCTATTACCGGTCCTCCTACGCCGTCGTGACCCGTAAGGGCGAGATCGAGGGGCTCAAGGGGCTCGACGATCCGCGGCTCAAGGACAAGAAGATCGGCATCATCGCCGGTACGCCCCCGGTCGCCCGCCTCGGCGAACTCGGACTCGCGGGCGAGCGGATGACGCCCTACGCGCCCTATGCCTTCGGGGACGACCGCAAGCACCAGACGGTCGCCGCCGCGGTCATCGCCGACCTCGCCGAGAAGAAGATCGACGCGGCGATCCTGTGGGGCGCCGCCGCCGGCTGGCTGGCCAAGCAGAGCGGCGTGCCGATGGAGGTCGTGCCCCTGCTCAACGAGCCGGGCCGCCCCGCGCTGACCTTCCGCGTCTCGATGGGCGTGCGGCAGGGCGAGGACGACTGGAAGCGCAAGATCAACACCGTCCTGCGCAAGCGCAAGGACGACATCGAGAAGGTGCTGCGGGACTACGACGTGCCGTTGCTCGCCGAGGAAGAGAACAAACTCCTCGAACCGGGCCCGGATACGAAGACGCCCTGAAGCGGATTTTCGGTCTTCGATAGGACAAAGAGCCCGGATGCGCGAAGCATCCGGGCTCTTTTCAGGCGTGGCGCTCGATTCCGGTCGCGTCGAGCTTTGCGAGGGCATCCCGCACCGTTTCGCCGCCGATGACGAGATCGGGGGCGATCTCGGCCAGCGGCACCAGCACGAAGGCGCGCTCGCGGACGTAGCGGTGCGGCAGCACCAGCCGTTCGTCCGAAACCTCGGCGCCCTCGTAGGAGAGGACGTCGATGTCGATCACCCGTGGGCCCCAGCGGCGCTCGCGCACGCGGCCGAGGGCCGCCTCGATCGCGAGGCAGGCCTCCAGCAGAGCGTGCGGCGTCAGTTCGGTCTCGACCGCGACCGCCGCGTTGAGGAACCAGTCCTGATCGGTGTCGCCCCAGGGGGGCGTGCGGTAATCGGCCGAGCGGGCGACGAGGCGGATGCCGGGCCAAGCGGCCAGCCGCTCGACGGCTTGCGCGAGCATCGCGGCCTTGTCGCCGATATTGCTGCCGAGGCCGAGAGTGGCGCGGGTCATGGCCGGCGCTCCCGCTCGATCTCGATGGCCGCGTAATCGAGCACGGTCGGGATCGGCGCGCTCGGCTTGTCGATCCGGACCCGAATGCGCTCGATCCGGGAAAACCGAGAGAGGCAGGTCTGCGCGATCGCTTCGGCCAGGGCCTCGATCAGAGCGAAGCGACGCTCGGTGGCGGTCGCGACGGCGATCTGCGCGAGGTCGGCGTAGCTCACGGTGTGGGCCACGTCGTCGCTGCGGCCCGCCTCCGCGAGGTCGAGCCGGCAATCCAGCGAGATGTAGAAGCGCTGACCGAGCCGCTCCTCTTCGGGCAGCACGCCGTGGCGGGCGAAGACCGCGATGCGGTGGACGAGGATGCGGTCAGCCACGGGCGGTTTCCGGTCTCATCACGGCGTCGAGCACGCGCAGGGCCTCGATATGCTGGGCGACGTCGTGCACGCGGACGATGTCGGCGCCCAGCGTCCCGGCCAGCACATGGGCGGCAATCGAGCCGACGAGGCGGTCGCGTGGCGCGGTCTCGCGGTCGTGCAGCCGCCCGAGCAGGCTCTTGCGCGAGACGCCGACGAGGAGGGGGAAGCCGAGCGCGCGGATCTCGGGCAGGCGCCGCAGGGCTTCGAGATGCTGGTCCCAGCTCTTGCCGAAGCCGATGCCCGGATCGAGGACGATGTCGGCATCCCGGATGCCGGCCTTGCGGGCGATGGTCAGCGAGCGCTCGAAGAAGCACTGCATGTCGGCGACGATGTCGAGGTCCGGATCGATCGTCTCGCGGTTATGCATGACGATGACCGGCGCGCCGTGGTCGGCGGCGACGCGGGCGATGTCGGGCTCGCGCTGCAGGCCCCAGACGTCGTTGACGAGGGTCGCGCCGGCCTTAAGGGCCACGGCGGCGGTTGAGGCCTTGTAGGTGTCGATGGAGATCGGGACGGACAGGCCGGGGGTAAGCGCCTCGATCACCGGCAGGACGCGGGCCTGTTCCTCCGCGGCCGGGACCGGCGCGTGGCCCGGCCGGGTCGATTCCCCGCCGATATCGAGGATATGCGCGCCCTCCGTGATGAGGGCGGCGGCTTGCGCGCGGGCGGCCTCGACGCCCTCGAACCGGCCTCCGTCCGAGAACGAATCCGGCGTGACGTTGAGGATGCCCATCACCAGCGTGCGCCGCCCGAGATCGGGCAGCAGCGCCTGGAGGCGGCTCGGGGGAGGAGAGGCAGCCATCGGATCTTTTTTTCGCGCGTGAAAAGCCGAATCCGCCTAGCCGCTCAGGCGCCGGGAGGCCAGCCCCCCGGCATCCGTCAAAAAAATCAGCTGGCGCCGCGGTAGCAGCGGATTTCCGCTTCGGCCTGGGCGCGGCGGAGGTCGGCGACGCGGTCGTCGAACATCTTGGTCGCCTTGAACGCCGTGGTGCGCTGGCCGATGCCCTGGCGCATCGACAGGATGGTCGAGGCCTGCACGTACTTGTCGTAGGGCAGGATCGCGGCCATCGCGTCGAGCGAGCAGGAGCACTTCTCCAGCGCCTCGCGGGTCTGTCCGTTGGCGGCCATGCAGCCGAACACGTAATCGGCGCGGGCATCCGTCGGGTAGTCGTTTTCTTCCGCTTGGGCGGGAGACATCAGGATCGCGGCGACGAGCCCCGCGGCCGCAATCTCAAGAGTCCTTCTGATCATAGTCGAGCCTCTCTTCGAGGAGTTCGCCGCCATCCGGCTTGGTCGCGCTGGCGCGGATCGAGACGATCTCGCCCGGGACCTCCGGCGAGGTGACGAACGTGTAGGTGAGATTGTCGAAGCCGCGCATGCGGTCGGTCAGCGGGTCGCCGAGGAAGGGCTGCATCTCGACGCGCCAGCCCTCGACCTTGCGGCCCTTGTACTCGACCTCCGTCGGGGTGACCTTGGCCTTCTCGCGCATGCCCTTGCGGATCGCGTTCTTGAGGTAGCGCGGATTGGCCTCCAGCAGGCCGGCCAGACCCTTGAGATGGTTCTCGAGGAACAGGCTCAGGACGGGGTTGCCCGGCATGTCGATGAAGGGGCCGGCCGGGACGCGGTTGGCGCCGGAGAACATCTGCACCCGCACATCGCGGCTCTCGGCGCTCTTGCCCGGCTCGATCGTGAACTTGATCTCGTCGTTGAGCGGCGGGCCGTAGGGACCGCGGACGATGCCGCTGCGGCGCAGGTAATCGTAGGTGATCGTGCTGCCCGGCGCGGTGTTCTTGAGTTGCGGACGCTCGAACAGCAGGTCGCCGGCATCCGGTGCGCCCTTGCCGGCGTCGGTCGCGACCGGCGTCGGAGCGGGCGTGTCGGGGGCCGCCTGCACGGCGGTCACGGCCAGGGAGACGGTGGTGAGAGAGGCCGCGGCGAGCGCGGCCAACAGAAGCTTGCGGTTCAAAGGGGTGCCTTCTCGGTCAAAGGACTTTGCACATTCGTCCCGATGGTGCGGTATATATAGTCCGGCGGGTTCTCGGCAGCCTCTTCCGCGGCGAGATCGCGCATCTTCCCGTGCAGCGGCGAGAGCGAGCAGGCCGGATCGGTGTTGGCGGCGTCGCCCGTGAGCGCCAGCGCCTGGCAGCGGCAGCCGCCCCAATCCTTCTCCCGGCGGTCGCAGGAGCGGCAGGGCTCCTTCATCCACGACGTGCCGCGATAGGCCGCGAACGCCGGGGACTTCGCCCAGATGTCGCCGAGCGAGTGATCGTTCACGTACCAGAATTCGAGGCCGGGGATGGTCTCGGCGGCGTGGCAGGGCAGCACCTTGCCCTGGGGCGTCACGTTCATGAGCTTGCGGCCCCAGCCGCCCGCGCAGGCCTTCGGGTACTTGGCGTAGTAGTCCGGCACCACGAGGTCGATGACGAGCTGACCTTTCAGCCGCTCGCGCGCCGCCTCGACGATGCGGATCGACTCGTCGACTTGGCGTTTGTCCGGCATCAGCGCCGCGCGGTTGACGTAGGCCCAGCCGTAATACTGCGTATGGGCCACTTCCAGCCGCTTGGCCCCGAGCTTGACCGCCAGATCGATGAAGCCCGGCACCTCATGGATGTTGCCGCGGTGGATCACCGAGTTGAGCGTCAGCGGCAGGCCGAGTTCGGTGACGCGGGCCGCGAACTGCATCTTCTGCGGCTGCGCGTTCTTCAGGCCGCCGATCTTCTCGGCGTTGGCGGCATCGACGCCCTGCACCGAGAGCTGCACGTGGTCGAGGCCGGCGTCGTAGAGGGCGTCGAGCTTGGCGAGCGCCCCGCCGACCCCGGAGGTGATCAGGTTCGAGTAGAGACCGAGTTCGGCGCATTTGGCCGTGATCTCGACGATGTCGGGCCGCGCCGTCGGCTCGCCGCCCGAAAGGTGGACGTGAAGCACCCCCAGCGCCGACGCCTCGCTCAGCACCCGCAGCCACGTCGCCGTGTCGAGCTCGGCCGAGCGCCGGTCGAGTTCGAGCGGGTTCGAGCAATAGGGGCAGCGCAGGGGGCAGCGGTGGGTCAGCTCGGCGAGCAGACCCACGGGGGCCGGGATCACCTCGGTGGGGGAGGGGGCGGGCGCGGGTGCGTTCATCGCTCCAAGACCCTTTTCTGCGCGAGGTCGGCCAGCATCACGACGATGTCGGCCTCGATGACGGCGGGGTCGGCGTCGTAGGTCTCGCCCAGGGTGCGGGCGATCTGCGACACGCTGCTGTTCCCGTCGACGAGCTTGAGGACTGCGACGGCGTTGTCGTCGAGATCGAAGGTGCGCTCGGGGGCGAGCAGCACGTGCTTGCCCCGCACATCGTCGAAACGCAGGCGCACGCCACGGGGCAGGCGCGGCACGTCGCCGCCCGAGAACGCGCCGGACTTCGCGGCCGGCGAACCCTCGGCGACGAGGCCCTCGCCCGGCTGCCACGCATCCGGCGGGATCATGCCCGGCGCGACGTAGGAGAAGTACAGCGCGTCGAGCTGGGTCCAGAGCACGTTGCACTTGAAGGTCAGCGCGGCCATGGCGGCGCGCTGCTGCTCCGGCGTCTTGGCGTGCTGCTTGACGTAGTCGAGGGCGAAGTCGGCGTCGCGCGGGGCCTGGGTCAGGCGCTTGTCGAAATAGGCCAGCGTGTCCTTGGTGATGAAGTCGTAGTTCTTCAGCATCCCGGCGACGCGCTCGGAGATGATGGTCGGCGAGAACATCTCGGTCAGCGAGGAGGCGATGGCCTCGAGCAGGCTGCGCTCGGAGACGAAGTGGACATAGGCATCGACCGAGAAGCGGGTCGCCGAGAGGATGCCCTTGGTGGAGAGGATGTAGTCGCGCTCAAACCCGACGCCTTCGGCGAGCTTCAGCCAGCGCTCGATGCCGCCGTCACCCTCGTGGTCGCCGTCGTGATCGACGATGCGCTGGCGCCAGATCCGGCGCAGCTGCGCGTCCGGCAGGCGGGCGAGCACGGCGGCATCCTTCACCGGGATCATCGCCTGATAATAGTAGCGGTTGAGCGCCCAGGCCCGGACCTGATCCTTCGAGAGCTTGCCGTCATGCAGCAGGCGGTGGAACGGGTGCAGGTTGTGGTAGCGGCGGGCGCCGATGTCGCGGAGCGCCGCCTCCAACTCCTCGTGGCTCAGGAGCCGGTCGCCGGCATCGGGGACGGGGGGCGGAAATTGGGCGGTCATGGCGTTGGGCTCTCCCCGTCTCTCTGGCGTTTTTTGGGACTCTCGGGGGCGCGTCCTGAGAGCGACTCTAAGATGGGCCGCCGTCGCCGTGAAGGACAGGGCGCCCATCGCGCGATTGTATCGCGCAAAATATATTCGGTCGGGCCGGAGGTTTCCAGGCCGCGCATTCTTAGTTCGAGCTTAGAGGTCGAGCGTCAGCCCGTCATGGGCCACGGTCCAGCCCCGCTGCTCGACGCCGGCGCGTTCGGGGGACCCCTCGACCAGCACCGGATTGGTGTTGTTGATATGGACGAACACGCGCCGGCCGATCTCGACATCGGCGAAGGACGCGACCGAACCGGTCTCGCCGTTCATCTGGATATGGCCCATGCGCCAGCCGGTCTTGGTGCCGACGCCCGCGCGGATCATGTCGTCGTCCTCCAGCACCGTGCCGTCGAACAGCAGGGCATCGACCCCCGAGACGCGGGCCTTGAGGTCGTCGGTGACGCGGGCGCAGCCGGGGATGTAGGCGAGGCGCTTGCCCCCGGCCTCGATCATGGTGCCGACCGTGGTCTCGGTCTCGGCGCCGATCTGCATGGAGGAATCCTCCAGCCAGAGCGGCACCTTGCCGGGCACGGAGAACAGGGTGACCTGCAAGCCGGGCACCGGCTCGAAGGTCTCGTTCAAGGCGATCGTCTGCCGCTTCACCACGTCGGCCGCCATCACGTCGAAGACGCGGTTGTCGGTGACCGAACCGAGGATGCCGGGCGTGGCGTAGAGGGTGAAGGGCTGGCCCTCGCGCAGGGTGAGAAGGCCCGCGACGTGATCGACGTCGCCGTTCGTCAGCAGCACCGCGTGGATCGGCGAGTGACGCAGGCCCTCCCGCGGATGCATCTGCGGATTGGCCTGGATCTGCTGGCGGATGTCGGGGGAGGCGTTCAGCAGGAGCCAGCGTTCTCCATCGGGAGAGACCGCGATGCTCGACTGCGTGCGGGGCTTGACCCTGGCGTCACCCGCCCAGGCCAGGGAGCAGATGGAGCAGCGGCAGTTCCACTGAGGAACGCCGCCGCCCGCCGCCGAGCCCAGGATCACGACATGCATGGTGTGTACCCGCTCGTCCGCGATCGCCCAGGCCCGGCTCAAACCTTCTTAGTTGAAGGTGTCGATCTCGGCCGACTCGTAGCTCGTGACTTCCATGCCGACGCAGATCTCGGAAACGATGGGGGCGGCCCACTTCATGGTGTTTCTCCTGCAACATTATCGGACGCCAGAACCGCGCGATCGTCACTCTAAGAAGATCGTAAGATACTGACGGCGCACTGATTTTTCAGCGCCCGAGGTGTATCGCCCAGACCGGCCCGGCCCGCAAGACCCAAATTGCCGCTTTTTCCCAGTTCACCGTGCGGGATGTTGCCGAATCCGTTAACGGGTAAGGGAGCGCGTTCACCGTGATCGGGGCGCAGGCGACTGCAGGGCCCTGGCAAGCATCGCGTTTTTCGGGGCGCCCGCGACCGCCCGCCGCAGGGTCGGCGCAAGGCACTCGGATTCGGGAGTGCACCGCTTTATAGAATGTCGCAGTCCGGGGTCGGCCGCACATTCGTTGCGGAACGAAACCGGCACCGGGGGGGCAGCCTCTCCGGGCTCCGTGAGCGTTGGGCTCCTTCGGCTCGACTTGGCAAGGAGCGTGTGGACCGGCCGCTGCGTCGGTGAGCCGTCGGACTTCAGAGTTCGGATGCGCAAGTCTCGATGGATCGAGAAAGATCCTTTCGAGTTAAGCCTCCCGCTCCTCGCGCATTGTAGCAGGGAGGAAGCACCCGAGCCGGCGGCCCCGGCAAAAACCCCTCACGCCTCGGCCCGCGGCGTGGCGTTGAGTTCGGCCCAATCCAGCTCCTCCTCCAGCACGAAGAAGGCATCGTCACCGATGCGGCCGGTGCGGCGCAGCGCCAGGATGCGGTCGCGGGCGGCGCGCACGGCGCGGCGGCGGGGCTCGTCGGTGGGCAGGCCCTCGGGGGCGAGGCCCTCCTCGTGGGCCTCGGCCTCGGCAAGGACGGCGTGGAACTCCCGGCGCAGGGCGTCTGCGGCTTCGGAGGTGTCACCCTTCAGGGTCTCCATCGCGGCGCCGTAGGCCTCGGCCCGGGCGCGGCCGACCTCGCGCCCGACCGGGTCGGCGTCCTCCAGGCCGAGCCGCGCCAGCAGCGGGCGCAAGCTCAGCCCCTGGATCACCAGAGTGCCGATGACGACGCAGAAGGCGGTCAGCACGATCAGGTCGCGATAGGGGAAGCCGCCGCCGCCGGGCCCGCCCTCCGGCAGGGCGAGGGCGGCCGCGACCGTGACGAGACCGCGCATCCCGGCCCAGGACACGGCGAAGCCCGCGCCGAGCCCGAGATCGGCCCGTGGTCCGCTCTCGCCGCGCTCGCCGAAGCGCATCCGGCGGAGGCCGCTGGCCGGCAGCACCCAGGCGATGCGCACCGCGATGACGGTGGCGACGATCGCCCCGGCCACGAAGGCGTAGGAGAGTTCCTGCGCCGCGGTGAGCCGCGCCAGGATCGGCCCGATCTGGTTGCCGATCAGCACGAAGGCCAGAACGTTGAGGACGAAGATCACCGTCTCCCACACCGCGTTCGAGATCACCCGCTGGCGTGGCGCGGTCTGGCCCGGTGCGTAGCGGGCCACGGTGATGGCGAAGCTGACGACGGTCAGCACGCCCGACAGCTCGACCGCCTCGGCGGCGATCCACAGGCCGAAGGTGACGACGAACTGGAGCACGATGGCGATCGACACGTCGGTGAAGCGGCGCAGCACCCGCAGGTAGACGAAGGCCGCCAGCGGCCCGGCGATCAGGGCGCCGACGACGCCGAACAGGAAGGCCGGCGCCACTTCCAGGGGTGAGAAGTGCCCCGTCACCGCCGCCGCGACGCCCAGGCGGTAGATCAGCAGCGAGGCGGCATCGTTGAGCAGGCTCTCGCCGCGCAGGATCGTGGCCAAGCGATGCGGCAGCGGCACGTGGGCGAGCACGGTGAGCGCCGCGACCGCATCCGGCGGGGCGACGATGGCGCCGAGCACGATGGCGGCCGAGAGCGGCATGTCGGGCACGAGCCAGATCGCCACCGCCGCGACCGCTGCGGTGGTGGCCAGAACCGCGCCGATGGCGAGCCCGGCGATGGGGCGCCAGTTGCGGGCCATGTCGCGCAGCGAGATGTCGTAGCCCGCATCCATCAGCACGGGGGCGAGGAACAGGGCGAGCGCGAGCTCGGGATCGAGGCTCAGGTTCGGCACGCCGGGCAGGAAGGCGAGCCCGGCCCCGCCGAGCGCGAGCAGCGCCGGATAGGGCGCGCCGATCCGCCGGGCCAGCGCCGCGAGCAACACCGCCCCGAACAGGACGCCGACGATCCAGTAGAACACGAACATGGGGGCGGGCAGATAGGGCAGGCGCGGGCCGGCCCGCGCGGTGGCGACGAAACGCCGCCCGACGCCGGTTCTTTCCAGAACGTGTCACGCGACGCTGCCCGGAACGATGGTGCGGTCGCGTGCATCAGGGGACGGCCGCCGCCCCACCGTCGCGCGGGCCATCGGCGATGCGTCGCGAGCATCGCCGATAGGTATCCGCTGAGTATCAGCCGGGCAGGGCGGCGATGAGGTCGCGCAGGGTCGTAATCGTCGAGGAATCGGCCACGCCATCGACGCGGGCTTGGCGGAAATGGCGCTGGAAGGCGGTGACGACGGCCTGCATGTCCTCGTCGAACCGGCCCGTCACCGGCTGGTCGTAGCCGTAGAGGGCGAACATGGCTTGCAGCGCGGCGATCGGCTCGCCCGCCTCGCCCCTGGCGAAGAAGCGCCCGTCGCGGATCGGCGCGGGCGCGACCCAGTGGCCGATGCCCGCCGCCGCGAGACGGTCCCACGGAAAGTTCTCGCCGGGATCCTCCTTGCGGGCGGGCGCCACGTCGGAATGGGCGAGCACCCGCGCAGCCGGAATCCGCGTGCGGGCGAGGATGTCGGCGCACAGCAGGATGACCGACTCGATCTGCGCCGTCGGATAGGGCGGCAGGCCGCCGTCATGGCCCGGATGGACGATCTCGATGCCGATCGAGCGGGAATTGATGTCGGTGAGGCCGGCCCAGAAGCCGCGCCCGGCATGCCACGCCCGCTCGGCCTCCGGCACGAGCTGCGCCACGCGCCCGTCCTCGAACACGAGGTAATGGGCCGAGACTTCCGCCGCCGGGTCGCGCAGGCGTGCCAGCGCGCCGTCCGCCGTCGGCATGCCGGTGTAGTGCAGGATGAGCATATCGGCCGGCCCGCTGATCCGTTCGCCGCGATTCTCCGAGGGCAGCACCGCGGTCGCGACCGGGCTGTCGGGGGAAAACGTCACCGCAGGCCCCGCTCGGCGGCGATCCGGTCCCAGGCGGCGTTGATCGCGGCCAACCGGTGCGTGGCGATCGCGACGGCTTCCGGCGGCAGACCGCGGGCCAGCGCCCGGTCCGGATGGGTCTCGGCCACGAGGCGCCGGTAGGCCGCCTTCAGCGCGGCGTCGTCGGTGGAGCGCTCCAGCCCGAGCACGAGGTAGGGATCGTCGGCAAGCCGGACGTGGCGGGCGGCGATGCGGCGGAATCCGTCCTCGTCGAAGCCGAAGATGCCGGCGACCGCGCGCAGGTAGCGCTCTTCCTTCTCGTGGATCGCCCCGTCGGCCTTGGCGATGTGGAACAGGCCGTCGAGCACGTCCTCCAGGAGCGCGGGTTCCTCTCCGAAGGTCGAGGCGAGCTGGCCGGCATAGGCCTCGAACCCGTCGGTCGTCGCCTTGGCGAGATCGAACAGGCGCTGGACCCCGGCCCGTGCCTCGGGCGCGACCTGCACCACCTGCCCGAAGGCCTGAACCTCGGAATCGGTCACGACACCGTCGGACTTGGCCATCTTGGCCGCGAGCGCGACGAGGCCCGTCGTGAACACCACGTCCCGCGGCGTCGGCCCGAACGGCGCGCCCTCGCGATCGACGAGGAAGTGGCCGGCCACGCCCCCGACCAGCGCACCGAGCGGCCCGCCGATCAGCCCACCGAGCCCGGCCCCGCCGATCTTGCCCCAGAGGCCGCCGCTCACAGGCCGGCTCCGTTCAGGGCGACGTGAAACAGATCGGGACGGGGCACGGGCGCTCGGGGCTTCTTTCGGGGAATCGGTCGCCTGAGTGTAACGCCGCAAAGCGGGGCGCGGTGCAAGTCCGTCGTCAACCGAGGCCGAGCCGAACGAGAAAGGGCCGGGGCTCGTTCGTGAGCTCCGGCCCTTCCCGACGTGCCGTCGTCGCGATCAGCGGCAGTAGACGTTGCCGAATTCGTCGCGATACGTGCCGTAGGGGCAGCGCGGAGCCGTGGCGGCGCCCGCGATGGCACCGCCCGCGCCGCCGATCGCGGCACCGGCGAGCGCGCCGCCGGCCCGGCCGGTGGCGAGGCCGCCTACCGCGGCGCCGAGGCCCGCGCCGAGCGCGGCGCCGCCGAGGGCGCGGTCCTGAGGCGTGTTGCAGGCGCCGAGCGAGAGCGCGAGGCTGCCGGCGAGCGCGGCGGCGATCAGGGTCTTCATGGTCGTGCAACTCCCTTGTGCAACGGCGCTCCGGCCTCGTCGCGAGAGGATCCCGCCGGGCGCCGCTGGTCTTTGAGCACCGGCACACGAAACGGCCAAGATTGCGACGGGTTCGCGCCGGGGCATGACTTTTGGGCCCGCGCCTGCCATCTGATGCGCACCTGTTGCAAAAACGTCGGCCTTTCGGCCCCGCCCTGTCCGAGGATGCCATGCCCATAGCCCGTCAGATCGTCCGCAAGGCCGCCGTCCGGCCCGATCAGGTCGTCGACACGGTGACCCTCGACCACGCGGCCCGCGCGAAGGCGCATGCCCACTTCCACACGGCGGGTGGATTGTGCCTCGATCTCGCCCTGGAGCGGGCCTCCGGTCTGGAGGACGGCGACGCCCTGCGCCTGGAGGACGGTCGCCTCGTCGGCGTCAAGGCGGCCGAGGAGGCTCTGCTCGAAGTGCGCGCCGGCAGCCCGGCCCGGCTCCTGCGCCTCGCCTGGCAGCTCGGCGGCAGCCATGTTCCGGCCGAGGTCGGGGCCGACGTGCTCTACGTGCCGGCGAGCGCGGCGGAGCTGGTGCGCGGCTCGGGCTGCGCCGCCGAGCCGGTCTCCCGCGCCTTCCGCCCGGAAAAGGCCGCCCACGACCACAGCACCTGCGGCCACGATCATTCGCACGATCATCACGGTCACGACCACGGGCACGATCACGACCACCATCATCACGCCGAAAAGCACGATCACGGGCATTCGCACGGGCATTCGCACGACCACGCCCACACGCACGAACATTCCCACGAACACGACCACAAGCACGGCCATGACCACGACCACCGGCACTGAGCCGCGGATGATCGCCCGCGACCTGCGCTTCTCCGTCGCCCCGATGATGGACTGGACCGACCGGCATTGCCGGGCGTTCCACCGCGTCCTGTCGCGCCGGGCCCGCCTCTACACCGAGATGGTGACCACGGGGGCGGTGCTGCACGGCGACCGGCAGCGCCTGCTCGGGTTCGATGCGGCGGAGCAGCCGGTGGCGGTGCAGCTCGGCGGCTCCGATCCGGGCGATCTGGCGCGCGCGGCGCGGATCGCGGAGGCGTTCGGCTATGCCGAGATCAACCTCAATGTCGGCTGCCCGTCCGACCGGGTGCAGGAGGGCCGGTTCGGCGCCTGCCTGATGCGCGAGCCGACGCTGGTGGCCGAGTGCGTGGCGGCGATGAAGGCCGCCGTCTCCGTGCCGGTGACGGTGAAGTGCCGCCTCGGCGTCGATGACCAGGACACGGAAGAAGCCCTCGACGCCATGGCCCAGGCGGTGGCGGCGGCGGGTGTCGACGGGTTGATCGTGCATGCCCGCAAGGCGTGGCTGAAGGGCCTGTCGCCGCGGGAGAACCGCGACGTGCCGCCCCTCGATTACGGCCGCGTCGCCCGCCTCAAGGCGGCCCGGCCCGATCTGCCGATCGCGATCAACGGCGGCATCGCCACGATCGAGGCCGCCAAGGAACGGCTGGCGGAGGTCGATGGCGTGATGGTGGGGCGTGCCGCCTATACCGAGCCGGCGATCCTGCTCGGCGTCGATCCCGAACTCTTCGGCGAGCCCGCCCCGGTCGCGGATGCCTTCGCGGCGGTCGAGGCGCTGGCGCCGACGATCCACGACGCGTTGGCCGCCGGCACGCGGCTCCATTCCTTCACCCGGCACATGCTCGGCCTGTTCAATGGGCGGCCCGGGGCGCGGGCGTTCCGACGCCATCTCGCCACCGCCGGCATGGCGCCGGACGCCGACCTCGCCACCCTGCGCGCGGCGGTGGCGAAGGTGTCGCGGGAGCGCCCGCCGGCGCGGGAGGCCGCGTAAGACCAATCGGCGAGGATGCCGCCTCATCGCCGATGGCCCCCGCGACGGCGGGGCGGCGGGCGTCTGCCGGACGCACGGAACGGGACCATCGGTCCGGTTCCGTGCCGCTTCGCATGAGACCGAACGGCGATAGGCCGTTCGGGACATCGAGAAGGGCTCAAGCCGCCCGGCGGCCGCCGTCGTTCCAGGCCTTCAGGAGGGCGGGCAGTTCGGAGGCCGGCACCGGCGGGCTGAACAGATAGCCCTGGACCTCGTTGCAGCCCTCCTCGCGCAGGCGCCGGAGTTGCTCGGGTGTCTCGACCCCTTCCGCCGTCGTGGTCATGCCGAGGCTGGAGGCGAGGCTGATCACCGCCCGCACGATGAAGCCCGAGCCCTGCTCGACGGTGAGGTCGCGGATGAAGCAGCGATCGATCTTCATCTTGTCGAAGGGGAAGCTGCGCAGGTAGCTGAGGCTGGAATATCCCGTGCCGAAATCGTCCATGGCGATGCGGCTGCCCAGGCCCCGCAGGCCGTGCAGGATCGCGACCGTGGCGTTGCCGTTGACCAGCAGCACGCTCTCGGTGATCTCCAGTTCGAGCCGGCGGGCGGGCAGGTGACTCTCGGCCAGCGCGTCGCGCACCGTGGCGATGAGGCCGGACGACGTGAACTGCGCCGCCGAGACGTTGACCGCGACCTTGAGGTCGTCGGGCCAGCCCGCCGCCTCGCGGCAGGCCGCGCGCAGCACCCATTCGCCGAGCGGCACGATCAGGCCGATTTCCTCCGCCAGCGGCACGAACTCGGCGGGCGAGACAGGGCCGCGCTCCGGATGGGTCCAGCGCAGCAGCGCCTCGAAGCCGCAGATGCGCTCGGCCGCGATGTCGTAGATCGGCTGGTAATAGAGTTCGAACGCCTTCGCCTCGAAGGCGGCGCGAAGATCCAGCTCGAGGGCGCGCCGGGCCTGGAGGCGGGCATCCATCTCGGCCTCGAAGAAGCAATAGGCGCCGCGTCCGTCCGCCTTGGCGCGGTAGAGCGCGACATCGGCGCATTGCATCAGGCGGTCCGGCTCCAGCCCGTCGGCGGGCGCGAGCGCGATGCCGATGCTGACGCCGACCGTCACCGAATGGTGCGTCAGGGTGTAGGGCGCGCTCACGACTTCGCGGATGCGGCGCGCCAGCGTGCCGGCATCCTCCGGCCCCTCGACGCCGGCCTGGATCACCGCGAACTCGTCGCCGCCGAGCCGCGCCACGGTATCGACCTCGCGCAGGCAGGCCCGCAGGCGGTGGGCCACCGCCCGCAGCAATTCGTCGCCGACGCCGTGGCCGAGGGTGTCGTTGACCTGCTTGAAGTTGTCGAGGTCGAGGCAGAGCACGGCGAAGCCGGTCTCCCGGCGCGCCAGCGTCACCGCGCCCTCGATGCGCTCGCGCAGGAGCAGGCGGTTGGGCAGGTCGGTCAGGGCGTCGTGCCGCGCCATGTGGGCGATGCGGGCCTCTGCCTGCCAGCGCTCGGTCACGTCCTCGTAGATCGCCGCGAAGCCGCCGCGCGCGCGCGGATGGATCGCCACCGAGACGACGCGCCCGTCGGCGAGCCGCTGGATCTGCATGGTGGAATCGGAGCGGAGCAGGGCATCGACCTCGAGCAGCGCGTCCGCGAGGCTGGCCTCCGGATGGCTCCCCGCATCCACGTTGAGGTGCAGCACCTCGGCGGCGGTCATGCCGACGGCGATGCGGCCGGGCGGCAGACGGAAGATCTCGTGATAGCGCCGGTTGACCGCCAGCAGCCGATGGTCGGCGTCGTAGAGCAGAAAGCCCTGGGCCATGGTGTCCAGCGCCGTCTCGAGCCGGGACAGGCGCTCGCCGAGCGCGTCCTCCCGCGCCCGAAACGCGGTGACGTCGAACAGCAGCGTCAGGTCGGACCCGTCGGGCAGGGCGGCCCGGGCGGACCGGAACCGGCGCCCGTCGGCCAGGACGGCTTCGTCGCCGTCCGCCCGGCTCGTCTCGCGTCCGGTCGCCTCCGCGGCGGGGCTGGCCAGCGCCACGCGTCCGTCGGCGTCCGTCAGCCGGACGGCGACCGCCTCGCCGGCGAGGCCCGCGGCGAGCGCCGTGCCGATCCGGGTCTCGGGCGAGAGGCGGGCGGCGGCGAGTTGCCCGGCCAGATCGTCCCGCGCGGCGCGCAAGGTTCCCAGGCGCCCGAGCAGGCGGTCGAACTCCAGAAGGCCGGTCCGTCGCGACGCCTCGGCGGGATGGCCCGCCGCGATGGCCTCGGCGATCTGCCCCGCCCGCTCCGCGCCGCCGACGAGGTCGCGGGCGAGCCGCGCCAGGGTCAGGGCGACGAGCAGCAACGCCGTGCCCACCGCGCCCGCGACGACCCCGCCGCCCGCTCCGGGATCGAGGCCGAGCTGTGCGCAGAGCGCGGTCATCCCGAGGGCGAGGACGATCAGGCCGAGCCACAGGCCGGCTTGCAGGACGCGCTCGCGGATCGTCTCGGATGAGCCCCCGGCGTCGAGCGGCGTACCGTCCCGCTCGTCCGAGCGGAGCGGTGCGCGCGTCTCGGCGCGATGTTCGGCGGGCGATCGCATGGTGTCCGGGGCGGCTCCTTCGTTCGGTGAAGATACACGGAACGAGGTTAAGAGCGCCTCACGAAATGCCCGCTACGGTCGTTTTGGAGCCCGGATCCGCCGCGCGGTTCCGGTCTCGGGCACGCCATGCCTGCCGAGGCGCGCCCGAGAGCGCCCTCAGGCCTGTGTCGCACCGCACCATGAGGCTCCGAGGCAGGGCTCCACAGCCTTCCACCGCTCGCGGCGCCCTGCATAAAAGGGCGGCATGGTGCTCCGATCGGTTACTTTCTGCACAATGCATGCGCGCAGGGCGGGGCTGATCTTCAGAACCGGCGCTCCTCCCGCACCGCAACAAACGCCATATTCGCAACATGCCGGCCGCCGAAATCAAGTGCAGCGGCCAGGAGTTCGAGGTTAAGGCAATGTTCATCAAGCTGACGGAAGGTCTTCTCTCCTATCTCCGCGCCAAGGAAGTAGAGGTCGCGCTCGCCGACCTGAGCGATGCCGCCCTTGATGATATCGGTCTGACCCGCGCCGAACTCGGCCGTCGGCCGGTGCAGCCGGAGGTCGCCTTCCCGGCCATCAGCCTGACCGGATCGCTGTTCGCGCTGCCGTGCCCGCCGATGGCGCAGGCCGCGTAAACAAAACCGGCGATGATCGGGGATCATCGCCGGCTGCCCTTCCGGGAAGGGCACTGACAGTTTTCGAAGGCCCGGAGCAGGACCAGCGGTCGTGTTCCGGGCCTTTTTCGTTCAGGCTGCGGACGACGCCTCGGCGCCCGGGTCCGGAAGGGCGAAGGCGGTGACCTCGTGGCCCTCGGCGCGCAGCGCCTGCACCAGGTCGGCCGGCACGAGGTTGAGCGTGCGGGTGCTGACCAACGGATGGACGTTGACCCGCGTCTCCTCCAGCAGGCTGTCTTGAACGAAGACCTTCACGCTGCCCGGCGCCGCGTTGAGGGCGGCAAGTGGCGAGACGGCGCCGCTCTCGACGCCGAGCTGTTCGCGCAGCGCATCGGCACTGGCGAACGACAGCCCACCGCGGGCGCCGAGCACCGCCCGGAACGCCTTGAGATCGACCGCGGCGTCGTGATGGAGCGTGACGAGGAAGTAGGTCTTCTTCCCGTCGCGCAGGAACAGGTTCTTGGTGTGGGCGCCCGCGATGTCGCCGCACACCGCCATCATCGCCTCGACGGTCAGCACCGGCGGATGCTCGAACAGCTTGTAGGCGATGCCCTGCTCGCGCAGGCGGGTCAGGAGGTCGTCGGGGCTCAGGGCCATGGCTGAAACTCTCAACTGTTCGATTTTGTCGGTCCGGCGAGCACGCCGATCTGGCGCAGATGGGCCAGGATTTCGCGTGCGGCCTCTTCGGGGTCGGGCTCGACGAGGAGCCGGCCCTTCGCGGCCGAACCGCCTTCGCCGGTCGCGGCCTTCAGGCGCTCGGCGGCCGAGCCACCGGTCGGCGCGCCCTTCACCAGCTTCGGCCGACGGCGATAGGGCCGCTCCTCGACGATGGCCTGGGGCACGTCCACGCCGGTGGCGGCGGCACCCACGAGTTCGACCGCGCCGCGCCTCGCCTTGCCGAAGGCGTACGCGTGCGGAGCGGCAGCGTCGGGATGCACCGTGGCGAGGACCGGCCCGCGCACGGACACCCGCCGCAGGGCGCCGCGGCCGAGGCTCTGGTCGAGGGTGAGCGTATCGGCGCCGCCCGAGACCGCGACGACGTCGGGGATCAGCAGCAGATCGAGGGCCTCCGCCAGCGCGTAGGGGACGACGCCGCTCTCGGCGCCGCCCTGACTGCGCCGCCCGGCCAGCACGAGATCGGGCGCCAGGGCGGCGAGCCGGGCGCTGAGCGCCGGCACCGGATCGAGCCCCTCCGGCAGGGCGATGTGTTCGATCCGTGTGAGGCCGAGGCCGAGCGCTTCCCGCACCGCCTCCGCGTCCGGGCCGGCATGGAGGCCGACCGCCTCGCCGAGGGACGCCGCGATGCGGATCGCCTGCGCCTCCATTCGCGGCAGGACCGGCGCGCCCGAGACCGGATGGCGCCCGGCCGAGAGGAGGACCACGATGGTCATGCGGTCTCGTCTCCTGTCCCTTGCGCTTCCTGTACCAGCAGCTTGAGCAGGGCCGGCATCACGGCTTGCGCGTCCTGCACGATGGCGAGGCCCGCGCGCTCGATCATCGCGGCGTGCAGGTCGGTGTTGACCGCGACCACGTGCTCGCAGCCGGCCACGCCCTGAAGGTGTTGCGGCGCGCCGGAGATGCCCAGCGCGAAATAGCAGGTGGCGGCCAGCACCGTGCCGGAGGCGCCGACCTGGGTGTGACGCGGCATCAAGCCGGCATCGCACAGGACGCGGCTGGCACCGGGCGTCGCCCGCAGGGCCGCGACCACTTGGCGAAACGTGTCGAGATCGGTGATGCCGTTGCCGGCGGACGCCACGAACTCGGCGAGCGCCAGCGGCACGGTGGCCGGGTCGGCCGGGACGCGGGCGGCCGACACGATTCTTTTGGAACCTTGCGTCGGCGCCTCGGCCTCGACCGGAAGGGGGCGGGCCTCGCGGGGTGGGCCGCCATACTCGGCGACGGCGTCCGGCGCGACGGTGGAGAGCAGCCCCGGCGCGATCCGTTGCTCGACGCGGCGCCCCTTGGCCGGGCGCACGAGGCCGTTGGCGGCGACCACCTCGGCATTGGTGAAGAGCGGTTCGCCCATCCGCACCGCGACCCGGCGGGCGAGGTCGCCGCCGTCGAGGGATTCCGGGAACAGGATGTGGCGTGGCGCCAAAGCCGTCAGCGCCGCCGCGACGCGGGCGGCCTGGGTCGCGGGGTCGTAGCCCTCCACCGCATCGAGCGGGAGCCAGCGGTCGGCCCCGGCCGGGCCGACGCCCTCGCATGCTCCGAGGGTGAGGATCGCCACGCCGCCCTCGCGGCCGGCGAGCGCGCGCGCGGCGCCGAGCACCTGCCGGTCGTGCGACGAGAGCCGCCCGCCGGGGGCGTCCGGTACCACCGCGACGAGGAAGGCGGGATCGTCGAGGACGAGGATCTTTGGGGAGGCGGCTGCCGCGGCCTTGGGCTGGGCCTCGGTGATCACGGCTGCGTCGAAGCGGACCGTCTGGCTGAGGTCGTAGCGCGGGCGCGCCTCCGCAGCGACGCGCTGGCCGGCACGCTCCGCCCGCGGATCGCGGCGGGGACGGCCGCTGCCCGTGCGGCGGGCGGTGCGGTCGAAGCGTGGGCGCGCCTCACCCGCGACCTGGATGGAGGCCCGCTCGGCGCGGGGATCGCGGCGGGGGCGGGTCATCGGCCGGCCTCCACCGCCTGGAGCAGCAATTCGGCGATGTCGCGGATTTCCGACGTCCGGCCGGTCACGCCCTCCAGCATCGCCGTGCAGGACGGGCAGGCCACCGCGACGATGCCGGCACCGGTCTCGGCCGCCTGGGCCATGCGGATGTCGGGGATGCGCCGCTCGCCGGGGATGTCGCTGACCGGCGCGCCGCCGCCGCCGCCGCAGCACATGGCGCGCTTGCCCGAGCGGGCCATCTCGGAGCGCGAGACCCCGATGGCGTCGAGCACGGCGCGCGGCGCCTCGGTCTCCCCGTTGTAGCGGGCGAGGTAGCAGGGGTCGTGATAGGTGACCGACAGGTCCGGCAGTCGGACCGGGTTCAGCTTGCCGGCGCGGATCAGCTCCAGCAGGAAGGCGGTGTGGTGGATGACCGTGTAGCGGCCGCCCATCGCCGGGTACTCGTTGCGCAGGGCATGGAGCGCGTGCGGGTCGGCCGTGACGATCCGCTCGAAGCGGTAGTTCTGAAGCGTCGCGATGTTCTCCCGCGCCAGCGCCTGGAAGGTCGCCTCGTCGCCGAGGCGGCGGGCGAGGTCGCCGGTGTCGCGCTCTTCCGCGCCGAGTACCGCGAAATCGACGCCCGCCTCGCGCAGCAGGCGGATCAGGGCGCGTAAGCTCCGGCCGTAGCGCAGGTCGTAGGCGCCTTCGCCGAGCCAGAGCAGGACCTCGGCCTGCTGGCGATCCGCCATCACCGGCAGATCGACGCCGGCGGCGAAGTCGGTGCGGGCCGAGAGCGGGCGCCCGCCGGGATCGCCGGACTGGCGCAACTCCGTCACCGGGCCGACGGCCTTCTCAGGGAGAGCGCCGCGCTCGAGCGTCTGGTGGCGGCGCAAGGACACCACGGCATCGACGTGCTCGATCATCATCGGGCATTCCTCGACGCAGGCGCGGCAGGTGGTGCAGGACCACAGCGTGTCCGGATGAATGCGCGCGTCCGGCCCGATCAGCCCGGCCAGCGCCCCGCGCTCGCCCTGGGCCGGGCGTCCGCCCGGATAGGGATTGCCGGCATAAGCGGGCTCGGCCGGGGAGAGACCGGCGACGAGATCCTGGATCAGTCGCTTCGGATTCAGCGGCTGGCCGGCGGCGAAGGCCGGGCAGGCGATCTCGCAGCGCCCGCAGCTGACGCAGGCGTCGTAGGAGAGCAGCCGGTTCCACGTGAAGTCGGCGGGCATCTCCGAACCGAGCCGGGGCGCGTCGAGATCGAGCGGCTGAAGCGCGGTGTCGGGCCGCCCTTCGAACCGGCCGGGCCGGGGATGGGCGACGAGATGGAGCGCGCCGGCCGCCGCGTGGCGCATCGGCCCGTGCCGCACCTCGAAGGCGAGGCCGAGCCCCCCGGCCGCCGCGAGCGCCAGCGCCAGCGGGGCGAACACGCCGCCGATTCCGAAAGCGAGCAGCAGGGCGGTCGCCGTTCCGCCGACCGCGTAGGCGACGAGCAGGAAGGGCAGGATCTGGAAGCGGCCGGCTGAGAGGCGCTTCTGCTTGGCCGGATAGCGCCGGGCGCCCACCAGCAGCGAGCCGACCGCCGTCACGCCGAAGGCGAGCGCCACGACGAACCAGTAGGGGCGAAACCCCGCGATCGGCGGCAGGATCGCGAGCGCGGTGAGGATCGAGGCCGCGAGCAGGCCGCCGGCCACGACCGCGTGCATGCGGGAGGCGTAAGGATCACGCGCGACGACGTGGTGGACATCGACGAGGTAGCGCTTGGGCAGCTTCACGAGCCCGTCGAGCCACGCCACGGGCGCCGCCGCCCCGACCCGCCAGAGCGCGGCGCGGCGCAGGCCCTGGACGAGGGCGAGCGCCGCCATCAGCCAGACGAGGCCGGGAAACACCGTGGTCAGGGGCATGAGGCTGGTCATGACGGTGGGCCTGGTTCATCGCCACGAAAGACCCTCCCCCCTCTGCGGGGGAGGGTGCCTGCGGAGCAGGCGGGAGAGGGGAGCGACGGTTCCGGAGTGTTCGCGTCGAATGCGGCCAAGCGGCAGCGTCGCTCCCCTCACCCGACCCCCTTCGGGGGCCACCCTCCCCCACCCAAGTCAGGCCTGCCTGACTTGGGCTTCCATCTGCGAATCTCGGGCAAGCCCGAGATTCGTTGGGGGGAGGGACGATGCGGCGCGCTTAGCGCCCCACCCGGATCAGATGTCCTTGCACAGCCGCAGCGCGTCGTAGATCGCCGCGTGGATGTTGCGGCCGGCCACCGCGTCGCCGATGCGGTAGAGGGCGTAGCCCTTCGACAGGTCGTAGGGCTGCGGCTCGCCGCGGATCATCGCCTCGGCGTCGGTCTGGCCGCGGTTGATCGAGGCATCCTTCAGCGCCTGGTAGAGGCCCTCGACCGGCAGGGTGCCGTGATCGACCACGAGGCGGTCGATGACGCGTTCTTCTTCCGCATCCGTCATGGTGTTGCGCAGAGCCGCCACCAGCCGGTTGCCCTCGGGGTAGACCTCGATCAGCTCCAGGTTCGGGCTCATCACCACGCCGAGCTTGTAGAGTTCGCGCAGGTGGATCGGCTGGTTCGTGGTGCCGACTTCCTCCGCGATCATGCGGTCGTGGGTGGCGATCTCGACGAGGCAGCCGCGCTTGGCCAGAAGCTCGGCGACGGACGACGCGTTGTGCTGGCCCATCTCGTCGTAGAGCAGCACCGAGCCGGTCGGCTCGACCGTGCCGGCCAGCACCTCGGCGGTGGTCACCGCGTGCTCGGCAGCGCCCTTGGCATGGCCGCGGAACGGCGTGCCGCCGGTGGCGACGATCACCACGTCGGGCTTTTCGGCGAGGACGGCTTCCTGCGTCGCCTCGGTGTTGAGCCGGAGATCGACGCCGAGCTTCTGCACCTGGGCGACGAGCCAGCGGGTGATGCCCGACATCGCCTCGCGCCAGCCGGCCCTCGAAGCCAGGCCGATCTGGCCGCCGGCCTGGCCGCTCTTCTCGAACAGCACGACCGCATGGCCGCGCTCGGCGCAGACGCGGGCGGCTTCCAGGCCGCCGGGGCCGGCGCCGATCACCACGACCCGGCGGCGGACATCCGCCTTGCGGATCTCGTGCGGCATGGTGGCTTCGCGGCCGGTGGCGGCGTTCTGGATGCAGAGCGCGTCGCCGCCGACATAGATCCGGTCGATGCAGTAGCCCGCGCCGACGCATTGGCGGATGTCGTCGGCCCGGCCCTCGGAGAGTTTCTTCACCAGATGCGGGTCGGCGATGTGGGCGCGGGTCATCGCCACCATGTCGACATGGCCTTCCGCGACGGCACGCGCCGCGGTGGCGAGGTCGGTGACGCGCTGCGCGTGGAACACCGGCACGTCGACCTCGCGCTTGATCGCGCTCGGCAGGAACAGGAACGGGGCCACGGGAAACGACATGTTCGGCAGCGAGATCGCGTGGGCGATGTGGTCGCGCGCCTGACCGCCCAGGATGTTGAGGAAGTCGACGAGGCCGCGCTTGGCGTACTCGCTCGCGATCGTCACGCAGTCTTCTTGGCTGAGGCCGTCGGCGATCATCTCGTCGCCGGACATGCGGATGCCGATGACGTAGTCGTCGCCCGCTTCCGCCCGCATCGCCTCCAGCACCTCGATGCCGAAGCGCATGCGGTTCTCCAGGCTGCCGCCGTACTTGTCGGTGCGCTGGTTGACGGAGGGCGACCAGAATTGATCGATCAGGTGGCCGTGGGCGGCCGAGACTTCGCAGCCATCGAGGCCACCCTCGCGGCAGCGGCGGGCGGCCTGGGCGAAGCTCTTCACGATGCGGGCGATGTCCTCGGCCTCCATCTCCTTCGGGATGGTGCGGGAGGCGGGCTCACGCCGGGGCGAGGGTGAGACGGTGGGGAGCCAATGCTCCGTGTCCCACTTGGTGCGCCGGCCCATATGGGTGAGCTGGATCATCAGCTTACCGCCGTGCTCGTGCACCCGGTCGGCGAACTGGCGGAAATACGGGATCACCGAATCGTCGGCGACCGAGATCTGGTTCCAGGGCGCGGCCGGGCTGTCGACGGCGACCGAGGAGGAGCCGCCGAACATGGTGAGCCCGATGCCGCCCTTGGCCTTCTCGGCGTGGTAGAGCTGGTAGCGCTCCTGCGGCTTGCCGTCCTTGCCGTAGCCGGGGGCGTGGCTCGTGGACATCACCCGGTTGCGGATGGTGAGGCCCTTGATGGTCAGGGGCTTCAGAAGCGCGTCGGCATTGGCGATCACGGGACGACTCCCGAAGGTTTTTTGGAGCGATGTCTGGGGGTTTGGAGCGTCGTCGGCGCGTCTAGCGCTCGACGACGAGGTCGCTCGTCGGCTTGGAGCAGCAGAGCAGCGCCATGCCGGCATCGATCTCGCGCTGGCGGATGCCGCCCGCGTGGGTCATCGCGACGGTGCCCTTGGTGAGCTTCGACTTGCAGGTGCCGCACAGGCCTTTGGCGCAGGACGAGGGCAGGCGGATGCCGGCCTTGCGGGCGGCGTCGAGCACGGTCTCGTTCTCGGGGCATTCGAGCACACGCCGGGTCTTGGCGAACTCGACCCGGAAGGTGCGCACCCCGCCCGCGGGGGCGGCGTTGAGATCCTTCTCGGCTTCCGCGGCGGCCGCCTGCTCGCCCTCGGACAGCTCGCCGAAGTCGAAGCTCTCCTGATGGTGCCGGGCCATGTCGAAGCCGGCACCTTGAAGCATCGCCTTGACGGCGTCCATGTAGGGCTTGGGGCCGCAGACGAAGACTTCGCGGTCCATGAAGTCCGGCACGGCGTCGCGCAGGATGTCGAGGGAGAGCCGGCCCTTCGGCCCGGCCCAGGTCTCGTCGAGGGCATCGGCCTCGCAGACCGCGTGGAAGCGGAAACCTGCGTCGAGCCGCGCCATCGTCTCCAACTCAGAGCGAAAAACGATGTCGGCGGGCGTGCGGGCCGAGTGGACGAAGGCGACGTCGCGGGGCTCGGCCAGATCGTGGAAGGTGCGCGCCATCGACATCATCGGCGTGATGCCGCTGCCGCCCGACAGCAGCAGATACTTTTGGGCCGGATGCTGGAAGCAGGTGAACTCGCCCATCGGCCCCAGCGCCCGGACGGTGTCGCCGGGCTTGAGGTTGTCGTGCAGCCAGTTCGAGACCGGGCCGCCGGGCACGCGCTTGACCGTGAACGACACGGCGTGCGGCCGGGTCGGCGTCGAGGAGATGGTGTAGCAGCGGTGGATCGTCTCAGCCCCGATCTCGAACGAGAACGTCAGGAACTGGCCCGGCGCGTAGGCGAACAGCCGCGGCTCACGAGGGCTAAGCACGAAAGTCTTCACGTCGTGGGTCTCGTCGCGCACCGCGAGACAGACCAGGGCGTCGTCGGCCTCCGCATCCCAGGGCGCGGAGGCCGCCAGCCGCGCGGCGGCCGGTTCGGAGGAGGAGACCGACGCCATGATTCAGCGACCCAGATGCGCGGTCATGCGACCGACGTACCAGTTGCAGAACTTCTCCACGAGCATCTCGGTGTTCGGCGAGTAGGGGCCGGGCTCGTAGGCGGGCGAGCGGGCGCCCTGCTGGCAGATGCCGACGAGTTCGCTGTCCTGATCGTTGGTGGCTTCCCAGACGCTGATCAGGTTGGCGAGATCGTAATCGACGCCCTCGACCGCATCCTTGTGGACCAGCCACTTGGTGCGCAGCAGCGAGCGCTCGGCATCGAGCGGCAGCACCGAGAAGGTGACGATGTGGTCGCCCAGGAAGTGGTGCCAGGAATTCGGCTGGGTCCAGACCGAGAGGCCGCCGAGCTTGGCGTTGGTGAGGTTGCCGAGCAGCTTCTTGCAGGCCGCCTTGGTGTCGATGGTGTGGGACTCGCCGTCACCGTCGAGCGGAAGGCGCTCGGTGCGGAAGGCGGTGACCATGGTGTCGAGCTCGTCGATCTCCTTCGACGGCAGGCCTTCGGCTTCCCACTCGGTATGCCGGGTCTTGAGCAGGCAGCCGTAGCGCTCGGCGTTCACCCGGTCGTGCTCGTCCATCTCCTCGGGGGCGAAGCCGAAGCCGTAGGCGAAGAGCGGCACGGTCAGCTCGGGATGGTTGGCGCCGCAGTGATAGCACTCGCGGTTGTTCTCCATCGTGAGCTTCCAGTTGCCCGGCTCGATGATGTCCTTCTGGAAGGCGACCTTGGTCTCGCGCACGTTGTGGGGGGCGATGTACGGCCCGAGGCGGGCGGCCATCTCCTCGAAGTCGGCGGGCGCCTCCTCGGCGAGGCAGATGAACAGCAGGCCTTCGAGCGAGCGGACATGGACCGGCTTCAGGCCGTGGCAGCCCTTCTTGAAGTCCGGGCCCATATGCTCGGCATGGATCAGATTGCCGGTCAGGTCGTAGGTCCAGGAATGGTAGCGGCAGACGAGGTTGCCGACGGTCGACTTCTCGTCGTGGACGAGGCGCGCGCCGCGGTGGCGGCAGACGTTGTGGAAGGCGCGGATCTCGTTGTCGTCGTCGCGCACGATGGCGACCGAGGTCTTGCCGATATCGACGACCATGACGTCGCCGGCCTCCGGCACGTCGGGCTCGACGCCGACATAGATCCAGTGCCGGCCGAAGATGACCTCCATGTCGGCCTCGAAGATCTCGGGGCTGAGATAGAAGGGGGCCGGAAGGCTGTAGCCGCGGCGGCGCTCACGCAGGAGTCGCTGCAGAGGAGTCGGCGTCACGTCGAGCATGGTGGCCTCGCAAAGCCATAATCAGGCTCAGCGACTATCGCGGTTGCGACCCCGGCCCGCTGCCACGGCAGCGACATTCCCTTGGCTCGCCGCGACGTGCGGAGGCTGCACTTTGGTGCATGCGGTCGCGGCAGGACCGGCTCCGATCGGCCGACCGGCCGGGGCGGCGTATTTTGAATCCGCGGCGGCTGGGCCTAGTCCGATCTGCCTAGACAGTCTTGGTGGATCGTATTTTTGAAACAAATGATGTCACGTCCCGTGATACGGTTTCGTGATCTATGATGGATTTTCGCGGCGTCTGTCGAAATCGGTCTTCGCCCGTGGAATTAAGGAACCGCAAAGAATTGTGTGCAACATATATCCGGCGCCGGCCAGGGCGCCGGGAGTTTCGCGCCGTGTCGTTGTTCCGTTCCGATTCCGGCTCGCTGCTCGCCGCCATCGACCGGTCGATGGGACGCATCGAGTTCGCCCTCGACGGCACGATCACCGACGCCAACGCGAGCTTCCTGTCGCTGGTCGGCTACGGCCTCGACGAACTGCGCGGGCGCAAGCACGCCTTGCTGATGCCGGAATCCGAGCGCGAGGGCACGGCCTACCGGGCGTTCTGGGACGCCTTGCGCGCGGGCGAGTTCCGCGCGGGCGAGTTCCGTCGCATCGCCAAGGACGGGCGGCCGGTCTGGATTCAGGCCTCCTACAACCCGGTGCTCGACCGGCGCGGGCGCCCGTTCAAGGTAGTGAAGTTCGCCGTCGACATCACCGCCGAGCGGCAGCGCAACGCCTCCTACGAGGGGCAGATCGCCGCCATCAACCGCTCGCAGGCGGTGATCCATTTCGCGCTGGACGGCACCATCACCGACGCCAACGACAAGTTTTTGGCCGCGATGGGCTATGCGCTGGACGAGATCCGCGGGCGCCATCACAGCCTGTTCGTCGATCCCCAGGAGGTCGGCGGGGCCGACTACGCCGCGTTCTGGCGCTCGCTCGGGGCCGGGCAGTACCGGGCGGGCGAGTTCCGGCGGCTGGCCAAGGGCGGGCGCGAGGTCTGGATCTACGGTTCCTACAACCCGGTGCTCGACAGCGACGGGCGCCCCTGCGCCGTGGTGAAGTTCGCCAGCGACGTCACCGCGCAGATGGCCGAGCGCAACCGCCGCGCCGACGGGCAGCGCGCGATCAAGCGGGACTTAAGCGACATCAACCTCGCCATGTCCGACGTGACCCGGCAGGCGAAGGAGACCGCGCAGGCCGTCACGATCACCTCCGGCAACGTCCAGGCGGTCGCCGCGGGCTCGGAGGAGTTCGCCGCCTCGATCTCCGAGATCAGCCGGCACGCGGCGCAGGCCAAGGGCGCCTCCGACGAGGCCGTGGCCCGGGCCGAGGAGGCGAGCGGCATCGTCGCCGGCCTCACCTCGGCGGCCGAGCGGATCGGCGAGGTGGTCTCGGTGATCCGCTCCATCGCCGACCAGACCAACCTCTTGGCCCTCAACGCCACCATCGAGGCGGCGCGCGCCGGTCAAGCGGGCCGGGGCTTCGCGGTCGTGGCCACCGAGGTGAAGGCGCTGGCGAGCCAGTCCTCGCGGGCGACTGAGGATATCGGCCACCAGATCGCGGCGGTGCAGGATTCGACGAGCCGCGCCGTCGAGGCGATCCGGGCGATCACCGCCACCATCGGCAACCTGTCGGAAATCTCGCTCAGCGTCTCCTCGGCGGTGACCGAGCAGGCCGCGGTCACCCACGAAATCTCGAACAATATGCAGGTCGCCGCGCGCAACGTCGATGCGGTGCGCCGCAACACCGAGGGCATCGCCACCGCCGCGGGCGAGATCGACACCTCCGTGCAGAAGGTGACGGCGGCGGCCCGCGCCATCGGCTGAGCCGAAGCATCCTCCCATCCAACCCCCTCATTCTGAGGTGCCGCGAAGCGGCCTCGAAGGAGGGCTCCAGCGGATCGCGCGACTTCTGGAGCCCTCCTTCGAGGCTCCGCTACGCTGCGCACCTCAGGATGAGGGGGATGGGTTGGACAAGCCCTTATGACGCCTTGGCGAACGGCCAGCGCGCCCGGGCCGGAGCGGTGAGATCGTCGACCAGCCCGAGGCGCAGCCGCTCCAGCCCGGCCCAGGCGATCATCGCGCCGTTGTCGCCGCACAGCGGCAGCGGCGGGGCGACGAAGCTCAGGCCCACCTCGCCGGCCTGGGCGGCGAGCGCCCGGCGGATCGCGCCGTTGGCGGCGACGCCGCCTGCCGCGACCAGCGCCGTCGGATGGCCGGCGACCGCACCGAACCCGCGGAGCGCCACCCGGACGCGGTCCACCACCACATCGACGACGGCGGCCTGGAAGCTCGCGCAGAGGTCGGCCACGTCGCGGCTCGCGAGCGGCGCGAGGCGCTCGGCTTCGATGCGCAAAGCCGTCTTGAGGCCCGACAGCGAAAAGTCGGCCTCGCGCCGGCCCAGCATCGGCCGGGGCAGGGCGAAGCGCTCGGGATCGCCGCCTTCCGCCAGCCGCTCGACTTCGGGCCCGCCCGGATAGGCCAGGCCCAAGAGCTTGGCGACCTTGTCGAAGGCCTCGCCGATGGCGTCGTCGATGGTGGTGCCGAGGCGGACATAGTCGCCCACGCCCTTCACGGCGACGAGTTGGGTGTGGCCGCCCGAGGCCAGCAGCAGCAGGTAGGGGAAGGCGAGCCCGTCGGTGAGGCGGGGCGTCAGGGCGTGCGCCTCCAGATGGTTGACGGCCAGGAGCGGCTTGCGCGTCACCAGCGCCAGGGTCTTGGCGGTGACGAGCCCGACCAGCACGCCGCCGATCAGGCCGGGCCCGGCGGCGACCGCGATGCCGTCGAGGCTCGCCAGATCGGTGCCGGCCCGCTCCAGGGCGCGGGCGATCAGCCGGTCGAGCACCTCGACATGGGCCCGCGCCGCGATCTCGGGCACCACGCCGCCATAGGCCGCGTGCTCGGCGATCTGGCTCAGCACCTCGTTGGCCAGGATGAGCCCGCGCTCGCCCTCATCGAGGGCGACGACGGCTGCCGCGGTCTCGTCGCAGGTCGTCTCGATGCCGAGAATCTTCATCGGGTCTTCAACGGGCTCTCAAACGGACGAGACGCCGTTGCACGCCGGAACCCCGCGCGCCACCTTCATCGCCTCGCGAGCGAGGTTTACGCAAAAACCGCGGCTTCCGACAGGGAAGGCGTTGCGCTTTCCGTGGGAAGGGGAGGGGGCGACACGAATGCGGATCTGGGTGTCACGGCCCGAGCCCGGCGCCGCGCGCACGGCCCGGCGCCTCGAAGGGCTCGGCCATGCCGTCCTCCTGGCGCCGGTGCTGCGGATCGTCCCGACCGGGGCGCCGGTGCCGGAGGGCGCGTTCGACGGGCTGATCCTGACGAGCGGCAACGCCGTGCCGGCCACCGGGGGGCTGCCCCGCGCGCTCCCGGTCTTCGCCGTCGGCGGCCGCACCGCCGAGCGCGCCCGCCGGGCCGGCTTTTCGCAGGTTCACGCCGCCGGGGGCGATGCGGGCGACCTCGCGGCGCAGATCGCGGACCGGTTGCCACCGGGAAGCCGCCTGCTCCACGCCGCCGGTGAGGACCGCAAGGCCGAGCCCGCGGCAAGCCTCGCGGCGGCGGGGTTTCGGGCCGCGATCTGGATCGCCTATGGGGCGCGGGCGGACGACGCCCTGCCGGAGGCCGCGGCGCGGGCGCTCCGGGCCGCCGATGGGACGGGTCCGGAGGTCGTGCTGCACTTCTCCCGCCGCAGCGCCCGCGTGGCCGGCGAATTGTGCCGGGAGGCGGGCTTGGCCGGAGCGTTTCGGGCTCTGATGCATTACTGCCTGTCGCCGGATGTCGAAGCGGGACTGGCCGAGTTCGGGGTCGCGGCCCATTTTGTGGCGATGCGGCCGAGCGAGGACGCCCTCCTTGCCGGCCTTCCGGCCCCGGACCGACCGGTTTCTCCCGCTTGAGGGAGAAGCGTGACGGTCCGAGGACGGTTGTAAGCGAAACGATGACGGGATGGATGGCGCCGCCCGACCGCTCTATGGGAGCGCGGTGCCTCTCAAAGGTGGCGAAGGGAGCGAACGCCGGTGACTTCACCCAAGGATGGTCCGAAGCCTGCGGACAAGGGCGCCCCCCCCGCCTCTTCCCCCAACTCCAATTCCAAGCCCGGCATGCCGGGCGCCGTGGCCAAGCCCGAGGCCACCAAGCCCGAGGCGGCCAAGAACGAACCGGCCAAGAACGAACCGGCCAAGCCCGGCGCCACCGGCAGCAGCGGCGTGCCGCCGATCGGGGCCAAGCCCTCCGAGCCCGTCAAGCCGTCCGATCCGATCAAGCCCGCCGGGGCCACGCCGTCCGTCTCGTCCACCGGATCGACCGCCGGTTCCCCGTCGAGCGCCTCGGCCGCGCCGCAAAAGCCCGGAATGGCGGGAAGCCCCGTGCCGCCGGTCGGCTCCGGCCCCAAACCGTCCGAACCCGCCAAGCCCGTGGAACCCGCCAAGCCCGCGGGCGCCGCGTCGTCGCCGTCGGGCGCCCCCTCGAACCTCTCCGGCGGCGCGGCGCCGCTGAAGCCCGGCTCCACCGGCAGCAGCGCGGTGCCGCCCGCCGCCACCGCGAGGCCGGGTGAGCTGAAGGCCGACAGCCCGGCCAAGCCCGGCCCGACCGGCAGCAGCGCGATCAAGCCCGATGTGCCGCCGGCCGGCGCCAAACCGTCCGATGCCAAACCGTCCGATGCCAAGCCGGCGGATGGAAAGCCCTCGGGCACCACCACCGGCAGCCCGTCCGCTGCGGGGCCGACCCGCGTGACCGAGCCGACCTCGCTCACCGACGGGCCGATCCTCGACATGAAAGCCAAGCGCGTCCCCGATCCGGCCGAGGCCGCCAAGGCCGGTGCGAGCAGGGACGCTGCGAGGGACGCGGCCAAGGACGCCGCGAAGGGCCAGACCCGGCCCGACGCCAAATCCGCGGACACGGCGGCCAAAGCCCGGGCGGGCCTCGGCGCGGTGGCGGCCTCCGGGCTGCTGGGCGGCCTGATCGGCGCCGGCCTCCTCTACGGCGTGACGACCTATCACCGCGCCAGCGACCCGCGCCTGGACAACCTCGACAAGGCGGTGGCGGGGCTCGCCACCAAGGATGCCGTGGCCGCGCTCGACAAGCGCATCGCCGCTGAGGAGCAGGCGTTGAAGCCGCTGCCCGAGGCGATCAAGCGCGCCGAGGCCGCCGCCAAGACGGCCGGCGACAAGGCGCAGGAAGCGCTGCAGAAGGCCGGCTCCGCATCCGCCGCCCCGACGGGGGACGGCGCCGCCCCGGCCCCGGCCGTGCCCGCCGACATCGCGGCCCGCCTCGATGCCCTCGACCAGCGCGTCTCGGCGCTTCAGGAGGAGCCCGGACGCGACGGCAACGCCGAGGCCAAGGCGGTGCAGGCGCAACCTCAGGCCCAACCGAGCGACGGCACGGCGCTCGCCGCCCTCGACGAGCGGATCAAGACGCTCGAAGCGGCTGGCAAGGACTCGGGCGCCGCTCAAGACGTCACCCAGAAACTCGCCGCACTTCAGGGCGAGATCGAGAGCCGCACCAAGGCCAACGAGACCGCCGATGCCGGCCTCGCCAAGCGCCTCGACGAGGTGCAGAAGTCGCTGGACGCGAAGATCGGCGCAGCGACGCAGGCGGTGCAGGAGGCAAGCCAAGCCGGCAAACAGGCCGCGGAAGCCTCCCAGGCCCGCGCCGAGGAAAGCGTGAAGGGCATCGACCGCCGGCTTCAGGAGCAGGCCGACAAGCTCGCCACCCTCGACAAGGCGCTGGACCAGACCGCCAAGGCGGCGACCGTGCAGTCGGCCCTGCGGATCGTCGCCGCCGACCGCATCGCCACCGCGCTCGATGCCGGCCAGCCCTATCCCGAGGCGCTGGCCAGCCTGCGGGGCCAGGAGCCGGCGGATTCCAAGCGCGTCGCGGCGCTCAGCCCCTTCGCCGACAAGGGCGCGCCGACTCCGGCCAAGCTTTCCGCTGAGTTCCGCACCATCTCGGCCAAGATCGCGGAGGCCAAGCGCGCCGCCCAGGCCAAGGCGGTGGCCGAGAGCGGCAGCGTCGGCGACCGGCTGATGAACATGGCGAGTTCGCTGGTGCAGGTGAAGCGCGCCGACGCCCCCGCCCAAGGCCAGGGCGCCGCGGCGGGCGGCGGCGCCGACGGCTCGACCGCGCAGGTCCAGGCCGCCCTCGACAACGGCGACCTGTCGGCTGCGGCGACCGCCTTCGCGGCCCTGCCCGAGGAGGCGAAGGCGCAGGCCGGCGATTTCGGTGCCCGGCTGAATGCCCGCGCCGAGGCCGGCAAGGCGGCGCAGTCGCTGCTCGCCGACGCCTTCACCGGCCTCCCTCCGGCGCGCTAGGACCCGCGCGGCCGATGACGGTGTTTCCGACGATGGGCCCGCGTTCCGCGCGCCCTCATTCCCTTCCTGCTTGTCCGGGCCGCGAGCGCCCGCTCGCCGTGCTTCCAAGGAGGCCCTGACCCATGTGGCGCGCCCTCGTTTTCCTGGCCCTCCTGGCCCTCGCGGCCTACGGGGCCGTGTGGATCGCCGATCATCCGGGCACCGTGAACGTCAACTGGGGCGGTTACGACGTCCAGATGAGCCTCGCCATCGCGCTGACCGGCGTGCTGGTGGCCGCGATCGTGATCGCCCTGATCTGGGCGATCGTCACCGGCGTCATCGGCCTGCCAGCGAGCATCAGCCGCTCCACCCGTGAGCGCCGCCGCAACAAGGGCCTCGCCTCGCTCTCCCGCGGCATGATCGCGGTGGGCTCGGGCGATCCGCTCGCCGCGCGCCGCCACGCCAGCGACGCCGAGCGGCTGCTCGGCTCCCAGCCGCTGACGTTGCTGCTCAAGGCGCAGGCCGCCCAGATCTCGGGCGACCGCGACGCCGCCGAGCGCGCCTTCCGCAGCATGGCCGACGATCCCGAAACGCGGGTGCTCGGCCTGCGCGGCCTGTTCGTCGAGGCCCGCCGCCGCGAGGACGAGACCACCGCCCGCGCCTACGCCGTGGAGGCCGCGCGCCTGGCGCCGAGCGTCACCTGGGCCAACGAGGCGGTGATGGAGGCCCATTGCGCCGATGGCGACTGGTCGGCCGCGACCGAAACGGTGGAGCGCCGGGCTTCGCTCGGCTTGATGGACAAGCACGCGGCGCGGCGCCAGCGCGCGGTGCTGCTCACGGCGGCCGCCCAGAGCAACGAGGCCGGCGCCCCCGACACCGCCACCGATCAGGCGCTGAAGGCCGTCAAGCTCGCCCCCGACCTCGTGCCCGCCGCCGTCATCGCCGGGCGCCTGCTGGCGCGCCGCAACGACCTGCGCAAGGCCGCCAAGATCGTCGAGGCCGCGTGGAAATCCACGCCGCATCCCGAACTCGGGCGTGTCTATCTCAACCTGCGCACGGGCGATTCCGCCCGCGACCGCGTCGCCCGCGCCGAGACGCTGGCCAAGCTCTCGTCCTGGGACCCGGAGGCCCGGCTGGTGCTGGCCCAGGCCGCGGCCGAGGCCAAGGAGTTCGGCCGCGCCCGCGAGACCCTGGCCCCGCTCCTCGACGACCGCCCCACCGTCCGGGTCTGCCGGATGATGGCGCGGATCGAGGCCGCCGAGCACGGCGCCGAGACCGGCCGCTCCCGCGAATGGCTCGCCCGCGCGGCCCGGGCCCCGCGCGATCCCGCCTGGGTCGCCGACGGCGTCATCTCGGAGCGCTGGGCTCCGATTTCGCCGACGACCGGCCGCCTCGACGCCTTCGTCTGGAAGACCCCGCCGGAAATCCTGGCCGCTCCCGAGGACGAGGACGCCTCCATGGCCGTGGACACCGATGCGCCCCGCATCGGGGCGACCCAGACGGTGCCTTCGACGCCTTCGCCTTCGATGCCCGTGCCGACTTCCGCCGGGGCCGCGCCCGCCTCGAAGCCCGGCTTCCTCGAGACCGGCGCCGGCTCGTCCGCGCCCGCGACGACGACGCCCGCCGCTCCGGCGATCCCCCGCGCCCCGGTTCCGCCGGGCACCCCGGTGGAGCGGCCCCGCCACATCGCCTGAGGCCCGGGGCGCCGGCTTTCGGCCAGCGGATCGGACGCCCGCGCGGCGATCGATCGAGAGCATCACGCTCCCGCTTGCCAGAAGCCGGCGCCCCGGTTACAGCACGGCTCCCGCTGCGCGGGACCGCAGCGAGCCTCAGGGCTCAGGCGGTTCCCGGTGGGACTCCGGAGGGGTGGCCGAGTGGTTGAAGGCGCACGCCTGGAAAGTGTGTATACCGGAAACGGTATCGCGGGTTCGAATCCCGCTCCCTCCGCCACCTACTTGTTGCTAAAATTAGTGTAATTAATTCAGTTGCTTAGAGGGCGTCTGGATGGCGGTCTCCCTCAAATTGCCCACCAAGGTGTCCCCCAGGGGGGCGACACTATGACCGCAACGTTCAGCGACATATATTTTCGTCCTTCAGCGTTGCAGAGCGACTCCAAGCGGATGCGGGTCCAGCTTGCTGCGACTTATGTAAATCTTGTGCCGCGGGACTCTCTGTTTCTGGATAAGTAGTCATCAAGTAACATCGCGGGGTTATGCTGCGGTATGCCTCGGGTGCGTCATCGTTTAACGTCCATTTCATTCAGGGAAAAATAAGATAAATCCTTGAATAGATTGCATAAATTGCGGAATATATTTTTTAATCAGGTCGTAATTCGCATAGGGAGAGATGGCTCCCTGAATTTCAGAGCATCTTTGATCAGCAGCATGTTAAGTATGCGGTTAATTCGCAGGGAGCTATTCGGCTTCGTGTGGATGCTGCTTTCGAGGTGGAACGAGAGGCTGCGCTAGCTGGCCTTCAGTCCAGCCGTTACGGAGGCGTGCAGGCCGAGTTCGAGGGCGCCTCGCCTACACTGGCCTGCTGCCTGTTTCACGGACACCCGGTTTAGGTTTGATGGTGAAGCTGGAGGTGCTCCATGCAGCGTCGCAAGTTCGGACGTGAGTTCAAGATCGAGGCGGTTCGACTGGTTCGGGAACGTGGTGTCAGTGTCGCGCAGGCCGCGCGCGACCTCGACGTTCACGAGACGATGCTGCACCGGTAGGTGAAGCAGGCGGCGGCCGATCCGCACCATGCCTTCCCTGGTCAGGGCCAGATGAAGCCCGAGCAGATCGAGATCGACCGGCTGCGCAAGGAGGTCGCTCGTCTGAAGGCGGAGCGTGAGCCGAAGGTCAGCGAAGCAACATCCTAAAAAAGGCCGCCGCCTACTTTGCGAGGGACGCGATATGAAGTTCGCGTTCATCGCAAAGCATCGCGCTGTCTAGCCGGTCGCGTGGATGTGCGCGGCGCTGGACGTCTCGCGCTCGGGCTTCCACGCGTGGCTTACCCGGCAGCCCAGCCAACATGCGCGGGACGACGAGGCCATCCTGAGCAAGGCGCGCGCGAGCTTCGTAGCCAGCGATCGTACCTATGGCGCAAGGTGGGTCTGGCGCGCTGTGCTGGCCGAGAGCGTCGCGTGCGGGCTGCACCGCATCGAGCGGATCATGCGCGAGAGCGCCCTGCGGGCACGGCCGCGCCGACGTGGCCTGCCGAAGGACGAGGGGGAGCGGGCCGCCGCGTCGCCGAATCTCTTGGAGCGGCGGTTCGCGGCCGATGCCCCGAACCGAAAGTGGATCGCTGACTTCACCTACATCTGGACGGCCGAGGGCTGGCTCACCGTTGCCGCCGTCATCGACCTGTTCTCGCGCCGTGTCGTAGGCTGGTCGATGCAGAC
>NZ_FOSV01000006.1:0-23558 GCF_900114375.1 Methylorubrum salsuginis | reverse complement strand
GATGTGTTCGATTACATCGAGCGCTTCTACAACCCGGCGCGGCGGCACTCGACCCTGGGCTACCTCAGCCCTGTCGAGTTCGAAAACCGTGCCCAATGAGCTTAGGACGGTGTCCAACAAACCGGCAGCAGGCCAGTGAGCCCGGTGCCGGCCTCATCAGGCAAGACGATGCGCCATCGCCTCAACCGAGGCGGTGTCCGAGCCGCCAATTCTGCGCTCCACATCATCGCCATCGGGCGCCTGCGAACCGAGGCGCGGACCAAGGCGTACATGGCCCGCCGCATCGCGGAGGGCCACTCCAAGCTGGAAGCGATCCGCTGCCTGAAGTGCTACATCGCCCGTGAGGTGTTCACCCTCATCACCCGCAGGCAAAAGGCGACAGCCAGACTCGCATCGCCGCTTGCCACAGAGAAGGGCGACAGTCATCCGGGCCGCGTTTGCGCCACTTGCGGATGGTCTCGGTGGAAACGCCGTAGCGCTTGGCCAGAACGCCGGAGCCTCTCGTTCGAGCAGGCGATCTCGGCGCGGACAGCCGGGGTGGTGCGGGTCTGGGGATGGATGGCGAGTATCAACGAGCCCGCCTTGGCAGCAAGGCGGCGCACCCCCTCGAACCGCCACGCGTAGGCCTCGATCGCCCGACGCGCCAAATCCCAACGTCGTTGCGAAACCAGACAACTAATCGCTGCGCGGAACCTGACCGACGGTCCGTCTCCGCACGCCCGCCGCCCCGCCGTCGCGGGGGCGGCCCGCCCGGCTCCGGGCAGGAACGCCGGTCCCCTCAGCCATTCCCCCGCGCGAGCGCCGCGAGCGCGGGCTCGCACAGCGCCCGCGGGACGGCGATGAGTTCGCCGTGACGCGGCTCCGGTCGGTTGTAGACCGTCGGGCGGCCGTCGAGGTCGCAGACCACCCCGCCCGCCTCGCGCAGGATCAGGTCGGCGGCGGCGAGATCCCAATCCCGCGAATCCTTCGACACGAGGCCGAGGTCGATCACGCCCTCGGCCACCCGCGCGAGCCGCAGGGCCAGCGAGGGCACTCGCTCGACCCGCGTCACCGCGGGCTCGGCCCCGAGCCGGGCGGCGCCGCCGAGGAGGCGGTCCTGCATCGGTTTGGGGCCGGTGATGCGCGCGCCCTCCAGCGCGCCTTGCGCCGAGGCGCGGATCGGCACGCCGTCGAGCGTCGCACCCGCTCCGGCCATCGCCTCGTAGAAGCGCCCCGTGGCAGGGGCGAACACCACGCCGAGCACCGGCTCGCCCGCCTCCAGAAGCGCGACCGCGATCGACCAGTCGGGATGGCCCGACAGGAAAGCGCGGGTGCCGTCGATCGGATCGACGATCCAGACCCGCTCCGCGCCGAGGCGCACGGGATCGTCGATCGTCTCCTCGGACAGCCACGCCGCTCCCGGCTCGACCTCCGACAGGCGCACCTTGAGGAAGGTGTCGACGGCCACGTCCGCCTCCGTCACCGGAGAGCCGCCGGATTTCGACCAGACCCGCGCGCGCGTCTGCCCGCCGGGCTCGAAGAAGGGCAGCGCGAGGGCGGACGCCTCGCGCACCGCCGCGCGCAGGAGCGGCGCCAAAGCCGCGACGGACGGCGCCCCGGACGAGGATGTCGTGTCGGTGGTCATGGGCTCGCTTGCAATGATGTGCTCCGCGGGAGGCCGGCGGAGCGCACTTTCGTTCTAAGGGCGAAGGCCCTCCCCTCACAAGGACGGACCGGCGCAAGCCTGCCGTGCCCCGGTGGCGGCGGCGGCGAGGCGGCAGCCCGATACACGGGTCTTTCACCGATCGCGAAAAGGGTCCGTTGAGCATTCCGGAGACTTCGGGGTCGTCCACCATCGCTTAACGCTCACTCTTAAGGCGCCTTGGGGGTGGCCTGGGGCCATATGCTTGTCATGACAGCGCGTCCGCCAGAGACCGCGACCCAGGACAAGGCATCGAACCGATGATGACTTTCGAGATCACCGCTCTGGACTGCCGGATCGCCAACGAAGACGGTGCGATCCGCCACGCCGTCACCGTCGCCGCGACGCCGCTGCCGATCCTCGGCAAGGCTCTCGGCAAAAGCCAGGGCGCCGTCCCGGTCGGCGCGGCGCTCGCCTTCGACGACGACGCGGCCGACGCCACCGGCGAGGACCGCTTCGCGCTCCTCCTCGTCGATGCCGAGGGCGAGGTGCTGATGCGGCTGGGCGCCTTCACCGAGGAGGAGGTGGTGGCGCAGTGGCGCGACCTCTCGGCCAAGGGCGGCCTGACCCGGATGCTCCTGCGCGAGGACGGCAGCCTCGTCCCGGTCTCGCAGCAGATCGGCCGCCTCGCGCTCGGCCGCAGCCGCCAGCGCCGCCGCAACGGCTCGCTCAGCGGCCGCCGCCCCCGCTTCCTCACCCGCCGCAAGGCCACCCGCCTGCCGGCCCGGCCGTGCATCCACCGGGGTGAGAGCGAGCTGTTTTCGCGGGGGTGATGAAGCGTTTCAGGGAATCTGGACGCTCCCCTCCACCGCACGCCACCCCATCCGGTCGGGAGGCGTATCGCCGGGATCAAGACTGAGGGCACCGTCCGCGCGGTAGGTCAGGACATGCCCGTCGGGCCGATACAGAGACCATTGCTCGCCGTCATCGTCCGCGTAGGGCCATGTCTCGAGAACGGCACCGAGGTCGAACCCGAAGGTCGCCCGGCGCTCGGCTGCATCGAGTTCGAACCGCGCCAGCCGCTGCCCGTCGAAGTCCCGCGCAGCGGCCTCGATCCGGTCCTGGGCGCTTTCATCCTCGGCCGAGAGCGTGCCGGAAGCGGTGGCGCGCCAGCGGCAACAGAACACGAAAAGACACCATGCTCCGACCGGTTTGACACGCCGCATTGCCGCAGACGCCCGAAGCTTAGCCGAGGATGACGTCGAGACGAAGGGCTCGCGGATGACGAGGCGGGGCTCTCCGAACTCGAAGGAGAGAATACTTCCCTGCCCGTGCTCCACGCCCCAGCAGGGCACGCCGATCAGCGGAGCGAAGGTCTCGGAGAAGGGATCGTCCATCGCGGCATCATGGTCGCAGGCCGCGACGCATCGCAACCACGCATCGCCTCAGCCTACCCATTGCCGATCGGCAGGTCGGGCGCCCGGTCCATTGGCGCGCCGTCGTAGCCTTCGAGCCAGGCCGTGCGCTCGGGCGTGTTCTGCCCGTAGGGACAGGCATCGCGGGGACGCCCCTGCACCCGCGCACGAGCGCCTTCGGAAACCGCCTCGTCGACGGAGGCCTGCGGATCGGTGTCGCTCATGGGCCGGATATGGTGCGCGGCGGGCCGGAGACGATGCCCTCAGGCGAGCACCCGCGACAGCGCATCCAGGCCTAACCCCGCAAACAGCATCAGCCCGGCGTCGCGGTTCGAGCGGAACAGGGCGAGGGCGAGGCGCCCGTTGCGCGGAGAAAGGCGCACGACCTGCTGGCCGAGATGGGCGGCAAACAGCGCGAGGCCGAGCCAGCCGAGGAGGCCGGCACCAGCGCCGATCAGCGCCGGCACCATCAGGATAGCGGCGAGGCCATAGCAGAGCCCGACCAAGGGCTTGAGCCGGGCGCCGAACAGGCGGGCCGACGACTTGATGCCGGCGATCTCGTCGTCCTCGATGTCCTGCACCGCGTAGATCGTGTCGTAGCCCACGATCCAGGCCACCGTGCCGGCATAGAGCCACAGGGCCGGAGCCTCGACGCGCCCGAACACCGCGACCCAGCCCATCAGCGCCCCCCAGGCGAAGGCGAGGCCGAGGACGCCCTGGGGCAGCGGCATGATCCGCTTCATGAACGGGTAGATCGCCACGGGGGCCAGCGAGAGCATCCCGACGAGGATCGCCGTGCCGTTGAACTGCAGCAGCACGGCGAGGCCCACCAACGCCTGCGCCACGAGGAAGGCGGCCGCCGCCTTGGTGCTCACCTGCCCCGAGGGGAGCGGACGCGAGCGGGTGCGCTCGACCTGCGCGTCGAGGTCGCGGTCGGCGATGTCGTTGTAGGTCGAGCCGGCGCCGCGCATCGCCACCGCCCCGATCAGGAACAGCACGAGGTGGAGCGGATCGGGGGCGTGCCCGGCGGCGATGCCGGCGAGCGCCGCCGACCACCAGCACGGCAGCAGCAGCAGCCACCAGCCGACCGGACGCTCGATCCGGGCGAGGCGCAGATAGGGCCGGGCGCCGGCCGGCGCGAGCCGGTCGACCCAGTGGCCGGCGACCGCGTCGGCGACGCGGCCGGTGGGCTCGTGAGGGGAACGCAACGCGGTGGGTTCGACGGCGGCCTAGAGCGCGCCCGTCACAAGGCGCCCTGGGGCATCTTGAAGCTGCCGGTCAGGCCGGGGCCGCCGAGCAGGCCGCCGCCCCCGCCGTTCTGGGCCTGGGCGCGGGCCTGGGCCTCCATCTTGGTGGCCTGGGCCGCCATGCCGCAGACCTTGGAGCGGATGTCGCCGACGCGCTTGTGGTCGGCCTGGAAGCCCTCGGCGAAGGAATCCGGGATCGAGCACCATTCCTTGTTGGCGGCGATCCACTTGATGCCGGCCGTGCCGTTGGCCTGGAGCTGGCCGAACAGGGCGCAGGCCTGCTGCGGCGTCATCTTGTGCTTGGAGTTCGAGGCGGCGTTCGCCTTGCCGACGAGGTTCTTGCGCTCCATCAGCGTCTTCTGGATGGCGCTGCAATCGGTGCCGCCCTGGGGCACGGCCGGAGCCGGCGTCGTGGTGGTCGGCATCGGCATGGCCATCGGCGCGGGCGCGGCGGGCGCGGCGGGCGCCGCCTCGGCGGGCGTCTCCATCGAGGGAGCCGGCATCGAGCCGAAGGCGCCCTGGGCCAGGGCCGGGCCGGACAGAAGCGCGAGGGTCACCAGCGAACCGGCGAACTTGGTGAAGGCGGCAGACGGCGCAGTCATGAGGGCTCGGTCCTTTCCCTGTCGGCCGCGGCGGGTGTCGTCCCCGCTTTCGCAGCCCCCACCCGATGCCGGCTCCCGGCGCGGCGTGCGCGCCCCGAATCCGCCGATCAGGCCTTGCGATGTTTCGTGAGGATGTTCCTGCACGGGAATGTGGCGCCAATGGTGCCGCGGGTCTCGGGACGGCTTAGGCCGTGGGCAAGAGGCGGAAAAAGGAGCGGTGTTGCCTGCATGCATCAGGCCTCAAGCGCCGGCGCCCGCGTCCGCAGTCATGAAGTCCCCTTGGGCTTCTCGCTCCGCTCAACGCCTCGGCCTGCGCCGAGGACCGCTGCGCGGGGCGCTCTTCGCGCCCGGCTAGACGGTGCCGTCGCTCGTGCCGGGCGATGGCCCGATTGACAGCGCCGGGCCCTCACGCGAGGAGGCCGGCATGGCCCTCTACGACTTCACCGCGCCGCGTCTCTACGTCGAGGCGGATCTGGCCGAAGGGCGCGTCCTGCCCCTGGAACGGGCGCAGGCCAACTACCTGCTCACCGTGCTGCGCAAGACGGAGGGCGAGCCGGTGCTGCTGTTCAACGGCCGCGACGGCGAGTGGCGCGCCGACCTCGTCCCCAACGGCCGCAAGAGCGCCGACCTGAAACTGGTCACGCAGACGCGCCCGCAGCCGGCCCCGCCCGACCTGCATTACCTGTTCGCCCCCCTGAAGACCGGCCGGCTCGACTACATGGCCCAGAAGGCGGTGGAGATGGGCGCGGGCACGCTGCGCCCGGTCTTCACCCGCTTCACCCAAGGGGAGCGGATCAAGCTCGATCGGCTCCGCGCCAACGCGATCGAGGCCGCCGAGCAATGCGGCATCCTGGCGATCCCCGCGGTCGCCGAGCCGGAGCGCCTGCCCGCGGCGCTCGACGCGCTGGAACCGGAGCGCCTGCTGGTGTTCTGCGACGAGGACGCCCCCGTCGCCGACCCGGTCGCGGCGCTCCGCGGCGCGGCGTCCGACAAAACCCCACCGCTCGCCGTGCTGGTCGGCCCCGAGGGCGGCTTCCACGAAGAGGAGCGGGCCCTGATCGCGGCGCGGCCCAACACGGTGGCGCTCTCGCTGGGGCCTCGCATCCTGCGGGCCGATACGGCGGCGGTGGCCGTCATGGCGCTGGTGCAGGCAGTGCTGGGGGATGGGCGCTAAGGTACGAGGAGGCCACGACAAGCCCTCTGAGGCCTGTTGCCGCTTTCAGGGCGCGAAGAGCGCCCCGCAGCAGCCTCGGCTTTCAGCCGAGGCGTCGAGCGGAGCGAGAAGCCCAAGGGGACTTCAAGACCGCGGATGCGGGCGCCGGCGCTTGAGTCCGACAGAAGAAACGCCATACCCGCACCGTGACGCCCCTCCGCGTTGTCGGCCCTTGCGGCCTGCTCTAAGGACACGACATCTCCGGCGTGGCCGATCGCGGGCCCGGTCTTCAGGATCGGGCCTTTTTTCGCGCCTGCCCCACCACCGGCTCGACGAGGCAGCGCATGGCGCGCGACACGTCCGACACGACCCCGCTGACCTCGCGGGACGAACTGATCGCGTGGTTCTCCGACGGCGAGAAGCCGGCGACGCGCTTCGCGCTGGGCACGGAACACGAAAAGATCCCGTTCTACACCGCCGACCGCACGCCCGTGCCGTACGAAGGCGAGCGCGGCATCCGGGCTCTGCTGGAAAACCTCGGCCGCGAGACCGGCTGGGAGCCGATCCTCGACGGCGCCAACATCATCGGCTTGGCCCACAACGAGGGCGGCGGGGCGATCTCGATCGAGCCCGGCGGGCAGTTCGAACTGTCCGGCGCGCCGCTTCCCGACGTCCACGCCACGGTCGCGGAACTCGACGAGCATCTGGCGGCGACCCGCCGGGCCGCCGAGCCGCTCGGCATCGGCTTCCTCGATCTCGGCATGAGCCCGAAATGGACGCGCGAGGGCACGCCGTTCATGCCCAAGAGCCGCTACCGCATCATGCGCGGCTACATGCCGAAGGTGGGCACGCTCGGCCTCGACATGATGCTGCGCACCGCGACCGTGCAGGTGAACGTCGATTTCTCCTCCGAGTCCGACATGGTGCGCAAACTCCGCGTCGGCCTCGCGCTCCAGCCGGTGGCGACCGCCTTGTTCGCCAACTCGCCCTTCACCGACGGGCGGCCGAACGGCTTCCTGTCGCGCCGCTCCGAGATCTGGCGCGACACGGACGCCGACCGCACCGGCATGTTCCCGCAAGCCTTCGAGGACGGGTTCGGCTACGAGCGATACGTCGATTGGCTGCTCGACGTGCCGATGTATTTCGTCAAGCGCGGCGAGACCTACCACGATGTCTCCGGCGCCTCGTTCCGCGACCTGATGGAGGGGCGGCTCGCGCAGCTGCCCGGCGAGCGCGCGACCGTGTCGGACTGGGCCAACCATGCCTCGACCGTCTTCCCCGAGGTGCGCCTGAAGCGCTTCCTCGAGATGCGCGGCGCCGATGTCGGAGGGCCGGCGATGATCGCGGCGCAGACCGCGCTCTGGGCCGGGCTGCTCTACGACGAGGGGGCGCTGTCCGCCGCCTGGGATCTCGTGCGCGGCTGGACGGCCTCCGAACGCGAGTCGCTGCGCGCCGCCGTGCCGCGGCTCGGGCTCGCCGCCAGCATCGGCGGGCGCAGCCTCGGCGCGGTGGCCGCGGAAGCGCTGAGCATCGCCCGCGCCGGCCTGCAGGCGCGGGCACGCCGGGACGCGTCGGGCCGGGACGAGGCGATCTACCTCCAGCCGCTGGAGGCCATCGTCGCCGCCGGGCGCAGCCGGGCCGACGCGTTGCTGAGCCTGTACGAGGGCCCCTGGGCCAAATGCGTCGATCCGGCCTTCACGGAATGCACGTTCTGAGGGGCCGGACGATCCCGACCGCCCCGCCGGACCGAACCGGACCGTGCGGTGGGGCACACGACGCCACGGGTCGGTTGGGGTCGCGGGAACCCTAGGGTTAAAAGAAAGTTCCTGAGCGTGTTCGTGACACTTCAGGAGTACGCAGCCATGTCGTCGCGCATCACGGTCCTGATGCTGGCCGGCCTCGCCACCACCGGTCTGACCGTCGTCGGCACCGCCCCCGCTGCCCAGGCCGCGCCGCTTCCGGCGCTGACGGGCGACCTCGTCGGCGGCACCAAGACCCATGTCGATCACGTCGGCTGGCGCCGCGGTTACTACGGCGGCGGCTACGGCTATCGCCGCCGCGGCAATGTCGGCGGCGCGCTGTTCGCCGGCGCGGCCCTCGGCCTGATCGGCGGCGCGCTGGCGGCGAGCGCGGCCCCCCGCTACGGCTATTACGGCGGCGGCTACGGCTACCCGGGCTACGGCTACGGCGGCTACGGCTATGCGCGCCCGGTCTATTATGCCCGCCCGGCCTATTACGGCGGCTATGGCGGCTACGGGTACCCGGCCTATGGCGGGTACGGCGGCTATTACGGCTGGTAAAAAGTCCCCTTTCGCGAAAAGCGTTTCGGGGCCCCGTCGGCGCAGGCCGGCGGGGCCTTCGTGCTATGGGCTGGACGCGATGTCCGACGCTCCGCCTTCTCAAGAACCGATCGATCTCGACCTGAGCGGGCTCAAATGCCCCCTGCCGGCGCTCCGCACCCGCAAGGCCCTGCGCGGGCTGGCGCCGGGCGGGCGGCTGCGGGTGACCTGCACCGATCCGCTGGCGGGCATCGACATCCCCAACGCCGTGCGCGAGGAAGGCGCCGCGCTGGAGGCGCAGGAGCGCGACGGCGCCGCCTTCCGCTTCCTGATCCGGCGCCCGGCCTGAAACCGGATGACCGCCCGAGGAGAGCCATGCCGGCCGACAGCCCGAACCCGAAAATCCGCGGCACCCGCACGGTCCATGACGGCTGGGCGAGCTTCCTCATCGCCGACGTCACCCTGCCCGACGGGCACGAGGCCACCCGCGAGATCGAGGATCACGGCGAGGCGGTCTGCGTGCTGCCCTACGATCCGGAGCGCCGGCTCGCCCTGGTGATCCGCCAGTTCCGGGCAGCGCCCTTCTTCGCCGCCGCCCTGCCGGAGATGCTGGAGGCCCCCGCCGGCCTCCTCGACGAGGCCGACCCGCAGGCGGGCGCCCGGCGCGAGGCCTTCGAGGAGACCGGGGTGCGCCTCGGCGCCCTGGAGCCGGTGGCGACGGTGTGGACCATGCCCGGCGTCTCGACCGAGCGGATGCACCTGTTCCTCGCCGCCTATGCCCCGGCCGACCGCGAGGGCGCGGGCGGCGGCCTCGCCGAGGAGCACGAGGGCATCACCGTCGTGGAGATGCCGCTCGCCGACCTCGCCGCCCTGGCGGAGGCGGGCGAACTCACCGACATGAAGACCTACACCCTGGTCCTGGCCCTGCGCCTGCGGCGACCGGATCTCTTCGTCTAGCTTGCCTGCCCCGACTTTGTGCCGGCGCAAGCCTTGCCGGAAGGGCGGCGCCGGCTATCATTTCGGATGCGGAACGGGGCTCGCGGCCTGCCCGCGTCCGGCCCCGAGCCGGGCCGGCGCCTTTTTTTAGAACAGCGCCCGCCGCCTGGGAGACGTTCATGTCGTTCTTCATCGGGATCGCCTGTCCCTGGCTCATCGTCTCCGGCCTGATGCTGATGTGGCATCGCCGCGCCGAAGAAATCGGCCCGAAGCGCGACTGATCCTCCGGCCCCGCCCGCCTCACCTCCGAGCCTTTCGTCACGGCCGCTCGAACCGGACGCCGACTTCCCGTGTTCACTGCGGACGCGAGCGCGCGCCCGTCGGGTGCGGCGCGCGGATGAAAGCCGGAAGTTGGAGTCGGACATGGACATCGCCCTCGACAAGGTCACCGAGATCATCCTGCGGCTGCGGGCGATCGAGGCGAAGGAAGGGGCGACCGACCCGGATTCGGGCTCGAACCCGATCGACGACGGGGCGGCGGACGTGCTCGTCGGCGGCACCGACGACGCCACCGAGCAGGAGATCGCCTCGGCCATCGCCGGCCTCAACGAGGACGAGCGCAGCAACCTGATGGCCCTGCTCTATATCGGGCGCGGCGATCTGGAGCCGGCGGAGTGGGGCGAGGCGGTGCGCATGGCGCGGGAGCGCGAGGCGGCGGGCGACAGCCCCGTGCGCGAGCTGCTCGGCACGCCGGATGCCGCGGCGCTCCTGGAAGAGGGGCTCGACGGCCTCGGCATCGCGATGGAAACGCCTGAGGCGTAGAACGAACGAGGGCCGGGGGCCCGTGCCCCCGGCCCTCGTTCGAATCACGGCTCGCAGGCGAGCACTTTGGCCCCCACGGCGACGAACTCGGCCGTGCTGCGCAGATCCTCGCTCAGGCGCGGCGTATGCGCCACCAGCGAGGCCTCGCGCTCCAGCTGGTCGTTGCAGGCGCAGGAGGGCAGGCCCTGGCCGACCGGCGGCGAGCAGGCGTCGTGGTGCATGCAGGCCCGGTCGAGGGCATCGACCGGCGGCAGGCCGGCGCCGCGGCTGCCGGGGCCGCAGTAATTGCCGTGGAACACCAGCGCGCCCTTCGGCAGGCCGGCCCCGAGCTTCGGCGTCGCCGGCAGCGCGATGTCCGGGGCCTCCGGCGCCGCGATGTCCTGCGCGAAGGCCGCGAGCGGCGCGCCGACGAGGACGGCGCCGAGTCCGGCCGCGAGAGACAGCCGCCGGATCGCCGGATGCAAAGAGGGAATGGTCAAGGTCGTACTCTCCGTTCGAAACGCTCCCCTCGCAGCCCCCGGCCGGCGCGACCGTTGCCGTCGCCGCGGGACCGACTGAGCCGTTTCAACGGTTTTTTACGGCTGTGGTTCATTCCGGCCCGTGCACCGCACCATTCGGCGCTGCGGCGGGCGCCGTTCAGAACCGCCAGTTCAGGCCGCCGCGCACGAGGCCGAAGCCGGATTCCGAGCGGCCGGTGCCGTAATAGGCCGGCACCGCGGCGTCGTAGGCGGTGGCGCCCGCACCGCGCTTGCCGAGATCGACGTAGAGGCCCTCGACCTTGACCGAGATCTTCTCCGTGAGCGCGTATTCCACGCCGCCGCCGACCGCGTAGCCGAGCCGGGTCGTGTCCGGCAGGGTGTAGGAATAGGCGCCGGCGTAAGGTGAGGCGCCGCCGCCGCCATAGGCGAAGCCGCCGGTGCCGTAGACGAGCCAGCGGTCGAGGGCGTAGCCGACGCGCCCGCGCACGGTGCCGAACCAGTCGAGGCTCGGAGACACCCCGTAATACGGCGTCGCGCCGATCGTGCCGTCGCCGCGCCGCCCGAAGGTGGTGCCCTGGAAGTCCGCTTCGGCGCCGAGCACCCAACCCGAACCCGGCGTGAACTGGTAGTTGTAGCCGACCTGCCCGCCGCCGAAGAAGCCGTTGCCGGATTTGGATTCGGTGACCGTGCCATAGGTCGGGTCCGCGTAGGTCGAGGCGCCGCCGCGGAAGCCGTATCCGGCATTGGCACCGATGTAGAACCCGGTCCAGGTGAAAGCCGGCGGGATCGGCGGTGGAGGCGGCGCCACCCGCGGCGGCAGGTCGGCGGCGGAGGCCGCGCCCGCGAGGACGAGACCGGCCAGCGCCGGCAGGGTCGAGCGTCGGATCATATTCATTTCCCGTTCTCCGAAGTCTCAGAGCGCCGCCAGCAGCAGCAGGCCGACCACCCCCACGGCGAGGATCAGGCACAGCGCGAGGTCGATCACCGTCTCGCCGCCGCAGGGCTCGGGCGCGTCGAAGCGGGGCATCGGATGCGAGGCCGGCGCCTCGGCCAGGGCCGACCTCATCGGGCGACCGCCGCGGCGAGGGCGAGACGCACGGGCTCCGGCCGCGGACCGCCGGCCCGAACGTGTTCCGCGGCGAGCGCCCCGAGGGCCGGCAGGGCGAGCAGGCCGGCGAGGACGAGGCCGCGGCAGAGCGGACGCACCGAGCCGTCGAGGAGCGGACGTGGTTCCGGGCGCAGGACCAGCGGCGCCTCGCCGACCGCGAGGAGGGGTCTCAAATCGCGCATCTCCCGCTCCATCTCCGTTGTGTGGGAAAATTGACCACGAAGCTATGCGTGTGCAAAAATCCCACGTCAATCGGAAAACGGTGGGTGATCGTGCCGAACCGCACTTCGTGGGATTGTGTCCCACAGCGCCGGCGATAAGGTCGGCCGATGTCAGAGACGCCCGACCCCGCTCCGAGCCCGGACGGCGCCGCCCTGCACGGGCCGGTGGCCCGCCTGCTGCGCCCGCTGGTGCGGCTGCTGGTCCAGCGCGGCATCACCTTCCCGGCGCTGACGAACCTGCTGCGCGAGCTCTACGTGAACGTCGCCGAGTACGACTTCGCCCTGCCCGGCAAGGAGCAGACCGACAGCCGGGTCAGCCTGCTCACCGGCATCCACCGCAAGGAGGTGCGGCGCCTGCGCGGCGCGGGTGCGCCGGTGAGCCCGGTGCCGGCCACGGTCTCGCGCACGAGCCGGATCGTCGCCCGCTGGCTGGCGGCCCCCGACTTCACCGATGGCGGCGGGCGCCCGCTGCCGCTGCCGCGCACGGCGGAAGGCGGCGCCCCCTCCTTCGAGACCCTGGTGGCGGGCGTCACCAAGGACGTTCGCCCCCGCGCCGTGCTGGACGAGTGGCTCGACCGGGGCATGGCCGTGCTCGACCCGGAGGGCCGGGTTCAGCTCCTCGAATCGGCCTACCTGCCCCGCGGCGGGGGCGAGCCGCAGCTCTACTATTTCGGCCGCAACCTGCACGACCATCTCGCGGCGGCGGTCGAGAACGTCGCCGGCCCCTCCCCCCGCTTCTTCGAGCGCGCCGTGCATTACGACGGGCTGTCCGAGGCGCTGGCGGGGCGGCTGGAGGAGCGGGCGCGGGCCATCGCTATGGACGCGCTCAAGCAGGCCAATGCCGAGGCGCACGCGGCCTGCGCCGACGATCCGGGCGGACGCCACCGCTGGAATTTCGGGATCTACATCTTTCGCGAGGAGGTGGAGGCCAAACCCGCGGCAGCGCAGGAGGTAAAGCCCGCGGCGGCGCCTGAGCCAGAGGCCGAAAGGGGTCGCGCGCCTTGAGCCGGCCCGCGCACCCGACCCGCCGCGGGCTGCTGGCGCTGCTCGCAGGCACTGCCCTGGCCTGGCCGCATCCCGGCCGGCCCCAGACCGGCGCCGAGCCGCCGCAGGACCGCGGCATCGGCGGCACCGGAGCGCGGCCGGACGTGGAGGAACTCCCGGGCGGCGACCGCGGCATCGGCGGCACGGGGGTGATCGGCACGATCCGCCGGTTCGGCTCCATCGTGGTCAACGGCCTGCGCATCGCGTACCCGGCGGATGTGCGCGTCACCCTCGACGGGCGCCCGGCCCGCGCCGCCGACCTGCGCATCGGCCACGTCGTGCGCGTCGTCGCCCGCGAAACCGGGGGCGCGCTGACCACGCGGGCCATCGCGGTGACGAGCGAGGTGGTCGGCCCGGTCGAGGCGGTCGGCCCCGGCCGCCTGACGGTGCTTGGGCAGACGGTCTCCACTACGGGCCTGACGGCCCCGAACCCCGTCGCGGTCGGCGAGCGGGTGGCGGTGAGCGGCCTGCGCCGGGGCGACGGCACCATCGTGGCGAGCCTGATCGAGCCCCGCACCGACGGGCCGGACCGCGTCGCCGGGCCGGTGCGGCGCGGGCCCGACGGGGTCGCGCGCATCGGCGGCCTGACCCTCGACGGCCTCAAGGACGGGTTCGCGGGGCGGCGCCTCCTCGTCGAGGGGCGGCCCACCGAAACGGGCTTTGCCGTCGCCTCGAGCCGCGACCTCAGCCGCCCGTTCCCCAAGGGCCTCGCCCGCGCCTCGGTCGAAGGCTACGTCGTGCCGGGCGGCGGTGGCGGCCTCCGCCTCGGCTCCGGCCTCGCGGTGGCGGGCCGGCCCGGCCCCGACCTGCGGTCCGGCTCCGGCCCGGCGGTGATCGAGGCGGGCATCGGTCGCGACGGGCGCATGACCGTCGAGTCCGTGCGCGGCGACGGCCCCTCGCCCCGCGGCATCGGCGGACCGGCCGGCGGCGGACGCCCCGGCGGCCCGCCGGGGAGCGGCGCCCCGGGCGCCCGTCCGGGCGGGATCGAAGCACCGTCCGTCCGTCCGGGTGGGCGCGAGCCGGTCGGCGGCCCCGGACCGGGCCGCGGCGGCTCCGGGTTCGGCCCCGGCTCCGGCACCTTCCCGATCGACACGCGGCCCGCGCCCGGCCAAGGTATCGGCCAAGGTCCTGGCCAAGGTCCTGGCCAAGGCGGTGGATTCGGCGGCGGATTCGGCGGCACCGCTCCCGGCGGCCTCGGCGGCCCTCCGGGCTTCGGCGGGCCTCGCCCGGGCGGTGGTGGATTCGGCGGCCCCGGCGGTTTCGGCGGCGGGCCGGGCAGCTTCGGCGGCGGCGGTGGGCCGGGCGGGTTCGGCGGGGGCGGCGGGCCCCGCTGACGGACCTTCGGCGTCATGGGTCCGACCCGGGCGGCCTCCGCCCCGCCCGGGCCTTGACCGCCTGCCGAGGGGCATGTCCCGATCGACGGGATGAAGCCGCTCGCCGACCCTGCAGCCCGTGCCCGCTCCACCGGTTCCGGCGAGCCGCCGAAAGGCGGCTTCGCGGCCCTGACGCCGGAACTGGATGTCGAGGATCTCGATGCGAGCCTGCGCTTCTGGTGCGATCTGCTCGGCTTCGAGGTCACCTACGACCGCACCGCCGCGCGCTTCGCCTATCTCGAACGGGGCGGGGCTCAGATCATGCTCTGCCAGCACAACGGCCGCTGGATGACGGGCCGACTGGAGCGTCCCTACGGTCGGGGCGTGAACTTCCAGATCATGGTCGATCGGCTCGCCCCCATCCTCGCCGCTCTCGACGCGGCGCGCTGGCCCCTGTTCGAGGAGCCGAGCGAGGCGTGGTACCGAACGGGGTCCGTCGAACGCGGCCAGCGGGAATGCCTGGTGCAGGATCCCGATGGATACCTCGTGCGCCTCGCCGAGACGCTCGGGCAACGTCCACCGAAGTCGCTTCCGCCGGCCGTTCCGGAGATCGCTCACCTGTGACCGGATCGGGGCCGCGTTCGGCCCCTTTAGGAAGACCCGCCCTCTCCGGACACCTTGCCGAACCGGGTGCGAGCCGTTCCAATCGCCGCCCCCGAGCCGCCGAGACCGACTTTCGTGCCGTCCACTTCCCCCGCGGTCCCGCTCGCCTCGTTCCTGCTGCTCGCGGCGGGGCTGGCGCTCAAGCACGTCGTGGCCGACTTCCTGTTACAGACCGGCGCCATCGCCCGCGGCAAGGAGCGGCGTCAGGGCTGGCTCGGGCCGCTCTGTCTGCATGCGCTGGGCCACGCCGGGCTGACGCTCGCCCTCGCGCTCCTCGTGGCCCCGCTTCTGTGGTGGCTGGCCCTCGTCGATTTCGCCGTCCACTTCGTGATCGACCGCGCCAAATCGATCCTCGGCCATCGCCTCGGTCTGGGCACCGACGACGTGCGGTTCTGGTGGCTGATCGGCTTCGACCAGTTCCTGCACCAGCTCACCAATCTCGGCCTCGCCGCCGCTTTCGCGACACTGTGACGATCGCCGATTGCCCCGGGGCGGCGGGCGTCCGCCGGACGCACGGAACGGGACCATCGGTCCGGTTCCGGGCCGCTCGATATAACCCATGTGAAAAACGGCGAAGCATTAACGGCTGCCCCCGTAGAAAGGAACGGGCTGGCAGGACGAGACGACGTGGCAGGGTGATGACCGGAGGTGTACGCTCTCGACCGCTGGTCGTCTCCTTCGCGCTGTTCGCACTGGCCCTGATGGTGCCCCCCGCGACCGTCGCGGTGGTCGCGACCCGCTGGTACGTCATCAGCGAGCAGGAGCGCCTGAGCCACACCCTCGCGCTGATCGCCGAGGAGATCCGCAGCCGGATCGACCACGACCTCGCCCAGATGGAGACCGTCGCCCGCACGCTGGCGGCCTCGCCCTCGATCGACGCCGGCGATCTGGCGGCTTTCCGGATCCAGGCGCTCGCGAGCTTCGACCCCGCCGAGGCGACGGTGACCCTGGCCGACCTCGACGGTCGCCAACGCGTCAACACCCGCGCCTCCGACGATTCCGCCCTGCCGACCCTGCCGCGTCCGGATCTGATCGCCCGGCTCGTCGCCACCCGCCGACCGGTGATCTCGGGCCTGATGAGCAGCCCGCTGACCGGGCGCCCGATCGTCAGCGTGTTCGCGCCGGTGATCCGCGACGGCGCCGTGGTCAGGCTCGTCGCCCTGGTGGCGCTGGCGGACCGGTTCGAGGCGCTGATCCGCAGCCCCCACGTCACCGATCCCTACTGGGCGTCGGTGATCGACGGCAACGGCGAGGTCGTCGCCCGCATCGGACAAGCCGACGCGGTGGATGAGCCAACCTCGGCCTCCCAGAGCGGCGCCGAGGACGGCATCCTGCGGATCGAAGAGACCTCGCGCCTGTCCGACTGGCGCTTCGCCACGGGGGTCGGGCGCGACGCCCTGGAGGCCCCGCTGCGGCGCTCGCTACTGCTGCTCCTCACCTTCGCCCTCGCGCTGATCGGGCTGGGCGGCTGGTTCGCCCTGCGCACGGCCCGCCGCATCGCCCGCGCCGCCGCCCGCCTCGCCGCCGAGGCCGAGGGGATCGGCCGGGGCGAGGTCGTGGCCGCGCAGGACAGCGTGATCCGCGAGGTGCGGGTGGTCGAGCATGCGCTGGCCTCGGCCTCGCGGACGCTGCACGATCAGCGTGCCGCCCTCGACGCCGCCCAGGCGGCCCTCGCCGCCCGGGCGGAGGCGAGCCAGAGCCGCTTCCGGATGCTGGCCGACAATGTCGGCGACATCATCGTGCTGTTCGGCGCCGGCGCCTGGACCTTCGGCGAGGTCTCGCCGTCGTTCGAGCGGATGCTCGGCTACGACGCGGCGGCCCGCGCGGGCCTGACGCTGACGGGCTTTGTGCATCCGGAGGACCGGCGCATCGTCGAGGACATGCGCGCGGCGCTGAGCACCGGACAATCCCCGGCCACCGGCCTGTTCCGCGCCCGCCACCGCGACGGCGCGTGGCTGTGGCTCGAATGCGTGAGCAGCCGCATCGAGGGAGCCGACCCGAGCGAGCCGCAGGTCATCGCGGTGATGCGCGACGTGACCGCGCGCAAGCAGCAGGCCGACGAGCTGCGCCTCGCCTGCGACATGGCCGAGCTCGCCAAGGCCAAGGCCGAGAACGCCAGCCGGGCGAAGTCGGAATTCCTGGCGATGATGAGCCACGAGATCCGCACGCCGCTGGCCACCATCCGGGGCTACGCCGAGCTGCTCGGGAGCAGCGGCCCCTTGAGTGCCGAGCAGGCGCGCAGCCTCGCGCGGGTGAGCGAGGCCACCGGCACGATGCTGACGGCGGTGGACGACATCCTCGACGTCGCCCGGATTGAGGCCGGCGACTTCCAGCTGCGGGAGGAGGACTTTTCGCTGGCCGAGGCGGTCGAGAGCGTCACCGCCTTCGTCCGCCCCGCCGCCGCCGAGAAGGGCGTGACGCTGGGCCTCAGCATCGAGCCCGAGCTGCCGCGGGCGGTGCGCGGCGATCCGCGGCGGCTGCGCCAGATCCTGCTCAACCTGCTCAACGTCAACCTGCGGGAGCGCCGCGGCGGCCTCGTCACCCTCTCGCTCTACGCGCTGCGCGGCGCCGAGAACCGGATCAGCTTCGCGCTCACCGGCAGCGGCGGCCACGCGCCGCCGGCCGAGCGCAACGGGCTCGGACTCGCCATCGCCGGACGCCTGATCGCCCGGATGGGCGGGCGGCTGGAGACGGTGTCGTTCGCGGGCGAGGCGTCGAGCCACCGCTTCAGCCTGCACCTGCCCGCCGCCGAGACGGCGTTCGCCCCGGCCGCCCCGCAGACCGCCCCGGCGGAACCGGACGCCACGGCGGCCGCGGATGCCGAGCCGCCGACCGCGGGCGGCCTGCTCGCAGGGGCAAAGATCCTGCTGGTCGAGGACCATACGATCAACCAGGCGCTGATCCGCCGCCTCCTGGAGCGGCAGGGCTGCCGGGTCGCGGTCGTCGAAGACGGCGCGGCGGCGATCGAGGCGGTGCAGGCGCATATCCCCGACCTCGTCCTGATGGACGTGCAGATGCCGGGCATGGACGGGCTGACCGCGACGCGGCGCATCCGCGCCCTGCCCCATCCCTGCCGCCACGTGCCGATCCTGGGGCTGACCGCCAACGTCCTGCCCGAGCAGGTCTACGCGATCCGCGAGGCCGGCATGAACGGGCACATCGCCAAGCCGGTCGACCGCGACCGCCTCTGCGCCGCCATCGCCGAACATCTGCCCGCGGTGATGCTGGCGGAGGTGCCGGCCACCACCACTCCGGCGTCGATGCCGGTGATCGACCGGGCCGCCTACGACCGGCTCGTGGGGTCGCTCGGGACCGAGAGCGCCCGCGGCGCGCTGCGGGGCTTCGTCGCGCTGCTCGACGTGACCTTCTCCGATGCCGCCATCCTGCGGGCGGAAGCCCCCACCATCGCCTCCGGCGCGCGGCGCTTCGGCCTGACCGACCTCGCCGCCGCCCTCGACGGGCTCGAACAGGACGGCGACGCGGCTTTGCGCCGCTGCCACGTGGCCCGCGACCTCGTCGGCCGCGCGATGGACGAACTGGTCGGCGTCGCGCCCGTCGAGGTCTCGGCGCTGATCGCGCATCTGTAACGCGCGACACGATGCCATCGCTCGACGCGTGATCGCCGTAGGGCCGGGCGGGAAGAGCGCCCCGCTCGAATGGCTTCGACTCCGCCGGAGCATCGCGCGGAGGGGGAGCCAGAGCCGCAGCCGCGGCTGCCGGCGCCCGAGGCCGGCATGAACCGAAACCATCGCTGCGCGCGATTGCCTTGGCGTGTCCGCCCGCCGCTGCTATCTCCCGCGCTGCCCTTCCCCACCGACCAGCCCGTGCGCCGCGCGAGCCCCGCTGAGCCGCGCCGTGCCGGAGACCCCGATGACCACCTCGCCGATCGACAACATCCGCAACTTCTCCATCGTCGCGCATATCGACCACGGCAAGTCGACGCTCGCCGACCGGTTGATCCAGACCACGGGCACCGTGGCGCTGCGCGACATGAGCGAGCAGATGCTCGACTCGATGGACATCGAGAAGGAGCGCGGCATCACCATCAAGGCGCAGACCGTGCGCCTCGAATATCCGGCCCAGGACGGCAAGACCTACATCCTCAACCTGATGGACACGCCCGGCCACGTGGACTTCGCCTACGAGGTCTCGCGCTCGCTGGCCGCCTGCGAGGGCTCGCTGCTGGTCGTGGACGCCTCGCAAGGCGTCGAGGCGCAGACGCTCGCCAACGTCTACCAGGCGTTGGATGCCAACCACGAGATCGTGCCGGTCCTCAACAAGGTCGATCTGCCGGCCGCCGAGCCCGACCGGGTGAAAGAGCAGATCGAGGAGGTGATCGGCCTCGATGCCTCGCAGGCCGTACCGATTTCGGCTAAGACCGGCCTCAACATCGAAGCGGTGCTGGAGGCTATCGTCACGCGCCTGCCCCCGCCCAAGGGCGACCGCGACGCGCCGCTGAAAGCGCTGCTCGTCGACAGCTGGTACGACGTCTATCTCGGCGTCGTCGTGCTGGTGCGCATCGTCGACGGCGTGCTCAAAAAAGGCATGACCATCCGCATGATGGGGGCGGACGCCGCCTACGGCGTCGATCGCATCGGCGTGTTCCGGCCCAAGATGTCCGACATCGCCGAACTCGGCCCCGGCGAGGTCGGCTTCCTCACCGGTTCGATCAAGGAGGTCGCCGACACCCGCGTCGGCGACACCATCACCGAGGACAAGCGCCAGACCACGCAGATGCTGGCGGGCTTCAAAGAAGTCCAGGCGGTGGTGTTCTGCGGTCTCTTCCCCGTGGACGCCGCCGACTTCGAGAGCTTGCGCGGCGCGATGGGCAAGCTCCGGCTCAACGACGCGTCGTTCTCCTACGAGATGGAGACCTCCGCCGCGCTCGGCTTCGGCTTCCGCTGCGGTTTCCTGGGGCTTCTCCACCTCGAGATCATTCAGGAGCGGCTGGAGCGCGAGTTCAACCTCGACCTGATCTCGACGGCGCCCTCCGTGGTCTATCGCCTGCTGATGCGCGACGGCGAGACCAAGGAGTTGCACAACCCCGCCGACATGCCCGATCCGATGAAGATCGAGACCGTCGAGGAGCCGTGGATCCGCGCCACCATCCTGACGCCCGACGAGTATCTCGGCGGCGTGCTGAAGCTGTGCCAGGACCGGCGCGGCATCCAGATCGACCTCAACTACGTCGGCAAGCGGGCCATGGTCGTCTACGACCTGCCGCTCAACGAGGTCGTGTTCGATTTCTACGACCGCCTGAAGTCGATCTCGAAGGGCTACGCGAGCTTCGACTACCACGTCTCCGACTACCGCGAGGGCGACCTCGTGAAGATGTCGATCCTCGTGAATGCCGAGCCGGTCGATGCCCTGTCGATGCTGGTCCACCGCACCCGCGCCGAGTCCCGCGGCCGCGCCATGTGCGAAAAGCTCAAGGACCTGATCCCGCGCCACCTGTTCCAGATCCCGGTCCAGGCGGCCATCGGCGGCAAGATCATCGCCCGCGAGACCATCCGGGCGCTCTCCAAGGACGTGACCGCCAAGTGCTACGGCGGCGACATCTCGCGCAAGCGCAAGCTTCTGGACAAGCAGAAGGAAGGCAAGAAGCGCATGCGCCAGTTCGGCCGGGTCGAGATCCCGCAGGAGGCGTTCATCGCGGCGCTGAAGATGGACGATTGATCAGGCTCCACCGTCACTGCGAGTTGCTAATTAGCAAACCAGACCTGTAGAGGCGCGCCGGCGGCGTGTAATCCACCCCTGATGCGGCGCGCTGACAGAGGTTGCGGCCGGTCGTGGATACCGGGTTTCGCTGCGTAGTCACGGATTGACGGGCGGCAGGGTTAAAACTGGATCGGTGGACCGCTTTGGGTGGAATGCGGCCATCTTTCAGCACGACCCATCCGTTCAGCGCTTCCTATCTGAACGACGCTGCCGTTGCGCTCAATGCGTGGCTCCCAGCAGGCGAGCCATTGACCTGAGCAACGACTGCAATGAGCAGGGAAACAGATCACCACTTCAAAAATGCCTGGAACTCCGCCACGGCTCACGAGGCATCTGGACATTTCTTCCACAGCATGCTGAAATAAAAGTTGTATAAAAATTTCATGCAGTGGGTGGGTGAAGGTGAGCTCTCTGAAATCGCCGGATGGACGATATGAAATTATAGACAATACTGAATTTTATTAATATTCCGAACAATATTTTGAACCTTATACAGTTTATGATATTAGACTCGTTGACAATCAACTCGGAACAACAATAATTTTGCATAATGGCACCGTAGAAGACCGCGGGGGGGGGGCTTTAGCGTATTTAGTCCAGACAGCAAAAATCTGATTTAATGCTTTAATGAATACGATGGAAGCGAGCATTATCGTCTTTATGATATTGAAAATGGCAAGAGTTATGGCTACTCTGCCCCGAGAAATCTACTTACAAGTCTTGAAATATCCAAGGACGGATCAAAAGCTATTGCATTGTCCGGCTACGATCAAGCATTTGTAATATATTTTCCATCCATTGCGCAATTCGCGCTTCCAATCGCGTCTGGAGAGAAAGTATCCGGGACCGGATCCGGTTCGCTGAATGTTGGCGACACGGTCGCCATCACTCTGGGGCTTGTGGGAATCACCCAGGCGACGGGTCAGGAAAAAATGACGTTGAGCCTGAACACAGGCGCAGTCGCCACCTATGATGCCGCCGCCTCTCGGCCAGGGCAGGCCTATGTCTTCAAGTACACCGTCAAAGACGACGAGGTCGCCAGTGACCTGTCGATCATATCGGTCAATCTGAACGGTGCCGTCCTGCGGGACGCCGAGGGCAAGGACGCGCTGATTTCTAGTGACCTGTCCTTGATGAGCGGTACATTGAAAGTCAACGGCTATATCGGTTCTGCTGGGAACGAAAACTTCTACGGAACAAGTGGCGCCGAAACGTTCGAGGGCCGCGGTGGGGACGACATCTATCGCATCAACAACGTCGGCGATCGGGTGATCGAGCGAAAGGGTGATGGACACGACACGATCGTGGCGACTCTCGACTTTGCTCTCGCCGAAGGGGTCGAGGTTGAGACTATCCGCGCCGCGAAATCGATCGGCGCGGCCGATATCAAGCTGACCGGCAACGCGTTCGCCCAGACCCTGGAGGGCACCGAAGGAAGAAATGTCCTCGACGGGCGAGGCGGCGCCGACATTATGCGCGGCAAGGGCGGCGATGACCGCTACTACGTCGATTCGGCACGCGACGTCGTGATCGAGGAGCGTGGTGGGGGATTCGATACGATCCTCACTAGCGTCAGCTTCGCTTTGGCGGCGGGGCTGGAGATCGAGGCGCTGGAGATCGCCGATCCCGCCAAAAGTTCTGGGAGCACTGTGAGACTCACAGGCAACGAGTTCGCGAACCGGCTGACCGGCGACCGAGGCGACAACGTCCTCGACGGGGGCGGCGGCATCGACATCATGCGCGGCCTGGGGGGCAACGACACATACACCGTCGATAAGGCCAGGGATCAGGTGATCGAGGCGAAAGGCGGCGGGACCGATACCGTCGTGACGACGGTGAGCTACGCGCTGACCGCCGGCCAGGAGATCGAGGCGCTCCAGCTCGCCGCATCGACCGGCTCCGCCAATCTCAATCTGACCGGCAACGAGTATGGTCAGACCCTGATCGGCAATGCCGGCGCCAATCGTATCGACGGCGGCGGCGGCATCGACATCATGCGCGGCCTGGGGGGCAACGACACATACACCCTCGACAAGGCCAGGGATCAGGTGATCGAGGCGAAAGGCGGCGGGACCGATACCGTCGTGACGACGGTGAGCTACGCGCTGACCGCCGGCCAGGAGATCGAGGCGCTCCAGCTCGCTGCATCGACCGGCCAAGCCAATCTCAACCTCACCGGCAACGAGTTCGCCAACGCGATCCGCGGCAATGACGGCAACAACGTCCTCGACGGGAGCTCAGGCTCGGACATTCTGACCGGCCGGGCGGGCCTGGACGCGTTCGTCTTTTCGACAAAGCTTGGGGCCGGCAACGTCGACCGCATCACCGACTTTGCGCCGGTCGACGACACAATCCGCCTGTCGGAGGACATCTTCACGGCGCTCGGAGCGGGGCCGCTCCGGGCGGCGGCGTTCAAGGACCTGAGCGTGGCGGGCGCCAAGGTCGATGCCAGCGACCGCATCCTCTACGACCGCGACACGGGTGCATTGTCCTACGACGCGGACGGCTCAGGCACGGCGAAAGCGATCAAGTTCGCCGTGCTCGACAATCACGCCAAGCTCACCCACGACGACTTCTTCGTTGTGTAAGGCTCGCGTGAGGGGTGATCTCGTATGATCGACCCTCGCGCGGTCCGGCTCGGTGACACGCAACTGATCGCGCATTGATTTATCGAGCTAGAGCGCATTCCGACGAAGTGGATGCCGGTTCGTCGAAAGAATGCGCGGCAAAACAAAAACTTAGAGCCGTGCGTACGCTTCCGTTCGATCGAGCACGGCTCTAATCCGGGTGCGTTCAGCCGCCGAAGGCTGCACTGTAGAATTATGAAAAGTCCGCAATGGGTCGATTTTGTTGAAAAACTCGGCTGTTGCAGCGGCATTTGCGAGGTGATTCACTGCCTTTGTGAGGCGGGGATCGACGCAGATGATGGGACCTCGG
>NZ_FOSV01000010.1 GCF_900114375.1 Methylorubrum salsuginis | reverse complement strand
TCTGACGGCGGCGATCACGAAGGTGCTGGCGGAGTCGGGTGGGGCGACCTTCACGGCCTACGACCAGATCGACAAGGCCCCCGAGGAGAAGGCGCGCGGCATCACGATCTCGACCGCCCACGTCGAGTACGAGACCAACAACCGCCACTACGCCCACGTCGACTGCCCCGGCCACGCCGACTACGTGAAGAACATGATCACGGGCGCGGCGCAGATGGACGGCGCGATCCTGGTGGTGTCGGCGGCCGACGGCCCGATGCCGCAGACCCGCGAGCACATCCTGCTGGCCCGTCAGGTCGGCGTGCCGGCGCTGGTCGTGTTCCTCAACAAGGTCGACATGGTCGATGACGAGGAGCTCCTGGAGCTCGTCGAGCTGGAGGTGCGCGAGCTCCTCTCGAAGTACGACTTCCCCGGCGACGACATCCCGATCACCAAGGGCTCGGCCCTGATGGCGCTCGAGGACAAGGAGCCGAAGATCGGCCGCGACGCCGTGCTGAAGCTGATGGAGACGGTGGACGCCTACATCCCGCAGCCGGAGCGTCCGATCGACATGCCGTTCCTGATGCCGATCGAGGACGTGTTCTCGATCTCGGGCCGCGGCACGGTGGTGACGGGTCGCGTCGAGCGCGGCATCGTCAAGGTCGGCGAGTCGGTGGAGATCGTCGGCATCCGCGCCACGACCACGACGACGGTGACGGGCGTCGAGATGTTCCGCAAGCTGCTCGACCAGGGCCAGGCGGGCGACAACGTCGGCGTGCTGCTGCGCGGCACCAAGCGCGAGGACGTGGAGCGCGGCCAGGTCGTGTGCAAGCCGGGTTCGGTGAAGCCGCACTCGAAGTTCAAGGCCGAGGCCTACATCCTGACGAAGGAGGAGGGCGGTCGCCACACGCCGTTCTTCACCAACTACCGCCCGCAATTCTACTTCCGCACCACGGACGTGACCGGCATCTGCACGCTGCCGGAGGGCACCGAGATGGTGATGCCGGGCGACAACGTGACGATGGACGTGGCGCTGATCGTGCCGGTGGCCATGGAAGAGAAGCTGCGCTTCGCCATCCGCGAGGGCGGCCGCACCGTCGGCGCCGGCGTCGTCGCCGCCATCAACGAATAACAGCCACCCAGGCATCATCGACAGGGGACGTAAGAGGGGCGGGCCCTCGCGCCCGCTCCTCCACGTTTCCGCCGAGGTCAGGTCATGAACGGTCAGAACATCCGCATTCGCCTCAAGGCGTTCGATCATCGCATCCTCGACGCGTCGACCAAGGAGATCGTCTCCACGGCGCGTCGCACCGGGGCGCAGATTCGGGGCCCGATCCCGCTGCCGACCCACATCGAGAAGTTCACGGTCAACCGCTCGCCGCACATCGACAAGAAGTCGCGCGAGCAGTTCGAGATGCGCACGCACAAGCGGGTGCTCGATATCGTCGACCCGACGCCGCAGACCGTGGACGCGCTGATGAAGCTCGACCTCGCCGCTGGCGTGGACGTGGAGATCAAGCTCTGAGCCCATCCGGGGCTTAGAGCTTACCGTTTCATCGCGCGAGGAGAGTGACCTATGCGCTCAGGCGTCATCGCACGGAAGGTCGGCATGACCCGTGTCTTCACCGAGGCCGGTGAACACGTGCCCGTGACCGTGCTCCAGATCGATCAGTGCCAAGTCGTGGCACACCGCACCAACGACAAGGACGGCTACGTCGCCCTCCAGGTCGGCGTCGGCAAGGCCAAGGTGAAGAACGTGTCGCAGGCCGAGCGTGGCCGCTTCGCGGTCGCCAAGGTCGAGCCGAAGAAGAAGCTCGCCGAGTTCCGCGTGTCCGAGGACGCGCTGATCCCGGTGGGTGCCGAGATCACCGCCGACCACTTCATCCCGGGTCAGTTCGTCGACGTGACGGGCACCACCACGGGTAAGGGTTTCGCCGGCGGTATGAAGCGCTGGAACTTCGGCGGTCTGCGCGCCACCCACGGCGTGTCGATCTCCCACCGCTCGATCGGTTCGACCGGTGGTCGTCAGGATCCGGGCAAGACCTTCAAGAACAAGAAGATGCCGGGCCATATGGGCGTCGAGCGTGTCACCACGCAGAACCTCAAGGTCGTGCGCACCGATCCGGAGCGCGGCCTGATCCTCGTCGAGGGCGCCGTCCCCGGCGTCGCCGGCGGCTGGATCCAGGTTCGCGACGCGGTCAAGCGCAAGCTGCCCGCCGAGGTGCCGCTGCCGGGCAAGTTCCGTGAGAACGGTTCGGCCAACGGCTCCTCGCAGACCGAGGCGGCTCCCGAGGCTCCGGCAACCGAGGAGAACGCGTGATGAAACTCGATGTCACCACGCTCGACGGCGGCTCCGCCGGCTCGGTCGAGCTGAACGAGGCGATCTTCGGCCTCGAGCCGCGCGCCGACATCCTGCACCGGATGGTCCGCTACCAGCTCGCCAAGCGTCGCGCCGGCACCCATGCGGTCAAGAACCGCTCGGATGTCGATCGCACCTCGAAGAAGCTGTACAAGCAGAAGGGCACCGGTAACGCCCGTCACGGCGCGGCGTCCGCTCCGCAGTTCCGCGGCGGCGGCCGGGCCTTCGGTCCGGTGGTGCGCGACCACGCCCACGACCTTCCCAAGAAGGTTCGGGCGCTGGCCCTCAAGCACGCCCTGTCGTCGAAGGCCAAGACCTCGACCCTGATCGTCGTGGACGACCTCAAGGTCGAGAACCATAAGACCAAGGCGATGGTCGAGCGTCTGGGCAAGCTCGGCTGGTCGAGCGCGCTGATCATCGGCGGTCCGGAGGTCGACGAGAACTTCGGCCGCGCCGCCCGCGCCGTGCCCAAGATCGACGTGCTGCCGGTCCAGGGCATCAACGTCTACGACATCCTGCGCCGCGACACGCTCGTCCTGACGCGCGCGGCCGTCGACGCTCTGGAGGAGCGCTTCAAATGAGTGCCGATCCGCGCCATTACGACGTGATCGTCTCCCCGGTCATCACCGAGAAGGCGACCAACCTCACCGAACAGAACAAGGTCGTCTTCCGGGTCGCCCCGAAGGCCACCAAGCCGCAGATCAAGGAAGCGGTCGAGCGTCTGTTCGATGTCAAGGTCACGGGCGTGAACACGCTCACGACCAAGGGCAAGAAGAAGTTCTTCCGCGGACAGCGCGGACAGCGTTCGGACGTGAAAAAGGCGATCGTGACCCTCGCCGAGGGCGACACCATCGACGTCACGACCGGCCTCTGAGACGAGAAGCGTTAGGATCAAGCCGATGGCCTTGAAGACATTCAAACCGGTCACGCCGAGCCTGCGCCAGCTCGTGCTCGTCGACCGCCGTGAGCTCTACAAGGGCAAGCCGGTCAAGGCGCTGACCGAGGGCAAGAGCTCCTCGGGCGGCCGCAACAACCTGGGTCGCATCACCGTCCGCTTCCGCGGCGGTGGCCACAAGCGGGTCCTGCGCAACGTCGATTTCAAGCGTCGCGAGGACCTCAACGTGACCGCGACGGTCGAGCGGATCGAGTACGATCCGAACCGCACCGCCTTCATCGCGCTCATCACCTTCCCGGACGGCAAGCAGAGCTACATCCTGGCTCCGCAGCGCCTCTCCCCGGGCGACAAGGTGGTGGCCGGCGAGAGCGTCGACATCAAGCCGGGCAATGCCGGCCCGATCGGCTCGATGCCGGTGGGCACCATCGTCCACAATGTCGAGCTGAAGATCGGCAAGGGCGGCGCCATCGCCCGCTCGGCGGGCAACTACGCCCAGATCGTCGGTCGCGACCAGGGCTACGTGACGCTGCGCCTGAACTCGGGCGAGCAGCGCCTCGTGCACGGCCAGTGCTTCGCGAGCGTGGGGGCGGTGTCGAATCCGGACCACATGAACATCTCGCTCGGCAAGGCCGGCCGTAACCGCTGGCTCGGCAAGCGCCCGCACAACCGCGGCGTCGCGATGAACCCGGTCGACCACCCGCACGGCGGCGGCGAGGGTCGCACCTCGGGCGGCCGGAACCCGGTCACGCCCTGGGGCGTGCCCACCAAGGGGAAGAAGACCCGGTCCAACAAGCGGACCGACACCTTCATCCTGTCCAGCCGCCATAACCGCAAGAAGTAACCGCCATGGCACGTTCCCTCTGGAAAGGGCCGTTCGTCGACGGCTACCTCCTCAAGAAGGCCGACGCCGCGCGCGGCGGAAGCCGCAACGAGGTCGTCAAGATCTGGAGCCGTCGCTCCACGATCCTCCCGCAGTTCGTCGGCATCACCTTCGGGGTGCACAACGGACACAAGCATATCCCGGTCTACGTCACCGAGGAGATGGTCGGTCACAAGTTCGGCGAGTTCTCGCCGACCCGTACCTTCCCCGGTCACGCGGCCGACAAGAAGGCGAAGAGGCGCTGAGATGGGCAAAGCTGCCACCCCCCGCGCGCTCCCCGAGAACGAGGCGAAGGCCGTCGCGCGGATGCTCCGCGTGTCGCCCCAGAAGCTCAACCTCGTGGCGGCGCTGATCCGCGGCAAGAAGGTCGAGTCGGCGCTGGCCGACCTCGAATTCTCCCGCAAGCGCATCGCTCGCGATGTGAAGAAGTGCCTGGAAAGCGCGATCGCCAACGCCGAGAACAACCACGACCTGGACGTGGACGATCTCGTCGTGTCCCAGGCCTTCGTCGGCAAGGCGCTGGTGCTCAAGCGCTTCCACGCCCGTGCTCGCGGTCGCGGCGCGCGCATCCTGAAGCCCTTCTCGAACCTCACCATCGTGGTTCGCGAAGTGCGCGCTGAAGCGGCCTGAGGAGTAGACCATGGGTCAGAAGATCAATCCGATCGGCCTGCGTCTCGGCATCAACCGGACCTGGGATTCCCGCTGGTTCGCCGAGAAGGGCGAGTACGCCAAGCTGATGCACGAGGACGTGGCGATCCGCGCCGCCCTCATGAAGCAGCTCAAGCAGGCCGCCGTCTCTAAGATCGTCATCGAGCGCCCGCACCGGAAGTGCCGCGTCACCATCCACTCGGGTCGTCCGGGCGTGGTGATCGGCAAGAAGGGCGCGGACATCGAGAAGCTGCGCAAGCTCGTCGGCACGATGACCAAGGCTGACGTGACGATCAACATCGTCGAGGTGCGCAAGCCCGAGGTGGACGCGACGCTGGTCGCCGAATCCATCGCGCAGCAGCTCGAGCGCCGCGTCGCCTTCCGTCGCGCCATGAAGCGCGCCGTGCAGTCGGCGATGCGTCTCGGCGCCGAGGGCATCCGCATCAACTGCGCCGGCCGTCTCGGCGGCGCCGAGATCGCCCGCACCGAGTGGTACCGCGAGGGCCGCGTCCCGCTGCACACCCTGCGTGCGGACGTTGACTACGGCACCGCCACGGCCTTCACGACCTATGGCACCTGCGGCATCAAGGTGTGGGTGTTCAAGGGCGAGATCCTCGAGCACGATCCCATGGCTCAGGACAAGAAGGCCCAGGAAGAGGGCGGCCGTTCCGGCGGGCGCCGCGAGCGTGACGGCGACGACCGCGGGGGCCGTGGCCGCCGCGATCACGCCAACGCGTGACCCGGCCACCGGAGGATTTGAGAGGCTGCCATGCTGCAACCCAAGAAGACCAAGTTCCGTAAGCAGTTCAAGGGGCGCATCCATGGCGCGGCCAAGGGCGGCTTCGAGCTGAACTTCGGCCAGTTCGGTCTCAAGTGCCTTGAGCCCGAGCGCATCACCGCCCGGCAGATCGAGGCGGCCCGCCGCGCGATCACCCGCGAGATGAAGCGTCAGGGCCGCGTGTGGATCCGGGTTTTCCCGGATCTGCCCGTCACCGCCAAGCCCACCGAGGTCCGCATGGGCTCCGGTAAGGGCGCCCCCGAATACTGGGCGGCGCGCGTCCACCCGGGCCGCATCATGTTCGAGGTCGACGGCGTCGCCGAGGACATCGCCCGCGAGGCCCTGCGTCTCGGCGCGGCCAAGCTGCCGGTGCGCACCCGCGTGATCCAGCGCATCGCCGACTGAAGGAAGAAAGATCATGAAGTCCGATCAGAGACTGTCTGATCTGCGCGCTCTGTCGGCGGATCAGCTTTCCGACGAGCTCGTCAACCTGAAGAAGGAGCAGTTCAACCTGCGCTTCCAGGGCGCGACGGGCCAGCTCGAAAACGTCGCCCGGGTCCGTGAGGTCCGCCGCGACATCGCCCGCGTCCGCACGCTGCAGCGTCAGAAGACGCTCGACGCGGCCAAGGCCTGAGGAGTCCGCCATGCCCAAGCGCGTCCTGCAAGGCGTCGTCGTCAGCGACAAGACCGATAAGACCATCGTCGTGAAGGTGGAGCGCCGCTTCACCCATCCGGTGATGAAGAAGACGGTTCGCCGCTCCAAGAACTACCATGCGCACGACGAGGCCAATGTGGCCAAGATCGGCCAGACGGTGTTCATTGAGGAGTCGCGGCCCTACTCCAAGACCAAGACCTGGAAGCTGGTCGAGGACCAGGCCGCCGCGGCGGAAGCCGCCGGCACCGGCGTCGAGGCCACTGTCGAGGCTTGATCGACTTCGTCGGGTTTTTGGAATCGTGAGAGGCGGGTGCTGCGGCGCCCGCCTTTTTCGTTCGTTGATTGCATATCGCTGGAACTACTCTTCGCGCCCTCCGAGGCGTGGCATGCCGATTCGAACTCCGTCACCGCTGTCGGCTTCGTGGATTCGCTCGAAGCCGCCTTCACCCTCATCGGCGACCATCCGGCGGCGGGCTCGCCCCGCTACGCGCACGAACTCGACCGGCCCTGGCTGCGCAGCATCCTCCTGAAGAGCTCCCCGTATCCGGTCTTCTACGTCGAGCGGGGCGATCACCGCGATGTTTGGCAGGTTCTGCATGCGCATCGCGACATTCCGGCGAGGATGCGCCCGCCGGAAGTGTGAGATCGCAGCGCTCCACGCCTTGCGCTTCCCGCCGGACCGGTGTAAGCGGCCCGTCTTCGCGACATTCGGCCGGGGTGTTTTCACCCTTGCACACGCGGTGACCGCGCCGGCGTCTCACGACGCCGTGGCGCGGTTCGTTACATCCGGGGACGTCAGATCCCCATCAGGCGTCGTCCGCCGGGCAATACCGTCCGCGTGCGGAAACCCGTCTGAAACAAGGAAAGGTCACTCCCGTGATCCAGATGCAGACGAATCTGGACGTCGCCGACAATTCGGGTGCGCGCCGCGTGATGTGCATCAAGGTGCTCGGCGGCTCCAAGCGCAAGTATGCCGGCGTCGGCGACATCATCGTCGTCTCCGTCAAGGAGGCGATCCCGCGCGGCCGCGTGAAGAAGGGCGACGTCATGAAGGCGGTCGTCGTGCGCACCGCCAAGGACGTGAAGCGCGCCGACGGCTCCGTCATCCGCTTCGACAAGAACGCGGCCGTTCTGATCAACAATCAGAAGGAGCCGGTCGGCACCCGTATCTTCGGACCGGTGCCGCGCGAGCTGCGCGCCCGCAACCACATGAAGATCATCTCGCTCGCTCCTGAGGTGCTGTGATGGCTGCCAAGATCAAGAAGGGCGACACGGTCGTCGTCCTCACCGGCCGCGACTCGGGTCGTTCCGGCGAGGTCATCCAGGTGCTGCCGAAGGAGGGCAAGGCCTTCGTTCGCGGGGTCAACCTCGTCAAGAAGCACCAGAAGCAGACCCAGAACCAAGAGGGCGGCATCATCTCGAAGGAGGCCGCCATCCAGCTCTCCAACATCGCGGTCCAGGACGCCAACGGCAAGCCGACCCGCGTGGGTTTCCGCATCCTCGATGACGGCCGCAAGGTCCGCTTCGCCAAGACGACGGGGGATCAGATCGATGGCTGAGGCCGACAAGAACGCTTACGTCCCGCGTCTGCGCAAGCATTACGACGAGGTCGTCCGCCAGAAGCTCATCGAGCAGTTCGGGTACAAGAACCCGATGCAGGTGCCGCAGATCGAGAAGATCGTCATCAACATGGGCGTCGGCGAGTCCACCGCCGACTCGAAGAAGGCCACCGTGGCGGCGGGCGATCTCGCCCTGATCGCCGGTCAGAAGCCGGTCATCACCCGCGCCCGCAAGGCGATCGCGACCTTCAAGGTCCGCGAGGGCATGCCGATCGGCTGCAAGGTGACCCTGCGCAAGGCCCGCATGTACGAGTTCATGGACCGCCTGGTCACGATCGCGCTGCCGCGCGTGCGCGACTTCCGCGGCCTGAACCCGCGTTCCTTCGACGGCCGTGGCAACTACGCCATGGGCCTCAAGGAGCACCTCGTGTTCCCGGAGATCTCCTACGACAAGGCGGAGCAGACCTGGGGCATGGACATCATCGTCCAGACGAGTGCCACCACGGACGAAGAGGCCAAGGCGCTCCTCGCCCACTTCAAGTTCCCGTTCCGGCAGTAAGCGGCGGCAACGCCGCTTAGACGCGGACACTGGAGAAAGACATGGCTAAGAAGAGCTCAGTCGAGAAGAACAACCACCGCAAGGAGCTGGTCAAGCGCTTCGCCGAGAAGCGCAAGGCCCTCCTTGCCATCGCCAACGACGAGTCCCGCGAGATGGAGGAGCGCTTCGAGGCGCGCCTCAAGCTCGCCGAGCTGCCGCGCAACTCGTCGGCCACCCGCATCCGCAACCGCTGCGAGATGACCGGCCGCCCGCGCGCCTACTACCGCAAGCTCGGCGTCTCGCGCGTCGCCCTGCGGGAGCTCGGCAACCGGGGTCTGATCCCGGGTCTCGTGAAGTCCAGCTGGTAAGGGGAGGCATCCATGGTGAACGATCCCGTGGGTGACATGCTCACCCGCATCCGCAACGGCCAGTCGCGCCGTCGCAACGTCGTCCAGACCCCCGGCTCGCGCCTGCGCGCCTCGGTTCTCGACGTCCTGAAGTCCGAAGGCTACATCCGCGACTACGCCGTCTCGGATCTCGGCAACGGCCGCACCGAGTTCGCGATCGAGCTCAAGTACTATGACGGTCGCCCGGTCATCCGGGAGATCAAGCGCGTGTCGAAGCCCGGCCGCCGCGTCTACTCGTCGGTGGGCGAGCTGCCGCGGGTCGCCGACGGCCTCGGCATCACCATCATCTCCACCCCGCAGGGCGTCATGGCCGACCACGAGGCGCGCGAGCGCAACGTCGGCGGTGAAGTGCTCTGCAAAGTGTTCTGATCCGGAGGACAGCTCCATGTCTCGCGTAGGCAAGAAGCCCGTCCCCGTCCCCGCCGGCGTCACCGCCACGGTCACGGGTCAGACGGTCAAGATGAAGGGCTCGAAGGGCGAACTCCAGTTCGTCGTCCCGCCCCAGGTGAACGTCGAGTTCAAGGACGGCGCCGTCTCGGTGCAGCCCAAGGACCAGTCGAAGCAGGCGCGCTCCCTGTGGGGCACCTCGCGCGCCCAGGTGGCCAACCTCGTCGAGGGCGTCTCCAAGGGCTTCGAGAAGAAGCTGGAGATCACCGGCGTGGGTTACCGCGCGGCGATGGCCGGCAAGGCGCTCAAGCTGTCGCTCGGCTACAGCCACGACATCGAATACGAGATCCCGGCCGGCATCACCATCGTGACGCCCAAGCCCACGGAGATCGTGGTGTCGGGCATCGACCGGCAGCGCGTCGGTCAGGTTGCGGCGGAGATTCGCGAGTATCGCGGCCCCGAGCCCTACAAGGGCAAGGGCGTCAAGTACGCTGGCGAGTTCATCTTCCGCAAGGAAGGCAAGAAGAAGTAAGGAGGGCGATTCATGTCGAACAAGAACGAAGCCCTCCTGCGCCGCAAGGCGCGGGTCCGTCGGGCCCTCAAGGCTACCGCCAACGGCCGTCCGCGGCTGTCGGTGTTCCGCTCGTCCAAGCAGATCTACGTCCAGGTCATCGACGACGCCGCGGGCCGCACGCTCGCTGCCGCGTCGAGCCTCGACAAGGATCTGCGTGCCAGCCTCAAGACCGGCGCCGACAAGGCGGCGGCCGAGGCGGTGGGCAAGCTCGTCGCCGAGCGCGCCAAGGCCGCCGGCGTCACCAAGGTCGTCTTCGACCGCTCGGGCTACATCTTCCACGGCCGCGTCAAGGCTCTCGCCGACGCCGCCCGTGAGGGTGGCCTGGACTTCTGAGGACGCGTCTTCCCTCCCCCTCGAAAGGGGAGGGGAGCCATCGAGCGAGCGGGTCGTCAGACCCGCGTCAGTGAGATCATAGGAACAACAGAATGGCACGTGAACGCGAGGGTCGTCGCCGCGACGACCGCGAGGAGCGCGACAGCGAGTTCGTGGACAAGCTCGTCCACATCAACCGCGTCGCCAAAGTGGTGAAGGGTGGCCGTCGCTTCGGCTTCGCGGCGCTCGTCGTCGTCGGCGACCAGAAGGGCCGCGTCGGCTTCGGCCACGGCAAGGCCCGTGAGGTGCCGGAGGCGATCCGCAAGGCGACGGAAGCCGCCAAGCGTGGTCTGATCCGCGTGTCGCTGCGCGAGGGCCGCACCCTCCACCACGACGTCAACGGTCGTCACGGCGCCGGCAAGGTGATTCTCCGTGCGGCTCCGCAGGGTACCGGCATCATCGCCGGCGGCCCGATGCGCGCCGTGTTCGAGACGCTCGGCATGCAGGACGTGGTGGCCAAGAGCCTCGGCTCGTCGAACCCCTACAACCTCGTGCGCGCCACCTTCGACGCGCTCAAGAACGAGGACAGCCCGCGCTCCGTCGCGGCCCGTCGCGGTCTCAAGGTCTCGGCCCTCCAGTCGCGTCGCCGCGACGCGGATCCGGCCGACACCTCCGAAGCCGCCGTGGCGTAAGGGGAGGGCAGCATGGCTAGCAAAACTGTCCGCGTCGAGCAGATCGGTTCGCCGATCCGTCGCGAGGCCTCCCAGCGCGCGACGCTGATCGGCCTCAAGCTGAACAAGCTGCACCGCGTTTCCGAGCTGGAGGACACTCCCTCGGTTCGCGGCATGATCCGCAAGGTCGCGCACCTCGTGCGCGTCCTCGACGACGCCGCGGCGTAAGGAGGGCTCGATCATGAAGCTCAACGAAATCCGCGACAACGAAGGCGCGACCAAGAACCGGATGCGCGTCGGCCGGGGCATCGGCTCCGGCAAGGGCAAGACCGGCGGCCGCGGCGTGAAGGGTCAGAAGGCCCGCACCGGCGTGTCCATCAAGGGCTTCGAGGGCGGTCAGATGCCGCTCCACCGTCGCCTGCCGAAGCGCGGCTTCAACAACATCCACGCCCACGACCTGAACGAGGTGAACCTCGGTCGCGTCCAGCAGGCGGTGGATGCGGGCCGGCTCGACGCCAACGCCACCGTGACGGTCGATGCGCTGATCAAGGCCGGGATCATCTCCCGCGCCCGCGACGGCGTGAAGCTGCTCGGCGTCGGCGAACTGACCGCGAAGCTCAGCTTCGAAGTCACCCGCGCCTCCAAGTCGGCCGTCGAGGCCGTCGAGAAGGCCGGCGGCTCGGTCACCACGGCGTTCGCGGCGGGCGCGGCCCATCGCGGCACGCCGAAGGACGCAGTTGCGTCGGCCTGAGCCGACCCTTAAATCCAACGCCGAAGCGGCGGCCCGTGCTCGCACGCGGCCGCCGCTTCCGCTTTCAGGGACTCTTCGAGGTGTCCCGAGGCAATTCTCAGGAAACGTGACATGGCCTCAGCCGCCGAGCAGCTCGCCGCCAACCTGAACTTCGGCGCCATTGCCAAGGCCGACGAACTCAAGAAGCGCATCTGGTTCACCCTGGGGGCGCTCATCGTGTTTCGGCTCGGCACCTACATCCCGATTCCCGGCATCGATCCGGAGCAGTTCGCCCGCAACTTCCAGAACCAGGCGGGCGGCGTGCTCGGCCTGTTCAACATGTTCTCGGGCGGCGCCGTCGAGCGCATGGCGGTCTTCGCGCTCAACATCATGCCCTACATCTCGGCCTCGATCATCGTTCAGCTCCTCACCTCGGTGGTGCCGAGCCTGGAGGCGCTGAAGAAGGAGGGCGAGTCCGGCCGCAAGGTCATCAACCAGTACACCCGCTACCTCACCGTGGTGCTGGCGCTGGTCCAGTCCTGGGGCATCGCCTTCGGCCTGCAGGGCTCGAACGCGGTCATCAACCCGGGCCCGTTCTTCATCCTCTCCACCGTCGTCACGCTGACCGGCGGCACGCTGTTCCTGATGTGGATCGGCGAGCAGATCACCGCCCGCGGCATCGGCAACGGTTCGTCGCTGATCATCTTCGCCGGCATCGTCGCCCACCTCCCGGCCTCGATCTTCGGCGCCCTCGAACTCACCCGCACCGGCGCGCTCTCCCCCGCCGTGCTGCTCGGGGCCGGCGTCGCGGCGGTCGCGCTCGTCTACTTCATCGTCTTCATGGAGCGCGCCCAGCGCCGGCTCCTGATCAACTACCCCAAGCGCCAGGTCGGCAATCGCATGTACGAGGGCCAGTCCTCGTTCCTGCCGCTCAAGCTCAACACCTCGGGCGTCATCCCGCCGATCTTCGCCTCCTCGCTGCTTCTGCTGCCGACCACGATCGCCAGCTTCTCGGCGAGCCAGGGCTCGACCGGCATCCTCGGCACGCTGACGACCTATCTCGGCCACGGCCGGCCGCTCTACATGCTGGCCTATGCCGCGATGATCATCTTCTTCACGTTCTTCTACACGGCCGTCGTCTTCAATCCGCAGGAGACCGCCGACAACCTGAAGAAGCAGGGCGGCTTCATCCCGGGCATCCGTCCCGGTGAGCGCACCGCCGCCTTCATCGACAAGGTGCTGACCCGCATCACCGTGATCGGTGCGGCCTACCTCACCTTCGTCTGCCTCGTGCCCGAGATCGTCGCCTCCTACACCTCGGCGGCCCTCGGCTTCGGCGGCACCTCGCTGCTCATCGTCGTCTCCGTCACCATGGACACGGTGGCGCAGATCCACGGGCACCTGATGGCGCACCAGTACGAGGGCATCGTGAAGAAGGCGAAGCTGCGCGGCGCCTCGGCCGGCGGTGCACGGCGTCGCTGATTCGTCATCTCTCGCCCAAAGGTTCGGTGGACGGGCCGGGCGAATTCTCGCATCACCGTCGATGTGACCGGGGCGCCCATGCGAAGGGGGCGCCCGCAGTGAAGAACGAGCCCGGCGCCGGGCCCTGATGACGAGGAAACGCTATGCGGATCATCCTGCTCGGACCGCCGGGAGCGGGGAAAGGCACCCAGTCCGAGCGTATCGTCGAGCGCTACGGAATCCCGCAGCTCTCGACCGGCGACATGCTGCGCGCCGCGGTCGCCGCCGGCACGCCGGTGGGGCTGGAAGCCAAGTCGATCATGGAGAGCGGCGGCCTCGTGCCGGACGCGGTTGTGGTCGGGATCGTCGCCGACCGCGTCGAGGAGGCCGACGCCAAGCGCGGCTTCATCCTCGACGGCTTCCCCCGCACCGTCGAGCAGGCCAAGGCGCTCGACACGATGCTGGCCGAGAAGGGCATCGCCCTCGATGCCGTGGTCGAGTTCGTGGTGGACGAGAACGCCCTCGTGGGCCGGATCGCCAAGCGGGCCGAGGAGACCGCCGCCCGCGGCCAGCCCGTGCGCAAGGACGACACGCCGGAGGTCTTCAAGACCCGCCTGGACGCCTACAAGAAACAGACCGCCCCGCTCTCCGACTACTATGCCGGCACCGGCCTGCTGCGGAAGATCGACGGCATGCAGCCGATCGATCAGGTCACCCGCGAGGTCGTGAGCCTGCTCGATGGGTTCCGCGAGAAGGCGGTCTCGTAAGTCCGGCTTGCCGCGGGTTTCTCGCTCTCCTCGCTCGCGGGAAGAGGGGAGGCACGGGCACCGCGCCGATTTCCCGAAATCCTTACGGCATCGTTGACAAGGGGGCTCGCCTGCGCTAGGCGGGCCCCCTTCGTCCAAACGGGATGTGGTCCGAAAGCGCCTCGACGAGGACGCTGGCGGGCCGATTTGTCGTTTCGGGCGGGTGCGCAGGGGCCGGCCTCCACCGGACGCGCACCGTCATCGCAGAGCGGCGGGCCTTTGTCCCGCCCATGGAGAGATTCTCTTGGCCCGTATCGCAGGCGTCAACATCCCGACCGCCAAGCGCGTCGTCATCGCGCTTCAGTACATCCACGGCATCGGCCCGAAGAAGGCCGAGGAGATCACCGAGAAGGTCGGCATTCCGGCCGAGCGCCGTGTGAACCAGCTCACCGACGCCGAGGTGCTCCAGATCCGCGAGACCATCGACCGCGATTACCTCGTCGAGGGCGATCTGCGCCGCGAAGTCTCGATGAACATCAAGCGCCTGATGGATCTCGGCTGCTACCGCGGCCTGCGTCACCGCAAGCAGCTCCCGGTCCGCGGCCAGCGCACCCACACCAACGCCCGCACCCGCAAGGGCAAGGCGAAGCCGATCGCCGGCAAGAAGAAGTAATTTTGCGATTGGAAGGCCGTGCTTCGCTCGGCCTTCTTTCCGTCGCGCCGGGTGCCCCTCGACGCCGCCGGTTGAACGGGACAGCCCTGCACAGCAGCCGCACCCAAGTCCCAAAAAGAATCCCGAGCGCCTGGTGTTACGGGCGTGATTGAAGGACCAGCGAGAAAAAGATGGCCAAGGAACCGACCCGCGTCCGCCGGCGCGAACGCAAGAACATCGTCTCGGGCGTGGCGCACGTCGCCGCCTCGTTCAACAACACGATGATCACCATCACCGACGCCCAGGGCAACACGATCTCGTGGTCGTCCGCCGGCGCCATGGGCTTCAAGGGCTCGCGGAAGTCGACCCCGTACGCCGCCCAGGTCGCCGCCGAGGACGCCGCCCGCAAGGCTTCCGAGCACGGCATGCGCACCCTCGAGGTCGAGGTGTCGGGCCCCGGTTCGGGCCGTGAGTCCGCGCTCCGCGCGCTCCAGGCGGCGGGCTTCACCGTCACCTCGATCCGCGACGTGACCTCGATCCCGCACAACGGCTGCCGCCCGCGCAAGCGTCGCCGCGTCTGATCGTTCGGAGCCACGACGAAACGGAGAAGCCCATGGCGGACGGTTCGAACAAGCCCCTACCCGGCGTGCTGCGGTGGAGCATCGGCGACCTCACGGTCACGGCGCTCAACGACGGCTGGTTCCAGGGCTCGCTCGATCTCGTCACGGGCATCTCGCACGAGGAGGCCGGCGCGCTTCAGCGCGCGGGCTTCCGTCCCGAGGCTCCGGTCGTGACGCTCAACGCGTTCCTGATCACCGGCGCCGGCCGCAAGCCGGTGCTGATCGACTCGGGCTACGGCCATTTCGGCCCCGAGACCATGGGCCGGGTGCCCGCCGCCCTCGCTCTGGCCGGCGTGAAGCCGGAGGAGATCGAGACGGTGCTCCTGACCCATCTCCACCCCGACCATGCGGGCGGGTTGGTGAAGCGGGACGGCTCGGCGGCCTATCCGAATGCCGAGCTCGTGGTGCATGCCGACGAGGCCGCCCATTGGCTTCCCGACGCGGCGTTCTCCCGCGCCCCCGACGAGGCCAAGCCGTATTTCGAGAACGCCCGCAAGGCGGTCGCGCCCTACGGCGCGCGGCTTCGCCGGCACGAAGGCGGCGAACTGGTGCCCGGCATCACCGCCGTTCCGCTCCCCGGCCACACCCCCGGCCATTGCGGCATGCGGATCGTGTCTGGGGACAAGTCGCTCTTCATGTGGACCGATGTGGTGCACATGCCGGCGATCCAGTTCAAGCAGCCCGAGGCCGGCGTCGCCTTCGACGTCGATGGCGAGCAGGCGCGGGCGACCCGCAAGCGCGTCCTCGACGAGGTCGCCACCGAGAAGAGCCTGATCGCCGGCTCGCATCTCGAATTCCCGGCCCTTGGGCACGTTGCCCGCGAAGGCTCGGGCTACAGCTTCGTCCCCGTCCTCTGGGTCGGCGGCGAGGGCTAGACGTTTCAGGGACCGGCCGGGCGCCCCAGCGGTGCGCCCGGCCGGCCGAAGCGCTTCCGGGACGCCGGCGGCGCGGGTTTGGCAAGAGGTAGGACCGTGGTCATTCAGAAGAACTGGCAAGAGCTGATCAAGCCGAACAAGCTCCAGGTGTCGGCCGGCGACGATCCGAAGCGGGTCGCCACCGTGGTGGCCGAGCCGCTGGAGCGCGGCTTCGGCACGACGCTCGGCAACTCGCTCCGCCGCGTGCTGCTCTCCTCGCTCCAGGGCGCGGCCGTCACCTCCGTCCAGATCGACGGCGTGCTGCACGAGTTCTCCTCGATCCCCGGCGTGCGCGAGGACGTGACCGACATCGTCCTCAACATCAAGACGATCGCGCTCCGCTCGCAGACCGACACCCCCAAGCGCATGACGCTGCGCAAGACCGGCCCCGGCCTCGTCACCGCGGGCGACATCGCCGTGACCGGCGACGTGCAGGTTCTGAACCCCGACCTCGTGATCTGCACGCTGGACGACGGCGCCGAGATCCGCATGGAATTCACCGTCGCCACCGGCAAGGGCTACGTCCCGGCCGAGCGCAACCGTCCCGAGGACGCGCCGATCGGCCTGATCCCGGTCGATGCGCTCTACTCGCCGGTGACCAAGGTCAGCTACCGCGTCGAGACCACCCGTGAGGGCCAGGATCTCGACAAGGACAAGCTGACCATGACGGTCGAGACCAACGGCGCGATCTCGCCGGAGGATGCGCTCGCCTACGCCGCGCGCATCATCCAGGATCAGCTCCAGGTGTTCGTGAACTTCGAAGAGCCCCGCAAGGAAGAGGCCGCGCCGCTCGCGCCGCAGCTCCCCTTCAACCCGGCTTTGCTCAAGAAGGTCGACGAGCTGGAGCTGTCGGTCCGTTCGGCGAACTGCCTGAAGAACGACAACATCGTCTATATCGGCGACCTCATCCAGAAGTCGGAGGGCGAGATGCTGCGCACCCCGAACTTCGGCCGCAAGTCGCTCAACGAGATCAAGGAAGTGCTCGCCGGCATGGGCCTGCACCTCGGCATGGACGTTCCCGGCTGGCCGCCGGAGAACATCGAGGATCTCGCCAAGCGCTTCGAAGAACACTACTGAGGGGGCGAAGCCGCCCCTGGCTGGACTGGGCGGCGCTGCACGGTGCCGTCAGTTTGGCCGATCCGACCCGATGCTGTGCCGCCGGGTCGGCGCGACCTCTCGCTCCAGCGAAGCCGGGGCGGGCACTCCCAGAAGAATCCCGCCGCGGGGTCAAGCGGACAAACGAAGAGCCGCATTGAGCGGCACCGGTCGGCCCTTGGCACGGCGGCCGGATCACAACGGAAAGGCCCGATACCATGCGTCACGCTTACCGCGGTCGCCGCTTCAACCGCACCGCCGAGCATCGTAAGGCGATGTTCGCCAACATGTCCGCCGCGCTGATCAAGCACGAGCAGATCATCACCACCCTGCCCAAGGCCAAGGACCTGCGTCCGGTCGTCGAGAAGCTGATCTCGCTCGGCCGCACCGACAGCGTCCACGCCCGCCGCCTGGCCATGGCGCAGATCCGCGACGCCGACATGGTCAAGAAGCTCTTCACGGTGCTGGGCCCGCGCTACCAGTCGCGTCCGGGCGGCTACTGCCGCATCATGAAGGCCGGCTTCCGCTACGGCGACAACGCCCCGATGGCCGTCATCGAGTTCGTGGACCGCGACGTCGACGCCCGCGGCAAGGATTCCGGCCCGACCCAGGTCGAGGCCGACGCGGCCTGAGCCCGCTTCGACAATCGAGAGATGCGGGAAGGCGGCCGGGAGGCCGCCTTTTTGCATATTGACCGCCGATGGCGGATGATACGGCGTGAGCCGGCGGAAAGTCCGGGAAAAACCGACAGTGGCGCGATCGCGCATGTTCCCACCGGTCTATCATCCGTTATCGTGTTTCCGGCGTGATTGGGTCCGGTCCGTCGCCGTCGAGGCATTCGCCTCGGTCACGCAGCCGGTCGAAAGGCTATGGCGAACGGCATGGTGTGCGTCGTGAATGCTCCCAAGGAGACCGCAGGGATTCTCAAGGACCCGCTGCTCCTCGACAACCAGCTCTGCTACGCCCTCTACGCCGCTGCCCACCGGATGACGAAGTCGTACCGGCCGATGCTGGAACGGATGGGCCTGACCTACCCGCAATATCTCGTCCTGCTGGTGCTGTGGGAGAGCGACGGCATCACCGTCTCCGAGATCGGCCGGCGCCTGCGCCTCGATTCCGGGACGCTCACCCCGGTGCTCAAGCGCCTAGAGAGCAGCGGCTTCCTCAGCCGCAGCCGGCGCCTTTCCGACGAGCGCGAGGTCGAAATCTCCCTCACCGACGAAGGCCGCGCGCTCCGGGCCCAGGCCGTCGCCGTGCGCCAATCCGTGATGTGCCAGCTCAACATGTCCGAGCCGGAGATCCAGGCGATGCGGGCCGATCTCAACGCCCTGATCGAGAACCTGAGTACCGGCGGCTGATTTTTTTCGCGCGTATCAGGACGCCGTGATCCAGAGCTTCGCAGCATCCGGAGGGGCGCTTGGCCGGACGGAGCCGCATCCTCCCACGCCGTCGGACCGCCGGGACACCGGCGCGAAATGCAGGGCTCGCCGCGGCGCGATCCCGCTCGGGTGACAAAGCCTGCGACCAATACGGTCCGAAATGCTTTGCCGGTTCATTTTCTCTTGAGACCCCTCCCCCGGTTCCGTTAGGGGAGCGCGTCACCTCTTGCTGCAGCGCGGTGTGCGTGTTCGGGGGCAACGTCGTGCCGACCTGTCATCATCGCGTCAAACGCCGTGGTCCTTGTCCCCTCACCAAGGGGAAGGACATGCAGGCGGGGAGAGGGTGCGAACCGCGCCGGTTGCGGGACGTTGCACGACCATGACGGCCGGTCCCATCGAGAACGGCCGGGACGCGCGGCCTCAGGTCGGCGTCCTGCCGATGCGGCGGACGCCCGAGGGCGGCACCGAAGTGCTGCTCGTGACCTCCCGCGAGACCCGCCGCTGGATCATCCCCAAGGGCTGGCCGATGAAGGGCCGCAAGCCGTTCGAGGCGGCCGCCCGCGAGGCTTACGAGGAGGCCGGCATCCTCGGCCATGTCGGCAAGCGGCCGATCGGCTTCTATCTCTATGAGAAGCGGCTGAAGAACCGCGACGCGGTCCTGTGCCAGGTCACGGTCTTCCCCCTCGACGTGCGCAAGCAGTTGAAGAAATTCCCCGAGCGCGGTCAGCGCGAGGCGCGCTGGTTCTCGCTGTCCGATGCGGCGGACGCGGTGATCGAGGCGGGGCTCGCCGGTCTGATCCGCGCGGCGGGCAATCGCGACCCGAAGAAGAGCAAGCGCTGATTCGTTTCAGGCGTCGGGCAGCCGGGCGGCGTCCCGCACCGCGTCCAGGGTGAGCGTGCCGGAGCCCGCGGCGAGCCGCGTCGTCCCGGTCGCCAGCATCCGGTCGAGGGCCTCCCGCACACTCGCCTCCGGCGCGATCGCCGGCAGGGGAGGGGCCGCCGGCTCCGGCGAGGCGAGGTCGCGCACCCGCAGCCGCTCCAACCGCCGCAACGCCCGCGTCCCGCCCAGGAAATTCTCGACGAAGCCGTCGGCGGGGGCGGCGAGCAGGCGCTCCGGGGGGCCGGCCTGAGCGAGACAGCCGTCGCGCATCAGCGCCACGGTATCGCCCATCCGCATCGCCTCGCCGAGGTCGTGGGTCACGAGGATCACGGTCTTGCGGAGCGAGCGGAGGATCGCGCCGATCTCCTCCTGCAGCCGGTCGCGGGCGACCGGATCGACGGCGCCGAACGGCTCGTCCATCAGCAGGATCGCCGGGTCGGCGGCGAGGGCGCGGGCGACGCCCACGCGCTGGCGCTGCCCGCCGGACAATTCGGCGGGTCGGCGGTCCCGGTATCGGGTAGGATCGAGGCCGACGAGATCGAGCATCGCATCGACCCGTTCGGCGATCGCGGCCCGCTTCCAGCCGAGCAGGCCAGGCACGGTGGCGACGTTCTGCCCGACGCTGCGGTGGGGAAACAGGCCGACGCCCTGGAGCACGTAGCCGATGCCCCGGCGCAGGCTCGTGGGGTCGGTTTCGGCCACGTCGCGGCCCCCCACCAGCACCCGCCCGCCATCGGGCTCGACGAGGCGGTTGACCATCCGGAGCGTCGTGGACTTGCCGCAGCCGGACGGCCCGATCAGGGCGCAGGTCGTGCCCTCGGCGACCGTGAGGTCGAGGCCGGCAACGGCCGGGCGGTCGGCGCCGGGATAGCGCTTCGTGACGCCCTCGAACCGGATCATGCCGCCGGACGCCGCGCGATCAGCAGCCCTTGCAGATCGAGCCCATCGTCCGGTTCATCTTGGCGTCCCAGGCCTTGTCGCGCGCGCGGGCGGCGCGCTGCGCCTTCAGCATCTGCTCCTGAGAGGCGGTCGAAAGCTGGCCCGGCGCCGTGATTCCGCCGGCGGCGGGCGCGGGCGGCTTGGTCTGGCCGGTGGCGGTCACGCTGCGACCGGTCGGGGTGACGCGCGGATCGGCCGCCCCTTGCGCCTGGGCGGCGCCGGCCCCGATCAGACCGGCGAGCAGGAGGGCGGCGGAAACGGTGGGGCAACGCATCGTGGTGATCACTCCTGAGGCCTGCGCCGCCGGCAGCATTCCCGAGGAAGGGCACCACCGCTGCGCCCGGCGGACCGGACGTCTCTTTGCGCGAGGCACCTAGGTGGCACCGCGCCGGCTCCCCCGCAAGCGGTCCCTCAGTCTCGGTCGAAGTCGATGCTGTCCCGGCCGCAGGCCGGATCGTCGTTGCGGTGGAGCCGCAGCGTCAGGGTCTCGTCCGCCCGGTCGCCGATCTCGTCGATCAGGGCCTGCCAAGCTTCGGGCAGGGGCGTAGCCGCGTCGGCGTCCAGGCTGCGTCCGAGGTCATGGCCGAGCTTGTGCAGCACCAGCCGGGAGCGGAAGCCGAAATCCTGTTCGATCGACATGGGCGGATCCTCGCTGACGTCTTCGGGTGACGGTGGCTCCTCAGTCCGGTGCGACCCGACGGTTCGCGCCCCTCGCTCCCGCCCGGCGGCCCCGGATCGGTCCAGCTCACGCGGCGGATATGGCCGATCGGCGGCAGGGCGGGGGGCTCCGACGGATTTTCGGCCGGTGTGGCAGATCAGCAATTGTCGTGCCCATGGCGGCCTCACCGGAGCGGAGCCGGGCGCCCCGCCGGGCCCGTCACGGCGTCTCGGGCTTGTTGGCGTCGGCCACCGCGTTGGAGCGGTTATAGGCGCTGCGCGGGCGGTTGGTCGGATCCTCGAAGGAGCCGGCCCAGAGACCCCGCCGCTTGCCCCAGGCCAGCGTCTCGGCGCCGACATAGGCCGCCTGGCCGCGACGGCGATCGGCCATGGCGAGGCCCTTCTCGGCCAACCACGCGCTCAGATCTTCCTTGTCCCGCAGGCAGACCGAGACGGCACGGCCGTAATCGTCGGTCTCGCGCACGCGGCAGGTCACGGTCGCCTCGCGCAGGTGCGCGGCGAGCGACTTGGCCGCCACCGTTCCGCACGCGTAGGATTGCGCCTTGCCGTCGAGGCAGGTCTGCTTGAGGCCCGGTGCCGCCACGCCGTAGAGCCCGATCACCCGCCCGGCGACGACGAGCGTGTCGCCGTTGAGAACCCGCGCCTTGCCGCTCACGCTGTCCGCGGCCCGGGCCTCGACCGACGCGGCCGCACTCGCCAGAAAGGCGAGGCAAGCGGCCACGACCGCACCGACCCCGAACGACCCTGTCTCTCGCATCCCATGCACCTCGCCACTGCCCGGCCGGGTCGCACGGATCCTTGCCGGACCCTGCGACTGCCGAACGCCTTCGCCCACGCCGCCCAGCCGGTGCCGCATCGGTGCGATCCGACCGGCCGGCGGCCACGCTCGTGGTCGATGCCGTAGGCAGATCTTATGCCGATTCTATGGCTGCGCTCGCCGCGCGTTCCCGCGGCGCGCACGCAACGCGCGGTTTCGTGTGTGCGAGGCCCCGGAACGCGACGGCTCCTGCCCTGTTGGTCCCGCATCGGAGAAGCATGGCGGGAGGCCGGGACAGGACGATGATGCACGACGCCGACCGCTTCTGCGACTGCCTCCATGGGGCCGAGGACCAACTCCACTGGGGCACGGACCCGCGGGCACTGGATCAGGCGGCGGAGGCCCTGGCGCGGTTCGAGCCCGGTCACGTCCTCGTCGAACAGCTCGCTCAGCGCGCCGCCGTCCTGCGCGCCACCCGCCGCGAACTCCTGCGCCTTAGCACGAGGCACTGCCCCATCTCCGCGCAGCCGCCGGCGCGGTTCTCCGTGGGCCGGATGTGAGCACGACGTCCGCAATGTCGTCGGATCGCCCTTTTCGGAACGCGACACGGCCCTAGCTTAGCTGTGTCGGCCGCTTTCGGGCGCCGTCCGTCCGCCCCCGCTCGACGGCTATGCCCCCAGTTCGTCGGGCGGGCGCGGATGCCGGGATGCCGCGTCAGCCGGCGGCGGCCATCCGGGGCCGCTCGTAATCCGGTGCCGCATCCGGGCGCGGCACGAAGGTCACGATGTTGTCGGGCGCCGTGGCGGCTTCCCCGAAGACCGCCCCGTTCAGGTCCGCGCCGCGGCCGACCGGGATGCTCACCCAGCGGACGATCCGCTCGCTGGCGCCGCGCTCGAACCGCCGGGTCAGCCGCCGACGCGCCCAGGCCGGCAGCCCTTCGAAATCCATCATGTTTGCCCCCATGACACAATCTTGAGCCCGAATCTCCGTTCGAGGCTGCGATGTTCAAGTTGTGCGCAGCTGTGAATACAATATGGCACGTGGGGAGAATGTCGGCCGTCGCCGGAGCGAGGCCCGGAAACATCCGCGGCACCGATCGTTGGCAGCCGTGACGCGGTTCGAGGAGGAGCGGATGACGGCGAGCGTGGCGGATCTGATGCGGGGGGCGGCCGCCGAGGCACGGCGGCTTGCCGCGACCTTCCCCGGCGCCGTCGCGAAGGACGATCTGCCCTGGCGGGTCGTCGCCGCCTTCGACGCCGACATCCGCGGCCATGTCGAACGCGACCGCCGCATCGAGGACGAGCGCGACCGCGTGTTGATCGCCGCCGTGACGCTGGCCGAGGTGCCGGGGGATGCCGACACCGAGGAGCGCGAGCGGGCACGCCGCGGCCTCGTCCGGGCGGTCGATTACCTGGAGGAGGCGGTGCTGCGCTTCGGCGTGCTCAACCGGGCGGCCGCCCGGCGCGGCTGCGGTGCGGCGGGCGATCCGGTCTCCGAACGGCCCTGACCTCCGGCACCGTCCGCCAGCGTTTTCGATCCATCGGCGCGCCGACGACCCCCGAGCCCTTTACGGCGGCGCGAAAATGCCGGACTAGTTCGGGACGGGCCGATCGGCCGCTTCCCGGCACCTTCATGCACGCCTCGATCGAAGCCGGCCTGCGCCGTCCCTGGTATCGCCTCCGCCTGCCGCCCGCGCTCGAGGCGCAGTACCGCGCGGAAACGCTGCACGGCAGCGGCTTCACGGTTCAGACCTGGCTCGCCGTCTTCGCGCTGTTCAACGTCCTGTCCCTGGTGATGGACCACGACGTGTTCGGCCCGGCAGCCTTCCATGTGCCGCTCGCCCTGACCCTGGGCGTGTTCTGCCCGGTGGCGCTCCTGGCGATCCTGTCGCTGCGCGGACGCCCGACCATGCTGCGGATGACCCTGGCGGCCTCGGCGACGGGGCTCGTCGACACCGCCATCGTCCTCAACAGCGCCCGCCTCGCTCCGCCCGCGCATACCGATACCTACATCCTGCTGGCCGCGATCGTGCCGCTCGTGGTCGGACTGATCGCGCCGCTGCCGTTCCGGCACGTGGTCGGCTACTGCTCCGCCTCCCTCGCGCTCTATGCCGGGCTGATCCTGGCCTTCGGTCTCGCCGGACCGGGCGAGACCGGAGTTCCGCTGCTGGTCTCCGGGCTGATCATCGTGCCGCTCAAGCTCGGTTACTCGCGGGAATGGGAGGCCAAGAAGATCTTCCTTCTCGGCCTGCGCGAGAAGCTCCAGGCGGAGGCCCTGGCTCTGGCCAACGCGCGGCTGACCATCCTGTCCGAGACCGACTCGATGACCGGGTTGGCGAACCGCCGCCACTTCTCCGCATGCATCGAGCGGGCCTGGAAGGCGAGCGCCGAGGAGGGCGAATGGCTCGGCGTCCTCCTGCTCGACATCGATCACTTCAAGCTCTTCAACGACACGGCCGGTCATCCGGCGGGCGATAGCTGCCTCATCGCGGTCGCGGGGGCCCTCGGTGCGGCGGTCGAGGCGCGGGGCGGGTTTGCGGCCCGCTACGGCGGCGAGGAATTCGTCGCCTTCCTGCCCGGTACCGATCTGTCCGGGGCGATCGAGGCGGGTGAGGCGATCCGGGCCGCCGTCGCGCGGCTCGCACTGCCCCATCCCGGCCTGTCGAAGGGGGCGATGCTCGCAGTGAGCGTCGGCGCCACCGCGGCCTACGGCGCGACCCGCGCCTTCGGCGTGACGGCGGACGACCTGCTCAAGGCCGCCGACCTCGCGCTCTACGCCGCCAAGGCCGGAGGACGCGACCGCGTCGAGGCGCTGCCCCCCGCGGCCAACACCAACCGCCCCGAAGACGGTGCCGCGGCGGCGGAAGCGCCCTGAGGGCGCGCTCCCGGGCGCGCGTCCGCGGCTTGCCGAAATCGCCAAGCTCGGCGGACCTCGCCGGGCGGCTCGCGTGTTTGCTCCCGAGGGAACCCCTCCAGGGAATCGACGGGAGCCGAGGGCGGATGCTGCTCGATGTGGAACGCGCGGCGGGCGCCCGGTGCCTCCCCGTGGAAGGGAAGGCGGAAGGGAACGCACAAGGGATCGGCTCGGCCCGCGAGGCGGAGAGCCGGCGGCGACCGCGCCTCACCGCCGGCCTCGCCGCACCGGGCCGGGGCTTCTGGGGGATCGCCGCCGGGATCGGCGCGCTCGATCTCTTGGGCATCGCCTGGACGGGGCTTCGGGTCGAGCCTCTCGGCTTCCTCGCGGCCCTCGGTGCGGTCCTCGTGCTGCTCGCCGCCGCCTTCCTGTGCAGCGCCCTGCGGGAGCCGAAGCTCAGGGCGATGGCCCTGGCGAGCGCCTACCTGATCGCCGTCACCACGGGGCTGGCGGTGCTGCACGTGCTCGCCGCGATGCCGGCCCTGCCGCTCGCCGACGAAACCCTGGCCGGCATCGAAACCGCCCTGGGCTTCGACGGCCCGGCCTATCTCGCCTTCCTCGCCGCGCATCCGGACCTCGCCCGCGTCCTCGCGCTCGCCTACCATTCGAGCGGACCGCAGATCGGGCTCGTCGTCGTCGTGCTGAGCGCCGTGGGGCGCACCGGGCGGCTCTGGGCCTACGCCCGCCTGTTCACCCTTGCGCTCGCCGCCTGCATCCTCGTCTCAGCCTTCGTCCCCGCGGCGGGCACCTACGCGGCGGCGGCCGTGCAGGGCCGCCCCACGGGTGAACTCGAGACGGTCGGCGCGCTCTGGCACCTCGACATGCTGCAGGCGCTGCGCGACGGCCGCTTCCACACCCTCGCCCTGTTCGAGATTCGCGGCCTCGTCACCTTCCCGTCGTTCCATGCGAGCCTCGCGGTGCTGACCGGATGGGCGCTGAGGCCGGTGCCGGTGATCGGCCCGCTGGCGCTCCTCCTCAACGCAACCATCGTCGTCGCCGCCATCGGCGCGGGCGGGCATTACCTGCCCGACGTGATGGCCGGCGCGGCCCTCGCCTTCGCCCTGGTGGCGGCGCGGCGCCGATAGGCCGGCGGCCGATTGTCCTCGGGGCCTGCGTCCCGCTACAGCCGACGCATGACACGCGGGCTGCCTGCTTCACGGACGGGACCGACGCATCCCGTCGCCGATCCCTCCGCCGACGTGCACGAGGGGCGTGACGGCTGGCTCTTCCTCACCTGGGGCACCAACAGCGTCCTGGCGCAGTATGGCCGGCCCGGCCTTCCGCGCCGCCTGTTCTGGCGCTGGCGCCGGATCATCGCCGACCGGGTGCGGGCCTGCGCCCGGCTCGGCGCGACCTACGTTCACGTCGTCGCCCCGGAAAAGCTGACGGTCTACGGCGACCGGGCGCCCGACCTGTCCGTCGAACGCGCCCGCGCGCCGGTGCGGCGGCTCGCCCGCTGGCTCACCGCCTCGCGCGGCGCCCGCGCCTTCGTCGATCTCGACGCCGCCTTCCGCGCCGTGCGCGACGGGCCGCCGCTCTATCTGCGCACGGATTCCCACTGGACCCTGCTCGGCAGCGAGGTCGCCTACCGGGCGATCCTGTCGCGGATGGGGGTTGCTCCCCGGGACGATGTCGAGGCCCGGCGCACCGGCGGCGCCGTGCCGTTCTCCGGCGATCTCGGGCGCAAGTTCGAGCCGAACCGCTTCGAACTCGCGCCGGTCACCACCTTCGCGACCGGGGCGCGACGCGTTTTCGCCAACGATCTCCTCACCGAGCTGGAGGCGCAGGGGCGCGGCATCGAGGCCCATCTCGGCGCCCATGCGGTGTTTCGCAACGACGACCCCAAGGCCGATCCGCGCCGCCTCGTGATCTTCGGCGACTCGTTCTGCCAGCACACGAGCTACAGCCCCGTGGCGACGCTCACCGCCCTGATGGCCGACACCTTCGCCGAGGTCCATTTCCTCTGGTCGACCAGCATCGACTGGCCCTATCTCGAACGGGTGCGTCCCGATTTCGTGCTGGGCGAGATCGCCGAGCGCTTCATGATCGATCCGCCGCCCCGCGGCTTTCGCATCGAGCGGCTCGCCGAACTCGCCCGTGCGCGAAAGACGCTCACGGACGGGTCGCGGCCTCCGCCTGACGCGCCCGCATCCGCGCCTGGAGCCGCTGGCGCCGGGCCGCGATGACGGTGCCGTTCACTTCGCCCCCGAACAGGAACATCGCGGCGAGCCAGTAGAGGAAGACGAGGAACACCATCGCGGTCGCCAGACCCCCGTAGGTCGAGGCGTAGGCGTTGGAGAACCGGTCGAGATAGAAGCCGAAGCCGAGGCCGGCGAGGAACCACAGCACCAGGGTGACGCCGATGCCGGGCAGGACCGCGGCGAGGGAGCGGCGCCCGGCGGCGACGAACTTGTGGGCGATCACCAGCACCAGCGCGATCAGGAAGGCGGTGATGCCAATCCGCCCGATCGCCACGGTGAGCCCGAGCGGCTCCAGGCCGGGGGCCACGAACACGACCTGGCGCCACAGCAGCGGCCCGAGCACCACGAGCAGCGCGAAGGCCAGCATGGCGAAGGCGCCGCAGACGACGTAGCCGATCGATTCGAGCCGCGTGAGCCACCAGGGCCGCATCTCGCGCAGACCGTAGGCCCGGTTGAGCCCGACCCGCAGCGACTCGACGCCCGAGGACGAGAAGTAGAGCGCGAGCACGGCGCCGATGGTCAGCACGCCGCCGCGCTGCTCGGTGAGGATGCGGTGCACCTCGCCGACGATGGGTTTGGCCACCTCCCGGGGCACCGCGTCGAAGATCAGCGTTCCGGCCTCGTCGGCGAGCGACTTGGTGCCGAACAGGCCGGCGAGCGCGGCGAGCAGGATCAGGAACGGGAACAGCGAGGTCAGCATCGACAGCGCGATGTGGCTCGCGATCGCCCAGCCGTCATGGGCGACGAAGCGCTGCGCGGCGAGGCTCGCCACGTCGAGGATCTTTTTGGTGCGGCTCAAGGGGAGGGTGTTCTGGATGGGGCGAGGTGTCAGGCCTTCATACGGGCATTGGGGCCGGTCGCGTCAATCGCAGGCTCGTTCGGCCCGACGGCCGGGACGGGATGGCGGTTGCCTTCCCGCGCCGCCTGTGATGCGTGGCGCGGGCCATGCCCCCGTTCGTCACCGGGCTGATCCCGGCCGCCTTCGTCCTGATCTGGGCCTCGGGCTTCGTCGCCGCGCGCTACGTCGCGCCGCTCTCGGAGCCGCTGGTGTTCGTGGCCGCGCGCCTCTCCCTCGTCGCCCTGGTGCTCGCCGGCATCGCCGTGGCGCTCGGCGCCCGCTGGCCGCGGGATCGGCTTGGCTGGCGCGATGCGCTGGTCTCGGGCGTGCTGATGCAGGGCATCTACGTCGCCGGGGTGTTCTGGTCGGTCAAGCACGGGCTGCCCTCGGGGATCGCGGCGCTCGTCGGCAGCCTGCAGCCGCTGCTCACCGCCGCCGCGTCCGAGCCGTTGCTCGGTGAGCGGGTCGGCCCCCGGCGCTGGGCCGGCATCGGCCTCGGCTTCCTCGGGGCCGGGATGGTGCTGGCGCCCAAGGTCGGCCACCTCGATCCCGCCGGCATCCCGCCGGTGGCGCTGACCGTGTGTCTCGCCGCCATGCTGGCCATGACCGCGGGGACGCTGTGGCAGAAGCGCAAGGCGGCCAAGACCGATCTCGTCACCAACGCGGCGATCCAGTTCGTCGGTGGGGCGGCCTTCGCGGTGCCGCTGGCTCTCCTCGCGGGGGAGCCCTGGCCGACGGTCGGCCTGCCGCTGGGCATGGGCATGGCATGGTCCGTGCTGGTCAATTCGGTGGCCGGCATCCTGCTGCTGATGGCGCTGATCCGGCGCGGGGCGGTGGCGGGCGTCGCCTCGCTGTTCTTCCTCGTGCCGCCGGTCTCGGCGGCCATCGCCTACGCGATGTTCGGCGAGACGCTGACGCCGGTGCAGGTCGCCGGCATGGCGGTGGCCGCCGCGGGCGTCGCGGTGGCGAGCCGAAGTCGCTGAACTGCATGATGAATGCAGTTCGTCCCCGTCCCCGGTTTCATCCAAAGGTATAGGCTGCGGCAAAGAAAATCGACTACTGCGCCGTCGATCCTGCCTATAATAGACCTAACCCCATCATCGCGAGAGAGTGAGACATGGCCGCTTCCCCCGCCATTCAGCCCGCCAATGACCCGCAGGATTTCGTCGCCTTCGCCAAGGACGCCGCCGTCGGCGCCAAGGCGCTCGTCGCCGAGGCCACCAAGCGCGTGAAGGCGCGGGTCGCCGGTGCGGAAGGCAAGCTCGACGCGGGCAAGCTGGAGCGCGAGCAGCACGCCGCCCACGGTCTGGCTTGGCTCACCACCTACGGCGAGGCCGTGCGCGAACTCGCCGACTATGCCGAGCGCCTTCAGGGCGAGGGCAGCTTCGGCGAGACCGAGGCGCTGCTCGTGAAGATCGGCATGGGCGAATACCTCGACCAGATGTTCTTCGGCATCCCGATGAGCCAGGGCGAGATGGTGCGCCCCACGACCTCGCTCGGCTTCACGGCTTCCGAACTCGCCGGTTTCCGCACCGCGGCCATCGAGACGATCGCGGCCGAGGGCAACACCCCCGAGAACCGTGCGGCTTTGGTGGCGAAGATCCGTGAGGCGACCCGCTCGGGTGCCGCCACGATCGGCGCGTCCGGCCTCGACGAGGACATGGAGGCGATCCGTTCCGAGATGCGCCGCTTCGGCAAGGCCGAAGTGGTCGATCAGGCCCACGAATGGCACCTGAAGAACGACTACATCCCGATGGAGATCGTCGCCAAGATGGCCGAACTCGGCGTCTTCGGTCTGACGATCCCGGAGGAATACGGCGGCATGGGCATGCCCAAGGCCGCGATGTGCGTGGTCTCGGAGGAACTGTCGCGCGCCTATATCGGCGTCGGCTCGCTCGGCACCCGTTCGGAGATCGCCGCCGAGCTGATCCTGTGCGGCGGCACCGAGGAGCAGAAGCAGCGTTTCCTGCCGGGCATCGCGTCCGGCGACATCCTGCCGACCGCCGTGTTCACCGAGCCGAACACGGGCTCCGACCTCGCCTCGCTCCGCACCAAGGCGGTGAAGGACGGCGACGTGTGGAAGATCTCGGGCAACAAGACCTGGATCACGCATCCCGTCCGCGCCGACATCATGACCGTGCTGGTGCGCACCAAGCCCGAGGAGAAGGGCCATCGCGGCCTCTCCATGCTGATCGCCGAGAAGCCGCGCGGCACCGACGCTGAGCCCTTCCCGGTCAACGGCCTCACCGGCGGCGAGATCGAGGTGCTCGGCTACCGCGGCATGAAGGAGTACGAACTCTCCTTCGAGAACTTCGAGGTGCCCGGCGCCAACCTGCTCGGCGAGGTCGAGGGCAAGGGCTTCGCCCAGCTGATGCAGACCTTCGAGTCGGCCCGCATCCAGACCGCGGCCCGCGCCATCGGCGTGGCGCAGTCGGCCCTCGACATCGGCCTGCGCTACGCCGAGGAGCGGGTGCAGTTCGGCAAGGCGCTGGTGGAGTTCCCGCGCGTGGCCGACAAGCTCGCCATGATGGCGGTCGAGATCAACATCGCCCGCCAGCTCACCTACTTCTCGGCTCGCGAGAAGGACGAGGGCAAGCGCTGCGACCTCGAGGCCGGCATGGCGAAGCTGCTCGGCGCCCGCGTCGCCTGGGCGGCGGCGGACAACGCCCTGCAGATCCACGGCGGCAACGGCTTCGCCCTGGAGTACCAGATCAGCCGCGTGCTCTGCGACGCCCGCATCCTCTCGATCTTCGAGGGCGCGGCCGAGATCCAGGCCCAGGTCATCGCCCGCCGCCTGCTGGAGCAGTAAGCGCCCCGCGCGATTGTCGAAAAGGCCCCGCCCGGTGCTCCCGGGCGGGGCCTTTCTTTTGTGAGGTGGCTCGGTCGTCGCTCGAGGCGTCCATCGCGACGCGCGCATCGCCGATCCTACGAGGCCCTGCGCCACGACAGACGACCGCATCCGACCTGATCTCGTCAGGCCGGATGCGGCGTCGGGTCGATGGTTTCGCGGCTGTTTCCGACGAGACGGTATCCGTCTCGTCGGACATCGCTCCGCTAGAACAGCCCGTCGATCTGCCCGTTGGCGTCGAGCCGGATGTTGTCCGCGGCCGGGACCTTGGGCAGGCCCGGCATGGTCATGATCTCACCGCAGATCACCACGACGAAGCCGGCGCCCGCCGAGAGGCGCACGTCGCGCACCGAGACGAGGTGGCCCGAGGGGGCGCCCATCAGGGTCGGGTCGGTGGAGAACGAGTACTGCGTCTTGGCCATGCAGATCGGCAGGTGGCCGTAGCCGTCCTTCTCGAAGCCGGCGAGCTTGGTCGCGGCCTTCGATTCGATCTGGATGTCGGCCGCGCCGTAGAGCTTGGTCGCGATCGCCTTGATCTTGTCGGTGAGCTTGGTGCCGGTCTCGTAGGCGAAGGTCAGCGGCTTCTGCTCGCCCTCGGCGAGCTTCACCACGGCCTGGGCCAGTTCCTCGGCGCCCGCGCCGCCTTCCGCCCAGTGCTTGCAGGTGATGGCCTCGACCTGAAGCCGGTCGCGGCACAGCTCCTTGAGCTTGGCGTGCTCGGCATCGGTATCCTGGAAGAAGTGGTTCACGCCGACCACCACCGGCAGGCCGAAGCCCCGCACGTTCTTCACGTGGCGCTCGAGGTTGGCGAAGCCCTTCTCCAGGGCGTCGAGGTTCTCGCCCGCGAGGTCCTTCTTGTTGACGCCGCCATGCATCTTGAGGGCCCGGATGGTGGCGACGATCACCACGGCCGAGGGCTGCAGCCCGGTCTGGCGGCACTTGATGTCGAGGAACTTTTCCGCGCCGAGGTCGGCGCCGAAGCCGGCTTCCGTCACCGTGTAATCCGCGAGCCGCAGGCCGGTCTGGGTGGCGATCACCGAGTTGCAGCCATGGGCGATGTTGGCGAACGGGCCGCCGTGGATCAGGGCCGGGTTGCCCTCCAGCGTCTGCACGAGGTTCGGCTGCAGCGCGTCCTTCAGGAGCACCGTCATGGCGCCGGTGGCCTTCACCTGGGCCAGCGTCACCGGCTTGCGGTCGCGGGTCTCGGCGATGACGATGCGGCCGAGGCGCTCTTCGAGGTCGGCCAGATCCTTGGCGAGGCAGAACACCGCCATGACTTCGGAGGCGACGGTGATGTCGAAGCCGTCCTCGCGCGGGAAGCCGTTGGCGACGCCGCCGAGCGACTGGTTGATGGCGCGCAGCGCCCGGTCGTTCATGTCGACCACGCGGCGCCAGTGGATGCGGCGCACGTCGATGTTGAGTTCGTTCGCCCAATAGATGTGGTTGTCGATCAGCGCGGCGGCGAGCGAGTGCGCCGAGGTGATGGCGTGGAAGTCGCCGGTGAAGTGCAGGTTGATCTGCTCCATCGGCACGACCTGGGCCTTGCCGCCGCCGGCCGCGCCGCCCTTCATGCCGAAGCAGGGGCCGAGCGAGGGCTCGCGCAGGCAGGCCACGGTGCGCTTGCCGATGCGGTTGAGGCCGTCCGAGAGGCCGACCGTCGTCGTGGTCTTGCCCTCGCCCGCCGGCGTCGGCGAGATCGCGGTGACGAGCACCAGCTTGCCCTGCGGCTTGCCGTCGAGGGACTTGATGAAGCCGTGGTCGATCTTGGCGATGTGCTTGCCGTAATTGTGCAGCGCCTCGTCCGGGATGCCGATCTTGGCAGCGACCTCGGCGATGGGCTTCAGGGTCGCCGCGCGGGCGATCTCGATATCTGAGGGCATTTCCTTCACCGTCGTTTCTTGTGGCGTGAGCTTGAGCCCACGCCGAAAGCGCGGCCCGAGCGGGCGAACCCTACGGCCACGATAGAGCGTTCCGCGCAGTTTGGGCGAAGCCGAGGGGAAAAGCCTCTCGGAATTTTTTGAGAAACCCCAGCAACTTTCTTCAGAGGATGGGCGAAGCCTCAGGCCGCGGCCCGGATCGCCGCCCCGAGCCGTTCGACCAGCATCGCCACGTCGTCCGCGCCGACGATGAGCGGCGGCGACAGGGCCAGGGTGTCGCCGGAGATGCGCACGACGAGATCGTGGTCGTGGAAGGCGCGCTCCATGACGGCGAAGCCCCGCGCCCCCGGCCCGTCCGCGTGCGGCGCGAGGTCGATGCCCGCCGCCAACCCGCAGGTGCGGATGTCGAGGACGTGCGGCGCCGCGCGCAAGGTCATGACGGCCTCGGCGAAGACCGGCTCCAGGCGCTTCGCCCGCTCGAACAGGCCCTCGTCGCGATAGAGGTCGAGCGCGGCGAGCCCCGCCGCGCAGGCGAGCGGGTGGCCGGAGTAGGTGTAGCCGTGAAACAGCTCGATGGCGCGCTCGGGCCCCCGCATCAGCGCGGCGTGGATGTGCTCCGCCACGATCACCCCGCCCAGCGGCACCGCGCCGGAGGTGACGCCCTTGGCAAAGCAGATCATGTCCGGCGTCACGCCGTAGCGCTCGGCGGCGAATGCCGTGCCGAGGCGGCCGAAGCCGGTGATGACCTCGTCGAAGATCAGCAGCAGGCCGTGGCGGTCGCAGATCTCGCGCAGACGCTTCAGGTAACCCTTGGGGGGCGGCAGCACGCCGGTGGAGCCCGCCATCGGCTCGACGATGACGGCCGCGATGGTCGAGGCGTCGTGCAGCGCCACGATCCGCTCGAGATCGTCGGCGAGGTGCGTGCCCCATTCGGGTTCGCCGATGGAAAACGCCTGCTGCGCCCGGTCGTAGGTATGCGGCAGATGGTCGATGCCAGACAGGCCGTGGCCGAAAACCTTGCGGTTGTTGGGCAATCCGCCGACCGAGATGCCGCCGAAGCCGACGCCGTGATAGCCGCGTTCGCGCCCGATCAGCCGGGTGCGCCCGGCCTCGCCGCGTGCGTGGCGATAGGCCAGCGCGATCTTGAGGGCGGTGTCGACCGCCTCCGAGCCCGAATTGCAGAAGAACACGTGGTCGAGGCCGGCGGGGGCCAGCGCCGCGAGCCGGGCCGCGAGGGCGAAGGCGGGCTCATGGCCGAACTGGAACGGCGGCGCATAGTCGAGCCGGCCCGCCTGCGCGCGGATCGCCGCGACGATCGGCGCGCGGTTGTGGCCGGCATTGCAGCACCACAGGCCCGCGATCCCGTCGAGGATCCTTCGGCCCGAATTGTCCCGGTAGTAGAGGCCGTCGGCCTCGGCGATGAGGCGCGGCGCCCGTTTGAAGGCGCGATTGGCCGTGAACGGCATCCACCACGCGTCGCGGTCGTTGCGCGGGCCTCCCTCCACGGCGCTCAACCCGTCATCGCGGTGGCGGTGTAGCCGGCCTTCGTCAGCGCCTGCGCCACGTCCAGGCTCTGCGCGCGGGTCGTGGCGGTGACGCGGCCCGCCGTCACGTCCACGGCCACCCGGGCGGCGGGATCGAGCCGCTGGATCGTGCGGCGCACGGCGTTGGCGCAGCCCTCGCAGGTCATGCCCTCGACCCGCATCGTCAGTTCGATCGGCGTGTCGGCCATCGGCGGTCTCCTCCTCGTACCGTCCATGTTGTTCCGTGGGGCAGCGATGGCAAGCGGAGGGCGCGCCTTCCGAGCTTTGCACAGGGACAAGGCGATCGGCCGCCTTGCGGCAGCGGACGTGCTCGGCGACAGTGGTTTACGTAGTCCATGCGGGATGGCCCGAAGGTCGTCTCGTTCCGGGGAGGCCCGCGGCCCGAGGGCCGCCCGAGAAGAAGCGCGTCGAGAGACGGTGAAGACACCGACAGCCCCGACGATCGGCTCGCGCCGCACCCCCTGGATCCTCGGCCTCATCGTCGTCCTGATCCTCGTGCCGCTGGCCCTCTACGCCCCGCTCATGGCGGCGGCGGGCGTCTCCGGCCTGGCGGTCGTGAGCGGCTTTTTCCTGCGCCGCCGGCTCGTCGCGATGGCGGTTGCGCAGGAGGTCGTGAGCCGCGAGATCGGCGTGCTGTCGCAGCGGCTCGTGAAGCTGGAAGCGGTGGCCGCCGCGCTGGTCCAGACCCGGCATCAGGCGCCCCCCGCTGCCGCCGCACCGCCGCCCGCGCCGGGCGCCGCCCCGGAGACGGTCGCGGCCCTGGAGACGCGGCTGTCCTCCGGCATCGAGGAGGTGACGGCGGAGATCGGCCTGCTCAGCGGCATCGTGCGCGAACTCGCCGCCGTGGTGGCGAACCAGGACGGCGACATCGCCCGGGTCAAGGCGGTGCAGGAGCGGATGGCCCAGGATCGGATGAGCCAGGAGCGCGCCGCCCGGCCCGCCGCCCCGTCCGCGCCGATGGAGGCCGTTCCGTCGGCCCTCGCACCGGAGCCCGCCGCCCGCCTCGTGCCGCGCACCACCCTGCCGCCGCCGTCCCGGATCGAACCGCCTCCGCGCGACGCCGCCGCCGAAGCCGCGCTGGTCGAGGCCTTCGACGGCGAGGGGCTGGAGGTGTTTCTGCAGCCGATCGTCACCCTGCCGCAGCGCAAGGTGACGGCCTACGAGGCGCTGCCGCGCCTGAAAGTGGGCGCGGAGATCCTCGACCCGGAGCTGTTCCTGCCGGTGCTGGAACGGCACGGCCGCACCACGGCGCTCGACCGGCGCATGCTCCAGCGGGTCGCCACCATCGCCCGCCACTTGCAGGGACGCGGCAGCCCGGCGGCGGTGGGCTACGGGCTGACCCCGCATTCGCTGTTCGAGCCGGGGTTCCTGCGCTCGCTCGGGCGGCTCGTCGCCGACGGGCCGGACCTCGCGGGCCGCGTCGTGCTCGCCCTGCCGCAGACGAGCTGGCGCAATCTCGATGCCGAGCAGGCCGCCCTGCTGGCCGGGCTGAAAGGCCGGATCGGCTTCGTCATGGACCGGCCGAGCGATCTGCGTTTCGACGCAGTGGCTCTGGCCGAGCGCGGCATCTCTCAGGTCAAGGTGCCGGCGGGGCTGCTGCTGCGACCGCTGCCGCGCGAGGCGATGCCGGAGATCGCGCTGGAAGACCTCGTGACCTCGCTGTCGCGGGCGGGCATCCGGCTGGTAGTCACCGGCGTCGAGAGCGAGAGCGAGGTGCCGGACCTGATCGACCTCGACGTGCCGCTGGCGCAAGGCGCGGTCTTCGCCGCGCCGCGGGCGGTGCGGGCGGAGGTGCTGACCGAGACGAACGCGCCGAGCCCGGCACCGCCGCCCTCGCCCGACCCACCGCCGAGCCCCCCGCCGCAGCGCCGCCCGTTCCGGGATTTCTTGAGGCGCGCGAGTTGATCAGCCGGTCGCGGATTCGCGTTCCAGGCGGCGGCGCAGACGTGTTGCGCCGTAGACCTCGGCCAGCCGCTGGCGGGCGGCATGGACCGGCGGCGCCTGCCGCTCGACGCGGGCGGCGGCGATTACCAGAAGCGTGGTCGCGATGGAGTGATCGAGCCGCCCCTGCGCATGCGCGCGGTCGAGGACGTCGCCCGAGACTTGGCCGGACATTTGGCCGGACACACGCTCCGGCCGGAGATCGATGCTCGCCATGGTCAGCCCCTTCGGATCCGGTTTTCGAATCCACGGCCCGTTGTCGGGGATGACCTTGACAGTTTTTCGCGCAACGGGTGTCGCGATCAAGGCAGCTTGGCAGTTTCGTGCCGGGATGGACGGTGCTGCGGGGACGATCCGGCTCGCCCGATCCCGTCCCGAACCATGCGATGACTTGAGACATCGCGGCCCACCCCCGGCGCGCAGACAGGCGGAGGGGCGCTCGCTATGGTCCGGCGCCTCTCGCTCCGAGCCGCCATGCCCTTGCGTATCCTGAACATCTCGATCGCTGCCTTCCTGGCTAGCCTCTCGGCCGCCCTCCTCGCCGGGCCGGCAAGCGCCCAGCTGCGCGGCCATGGCGGGCCGGTGCGGGCGCTCGCCGTCACCGGCGACGGGCGGCTCGCGATCTCCGGCGGGTTCGATCAAGCGGCCATCGTCTGGGGACTCGATACCGGCACGGCACTCTCGGTGCTGCGTTTCCACGAGGGGGCGGTGAATGCCGTGGCGGTGCTGCCGGACGGGCGCTTCGCCAGCGCCTCGGAGGACGGGCGCATCGCCCTGTGGCGGCTCGGGCTGCCGGAGCCCGAGCGGGTGCTGGAGGGCCATGCCGGCCCGGTCGTGGGCCTCGCGGTCTCGCCCGATGGCCAAACCCTCGCCTCCGCCGCCTGGGACGGCACCGCCCGGCTCTGGCCCCTGGCCGGCGGTTCAGGCCCCGTGCTGGAGGGCCACAAGGGCAACGTCAACGCCGTCGCCTTCCTGCCCGACGGGCGTGCGGTCACGGCCGGCGCCGATGCCACCGTGCGGGTCTGGTCGGCCGCAGGAGAGCCGGCGACGAACGTCACCCTGCCGAGCGCGCTGAGCACGCTCGCGGTCGCCCCCGACGGCACCATCGCCGCCGCCGGGGCGGACGCCACGGTGCGGTTCCTTGATGCAGTGGGCGAGATCCGAGCTTCCGTCGAACTCGGGCCGGCCCCGGTGATCGCGCTCGCGCTCTCGCCGGACGGCACCCGGCTCGCCGCCGCGGGGGCGGGCGGCACGGTGTCGGTGATCGAGCGGCAAACCACGAAAATCCTCTACACCCTGGTCGGGCCCGGCCTGCCGGTCTGGTCGGTGGCGTGGCGGCCGGACGGGTCGGAACTCCTCACCGGCGGCGGCGACCGCCTCGTGCGCCGCTGGGACGCCGCGACCGGCGCCCCGATCGGCCCGCTCGCCATGCCGCGCCCGGCCGATACCCTCGCGGCCTTCCACGGTGAGCGCGGCGCCGAGGTGTTTCGCGCCTGCGTGGCCTGCCATTCCCTGAAGCCCGACGAGGGCCCCCGCGCCGGTCCGACGCTCGCCGGACTCTTCGGCCGCCGCATCGCCAGCCTGCCGGACTACCGCTACTCGGACGCGCTCAAGCGCATGGACATCGTCTGGACGCCCGAGACCGTGGCCCGCCTGTTCGAGGTCGGGCCGGCCCGCTACACGCCGGGCACGCGGATGCCGGAGCAGACGATCAACAGCGCCGAAGACCGCGACGCGCTGGTGCGGTTCCTGGAGAAGGCAACACGGTGAGGGGCGATACCCCGTCCCGTCAGGACGCCGACCCACCGGCCTCCCGCTCTCTTAAATAATCCTCGGTCGTGCGCGGCTTGGCCCGCTCCGGCGCATGCGGATCGAAGCCCTGGTTCAGCGCCGCCTCGACGCGGCAATCGTCGCACATCATCAGCGAGCGGATGCGGGCCTCGCCGGCTTCGCCCGTGAACATCCAGTGGCGATCACGCAGCTTGTCGATCACCCGCTCGATGCTGGAGCGGGTGCCGAACGGCTTGGCGCAGGTGATGCAGGCGAACGGCTCTTCCTCCTTCACAACACGACGCGGCGCAGCCCAGGCGGAAAAGTCGATCTGCGGCTTGAGGTCGATCACGTCCTCCGGGCAGGTCGCGGCGCAGAGCCCGCACTGGACGCAGAGGCTCTCCTCGAACGCGAGCAGCGGGCGATCCGTGCTGTCGGTGAGGGCATGGGTCGGGCAAGCGCCGACGCAGGAGAGGCAGAGCGTGCAGTCGTCGGTGCGGAAGGTCAGCCCGCCGAACGGTGCGCCGGCGGCGAGCGGCACGGCCTCGACCGGGGTGGGCGCGGCGGCATGCATCTCGCGGAAGGCGAGGCGCAGCATCTCGCGCTTGCCCCCGTCCGGCACGAAGCCCGCGGGTGCGACCGCCGTCCGGCCGGGCGTGACGCTCCGCAAGGCGGCGCCGAGGGCGTCGGGGTCGTCGGTCTCGATCAGGGCGACGAGGCCGGCGCCGTAGCCCAAAGCGGTCGCCAGCGTGTCGGCAAGGGCGAGATTGCGGTGCAGGCCATCGAGATCGTGCTTGGGCCGGGCACGCGCCAGCAGCCGCACGCAAGCGGCGCCGTAGGCGAACAGAGCCGCGAACACTTCGGGGCCGAGTTGCGTCACCTCGTTGACCCGCACCGGCAGGACGTTGGCCGGCAAACCGTCGCCGTAGCGGCCCAGCGCGTCGATCATCGGCTCGCCGTGCTCGCCGTCGTGGAACAGCACGACGGCGTCCGTCCCGCCCGCCGCCCGGTAGGCGCGCATCAGCACCCGCAGGCGCCGCATCAGCGCGTCCGCCGGGGGGAGGGCGTAGCCGGCCGCGCCCGTCGGGCAGATTGCGGCGCAGCTGCCGCAGCCGGCGCAGACATACGGATCGATCGCCACGCTGTCGCCGGCCGAGGCGATGGCGCCGGTGGGGCAGACATCGAGGCAGCGGGTGCAGCCGGTGATGCGCGAGCGCGAATGGGCGCAGAGTTCGGCGCGGAAATTGACGAAGCGGGTCTTGTCGTATTCGCCGACGAGATGGGACGCGGCCGTGACCGCCCGCTCGACCGCGGCCGGATCGCGCGGGTCGGCTCGCAGGTAGCCGCTGCGGAGTTCGTGGGCGGGAAACAGCGGCGTGCCGCCGGTGAGGTCGATCACGAGATCGCAGGTCGAGGTCGCACCGTCGCGGGTCGCGCCGAAATCGAGTTGCGTGCGGGAAGAAGGGCTGGGCAGCGCGTAATCGTCGATGCGCAGTTCGAATGCGCCGAGATGGCCCTTGGCCGTCCGCACCGTGCCCTTGAGGATCGGGAACTCGTTGCGGTGGAGCGGGGCGACCGCGCCGGGGCGCGAGAGCAGCACCGTCACGTCGAGATGCTCGGCAAGCCGCTTGCCCGCCTCAACCGCGACCTCGTCGCGGCCGTAGATCAGGGCGACGCCGCCGCTCTCCATCGGTACCGTGCCGGCGGTGGGCAGCGGCTCGGCGGCGACGGCGAGCAAAGCGGCCATCTTCGGGCCGGAGCGGGCGGCGTCCGACGACCAGCCGGCGGTCTCGCGGATCTTGGCGTAGGTGACTTGGCTCCCCGCCCCCATCTCCTCGGCCACCTCGTCGAACAGCGGCGCCTGCAGCGTGCAGGAGACGGTGACGGGCGTCGCGCCGGCGAGCGCCTGCCGGAAGCGGTCGAGTTCGCGCCCGCAGAGCTGGTCGGCGGTGGCGATGCGTCCGCCGCAGCCCTTCTCCAGGGCGGCGGTGTCGAGCGGCATCGTCCTCTCGCAGGAGCAGGCGAACACGAGACGATCGGACACGGGGGAACCTGACTGTTACCGCGGAGGGCGGCCCCTTCGCGCCGGGGCCGGCATTTCATATACTCATATCGTTCCAAACTACGAGCCGACACGCCCGCTCAGGCCGCCCCGCGCTCCGACGACCCGACGCCGCAGCCCTCGAAGACATCCTGTCATGACCCAGCTTTCGGAGGCCCGCCCGGCGGATCTCGTCCTCCCCCCGGCCTTCACCGGCCTCCTGGCCGCGTCCGCCGTCGATGCTCACGACGAGGCCTGCCGTCTGGCGCAGGAGGGCGCCGAGGCCGGTACGCTGCTCCTGGCCGAGTCCGGGGGGACCCTCTCCCTCGCCGTGGTGCTCGCCCCCGACGAGCCCCTGGGGGGCGCTCGCCGCGCGCTGTTTGCCGGGATGTGGGCGCTCATCGAGGCCATCGGCGGCTTCGGCCCGCCGGAGATTCCCGTCGTGGTCTCCTGGCCCGATACCCTGCATTTCAACGAGGCGCGGCTGGCCGGCGGGCGGCTCGGCTGGCCGGAGGGCTGCACGGACGAAGCGGTGCCGGACTGGCTCGTCTTCTCGGCGAGCCTCATCGCCTCGAAGCGCCATGCGGGCGATCCGGGGCTGACGCCGGATTCGACCTCGCTGGAGGAGGAGGGGTTTCCCGCCGACCTCGCGCGGCCGCTCGCCGAGAGTTTTGCGCGGTTCCTCACCAAGGCGTTCGAGATCTGGACCGAGGACGGATTTCAGCACCTCGCCGGGCGTTACCTCGATCATCTCGCCCTGCCGCCCCAGGCCCGGGAGGCGCAGATCGTGGACGACGGCTCCTTACGCCTGACCTTCGCCCCCGGCGTCACCGAGGATCGGCCGCTGCGGCCCGCCCTCGTGCAACCGGCCTGGCGCGATCCCGAGACCGGGACGGTGCGGCTGTGAGCCCTTTCAAGCTGCCGCGCACCCTGCGCCTCGACCCGTCCGACACCTTCGTCTTCACCCATGCGGCCGAGCCCGGCGAATGGGCGGTGACGGGCTCGTTCCTGTTCCTCGATTCCGACCCCGCGGCTCTCACCGGCAAGGCGCGCGCGGCCTTCCGCTCGGGCTTTGCCGGCGTGCGCTCGCTCGGATTCTCGACGCTGGTCGTGGTGAGCGAGGCGAGCGAGGCCGAGCGCGCGGAGGCCGTCGAGACGCTGGCCCGCCATATCCTGGAGCGCTTCGGCGCGCCGGATCTCGCGGCGGCCCGCGGGGCGGCGGAGGAGGAGATCGCCGTGGCGGCCTCGCTCTGCCAGCTCCCGGTCGGCAGTGTCGTGGCGATGCACCGCACGGCGGAAGCCGGCGAAATCCACGAGAATTTCCGCACCCTCCACCAGCGGGCGCCGGGCAGCGACCCGCTCCACGCCCGCGCCTTCCACTTCGTCGAGACCGACGAGGACGAAGTCGAAGAGGACGCCGACCTCGTCGCTCTCCTGCGCGACCCCGCTTCGGGACGATGAGACGATGACCGAGTTCTGGGTTTCGAGCGGCCACCACCTGACGCAGCGCACCGAGGGCGGTGGGCTCGCGGTGACGGACGAGCTGATCCTCGCCTATCTGGCCCGGCCCGAGCTGGTGCCGCCGGAGGAGGCCTGCGAGGCCGAGCGCGCCTTGCACGCCGCGCTGATGGCCGCGCCGCGCCGCCCGGTCTCCCGCGACGACCTGGGACGGATCGCCGACGCGGATGCCCGCGAGAACTGGGAGGTGATGCTGGCCTTCCGCGACCGGCTGCTCACCGCCCGCTCGGTCGAGGCGGCCTATCTCGCGCTGGTGCGGGGCGGGTTGCAGGGCGTGCCGGGGCTGTTTCTGAACCAGCTCTGCCACCTCATCCTGCGCAACGCCCTCGATGGGTGCGAAGACCCGTTCGTACTGCGCGCCGCCGAGCTGTTCTTTCGCCCGCAGCGGGTCAGCCTGCACGAGGGGGCGGTGCTGCTCGCCGACGCGGAGGTGATCGAGGCCCGCGAAGGCTCCGCGCCGCTCTCACCGCTCGTCACCATGCTCGGCAAGGAAGCCGCCAACGAACTCGACGTGCTCAACGACGAGAACGCCTGGACCTATTGGAGCCGCTCGGACGCCTTCACCATGGCGCTCAACCTCGCTGGGACGAAGGCGCGCGACGGGCTCGCCCGCGTCGTCGAGGCCTATATCGGCCATCTCCTGCACGTGCCGGTGCGGGTCGAGCCCCGCGACGGGCTGGAAGATCCGGACTGGCGCTGGTTCGTCGGCCTGGATGCCGAAGCGACGCGGCTGGGCAACGCCCTGTGGAACGGCGAGGCGCCGGATGCGGCCGCCCGCGAGCGCCTGCTCGCGGTCTTCGCCCTGACCTTCGCCGACCCGGCCCGCGTCGATCCGCGGGTCGGCGAGAAGCCGGTCTACCTGCTGCTCGCCATGAACGCCGAGAAGACCGTGACGTTGAAGCCCCATAACCTCGTCGTCGGCCTGCCGCTCGCCGACCGCGCCGCCTGAGGATCGACCATGACGCCCGAGGATCGCTTCGAGGTCGGCATCATCGTCGCCCGCCGCCGGCTCAAGGGACCGTGGGCCACCCATGCCTGGATGCCGGTGGCCGCCCTTCCGGCGGCGCCCGCCGCACCCGCTTGGACCCAGCTCGGCGAGACCGAGGACGAGGCGACCTTCTATGCCGGCGCCTACGAGGTCACGCTGCACGTGGCCGAGACCGCGCATTACCGCGACAACCTCGTCTCGGGCCGCCCCTCGCTCTGGGTCGCGCTCCGCGCCACCGGTGAGGAGACCTACGAGATCGCCACCGTCACCGCCGATCCCTACGAGGGCGAGGCGATGGCCGAGGGCATCGGCGAGATCGTCGAGGCGGTGCCGATGCCGCCCGAGATCCAGGCCAAGCTGCTCGCCTTCTTCGAGGCGTTCCACATCGAGCGCACCTTCGAGAAGCGCAAGCGCGACCGCGCCGACCCGGAAGCGTTGGCCCGCCGCGCCCGGATCGAGGCGGGGAGGGGGGAATGAGCGACGGCTTCCTCTCCCGCTGGGCCCGCCGCAAGGAGGCGGTGAAGGCCGCGGAGCAGAATGTGGCGCAGGACGCGCCTGTCCTCTCCCCCTTGTGGGGAGGGGTTCGGGGTGGGGGTGGTGCAGAAGGCACCGCCCTGGTTCCTCCTGAACCACCCCCATCGCCTCCCTCCTCCCCACAGGGGGGAGGAGAGGCGCCCGATCATGAGGCCGTGGCGCTCGGCGAACCCCGCCCGCCTTCGGAAGGCGACGCCGAGAACCCGCTCGCGGACCTCCCGTCCCTCGACGCCTTTACCCCCGACACCGACCTCACGCCGTTCCTGCGCAGCGGCGTCCCCGCCGCCCTGCGCAACGCGGCTTTGCGGCGGATGTGGTCGCTCGATCCCTCGATCCGCGACTTCGTCAGCGAGGCGCGGGAATACGCCTATGACTGGAACACGCCCGGCGGCGTACCGGGGCTCGGGCCGCTGCTGCCGGGCGACGACGTGAAGGCGATGCTCGGCCGCCTGTTCCGCGATCCCGCGGAGACCGAGCCCGAGCCCGAGTCCCCCGAAAAGGCGCCTGAGCCGGAGCCCGCCGAGCCGCAGGCCGCGGCCGTCGCGCAAGCTGATGGCGACAGTACGCTTCCGGAACCCGCGCCTGCACCGGAAATCATCGCCGCTGCGCCCGTTTCCGTGCCGAATCCGCCGCGCTCCGAGCCGCGCCTGCGGCGTCACGGAGGCGCGATCCCCACCTGAAAGCGGTGAAATTTGATTGCGGCCAACACAAACGCTTTTTATTATCGATCCAAACAAGCGGTCCCGGGCTGGGTCCGGAGGGACGGTGGGTTCGGTGGCGTCGGTGTTGGGATTGACCGAGGGAGCGGCGTCGGGGGCGGCCCCCGTGATCGACGACGTCGATCAGCTGCGCGCCCGGCATTACGACCTGCTGGCGACCCTGCTCGGCCGCGCCCCCGATGTGGCTCTGCTCGATGCGCTCAGGGAGCTTGAGGGCGGGGAGGGCATCCTCGGTCGTCATCGCGCCGAACTGAGCCGGGCGGCCGCCACGACCTCGGCGCATGCCGTCGAACGCGAGTTCTTCGCGCTGTTCGTCGGCGTCGGCCGGGGCGAGCTTTTGCCCTACGCTTCCTACTATCTCACCGGCTTCCTCAACGAGCGCCCGCTCGCCCGCGTGCGCGAGGACTTCGCCGCCCTCGGCATCGAGCGCGACGAGACCGTGAGCGAGCCGGAGGATCACCTCGCGATCCTCCTCGACGTGATGGCGGGCCTCGCCGCCGGGCGGTTCGATGCCGCGCCCGACATGCCGGCGCGCTTCTTCGCCCGGCACGTCGCGCCCTGGGCGCACCGCTTCTTCGCCGACCTCGAAGGGGCGAAGGCGGCACGCTTCTACCGGACGGTCGGCGCACTCGGCCGGACCTTCATCGAGATCGAGACCGAAGCCTTCGCGATGGAAGGCTGACGGCCTCGGCACTCGCGGATCATCGCCGCGGCGACGCGGAACTCGAACACCATGCGGACGGATCATCCCGAGATGAGCCGCCAGGGAGACAGGACGATGGGACAGGACGGGAAGACGCTCGGTCGCCGACAGTTCTTCCGGGCGCTCGGCGGCAGCACGGTGGCGGCCGCCGCCGCGGTCGCCTCGCCGATGGGGGCGACCGAGGCGCAGGCCTACGATCCGGGCAACGACGAGACCAAGGGGCGCTACCGCGAGAGCGACCACGTCAAGGCGTTCTACCGCACCAACGGGTACGAGACGTTGAAGAAGAACATGGACCCGGCGTCCACGGGCACGAAGTGAGGCGGCGATGCTGATCAAGCGTAAAGTCGGCGAGGCCTCTCGCTCCAAGCATCAGGCGGTGGCTGCGGGCCTCGCCGCGGGCGTGCTCGACCGGCGCGCCTTCCTGCGCCGCTCCGGCCTCACGGCGGGCGCGCTCGCGGCCGCCGGCACGATCCAGCTCGGCGCGGTGCGCAAGGCCCAGGCCGCGGGCTCCTCGGCGGTCGGACCGGACACGGTCATCAAGAAGAACGTCTGCACCCACTGCTCGGTGGGCTGCACGGTGACGGCGGAAGTCGTCAACGGCGTCTGGGTCGGCCAGGAGCCGTCCTATGCCAGCCCGATCAACCGCGGCACGCACTGCGCCAAGGGCGCGGCCATCCGCGAGCTGGTCTCGTCGGATCGCCGCCTCAAGTACCCGATGAAGCTCGAAGGCGGGCAGTGGAAGCGCATCTCGTGGGATCAGGCCTACGAGGAGATCGGCGACAAGCTGCTCGCCATCCGTGAGAAGAACGGCGCGGATTCGGTCTACTGGCTCGGTTCGGCCAAGTTCACCAACGAGGCCTCCTACCTGATGCGCAAGTTCGCGGCCCTGTGGGGCACGAACTCGATCGACCATCAGGCGCGCATCTGCCACTCGACCACGGTGGCGGGCGTGGCCAACACCTGGGGCTACGGCGCCCAGACCAACAGCTACAACGACATCCGCAACGCCAAGACAATGATCGTGCTCGGTGGCAACCCGGCGGAGGCGCATCCGGTCTCGCTCCAGCACGTGCTGTCGGGCAAGGAGATCAACCGCGCGAACATGATCGTCATCGATCCGCGCTTCACCCGCACCGCCGCGCACGCCACCGAATACGTCCGCATCCGCTCGGGCACCGACATCCCGGTGGTGTGGGGCATCCTGTGGCACATCTTCCAGAATGGCTGGGAGGACAAGGAGTTCATCGCCCAGCGCGTCTACGCGATGGACGACGTGCGCAAGGAAGTCGCCAAGTGGACGCCCGACGAGGTCGAGCGGGTCTCCGGCGTGCCCGGCGAGCAGCTCAAGCGCGTCGCGGAAAAGTTCGCCAAGGAGAAGCCCGCGACGCTGATCTGGTGCATGGGCGCGACCCAGCACACGGTCGGCACGGCCAACGTGCGCGCGCTCTGCATCCTGTGTCTGGCCACCGGCAACGTCGGCAAGCCGGGCACCGGCGCCAACATCTTCCGCGGCCACACCAACGTGCAGGGCGCCACCGATCTCGGCCTCGATGTGACGACGCTGCCGCTCTATTACGGCCTCGTCGAGGGCGGCTGGCGGCATTGGGCCCGCGTCTGGGACGTGCCCTACGAGTGGCTGCAATCGCGCTTCGATGAAGTCCCGGCGCAGGCCGGCCGCAAGGCCCGCTCGCGCAAGGAGAACATGGAAGCGCCGGGCATCACCTCGACCCGCTGGTTCGATGCCGTGAACCTGCCGCCGGAGCAGATCGACCAGAGGAGCCCGATCAAGGCCTTCATGGTGTTCGGCCACGGCGGCAACACCGTCACCCGCATGCCCGAGGCGATCGAGGGCATGAACAAGCTCGAACTCCTGGTCGTCGCCGACCCGCACCCGACCACCTTCGCGGCGCTCGATGCCCGGCAGGACAACACCTACCTCCTGCCGATCTGCACCTCGCTGGAGATGGACGGCTCGCGTACGGCCTCGAACCGCTCGATCCAGTGGGGCGAGCAGATCGTCAAGCCGGCCTTCGAGTCGAAGAACGACTACGAGGTGCTCTACCGGCTCGCGACCAAGCTCGGCTTTGCCGACAAGCTGTGCAAGAACATCAAGGTCGAGAACGGCGTCCCGGTCGCCGAGGACATCCTCCGCGAGATCAACCGCGGCGGCTGGTCGACGGGCTATTGCGGCCAGTCGCCGGAGCGGCTGAAGGCGCATATGCGCAACCAGCACAAGTTCGACCTCATCACCCTTCGCGCGCCGAAGGACGATCCGGAGGTCGGCGGCGATTATTACGGCCTGCCCTGGCCGTGCTGGGGCAAGCCCGAGCTGCGCCATCCGGGTTCGGCGATCCTCTACAACACCAACATGCTCGTGAAGGAAGGCGGCGGCACCTTCCGGGCCCGGTTCGGGACGGAGCGCAACGGCCAGACCCTGCTTGCCGAGGATTCCTTCTCCAAGGGCTCGGACCTGACCGACGGCTACCCGGAATTCACCTTCGGGGTGTTCAAGAAGCTCGGCTGGGACAAGGACCTGACCGACGAGGAGCGCGCCACGATCCTCAAGATCGGCGGCGAGAAGCCCGACACCGTGAGCTGGGCCACCGACCTGTCGGGCGGCATCCAGCGCGTGTGCCTGGAGCACGGCGTCTCGCCCTTCGGCAACGGCAAGGCCCGGGCCAATGCCTGGAACCTGCCCGACCCGGTGCCGGTCCACCGCGAGCCGATCTACTCGCCGCGGCCCGACCTCGTGGCGAAGTACCCGACCCGGCCCGACGAGCGTCAGCTGCGCGTGCCGAATATCGGCCTCACGGTCCAGAAGGCGGTGGCCGAGCGCAACATCGCTAAGGACTTCCCGATCATCCTCACCTCCGGTCGCCTCGTCGAATACGAGGGCGGCGGCGAGGAGACCCGGTCGAACCCCTGGCTCGCCGAATTGCAGCAGGACATGTTCGTCGAGATCAACACCGGTGACGCCGCCGAGCGCGGCATCAAGGACGGACAGTTCGTCTGGGTCTACGGCCCGGAGAACAAGTCCAAGACCAAGGTGAAGGCGCTGGTGACCGACCGGGTCGGCAAGGGCGTGGCCTTCATGCCGTTCCACTTCTCCGGGTGGTACCAGGGCAAGGACATGCGCGACTACTACCCGAAGGGCACCGATCCGGTGGTGCTCGGCGAGAGCGTGAACACCGTGACCACCTACGGCTTCGATCCTGTGACGGGCATGCAGGAGACGAAGTGTACCCTGTGCCAGATCCAGGCTGCGTGACGAGGAGCGACCCGAACCATGGCCCGGATGAAGTTCCTCTGCGACGCGGATCGCTGCATCGAGTGCAACGCCTGCGTCACCGCCTGTAAGAACGAGCACGAGGTGCCGTGGGGCATCAACCGTCGCCGCGTCGTGACGCTGAACGACGGCAAGCCCGGCGAGCGCTCGGTCTCGATGGCCTGCATGCACTGCACCGACGCGCCCTGCGCGGCGGTGTGCCCGGTGAACTGCTTCTACACCACCGCCGACGCGGTCGTGCTTCACTCGAAGGACATCTGCATCGGCTGCGGCTACTGCTTCTACGCCTGCCCGTTCGGCGCCCCGCAATATCCGCGAGTCGGCAACTTCGGTTCGCGCGGCAAGATGGACAAGTGCACCTACTGCTCGGGCGGCCCCGAGCCCGACTTCTCGACCGCCGAGTACGAGAAGTACGGCTCGAACCGCCTCGCCGAGGGCAAGCTGCCGCTCTGCGCCGAGATGTGCTCGACCAAGGCGCTGCTGGCGGGTGACGGCGAGATGATCGCCGAGATCTACAAGCAGCGGGTGATCAAGCGCGGCTACGGCTCCGGCGCCTGGGGCTGGAAGACGGCCTACCGCGAGACCGTCGCGATCTGATCCGGCGCCGCGGGTTTTTTCCCATCGCCCGCGGCTCCTCACCGAAAGACGCCCGGAAAGGAACGACGCCGATGCGGCGGGCAACGACCCTCTTCAGCACCCTCCTCGTGGCGGCGACGCTGGGCGTCGCCGCGCCCGCTTTCGCGCAGAGCCCGATCCAGGCCGACGGCGTGAACCCGATGGGCGCGCGGCCGACCGCGGATTCGGTCAACGAGGAATTTCTGTTCAAGCAGTCGGACAAGATCCAGGGCCGGATCTCGATCCCCGACCGCAAGGCCGCCAATCTGATCCAGCCGCAGGGCCGCGAATACCAGAACTTCCGCGAGGGCTGGCTGCCGTGGATCGGCGCGCTCGTCATCCTCGGCATGCTCGCCGCGCTTGGGCTCTTCTTCCTGTTCCGCGGCCGGATCAAGATGGAGCACAGCCAGGAATCCGGAAAGAAGATCCTGCGCTTCAACGCCTTCGAGCGCTTCACCCACTGGATGACGGCGACCTGCTTCATCATCCTGTCGCTGTCGGGCCTGAACTACATCTTCGGCAAGCGCCTGCTGATGCCGCTGATTGGCCCCGACGCCTTCGGCGCGCTGGCGCAGTGGGCGAAGTACAGCCACGTCTACCTCGCGTGGCCGTTCATGCTCGGCGTCGCCTTCATGTTCGTCCTCTGGATCAAGGACAACATCCCGAACAAGGTCGACATCGCGTGGCTCAAGGCCGGCGGCGGCCTGATCGGCAGGGGCCATCCCCATGCCGCCCGCTTCAACGCCGGCCAGAAGGGCGTGTTCTGGATGGTCGCGGGCTTCGGCGCCGCCATGAGCGTCACCGGCCTGATGATGATCTTCCCCTTCGCGCTCACCGACATCAACGGGATGCAGCTGATGCAGGTGGTCCACTCGGTGATCGGCATCGTCTTCATCGCGGGCATCCTGGCCCACATCTATATCGGCTCGCTCGGCATGGAGGGCGCCTACGACGCCATGGGCAGCGGCAAGGTCGATCTCGCCTGGGCGCGGGCCCACCACGACCTCTGGGTCGAGCAGGAGCAGGCCCGCACCGCCAGCGGCCCGCAGCTCAAGGGCCATCCGGCGCCCGCCGAGTGATTGTAAGGGGCGGCGGAAACCCGCCGTCCCGGCCAGCCGTTTTCGAACTGGAGCCGTCCGGCTCCCTCGGGAAGAACCGCCTCCATGAAAGCCTTCGCCGCCGCCGTGATCGCCGCCGTCACCCTCGGAGTGCTGGCGATGTTCGCGCTCACCAGCAGCCAGAAATTCGCGTATCAGGCCTTCGCGACCTCCGGCGCCCGGGTATCCGAGCCCGGCACCAACCTCGTCGGCCCGCGCTGGAACGGCGCGCCGCGCCCCGACGAGTTCGAGTCCGAGCCGCACGGCAAGGCCGAGGGCGAGGGCTCGAGCCCGAAACGGTCGTGAGCCCGTTCGCACTTCGATCCGCCTCAGGAGAGCGCCCGATGACCTCGTCCTCCCTCGCCCGTCGTCTGGCGGCCGGCATCGGCGCCTTCGCGCTCTCCGTCGGCCTCGCCGCGGCGCAGGATGCGGCGCCGGCACCCGCCGCGCCCGAGCCCGGCAAGCCGGCCAACCTGTGCCAGGAACTGGTCGCCTTCGTGAAGCAGCCCGAGCCCGCCAAGGCCGCCGCCACGACCCCGCCGCAGCAGGCCACGGCCGTCTCGAATCCTTCCGGCAAGACCGAGGGCGGCAAGCCATCGGAGGCCGGCGGCACCGCCAGCCCCGCCGGCCTCAGCGGGACCGCCACCGCGAGCGGACCGAAATCGGAAGCCAATCGTCCGGCGGAAGGCAAGCCTGCGGACGCGAAGCCGGCGGACCCGCAGACGGCCGCGACCGTGCCGAACGCCGCGACCAACCCGGCCACCGACCCGCGCGCCCGCGCCAACGCCGAAGCCAAGGTGCCCCCGGGCCCCGGCACGCCCGCCCCCGGCCCGAAGCCGGACCCGGCCACGATCGAGAAGATCGAGACGGCCGCCGCCGCCAATGATCAGGCTACCTGCCGCGCCGCCGCCCGCTCGATGCGCGTTGCGGGCGTGGTCATGCCGCCGCCGCTGCTGGCGCTGTCGGCGCTCGATCCGAAGTATTTCCAGCAGTAACGCGGCTCTGGGCCAACAGGATAGGGCAATCTCCTCCCCCTTGTGGGGAGGGGAGGAGGTGGGGTGGTGCAGAAGGTACCGCTCCTGCCTCATCCTGAACCACCCCCACCCCGAAACCCTCCCCACAAGGGGAGGGGACACGCGCCGTGATCCGGCTCGGTCGGTTTCGACTGATGATCACGGCCGCCGCCGTCCCCCCATCGCCAAGGCCGCGACCGTCGCCGCCACGCCGATCCCCAGTGCCGACGAGGCCAGCGGGTGGAGGCTCGCCCGCGTGTAGGCGCTGGTGCGCTGGACGTATCCCGGCTGGTCGCCGCGCTCGCGGCCGGCGTTGCGCGGGCGGTGCAGCGCCCCTTCCGGTTCGCGCGGCGGGTCTTTCCGCTTCTGCATCGCGATGATCGCGGGCGCCAACTGGTCGAAGGCGCCCGGCGCGAACTCCTTGCCCGCCGTGAACAGCTTGCCGCCGCCACCGACGACGATGTCGCGCACGGGATGCTCGGCGGCGTGCAGGATCGCCCGCGCCACCTCCTCCGGCGGGTAGACCGGGGGCGGCAGCATCGGCTCGCGGTCCATGTAGTTGCGGGCGCGGGCCGGCAGCGGCGTGTCGATCGAGGCGGGCTTGACCAGCGTCACCGAGACCGGCGCCCCTTCCGCGATCAGCTCCATCCGCAGGGTATCGGTAAAACCCTTCACCCCGTGTTTCGAGGCGGCGTAGAGCCCCTGGAACGGGAAGGCGAGGTCGGAGGCGATGCTGCCGACATTGATCAGCGCGCCGCCCCGCGCCCGCAGATGCTCGGCGGCCACCAGCGCGCCGTTGACCGTGCCCCAGAAATTGGTGCGGATCAGCCGCTCGTGGTCGTCTTGGGCGATCTCCCGCAGCGGCCCGTAGACCGTCAGCCCGGCGACGTTCACCCAGGTGTCGATGCTCCCGAACGTCGCCACCGCCCGCTCGGCGAGGTTTTCGATGTCGCGCCGCTCGCCGACATCGGTGACGACGGCGAGCGCGCGGGGCCCGATCTCGCGAACGATCTCGTCCAGTACGGCACCGCTGCGGGCGGCGAGCACGACGCGGGCGCCCCGGCGCGCCGCCCGGCGGGCGGTGGCGAGGCCGATGCCGCTGGAGGCCCCGGTGACGACGACGACCTGATCGCGGAGTGGCTTCAATCTCACGGGCGCATGTCCTCGCGCGGCAGGGGGGCTGGTCGGATCGTCCGTCCGATTCCTGCCGGGGAACCGCCTTTTCGCCGCCCCTGTTCCGGGCGATGCGGCGGCGCCACGCCCTTCGGCGCACGCACATTCCGTTAACCACCGCTTCACCGTCCGATCCGAGCGGATCGGTGCGGAACCGGCGCTTGCGCGCGCCGAAGTCCGGCCCGAACGCACTCATCCCCTCAGCAAAAGCACAAGACCATGACCGCCGCGGATCTCGGCTCTCTCCTGTCGAACGCCGTCCTGCCTCATCTCGACATCTTCGGAGCCTTGGGGCTCTGCCTCGGCTTCACTTCGGGCATCATGCCCCGGCGTGACCTGATCCTCGCCGCGGCGGCGGCCTGCTCGGTCTGCTTCGCCCTGCATTACGGGCATCTGGGCGCCTATACCGGCACGGCGATGTGCGTCGTCTCCGCGATGCAGAGCCTCGTCGCCGCCCTCGCCATGGGAGAGGGCCGCCGCCCGGCCTGGATCGTGCCGCTGTTTGCCGGCTCCAGCCTGCTCGCCGCCGGGCTGACGCTCGCCACGTGGAACGGCTGGCCCTCGGCCTGCGCCGGCATCGGCGCCCTGCTCGCGACGCTGGCCCGTCTTCAGGCGTCGCCGCAGGCGATGCGCCGGCTGTTCTTCGCCGCCTCCTCTTGCTGGGCCGCCCACAACCTTCTCGTCGGCTCGGTCTTCGGCCTGACCGGCGATTGCCTGACGCTCTCGGCGCTGGCCTTCGCGCTGATGCGCGGCGCCCGGCTCCGCACCGCGCCCGTACCGGCGGCCGCCTAGCGCATCGTCCTGGGCATCGGCACAAGGACGATCCTCTACATCCTTGTGCCGCAATGGGTTTTTCCGAAAGCCGGAAACCATCCTGCGGGACGATGCTCTCCGTTATTGGGCCGCATCGTCGTCGTCCGAAAGCCGGAAACCACCTTTCGGGACGATGCTCTAACGCAGCAGCCAACGTAACGAACGCCGCAGGGCGGGCGTCGCGTCGCGCTCGAACCATGCGCCGTGGGCGAACAGCACCCGCTGCGGCGCGAGTGCCACGAGGGCGGCGGCTGCCCGCGAGGCGGCCCGCCCGCCGAGGCGCACGGTGAGCCGCAGGTAGATCGGCGCCCGCCCGTCCGGGGCGGTCGCACCCGCGAGCCGCATCGGCAGCCGCAGGTGCCACGGGAGCTTGTGCGGTTCGAGATTCAGCACGAGGTCGGTGAGGATCAGGCTGCGCGAGGGGGCGTGAAAGAACGCGACCTCGCGAAAGCGCAGGCCCCCGGGCACCACGGTCTGCCGGATGTCGCTGGCCCAGTCCTCCGGGCTCTGCTCGCCGAGATCGCGGTCGAGCCTCAGATCGCCCGCCTCGACCTTGCGGCGCACCTGTCCGCGATGGCGCAGGTTCGGCGCGGCCCAGGTGACGGCCTCCGGAAAGCGCCGCTGCCAACCGGCGAGGAAGGTCCAATGGGCGATGTTGGGCGCGACCAAGTGGCGGACCGGGCCGATCGCCTCGATCGTGCGGGCCAGTCCCTCGTCGAACCGCGTCGGCGAATGCAGCCAGACCGTACCGTCGGACAGCTTCACGACGGTCATTCGCACCGGCAGCGGGAGCGAGCCGGAGAGCGGGCCGCTATCGACGATCCAGAGATCGGCCGCGACCGGCTTCAGGGTGTCGAGGGGCGGATAGGTGGTGTCGGTCAAGGGCGGTTGCCGTGAAAGCGTATCGGCTCTCCGGGATGAACGCTCTCCGATCCCGCGTCCACAACATCGGATCGCTTCGACGGCTCGACGAAGCGGCACGGCGACCGCCCGACGCCTCGATATGTCGCGCGGCGACTTCGATCCTCCGGGGCCGGCGCTCAGCCGACCAGCACCACCGCCTGCCGGACATGGGCCGGTTGCCCGATCTCCCCTGCGATGAAATCCGCCACGTCGGCGCGGGAGACGAGGCCGTTGCGCCAGGATGTCGGATCGGCCAGCACCTTGTAGCGCCCGGTGGCGGCGCCCGGCGTCAGCACGCCGGGGCGCACGAAGGTCCAGTCCAGCCCGCTCTTGCGGATGCGCATCTCCTGCGCGTCCTTGTCGTCGTAGGCGCGTCCGAAGACGAGGCGGAACGGAACCCGCTGCAACAGGCCGATCGCCGCCCGGCTGTCGCCGGTGCCGAAGCCGGTGACCGCAATGATACGGCGGATTCCGGCCCGCTCCATGGCCGGCACGAGCCGATTGGTCGCCTCCGAGAACAGGCTGACGGGACCGAGAAGCTTCGAGGCCGGGACGCCGAGCGCCTGAACCACGACATCGATCCCCTCCAGCGCGGCGACGACGTCGCCGGAATCCAGCGCGTTGCCGGTAAAGCGCTCCAGGCCGGGATCGGAGATCGCGATGTCGGCGGCCGAACGGGCGAAGGCGCGCACGCGGTGCCCGGCCTTGAGCGCCGCCTTCACGGTCTCAAGGCCGATGCCCTTGCTGGCGCCGATGACGAGGACGTGGGTCACATTCACCTCTCGCGTGCCGACCGACGACAAGCGTCGAAACGGTCGGTCGGTGCCATGCGATACGCCGACCGACCCCGCGGCATTCCGGCCCGCCCGAGGCGGGAACGGCATCCGATATCCGATCTTTTCGTGTTCGCGCGGCCCAGAACGGGCGCGAGTCTCCGGAAGCGGCCTCGTGGAAAAATTCGTCTACTATCTTGTCACCTTTCTCGAATCGGCTCTGTCCGTCGTCGGCATCCGGGCGACCTACGAGGAGCCGCGCTACGCCGTGGTCGAGCGACTGGACCGGGGCGTCGAGGTTCGGGCCTACGAGCCCCGCACCGCCGTCGAGACCGACGCGAGGGGCCAGCAGGACGGCGCGGCGTTCGGGCGGCTTTTCCGCTACATCACCGGCGCCAACACGGGCGAGGCGCGCATCGCCATGACGACGCCGGTCGAGACCGGTGGGCGGATGATCGCCATGACGATCCCGGTCGAGCAGGGCGCGGGCGGGACGATGCGGTTCTACCTGCCGCACAAGGTCGTCGAGGCCGGCGCGCCGGAGCCGACCGAGCCCGGTCTACGGATCGTCCGCATCCCGTCCGAGCGGCTGGCGGTGCTGCGCTTCTCCGGGAGCGCCGAACCGGAGGCGCGGCGGCGGCAAGCCGAGATCCTGACGCGGGTGCTCGACGCCGCGGGGAAACGGGCGGCGGGACCGCCCTTCTTCATGGGATACGATCCGCCCTTCTCGATCCCGTTCCTGCGCCGCAACGAGGTCGCGGTGCGGCTATCGCCGGACACCTGATCAGCGCCAGAACGGGCGCACCTCCAACAGGTCCGCATGCGCCTGCGCGGCCTCCTCCAAGAGGGTCCGCGCGCGGGCCTCGACATCGGCGGCGACGAGGCCGGCGGAGAACAGGGCCGCGGCCGGATCGGGGAAATCGTCCGCGGTCCGCCGTTCCGGCGGGACCAGATCGGCGCCGATCTCGTGCGCCGTGGCGATGTCGTTGAGCGCGCCGAGACGATCCTGCAACGCGGCGAGCGCCGTCACGAACGCCTTGTGGCGCCGGCGAGCCTTGCCCTCGGTGTAGAGCCCGGCAAAGAACTCGGCGCCGTAGCGCAGCTTCTTCGCCTCGATCCGCACCCGGTGGCGCTCCTCCGGCTCCAGCCGGTCGAGACGGCGCCCGCGCCGCTTGATCCGCCGGCGCAGGCGCTCCAGCACCTCGGCTGCGAATTCCTCCGCCGGGCGGCTGCGCTCGGTCTTCGCCGCGCGGCGCCAGGGCCCGGCCTCGATCCAGGCGACGAGGTCGATGATCAGACCGCGCCAGGCCGCGCTGTCGAGGATCGCCAGCACCGCCGTCGCGGCGCGTTCGCGCTCGGCCCCGAGCAGGGCGCGCAGTTCGTGCAGGCCGGCCTCGTCGGGCCGCCGCTCGATTTCGGGGGCCAGGGTCTCGTCGAGGAAGACATCGAGATTGCGTGCCCGGCCGAACGGCTCGGTGACGCGCTTGATCTCGTCGCGCAGGGTCGCGGCGGCCGGGTCGGCGGCGAAGAGCGGCCGGAACAGGGTGAAGGCCGAGCGCAGGCGCCGCAAGGCGACGCGGATCTGATGGAGCGCCTCCGGGTCGCGGGTGTCGAGAAACACCGCTTCGTTGAGGCGTAAGTGGCGCAGGCAGGCCCGGGCCACGGCCGTGAAAGCCTCGCCCGCATCGGCGCCGGGATCGAGCGGCACCCGTTCCGCCTTGCTCGGACGGTCGAGGCGTCCGGCCAGAGCCGCCTCGCCACGCTCGCCCTTCGCCAGCGCCCCGAGGCGCAAGGGCACGGTCTCGACGAGCGCCTGGGCCAGGGCGAAGAGATCGGCCGGGTCGCCCTCGGTGAGTTCGAGTTCCGCCTCGCAGACCGGCACCGCGCCGCCGGGCGTCTCGATGCGGCCGCGGTCGAGCGTCACCGCGATGGCCGAGGCGCCGTAGCGGATCGGCCGCATCACCCGCTCGATCACGGTGGAGAAGCGGGCCGCGATCTCCGGTTCGCCGGCCCGTTCCAGCACCTTGCCCGCGGGCGTGTCGTCGAGGGCGGCGCGGTCGGGCGCCGGGCCGGCGATCGCCTGCTCCCACTCGGCCCGGTCGAACAGCCCGGCGCCCTGCGCCTGGGCCTTCACGGTCTGGATCACGCGCTCGCCGCCGGGGCCGGTCTCGCGACGCACCCGCAGCGACAGGCCGGCGGCGCGCAGGTCGCCCGCATCGGTGTCGTAATAGGTGGCGCGCAGCGCAATCGTGCGCTCGTCGGTCGAGGGCAGCAGCGGATGGAGGTTCAGCGCCGCCAGGTCGGCCGCGTCGCAATCCAGCTTCAGCTCGATTTCCCGCGCGGCGGTCATGTGGTGAGGCGTTCCCCGAGGCGCTTCATCCGATCACGGACAAGCTCGGTGTTTCGTTTAGAGCATCGGCCCGAAAGGTGGGAACCAGCTTTCGGAAAAAAGCCGATGCGGTCCGATACCAGAGAGCATCGGGTCGCCGGCCCGGCCATCCTCCACCACTGGATTTGGAGCAGGAAAAGGGGCGGTGCAGCCGACAAAGGCCGCGCCGCCCCATGAAGAGCTAAGGTTCCGTGATCGCAATCGGTGCCCGAATGCTATGCTGCACCGGGCATGTATCCATCGACGGCCGAGGAACGGCCCCCTCAAATCGAGCGCGGCTACAAACCCGGCGACCCGAGGAAAAACCTCAAGTAGCTAAGTGGGCGGCTTGGCGCGAGAATTTTCTACTTCAGGATTCATTATCCGTCAACGCGCGGCGGTCGGCAGGAGGCGGCTTCGGAACCGCACCGCGCATTCGAAGGTCAGGCGCAATGCAAGTCGAGGCGTCGGCCAGCAACGGCCTCGGTCGTCGGAGGCAGGGCGAAACACAGCATCGTGATCCGCGGCCGTCGCGTGGGAAACTTAGAGCATCGGTCCGAAAGGTGCGGAGCGGCTTTCGGAAAAAAGCCGATGCGGCACAAGAACGGAGAGCGTCGTCCTGGATCCGATATCCAGGACGACGCTCTAGCGCCGCCTGCGGGCGACGAGCCAAAGGCCCAGCACCGCGAGCGCGATCAGCAGGCTCAGCCAGACCCAATTGAAATCCGTCGCGGCGGCGTTCACCGCGGCCGAGTTCGAGCCGGACGGGCCGGATTCCGGAATGGGCGGCGCCGGGTTGGTCTGCTGGGCGAGGGCCCGATGCAGGCTCACGGTCCAGATCACGGCGGCGGTGGCGATGGGGCGCATGCGATGTCCCGGTCTGGCGAGGGATGGACGGCACGTCCCGGATCGGCATGCGCCGCTCCGCATCAGTTGCCCTTGAGGCTGAAGGCCGGGGCGTCCTGAAGCTGCGCCTTGGTCAGGCGCACTTCGGCGTGGACGATCTTGTCGCCGGCCAGCACCGTGGCGGGGTGCTTCGACGGGCGCGCGGCCTCGACCGAGCCGGTGGCGTCCGTCACGCGGTCGCTGTGCTGGTTCTGGACGGCGCCGAGTACCTCGCGCGTCGTCTGCGAACCCGGCATCGTATCCGGCGTCGCCTTGTCGGCGGCCGCCTGGCTTGGCGCGGAATCCACTTTCACCACCGAGGACGGACCGCTGGTGAGCGAGACATCGCCCGTGTTCCACGCGAATTCCTCGAACGGCACCGCCACCGATTTCTCGCCGACCCCCAGAAATCCACCGACGCCGATCACCACCGCGCGGATCTGGCCCGACCCGTCGATCAGCAGATCCTCGATCTCGCCGACGCGGACATGGTCCATGCCGATCACCGGCACGCCGACGAACTTCGCGCCGCTCAGCGTCCCCGTCGGCGCCTTGGCGAGGAAGGGCGCGTGACTCTGGGCGAAGGCCGGCACGGCGATGGGCAGCGCGAGAGCGAGGCTCAGAGCAAGGGCAAGGCGGGTGGCGTTGGAACGCACGTCGGCGTCTCCGAAGTCGATGGATCGGCAAGGTCCTGCACCAACGTCAGAAACGCCGTCGCAGTTCACCGAGATCGATCGGAGGGTTCGGGCATCGGCCCGAACGGGGGGAGCCGGCTTCCGGAAAAAGTCGCTGTGGCACAGAAGCTTAGAGCGTGTTATGAACGGGTTGAAAAGCGTCACCTTGAGGGGGGATGCCGCTTGATCGCCCCGCCTGACTGTCCGACGTGTCCGATGAGGAATAGGCGCTGTTGGCGCTCGACCTCGCGCTCCTGCGGGAGGTTCGGCCCAGCGCGACCACGACCTGCGCGAGGTGTTCAACGGGCTGCGCACCGTCGTTGAAGACGGAGGCGCCGTGGCGGTGCCAACGCGCCCGAACAAAAAGCTCGCTTCCGACTGCCAGCGCCCTGGGCCTATGCCTTTTGCAACGCTGCATGATTGGCCAAAGTCGAGCTCAGGCTTCGCTCGACGCTTCGCCTGACGCCCAGGCCCGCTTTGCGCGGCGCTCAACGTTCCGAGCCTACGGCCGTGCCTCCTGCGGGCGCAGGATGTGACGTTTATACCGCCGATCCGGTCGCCTCGATTTTCCTGACCCCGAACCGCGGCAGGAGCGTTGCCAAGCGCGATTTGATCCGCTAATGCCCCCTCACGTTCGGCGCAGGCAGCGCCCGCCGGACCCGCGCTGCGGTAGCTCAGTGGTAGAGCACCTCATTGGTAATGAGGAGGTCGAGAGTTCAATCCTCTCTCGCAGCACCATTCATCTCAACGACTTAGCTGACAATTTATGAAGTGCTTGCAGGTTCGCTAGAACCCGTGGTGCTCCGCTGAACCTGTCGATAGGTTCAGCCATGGCCGAATCCTCCCCCACCGTCTCCGACCTCTTCAAGGCCAAGGCCGTCACCGACGACCACGTGAGCCGGCTCGTGCGGGCGGCGCTTGAGGGTCAGGCGGACCGGGTCTCGCCCGCCGACGGCTACGTGGTCGATCTCGGCGCGGCAGTGGAGGCCAGCGCGTTCGCGAAATCGGTGCTGGGCGACAAGGACAGCGAGCCGGCGGCGCGGCGCAGCGCGGTCCGGACGGCGATCCTGTTGGCGCGGGCGGAGAAGGCGTGAGCAAGATCGGCGACTTGTCCGCGACGCCGGTGGACGCGCTCACGTCCGAGGAGCTTCAGGAGATCGCCCGCCGCATCGAGCGGCGCCGCGAAACCGGGCTCGCCATCCCTTGTGAGCGGATCGATCTATACGCAGAGGCGCTGCGGGCCTTGGCGCGAGAGCGGGCCAAGGTGACGGAAGACGTGACGTGACGACCCCAGAACCGCCCGGCGACGCCTTCGAACAATACCTCGCCGAGGTCGAGCGCGCACATCCGCGGAATTAGGCAGCAAGCTCACTCAGGGGATTGGCACGACGTTCCGGTAGGGGGACCTTCACGCATCGGTGACGACGGCTTGGTTGTTAGCGCCGCCGTCGAAGCGTTACAGTGCGGCAACGCTGTCATCTGCCCCATTTCGACAGCGCCAACCTCCAGAGCTCGCCCTTCGTGGCGCGCTTCTTTTTAGCGGTTGGTTGGGGGCAACTGCTTCTGCCGAACAAGCTTGGCTCACCGGCATCGAGACGCGGTCCAATAACCTATGTTATGGGTCCGCCATGAACGCCACCGCCGCATACTTCCGTGAGAAGGCTGACCTGTTCCGTGGATTGGCGGACCTTCTCGACGGTCAGGATGATCGTATCGTCGCCCAACTCCGCACAATGGCCGACGATTTCGACGCGCACGCGGACACGCTAGAGAGACAGGTTGTGAGAGAGGCGGCGCACCTTTCGCACGATGAAGAGGTGCCTCAGCTTCACTAAGGCCTGCGCGATCTGGTCAACACCGGGTCGGCGGGTCCCAACGGATTGCCTTGCCGCCCCGACGCAGATAGGTCGGGCCCTCAGCCGAGCGCGAGAACAGCACCGTCAGCGATATCAGCGCAGCCGCCAGCATCGCGGCCAGGAAAATCTCAAACGTCATGACGCCCACCCCCTGCCGGTCATTGCCGGCTTGGGGCGATTATTGCCGCGTCTGTGACAGATGCAAGCTGCCCCAGCGGGAGTGGTCGCGCTCACGGGTGGGGCTTGGTGGCGATGCTGCATAATACCAGACTATTGCGAGGTCATGATGACCAGCGACCGCAAGGCCGGCGGGGTCGACGCCCGTTGCGTGACGCTCGGGAATCAGCACGGATATCGGGACAAGCCTGGGCGGCCGGTCGGCGTGCCGATCTGGGAGTTCGCGGCAAAGTCAGGAGCGCGATGAACAAGCCCCGCCCGTAGTGGGTCAGTTTGAAATCCGCCCCGCTTGACCCGTCCTTGGTCCCGGCGGTTGGGCGTGCCATGGTCGGGTAATGACCAACCCGGCAACTTACCCCTACAGCCTAGAAATTCTCCAACCGAAAAAGGAGGGGGGCTCGTTCCATTGGGCGATCCGCAAGAATGGAAAGCTCACACAACGATCGGACCGTGACCTCCGAACCGAGACGAAAGCTCGCGAGAACGGGATGGCGCAAATCGATAAGCTGCTTTCTGGAGGGGGCGACCGATGACCTCTGAGCGCCCCCGCTGAAGGACATGGCCGCGCATTACGAGCGGATGCGGGAGGGCGGGTTTACGGTGCTCGCCGGGTATCCCAAGGCGTAAAAGCGAACATTTTTGTACGAAACAGGTTGCCATTCGAACAGAAATGTTCGATAGTCTCTTCATCGGAACGGAGATGAGGAGTGACACGAGACGCACTGATCCGAGCCCTCCGCCGGTACGCCAGGAAGAGAGACCTGCTCTTCGAGGTGGATACGGCAGGCGGCAAGGGAAGCCACTACAGGGTGCGGCTGGCAGGGGCCGTCACCACCGTCCAGAGCGGTGAACTCAGCCCCTTCCACGTTCAACGCATCTGCCGGCAACTCGGAGTGGACCCCGCCGATCTATAGGCGGGGCCCACCCCTTGCGTTTCGTGTCACCCGCCTGAGGAGCGGACGATGTCGGAGGAATGGGTTTACCCGGTCGAGCTGCGGCGCGAGGGCGGCGAATGGCACGCCTATACGCCGGAGGTGCCGGAAGCGATCGCGTCGGGCGCTACGGAGGCCGAAGCGCTCCAGGAGATGGGCCACGCACTCGCGGCGGCGGTGCGGGGACGGATCAAGGACGACATGATCCTCGTCGCCCCGACCATCGCCCGCGCGGGTGCGGTATCTTATCCGGTGCGGTTGTCGGCCCGGCTTGCCGCCAAGGCTTCGGTCTACGCCGCGTGGAAGCGTTCGGGGATGACGAAGGTCGCCCTGGCCGAGCGTCTTGGCCGATCAGAGACCGAGGTACGGCGGATCCTCGACCCGGACCACGGCACCAAGCTCGACCAACTGGAGGAGACCGCCGCGGCGCTCGGCGGTCGCCTCGTGGTTTCCTTCGAAGCGGCGTGAGGCGTGACCGAGAGAGAGGAGGCGCCCGCCATGTCCAACGTCATCCGTCCGACCTTCGGGAGCCGCCCGCGCCCAAGCGCTGAGGCCGCGCCCGTCGCGTCACAGGCCGCTGCCGAGCTCCATCCGCCGTACGTCTACGGGCGCGCGGCGGGCTACCTCGTCGCGCTCATGGAGGATGCCAATGGTCCCGAGGGCGACGTGCTCAGGGTCGTGGTCGGCCCGCTGGCGGGCAACGAGCTCGAGGCGGTTGCGGTGATGCCGGCGACGCACGAGGGTCGGACCGATGCGGACGTGACCGCGCTGGCGATCTTGCGGACGTTGGAGATCGTCGAGGTAGAAGCCGGGCCCGCCTCGGCCTGAAGCCGATTGAGACTTGCCTTGCAGCGCCGCAAGCGCCTCGGCGCGCTGGCGCGCCGGGCCGCTGAGCAGATCGAGGTGTTAGGTCTCAGCGCCGCGGGCAGGAGTCGCCCGCCCGTGGGTTTAGGCGGCAGTCTGGGTCAGACCGCCTCGATACGCTCGCCAAACGGAGGAATCGCCGGCACCTCGGTCAACAGCACGTCCAGAACGCTGACCGCTGTGGTTTCGCGCGCGTCCGGCCCGATCTGCAGATCGGTGCCCTCCAGGGCGAAGTAGCCTCTGACCGAGATGTTTGGCAGCGCGGCCCAGGTTCCCAGCGTCGCGATGTTCGGCCGCGTGACGAAGGAAGCCGGATCCTGCGCCTGTCGCAGCTTCCCGGCGATCAGGCGCCAGTCGCGCGTCAGCTTCCAGATCGCACTGGAGCGCTCCTCCGGCAAGGCAGCCGCAGTCAGCATGCTGCCGTCTGCGACGATTTCCTGGACCCGCGCAAGAGCCCGCTCGACCGGCTGCGCGAGCGAATCGTTCGGCGGCGGGCGAAGGATCTGATGTCCAGCCGGGCCGTTATTTCGCCCTCATGCTCAATCACTGCCAGAGGCAAGCTGGTCTGAAATAGGAAGAGGTCTTTCCGTAGCGACTGAAAGCTGGGAGGAAGTGCAAAATTAAACGATCCCGAGTATGAAATCTCGCCGCACTTTTTCCAACCAATTCTGCGTATAGTGGTGAGGAAGCCTGCCTGCCGATGGATGTCTAAGGCTATCTAGAAGCGATCCTAGGGCGATCAGCCTTTGGCCGTGATTTCTGTGACAGCCAAATCGCATCGAACCGCGATCTGGTCCGCACAAAACCCAAGCATCCTCGCGCCCCAGGGCATGGGCCCAAAGGTGCTGCTCGCCGCAATGGATGCCAGCGCCCCCGTCAAGCAGGACTTCTGCTAGCTCAAGCTCGGTTGGATTGTGTACGTGGCGAAATTGACCTCGCAAGGTCCGCTCATCGACGTACTCTTGCGACTGAAGAGCGTAGCCGCCAGTTTGAAACTCTTTAATACACTCTTCAACTGTTTCAAGACGAAACGCACCTGCGATCGCTCGCCAGCACGCGAACTCGTGGCAAGCGGCGATCGCGTTAGCGTCGAGCAGAATGGGTGTATCGCGGGATATCAAGCGGAGGTAGTCTCCACGTCCACGACGCATCTCCCTCCAAGCTCTACAGGGCGTTGCACGCCATAGGCGTCACACAAGTCGCCAATTGCGCTGCGTTCCATGCGAAGCAGGGCGGCAGCGCGTTGTCCCGAAAGATGGCCCTGTTCGATAGCCGCGGCGATGGTTTTCATAAACGGGCGACTGAACAGGAGCGGTTTCTCTTCAGAGCGTGGGCCATCAATTTGCGCTCGGCCAGCTGCGATGAGATCACCCTCCTGAACGGAAGCCAGCTCGGGGCACCGCTTCGAATTGATCAAGCGCCACTTCAGGTTTCGGCTCGAAACACCGAGGAACTTAGCGGCTTCAGTCAACCACTGTGCGGCATCGCCCGACGGCTTGCCGATGCGATCGAGGCTCCACGACGGCAAAAGAAGGCCGGATGCGAAGTGATCGGCGAGTTGCTCAATGCGCTGGTTGCGATCAGCCGTCGGCGTGCGATGCGCGCGCGGCACATCCTCCCATGTGGCAATGGATGACTCGACATGCGCCGGTCGCATCACATTCCACGTGAGTAGATGAAAAAACTCATGCGCAAGATCAGAGTTTCGGCGCGCAAAGCTTTCGTTGCGATTAATGAGCACCGCGTCGAGTTCCGGCAGTTGGCATGCGGCTCCAGATATTCCATTGATCGCATCGACCATCAGAACAAGAATGCCAAGCTTGCTTTCCATTACGCTAGACAGATCAAAGGCTGGCTTATCACCAAGCTCAAGCTGACGAGCGACAGTTTCGCCGACATGGGCCGCGTCTTCGTACGCATTGGTGTAAGTGAGGCGCGTGTTTGGCAGCAGCTTCGACACGCGCGTCGAGCTGAGGTCGCTCAAGGCACGGTAGGCCCCAATCCATTCGCCAGCTAACTCCTCGAACGCGCTGAGTTGGTCCTGAGCGACATTGCGCTGGCGCCAGGAGAAAGCGCTTTTGCCGGTGAGCAGAAACGGATTTGTGATGCGATCGAGAGTGGTGTCAAAATGCTTGAGCAAGATAACGAGTTCGCCTGCCGACAGGCGACGCGCACCGGATTCAATCTGCGAAACGATCTGACGGCTGTTGAGTCCGAGCAGGTCCTTCAGGTCGTCCTGCTTCATGCCGCGCGCCTCGCGCAGGGCCTTCACGCGCTGGCCAATGTGATTCTGATTCATGTTAGGCATCCTGGCGACGTAGGCTTGCGTGAGTCAAAACGCAAGAAAACGTTGCGTTCCTGTGTGCGGCAAACGGCGTGAACGCGCAATGACCACCCCGTCTCAGCGCCTGCGGTTTTCGCCGATTTGATTACGAATGTGTCCTAAAAGGCGCCTGGGCGCATGAGGCATCGGCGCCAAGGGGAAGGCCTGGTCGGCTCAGTTCGCCGGTCGGCTCGCCACCTCGCCCATGAGCTCCAGGGCGCGGTCCAACCATCCGGAAGCCGGGACCGCCGGAGGCCCGCAACGGGGGAGGGGCGAGAAGCCGGCCGGACGGCAGCGCCAAGGGCAGGCGCTCGATGCGCTCGCCCCCGAGGCCGCGTGACAGGTCGGCCTCGCGAGTCTGCGCGGACACGAGCTCGGTTTGGTAGGCGCCGGCGAAGGGGTGATCGCAAACGAAAAACCCCGCCGCGGCGGGGCCGGGCGGGGCGAAAGCCATTAGCTTATGATCGATTACGCTCTGGCGATTATATGGCTCACCCAACTCAAGAAGCCGCGATTTCGGCGGCCGTGCCTAAGCCTCTCGACCTAGACAGATCGCTCGACTGGACAGGCTGAAACTGCGGCGTAAAAATGAGTCCCATGTCATATGTGAGTCGCTGTCTCCGCAAGGTCGATAGTCTCTCCGCCGCGCCGGGCAGCACCGTCGCGGGCCAGGTTGATGCCGCCCTGGATGAGCTGGAAAGGGCCTACCGTAGACCAAGCGAACGAATCGTCGCACTGGAAACGGTGCTGCAAGAAGTCTCTCGCGACTGCAGGGCCGGCAGCACCCGACTCGGCCATTTCCTTCAGGCCAGTGTCGATCAACGTCAGGAGCGACTCGCGCGCCAAGACTGCCGCATCCAAGGCCGCTTTTAGTGGGCAGCCTCTCCGCTCGGCTTCGTCTTGCGGTTCTTTTTCTTGGGTAGCTTGGCGGCTTTCACTGGCTCGTCGTCGTCCACCGCCCGTTCCGCCAGGGCGAAATCATACAGATCGCTATGGTCGCCGCTTTGGCCTTCGGCCACCGCGTAGAACGCAGCCCGGACGACTTCCTTTTTGGTCGCCTCCGGGTGTCGCTCACGGACAGCGGCAAGCAACGCCTTGGGCTTTATGCCAGTGGCGGCGATGCCGCGCAGGGTCTTCGCAAGTTCTTCAATCGAGGCCATGTCGCACCTGATGCCCCTGTGACATCTCACCAGGGTGAGGTTCTTCGGAGGCCCAGCTTAGCATGACAATGAGATGACCGTCTCCACGCTTGGATTGTGGCTCGGGTGTCACGCCTTTGTGAACTCAAATCGGCTATGGAAGCCGCTGTTCCTTCCTGAGACCAGGGACTTACTCGGGGCACGCTCATCGATCCGGTGGCGTGCCCTACTTTTTTGTTCCGCCGTCGCAGCACCGGGCGGGATCAAGGCGGAGGAAGCGGGAGGGCAGTGCGCTACGGGAGCAGCGTCGTCCCCGAGCAATCGACGTTGAACCCGGTCACCGCATCAGGGCGCGTCTGGCGCCAGAAGAGGCGCTGGAACCAGTTGCAAGCCGCGGACGGGCTGTCGATGATCTTGGCGGGGCCGCAGGGAAAATCCTCGGGCACGCGCTCGGAGATGTACCAGGGGCGCCCGTCCAGCTCCATCGGCGGGCGGGCGAAGTTGATGTCGGGCAGCACGTCGCGGCGGAATGCTCCCTTCGGCCCCGGCACGTCGCTGACCATCTTGCGGTCGTAGTGCAGTTCGCAATCGTCCTGATAGTCGATGGTCCGGGCCATGTTGAGGGTGTAGCCCGGCGGCACGTTCGGGGTAATGACGGCGGTGTTGAGCACTTCGTAGGGCCAGCGCCGCACGCCGATCACCATGCCCATGTAGCCCGAGAAGCCGATCACCAGGGGCGCGAGGACGCCGAGCAACCAGAGGCGGTTGAGCAGCCGGCTCATGCGAAAGCTCATTTCTGGAAGCTCCCTGTCACAAGTTGCCAGAACTGGCGAAGGACAGGCAGCCGCTCGGCCACCCAGGCGAGTTGATCGGAAAACCAGTGCGCGGCGAGCGCCGTGGTGACGAGCGTGGCGATGGCGCCGTGCCAGATACGGCGCATCCACTTGCGGACGACGGCCCGTTCCTGCCGCTCGGCCACAAGCTCGTCGATGGTGGACAGGCTGTCCTCGTCCTGTCGCTCGAACCAATCCTCGAGCCAACGCGGGAACTTGAGCACCCGCGCGGCGCCGCCGATGTGATGCGGCTTGTCCGGATCGGGAGGCGGCTCGCGGTACTCACCGAGCCCGTAGGCCTCGCCATAGGCCGGATCCATCCGTCGCCGGTTCCGCTCAGCCTCGACCCCGTCGGCGAATCCCTCGCTCGGCGGGGTCTCGCATTCCAGACAGCGGGCAGCCCCCTCTGCCACGGCGCGCGGATGCTTGGGCTCGGGTTTCCGGCGACGCGGTCCCATGATGGCTCCGGATGGATCACGTGAAGGGTGAGGGCCGGCATGCCGCCGCCCTTACCGAGCGGCTTTGCCGAGGCCCTGGAGCGCCGGCTCCAACACCTTCGCTGCGGTGCTATCGGCTTCGAGGTTGAGCGAGCGGAAGATGCGAGCCCCAATCTCGGCCGGGCCGCCGGCCAGCCGGACGATCCACGCGGGCGTCGAATCGAGCGCGCGCTGAAGCGCCTTCGCCACCACGGCCGAGCCGACTGGGATGGTGAGCACCTGGCCCTTGGCCGCGCCCTCGACGGCGTTGAGCGCGTAATCGACGGCGGTGCGGACCACGATCTCGATGCGCCCGGCGAGGAGCGAGGACAGCCACACCGGGCCGATACGGCCGAGCAGGATGGTGGCGAGGCCGGACAGCGCGGTCACGGCAAACGAGGAGACGGTCGGCGCGGCGGCGGCGACCATGGCCTCGGCCGAGAGCGTCACCGAGGCGTCGCCGATCTTGGCGACCTCGTCGGCGAGGGCGGGCGCGGCGATGCAGGCGAGCGCCAGCGCCGCGAGCGGGAGCATGCGGTTCATGGTGGGTCTCTTGCTGTCAGGGGGAGGCGCGCGGCGGGCCCAGCCGGCGAGGGATTACGAAGCACTCAGCGTGTGGGATGGCACTTGAGCGTTGATGCGGCATAGCGGCATGAGGAGCCGTCGCCGTCCGAACCCGATCAGGTGAGGTCGGCGGCTGGCGAGCCGGCGTAACGCCCCCTCACGTCGGCTCGCTGTCTTATGCTCTGCTCACGCCCCCTTTCGTCTCGGCATGAGCCTCGGCTGCGGGCGCACTGCGGAACAGCCCGCCGAGCCAGCCGGCGAGGCCGCCCCACCAGCTCGTCGAGGGCGGGACGATCACCGGCTCGATCACGGGCGTCGGCTTCACCGGGTCGAGCGCGGCCGCCACGGGTGCGGCGACCGCGACCCGGCTCACATCGTTGCGCCGGGCCTTCGGCAGCGTCTCAGCGTAGGGCGTGCGGAACTGGTCGTATTCGGCCTGCCGGCGCGGGATGATGACGGCCGGGCGGCTCCACATCAGAATCGCCTCGGCCGCCGCCGGCCGGTTGCCCTCGCGCAGCTTGCGCAACACGGTCGAGCGCAGGAACGCCGCCGGGCCGATGTTGAAGCAGAGCGAGACCAGGGCGTCGAAGGCGTGCTGCGGCAGGTCCGCCGGGACGGCGTCGCGCACCGTCTTCACGAACTTCTGCACGTCACGCTTGAAGATCGCATCGCACTCGGCGGAGGTGATGCGCAGGCCGGCGCGGGGCGTCGGCGCTCCGGCGGCGGCGGTGTGGCCGACGCCGATGGTCCAGATGCCGACGCTGTCCTTGTAGGCTTCGAGCCGCCGCCCCTCGCGCGCGATGAGAGCGGCCTCGCCAATCGGGCTGAGGTCCATGGTGTTTCTCCGGTGGTGGGTGAAGGGGGGCCGCCCGCGGGCTGAGCCAGCTACGGGACCGCGCCTGCGCTTCAGGTCACGGCCAAAAAAGTTCGTGTCGTATGCATCGTTTCAGCGCCTCCTCGGGGTGGACGTATCCCTGATAGGAGCAAGCCATCGTGAATAACTGGAACGACCTAGGCGTGATCTTCCGCGCCACTGCCCGCGCGCTGATCGTGCTGGCGATCATCGGCGGTTCGATTTGGGCCGCGAGCTACCTCGTGGTGATTTTCGCCAACGTCGGACGCTACTGAGGCCCAGGCACTGATAGAGTGGGCCGGGCGCCTGGGATGGCGGACCGGCCCCTGACAGAGGATGGCACAGGCATTACAAGGTTGCGGCGCTGCGCCAGAGGTTGTCCATCCGCGACGGGGCCCAGCCCAGCGCGTGGGCGAGCGCCAGGGTGCTCGGGTGGGCGCGCTCGAAGATCGTCGCGCCGGAGACCTGCATGTCGGCGGCGAAGCGCTCGGCCTCGTCAGGAATCGCGTCGATGGCGGACTGGAGCGCCGCCGGCACCTCGCCGCGCTTCACGAAGGCGAGCGCCTCCGGCCGGGTGATGACGCCGAGGTCCGCGAGCGCCTGCGCGAACTGGCGGTCGGAGATGGCCGGCGGGGCGTCGGCAGCCGCCGGCACCTCATCCCAAAGCGGCGCGCCGTCGTCGGGCTCGATGCGCTGGCCGTCCTGCGGCTCGAAAGGCGTCTCGCCGTCCCACTCGACGATGTTCAGCTTGCGGCCGGTGGCGGTGTCGGTGATCTGGTAGCGGGCCATGGCGTTCCTCCTCAGCCGCGAGAGATGATGAAGGCCTCTCCCCGGGCGCCGTCACCGCCCGCGCCGGAGTTCGCGCCGTTGGTCGAGGCGCCGCCGCCGCCGCCCGCGCCGCCGCCAGGGGTGCCCGTTCCGCCGGCCCCGCCCGCGACTGTACCGGCCGCGTTGCCGCCCGCGCCGCCGCCGCCCGACCCGCCGAAGCCGCGCGCCCAAGTCTTGGCGACGCCCGGAGCACCGGCCCCACCCGGTGCATTGCCGCCCAACGAGATCTGCCCCACGCGGCCGTTGCTTGCGATGTTGACGTAACCGCTGGTGCTGCCCGCGGCCGGGGCGTTTCCGGCGTTGATGCCCCCGCCCGCGCCCCCGCCTGCGCCCGCGCGAAAGCCGTTTGCGCCTTGGTTGGCGAGGTCGCCGGAGCCGGAGGAGCTGGCCCCGTTGCCGTTACCGCTTGTGTCGAACGTAAAGGTCGATCCAGCCGGCCCGCCGCCCGCAGAGCCGTTATACCCGCCGCCACCGCCGCCCCCGCCGCTGGCCGCGAGAATGCCGACGCCGTTCGAGAAGACGACGGTGACACCACCCTGCCCACCGCCGTTTCCGTTGGTGTTGTCGGCCGTGACGGCGGCTCCGCCGAGACCGCCGGCCGGAATTTGAATGGTGAGGGTCGCGGCGAGGTCCGCAGCCGCGAAAGTCTCCTCGACGAGGCCGCCCGCGCCGCCGCCGCCGCCGCCCGTCCGCACACTGCCGGCTGCTCCGCGCCGACCCGAACCACCGCCTCCGCCGCCTCCGATGAGGACGAATTTCACATCCCGCGCCCAGGACGGCCGCGTCCACGTCCCGGTCGTGGTGATGATGTCGACTTGGGTGAGGACGGCCGGGCTGCTGCCGCCATCCGCCCGCTGGTAATCGATGACGCGCCAGTTGCCCGATGCATCCGAGGTGGCGATCGCGGTGTCGCCGGCCGCCGCGGCGATGCTGGCGCCGCCCGGCAGGATCAGGCTCGTCGCATTGTGCGTGAGCGTCGCCGCTGCGGTGAAGCGCAGGATCCGGATGCGGTTGGCGATCGTGCCGAAGCTGGTGATCGTCGCACTGCCCGTGATCGCCACGCGGGTGGTGTTGGTGCCGCCGATGTTGACGGTCGCGGCCGAGGCGAGGGTGGTCTCGCCAGGGGCCGAGCCGGCGATGACGGCGGCGGCGTCCTGCACCGACTGTCCGACGGCGGCAACGTCCTTCGCCAGCCGCGGAAAGCTGAAGACATAGGAATACGCGGCAAAATCCGTCTCGGAATAGGTATTGCCGTTTATATTGAACGGATATTCGCCGGCCATCAGATCAGCTCCTCAACAGCGAGGTTCCACGAATACGGATAATCGACCGACGGAGAGGCGGTGACGATGTCGTCAAGCTGCGTCAGCGAGCCGTAGATCGTCCGGCGCAGCCGCACGGCGGTGGATTCGGCCGGGTCGTAGACGAGGAGCAGGTTGCCGGTGAGCCCGAGGCGGGCCTGAAGGTCGTAGGCTGCGCCCCAGGCCTCGCCCTCGGTGAGGTACGGGAGCTGAAGTGTCATCAGCCGGGTTTTCGGCTTCTTGTCCCAGTAGACCGAACCGCCCCTGGACTTCGTCTTCACACTCTCGTCGAGGAAGCGCAGGCCGACGCCGTAGGCCATGTTGATGCGCGGCACGAACGGCTCACCGCACATGAACCGTCCGATCTGGACAAATTTGTCGGGGTTGGCCGCGTCGCTGATCTCGATCCGGACATAGCGCCCGAACACCGAGGTGGCATGTCGATACAAGGTGATCGCCCCGCCGGGCTTATAGTCCGAGCGAAACCCGTTCCAAGGGAATGCTCCCCACGGCATCGAGCCCCACGGCACGTTCGGCTGATAGGCCGGGACCGTCACGTCGAGCACTGGCGCCGTCAGATCGGCCGCATTCGACACGATGATGCGCACGGTCGCCGCGGTGGTAAGGTTTGTGCCGATCAGCGCAAACATGCGGAGCGCGTGCAGCGTGAGCAGATCGCACGTGAACGTCGTCGATCCGACCGAAGCTCCGACCGATCGTGCGGCCTCGCCCGGCAGCGGTGTCTTGAGCCGGTTGAGGGAGTTAATGAGCCAGCCTCCGCCAGAATACTCACCGTCGTCGGCGGGGTTGTCGAACAGGATATGAACGTTCGACATCAGCCGAAAACTCCGATTTCGACCAATCCCGTTTCGTAGTATTCTTTGAGATCGACGATGCGGAACAGCTTGCCGGCGGAGAGGCCGTAGCGCCCGGTTTTAATCGACACCACCATGCCGAGGGAAAGGCTTAGCAAGGCCTGCTTGAGAGTGATCTTGAAATAGTCCCGCCGCACTCCGAAGAATGAGAACTGCCGAGCCAACTCCGTCTGCGCCGGGTTAAATTCGTCGAAGACGGTTTCAATCTCGACGCTTTTTGTGCTCTGATAGGTTAGCAGGGCCGGGGGATATGTGCCGAATGCGGCCGACCATTCTTCGGTGAAGGTGGCGGCCTCGGCAACGCCCGCGATCTGATCGGTGCTCAGCGTAGACCAGTTGCGTCGGAACTTGAGCGTGAATTTGTAAGTCGGCTGGCCCGTGGTGATCCGATTGATGGACGTGATAGTCAGATCGTCGAAGGCGGCGTCCGGCTCTCCGGAGGGAAGATCGATGCGACCGGTGCGGAAGGTGTTGGCGCGCGTGATGTACCAGTAGCACCCGCCGCCCTCGGCGACTGCGTCGAGCAACTGCAGACCGTTCCCGCCCTGCGGCACCCAATAGCCCGCGGTTGCAGGCAGGAGGTCGTTGAGGGCGATTCGCGCGGCGCTGTCCTGATAGCCCTGCTGTTCGGTGAGATCGAGCGCTTCGGCCATCGCGTGCATGATGCCGGCGACGGTGCCCCACGGGCAGATGATCCAGGACGAGGATGGGTTGAGGCCGGTGCTTCGGTAGCTATCGACGTTGACCGTGATCGTGTTTCCCGGCCGGGTGCCGGTAACGACCCCATCCATCCAGGTCCCGCCCGGATCGGTCGCGAGGAGGCAGCGCACCCGCATCCCGAAGGAGATTTGCCGCTCGTCCCCTCCGCTCCCGCCGTTCCCGTCGTCGTCGTCGCCCCCACTGCTTCCACCGACCTCGACGGTGAACGTCTTGGTGCCGAGGCCGATGGTGACCGGCGAACTGCTGGATACGGCCAGATAGCGACGGCCAAGCACATCGACCTGGATGGGTCCGAGGAAGGCGCCGCCGAGCGTGATCGTGCCGGTGTTGACGTCGACGATGTATTCGCCCGGTTGGGGTGTCACGCCGTCGGCGGCATAGGTAAGCTTCGAGCCGCGATCCCACAGGTTGAGCACGCCGACGATCGGGCCCGAGCCGATGCCGAAGCTATGCCGGCCGGTTGCGGTGTCGACCCCGAGATAGACCGGTTCGACGTGGCGGCAGCATCCCCATGCGTCGGGTTTCAGCTTCCCGTAGAGTTGCCCGCTGCCTTCAGCCCCCCCCGTGCCCAGATACGATGTCCTCTGAATTTCGCGGTCGAGGTAGAATGACACGTCCTGCAGAGGGAGCGTCACCAGCTCATCGGTGAACGTCGGTTCATCGCACGTCAGGATGGTAACCAGACCATAGTCCGAAAACGAAAAGCCCTCTCCGCCGACGTAGAACAACAGCGGCCGACCGGCCCAGGCAAACGGATAGATGAAGTCGAGACCGCCATCGCTGTTGACCAAAGAGATCTGCGTCTTGTTCGACGACGAGCGGCCGGACAGCTTTCCCTCGGAAAACAGGGCCCGTTCGAAGGTTGGAAGGTCGTTGATCCTGGGGGCGAAGTAAGCGTTTGCCGTCTCGTCCGATGGGAGTGAAATGAACCCGTGGGTCGATACCGGGACGATCCGCGGGGCAAGGAGCTGGGTATCGATGCAATGGGCGATGACGGCATAGCGCAAGTCCGGCGCGCTGCTACCGAGTAGATCGCTGAGCTTGCTCATCACGCAGTCCTTTTGATCGGCTCGCCCCGGCCCGCACGCTTCGGCGCGGCGTCGCGCCGGGCGTCCTCGCGGGAGCCCGCCACCTCGTCGGTGGCCTCCTCGATCTTGCCGGCGACCTTGTCGGCGCCGGTCTTGGTGACGCGGGCCAGCATCTCGAGGAGCGCCTTGTTGTCGGCGCGCAGGCTGCGCAGCTCGTCCCGCGTGGCCCGCTGTTCGGAGAGCAGCGCGCCAAGATCCATGCCGCCGCCCGCGACCGGGATCGGCATCGGCACCGCCGGGACCATGCCGGGGTTGTCGTTCATGGCCTGGAGGAACGGCGCGTTCAGGCGGGCCGCGGCGGCGTTGACGACGAATTCGCCGTTGCTAAGCTTGGCCCCGATGCTGTCGCTGGTGCCCGTGCCCGGCCCGCGCACCCAACCGCCCTCGGCGAAGGCGTACAGCAGCCCATCCGGGCGGTTGGTGCTCATGAGCTTGATGAGGCCGTTGACGGTCTGCCCGGTGTTGAAGACGATCTTGTTCAGGGCATCGATCATGCCGTTGTTGAGCACGGTGCTCGTACCCGACACCCGCACCGGGCTCGCCAGGGTGAACTGCTTGTTGAGCAGCCGCAGCTGCTCTTCCTGAAGCCCGCCCGAGGTCTTCAGGCTCGTCAGCGTGTCCTTGGCCGTGTTCTGGTAGCCCTGGATCGTGGTGAGGATGGTCTTCTGATCGGCGGCGAAGCCCTTGAGGCTGTCGAGCAGCGCCTTGCTGGCCGCGGCGGTGCCGTTGCCGTCCTTCACCGCGCCGGTCGCCGCGTCGGTCGCGGTCTTGTTGTCGTTGACGGCTTTGGTGGTGCCCCCAACGAGCCCCTTCAGGTCGAACATCCGGCCCGCGGTCAGCTCGGCCTGCGTGAGCTGGCCGTCGCCGTTGGCGTCCAGCGCCTTGATCCAGTCGGTGGCGATCCGCTGCTCGGCCGCGGTCGAGAGCCCCTTGATCGCGTCCTGCAACTCGGCCTTGTCGAGGATGCCGTTCACCGACTTGTCGAGGGTCGAGAAGTTGGCGTTGAGGGCCGCGGCAAAGGCGCTGGCGCTGTTGGCCTTCACCGCACCGGCGATGGCGCTGTTGGCCGCCTCGATCGCGGTGATGACGCCGTTCCCGTCGGCATCGATCCGGTCGAACACGGCTTTGGCCGCCGCCTGCTCCGCCTTCGTGGCCGGACCCACCGCCTTGACGTACTCGTTCCAGTCGATCTTCGCGTCGGCGTTGAGATCGATCGTCTTGAACGACGCGGCGATGGCAGCCCCCATCTTGCCGGGATCGTTGGCTTTCAGCTGCGCCAGGAGATCGACGCGGACGGCCTCCGCCTTCGTGATGATGCCGTTCCCATCGGCGTCGATCGCGTCGAACACCTTCTTGGCGGCCTGCTGTTCCGCCTTCGTCGCGAGGGGCCCGAGCGCCTGGACGTACTCGGCATAGGTGATGCCGCCGTCGCTGTTCACGTCGATGGTCGGGAAGTAGTCTTTCAGCGCCTTGGCGACGAGCGCCGGCGCGTTGGCCTTCAGGCCCGCCACGAGATCGACGCGGGTCAGCTCCAGCCTGGAGATGATCCCGTCGCCGTCCGCGTCGATGTTCTTGAAGTAGGCCTCGGCGAGCTTCTGGTCCGCCTTGGTCGCCAGCGGGCCGAACGCGGCCTTGAACTCGGCGAGCGACAGCCCGCCGGAGCCGTTCTTGTCGAGCCGGCTGAAGTTATCGTTCACCGCCTTCGACACGCCGTTGATGCCGGCGAGGTTGCTGCCGAGTTCCGCGCGCAGAAGCTCCAGTTTCGAGATTTGCCCATCGCCGTCGATGTCGATCGACCGGAACACCTTCAGCGCCTCCTGCTGCTCGGCCACGGTCGCCTTCGGCCCGAGCGCGGCCAGAAATTCCTTCTGCGAGATCAGACCGTTGGTGTTGGCGTCGAGCTTGTTGAAGTTCGCGCTTAGGGCCTTCGCCACCTCGCTCGCCTTGGCCGCGGCCAGCCCGCCCTTCGTCTCGGCGATGAGCAGTTCCAGCTTGGACAGCTGTCCGTCGCCGTTGAGGTCGATCTCGGCGAACTTCAGCAGGGCCTTCCGCTGCTCCTCGACGGTGGCCTTCGGCCCGAGCGCCCTCAGGAACTCGGCCTGAGACAGCAGCCCGTCGGTGTTGGTGTCCAGGCTCGTGAAGTCGCCCTTCAGCGCCTTGGCGATCTCGCTGGCGCTGCCGGTGCCGATCGCGCTCTGAAGCGCCATCGTCTGCGCCTTGATCGCGTCCACGATGAACTGTTCGGCCGAGACCTGGGACGGCAGCGCGCCGAGCTGCTTCGTCACCGCGCCGAGGATGTCCTGATAGCCCTTGCCGCTCGCGAACTGCCCCTTGCCGGCGTCGAGGAGCCGGTCGGCATAGGTGGTGATAGAAGACAGCGCGTCGCGGTCGCCGCCCTTGGCGAGCTTCATCTGCGCGTCGAACTGCGCCTGCGCTTCCTTCAGCCGGTCGCCCGGGGAGAGGTTGGTCGCGGGCCCGGCCTTCAGCCCGTCGAGATAGGTTCGGATGTTCTTCGTCGCCCCGTCGAGGAAGGTCTGCGCTTCGGCGAGCGCCTGCTTGCGGGCGGCCACCTCCGCGGCGCCGGCCTCGCGCACGATCTTCAGCCGCTCGGCCGCCTGCGCCTCCTCCAGCTTCGCCATCGCCTGCCCGCCGGCCGCGGCCTCGTCCAGGCGCTCCTGCGCGTGCTGGCGGTCCATCTCGGCCAGCTTGCCGGCGAGCGTGCTCGCATCGTTGCGGGCGGCGAAGATGCGATCCTCAGCCGACAGGACGCGGCGCGCGCCGGCCTCGCGGGCGGCGGCCTCGGCCTCGGCCGCGCGGGCGGCGAAGTCCTTGATGATCGCCGTGCGCTCGGCGGCGAGCGCCTTTTCGAGGTCGGCCATCGCCCGGCCGCCGGCCTTGGCCTCGGCCGCCCGGTCCTGCGCCGCCTTGCGATCCTGCGCCGCGAGCGCGCCGGCGAGCGTCGAGGTGTCGTTGCCGGCCGCGAACGCCCGGTCCTGATAGCCCAGCGCGCGGGCCGCCGCCTCGGCCTTCGCGGCGGCGGTGTCGATCGCCTGCCCGAACTCGACCACCGCGCCCTTCAGCGCCGGGAACTGGCGCACCAGGGCGGTGAAGGCGTCGCCGGTCAGCTCGGAGCCGTCCACGATCTTCTGCGCGGCGAGCGAGAAGTAGCGGCCCACCTGCGCGGTGTCGGCGCCGATGGCCTTGGCGTCCGCCAGGAGGCCGTCACGTTCCTTCACGAGGTCGGCGATGTCGTTGAGGTAGGACTTGCCCGCCGCGTCGTTGATCTTGGAGCCGAGGTCGGCGGAGAACTGCGCGCGCAGGGCGTCCATCGCCTTCGTGGTGCGGTCGGCGATGGCCTTGGCCGCCTCGTCGGCGGACATGCCGAGATCCTGCAGGACGCGGCTCAGGCCGGCTGCGGTGCCCTGGATCGCGGCGAGGCGGCTCTGCGTGTCGGACAGCGCCTTGGGCGGGTCGAGGGCGGCGAGCGCGGCCTGCTGCGCCGCGGCGCGGGCGCGGGCGGTGTTGGCCGCGGCGTCGGGCAGGCTCTCGGCGTCCTTGACGAAGGCCTTCAGAGATTCACCCAAGGTCGAGATCGCAGCGTTCGCCTGCGCGAAGGGGCCAGACGTGCCGAACCCTGCGGCGACCTCGGCAAGGGTGCCCTCGAAGGCGTGCATGAACACATCGCGCAGGCGGAACGCGTACTTGGTGAAGTCCACCATGATCGCGTCGGCGCGCTTCTGGTCGCCGGCCTGCGAGGCCGTCTTATTGGCCTGAACCGCCTGCTGGAACGCGGCGTCGATCTGGCCGCCGACGTTGCCGACGGATTCGCCGCGGAACGTGGCCTCGAGCTTTTTGATCTCGGGCTCGGCCTGCCGGTAGGCTTCCTTGTAGGCCTCCAGCTGCTCCCGGAGCTTCTTGGCCGCCGCCTTCTTGGCCTCGGATTTTCCGAGCAAGCCGCCGATCAGGCCGCTGAAACCGCCCACCACGGCGCCGACCGGCCCGCCCGTCGCGAATCCGGAGACCGCGCCACCGAGGGCGCCGACAACCGGATTTCTGCTTTGGTATCCGATCGCAGCTCCAGTGCCCGCAGCCAAAAGCCCGCTACCGAGAGGCGACGAGGCGAAGCCAAGGGATTTCCCGTCCGATCCGGTGCGGGGCTTCAGCCAGTCCTTGAAGGTCGTGTCGTAGCCGTTCTCGAAACCCTTCTTGACCGAGTCCACGAGCTTGCCGAGACCGTCGGCGCTGAAGTCGATTCCAGAGCCCCCGGCCTCGCCCGTGAACAGCGGGTTGATCAGGTTCCTCTCGATCCCTCGCGTGCCGATGCGGCTCAGGCCTCGGGTAAAGTTGTTCAGCAGGCCGTCAAAGCCTTTGTTCGCGCTGCTGAACATATCATCGAACACGCCGCGGAATGTGCTCGAAATTTCGCTGGCAAGGTCGTCGGTCTTGGTCTTGACGGTCTCAATGTCCTTGCCGTCGAGATTTAGGCCAATCTTGACCTTCATTGCTTCGGTGAAGCGCGGATCGATCTGAGTGAGGCGATCACCGAACTCGGCGACCTGCTTCTGCAACTCAGCGCCCTTGCGCTTCAAAGCCTCCTCGGGGAACAGCTTCTCAAACGCAGCCTCGGCCTGCTTGCGGAAGGCCTCGAACTCTCTGGCTGCTTCGCGCGCCGCTTTGCCGGCCTCGCGAGTTGCGGCGACACCCGCCTTCTTCGCCTCCCGCTCGTCAAACTCGCGGTTGGTGTTGGCGACCTGCTGCGCGAGCGTTGCCTCGGAGCGAGCCACGATCTCGTTGCGCTGTGCCGCGCTCATCGCCGTGTTGGCGCCGACGGAGAGGCTCTTGACGAACTCGGCCTGCGCGTCGTTCAGTTTCGCGATGGCGGCCTGCCGGTCGTCCATCCCGGCGATGGCCGCGGCGCGCTCGTCGGACTGGACCTTCTTCAGGGCCGCGCCGTAGCCGGTCACCTCGTCCGTTGCCGCCTTGTAGGCCTCCGCGATCTTCGCCTTGCGATCGACCATGTCATTCTGGTTGATCTCGCCAGCGAGATAGGCCTTCTCTGCCGCCACAGTGCCGCGATTGAACTCGGCCTGCGCCGTGGCGGCCTTGGCGGCGGCGTCCACCGCCTGCTGAAGCTGCGGCGCCATGGCAATCAGCTTGGCGAGGGCATCACCGTAGGCCATGATCTTTGGGAGCGCCGCCTCGGCTGCGGCGGCGCCCGCGGCAATGGTCGAGGGCAGCCCGAGCAGCGCCCGATCTGCGTCCGTTGCGGCGCCCGCAAGAAGCCTCAGCACGGCGGACAGCCGCTCCTTCGCGGCCGACAGGTCATCCGCAGCGCGTGCGGCGTCCCGGTCGGCCACGGCCGTATTCAGTCCTTCGTAGAAGAAGGCATCGACGCCCCCGCCGCCGGCCTGCGCCCGCACGCGGGCCTGCTCCGCCTCGGCGACCTGAAGACGGGCCTGCGCCGCTGCGACGCCCGCCTGGGCTGCCGTCAGTTGCTCGGCTGCCAACCGCTTCGTCTCGTCGGCCGCGCCGGCCAGCGACCCCTTGGAGGCGGCCAGCGCCGCGTCGAGCGTCTTGACGCTGGCCGCCTGAGCCTCTGCCGACTTCGAGCCTTCGTCCTGGCGCAGCGCAAGGTAGGCGACGCCCGCAGCAGCCGCCGTCAGCGCCAGCCCGATCGGCCCGCCGAACGCGCCCATAGCGATCGACAGCGCCCGGCTCGATGCGACAGCCGCAGTCTGACTGGCCACGAGCGACTTCGTCGCCACGTCGTAGACGCCCATCGCCGCGATGGCGCGGGCGATGCTGGCCGCGATCTCGACGACGGACGGCCCGAACCGCAATGCGATCAACGCCGCCAGCCCGGCCCCGGCCAGATCGCTGTTCCGGCGCAGGAACTCGAAGGCGCCGCCAGCCGCGCGGATACCGCTCGCCAGCGCGCCACCGAAGCCCATGGCCGCGTCCTGGCTGGCCTTGAGAAAGGTCGTTGCCTGCCGTGTCGCGTCGTTCAGCGCCTCGGTGAGACCGCCCTTGCCGGCCGCGAGGAACAAGTCGGTGATCGCGGTCTGAAGCCGGTTGATGTTGGCCTGCAGGTTGTTCGACGCATTGGCTGCCTCCGGCCCGAACACTCGGTGCATCTCGTCGGCAAACTTCGGCAGGAAGTCCGAGGCGAGCACCTGCCCGGATTCAAGCATCTTGCCGAGTTCGGCGGTGGTGACGCCCATCGCCTTCGCGGCGATGTTGAAGGCGCCGGGCAGCCGCTCGCCAAGCTGGCCACGCAGCTCTTCGGACGACACGGTGCCCTTGCTGGCCATCTGGCTCAGGGCGAGGAGCGCGCCGCTCATGTCGTCGGCGGACAAGCCGAGCACGGTGCCGGCCTCTGCGATCGACGAGAACACCTTGCGGGCCTTCTCGCCCTCAAGCTCGGTGCCGCGGGTCGAGGCGGCGAAGCTGGCGAAGTCCTTGGCCGTCGAGCCCAGGCTGAGGCCGAGCCGGTCGGACTCCGCGCGGATGAAGGCGAGCGCCGACTGCGCCGCCTCGGTCGAGCCCGTGGCGGCCTTCAGGCTGGCGTCGATCGCCTGGAAGCTCGTCACGGTCTGGATGAACTGCCCGGCCGTGAAGACGGCGCCGAGCGCGCCGGCGAGCGCGATGAGCTTGCTGTAGCCCGGCAGCAGCGCGCCGATCTGGGCGCCCTGCGTGGCAAAGCTGGTGGCCACGTTGTCGTTGGCTGCTCGCAGGTTCTCCAGCGCGCGGCCCTGCGCTGCGCCCTGAGCCGAGAGGTTTCGCCACTGCGCCGCCGCCCGCTCGGCCGCCAGGGTCGCCTTCTCCTGCGCAGCCCCCTGTGCGGATAGGGCTGACCAGCCCGCCCTGGCTTTCGCGGCGGCATTGTCGTTCGCTGCCGCAGCCTGAGCGGTCACGCGCGCCAGATGCGCCTGCTTCTCCGCGAGGGCGGCGGTGGCCCGCTGATAGGCGACGGTGCCCCCAAGGCCCTGTTCGAGGGCGCGATTGACCAGAGCTTGAGCTTTCTCGACCTGCTGTTGAGCGCGGAACGCGGCATCGTTGGCAGCAGCAAAACGGTCCAGCGCGGCTTTCGCGCTGAGGACCCTTCGCTCCGACCGCTCGGTCGAGGCAGCGACTTCCTCGCCAGTTTTCGCAACATTCTGCTGCGCGTCGGCGACCTTGTTCGCATCGGCGACCGCCTTTTCAGCGCCCTCCGTTTTGTAGCGAAACGTCGTTTCATCGACGAGCTGTCGAGTAGCGACCATGGAAACTCCACGCGAAAGCGCCGCGCGAAGCACAGCGTCGTTTCAACGGAGGGTGGGTGTAGGATCGGACGCCGAATCACCGGGGCGCGCCGACGTGCAAAGTTTCTTTGTGTCTGTTTATGAACGAAGCGCCGAGATCGTCCGGACTATAGCGGACAGTCTGAACATTGATCGCAATATCGCGATTGCCGGAATGCTTTTAACCGCGTTGTTCGGCGTGCTTGGCCTGGTACCCGCCATAAAGAGCCTCGGCATTGCGCGCAAAACACTGGGCAGGAACCTCGACGCCCGCCTCTGGCTGCATGACGATCAAACCGCTGAGGTCCAGATTATTCTTCGCAACCGAGGGACCGCCACCGCGACTATCGACAAGCTGACGGTCACGAGCCCGCGCAGGTGCCGGGTCGCTTGGCTGGTGAGGCCAATCGAGAACATCGAAAGCTCCACCCTGCTGGATTCGGGTCTAGACAACAATCACGAGGTTCTGCTGACCGTCGAGCCGGGCGGCTCGGGCACGGTCGGCATGGCCGTGCGCCTGCCTCGCTCGTCGAAATCCATCAAGGCGCTATCCATCCGCGCCCGCATGTCCGCGACCGACTTGGCCAAAAGGTACGTCGCCCTGGACGTGACGGTGCAGATCAGCAGCGCCATCATCGTCAACCCGAACTGAAGGAGACACCAGTCAGCCACGTAGGATCGTCCCTCTTCTCGAAGTTGCAACCCAACCCCACCCCGCGTCATGGTGCGCCCCCGGTGGAATGGGGAGATGGGTGATGGTTCGGTTGTGGGCCGTGGTGGCGGTGGTGTGCCTGTGGGCCGGGACGGCGGGGGCTCAGTCGGAGGCGCCAAAGCTTATTAAACTCAGCCCTAAGCAAGTAGCCGTAATAAAAAAGGAAGTGGCATCTAAGCTCAAGGACTACACCAGCGCCCGTTTTGAAGCGCCATTTCTTGCCGCGCAGATGAATGAGGCAGCGATAGGCGTTTGCGGGTTCGTCAACGGAAAAAATAGCTACGGCGCGTATGCCGGAAACACGCCCTTCAGTGGCGTCTTAGGTGTGAAGGGCGAAGGTTTTTTTGTAACCGGCTTTGGCAGTTCAGACGGCGATCGCGCCGGAGTATACTACGCTTGCGAAAAAACTGGGACGCCACTCAGGTAGTTCGATCCTCGCGGCACGCGCATGCATGCCTGCATGAGGCGCCGCGAGGATCGCATTTAAGCGTCAGGCCACGCCGACCGCGGCCACCGCCAAGATCGCCCGAGCGAGCATCCCGCCCTTCACCTCCTCGTCGTCCGCGTCGGCCTGGACGCGCCGAGCGTAGGCCGCGAGCGCCACGAGCCCGTCGAGGGTACGGGGCGTGATCGCCTCCATCTCGTCCTCGATCGCGCTGGCCGCCACGCAGAGTCGGTCGGCCTCGGCGCGCATGGCCGTATATCCGCTGGCATCCTGCGCGGCTTGGATGTCGGCCATCCAGCCATCCCAAGCCGCTACGATCTCGTCGGCGCGGGCCTGCCGCTCCGGCCACGCCACCTTCTTCGTGATGTGCGTGGCGCCGGGATGGACCTTGTCGCCGGGCTCGACAGGTACGGTTTGCACCCGCATCTGCGGCCTGCGCAGCTCGTCGGCGTTGCGGCCCAACCGATTGGGCGCCCCCATCACGTACCAGAGCCGGCCGTCGGCCCGCTGTTTCGCAAAGAGGTGGAGGCCGAAGTCGTGGTCCTGATCGTGGAAGAACAGCGCCTCGGGCATCGCCGGCCGACCGATATCGACCAGTTCCGAGGCGGCGCTGCTGGTCCGCATGAAGGCGTCGTCCATCGCGGTCCAGCGTTCCTTGAGGGCGAGAAGCGCGGCGTCGGGATGGGCCTCGGCGGCCCGCGCCGGCTGCGGGATGAAGGGGAGCGCCGCAGCAGCGGCAAGCAGGAGACGCCGCCCCGGATCGTGCTCGCGCTCGACGGCGCGGATGGCGAGGGAGACGGGGCCTCCCGTAGAAGGCAAGCGTGTGCTATCGCTGGCGTAGGCCATCGGGATTTCTCCTGAAAATCTCGGGGGTTCGATGGCTCGGCGGAAGCTCCTACCTTCCCGCCGGGCCGCTTCGTATCAGGCCGTCACCGTCCCGAGATCACCCCGCAGGGCCTCGGTCGTCGCCGTTGACCAGATGAGCTGCGTCACGGGCGTGCCGTTGTGGTGCTTCTTGCCGGTCGCGGCCATCCGACCTCCATGCTCCCGGCCCTTATCGGTCGGCTCGTAGACGATGCGGTCCTTCGCATCGCGGAACGCAGTCTGAAAGCCGTGATCGATGAGCGCCTTGTTCGTTTCGCGGGCGCTGAGCCCGAGCGCGCGGCCGATGTCGGTCACCGTGATCTGCGCGCCGCCGATGTCCGATTCCAAGCGCGGCGTCTTGAGCAGGCCGAGCATGCTGACGCCGGTCATCTCGCGGGTCGCGCCGTCGGCCGAGAGCACCGCGTGGTTGCCGGTCACGCCGATCATGCGGCAGATTTTCAGGAAGCCGTTGAAGCTCAGGCGGGCTTCGCGGGCGCGGGCGATCCGTGCCATCTCGGCGTTACCGGCTTTCGGCGCCATCTCGGCGGCCCGTTCGATCGCGAAGTAGCGGTCGATCATCTCGCCCTGGACGGCCCACGCCCGGTCGTCGGACATCGGCTTCACCAGCTTGAGGTAGCCGCGCTTGGTGATAAGGGTGACATCGCCCCCGCCCCGGGCCGGAAAGGCGCCAGGGAAAGCCGTACGTAAAACGTCCAGCTTTTCGGTGGTGTAGTCCTCGCCCTCGACGAAGCGACTGCGGTTGTCGTTGAACGTGCGCCGCGCGGTCCCTTCAGGGCGCTCGTGGACGCGATCGACCTGCGCGAAGGTCACAACCTGCTCACCGCGGAACTCGATCCGGGAGAGATCGACGCCGCCGATTGAAACGGTCGGCGGGCTGCTATTATGTCGGGCCATCTGCGGATGCTCCTCATCCGTGGACTGCGGGAGCGCCTTGCCGGGCGCTGTCGTGGGAACCGGCGGCGGGGGTCGTGTCGCCAAACTCTCCCCCCGTCGTCGGCCTTTCGCCGTCACCGAACGCTTGTGCGAGGTGATGGACGATCTCGTTGTTCATGCTGCGGTGGTTGCGCTTTGCCGCCTCCGCGATCCGGCCACGCATGCCGTCCGGCATCCTGACGATGAACTTGTCGTGCTCGCGTGCCTGCGCCTGCCGCTGCATTCGCGCCTCCGTGGTAGCGACTCGACATATGATGATGTCGTTCTGACATCATGTCAATTCGCTACCATAGCAAAAGTGTCAGATCGCTACTACCGCTGTCGGCATGAGCAAGCCGCCCGCGCCGAGTGACACCGCCGACAAATTCATGCTCCGCATGCCAGACGGACTACGCGATCGCCTCAAAGCTGAGGCTGAGTCGAACAATAGATCTATGAACGCTGAGATCATAGCGCGCATTGAGGCCAGCTTCAATAACAAGCACATTCCTGATGAGGTCATTTATGAAATGCTTACACGACAAGCTTTGTCAACAAGCAATGCGGCCCTGTACGTATTTGTAGATCTTGTCATTGGCATGGGGAAAAATGGGGTCGATCTTCTGAATTATTTGCAGGGCTATCGGGCCAGTCTTGGCAAAACGATTGATGATGGCGACGAGGAGGGAAAGTTGATGCGTACGGCTCTGGTAGAAGCCGCAGAGCGCAAGATGAACGATCTAAGGCAGAAGCGCAGATCGTCTTAGCTTTTCCCGCCTCTCGTCTTCGCCTCCTCCGCCATATGATCCAGATAGACCCGATCCTGGACCCGGATCATGCGGCGAAGCCGGTCGAAATCGTCGGCGTCGTCGATCTCGTGCCGGGCTGCGTAGCGGTCGATCGCCGACCACGGGATGGGCCCGGCGCCGCCGAAGGCGCCGAGCGGCCGATCCGTCGAGAGGTCGGAGAACGCCTCGCTGTAGACCCCAAGATGGGGCGCGAGTTCGGGGCGGTCGGCCATGAAGGGCGGGCAGAAGGTGGGGTCGTGCTCCATCTCCCGCTCGGCCCATTCGATCTCCTTGCCCCAAACCAGCGACCACCTCAGGCAGTCTGCGAGTTTCCCTCGTCCGCCTCGTCCGCGGCGGCTTGCTCCTCGCCGACGACGGTCGCCGCATAGACGCAGGCGTCGAAGAACGGCCGGTAGGCCGGGTCGGTGAGGAAGGCGCGAGCCTGATCTTTCGAGTACGGGATCGGCTGGCCGTTCTCGTCCTCGAGGTTCTCCCAGTCGATCAGGGCGTGGTTGAGCAGGCACTTGGCGCTGATTTCGTCCATGACCTTCGGCGGCAGTCGGCCTTGGTGCCGGTCCTGTCGCGGCACGGCGGCCATCAGCGTTTGCTGGAGCTTGCGGAAGCCCGCGTTGTTGAGGCCCTTCGTCTTGAGACGGAGGTCGCCCATGTCGGGAATTTCGCCAACCCAGGCACCGTTTTCGATTTTCTCGGCGTCGACTTTTTGGATCTTCACGCGTCGGAATCCTTCTTCTCAACCTCGGCGGCGGGCGCCGGCTCGGCCTTGGTGGTGGAGGGTTTGGCGTCGGAGCCCTTGAGGCGGGCGAGGCCCTTGCCGATCAGCAGATCGGCGTGCTCGTTCGACAGCTCGGGCTCTTCGCCCGTCCGGAACGCACGCTCGTCCTTCCCATTCGGGTAGGACGAGAAGTCGGAAAGGATGGTGACGGTCTTCATGCTGCGCCTCCTCGCGCATCAGGGCCGCAGCGCTGAGAAAGCGCCGCGGGTCAGGATGAGGCGAGCGATCAGGCGACCGCGCGGGTGATCTGGATCGACGCGTTGGTGGTGCTGTCGAAGATCCCGCGGAACGGCAGGCTCAGCATCACGTCGTCGGTGTTGCCGCCCTTGTTCGGCGCGCCGTCGAGGAACCGGGCCTTCGGGATCAGGATCGTGTATTTCTTGTTGGCCTCGACGCCGACCGTGAAGGAGATCGCACCGGAGCCGTGGGCGAGGACGGCCGCGTACTGGTCGTTGCCCTCGAAATACATCTCGGCGGTGCCGGTCACGTTGCAGCGGCCGACGCCGAACTCGGCCGAAAGGAGTGTGCCGACCGAGTCGCGCACGCGCATCTCGTTGTTCACCTCCAGCTGCAGCGACTTGAGCCGGATCGGGGTCGTGGTGCCGCCCACCGTCAGCGTGCCGACGTTCGCCGATGACGTGGCCGGCTGGTTGGTGTTGGCCGCCGCGTAGGTGGCGCCGGTGACGATGGCCGAGTCCAGCGTCTCCTGTACGCCCATCAGGCCGAACGAGCCCGTCACCTTCTGCCGCGAGGGCAGGTTGAGCGACATGGTGTTGACCATCACGCCCGCGAACCGGCTGAAGCTGTTGGTGCCGCCGAAGTTGATGGTCTCCTCGATGGTGAAGGAGGGACGCAGCACGCCATTCTTCAGGACGTTGGTCGCCCAGGCGCCACGCAGCGCGGCAGCGATGAAGTCGTCGAAGGTGTCGCCCGACAGCTCGAAATCGTAGGAGCCGGTCACGTCCTGCGAGGTCATCAGCTCGTCGCGGACGTTCCGGTCGGCCTGAATCTCGTCGATCGTGGCGGTGCCCTTGTTGGTGCGCAGGCCGCCGCCGGTGATGCGCAGCAGCTTGAATGAGGGCGTGGCGGGGGTCTGCCCGAAGACGGTCTCGGCGACGTAGGCGGTACGCCGCTCCGACCCATTGGCGAATGCCATAGTCCTGCTCCTGATGGTCGTGAAAGGGCGCGACGCGGCGCGCGGAAGGCCTCTCCGACGCGGGAGAGGATCGAGGTCGGGCCGCGCAGGCGGCCGGATCAGGCGATGATGTCGTGGTCGTAGGGGACGGCGAACGACAGGGTGAACCAGCCGCCGGCATCGTTGCGGTCGTCGATCACGGGCTGGGACGGCGCGAAGCAGCGGACGCCGTCGAAGTTCTTGCCGCGGAACAGGGCGGCGATCTCATCGACCAGGGCGAGCGCGCCGACGACGCCCGATCCCGACTCGACGTTCAGCAGCACCCGGAACGCGCCCTCGTCACGCCAAACGTTCGCGCCGGGCGCGCCCATGCTGATCTGCTCCGAGGTCGAAACGGGATAGTGGACCTCGAGGTAGGCGCTGTTGTCGGCCGGGGTCTCGGCGTCCTGGGTGTTGAGGCCGCGCACCGGCGGACGCCCGGTCAGCGCCGCCGACCACGCCGTCAGCCGACCCTCGACCGCGGCGGAGACCGCAGAGAGCGCCATGCCTACCAAGTCCCCTCTTCGATGATGATGGCGGGCTGGCGCGTCAGCCAGTCTTCGCGCTTGCTCGGGTCGCCTTTGCGGAAGCGCGCGGCCAGCCGCTCAGCCGAGGCCGTCTGCGCCCACTCGCCGATGGCGCCGCTCGGGAGCGAGCGGAAGCCGAAGCCGATGTAGGAGACCTGCCCGAACCGCTTCTTCGCCATGACGGCGACGCTCTCGTAGACGCCGTCGGGCGCCTGCCGCGACTGGCCGCGCTCGACTTTTCTCGCGTACGGCTGGCCGTTCAGGACGATGTACCGCTCGGCGGGCGGCGGGTTGAGCGGATCCATCTCCCCGTCGTCGGCGAACCAGATGTGGCTGCGGGCGTAGCGCTCGGTCAGCACCGGCGAGTGGACGATCAGCATCTCGTCCACCCACTTGATGACCTGCCTCAGCAGGTGGAAGCGGAAGACGATGACGCCGCGGTCGGGGTTCACGCTGGTCAGCGGCGCCTCGGCGCGGCCGTCCACGAAGGTGTCGTGCCCCGGCACGTGCCCGAGCGCGGCCCGGTTGATTTCCTGGCTCTCGCGCAGGCCCTCGCGGGCGTGCTCGGCGATGAGGGCGCGGCGGCGCTCCGGCGAGAGCGAGGCCGCCACCGTCAGGCGAACGTCGAGGCCGGAGGATTTGAAGCGGGCGAGCGCCATCTAGCCCTCCACGGTCACGTTCATCCGCACCAGCGTGCCGGCGATCCGCACCGGCTCCACGAACTTCACCGTGCGGGTGCGTCCGTCGAAGATGATGCGGTCGAGTTTTCTCAGTCGGGTCGCGTCGGCATCGGCGAACTCGACGGGCAGCCCCGTCGGCGAGAGCACCACCTGCGTGTCGCCTTGCTGAAGGCCGCCGGCCAGCTCATCGGGCCGGTAGCCGCGGACGAAGGCGCGGGACGGCTTCTCGATCGCCGCGGCGTTCGCCACGGGCCGGCGCAGGACGACGTCCTGTCCGTGCTCGCGGATTTCCTGATCTAGCATAGCGATGGCAGCGGCGGGCGTCACGCGAAGGCGAGCCTCCGATACTGCGCCAGCGTCGCTTCGGCTTCCGGGTGCGGCAGCGCCGCGCTCGCGCCTTGGACGTAGAAGCTACGCGAGCCGATGCCCTCAACGTCCTGGCTCTTCACCATCGGGTCGCGCCCGACCCCGAAGGCCGGGCCGCCTACCAGTTGGATCACGGCGCGCTCGATGTCGCCGGGTAGCTTTTCCGCGCCGGCGGGCGGACTCGCATAATCGTCGTCGCCCGGCAGCACCCAGCCGGCGACGTACTCGACGGCGACGATGCGGCCGTGGAAGGCTCGGCGGTCGCCGTCTTGCAGCCGATAGAGCAGCCGGTCGTCCACCTCGTAGGTGTCGGGGCTCAGCAGCAGGCCGTCCACCGCCACCGCCTGAATCGACACGACCGGGCCGGCGTCGAGCAGCAGGCCGAGATAGAGTTCGTCGCGGCAGCGGTTCGCGATGTCGAATCGCTGGCGGTAGGTGGTCCGGCCGAAGACGCGGCGGCAGAACGTCGAGGCCTGGGCGGAGGATTGGTCAATCCAGCGCTCCAGTTGCGTGTCGGTCGGCGCGGACGCCGGCAACCCGAGATCGCCCCGGGCGTTCGCCGCGGTCGTCAGGCGCGTGCTCACGGGCGGCACGATGATGGAAGCGTTCATCGATTCACCGCGTAGACGACGACCGGGATGGCGAAATTCGCCGCGACCGACACCACCGGCACGTTCGCGACGACCGTGAGGGTGTTGGCCGCGGTCGGCAGGGCATGGTGAAGCGCCCAGCCGGTCGGCAGCGCTGCGGCGCTCGCGGGGTAGATTTCAAGCAGGTCGGTCGTGAGCGCACCCGCGCAGGCGATCCCGGTGAAGGATCGGACGCCCGCCGCGACCTGCAGCAAGGCGGTCGCCGAAACGGTCGTGGTGCAGACGAGGACGGAGGATTTCGGACCGGCCGGCCCGGTGGCGCCGGGTGTCCCGTCCTTGCCCGCGGCGCCCGTGTCGCCCTTCAGTCCTTGGGCACCTGCGACGCCTTGAGGGCCCGCATCGCCCTTTGGGCCTGCCGGTCCAGTTGGCCCTGCCGGACCCGCCGGGCCTCGCTCGCCTGCGATTCCGCTCGCTCCTGGCTGTCCGGTCGGTCCGGCGTCGCCTTTCGGTCCTTGCGGTCCTGCATCGCCCTTGTCGCCTTTTGCGCCTGAAGTACCGGGAACCCCTGGGGCGCCCCGATCACCCTGCGGCCCTTGCGCACCGGCCTCGCCCGCCGGGCCGGGCGGCCCCATGCCGGGGCTGCCGATCCCGCGCGCCTCGGCTGGCGAGACGAGCCCGAGCGAGAGGCAGGCGAAGAGCCAGAGGACGGCGCCGGGACGCATCACGACCCGTTCCCATACTGAAGCTCGGGCGCGCACGGCGTGCTCGGCGCCGACACCGCCATGATCGATACGAAGCTCGGGTTGCTGGTCCCGATCACCTCGACCGTACGGGCGAGATAGCGGACGCCGGTCGTCGCTGTGACGGTCTCAGACAGGCTCCCAACCTTGCGGATGCGGACATCCACGTCGCACGGGTTCACGAAGCGGTAGGTCGTGGCGTTCGCGGGCTTCGAGATCGCGAACTGCTTCGGCGTCGTCGTCACGCCGTCGAAGATGATCGGATCGATCGTCGCGCGGACGAAGGGCGCCGTCATGACGTTGAGCGGGCTCGTCATCAGGCCGCACGGCACGGCCTCGCGGCCCTTGCCGGTCGCGCAGAAAATGACCTGCCCGATGACACCGAAGCAGTCGGGCTGATGCCACGGCTCATAGGACGCCTGACCAGCCAACAGCGCCAAGGCGCCAAGCGCGAGGCCGCCGATGACCCAGCGACGCCGCATGACGGTCAGCCTCGCGCGGTTCCGCGGCGCCCGCGGGGCTTGCCGTCGTTGTCGATAGCAGCCTCGTCGGCGGCATCCGCCCGACCGTCTTCGACCGGCGCCTTGCCTTCGTCCTCGCGGCCCACGATCCGGGCATGCCCGAGCGCCTCGAGTTCGGCCGCCTGCCACCGCGGCATCTTATAGGGATCGCTCTGTGCGTTCTTGTGCTCGGCACCCTCCATGTAGCTGGTGAGGGGCTGCACCATCACGTCGTCGGCTTCTGCCATCTGTCCACCTCCCGTGAGTGCGATGCCGGCGGCAGCGGGCCGCCGCCGGTCATGGATGGTGATCGTCACGACCGATCAGGGGGTGGGGGTGACGAGGTTGCCCTTCACGAAGGCCGCCGGGCGGTAGACGGCAAGCGCCAGCCGCTCCTCGGCGCGGATCGTGAGCAGGTTGCGAATGAAGTCGTCCTCGTTCTCGGACGACACCAGCACCTCGATCGCCATGCGGTCGAAGAGCTGCGCGCCGAGCTGGAAGGCGCCGACGAGGAAGTCGTTGACCGCCATGGCGAGGGTGGTCGCCACCGGCAGGCCCCACAGGGTCGCCGCGATCTGCCCCTGAGGAGAGCCGATGATGTAGCGGCCCTGCGTGTCCTTCGTCAGCTCGATCCGTGCCCAGTCCGTGTCGTTCAGGACGATGCCCGAGGCCGGATAGAGCGCGAGCGTCGCCTGCAGGATTGCGAGGCGCAGCCGGTCGATCGGGGTCTCACCCGTCACGGTCACACCGGACGGCGCGGCGTAGGCGCTGGCCTGGGGCATGATGCCGTTGAGGTTGGCGCCCGAGCCGTTGCCGTAGAGGATCTGTGCCTCCTCCACGAACTGCAGGCCGTAGCGGGCCCGGCCGTCGATGTAGGAGGCGAGCCCGACCGCATCGTCGAGGATCTGCCGCGAGGCCTTGAAGTAGTGCGCGATGGTGCGAACCGGGGCCGAACGCAGGTCGAAGGTGATGTCGGACTTGGGCTTCAGATTGCCCTCGGCGACCGGGGCGGCCGCGTTGGTGAAGCCGGTCTCGGCCGGGTACTCGATGTTGCTGGAACTGGTCTGTCCGGGCGTGATCAGGTCGCGCACACGCAGGGTACGGTTCGGCAGCCCGACGATGGGCTGACGGTCGGCGGGGACGAGCGAGTTGCCGGCCGACACGCCGGTGCCGACAGTCGAGGTCGCCGAGGTGATGTTCTTGGTCTCGATCGACACGCGAGCCGAGCCCTTGTGCGAGGAGCCGTCGGCGAGCATCGACTTCGCCTTCTCGCTGTCGATGAAGTGCTGGCCGAGCGACTTCACCTCGGTCGCATGGCTGCCACCGCGCCGCGCCGCCTTCTGCTCGACCTCGGCGAGGCGGGCGTCGAACTCGCCGATCTTGCCGTTCATCTCGGTGATCGCCTTATCCGCGGCGGCCTTGGTCTCGTCGGTCAGCTTGCCGAGGCTCTTCATCTCGCCCTCGGCTTTCTCGGCGAAGCGCTTCACCTCGTCGGTGGCGGCCTTGAGGCCCTGGGCCAGCACCTTCATCTCGCCGTCGCCAGCGCCGCCTTGGGTGCCGGACGCTGCGGCTGCGCCGCTGTCGGGCGGGGCGAGCGCCACGCGGAGGCCGCCGATGCTGCAGGCAGCCAGGAACGCCGCCGGGATCGCCCCGGCGCTCACGATGAGCTTGGTCATGATGTCGTCTTTCGGTTGGTTCAGGGGAGCTTGAAGCCGGCGAGGCTGCTGCCAAGGTCGGCGAGCATCGTGTGGGCTTCGGTCTGATCGGCCTGGTCGCGCCCCTCGTCCCGAGGACTCGCCTTGAACAAGCGCCCGGCCATGGCGCCCGCCTGGGTGTGTGACAGCCCGAACTCCTCCCGGAGCCAAGCCTTCACCTCCCGTTCCGTGATCGCGCCCTTCGTCCAGCCCATCAGGCCGTCCGGGGCACGCGAACCTGTCAGCGCCTCGTAGGCGTCGCGCAGCGCATCCATCAGGAGCGCGCCGTCCTTGCCTGAGGAACCGAAGAAGTAGGAGGCCATGAAGCCGTCCTGCAGGCGGATCGCCGCCTCGATCCGGTCGGCCGCAGTCGCGGTGTCCGGATCGGTCAATACGGCCGCCTTCATCTCGACGCGGGCGAGCCGCTTCATCTCGGTAACGCGCGCCATGGCGTTCGAAGGATCGTCGACGAGGCTGATCTCGCCGAGGTGCAGCGCTTTCAGGGTGCGTTTTGGGTCGCCCGCCTTCTGGCCGTAGACCGCGCCGTTCTTCTTGATCCGGTAGCCAATCGACAGTCCGGACAGCGCCCCGTCTTTGACGAGCTCGTAGCGCATGCGCCCGACGTCGGTGTTCATGCCGGAGAGCTTACCCTCGACACGAAGTCCGTGCTCGTCCTCCTCGACCTTGGTCCAGATTCCCACCGGCACGCCGTCGCCGCCGTATACCCCGTGCATGACGTGCATCGGGACGCCACGGCCCTGTGCTTTGCGTTCCGCGAGCGATTCGGCGAACGCGCCGGGCAGGATCAGGTCGCCGTGACTGTCGATATTGCCGAACACCGCGCCGTAACCGGAGAACGTGCCGTCGGCGCCGGCCTCGGCGAACTTCAACTCCAGCGGAGCCACGAAGACATCGGGCTGCATGCTTAAGCTCCCAGTCGATGATCTTGATTGCAGGCGGCCGGAGAGCTACCTTCGCAATCAGCGCAGGCCCGGCGAGACGTTTCGGACGTAGGCTTTCAGCCGGTGGCCCAAGGATGGTCGCGAGACCAGGCACGAGGCATCGCGGGGCTGCGCGCCCTCATCGCTTCATGAATGTGTGCACGGTCAGCGACCGCTTGCGCTTCCGAACGGCCAGAACGGCGCGATAGCGGTGGCCGCGAATGCTCAGGGTCACGATGACCGTCGCCAGCCCTTGGTGTTCGGTATTGCCACCGGCGGTGACGCGCCCTCGGGTCAGCAGTCGAGGTAGGTTCTCGTAGTCGGCGGCGAGGATTGGACTGCGGTCGCCTGATCCGAAGCCGTGACGGCCCGCGATGTGGCGGACGTGCTCGGACGCCAGCCCAAAGCGCCACCCATCGACGTCTCGGCCCGCCGCCTGGGAAAACCGCCCGCCCGAAACGCGTCCGAGATCGAGCACATCCATCAGTGTTCTGTCTTCCAGCGAGCGGCGTGCCATTCGCTTCGCGGCTCGCCCCTTGCCGCCAGATCCGGAGAAACGCCCATCTTGGTCTCGAGGGTGCTTCGATGGGTCGAACGCCTTGCAGTCGCCAAGCCGCTTGAAGAGGTCATCGAAGTCGAAAGGGGGGCCGTCGAGCGCACCTCCCGCCCGGTTGGTCCCGTTCGCCAGGGCCTCTGCGGCAGACCCGCTCGGCGCAGTGCCCAGCTTGTCGATCGGCAACATCGCGCCCTGCATGAACAGCTGATCGCCGCCGGGCAGGGGCGGCTTATTCTCGCGGGCGCGAATCTCGTTCGGGGTGCTGAGGCCGTGGGTGACCTCCGCGCTGTATAGTTCGGCGCGCCCTTTGCTGTCGGCGCGCATCAAGCCCTCGACGTTGAACTCGGCGAAGAAGCGCTGTTGCTCGGCGGGGGTCAGGCACTTCGTCCAGATCGCCTGCTCGGCGGCCTTCAGATGCGAGCGGAGGGTGTATGTCAGGAACCAGAGGTTCATCTGCTCCAGCCCGGTGCCCCAGGCCGTGGCCTTGTCCATGTGCCCGATCATGACGGGCAGCACGCCGAACCAGCGGCAGATGACCTCGATGTTGAAGCCGCGGGTCTCGAGGAGCTGCGCATCTTCCGGCGGAAGGCTCAGCGGGACGAAGGACCAGCCGCCTTCCAGCAGCGGCACCTTTCCCGCGTTCTGGGCGCCCCGGTACTGCTCAAGGAACGCCCGTGCGTCCTGTCGCTGCTCCCTCGTCAAGTAGGCCGGCGCCACGAAGGTGCCCGAGGGGCGCATGCCGTTCTTGAAGATGCGTCCCGCGACGCGCTCGGCGCCCATCGCCGTGCCCAGGCTGTGCCGACCTGCCGCAACCGCCGACATGCCCATCTGGCCGTCGAGCGAAAAGCCCTTGAGGTGCAGAACTTGATCCTCGGACAGGGTCTGGGTCTGCCCCTGGTAGGTGTGCCGGTAGGTCAGCGAGCCGTCCGTCTCGCGGGCGACCTGCACGCGATCCGGACGCATCGGCAGCAATGCGATCACGCGACTGCCCGCGCCCCGGACGATCTCCGCGTAACCGTTTCCCCACAGCAGCTTGCAGGCGAACATCGCCTGCCAGAACTCGACGGCCGTCATCTCCGCGTTCGGGCGGTCGTGGAGCACTCGATAGAGGGGGTGCTGCGGCGCGGAGCGGCTGCGGCCCTGGCCGTCCCGCTCGTAGAGCGGTAGCGGCAGCGTCGCGATCGTCTGCGAGACCAGCCTGGCGCATGCCCAGACAGCGTCCAAGGTCAGCGCGGTGTCGACGGTGACGCTTTCGCCGGAATGGCTGGGCTCGCCGCCGAACCACGTAGTGAGGCGCTGGTCCGTCAGGCCCAGCCCGCGGGCGACCGTCAGCGCCGCCTTTCGGAACAGGCCCATGCGCAGCCTTTCAGGCGAACAGCGGTTCCCGGAGGAAGTCGCTCGGGTCGGAGATCTCGGCCGGCTCGGGATTCGTTGCCATCAGCGCCACCGCGTTGAACAAGGCCATGGCCACGTCGATCTTGGCGTCGCCCGCGTTCTGCTTCGTCGCCCGGATCGCGGTCGCGGTGGGCTCGATCTTGAGGTTCGACGCGCACCACGCCGCGAGGCCCGAGCCCGAGTGCCGAAGCGTGCCCGACGCCAGCTTCCGCTCCGCCGTCTTGATCGCGTTCATCAGGCCGTAGCCCTGGCTCACGCCGATAAGGAGCTTCTCATCTTGGGTGATGCCGACCTCGGCGAAGGCCTCGATCAGCTCGCCCAGGCCCGCCGGATCGACGCCGATGCAGGCGAGCAGGCCCGCGTCCTTCACCCGTTCCGCGATGGCGACGATGGCCGAGATGTCGTCCAGCTCGTCGGCGACGATCGTCATCTCGCCCGCGGCCTCGAACTCGCGCAGCTTCGTCGCGATGCTCTTGCGGCGCTCCAGCACGCCCTTGTGGGCCCAAGCATGCGTCCAGGCGAGCCAATCGCGGGTGACACTGTCGCGGCCCACGACGGCGAGGCCGAAGAGATCGTCCAGGCCGCCGCCGTCGATGCCGATGCAGATAACCTCGGAGCGGTGGAGCAGGTCGTCCAGAGTGAGGCCTTCCGGCTCCGCCGCGCGCTCCCAGAACTCGGCGCCGGGCCAGCGGTTGGCCCGTAGGCCCATGCCGATCTCGACGTTGAAATGCTGCGAGGCCAGCAGCGCCAGCGCCTCCGGCCCTTCCTGATCGGCCTTCGTCAGCTGGTTGGCGAGGAACCCCTCATCCACCGACCGGCCCATGTTCGGATTGACCAGCGGCCAGAGCGTCCGGTCCTTCCATCCCCCGTCCTTTGTCAGCCGGGCCGGCAACTCGTAGAGGATCGGCAGCAGCGGGAGCGCCATCTCGCCGTCGCGCACCCGGCGTGCGGTCTCGAGTTCCTGCTTGAAGACGCCCGCCGGCGTATCCTTCGACTGCGTCGTGACCTGAATCAGGAAGCCGTCCGGCCGGGCGGCCAGCGCACCGCGGATCTCGACGAAGACATCGGCCGCCCGCGGCTTCTTAGCGAACACATGCGTCTCGTCGATCAGTGTGTAGGTCGCCTTCGACCCGGTGATGACGTCGGTGTCGGCCGCTTTGATCTGGAGCGAGGCGCCGGTGCGCCGATGGGTGATGGTCCGGACGTGGTGCTGGCCGTGGAAGAGCTTCGCCAACTCCGGGTCGGCCTGGATGATGCCCCACGCCTGCTTGTAGGCGATGTTCGCGATCTCCTTGGTCGGCGCCACCAGCAGCGCTTCGGCCAAGGGGCGCCGGTTCACGATCAGCACCGTGACCATGATGGCCGCGGCGCCGGACGACTTGGAATTCTTCTTCGGGACGAGCCAGAAGAATTCCTGGATCATCCGCCGGTCGGTCGCCGGGTCGTAGGCGCCACAGATGGCCCGCACGATCGGCAGAAGCCACTCGGTCCCGGCCTCGGCCATGGTCGGCTTGCCGATCACGTCCGGGATGCGCAGCCGGTTGAAGATCCGGACGGCGCGGGCCGCCTCGCCTTCGAACAGCGGCAGGTCCGGCACCAGCGTGCGCCCGGCGAGGATGCGATCCTCCCAGTCCGGGCAGGCCGTGTTCCAGGCCATCAGTTCGGCCGGGCGTCCGGCATGGCGAGGTCATCCCCCCAATCCGAGCCGAGCCCCGCCGACTTCGCGTCCTCTGCCGCTGCTGCCTTCTTGCCAGCGGGCGCCTGCGCCTCGGCCAGCGTCTTGGTCGTCAGGGCGATGTTCTTCAGCACGGTCGCCCGCTCGCTCAGGCTCAGCGCCTTCCGCAGGCTCTCGCGCTGCTTCGCGTTGTCCTTGCCAGCCAGGGCCTCGTCGATCATTTCGCCGAGTTCGCCCTTGCGCGTCGTCACCGCCTCAAGCTCATCGACCAGCCGAAGGGTTACGCGGCGGGCCCGCTCGACGATGTCCGGCGTCGTGGCCGGCTCATCCGGTGCCAACTCGCGCAGGCGCTCGACGATGGGCGCTACGAGGGCGTCCAGAGGCTGCGGACTCTGCGGAGCGGGCTGCGGAGTTTCGGCGCCGGGCCGGACCCACCCCTCGGCCTTGGCACGCAGGCGGATCGCCTTCTCGTCGCAGTTGTACCAGCGCGCCAACTCTCTGACAGGCAACGCCGTTTTCGTATAATCGCGCTCGACCGCTTTCCAGTCGATCGACTTTTTCGGCTTCGCCATCGTCAGAACGTCCGCAGCACTCCGCAGGCCTCGCGCTCACCCACCGGGAAAAAATCTGCGAATGGGACCCTGTGCGGTTGCCGGCCCCTGCCGCTACCGACTTTTGACCCCGCCCCTCCCTAGGTGCCATGCTCCGCCAGCGGGCCGACTAGGGGCGAGCGATGCAGTCAATCACGGACAAGAATCTTGCCCGCCTTGAGTTCACCCTGGCAGCTGCCCAAGCCATCATCTCTGCGCCGGCAGTTCACACCTTCTGCATCGGCATCACGGGCCGCCCGAAGGCTCGCCGCAACGAGTACCGAAGAGCTCTCGCCTTTGAGGGGCAGACCCTTGAGGGCTTCGCGCTCCTCGACTGGGACCGGACAGGCGGGCAAGCCGTGGCCATGGAGCGCTGGCTATTTGAGCGCTTGAAGACCAACACGAAGTACGCAAACCATGGGAGCGTGAGCTACTTCGGATCAGTCAAGAAGGCGCTGCCCAACCAAGCGGTCTACATCGCGTGGTGGAGACCAAGTGCTGTCGCTTCATAGACCCATCCGCCCAGCCCTCGCCCGCGCCGTCTTAACCTGATGGTGCTTCGGGCAGAGCGCCTGTCCGTTGGCCGGGTCCAGTGGAGCGCCACCGTCCTTCCGCTCGATGATGTGGTCGGCATAGAGCCTGACGCCACCGCGCCCGCCTTGAACCCCGCATCCTGCCCACTGGCAGCGCCAATGCGCGCGCTTCAGTACCTCAAGGCGCCAGGCCCTGTGCTCGATGGTCAGCAACTCGGGATCAGCGCGCTTCGGGGCTGGGCGGGCTGTCCTCGTGTCGAGGGTGCCAAGGCGGGGGGCGAGGGTCGCGAGACGGGCCATGCCCTACCCCGAGCATGAAAAAGCCCCGTAGCGATCCCGTCGCTCGGGGCGCAACAATCCCGGCGCCTCGGACCTATGCCGTGGGCCGGGTCGCCGCCTGGGCCAGACTGCGCGATGCGCTGTCGCCGCGGGCGGGATATCCTAAGTGCGAGCCTGCCGCGCGCGCGGGGCGAAAGTCAAGCGACGCGCACCTGCTTGTATTCGAGTTCCACAGGCGTCATGCGCCCGAAGATCTCCACGGCGACCTTGAGCCGACTCCGCTCCTCGTCGACCTCCTCCACGATCCCTCGAAAGGAGGCGAAGGCGCCGTCTTCCACCACAACGGCATGGCCGATTTCGTACAGGATCTGGGCCGCCAACTGGACCTCCTCGCCGTGTCCAGTGATGGCGTCGGCAAAGTCCTGCATCTCGGTCGCCGGGATCGTCATCGGCAGGCCGCTGGCGCTGCGCATGACGCCGCCACGACGATAGCTCGTCAGGTCGTCGTAGACGCCGGGATGCTCCTCCACGCGCCGCAGTTCGCTCGTACCTTCCGCGATGCCGACGAACAGCAGCCGGTTCAGCACCGGCACCAGGGCGACTCGCACCTTGCCGATGTCCGAGACGAGCCGGATCGCCTCCCGCGCTTCGAACACCGGGATGCCGATGGCCCTGATCTGCTCGGCCGCCCGCGCCGCCCAACGCGGCAGCGTCCGGACCACATACCACGTCAGGCCGGTCGCAACCTCGAATCGGGGCAACTCCTCCCGGGCCGCGGTGTAATCGCCCGCGCGAACAGACTGCATGTTCACGGCGACCGCCTTCCTGACGTTCCGGCGCTTCTTCTCCCTGGCCTTCATCCGGCGCTGCGCGCGGCGCTGCTTGTTCGTCATGGCGGCTGTTCCTCGATACGCTACGGGAGGGGGTAGGGAGAGGATCGGCGATCAGGTCTCGCCGTCCTCTTCGGACAGAGCCGAAGCAGGCGCAGGCGCGCCCTCGCGCTTGCCCGCCTCACGGCGCGCTCGCCGCCGCTCAAGGTCGGCGGCAAGCTTCGAGTCGCGGCGCTCGGGGAGCGGTTCCGGAGCCGGCCCGGTCGGTGCAGCGGCGCGCTTCGTGGTCTCGGCCACGAACTCGGCGTGCGCGCGGTTGATCTCCGCCCGATCCGCCTCGCTGGCGACGTGGTAGACCTCGGCGTCGAGGATGGCGTTGATCCGCGCCCGCTCGGCGAGGTGGCCCGAGATCAGCTCGCGGCAGACGTTCGCCATCTCGGCCGCCGTCGGCGCGTAGGTGCCGTTGCCGGTGCGGCCGGACAGGAACCGCATCGTCGTCTCCACCACGGCCCAGGCCGGGTACTGGCCGAGAACCATGATGAAGCCCTGCTTGGCGAGCTGCATCGCCTCGGGGCCGAGCGGCGCCGTCGCCATGCTGGAGCGTAGGATGCCGACATTCTCGCGGATGGTGATGTCGTCGGCGCCTTTCAGCCCGGCGTCGATCTCGCTGCGGCGATCCAGCAGCAGGCCGCGCTGCTCATCGGTCGGCGCGGCCGCCGCCGACAAGGCGTAGCGGCGGAAGTTCCCCGGGATCGGCTCCAGGTTGTTGTGCAGGTAGCCGATCAGGGCCGCCGTGCGCTGCGGCGCGGGCGGGATACCCCCACGGATCGCCGGAAGCCGCTGTTCCGGTTCGGCTACGGTCGAAAGGGCGCTGGTCATCCGAGCCTCGCTGGCGGGAGTGGTGGGCTTCGTGGGCGTCGGCGGCCCAGAGGTCGGCGGCGGATGCCGAGCGGCCTCGCGCGGGCGCATCGCGCGGCTTGATCGGGTTCAGCACGCGCACCGTGTAGCCAAAGGGGTCGCCGGTCCCGGCCGCGACAGCGGCGCTCAGCGCCCCGTGGACCTCCTCGGCGCTGTGCTTCGCCAGCAGCTTGCCGATCCACGTCCGGACGCTCTTGTCCGACCGGCCGCTGAGATCGGCGAGGACGGCGGGAAACTCGACCCAAACCCGATCCGAAGTCGAAAGCTCGGTGGCGGGCGGCGGGACGGCAGTCCCGGCCGATGCGGCAGCATCGGAAATCGGGGCGGGGGAGGGATTAAGGGTGGGGGGTTGGGGTGTCGGGGAAGGGGGGCGACCATTCAGGGAGGGGGCGGGGTTGTCACGCCGTGTCACGGCATCAACCACGTTGTCACACGTCTGATGTGTGACAACGTGTGACGCGAGACGGCGCCGACGCTGCTGCCGCTCGTTCTGGCGCGCGCGACGCTCTTCCTCTTTCGCTTGCTGCGCAGCGATCTCGGCCAGCCGTTTGGCCTCAGCGTCGGCGAGGTCCTTGGCCGCCTCGACCTTCATCAGCGCGGCCATTTGCTCGCGGGTCAGCCCCGCAGCGAGCATGGCGTCGATCATGTCGGGTGAGAGGGCCACTCCGCACCTACTCCGCAGCCGGCGCGAGCGCGGTGAAGAAGTCGAGCACCTTGCTCGGCTCAGCCTCCTTGGCGGGGCGAGCCGCGAGGTTGCGGGCGGCCTGGGCGAAATAGGTGTCCTTGAGCTCGAAGCCGATGCCGCGGCGGCCCATGTTGACGGCCGCCCAGACCTCGCTGCCGATACCCAGGAACGGCGTGAGCACCGTGTCGCCCGGCGCCGACCAGAGATCGACGCAGCGTTCGATGACGTCGAGCTGAAGCGGCGAGATGTGCTGCTCGTCGGCCTCGTCGCGCTCGTCGCGCGCGGCCGGGTTGTGGCGCTTGTTCTGCAGGGTGCGGTGCTGGTCGATGTCGGTCCAGACCGGCGAGGCGTAGCGCTGCCACACCATGATCGAGGCCCATTGCTCGTAGGGCCAGGGCTTGTAGGGGCCAGGCCCCTTCCACTGGCCGCGGCGCTCGGCGATCTCGCGCTCGTAGGCGTCGCGGGAGATGTCGAGGTCGGTGCCGACGTACTCCTCGAACGATCCGCCGATCGGCTCGGGGTTCTCGCCCGGCTTGCGGAACGTCAGGACGTAGTCGGCGGCGGCCTGACCGCTCAGGCTCGAATCCTTGGTGATCTGCTTGTGCAGGAGCCGGATCGACTTCGTGCGCGTCATCGCGCCGACCGGGTCTTTCCAGATGCACACCTCGGAATGGAAGTGCCAGCCCGCGGCCTCGAAGGCGCGCACGACCTCGCCGCGGAAGTCGCGCATCCCGATGAAGCCGTCCCGGCGCTTGCTGGTCGGCAACTGCATGACGTGGACGGAGTGCAGGCGGCCCGGCACCGTGACGCGAAGCAACTCGGCGATCAGGAAGGCGTAGTGCTGCCAGAACTGCTCGCCCTCGCTGTTCGAGAGGTCGCGCTCGTGCCTGGAGAATTTATACAGGCCCTCGAAAGGCGGGCTGTGAATGCCGTAATGGATGATCCCGCTCGGTAGGGCCTGGATCATCTCGCAGGCGTCGCCCTCATAGATTGCATAGTCGTCGGTCACGACTTGGTTGACGGCGCGAATGTTGGCGAAGTGGCTCATGCGGCGTCTCCAATCCAGGCAGGAAGCGAAAGCGCCTGCGCGGGCGCGTAGACGGGGCGGTCGCGCTCGGCGCCGCGGATCGCGGCCGCGCCGAGGTCGGCCATGTGGGCGACCATGGCGGAGGCCATCCGCTCGGCGTCGGCCTCCTTGCGCTTGAGGTTGGCGACGACGGCGCCCTCGGTCTCGGCGGCGATGAAATGGGCCGTGACGGGCTGGGTCTGTCCGAAGCGCCAGAAGCGGCGGACGGACTGGTAGACCTGCTCCCAGCTGTCGTTCAGGCCGACGAAGCCGGTGTCGGCGCAGTGCTGGAAGTTGAGCCCGTAGCCGCAGATCGAGGCTTTGGTGACGAGGTGCAGGCTGCGGCCCTCGACGAAATCGAGGATCTTGCGCTCCTTCTCATCCTCGTCATCGGAGCCGCGGATCTCGACCGCGCCGGGGATGGCGCGGGCCAGCCCCTCGCTCTCGGCGTTGAGGTTGCACCACCACACGAAGGGCCGATCCGGCGGCGTGATCGAGGCAGCCAGCGCCACGCGCTCCGCTACCGTGTCGCGCCGGGCCGTCAGGCGCTCCCGCATCGTGCGGGCCTCCATCGGGAACAGCGTGCCGGTCGCGGCCGGGTCGTGCTCGGCCCGAACCGTGTGCTGGACCTGATGCAGCGGCGGCAGCCGATAGGCGCCGTCCTCGTATCCGAGGTCGGAGGGCTGGCGCAGCATCACGCAGAATGAGGCGAGCCAGCGCCAGAACGCAGCCTCGGCGTGGCCCTTCAGGCGCCACTTCTGCGTCTCGCTGCCGTCGTGCGTGAAGAACGTGGCGAGCATGTCCGTGTAGGACATCGCCCCCAGGAACTCAGCATGGTTGCCGAGCTCCATGAAGTCGTTGGGGGCCGGCGTCGCGGTCGCGGCGAGGCGGTAGGGGATCGTGGCGCAAGCCTGGATCAGGTGCGTGCGGTAGTGGCCGGTCGCGCTCTTCAGGATGCTGGACTCGTCCAACACCACGGCCACGAACCGACCGAGATCGAAGTGGCCGAGCTTCTGGTAGTTCGTGACGTTGATGCCGGGCCCGCACTCGGATTGCTCGCGCACCTGCCGCGCCGGGACGTCGAACTTGTCGGCCTCGCGGATGACCTGGGCGGCCACGGCCAGCGGCGCGAGGTGCAGGACCATGCCGCCGGTGGCGCGCGCTATGGCGTCGCCCCAGGCGAGCTCAATCAGGGTCTTGCCGAGGCCGGTGCCGGCGAACACCCCGGCGCGGCCGCGGCGCAGCGCCCACCGCACGATGTCGGCCTGGAACGGGAACAAGGCCTCGGCGAGGGGCGGCAGATCGGTAAGGCCGGTCGGCGGATCGGCCCGGCGCTTGGCCGCGAGAAAGGCTGCATAATCCATGGCGGCGGCCCTCAGGTGCGGGTCGGCATCACGATGCACAGGGCATCGGACGATCCGCGCTTGCGCATCAGGATTGGGGAGCCGAAACCCGCGTTGCTGATCTCGACCACGTCGGCCTTCAGGGCGCTGAGCGCCTCGACCGCCATGCGGGCGTTCATGCCGAAGCGGATGCCGTCGCCGCCCTCGACCTCGACCGCCTCGCTGATCGCGCCGCCCTTCGAACTGCGGGCCGCGATGCTGAGCACACCGTCCGCGACCTCGCACTGAACAATCCGGTCCCGGTCGTCGGCCAGGATCAGCGTGCGCTGGAGTGCCGATTCGAACTCGTGGGCCGCCATCGCGGCGAGCTTGCTCAGGTCTTTCGGCAGCGAGCGGGCGTAGTCGGGATAGGTCGCCTCGACGAGCTTCGTGATGAGCCGCGTCCCGCCAGCCTCTGCCGACAACAGCCGGTCGCTGATGCGCAGTTGGATCATGCCGGTGCCGCAGACCTCCTGCGCGAGCTTGATGATCTCGCCGCAGGACCGGGTGCCGATGGTGGTGGGCGGAAAGCGCCGGGCGTCCGGAAACCCGGTGGCGATGGCCCGCGTCATGCGGCGCCCGTCCGTCGCAACCCCGCAGAGAGCGCCGACATCCTCGGCGAAGTGGAGGTGAACCCCCTGAGCGAACGAGCGCTGGTCGTCGGCGTTGGACGCGTGCAGCGGGGTCTCGATGAGGCGGATCAGCGTCGCTGCATCGATCGCCAACGCAACGGCGTCGGCCTCCATGGAAAAGGTCGCGAAGGTCGTGCTGTCGAGCGTCGGGAGTGACAGGGCCGACCGGCGGTAGCGAACCGCGAGTTCGGACCGGTCCGCATCGGTTTCCATGCGCATCGCCGTGCCGGCCGGCAGGCGCCGGAGAAGTTCGACCACGGGCGCGAGCGGAACGGCGACCGGCCCCGCTTCCGACACGTCGGCCGGACATGCCGTCTCAGCCACCATGTCGGCGTTGCGCGCCGTAATGGCGACCCGGCCATCGCCGGCCGTCATCAGGACGGTCGAGAGGATCGGAATGCTGTCGCTCTTGGCGACGATACGATGGGCGTGCGCGAGCGCCGCCAGCAGGTTGTCACGCTCGACGGCGACCTTCACGACCGGACTCCCATGGCTTGCTCGTAGGCTTCGGCGCAGGCCGCGGCGGACGGCCATTTCGGATGCAGGAAGAGATCGATGCGCCGCGCGGCCTCGTCTGGCCGGCCATCGTCGAGCAGCGACAGCGCCTCAAAACCGATCTGCGCGGTCGACTGCCATCGCTCGGCGGCCCCCAGGGCGACGCGCGCCTCGATGATGTCGCGCCGCTCCAGGGCGTTCGCCGCAGCGATCATCGCATCCGCGGCCGGATCGTCGTCGTAGCCGAACAGGGCATCATCGCAGGCCAGCACGGTCGCCTCCTTGTGAGCAGGTTCGGGCCGCGTGCCGCTCGTCCTGCACGCGCGCGCGGACCCAGCAGACCTGCGGTTCGGTGAGACCGATCGCCTTGGCGATGGTCAGGGTGTCGTGCCCCTTGGCCCAGCGGTTCGCGATCTCGACGCGGTTGCGGGGCGTGTCGGGCCAAGTGTCGGCGGTGGGTGCGGGCGCGTTCATCGCACCGGCCCATTCAGGTTCGGCCGCAGGATCCCCCAGCCTTCCAGCACGGCGATCGGCTCATCGCGCCCGTAGGCGGCGACACACTCGATCCCGACGAAGGCGCAGAGGTTGCGGAAGAGCTTCTGTTCGAAGCTGAGGCTGCCGTTGGGCGTCTTCAGTTCGAGGAACGCAATGCGGACGCGGCCGCCGATGACGAGGAGATCGGGCAGGCCTTTGGTGAGGCCGGGCTGGCCCTTGGCCGCCTCATTCGGGATCGCCGCCACAAGCGTGTGCGGCTGGCCGAACAGGCGCCAGTGCTGAACGACGGCCGCCTGGATGGCGCTCTCGCGCATCGGCACGGCGCCCGCGAGTTTACGCGCGCCCGTGCGTCGGGATGTGGAGCCGGGCGCGCGCATGGGCGTCAGGCCGCGATGGATTCGTCGACGGGAGCGGCGTCGCCCGCGCTCGGGCCGGCCTCCGGTGCCTCCGGCGCCGCGCCGCCGCGGCCGAGCCCCGCCGCCTTCGCCAGTTCGGACCGGGCCGCCGAGTAGTTCGGCGAGACCATCGGATAGTCGACGGGCAGTCCGAAGCGCGCGCGGTAGCCCTCGGGCGTCAGGCCGTGCGTGGTCAGGTGGCGCCGGATCGTCTTGTAGGGCTTGCCGTCGAGGAAGGAGATCAGCGCGTCCGGGGTGATCGAAGCGGAGATCTGCGCCTCGCTCGGCTTCTCGGCCTGCGCCGCGCCGCCGTCTCCCGCCGGCACGTCCACCGCCACCGAGGCCTTGAGCGCGCTGCTGACGGACAGGATCAGCTTCGGCAGCTGGTCGATCGCCGTCGGGTTCTTGCCGAGATAGGCGGAGACAATGTCGGCGGTGTAGCCGAGCGTCGGATCGAAGACGGCGTAGGCTTCGAGGATCGGGAACGGCTTGTCGTCGTCGGCCATGATGGGCCTCCTGAGGTTCACGAGATGCCGGGAGCCGCCCGGCGGCGGGAACGGTGGGGCGTCAGCCCCAGGGCGCGACGGCGTCGGCGGGCGCCGGAGCGCGGCGCGGCACGAGCGGCTCGACATCGTCGAACCGGGCCGCGATCCCGGCATTGCGAGCGACCTCGGACAGGACGGCGGAGAGGTGCTGCGTCGCCTCGATCGACCAGACCTCGGGCGGAAAGCCGCGCATCACGGCGGCGACCTCGTCGATGCCGGCGACGGCCGTGATGGAGGCGACGACGAGGCCGGTGGCGTTCCGCCAGACCAAGCCGTCGCTCGCGAGTTCGACGGTGAGGGCGCTAGTCATCGCCCGCCCTCGTCCACCAGCGGAGCCACCACGGCAGAGGCTTGCCTGCCTCGCGCAGCGTTCGCGCCTTTCGCCACAGCGCCGCCCGGAGGGGCGACCGAATCCATCGCATCGTCTGCCTCCCCGAGCGCGAAGAACGCGGCCCGATCTTCGTCCGCCTGGGCATCCCAGCGGTCGCAATTGGCTTGGTAGGTCGCTCGGATACGCAGGAAGACATCCGCGTCGAGCCGAACCGGCTGGTTGCCGATGAACTTGCGCACCCACGACGCGGTCGTGCCGATCGTGCGGCCAACGGCCTCGTAGGCCAGCATCCGCGAGCCCGTGCGGCGCTCGGCGTGCTTCACCAGCGCGCCGACGAGAGGGTTCGCGAGATTAGCCGCGGTCTGCATTGTCCGTTTCCGGGCAAAAATTGTCCGCACCTGCGCACTCCGATTTGCTGAATTGCATCTCGGGGACGCGAGGCGTCGGACGAAAGCTTAAGGAAGGGGACGCAGCACTATGAACGGGGGCGCGAAGGGTCAGAGCTTGCAGGCAGGACCGGAAGCGCAGGGACAGACCGACGCCGCGGGCGGCAACCCAACGGCGGCGAACGCGAGCGACAGCGCCGGCAAGCGCGGTCGCCAGATGATGAACGGGGTGAAGCGCGCGCACGGCTGGCGCGTGCAGGAGGGGAAACGGGATGGAGGATGAGGCGGACGACGGCGGCGCGGCCGCCTCGCTCCTGGCGCTCCACGCCATGGTGACGTGGCTGGTGCGGCGGGAGATCGAGCGGGCACCCGAGGCACGGGCGGGCCTCCTCACGCACGTCGAGATCGCGATGGCCGCGGTGGTGCGGCGTGATCCGGACTTGCTGGGGGCAGCGCAGGCGGCGTGCGCCAGCGTGGCCCGAGCCGCGGGCGCGAGCGAGGCGCCGGCGGGGCTGCAATAGGGTGCGCCCGATCCCGGTGACGCGGGAACGAGATCGAGGACCGGGCGCGATCCAGCGACGGGCCGGGGGCGGGCCGCCGCTGGTACGGGGGAAAGGGATGCGCGGCTCATCGGGCCGCTCGCGCGAGCGCGCGGTTGCAGGCGGAGAACAGGCCTTCCAGGCGTACGGCCCGCGCCCGCATGGACGCGAACTGCTCGCAGAGAAGATGACGACGGATCGTCTTCGGATCGCGCGCCGCGGCCTTGGCGAGGCGGCGCACGGGCGCGCCACAGGCCGCTTCGGCGCGCCAGCGCTTCGCTTCGGGATTGAGGACTCGGAAGCTGCGCCTCACGGCTCCGCCCTCCCGAGATGCAGAACCGGAAGATCGCCGCGAGAGGCGGCGGCGCGCAGGGCGAGGCCGCCGAAGACAGCGCCCGTGACGGCCGCAGCCAGGGCGAGAATGCCGAGGCGGAACAGGATGGGGCGGGTCGTCATGCCGACCTCGCCGAAAGGCAGGCACGACCGGGACGGACATCGGCGGCCCGCGCCGACCGGTCGTGCTGCTCTACATCGGAGTTTGCGAGACGACCGATGGAGCTGTGATGGCTGTTGAGACGAAAGACCTTATCGGCTGGGCCGTGACCGGTGGTATCGGACTCTGGAGCCTGTATCTCAATTGGCGCACTCGTAGAGACACGAAGAAGCGCGAAAAGCGACAGGCGGACGCTGTTTGGAAGCTTCGTAGAAGCAAAGACCCCGTGACTGAGGGTGGTCTTACCTTCCTTCTTACACTGAAGGAGCCAAAAGAGAACGCATTCCGCATGCTCAGCATGCAAGTTTTGAAGCCAAGAGGTAGCTTGATCGCGCCCGCAAAAGGAAACTGGGACGGCGGAAAATTCATTGGCTACAGCCCGAAGGACTACGCCAAGAAATGGATTGTTGATGCCGACATCAAGCCCGATACGCGCCTGCGCTCGGGCGGGCCTTACACGGCGAACGAGTCGACATTCAGATTCTTTGTGTCCGAGACGGCAAGCTGGTGGTTGCGTCGCATGAAGAGAAGAAGGCTTGTCGTCGCTGTTGAAGTCGAGTCGATCTCGTCCAGCGCAGAGGTGATGCGCCTGAAGATAAGAAGCGAGGAAATCGACTGGACCGCCAGCGCGACGGACAGCACGAGATGAAGCCAGTCCATGTGCCAGCTTTCGATTTTGGCCGCTCATGCTGCGACCTCAGGATTGGAGGGGGTGGGGCGAACGGCGCCGAAGCCCTCGGCGGGCGGCGCAAAATCGATCGCTCGAACCGCGCCGTCGGTGACGCTCTCGATGCGGATGATCTTCGCCAAGCTCGGCTTACGGCGGCCGTTCGCGTACCGCGTCACGGCAGCCTGGGTGGCCCCAATTTGAGCGGCGAACTCAGCGTGCGTGAGGCCGTGCTCGCGTAGATAGTCGGTGAGCGTCATGACGATACCAATACCATTACGGTATCGTCGCCGCAAGCCCATCCATACCGAAACGGACTTAGACGATGACGCTGTGGGCAAATATCATTTCGGTATGAGCGCCCTCCGCCATTTCCGCAGCAAGGCCGGCCTGAGCCAGGCGGCGCTTGCCTCAGCTGCGGGCACCTCTCAACCCCAGATCAAGCGCCTTGAGACAGGGGAGCGGACGCTTACGAAGGATTGGGCCGAGCGACTCGCTCCGCACATCGGGATCGACGCGCGCACGCTGCTGTTCCCGCCCGCCGATCTTGCGAACGAAGGCGGAGACGATTCGACGCCGCCGCCGCCCGGCCGATCACAGATGCCGGACATCGCGTCGAACGTCATCGTTCCGCCCGAGGCCGAACACGTCGATACCGGCGCCTTCAAGGGTCCGCGTAACGTCCCGGTCTATGGCACCGGGTCAGGCGGCGACGGCAAAGGTGACTTCACCCTCAACGGCCAGATCATCGACCACGCCCCACGTCCGCCCGGCATCACCAACCGGAAGGACGTCTATGTCGTGTATCTCGTCGGAGACAGCGTCTCACCGAAGTACGAGGACGGCGACCCGCTTTATATTGATCCGCACCGCCGACCGCAGCCGCGGGACTACGTTTTCGTCGAGAAGCGCGGCGAGGTCGAGGGCGAGCCGGGGCCGGCCCTGGTCAAACGCCTGGTGAAACGCGGCGGCGGGAAGCTTTACCTCGAACAGCACATCGACCCGAAGGAATTGCCCCCGATCGACGAGGCTGATGTCGTGCGGGTGCATCGGGTGATCCCGTGGCCGGAATTGATTGGGATATGATCGTGCGCGCCGGGCCTTCGATCAGGGACGAAATGGCGCGTCTTCGCAGGCACATCAAAACGGCTTGTCAACCGATCTCGGGGCACCATACACAGAGGCTGTGTCGGCGGTTCAACGTCAGGTCGGGCCTTCAGAGGAGGCGCGTTATGACCGAACGCAAGAATGCACCGAAGTGGCAGGATATGCCGTTTGGTGAGACTCTGGCGCGCCTGCTGAAGGCTCGGCCCGATGAGGCCGCGGCTTCTATAGCCTCGACCGTTTTTGGTGATGACGAAAAAGATAAAGAGCACAAAAACCGGGTGGAAGAGGCTCTAGAAAATGGCGCAAGACGAGCAAGAGGTAGATTCCGCATATGATTTTATCTATGTCGATAATAGGCGGGTAGCTCAATTTTTAAGTCAATTCGGTAAATTCGGACATCTTACGGGATTGACGCGCGTTGACGGCAAAAATGTTTCCGGCGGCGGTGGGGTAAACGTCGGTGCGGCAAAAATAGATAAAACAACAACCACTCAGGAAAACCAAACAAGGCAATTTGATCCTCAGTGGCTTTCTCCCCTCAACCTACTTGATGAATTGCAGCGACGCGATTTGATTAAAAAGGATATTCCAAACAGTCGTATCGGAAGTTTCATTTTATCAACAGGACAAATATTATTGCTCGATTTGGGATTGCTAAAAACATCATGGGATAAGCCCGTTATACAAAAACTTATAAAAGCTGGGATGAATGACACAACCCCTGCGCCTGCGCTAAGTAGAGCCGAAAGGCGTGCCCTAGGCAATAAGGGCGAAAGTGGAAAAAATAGTGAATTCGATCTGCTAATTGCGCTTCTATCAATTCTGCCGCACGCGCTGCAGATGAGGCTGGTCAATGGAGAGTGCTCATTATGGTGCACTTTGAATGAAGAATCATTAATTGGCAAATCAAGCGACCTCCTGCTTAAACATGGAGCGTTGCTTGACGGCGAGTGGAATATTTTAGGCGTGCTGGATGCAACGCCTTGGGACCCTAATTATAAAAATGATGACGGCGAGAGCGCGGAGGACATACTGGCAAAGGTTGCAGAAACTGCCGTCGGGCAAATTGCCGCGAGGTTGTTTCATGCCTCTCGCGGCATCATAGGTCGCCCTCCTATGTCATATGGCATAACTCCGATCTTGATCTTTCGAGAAGTCACAACTGAGGACTGATATTTATTCTTAAAACGGCATCTGATCCCGCACCTCTCGCGGCACGTCTCCAAACGCCGCGAGGGTGACGGTCTCGCCTTCGTCGAACTCCCCGCCGCCGCGCCGTAGGAATGCCGCGGCGCCCGGCGCCCAGCCCTGCGCGACCCGATCCTCGGCGACCTTCCTGGCCACCTCACCGTCGGCGCACGGATAGGTCCGCCCCTCGCGCAGCTGGCCGAACCGATCGCGCACGAAGGTCGTCGCGCCATACCGCTCGTCACCCGACATCGTCGTCCTCCTTCAGGATGGGCCGGAGGTTGATGTTCCGGCCGCTGCCGCCTCGTTCCGAACACCGCACGCACCTGAACTTGCTCGCCAGCGTCGGGAGGCTGCGGTAGCCCCGGCGCTCGGCGTCGTTGAGCCTCGCCCGCGACCACCGGCGGACGTTCCCGCAGTCGTCGCAGTGGACGTAGAGGTAGGCGAGGTCGGCGAGGTCCGAGTCGGCAGTCCCAAGCCTTGCCCCCACCCGAATCCCCCGCCTGCCTGTTCCCTGTTTGTTCTAAGCTGGCGCGGGCGTGTGCCTGTGTCGAGTCCCCTCGTAAGGTTGTGGCCTGTGGACAAGTGTGGAAAGGCGGGCCACGGTTTCGATACCGAATGATACCCGAATGGTATTGACCGTCGATACCAATACGGTATGTTGGCTCTATCGCCTCACGCGGTGGAGCCCTCCCCGATGTCCTTCTCCCGAACCCTGACCGTCACCGATCTGACCTCGGGTGAGGATCGGTTCACGCGCCGCCGCCGCCCCCGCAGCAGCGACAGCGCTCTCCGCCTGAAGGAGAAGCGCGCCGAGTGGGCGAAGAAGGAGAAGGTCGCGGCGTTCTTCGGCGCCGAGGATCATAAGCGCCTGACGACCGCGCTGCTGCGGCTGCAGCGGGCCGGTGACGGCGGCGCGGCCTCCGCCTACGCCATCCTCGACCGCCGCGTGCCCACCAAGCGCTCCGGCTTCGTGGCGGTCGCCCCCGACGCCGCCCAGGCCGCGACGCTCGCCACCTACCTGCGCAAGCGCGGTGTCGATGGGTTCTGCCAAGCCCTCGCTCGTCTCGATGAGATCGCCGGCGCTCCGGCACCCGCGGGCCGGCCCATCGAACTCTGCGGTTTCGAGTTCGAGGCCGTCCTGGCGACGCTCGACGCCGCCGCCGACGCTGGCAACGCGACCGCCGCCCGCGCCGCCGCTCATCTGCGCACCGCGACGGTCAAGTCCACGCTGATCCGCATCCACGCCACTGCCGCCGACGCAGGCTGGCTCGCCGACGCCCTGCACGCCGCCGGCGCCGGGCGCCTCCTCGTCCACGATGTCGATGTCATCGCGGGCCGCGCCGGCTTCCGCGAGCCCCTGGCCGCGCCCGCCGCCTGACGCACTGATTTCCTCTGGCCCGATTTCAGCGCCCAAGCCCCTGCCCCCGCTTCACAAAATACCGATTTCCTCCAGCCGCCCGAGGTCCGCCCATGTGCGCGCCGTTCAGCCCCACCGACACCTCCGAGCCCACCGTCACCGCCTTCGATCTCACCGACGCTGCCGAGCACACCCGCCTGATGGTCGATGCCGTGACGGAGGTGGTCCGCATGGTCGCCATCGACGACGCGACCAGCGCGCAGCTCGGCGCCCGGGGCGCGCAGCACGCCAACCTGCTGCGGATGCGGTTCGAGGAGGGTGTGATCGCCTTGCGCGCCGTTTTCTGCAACGCGCTCGCCGGCACCGCCACGACCTACGCCAGCGAGACCGATCTGGCTGAGGCGCTCAAGGCCCGCATCGAGCGCAACAACCGGGCGATCCTCTCGACCGCCATGCGCCGCGTGGAGACGGCCGAGGCCGCCGACGCCGCCCTGACCGCCGATGCCCACGACCGCGGCGACGCCATCTCCGCCGCCCTCTACGGCACCACCGAGACCGCGCCTTGTGCCGATCTCACTCGTGAGGCGGAGCGGTTCGACTACGGGCGGTCGGCGGCGGCGAACGCGTCGGCCTCGCACGGCGCCTACGAACGCGGGTTCGTCAGTCCCGCCGCGGCCTGACCGACATGTCCGGCGACCCCGTTCCGTACATCGCCTTCGGCGCGTCGCTGCTCTTCCTCGCAACGAGCGTCCACTACGCGCTGCGGCCGTTCTTCCGGCCCGCGCCGCCGGCCCGCCGCCGCGCTTGCCCGACTCTGCTTCCCGCCAATTCAAACGAGGCTCCCGTGCCCAATCTCGTGCCGCCCGCGGCCGCGCGCAGCTTCGATCTCACCGCGACGGCCATCGCGATCGCCGGGCCGGGCTCGATCTTCACCGCCGCGGCCGTCGGCGTTCTCTGCGCCCGCACGCTCGGGTGGCTGTGATGCAGGGCAAGCTCTCTGTCCGGTCTGCGCGGCGGCACTTCTCCGGCGTTCCGCGGGCCTATACGCGGGAGTTGGCCGAGCCCCGGACCGTCGCCACCCTTCGGGCCGTGCTGGCTGGTCGCGAGCGCTCGCCCGACGACGTGATCCAGGCGTGCCGCGACATCCGCCTCGGGCTGATGTCCAGCCGGGTCGTCCAGCTTCCCGGGATGATCGATTGCCTCGGCGGACTCGGGTTGGCCCGACTGCGGGGCCCGCGCGTCACGCTCCAGGCCGCGGCGCACGATCTCCTCGACGATGCTGATGCACGGAGGCTGTGGTGACCGCCAGCCTCGCCCATCTCCCACTCCCGGCTACCTACGGCCAGCACCCCGATGGCACGACGTGGATCAGCTTCGGCGACCCCACCAAGGGCCAGCACATGCAGATTGACGGCCCGCTCTGCGCGAAGGCCGCCGCCGACATCTGCCGCGCCGTGAACGCCTTCGGCCCGGCCGGCGCCGCCCTGGAAGCCGTCCGCTCCGACTGCCGCGATCCCGACACCGATACCGCTCTCGCCCCTGCCACTGGTGAGCTTGTCGAAGCGGCCATTGCTGCGATGGGGGATCGGTCGTGAGCGGCGACAGCGTCACCTGCCCGCACTGCCGGCAGGAAATCCCGATGACCGATGGCGAGGTCCTGCAAGGCCACGTCACCTATTGGGGCCAAGAGCGGATCACCTGCCTCGACTGCCCGAATTGTGAGCGCGAGGTCTACCTGCAGGAGTACGTGAAGCGCTGGTGGGTTGCCGGCCGCACGCCGCAGGAGGCGGGCAGCCTATGAGCAAGCTCCCGCAGCGCGAGCGCGTCGTCATCCCTGAGCGCAAGGAGATGACCCTGGCGCGCGAGGTCGCGATTCTCCGGCGCTACGCCCGCTGCGGCGGCTGCGGAAAGCCGCTCACCGCCCGCAGCCAGTACGTCTACGACCACGAAATCCCGCTGGAAATCTGCGGTCGTGACGAGCCGGACGACATGCGTCCGCTCTGCCACGACTGCGACAAGCCGAAGACGGCGGCCGACCAGGGCGTGATCGCCCGGGCAAAGCGGCTCGCAGGCGAGACCTGCGCCGGGCCGACACGGCGACCTATTCCGCCCGGCCGCCCGATGGACGGCACCAAAGCCTCCGGCCTCAAGCGCGGCTTCGACGGCCGCGTCACCCGTCGCTGAATCACCCCGCAACTCGGAAGGATCGCACCCGTGCCGGTCTCCCGTCTCCGATATCCAACCCACGCCGGCGAGATGGTCCGCCACCATCGCCGGCGCCGCGGCATGATGCAGTCCGAACTCGGCCAGCGCGTGGGCGTCTGCGCCGCCACCATCTCGAGATGGGAGCGCGGCTACGAGACCATCACCTTCGCCCGGCGCGAGCGTCTCGCGGAGATCCTCGGCATCGACCCGGCCCGCCTGACCGATCCCGAGACCTACGTCGTCACGAGCAAGGATCGCCGAATCCTCGATGGCTATTATAGCCAGCCCCCGAGCGAGCGGGCCGCGCTGGACGAGCTAATGGGCCTACGCGGCGCCGGCCCGGAGGCGCGCACATGCTGAGCGCTGCCGATCTCGCCGGCTACAATTTCGAGGGCTTGTCCGAAGGGCTCCTCGCCCTGTCGGCTCGCCGCGGGCTCGCGCACCGCCAAGGTGCGCGTCTTCTTGCGCAGAAATACGCTCCGCTCGGCCCCGACGATCACGTCATTGGGGACAGGGATTTTCCGGAGGTCGAGGACGGCATTGCGGCCTTGGATGAAGAGTCGCGCCTTCTGGCTGAGGCCGCAAGCGCGGTGGGCTTGGTGGGCCGCCTATTGGCCGACCAGGGCAGCGGCCAGCAGACAGAGGAGCAGGGACGCGGCACGCGGGGCGGAACACTGTCCGCCCTAGACCTCATCCGGAAGGCCCTGGCCGCGATCTCCGGCGCACCGCTTACCGCCCGCCACTGCCGCACCCTCGCGGCTGAAGCCCGCCTCGGTGATCTCTCGGATGGAGGGCGGGGATGAGCCGGCCTCTCGCGTACTACAACGAGATCGACTTCGATGCCTCCGCTCAGATCGGCGCGCTTATCTCGGGCGGCCACATCATGCCTGGTCGGGTCGATGCCCGATCAATTGTCCATGTTCGACCTGCCGACGTGGCCGGGTACGAGCGCTGTCATTTCTTCGCTGGCTGGGCAGCCTGGGATTATGCCCTCGCACTTGCCGGATGGCCGGAAGGGCGCGCTGTCTGGACCGGGTCATGTCCTTGCCAGCCGTGGACGCGGGCCGGAGCCGTACACGGACGAAACCGCGGCTTCGAAGACGAGCGCCATCTCTGGCCCGCTTGGCTTGATCTCATCCGAGAGTGCCGCCCTGACACGATCCTTGGCGAGCAGGTTCCCGACGCCATCGCCGAAGGATGGTGGGACGCTGTCGCAACCGACCTGGAGGGAGCGGGCTACGCCTGCGGGGCGCTTGTATTCAGAGCTTCGGACATCGGCGAGCCGATCGCGCGGAAGCGGCTCTACTTTGTTGCCCAGCATCTCGGCTCGGGAACACAAGGACAGTTCACGAGCGGAAGTCCTTGCCCGGCTCGACCGCGGCGATGGCGTGGCGAAGCGGATTTGCGCGCTGTCACCGACGCTCCGCTCGTCGCCGGAGATCGTTGGCCTCAACCCCTTGTTCGCCGCGTGGATCATGGGCGTGCCGAGTGCATGGGGCTGCTTCACCGGGCCGGCAACGCGATCAACGCGGAAGCCGCGGCGGCCTTCATAGCAGCTGCACTCGACACTCTCCCGTCCCCGACACCCGGCCCTCGGGCCGGCGCGATGGAGTGATCCGCTATGGCTGACCACACCGATATTCAGCGCATCGCCGCGAAGAGCTTCGCGGATCACCGCCTCACCAAGGGGCCGGGTTTTTCGTGGCGGATGGGGCGGTCCAACCGCAGCGCCTATTCCTTCCGCGTCACTTGGGCCCCAGGCGTCGTCTGCGTGAGTGGCGACGTCGGCGAGGCGGTTTATCAGGTGTGGCCGAGCTTCAGCACCTTGTGGGACGCCGTCGATTTCATCTCACGCGCCGACTTCGACTATCTCTGCGAGAAAGGCAATAGCCGCAAGGAGTTCGACCGTGATGCGACGGTCGATGGCGCGATCCAACACGGCTATGAGAGCCTGCGCCACGGCTCCCGCCCTGATCTCTTTGAGCGCCTATGCGACGAATACGGCGGAGACGCGGATAAGACCCGCGATCGCAAGGACGCCGTCCGAGCCTTCCGCGACGATCAGGATCTCACAGCCGCGCGCATCTACGACATCACGGGCGACGGCGAAGACATCGTCTACAGCTACCCGCCCGGCGCTCGCTGGACTTACGAAGCGGCAAAGCTCTGGGCCGCGACCATGAAGGCGCAGGAGCCGGCGTGGCATCGAGCTTGGCGATGGGTGCAGCGCGAGCGCGCCAAGCTGCGCGGGGAGATGAAAGCCCGCCGCCACTTCCGGCCCGCCCTGTACGTCAGCCCAAAGGGTTACGGCCACGTCAAGCACTGGGTCCGCCTGAGGTGGGAGCACGACGGAAAATCGGGCGAGCGGATGGCTGCGGTCATCCCGTTCCGACCTCTGGGCTTGGACCTGTCGTGCATCGGCCTCTGGCGCGAACAAGGCAGCAGCACGCCCCTGAGGGGAGACCGCGACGACGAGCGGTTCGAGCCCCTCTCCGCGCAACCTTCCGCATCGGGAGTCGCCGCATGACCCCCCACCCACCATCAGACCGTCCTGGCGATCAGGACGGGAGGGGCGCCGACCTTCTGTCCATGATGAAGGATCGCGCCCTCACGCCGACCGAGCGCCGACGGATGCAGCGGCGCGGCACCCAGGCCAAGGGTTATGCGGCCCAGCCCGGCACCGGCCCGGCTGGCGAGACCTGCGGCTCCTGCGACCACCTCGTCCGCAAGGTCATGGCGAAGGTCTACCGGAAGTGCGGGCTGATGCGCGCGCACTGGACCGGCGGAACGGGCACCGACGTGCTCGCGACCTCGCCGGCTTGCCGAAACTGGCAGGCCATCCCCCAGAACATCGACAGCCTCGGAGACCGGTCATGACCCCCGATCAGGACGGAAGGGGCGCGGCGCATGACGACCCCACCCCTCAGAAGGATCGCGACCATGGCTGACGTGGAGACGTTGCGGGCACTCGCCCACCAGATCAGCGCGGCCGAGTCCTTCGCCCGCCGCGCGCACGCCGGCCAGACCGACAAGGGTGGCGCGCCCTACACCGGGCATCTCGGCCGGGTCGCGGCGCGGGCGCGAGCCCATGCCGAACGGCTGGGGCTGGGCGACGAGACCGCGGCCCTGTGCGCTCAGGTCGGATGGCTACACGACACGGTGGAGGACACCGACACGACCGCGGAGGATCTGCGCGCGGCAGGCTTCGGCGACGCCATCGGCCCGGTGCTCGCGCTCAGCCGGCCCGAGGGGCCGCCCTATCTCGTCTGGATCCAGGCCATCGCCGACAGCGGTGATCCGGTCGCCATGATCGTGAAGCTCGCCGACAACGAGGACAACCTCGACCCGTCGCGGATGCTCGCGGGCGGGAGCGGCCGGCGCGAGCGCTACGAGGCGTCGGCGGCGATCCTGCGGGACGCGCTCGACCGGATCGGGGAGAGCAGGGATGCTTAGCGCCAGCCTGTCCGAGGCCGACGACGAGGTGTTCACCCCCGCTGAGGTCGCGACCCGGTGGAAGTGCTCGGCCTCGTTCGTGCGCCGCATGATCGACAATGGCGAGTTGCCGGCGTTCCGGGTCGGCGGCAAGCTGCTACGCGTCACGGCGCGCGCCGTCCGGGAGTACGAGGCATGCCGGAATACAAGCTCCAGAAGTTCCGCGGGGGCTACGCCATCTGCCTCTACGAAGGGGGCAATCGGGTCAGCCGCCGGCAACTTGAAAGCGGCGATGCAGCGGGAGCGGCGGCGGAATTCAGCCGAATCGTCGCGGACGCCTCCCGGCCGATAGACCCGGACATCCGCACGATCTGGGAGGCCTACTGCGCCGACCGGGAAGGACGGCGAATCGCCAGGAACATGAGCTGGTCGGCAAAGGCGGTGCTTGGCTTCTTCGGGGACCACAAGCCCGAGGAGATCACGACGAAACTCTGCCGCGCCTACGCGGCCCAACGCAGGACGGCGCCGAAGGGGTCGGCCGCTCAACAGGAGCGCTGGCGCGCGGCGGGCCGCCCGTCGACGCAATGGACCGGCGTCAAGGACGGCACGATCCGCACCGAACTGAACCAGCTGCGCGCCGCGCTGCTGTGGGCGGAAAAGGCGAAGATCATCGGCAAGGCGCCGGCGATCGAGATGCCGAGCGTGCCGGCGCCGCGCGAGCGCCACCTGACCCGCACCGAGTTCGAGCGGCTGCTCGACGCTTCCGAGACGCCGCACCTGCGGCTCTACCTGCTGCTCGCGATCTCGACCGCCGGGCGGAACGCGGCGCTCCTCGAACTGACATGGGATCGAATCGACTTCGAGCGCGGCCTCGTCTTCCTCGGCGAGCGCAACATGCTCCGGCCGCAGAAGGGCAGGGCGACCGTCCCGATGACCAACGCCCTACGGGCTGCGCTCGCCAACGCGCACGCCCATCGCCGAACGGATCGCGTCATCGAGTGGGCCGGCGAGCCGGTGGCGAGCGTCAGGACCGCGCTCTCGAAGGCGACGAAGCGGGCAGGGCTCATCGGCGTGACGCCGCACGTCTTCAGACACTCGGCGGCCTGCTGGTTAGCGGAAGCTGGGCGACCGATGAGCGAGATCGCTGCGTTCCTCGGCCACGCTGACGATGCCATCACACAGCGGGTCTATGCTAAATTGAGCCCTCAGTACCTGAGAACTGCAGCGGGGAGCCTAGAGGTATGCGCGCGACCATCCCTGGTTTCCCGAACTACGAAATAGACGACCAGGGTGAAGTCTACAGCCGCGGGCGCACGCTTGTCCGCATACCTAACAGCAAGGGCTACCTTCGTGTCTTTCTGCGGCTGAGCGGCAAAACCCATAGCCGCTACGTGCACAGACTGGTGTGCGAGACGTTTCGTGGCCCGGCGCCGACCGGCACGGAGTGCGCACACCTCAACGGCGTCCGCAGCGACTGCCGGCTGGCCAACCTCATCTGGGCAACCAAGGCCGAGAATGAAGGACACAAGGTGGAGCACGGCACCCGCTTATGCGGGGAGGCCGTCTCGGGCGCAGTCCTATCCGAAGCTATCCTGATGCAGGCCCGAGAGCGCGCCCGCGCGAAAGAGCCAATGAAGGACATAGCCCTCGACCTCGGCGTCGCCGAGAGGACCCTGGCTGACGCAATCACCGGACGCAGGTGGGCCAGCATCGGCCACGCGGTCCCCGCCTTCCACACGAGACGCAGGCTTACTGACGAGGAGGTGGCCGAGGCGCGAGCACGCTGCGCGGCCGGCGAGAGGCAGGCGGACGTGGGTAGGCGCTTTGGGGTGGGGCGAACGGCCATCGGTCAGATCGTCAGACGGGAGAGCTACCAGCACCTGCCGTAGGACGCGGATCAATGGAGTGCTCTCAGGTTCGCGTGAACCCCTGAACCGCGATCTCGGTATCGGAGAGCGCTTCCGGCGCGGAACAGGTTGCGCACAGCGCGCAAACAAACACAGAAGATCGGCCAGAACGCCTTTTTGGTAATGAGGAGGTCGAGAGTTCAATCCTCTCTCGCAGCACCATTCAAATCCCCACATCATCCTGACGATCGACATCGCGGCATTCACGCCCGTACGCTGAGCGCGATTTGGCCGTGCCTGTGCGCCGGCGCGACGCCTCGAAACCCGTGCAGCCCCCTCGGGCGAGGGCTGCGGAGGGGCCGGCGATCCCGCGCTACACCTTGATGTCGACCACCTGGCCCTGGCCGGGCGGGGCCGGCGGGGACGCCGTTTGTGCCACGAGTTGCGCGACCGAGCGCTCAGCGTCGATCTGCTGACGGGCCATGGCGGTGCCGACCTGCTGCGAGAACGCGGCGGCCTGCATCTGGACGGCTTGGGCGGCGATGGTGCTCATGTCGGAAGCGTAGGGACGGGGGGTGAACGAACCGTATCGGTGGCGAGCGGGCCGGTTGGCGGAGGCGGCCCGCCGCGCCATAACGCGGCCCAGCCGAGGGGGAGCTCCTTCGGTCGCATCCGGGCCGCAGGGCGCGCGGGTGCCTCCCGTGACGCCGCCTTGCGCGTCCCCACGATCGGTTTCCGCGATGCCTCCCGACAGCCCACACGATGCGTCCGGCGGGGCGACCCTGCCCCTCCACGCGCTGCTGGGCCGGTTCGAGAGCATCGGCGACAATTGCGAGTTCGGGCTCGTGCAGCGCTACGGCGGCATCGAGCCCCTCGGTCTGATGCGGTTCTCCGCCTCGCGGATCGACCACCTCCTCCACGCGCTCGATTCGGATTTCGCGCTCTACGGCCAGGGCGACGATCTCTTCGTCTACCCGCATGTGACGAACTACCTGTTCTGCCGCAGCCGCCGCTACGACTTCGAGTACAACACCGGCCACCTGGCCGGCAGCGACGACCCCGCCGCTGTGCTCAAGCGCGAGGCCCGCAAGGTCGGCTACCTCAAGCGCCGCCTCCTCGAAGACCTCCGGCTCGGCGAGAAGATCCTTGTCCGGAAGGCCGGGCCGCAGGAGGGGCCCGCCGAGGCCGCCGCTCTGCTGCGGGCGCTGCGGCGGCATGGGCCCGCGGAGCTTCTGATCGTGCGGGCGGCGGAGGGTCCGGCCTCCGTGCGCCGGCACGAGGGCGGCTGGCTGGAGGGAACGGTGACGCGCTTCGCCCCCTACGATCTGGCGGCGGCGGTCCACCTGCCGCCCTGGCTCGACCTGTGCCGCCGCACGGAGAACCTCGTCCAAGGCCGACCCGATACGCTCCCGCCGCCGCCGCGCAACCTGCTGCCGTCCCGTCTGCGGCTCTCGAGCGGCTGGCCGCGTCGGCACCGGCCCGAGGCCGGCGCGGACCAGACGGTGTTCGGCCCGCTGATCGACCTGCAGCCGCTCGACCGCAAGGCGGTCCATACCCTGACCTGCTGGGTCTGGATTCCGCGCAGCTATCGCGGCGAGGGCATCGCCGCCGCCATCGGCGACCGGCGCATCCGCTGGCGCGAGGCCGATCTCGGATTGCGGGAGCGGTGGCAGAAGATTCACGTCTCGGCGACGCTTCCCGAGGAGCATCGAAAGCTGCGGATCGGCCTCGCCTCCCGCGGCCGCGACGCCGGCCCCTTCCGCTCGGCCGGCTGGTTCCTGGCCGAGAGCCCCGAGCCCGCCGCCGCCGAGCGCCCACCGCGCGCGGCCCGGCTGCTGAGGCGCGGATGATGCGGGCCGGGTGCCGCCGTCCCGGTCGCCTGCTATGAGCGCCCCGACCGACGAAAGACGTGGACCGCGCATGACCCCGGACGAGATCGACGCCCGCCTGACCGACATTTTCCGCGAAGTCTTCGACGATCCCGCCCTGGTGTTGCGACCGGAGATGACCGCCCGCGACGTGGCCGGCTGGGATTCGGGCCGGATGGTCGACATCCTGATGGCGACCGAGGAGGCGTTCGGCATCACCTTCACCACGCGGGAGGTCGATGCGCTCGCCCGCGTCGGCGACCTCGCGGAGACCGTGGCCCGTAAGCTCGCCGGGGGCTGACCCGTGCCCGACCTCGACTGGCTGCCCGATCCCGGCCCCTGGGCCGAGCGGCTGTCCGCCTTACGAGGGGCGCCCTCGTGGGACGGCTTCGTCGAACTCGCCAACACCCGCCTCAACGGGGTCCGCACCAACGCCCTCGCCCGCGCCCTCGACGCCGCTTATCCCGCGCCGCCGCCGGGGCTGTCCCGCCCGCCGGTGCGGCTGGCGGTGCTCGGCTCGTCCACCGTCTCGCATCTCCTGCCCGCGATCCGGATCGCCGGGCTGCGCCGCGGGCTGTGGATCGACCTCTACGAGGGACCCTACGGCGCCTACCGGCAGGACATCCTCGATCCCGGCTCCGGCCTCCACGCCTTCGCCCCCGATGAGATCCTGCTCGTTCTCGATGCGGCCCACGCCACCGCCGGCTTCGAGGCGGCGCAGGATGCCGAGCAGGCCCGCCGGGCCGAGGCGGCGGTGCTGGCCGATTGGCGCCAGCTCTGGCGGGCGGCGCGGACGGGCCTCGGCTGCGGTCTCATCCAGCAAGCGATCCTGCCGACGCCGGTGCCGCTCGCGGGCGCGGGCGAGCATCGGCTGCCGGGCTCGCGCGCCGCGGCGGTCGCACGGCTGAACGCGGCCCTCCCGGCGATGGCTGCGGAGGAGGGGATCGACGTGCTGGCGCTCGACGCGGCGGTCCAGCGCCATGGCCTGTCGGCGTGGCACGAGAGCGTGGGGTGGTGGCGCGCCAAGCAGGAGATCGCACCGGCGGCGGCCCCGTTCTACGGCGATCTCGTCGCCCGGGTGCTGGCGGCGCGGCGCGGCCTGTCACGCAAGGCGCTGGTGCTCGATCTCGACAACACCCTGTGGGGCGGCATCGTCGGCGACGACGGCCCGGCCGCCCTCGTGCTCGGGCCGGGCAGCGCCGAGGGCGAGGCGTTCGCCGCGTTCCAGGCCTATGCCCGCGACCTGTCGCGACGCGGCGTCGTGCTGGCGGTGGTCTCGAAGAACGACGAGGCCAACGCCCTCGAAGCCTTCGCGCGCCACCCCGAGATGGTGCTCAAGCGCAGCGACATCGCCGCCTTCCTGGCGAACTGGGACGACAAGGCGGAGAACCTGCGCCGGGTCGCGGCGCAATTGAACCTCGGCCTCGACGCCCTCGTCTTCGCCGACGACAACCCGTTCGAGCGTGACCGGGTGCGCTCGGCCCTGCCCGAGGTCGCCGTGCCCGAATTGCCGCCCGACCCGAGCGGCTATGCCGACCGGATCGCCCAGGCCGGCTACTTCGAGGCGCTCCACGTCACCGCCGAGGACCGCGCCCGCAGCGGCCACTACGCCGCCCGGCAGGAGGTGCCGGCGCAGGCCAGCGATCTGCCGGCCTACCTCGCCGGCCTCGACATGCGGCTGCTGTGGCGGCCCTTCGCCGCGCGGGACCTTCCCCGCATCGTCCAGCTCGTCAATAAGACCAACCAGTTCAACCTGACGACCCGGCGCATCGCCGACGGGGAGGCGCAGGCGCTGCTCACCGATCCCGACGCGCTGACCCTGCGCTTCCGCCTGATCGACCGGCTCGCCGATAACGGCATCGTCGGCGTCGTGATCGGCCGGCGCTCCGGCGGCGACCTCGTCCTCGACACGTGGCTGATGAGCTGCCGGGTGATCGGCCGCGGCGTGGAAGCGGCGATGCGCGACGTGACGGTCGCGGCCGCGCGGGAGTTCGGCGCGGCCCGCCTCGTCGGCATCTACCGGCCGAGCCCGAAGAACGGGATGGTGCGCGATCTCTATCCGCGGCTGGGCTTCAGCAGCCTCGGCCCCTGCGGCGAGGAAGAGCGGCGGTTCGGGCTCGCGCTGGACGAGGCTGCGCCGCAGGCGGTCGCGATCCGTATCGAGGCGGAGGAATAGCACCGCGCAGCGGCCCGACGGGAGCGCCCCGGACTTTCTCCTTCCTTGCGATGCGGAGCAGAAGCGATGACGGCGTGGGGCGGCAACCCGACATCCGACCGGAAAACCCGAAAGGAATCAGCCGGCCACCGCCGGCTTCTGCGGCGCCGGGGAGCGGGTCAGGCTCTCGATCTCGCGGGGCGGGCGTCCGGCCTTCTGGGCGATCTCGGCCTCCTGCTCAGCGATGAGCTGATGCGCCGGGAGGTCGCCGTCGAGGCCGCCCAGGATTTCCATCGGGACGCGCCGGTTCGAGGCACGCGAGCCGTCGGCGAAGACGACGTCGAAACTCACGAACCCGCGTTGCTGCGGCAGAGACTTGATGCGCTTGGCCATGCGCGCTGATAGACGCGGGGGCGCAGGAAGGGCAATCGCCGCCGACGCGGCTGGGGTTGCGTCCAGCGCATCTTGCCGAATCTGGCCACCGGCGTTCGGCCTGGGACGACGCGCCCGCTTCCCCTCGGCGCAAGCTTCGAAAGGTCGCCATGAACGCCTGGGTCCATCTCGACACCGGGCACGTGCCCGGCGGCGGCAAGAGCCTCGACCTGATGCGGCGGGGCCGCGAGTTCTCGATCGTGGTCGAGAACAAGGAGTTGATGAACTCCACCCGCGGCCACTCGGAGGAAGCCCTGGCCACGCTCGCCTGCGCGCACCTGTCGCGTCGCCCCGCCGCCAGGGTGCTCATCGGCGGCCTCGGCATGGGCTTCACCCTCCGCGCGGCGTTGCGGGAACTGGGGCCGGAGGCGAAAATCGTCGTGGCCGAACTGGTGCCGGCGGTGGCGGCCTGGGCCCGCGGGCCCCTCGCCGAGGTGTTTCGCGGCTGCCTCGACGACCCGCGCGTCGAGGTACGGGAAATCGACGTGAACCGGCTGGTGCAGGCCGGAGCGGAGGCCTGGGACGCGATCCTGCTCGACGTCGACAACGGCCCAGAGGGCCTGATGCGGCGGGCCAACGACCGGCTCTACGACGAATGGGGCCTCAAGCGGGCGCAATGGGCGTTGAAGCCCGGCGGCGTGCTGGGCGTCTGGTCCGGCACGCCGGACCGCAAGTTCAAGGCCCGGCTCCAGCGGATGGGCTTTTCCGTCGAAGAGACCCGCATCCCGGCCAACGGCACCAGCGGCCCGCGTCACGTGGTGTGGATCGCGAGCCGGGCGTGAGCCGCGTCAAGCCGCGTCGGCGGGCTTGTCCTTGCCGGCGTCCGGCTTCGGGCCGCCCTTCGACACGCCGACGAGGGCGGGGCGCAGGGTGCGGTCGCCGATGACGTAGCCGGTCTGCACCACTTGGACGACGGTGCCGTTGGGGACCTCGGTGTTCGGCACCTCGAACATCGCCTGATGACGGTTCGGGTCGAAGCGCTGGCCGTGGGGCTCCACCACCTTCACGCCGTGGCGCTCCAGGGTCTTGGCGAGGTCGCGCTCGGTCAGCTCGATGCCCTCGATCAGGCCCTTGAACGCCCCCTCGGCCGAAGTGCGGGCCTCGGCCGGCACGCTTTCCAGCGCGCGGCGGATGTTGTCGGCGGCATTCAGCATGTCGCGGGCGAAGTTCGTCACCGCGTAGGTCCGGGCGTCGGCGACCTCGCGCTCGGTGCGGCGGCGCAGGTTTTCCATCTCGGCCATCGTGCGCAGAAGCCGGTCCTTGAACTCGTCGCGCTCGGCGATGGCGCCGGCGAGCGCCTCGGCATCGGCGCCGGCGTTCTGGACGGCAGCCTGGGCGGCCTCCGGGTTCGCCTCGGCGCCGTTCGTCCGGTTCTGGTGTTCCGTGTCGTCAGCCATCATCGTACGATCGGTTGCGCTCTCGTGTCGGGATGGTCGCTGATATCATTCGGCGAAATGCCGAAATCAAGCTTTGGAGCAGCACCGAGCCTGGGCAAGCGTGGCGCTGCCGCTCCAAATTTTTTTGCTGGCCTCAAGCGCCGGCGCCCGCATCCGCGGGCTTAAGCTGCTCGCTCCGCTCGACGTCTCGGCGGTGCCGAGGCCGCTCAAGCGCGGCGCTCTTCGCGCCGGGCCACGCGGCCAATCATCCTGCAAGCGATGGCGATTCGGGCTACTGCTCCCGCGGCGGCGGCGAATCCACCAGCGCGTCGAGCCCTTCCGCCCTCAACGCCGCCACGTCGCTGGCAAACACCTCCATCACCGCGGCGCGGATGGTGGCCAGCCGGTCGGGCTGCATCACCCGCGTCCCGGTGAGGTCGGTCACGTAGAACACGTCGACCGCCCGCTCGCCGAAGGTCGCGACATGGGCCGAGGTGATGTTGAGGCTGAGCCGATTGAGCGCTGTGGTCAGCTCGTAGAGCAGGCCCGGCCGGTCGAGGCCGGTGATCTCGACGACCGTCTCGCGGCTCGACAGCGCGTTGTCGATCGACACGTCGGGCGGCACGAGGAAGGTCTTGGGCGGCTCCTTGGGGTGCTTGTCGGCCACCAGCTCGGCGATCTTGATCTCGCCCTTCAAGGCGCGCTCGATCGCGGTGGCGATGCGCTGGGCCCGGCGCAGCTCGTCCTCGTCCCGCTCGAAGGCGCGGGAAATGAAGATCGAATCGAGGGCGAAGCCGTCCGACGTCGTGAAGATCTGCGCATCGACGATGTTGCCGCCCGCCGTGGCGCAGGCGCCGGTGATGATCGCGAGAAGCCGCGGATGGTCGGGGGAATACACCGTCAGCTCGGTCACGCCGCGCACCGGATCGGTCTCGTAGGTGGTTGCGCTGGTGCGCCCCTCCTCGACGACGGTGCGCAGGAAGCGGGCGTTCTTGTACTGGCGCGTGCCGTCGACCTTCAGCCAGTAGGCCTGACCGTGGCGGCTGGCATAGGCGTCGAAGGTCTCGGCGTTCCAGTCGGCGAGCTGTTCGCGCAACGCCATCTGGATGAGGCGCACCCGGTCGGTGCGGGCGATCTCGGAATGGCCGCCGGAGAGCACCACCTCGGTCTCGTCGTAGAGGGTGCGCAGGAGCGTCCCCTTCCAGGCGGTCCAGACGCCGGGGCCGACCGCCTTGATGTCGGCCACCGTCAGGATCGCGAGCAACTTCAGGCGCTCCAGGCTCTGGACGGTGCTGGCGAACTTCTCGATGGTCTTGCGGTCCGACAGGTCGCGGCTCTGCGCCGTCATCGACATCAGCAGGTGGTGCTCGACCAGCCAAGCGACCGTCTCGGTCTCGGCCTGCGACAGGCCGAAGCGCGGCCCGAGCTTGCGGGCGATGGCGGCGCCCGCGATCGAATGGTCCTCGGGGCGGCCCTTGGCGATGTCGTGCAACAGGATCGCGACGTAGAGGGCGCGGCGGTTGTGGATCGTGTCGATCAGGCGGGAGGCCAGGGGATGCTCTTCCCGGACCCGTCCGGAATCGATCGCCGAGAGCACGCCCAGGGTGCGCAGCAGGTGCTCGTCCACCGTGTAATGGTGGTACATGTTGAACTGCATCATCGCGACGATGCGGCCGAAATCCGGGATGAACCGGCCGAGCACGCCGGCCTCGTTCATGTGGCGCAGGATCGTCTCGGGGGCGTTCTTCGAGGTGAGGATGTCGAGGAACAGGCGGTTGGCTTCCGGATCGTTGCGCACCGCATGGGTGATGAGACGCATCGAGCGGTTGGCGAGCCGGGTGGCGTCGGGGTGGACGGGCAGGTTGTGCCGGTCGGCGAGCCAGTACATCCGGATCAGGTTGACCGGATCGCGCTCGAACGCGTCCTCGCCGCGCAGGTTCACCCGGCCGTTGTCGATCCAGAAATCCTCCGCCTCCATCGCGGTGGCGCGGAAGCGGTCGCGGAAGCGGCCGATCCAGCGGTCGAGCACCGGGGTGCGCTTGGCGTGCCGCGCCTCGAGTTCCGCGCAGACGATGGCTGTGAGGTCGCCGACATCCTTGGCGATGAGGAAATACGCCTTCATGAAGCGCTCGACGCCCGACAGGCCGCCGCGGGCGCCGTAGCCGAGCCGCTCGGCGATCTTCGGCTGGAGGCCGAACGACAGGCGCTCCTCGGGCCGCCCGGTCACGAAATGCATGTGACAGCGCACCCGCCACAGGAACTCGTCGCAGCGCTCGAACAGCCTGTACTCGTCCGCCGTGAACAGGCCGGCATGGACCAGTTCGATCTGGTCGCGGACCCGGTAGGCGTATTTCGCGATCCAGAACAGGGTGTTGAGGTCGCGCAAACCGCCCTTGCCGTCCTTGACGTTGGGCTCGACGAGGTAGCGCGAGGCGCCCGCCTTGCTAACCCGCGCGTCGCGCTCGCGCAGCTTGGCATCGACGAATTCCGGCGCGGTGCCGATGACGAGTTCGGTGTCGAAGCGCGTCACCATCTCCTCGAACAGCGCGCGGGAGCCGAACAGGAAGCGCGATTCGAGCAGAGCCGTGCGGATCGTCATGTCGGCGCGGCCCTCGCGCAGGCATTCCTCGACGGAGCGGGTGGCGTGGCCGACCTTGAGTTTCAGGTCCCACAGCACGTAGAGCATCGCCTCGACGACGCTCTCCGACCATGCGGTCTGCTTGTAGGGCAGCAGGAACAGCAGATCGATGTCGGAGCCCGGCGCCATCGTACCCCGGCCGTAGCCGCCGGTGGCGATCACCGCGAGATGCTCGCCGGTGGAGGGGTTGTCGTTCGGGTAGAGCCGCCAGACCACCGCGTCGTAGATCGCCCGGACCACCGCATCGGTCAGGCGGCTGATGCGCTTGGCGCAGGCGAGCCCGTCGCGCTCCTTCAGGAGCAGGCGCTCGGCGTCCTTGTGGCCGGCCTCCAGCACCTTGCGGAGTTCGGGCACCAGCAGGCTGCGGAGCTTGGTCGGCTCGCGCGCGTCGCGATCGAGGTCGTCGACGACCTTTTCCAGAGCGGTCACAGGATCGAACATGGCCGTTCCGTTAGCATGTTACGCGAGGTTCGGCAGCGGCGGGTTGTGCGCAACCGCGGCGTTCTGTTTCGCGAATTTTCGTTTGACGAAACGAACGCCGCTGCTTTAGCCCTTCCTCTCGAGGCGCCTGCAGAAACCGCGCCTGACCGTCAGGGAGAGAGCCGCATGCTGCACCGCCGCACCCTTCTGTCCGCGCTCGCCGGCGCCCTCGGGATGACCTTGGCCGCACCGGCGGCCCGGGCGACGGACCCGGCGGAGATCCGGCTCGACTGGGCGACCTACAATCCGGTCAGCCTCGTCCTGAAGGAGAAGGGCTTTCTCGAGGAGGCTTTGAAGCCCCGCGGCATCAAGGTGCGCTGGACCCAGTCCCTCGGCTCCAACAAGGCGCTCGAATTCCTGAATGGCGGCGCCATCGATTTCGGCTCCTCGGCGGGGGCCGCCGCGCTGCTCGCGCGCATCAACGGCAACCCGATCAAGATCGTCTACGCCTTCTCGCGACCGGAATGGACCGCTCTCGTCACCCGCAAGGACACGGGGATTTCCAAGCCCGCCGACCTCAAGGGCAAGCGCGTGGCGGTGACCCGCGGCACCGATCCGCACATCTTCCTGATCCGTGCGCTCCAGGGCGCGGGCCTGACTGAGAAGGACGCCAAGCTCGTCCTGCTCCAGCACGCCGACGGGCGCACCGCGCTTGAGCGCGGCGATGTCGATGCCTGGGCCGGCCTCGACCCGATGATGGCGGCCTCGGAGATCGAGGGCGGCGCGGTGCTGTTCCACCGCGACGCGGCGGCCAACACCTGGGGCGTCCTCGACGTGCGCGAGGACTTCTTGAAGAACCACCCCGATCTGGTGAAGACGGTGATCGCCGCCTACGAACAGGCCCGCACCTACGCCATCGCCAATCCGGACGCGCTCAAGAGCGCGCTCGTCGCCGCGACGAAGCTGCCCGATGCCGTCATCGCCAAGCAGATCGAGCGCACGGACCTGAGCCAGCCGGCGGTCGGCCCGGCCCAGGCCGAGAGCATCAAGGCGGCGGGCGTGGCCCTGCAGCAGGCCGGCGTGATCCCGGCGGGCACCGACGTCGCGGCGGCGGTGGACGGGCTGATCGACCCGCAATTCAACCCCGCGCCGGGGCGCTGACGCCATGCCCGACGCCGGCCACCTGATCGCCTTCGCCCTGATCGCGCTCGGGATGGTGCTGACGCCGGGCCCGAACATGGTCTACCTCTTGTCCCGCACCCTGGTGCAGGGCCGGGCGGCCGGGTTGGTGTCCCTGCTCGGCGTCGCCGCGGGCTTCCTCGTCTATCTGCTTTGCGCGGCGCTCGGCCTCACCGCGCTCCTCGTGGCCGTGCCCTTGGCCTACGATGCGCTGCGGCTCGCGGGCGCGGCCTACCTCTTGTTCCTCGCGTGGCAGGCCGTGCGGCCGGGCGGCACCACGCCCTTCGCCCCGCGCCGGCTCGCGCCCGACGGGCCGGGCCGGCTGTTCGCGATGGGCCTGCTGACGAACCTGCTCAATCCGAAAGTCGCGGTGATGTATCTGTCGCTGCTGCCGCAATTCATCGATCCGGAGCGGGGCGGGGTGCTGGCGCAGTCCCTCACGCTCGGCCTCGTGCAGATCGCGGTGAGCCTCGCGGTGAACATGGGAATCGTGCTGGCGGCGGGCTCGGTCGCGGCCTTCCTCACCGGGCGTCCGCTCTGGCTCCTGGCGCAGCGCTGGCTGATGGGGACGGTGCTCGCCGGGTTGGCGCTCCGGATGGCGACCGACGCCCGGCGCTGAGCCGTTTCGCCGCTCGCCTCGGGTATGATAGCCCGCCCGGATGCCCGTTCCTCCCGACAGACTCGCATGAGCGGCCCCGCCATCACATCCGACATCGCCGCGCCCGTCGCGGCGCCGCGACGCTCCGCTTGGCTGGGCGGGGGAGGGCGGGCCGTGCTCGGGCTGCTCCTGCCGCTCGTGCTGGCCGGCGCCTGGGAGATCGCGGTGGCGAGCGGCCTCGCGACGGGGCGCCTGTTGCCGCCGCCGAGCCGGATCGGGGCCGCGCTCTGGTCGCTCGCGGCGTCCGGCGAGCTGTGGATGCATGTCGAGGCGACGCTGATCCGCGTCGGGCTCGGCTTCGCCTTCGGGGCCGGCACCGGCATCCTCGTCGGCGCGCTGACCGCGACCCTGCCCCCCTTGCGCTGGCTCATCGATCCGAGCCTCCAGGCGCTCCGCGCCGTGCCCTCGCTCGCCTGGGTGCCGCTGTTCATCCTGTGGTTCGGCATCCTCGAGACGCCGAAGGTGGCGCTGATCGCGGTGGGCGTGTTCTTCCCGGTCTATGTCGGCGTGGCGGGGGCCATCGCCTCGGTCGATCGCAAGCTCGTCGAGGTCGGGCGCATCTTCCGCCTGTCGCGCCTCGCGCTCGCCCGGCGCATCCTGCTCCCCGCCGTGCTCCCCGCGACGCTGACGGCGCTGCGCACCGGGCTCGGCCTCGGCTTCCTGTTCGTGGTCGCGGCCGAATTGATGGGCGCCTCCGAGGGGCTTGGCTACCTGCTGGTCGACGGCCAGCAATTCAGCAAGCCCGACCAGATCCTGGCGGCGATCATCAGCTTCGCCGTCGTCGGCAAGCTCGCCGACACGGCTCTGGTGGCGCTGACGAACCCTCTGGTGCGCTGGCAGGACACCGCGCGCGACAGCCTGTAACGAAAAACCCCCGGCCGATGACCGGGGGTGTTGTCGATGAGGACGAGAGGGCGCGGCCTACGCCGCCCGGATCGCTTCGAGGAAGCCGTCGACCTCGCGCTTCACGCTTAGGGACTGCATCGACAGATCGGCCGCCGCCGAGAGCACCTGGGAGGCGGCGTCTCCGGTCTGGGCCGAGGAGGTGCGCACCCGCCCGATATTCGCGCTCAAGTCCTGGGTGCCGCGGGCGGCGTCGGCGGCGCTGCGCGAGATCTCGTGGGTCGCGGTCGTCTGCTCGGCCACCGTGGCGCTGATCACCCCCGCGATCTCGTTGATCGAGGCGATGGTGCCGCCGATCTGCCGCATCGCCGCCGCCGCCTTGCCGGTGGCGGACTGGATCGCCGCGATCTGCCCGGAAATCTCGTCGGTCGCCCGCGCGGTCTGGCCGGCGAGTTCCTTCACCTCGGAGGCCACCACCGCGAAGCCGCGGCCGGCGTCGCCCGCGCGGGCCGCCTCGATCGTGGCGTTGAGGGCGAGCAGATTGGTCTGCGCGGCGATGCCGGAGATCAGGGTCACGGCATCGCCGATGCGGCTCGCCGCCGCATCGAGCTGCGTCATCGCCGCATCCGTCGCCTGCGCCTCGTGACGGGCGCCTTCGGCCACCGCGCTGGAGCGCAGCACCTGCCGCTCGATCTCCTGCAGGGAGGCGACCATCTCCTCGGCGGCGGCGGCGACCATCTGGACGTTGCCCGCGGTCTCGCCCGCCGCGCCGCTCGACGCGTCGGCTTGATGGCGGGTGGCGTCGGCGACGCTCGTCATCGAACGGGCGGTGGCGTCGAGTTCGGTCGCCGCCGCGGTGACGATGTCGAGGGAGCCGCTGATCGAGCGCTGGAATCCCTGGACCAGGGCATCGACGCGGTCGGCCCGGCGCTGGCGGGCCGATTGCTCGTCGACCTGGAGCGCCTCCAGTTCGATCCGGGCCAGCGCGTTCTGACGGAACACCTCGACCGCGCGGGCCATCTCGCCGATCTCGTCGGCGCCGCCGCGGCCCGGCACCGCGATCTGGGTCTCCCCCGCGGCGAGCCGGTTCATCGCCGCCGTCATGCCCGAGAGCGGGCGCACGATGCTGCGGGCGACGAGGACGGCGAGGCCGGCGCCCAGCGCCAGCACCAGGGCGATCAAGCCGAGCTGGACCGTCTCGGCGGTGTCGACGCTCGCCTGCGTCTCCGCGAAGATCGCGGCCATCTGGGCCTCGGCGATGCCGCGCGCCTGGAGGCCGACCGCCTTGATCCGGTCGGCCTTCGGCTTGACGCCGTCGGCGAACGCCACGCGGCCTTCCTCGATCGCGGCGGCGGCGGCCCGGAACGCGCTGTCGTAGGCGGCGAGCGCCCCCTCGGCCGCCTTCTGCGTCGCGGTGAACTGGCCGTCCGTGTCCGAGCTGCGCAAGACCTTCATGGCCGCCTGCGCCTTGACGACGTTGTCCGCGAAGGTCTTCGGGCCCTTCGGATCGAGGGTGGCGAGGAAGCGCCAGTTGGCCACCCGCACCAGCAGCACGGCGGCCTCCGCGGACTGCACCTGGGAGAGCTGAGACTGGCTGCCATCCAGGCGCACCTCGCGCACGAGGTCGCTGGTGAGCTTCGTCAGCTCGTCGCCGCCACTGAACAGCCGAGCCCGGGTCTCCGCGATGGTGATGCCGCTGCGGCCGAGACGGTCGAGGTCGCCCTTCATCTCCTCGGCCAGCCCGGTGATCTGGCCGTAGAGCTTGCGTCGTTCCTCGTTGTTCGTATTGGCCGCCGCCTCGCGGCTGAGCGTCACGAGTCCGGCGCGGGTCTTCTCCATGGCTTGGAGCGTCTCGGGCTTCGGATCGGCCCGGAAGTCGAGAGCCTCTCCGATGAAGCGGTCGGCCAGCCCGTTCACGGTGAACAGCTTGCGGGTGTTCTCCTCGATCCGTCCGCGGGCCTCGTATTGATCCACCACCCGGCCGAGCCCGTGATACGAAAACCCGCCCAGTACGGCTCCCATCAGCATGAGGCTGCCGAACCCAGCGTAGAGACGATGGCGAAGACCGAGCGTCATGTCAGGCGAACCGTCCTAGTCGAAGAACCTTGGTTAAGCTTTCGATAGTCACGCCCGGCATAACGGGCCGTTAAGAAGCCGATACGCTAAGGCGGATCACGGCGGATGTGATCGGCCCCGGCAGAGATGATCGGTCGGGCCGGAGACCGCATCGCAACGGCGGCCTTGCTCCCGGCGGCCTCCCGTGCATCGTCCTCCGGCCATGCTGAGCCTCCAGAGCCTGTCCAAGACCTATGCCGACGGCACCCGCGCCCTCGACGCCATCGATCTTTCCGTGCCGAATGCCGAGATCGTCGCGCTGATCGGCGGCTCGGGCTGCGGCAAGACCACGTTGCTGCGCCTCATCGCCGGGCTCGACCGGCCGAGCGCCGGCGCCATCGCCCTCGACGGCGAGCCGATCACCGGACCCCATCCCGGGGTCGGGCTGGTGTTTCAGGAGCCGCGGCTGCTGCCCTGGCTCGATGTGGCCGGCAATGTCGGCTTCGGGCTCGGTGAGTTGCCCCGGCGCGCGCGGGCCGAGCGCGTGGCCCACGCCCTGGAGCGGGTCGGGCTCGCCGAGCATGCCGGGCGCTGGCCGCGGGAATTGTCCGGCGGGCAGCAGCAGAGGGTCTCGATCGCCCGCGCCTTCGTGGCCAACCCGCGGGTGCTGCTCCTCGACGAGCCGTTCTCGGCGCTCGACGCCTTCACCCGCAAGGATCTCCACCGCCACCTGCTCGCCCTGTGGGAGGAGGTGCGTCCGACGGTGCTGATCGTCACCCACGATGTCGGCGAGGCGGTGGCGCTCGCGGACCGGGCCATCGTGATGCGGCCCAAGCCCGGCCGCCTCGACGAGAGCGTCGCCCTCGATCTCGCCCGCCCCCGCGAGCCGTCCGCGCCCACGAGCGAGGCCGCCACGCGGGCCATTCTAGGGGCGCTCGACCGCTCGCTGCGCCCGCGCGACGCCGCGCGCACGCCGGAACTGGCCGGCGGCTCCTCGTTCTGACCTGTCGCGTCCGCGCGAAAGCCGCTAAGCCCCTCGCATCAAGAATACCAAGAGGAAAAGCCCCATGGACGCCAACGCCCTGCGCGCACTCCAGGCCCCGCTGAAGGGCCAGTACCGCGAGAACCCGGATTCCGCCGTCATCACCCTCAAGGCCAGGGGCGCGCTGGACGACGCCAACATCGCCTGCAAGGTCGAGACCGGCCGCGCCCTGGCGGTGGCGGGCCTGCATCCGGCGACCGGCGGCTCGGGCGCGGAACTCTGCTCGGGCGACATGCTGCTCGAAGCGCTCGTGGCCTGCGCAGGCGTGACCGTGAAGGCGGTGGCCACCGCGCTCGAAATCCCGATCAAGGCCGGCACCGTCAGCGCCGAGGGCGACCTCGATTTCCGCGGCACACTCGGCGTCGACAAGGAGGCCCCGGTCGGCTTCCGGGCGATCCGCCTGAAGTTCGACCTCGACACCGACGCCCCGCAGGAGAAGCTCGACCAGCTCCTCAAGCTGACCGAGCGCTATTGCGTCGTGTTCCAGACCCTCAATCACAAGCCCGAGTTGACGGTCGGCGCCTCCCGCTCCTGAGCGCGTCACCTTACATCGGAAGGCGACGGACTGAGTATCCGTTGCCTTACGCCCGCGCGACTGCGCGGCGGCGGGCGTCCGCCGGACGCCCCGAACTCGACCCCCGGTCGGGTTCGGCGCCCATCATCGACCGAAGCCCCATGCGCCTGCTCATCATCGAGGACGACCGCGAGGCCGCCGCCTACCTCACCAAGGCCTTTCGCGAGGCCGGCCACAGCGTCGATCACGCGGGCGACGGCCTCGACGGCTACGCGCTCGCCCGCGAGGGCGCCTACGACGTGCTCATCGTCGACCGGATGCTGCCCAAGCTCGACGGGCTGTCCCTGGTGCGGTCGCTGCGCGAGCAGGCCATCGCCACGCCGGTGCTGATTCTCTCCGCCTTGGGCCAAGTCGATGATCGGGTGAAGGGCCTTCGTGCCGGGGGCGACGACTACCTCCCGAAACCCTATGCCTTCTCGGAGTTGCTCGCCCGCACCGAGGTGCTGGCGCGGCGCCAAGCCGGTCCCGCGGGGGCGGCCGAGCCCACCGCCTACCGGGTCGGCGACCTCGAACTCGACCGGCTGTCCCACCGGGTCAGCCGCGCGGGCCGCGAGATCCCGCTCCAACCCCGCGAGTTCCGCCTGCTCGAATACCTGATGCGCCATGCCGGCCAGGTCGTGACCCGGACGATGCTGCTCGAAAACGTCTGGGACTATCATTTCGACCCGCAGACGAACGTGATCGATGTTCACGTCTCCCGATTGCGGGGCAAGATCGACCGCGGGTTCGAGCGGCCGATGATCCACACCGTGCGCGGCGCGGGCTACGTGGTGCGGACGGAGGAGCCGTGACGGCTCCCGCCGAACCGGCGCGCGAGGGCCCCCTCGCGCGGCTCCAAAAGGTCTTCCGGACGACGGCGTTCAAGCTGTCGCTCGCCTATCTCGTGCTGTTCGCGCTGCTGGCGAGCGGCGGCCTCGGCTACGTCGCCTGGAACGCCCGGCGCGTGCTCGACGATCAGATCGTCTCGACCATCGAGGCCGAGATCAACGGGCTGTCGGAGCAGTACACCGCCGGGGGCCTGCGCCGCCTCATCGCCGTGGTGGAGCGCCGCGCCAAGGAGCCCGGCGCCTCGCTCTATCTCGTCACTACGCCGGCCGGCGAGCACATCGTCGGCAATGTCAGCCGCGTGCCCGTCGGCGTGCTCTCCTCGCCCGGCCAGTACGAGGGGCCCTACGGTCGCGGCTCGGAATCCGACCAAGCCGAGCACCGGGCGATCATGCGGGTCTACACGCTCGCCGGGGGCTTTCGCCTGCTGGTCGGCCGCGACACCGAGGAACGCGACCGCCTGCGCGACGCCATCGGCAACACCTTCGGGTCGTCGCTGGCCCTCGTGCTGGTGCTCGGCGTCGTCGGCGGCTGGTTCGTGGCGAGCCGGGTGCTCAAGCGCGTGGACGACATGACCGAGACCACCCGCTCCATCATGGCGGGCGACCTCGACGGGCGCCTCAAGGTCTCGGGCAGCGGCGACGAGCTGGACCGCCTCGCCCTGAACCTCAACCTGATGCTGGAGCGCATCGGCGAATTGATGCGCGGCATGCGCGAGGTCTCGGACAACATCGCCCACGACCTCAAGACCCCGCTCACCCGCCTGCGCAACCGCGCCGACGAGGCCCTCCGGACCGCGCAGACGCCGGACGACCTGCGGGCGGCGATCGAGGGAATCGTGGAGGACGGCGACGGGCTGATCCGGGTGTTCAACGCGCTCCTGACCATCGCCCGCCTCGAGGCCGGCAGCGCACCGGACACCACCGGAATCGACTTCGACGCGGGCGAGGTCGCGGGCGAGATGGCCGAACTCTACGAAGCGCTGGCCGAGGAGCGCGGCCTGCATCTCGGCTTCACGCGCGAGCCGAACCTGCCGCTGCGGGGCAACCGCGAACTGGTGGGTCAGGCGCTCGCCAACCTCATCGACAACGCCATCAAGTACGGCGCGGGGGGCGCGCCCGCGATCACGGTCGCGGCGCGGCGCGACGGGGACAGCGTGATCCTTCAGGTCGCCGACCACGGCCCCGGCGTACCGGAAGCCGAGCGGGCCCGCGTGCTCGACCGGTTCGTGCGCCTCGACGCCGCCCGCACCCGGCCCGGCTTCGGACTGGGGCTCAGCCTCGTCAATGCGGTGGCGCGCCTCCACGGCGGCAGCCTGAGCCTCGGCGACAACGCGCCGGGATTGATCGTCACCCTGACACTGCCCGCCGCGAAAAATTGACGGCGGGGCCGGAGCGCTTTCCCCGGGGCCTGAGCTTCGAAGATCTGCACGCCATCTTCGGGGCATTCGGCCGGACCAAGTGGATTAGGCCGGAAGACCGTCCGGCGTCGGACAGTGCGGTAACGAGGTTTTAAGGGGACGAGCGAATAAAATATCCCATGTTGTGATTCCGGCGGAACTTTTTCCGCCCTGCCTCCGACAGGAGCCGCGGCCATGTCCGCACCCGTCGCATCCCCCGCACCCGCGTCCTGGCCGCTGCCGGCCGCGCTGCTCGCCGCGAGCCTGACGGCCTCGGTGTGGTTCGGCCTTCCGGCGGCCTCCGCGGGCGAGCCGGTCGCGGCGCTGTTTCCGCCCTGGTGGAGCCCGGCCGAAAGGCTGGCGGCCGCGGTGGCGGCGGGCGGCGCGGTGCTGCGGACCGCCCCCTCCGGCCTCGTCGTCGCGCAATCCTCCGCGCCGGGCTTCGAGGCCCGCCTCCATGCGGCGGGCGCCTGGCTCCTGTTCGATCCGAGAGGCCTCGGCCTCTGCACCTCCCCCGGAAGACGCCAACCATGACGACCGCTTCCTCGCGCGATCTCGACAGCCTGCGCCGCGCGGCGAGCCGGGGCCTGATCGCCCTGATCTGGCTCCACGTGCCGCTGATCGCCGGCATCGCCCTCTGGCGCGGCGGCGCGGCCATGGCCGAGGGGCTGACGGCGCTCGGCCTCGCCGCGGCGGCGACCGCGACGTGGCGGATGCGGGGCGAGGTGCTCGCCACCCGGCTGACGGTCGCGGTCGCGCTCGTCGGCATGGTCGCCCTTCTGCTCCAGGCGATGGCCGGACATCCCTGGCAGCTCGACCTGCACATGTACTTCTTCGCGGCCTTGGCGGTGCTGTCGGTCTATTGCGACTGGCGCGTGCTCATCGCCGCCGCCGGGGCCACCGCCCTGCACCATCTGGCGCTGAACCTCCTGCTGCCGGCGGCGGTCTATCCCGACGGGGCCGATCTCGGCCGCGTGGTGCTGCACGCCGTCATCGTCGTGCTGGAGACGGCGGTGCTGGCCTGGCTCGCCGCCCAGCTCGTCGGGCTGTTCGCTCTTTCGGCCCGCTCCATCGCCGCCGCCGACGCGGCGCGCGCCGCCGAGACCGAAGCCCATGCCCGCGAGATCGCGGGCGAGACCGAGGCCCGCGCCGCCCGCCGCCGCACCGCCGACGAGCTGGCCGAGCGCTTCGAGGGCAGCGTCGATCACCTCGTCCGGCAGGCCGCCGAGACCGCCGCCCGGGTGCGGCACGCCTCCCAGGACCTCTCGAACGCGGCGAGCGACACGGCGCAGCGCACGGCCGCCCTCTCGGCCGCCTCGCAGGAGACCGCCGACGACGTGCGCAGCGTCGCCGCCGCCGCCGGCACGCTCTCGAGCTCGGTGCGGGAGATCGGCGGCCACATGGCCCAGGCCGCCGAGATCGCCGACCGGGCGACCGGCGAGGCGGGCCAGACCGACCGGACCGTGCGCTCGCTGGCGGAGGCGGCGCAGCGCATCGAGCAGATCGTGACGCTGATCGGCACCATCGCCGAGCAGACCAACCTGCTGGCGCTGAACGCCACCATCGAGGCCTCCCGCGCGGGCGCGGCGGGCCGCGGCTTCGCCGTGGTGGCGGGCGAGGTCAAGGCGCTGGCCGAGAAGACCGCCCGCGCCACCCAGGACATCGAGGCGCAGATCCGCGCGATCCAGGACCAGACCGATCAGGCGGTGGCCGCCATCGCCCGGATCGGCGGCACCATCGGCGAACTCGACGTCATCACCCGCTCGGTCGCCGACGCGGTCGAGGGCCAGGGCGCGGCGACCCGCGCCATCGCCGAGAACGCCGAGCGCGCCGCCCGCCGCAGCGGCGAGGTCTTTTCCACCCTCGACGGCCTGACCCGCTCCGCCGACCTCACCGGCACCGCCGCGGCCTCCGGCCTCGACGCCTCCTCCCGGCTGGCCGGCGAATGCGAGACCCTGGCCGACACGGTCCGCCGCTTCGTGGCGACCCTGCGGGCGGCGTGAGGATCACCACGCCCGGCGATCCGACCCTGCGGAGGCTTGGTGCGACCCGTGGCAGGCCCTGGAAGGGCCCGTTTCGAGCCGTTCGGGATGCGGATCAGCCGGCGGCGTCCGTGAGGACCGTACGAAGCCGATCGTCGAGATCCCGGGCGACGTCATCGACCTCCGGCTGCCCGAACTGCCCGAAGGTGGTGGCCGGGCGGTCGTATTCGAACGCGACGCCGCCCGCTTCGTCCTCGCGCAGCAGCACCCGGATCGGCGCGTAGAGGGCGGCCGAGAGGACGTGCCGGGTCATCCGCGCCGCCGTCAGCGGGTTGCCGATATCGTACTGGACGGCCTTGCGGGTCAGCCCGGCGGTGAGCAGGAGGCCGCCATGGTCGCGGGCACCGAAGATCGAGAGCGGGGCTTGGCCTTCGAGGAGATCGCGCGCCGCGTCCACCTTCCCGTCCCGCAGGAGCGCGGCATAGGCGTGGTCGAGGGGCGGCACCGCGGCTTCCAAGGCGGAACGCACCGCCTCGAAGGACTTTTGCGAGCGAAGCGTCACGTGCTCGACCGTGATGTGGGTCGAGGTCGTCTGTGCGGACATGGGGCAACCTCGCTTCGGCGGGGGAGGGGATGCGGGGCAGGGCGGGACGGCCGCCCATGCAGCGGCGTGGCCGTCAGCCGACGGCGGAGAGCTTGGGCTTCACCGTGCGTGCGAGGATGATGTCGGCCCAGGCCTGGGGACGCTCCAGGGCGCTGAAATGGCCGGTGCGATCCAGGGTCATGACCTCCGGTGACGGGAGGGCGGCCTCGACACCCGCGCGGTCCCGCAGGTCGGCCCAATCCTTGTCGCCCCAGACGAGCGTGACCGGCGCGGTGATCCGGCGATAGCGGGCCCGGGCGGCGACGAAGCTCGGGAGCGCCTTGAGCAGCGTCCGCGCCGCCTTGGCGTAGCCGGCACGACCACCGACCCGGGCGTACTAGTCGAGCAAGTCGGCGGGCAGGCTGCGCGGATCGTGAAAACCCCCGCTCATGATGCCGCCGGTGATGGCCCGGTTCTCCAGGGCCGCGAAGACCGGGCCGATCACGGGTGCCCGCACGCTCTTGATGATGAGGGAGGCGAGCAGGTTCGACCGCTCCAGGCCCGGCAGGTAGTCGTAGGTGTTGAAGGCGAAGACCCGCTCCACCCCCTCGCCCAGTTCGGCGGCGAGCGAGAGCGACAGCGTCGCCCCGATCGATTCGCCCGCGAGGATCGGTCGCTCGATGCCGAGGGTGGCGATGAACGCCCTCAGGGCGGCCCGCAGGGTGGGCTCGTCCTTCGGGGCGCCCGGCTTCAGGTCCGACCAGCCGAAGCCGGGGAGATCGAGGGCGTAGACCGTGAAGTGCGGTGCCAGCAGCGGGATCACGCGCTGGAACAGGTCGAGCTGCGTGCGAACCGTATGGATCAGGACGAGGTTCGGCCCGCTTCCCGCCCGGACGTAGCGGATGCGGGTCCCGTCCGGCAGGGTCGTGGCGGCGATCTCGCCGGAGCCGAGCCAGCGGCGGGTGTAATCCCGGGCTTCCGGGCCGAGGGGGGTGATGCTGGGAGCGGTCATGGGGGCGGTCATGGGGGCGGTCATCGGGGGAGGGTCCTGGGCAAGGAATCCGGCGCGAGGTGATGCCCACGCCTGTCGTGATCGAACCTAGACGCGTCCCGTCATGTCCCATATGTCGAATATCCGACCTTTTCGGACATTCCTCTCGCGGGGCCGCCATGCCGTCGATCGGTGTCGTCCTGTTTCCCGGCTTTCAGGTGATGAACCTCGCCCCCCTGACGGCGTTCGAGTTCGCCAATCTGGAACTCGGCCGGGACTTCTACGACGTGACGTTCCTGTCCGAGGGGGGCGGCCCGATCCGAAGCTCCATCGGGATGGTCATCGAGACCGAGCCCTTTTCGGGCCGGCGCTTCGACACGGTCCTGGTGGTGGGGTCGATCACGGTGGAGGCCTCGCCCCCCGGCCTGATCGAGCGGTTGCGCGAGACGGGCGCCAGCGCGCGCCGCGTCGCCGCGACCTGCACCGGGGCGTTCCTGCTGGCCGAGGCGGGCCTGCTCGACGGAAGGAGGGCGGCGACCCACTGGGCCCATGCGCGGGAGCTGCAGCGGCTCTACCCATCGATCAAGGTCGATGACGACCGCATCTTCGTCTGCGACGGCAACGTCTGGACCTCGGCCGGCATGACCGCCGGGATCGACCTGACGCTGGCCTTGGTCGAGGACGATCTCGGCCCCGAGACGGCGAAGGGCATCGCCCGGAAGCTCGTCGTCTATCACCGCAGGACGGGCGGCCAGTCTCAGTTCTCCGCCCTGCTGGAGCTTCAGCCGCGGTCCGACCGGGTCCAGAAGGTTCTGGCCTATGCGCGGCACAACCTGCGCAACGAACTCTCCGTCGAGGAGCTGGCCGAGGCCGCCCGGCTCAGCCCGCGCCAGTTCAGCCGCATCTTCCGGGAGGAGACCGGCCAGTCGCCGGCGAAGGCGGTCGAGAACCTGCGCCTCGACGCCGCCCGGACAATGCTGGAGGACGGGCGGCATTCGCTGGACACCGTGGCGCGGGAGACGGGCTTCGCCGACCGGGAGCGGATGCGGCGGGCCTTTCTCCGGGCGTTCGGCCAGCCGCCGCAGGTCATCAAGCGGAACGTGCGCCACCATGCGGCAACCGAGCCGGAGGCCGCCCTTTGAGCCGGTGCGACCAGGCCGCCCGGGACCTTCAAGTTCAAGACCGTCACGCTCAAGATTCGATCCCGGCGCCGCCTGTGCTATGGCCGCCGGAGGGGTTGTCCCGTCGCGCGGCGGCGGTGCGTCCCGAAGGGGTGCGCCGGTGCCCCGCGAGGCGAAAGCGAATTCGGTGCGTGACCTCCTGACCGCGCTCGCAGGCGCCGTCGTGCTGATCCTCGTGGCGGCGCTCACTGTCCCGCCCTTCATCGACTGGTCGGGCCAGCGCGCGCTGATCGACCGGGCGATCACCCAATCCCTCGGCACCCCGGCCCGCAGCGAGGGCGCGGTCGATCTGCGGCTCCTGCCCTCGCCGCACCTGCGCCTCGACCGGTTGATCCTCGGCGCGGAGGACGGGCCGGCGCTCGACGCCCATACGGTCGATGCCGAGATCGCCCTCGCGCCGCTGCTGAAAGGCGAGGTGCGCTTCACCGGCACCGTGATCGAGCGCGCCCGCGTGACCGTTCCGGTGGCGCAGGACGCGCTGCTGCTGCCGCGCTCGGGCGAGGGCCCGCGCCGGGACGTGGTGATCGAGGCGCTGAGCGTGCGCCGCCTCTCCGTGGCGACCGTCCATGACGGCGCCGCGCCGAACGAGCTGTTTTCGGCCGACGACGTGCGGCTGAAGGCCCCTGCGCTGGCCGGGCCCTGGCTCGCGGAGGGAATGGTGGCCGGGAGCCCGTTCCACCTCGCCACCGGCACGATGAGCGCCGACGGCGCGCTCGCCCTCAAGCTGACCGGCGGCGGCGATGCGCTGCCCCGGCTGGAGGCCGATGCCCGGCTCGCGTTCAAACCGGAATCCGTCGAATCCCGCCGCGGGCTGGTGCCCGAGGCGGAGGGATCGGCCAAGCTCACCGTCGGCCCGCCGGTCCAGCCGGCGGGCGATTCCCTGCCGCTGACGCTCGCGGCCAAGTTCGAGGCGCGCGGCACGACCGTGAATGCCAAAAGCGTCGAACTCGAACTCGATCCCGGCGGAAAGGCGGTGCGCCTGTCGGGCACCGGCCGGATCGACCTGCGGGCGCCCCGCGCCGGGCTGGAGCTGCGCACCCGCCGCCTCGACCTCGACGGCCTGCTGCTGACGCCGGGCGGGCGGGCGCTGATGTCGCGGGGCGCCGCCGGCCTCGCCCCCTCGCTGCCGATGCTGCTCGACCTCGACCTCAAGGCCGAGAGCGTGGCGCTCGGCCTCGACGACTGGTCGGACGTGGCCTTCCGCGGCACCTTCGACCGCTCCGGCGGGCTGGTCCTGCGCCGGTTCTCCGGGCAGGCCCCAGGCGCGTCCACCGTCGCGGCGACCGGCGAGATCGATCTCTCGGCCGCCGCCCGCTTCAACGGGCATATCGAGGTCGCGGCGCGCAATTCCGAAGGGCTCGGGCGCTATCTCGGACGCCTGGGCGCCGAGGAGGCGGTGGCCGCGCTCCTCGACGGCCGTGCGCTCGATCTCGGCGCGGACGTGTCCTCCACCGCCGCCGACCTGTCCCTGCGCAACCTGCGCCTCACGTTGGGGTCCCTGCGGGTCACCGGCAACGCCGCCTATACCCGTCCGCAATCGGGGCACCGCGGGCGGCTGGAGGCGCAGATTGCGGCCAACGGCATCGACATCGCCGAACTGCCCCCTACCGGCCGCCTGATGGAGGGGCTCGACCGGCACGATCTCGGCCTGACCTTGAGCGCCCGCGACGTACGCTACGGCGGCTCGACCGGAGGCGGCGCCATCACGGTGCGGCTCCAATCGGACGGGGCGAGCCTCGTCGTCGACAGCCTCGACATCGAGAACCTCGCCGGCGCCAGCGCCCGCCTCGCCGGGCGGATCGCCCCGGACGGATCGGGCCGGATCGAGGGCCGGGTCTCGGCGCCGAAGGCCGCCCCGCTGCTGGCGCTGCTGGAGCGCGGCTACCTCGCGGAGGCGCGGCTGGTGCCGCGCGCTTTCCGCGAAGCCGGTCTCGACCTCGCCGTCACTCTGGAGCGCGAAGCCGGCGAGGCCGACGCGCTGCGGGCGCATGCAAGCGGCAAGGCGGGCGGCGGCGAAGTCGATCTCTCGGCGCTCACCCGCGCCGGCCGGATCGACGACCTCGCGGCGACCCTCGACGTGGCCCGCGCCGGCCTGTGGTTCGGCCGCGACGACCTCGCCGCATTCCGCCAACCCGCCCGCCTGCGCCTGACCGGTACGCGCACGTCCGAGGCGGCGACGGCCGGGCGCGGCGTTCCGCCCCTCGCCGTCACGGCGGAGGGCAGCTTTCCCGGCCTGACGCTCGCCACGCGCAAGCCGATCCTGCTCGACGCCGCCGACCGGCCACCGCTCGGCGGCGAGATCGGCATCGCGGGCGCCGATCTCGGCCCCGCCCTGGCGCTCGCCGGCACAGCCGTCCCCACCCCGTTGCCGGCCGCGCTGACGCTCGCCCTGTCGCGACGCGGCGAGGCTCCGCATCTCGACCTGTCGGGAAAAGCCGGCGGCACCGATCTCACCGCGAGCCTGGATCGCGGCCTCGACGGCGCGTGGTCCGGCACCGCCTCCCTCGGGCAGCTCGGGCTTCCGGCGCTGAGCGCGGCGCTGATCCTGCCGACGGAGGCCCACGGCACCCGCTTCGCCCCGGCGCCGAGCCTGCCGCTGGGGAGCCTCGACCTCCGGGTCGGCCGGCTCGATCTCGGCCGCGGCTTCACCGCCGAGGCCGCGACCTTCCGGCTCCAGCGCGAGGGCGACGCCCTCAGGATCGCCGACCTGACGGCCGGCCTCGGCGGGGGGCGGATCGGCGCCAGCCTGACGCTGTCGCGACCGGCCGGGGGGGCTGCCGTCGCGGGCGAGGCACGGCTTCAGGACGTGAGCCTGCCGCGTCTCCTCAATGGCGGGCGCCTCGCCGCGACCGTTTCGGGGGCCTTGCGCTTCAGCGCCTCGGGGCCGAGCCCGGCCGCGCTCGCCGACGACCTCTCGGGCAACGGCGACGTCCGCCTATCGGACATCCGCCTGCCCGAGGCCGATCCCGCCGCCCTCGACCGGGCGCTCGTCCGCGCGCTCGCCGAGGACGACCCCCTGCGCGACGGGCGGCCCCAGGCCCTGGTCTCGGAAGAATTCGCCGCCGGTCCCCTCGTCGCGAAGGGGCCCGTGAGCGCCGCCGTGACGCTGGTCGGCGGCGTGCTCCGCTCCGCCCCGTTCACCCTCGATCTCGGCCCCGGCCGCTGGACCGGCACGGTCGCGGTCGATCTGCGGCAGGGGAGCCTCGACGCCCGCGGGACGCTGACGAGTACGACCGCGCCGAAGGGCTGGTCCGGCGCGCCGCCCGCCGTGCAGTTGGGCTTTTCCGGCTCGCTGGCCTCGCCCGAGCGCCGGGTCGACGCCGCGCCGCTGACGACCGGGCTCGCCGCCCTGGTGCTGCAGCGGGAACTCGAGAAGATCGAACTGTTCGACGCCGATCAGGCCGAGCGCCAGCGGCGCCGCGCCCGCATCGAGATGGACCGCGCCCGCGCCGCCGTGGAGGAGGCCGCGCGCCAGGCCCGGATCAAGGCGCAGCAGGCCGCCGAGGAGGCTGCACGGGAGGCGGCAAAGGAAGCCGCCAAGCGCCAGCGCGAGGCGGACGAGGCGGCCCGACGCGCCCGCCAGGAGGCGGAGCCGGCGCCCTCATCGGAGGCGCCCGCGCCCCTCGATATCACGCCGCCGCCGCGCCCTTGACCCGCACCGGTCCCACCGTGGCCTCGCCGATGCGCAGGCGCAGGCGTTCCACGTCGTCGGGATTGTTGGAGATCAGGTCGGTGATGTCGCCGTCCACCAGCGCATCGACGTGGCGGCAGCGGCGGCGGTGGGTGCCGGCCGGGCAGGAGCAGCGCAGATACGGCCCGCCGGTATTTTCCTCCAGCACGACGACGTAGCGGTTGCCGGTGCTGCCGCGCAGGGAGAAGCGCAGTTCCACCGGGGCCGCGGCGACGCCCGCCACGCGGAGCGCGCGGGCCGAGGTGGAGCGCACGAGGTCGCGGCGCGGGGCGTCGACCGCGCGGATCGGCGTCAGCCCGAGGCCGCGGACGAGATCGGGCACGTCGCGGGCGCCGGTCTCGCGCACGGCGGCGAGCGCGATCTCGGCGCAGGCATAGGCGTCCTCGCCCGCATCGTGGTGCTCGAAGCGGATGCCGAGGCGCCCCGCCACCTTCGACAGCCCGCAGCCCGCCGGATCGGGGAAGATGCGACGGGCGATCTGGAGGGTGCAGTGACCGGTGAGCTGGGGAACCGACTCGCCGTAGGCCCCGAGCGAGGCGGCGAGCACGCCCATGTCGAAGCCGGCATTGTGGGCGAGCACGATGCCCTTCGCGAGATCGGGCAGGAACGGCGCCATCGCCTCGGGAAAGGTCGGGGCCTCGCGCACGTCGGCGGGCAGGATGCCGTGGATGCGGATGTTGCCCGGCGAGAACCGCATCTGCGGCGGTCGGATCAGCCGCGATTCCCGCCGTACGACGCGGCCCCCCTCGATCCAGGCGAGCCCGACCGCGCAGGCGCTGTCGCGCCGCTCGTTGGCGGTCTCGAAATCGATCGCGACGACGCTCATCGGGGGAGATTAGGAGGTGGGGTGGGGTGCCGGCAAGGCGACATCCTTTACCCCGCCTGACCGAGCCGCCGGTCGAAGATCGCCCGCACCGCGCGGCGCTCGGCCTCCAGCTGCGCGGCGAGCGCCTTGGCGTCGGGGAGGTTGGCCGCGCGGGCGAGGCGCGCCATCGCGACGGCCGAGGCCTCGGTCGGGTCGCCCTCGACCATCAGGCGCTGCCACTGATGCACGTCGTCGAGGAGGCGGTAGGCTTGCGCCAGCCGCTCCGCCTCGTCGCCGTCGAGGAGGCGGACTTCCGCCGCGCGGGCGAACAGGGCCGGGGCGTCGAGGCCGACGAGATCGGGATGCTCGTGGGCATGGGCCAGCACGAGGGCCTGACCCAGGAAATCGAGATCGAGCAGGCCGCCGGGGGCGAGCTTGAGGTCGAGGGGGCCGTGATCGCCCTTCTCGCGCTCGACGGTGGCGCGCATGTCGCGCACGGCGGCGTAGACGGCCTTGGCCTCGCGGGGTCGGCGCAGGGCCACTTCGATCACGCCCGAGACCTCCTCCGCGAGGCTCGCATCGCCCGCGATGACGCGCGCGCGGGTCAGCGCCATGTGCTCCCACAACTCGGCTTCCTCGCTCTGGTAGCTTCGGAAGCTGCGGAACTGCGTCGCGGTCGCGCCCTGGCCGCCGCCGGGGCGCAGGCGCAAGTCCACCTCGTAGAGCAGGCCCCGCCGGGTCGGCGCCGTGAGCGCGGCGACGAGGCGCTGGGTCAGCCGGTTATAGGCCACCGCCGCGTCGAGCCGCTTCGGGCCGGCGCTGGTGCGGTCCTCCGGGTCGAAATCGTAGAGCACGACGAGGTCGAGATCGGATTCCGCCGTGAGCTGGCGGCTGCCGAGGCGGCCGAAGCCGATGACGACGAGGCGTCCCCCCGGCACCGCCCCGTGTTCGGCAAAGAATTTTTGGCTGACGGCCTCGAGCGCGGTCGTCACCGCTGCGTCGGCGATGGCGGAAAAGGCTTCGCCTGCGCCCTTGGGCGTGAGGATGCCGGACAGGAGCCGCGCGCCCGCGACGAAACGCAGTTGGCGGGCCGCATCGCGGCTGCGGTCCAGAAAGATTTCGTGCTCGGCAGGCTGGCCGAGCGAGGCGCGGTAATGGGCGGCGATCCCCGCGGGATCGATGACCGGATCGCCGAAATCCGGGTCGATCACCGCGTCGAGCACGTGCGGGCTGAAGGCGACGGTGCCGGCGAGCCGCGGCGCGCTCCCCAGCAGGTCGGCGAAGAGCAGGCGCAGGCGCTCGTGCTCGCGCAGGATGGTGAGCAGTTCGACCGCCGCCGGCATCCGGCCGAAGGCGCGATCGAGGTTGGCCAAAGCCGCGTCCGGGTCGGGCGTGCCGGCGAGCGCCTTGAGGAGCGCGGGCACGAGTTCGGTCAGCACCTCGCGGGCGCGCGGCGAGCGCACGGCGGCGCGGCGGCCGAAATGCCAGCCGCGCACGGTCTCGGCCACGGTCTCCGGCTCGCGGAAGCCGAGGCTGCGCAGGGTCGCCAGCGTCGCCGGATCGTCGGCGGCGCCGCTGAAGACGAGATCGCCGACCTCCGAGGAGAGATCGGGGCCGGCCTCGAACAGCAGGGCATAATGCGCCTGCACCCGCCGGGCGTGGTGGAGCAGGGCCGCCTCGAAGGCCGGCCGGTCGGAAAAACCGGCGAAACGGGCGAAGGCGTCGAGCTCGGCCCCATCGGTCGGCAGGCGCTGGGTCTGCTCGTCGCGCACCATCTGCAGGCGGTGCTCGATGGTGCGCAGGAAAGCGTAAGCTTGCGCCAGCTCGTCGCGGGCTTGCCCAGAGATCCAGCCGTCCTCGTGGAGGCGACCCAGCATCGGCACGGTCGAGCGCCCGCGCAGGGTGGGGCGGCGTCCGCCGAAGACGAGTTGCTGGGTTTGGACGAAGAACTCGATCTCGCGGATGCCGCCGCGGCCGAGCTTGATGTCGTGGCCGGCGACGGCGAGCGCCTCGTGGCCGCGCACGGCGTGGATCTGGCGCTTCATCGCGTGGACGTCGGCGATGGCCGCGAAATCGAAATACTTGCGCCAGACGAAGGGCGTGAGCTCGGCCAGGAATCGCTCCCCGGCCGGGATGTCTCCGGCGATGGGCCGGGCCTTGATGAAGGCGGCGCGCTCCCAGTTCTGCCCGGTCGTCTCGTAATAGACGTAGGCCGAGGCGAGGCTGAGCGCGGTGGGCGTCGAGCCGGGATCGGGCCGCAGGCGGTAATCGACCCGGTGGACATAGCCGTCGCGGGTGCGCTCCTGCAGCAGCTTTGCCGCCCCTTGAGCGAGGCGGGTGAAGAACGGCGTCGGCTCCAGGCCCTCCTTGAGGGGGGCGGCCTCGGGATCGAAGAAGACGATCAGGTCGATGTCGCTCGAATAGTTCAGCTCGCGCCCGCCGAGCTTGCCCAGCCCCAGCACCACGAGACCGGAGCCGGCTTGCGGATTCTCACGGTCGGGCGGGAGGAAGCGGCCGGCAGCCGCGGCCTGAAGCAGCATCGCGTCGAAGGCCGCGCAGACGGAGGCGTCGGCGAAATCGGAGAGCGCCGCCGTCACCCGCTCCAGCGGCCAGACGCCGCCGATATCGGCGAGCGCCACGAGAAGCGCGTGCTCGGCCCGATTCCGGCGCAGCGTCTTGCCGAGAGCATCGAGATCGGGGGCGGTGCGTCCGGCCGCGCGCTGGTCGGCGAGGATGCGTGCATCCGACGCTTCGGGCGATTCGCCGAGCAGGCGCGCGAGCCGATCGGGCTCTCGGGCGGCGAGCGACCAGAGGAAGGGCGAGTGGTCGGCGAGCGCCAGGAGCAGGCTGCGGGCTGGCCCCTCGCGCAAGGCGGTCGGAAGGGCATCAGCGATCTCGGCGAAGCGCTCTTCCGCGCGGGGCCCGTCCGACAGCGGCGGGGGCGGGCCGAGGCGTTCGGCCAGCGGCCCGTCGCTGCCGCCTGCTTGAGCATCCTGCCCGTTCGTTCGCCTGTTCATGCCGGTCCGCAGCGTTCGCAGCGCCGCCCGTACCGCGGCGCTGCCACTGAAACGCGCAATCGGGGCGCCTTCAAGGGGCGCGTCGTGCCTCAGCGCCGGATGTAGCCGGGGCCGCTCGGCGGCGGCTGGTTGAGCGGGGCGCGCTGGATCTGGTTGCGGATCGCGCTGTTCTCTAGCGTCTGGCGCTGCTGGAAGTTGCGGTTCTGGTTCTGAACCTCGAAATTCTGGTTCATGCGGCTGGTGCCGCTGTTGCCGCCCTGTCCGAGGACCTGGGCTTCGGCCGCCGTGAAGCCGGCGAGCAACGTGAAAACGGCAACGCTGATTGTCGAAAGGTGCCGGGCGCTCATGGCCTCGCTGTTCCTTTGAGGAGGTGAGGGGGGTGTCTCGAGGGAGTGACGCCCGAGGGCGGGGGCCGGTTCCGGGGCGGGTCTCGACGGCGTTCGCCTTTTGGTCCAGGGATGCGGGCATGATGGAAGACCGTGACACCGGGCCGAGCGCGCCCGCTTCGATCGCCGCCCGCGCGATGGCGGCCCTGCGGCCCGAGAGCGCGTCCTACCTGTCGGGCCTCAACCCGGAGCAGCGCCGCGCCGTGGAGGCCACCGAAGGTCCCGTTCTCGTGCTGGCGGGCGCGGGCACCGGCAAGACCCGCGTGCTGACGACCCGCATCGCCCACCTGATCGCGACGGGCAAGGCGCGGCCCTACGACATCCTGTCGGTGACCTTCACCAACAAGGCCGCCCGCGAGATGAAGCACCGCATCGGTGCGTTGATCGGGCCGGCCGGCGAGGGGATGCCGTGGCTCGGCACCTTCCACGCCATCGGCACCAAGATCCTGCGACGCCATGCCGAGCTGGTCGGGCTGAAATCCGACTTCACGATCCTGGGCACCGACGACCAGATCCGGCTGATGAAGCAGGTCATCGCCGACCAGAACATCGACGAGAAGCGCTGGCCGGCTCGCGCGCTCGCCCACACCATCGACGGGTGGAAGAACCGCGGCCTTTCGCCCGAGCAGGTGCCGCCGGGCGAGGCGCAGGCCTTCGCCTTCGGCAAGGGCGGCGCGCTCTACACCGCCTATCAGGCCCGGCTCGCGACGCTGAACGCCGTCGATTTCGGCGACCTCTTGTTGCTCTGCCTCAAGCTGTGGCGCGAGAATCCGGACATTCTCCGCAACTACCAAGATCGATTCAAATACATTTTGGTCGATGAGTATCAGGACACCAACGTCGCGCAATACCTCTGGCTGAGGTTGCTCGCGCAACTTCGAAAAAACGTCGCCTGCGTCGGCGACGACGACCAGTCGATCTATGGCTGGCGCGGCGCCGAGGTCGACAACATCCTGCGCTTCGAGCACGACTTTCCCGGCGCCACCGTGGTCCGCTTGGAGCGCAACTACCGCTCGACCGGCCACATCCTGGCCGCCGCCTCCGGGCTGATCGCCAAGAACGAGGGGCGGCTCGGCAAGACGCTTCGCACCGAGGACGAGGCGGGCGAACCCGTCACCGTCTCCGGCGCCTGGGATTCGGAGGAAGAGGCACGCCAGATCGCCGAGGCGATCGAGTCGCTCCAGCGCAGGCAGCACCCGCTTTCCGAGATCGCGGTGCTGGTGCGCATCTCGGCGCAGATGCGCGAGATCGAGGACCGCTTCGTGCAGGTGGGCCTGCCCTACCGGGTGATCGGCGGCCCGCGCTTCTACGAGCGGGCCGAGATTCGCGACGCGCTGGCCTATCTGCGCGTCACCATGAACGGGGCCGACGACCTCGCCTTCGAGCGCATCTTCAACACCCCGAAGCGGGGCCTCGGCGACGCGACGCTCCAGACCCTCCACGCTTTCGCCCGCGCCGACCGGATTCCCCTGCTCGCGGCGGCGGGACGGCTGATCGAGACCGACGAGTTGAAGCCCCGCGCCCGCTCGATGCTGCGGGGTCTCGTCGAGAGCTTTTCGCGATGGGCCCGGCTGATCGAGTCGAAGCCCCATCCGGAGGTGGCGCAGACCATCCTGGAAGAGTCCGGCTACACCGAGATGTGGCAGAAGGACCGCTCGGCCGACGCCGCCGGGCGGCTGGAAAACCTCAAGGAATTCGTCCGCTCCATGGAGGAATTCCCGGACATGGCGGGCTTCCTCGAACACGTCTCGCTGGTAATGGAAGCCTCCGAGGCCGAGGGAGCAGATCGCGTCTCGCTGATGACTTTGCACGCCGCCAAGGGTCTGGAATTCGACACCGTGTTCCTGCCCGGCTGGGAGGACGGCCTGTTTCCCAACCAGCGTGCCATCGACGAGAGCGGGCGCGCCGGCTTGGAGGAGGAGCGGCGGCTCGCCCATGTCGGCCTGACGCGGGCCCGCAAGCGCGCGAAGCTATCGTTCGCGGTCAACCGGCGCATCCACGGGCTCTGGTCCTCGACCATCCCCTCGCGCTTCATCGACGAATTGCCGCCCCAGGCCGTCGACGTGATCGAGGCGCCCGCCCACTTCTCGGCCGGCGCCTCGCGGTTCGACCGCAACCCGGCCCCGTTCGGCTCCTCCTACGCCACGCCCGGCTGGCAACGGGCGCAGGCCAACACCTCCGGCAACTTTTCGGGAAATCTGGGAAGCGGGAATCGCGGCGGCGGGCGCTCCGGCGGCCCGCGGCAGATCGAAGGTGAGTTGGTGGCCAAATCCACCGCCACCGTCTCGGCCTTCACCAACGGGGCGCGGGTCTTCCACACCAAGTTCGGCCCCGGCACGGTCGCCGGCATCGACGGCAACAAGCTCACCGTTGACTTCGACAAGGCCGGTCGGAAGATGGTTCTCGAGAGTTTCCTCCAGCCCGGATGAAGCCTCCGGCCAGTGGCTTTGCCCCTGGCGTGCCGCTCGCCCGAGGAGGGCGACGCCCGCGATGACGATGCCTGGATCGTCCCGATCCGCCGGCTCCGGTCCGAAAAGGGCCGCGTCATCGCTTCTTCGCCCACCCGTCACGCCATCGTCGCCCGCGGCTGAAAAGCTTCGCGGGAGGAGCGGCGTGACCTCCAAGACGCATCCACAACGATTCATCGCGGGCGTGGAACCGACTCGGCAGGGTTGGCTTTGCTCTTGCAATCGCAGGGGCGGCCCTGGCCGCGATGCTGTACAATCTTCAGGGGGTTTTAGGACAGTCGAGGCCGGTTGAGACATCGAGGCTGCTGAAGTCACGCACGAGTCAGGTGGAGTGTTGATCCATGAAGAGACGACGCGCACGGCTTGAACTGGTTGAGGACCGACCGATCCGGATGCATCGGACCCGGTTCGACGAGGAACGCAATCCCGCCCCGATCCAACCCCTGACGGACAAACAGGGCCAATACCTCGACGCTCTCGCGACCTCGCCCCAGGTCATCGTCCTGGGCCCCGCCGGCACCGGCAAGACCTTCATCGCCGGCACCCGCGCCGCCGACCAGCTCCGCCAGCGCCGGATCGCCAAGGTCGTCATCACCCGCCCCAACGTTCCCTCCGGCCGCTCGCTCGGCTTCTTCCCCGGTACGCTGGAAGAGAAGATCGCCCCCTGGGTCGCGCCGCTGACCGAGACCATGAAGGAGCGCATGGGTCCCGGCGCCTTCGACGTCGCGGTCAAGGCCGGCGACATCGAGGTGGTCCCCTTCGAGGTGATGCGCGGGCGCACCTTCAAGAACTGCCTTGTGATCCTTGACGAAGCCCAGAACACCACCACCGCCGAGATCAAGATGTTCCTGACCCGCATCGGCGACGATTGCCAGGTCATCATCAACGGTGACGTCTCGCAGACCGACCTGCGCGAGACCTCGGGGCTTCGCACCGTGATCCATCTGGCAAAGAGCCGGATGATGAACATTCCGATCGTGGAATTCACCCTCGACGACATCGTCCGCTCCGGCATCTGCGCCGAGTGGGTGCGGGCGTTCGAGGAGGCGAGCCTGTAAGGAAGGGCACTTTTCTCCCCCTTGCGGGGAGGAGAGGGAGGTGGGGGTGGTTCAGGCGGAACCGTAAGGGTGCCTTCTGCCCGCCCCCCACCCCTAACCCTTCCCCGCAAGGGGAGGGGAACGCGCGCCCCCTCGCCTTGACCCGGCGGCAGCGCCGGGCCAGAGAACGCCCCTTCGAACGGGATGCGAGATCGCCTCGGCCCGGCCTGCACCTGGGACCCGAGCCGATGGCCGCGTTCAACGAACTCGTCTTCTCCGGCGTCCAGCCGACCGGAAACCTCCACCTCGGCAATTATCTCGGCGCCATCAAGCGCTTCGTCGAGATGCAGGAGCGGAACGCGCAGTGCCTCTACTGCGTGGTCGATCTGCACGCGATCACCCTCTGGCAGGACCCGCAGGCCTTGCGCGGACAGATCCGCGAGGTCACCGCCGCGTTCCTGGCCGCCGGCATCGATCCGAAGCGCTCCATCGTCTTCAACCAGTCCCAGGTGCCGCAGCACGCGGAACTGGCCTGGATCTTCAACTGCGTCGCCCGGCTGGGCTGGCTCAACCGCATGACGCAGTTCAAGGACAAGGCCGGCAAGGACCGCGAGAACGCCTCGATCGGCCTCTACGACTATCCGGTGCTGATGGCCGCCGACATCCTGGCCTACCGGGCAACGCATGTCCCCGTCGGCGAGGACCAGAAGCAGCATCTCGAACTGACCCGCGACATCGCCCAGAAGTTCAACAACGATTTCGGGAGCTCGATTCAGGCGCACGGCCACGGCGAGCAGTTCTTCCCGATCACCGAGCCGCTGATCGGCGGCCCGGCCGCCCGCGTCATGTCGTTGCGCGACGGCACGAAGAAGATGTCGAAGTCGGACCCGTCCGAATATTCGCGCATCGCGCTCACCGACGACGCCGACGCCATCGCCCAGAAGGTGCGCAAGGCCAAGACCGACCCGGAGGCGCTGCCGTCCGAGGTCGAGGGCCTGAAGGGCCGGCCCGAGGCCGACAATCTCGTGGGCATCTTCGCCGCGCTCCGCGGCATCACCCGCGAGGACGTGCTGAAGGATTTCGGCGGCGCGCAGTTCTCGAGCTTCAAGCCGGCGCTGGTGGACCTCGCGGTCGAGACCCTGGCGCCGATCAACGCCGAGATGAAGCGGCTCGTGGCCGACCCGGCCCATATCGATGCGGTGCTGGCCGACGGTGCCGCGCGCGCCGAGGCCATCGCCGCGCCGACGCTGGACGCCGTCAAGGACATCGTCGGGTTCGTCCGGCGCGGGCCGGCTTTGCGGGCCGTGTAATTTCGATCGGCGATGATTGTGACTCATCACCGATGGCCCCCGCGACGGCGGGGCGGCGGGCGTCCGCCGGACGCACTGAACAGGACCGTCGGTCCTGTTCGGTGCCGCTCGGTATAGGCCCGTGGCGATCCGGGCGCTCGTCTTCGACACGTTCGGAACGCTGGTCGATTGGCGCTCGGGCGTCGCCCGCGAGGCCGAGCGCCTGATCCCCGGCCTCGACGGCGGCGCCTTCGCCGATGCGTGGCGGGCGCGCTACCAGCCGTCGATGGAGGCGGTGCGCTCGGGCAAGCGCCCCTTCGTCGATCTCGACACGCTTCAGGCCGAGAGCCTGGACGGCCTGTTGGCGGATCTCGGCCGTGCCGATGCCGGCACCGCGGTGAAGCGCGAACTGGTCCTCGCATGGCACCGCCTCGATGCGTGGCCCGAGGTGCCGGCCGCGATGGCCGACTTGCGGAAAGCGTTCGTGTTGGCGCCGCTTTCGAACGGGCATGTCCGGCTGATCGTCGCGCTCGCCCGCCGCAACGGCCTCGTCTTCGACGCGGTGCTCGGCGCCGAGTTCTCCCGCGACTACAAGCCCAAACCCGCCCTCTACCGCGACGCGGTCGCCGCCCTGGGCTTTTGCGCGGACGAAACCCTGATGGTCGCCGCCCACTCGGACGACCTCGCCGCGGCGGCCGGGGAGGGGCTCTCCACCGCCCACGTCGCGCGCCCTTCGGAGAACGGCCCCGCGGGCGGCGAGACGGGGCCCGCCGTGGCGGTCACCTTCGCGGCGCGCGACCTCGCGGATCTGGCGCGTCAGCTCGGCGCCTGAACCGTGCCATTCCCCTCGCGCAGGGGGGGCGGCCGGCGCTCGGCCCGGCGCAGAGCCACGATGGTCTCGCGCAGCCAGCGCTGGCTCGGCACGTCGTCGTTGGAGGCGTGCCAGATCATCGAGATTGACACGTCGGGCAGATCGACCGGGGCCGGGCTCACGGTCAGCCCCATGCTGTCGGCGAAGAAGCGGGCGAGCCGCGAATGCATCGTGGCGATGACCGGGGCTTGGCGCACCACGAACGGCATCACCGAGAAGCGCGGCGAAGTCAGCGCGATGACGCGGCGACGGCCGATCTTGGCCAGGGCATCGTCCACGACGCCGTGCGCGCTCTCGACGAGACTGGTGAGCAGGTGGGGGAAGCGCAGGTAGTCGTCGAGCGAGATCGGGGCTTCGAGCCCGACGAGGTCGGCGTTGAACAGGCAGAGATAGCTCTCCTTGTTGAGGATGCGCCGCTTGTGGTGCGTCTGCCCCTGTTCGAACACGCCGATGCCGACATCGACCCGCCCGCTGTCGAGGTCGTCGAGGATGCGGTGGCGATCGACGGTGTGCAGCAGGAGCTTCACCCCGGGCGCATGCTCCTGAAGATGCGCGATGAGGTTCGGCATCAGCAGCACCTCGGTGGAATCCGGGATGCCGAGGGTGAAGGTGATGTCGGCGCTCGCCGGATCGAAGGCGGCAGGGGGCGCGGTGATCTGCTGGATCTGAGCCAGCGCCGCCCGCATCGGCTCGATCAGCGCCAGCGCCCGCGGCGTCGGGCGCATCCCGTCCGGCCCCCGCGTCAGCAGCTCGTCCGCGAAGGTGGTGCGCAGGCGCCCGAGCGCGTGGCTCATCGCCGACTGGCTGATGCCGATCCGCGCCGCCGCCCGCGTCACGCTCCGCTCGGTGAGCAGCGCGTCGAGGGCGACGAGCAGGTTGAGGTCGAGACGGGCAAGATGCACGTGATCGATGCGCATTATGAAATCAGCCCATTTGATTCATGGGCTCGACATCAGCACATTCGGTCTCACGAAGCGACGGGGGGCCCGCCGCGAAAACCGAAAAAGAGGCTGACATGTCCAAGCAGATCGTCGTGCGCACCGTCACCGGCCTCGCGCTGACCCTCCTGACCACCGCCGCCTTCGCAGGCGAGCCGGGCCGCATCGACAACGCCAAGACGGTCGGCGCGCTGACCCTGGAGACCCAGGGTCTCGCCACCGACACCGGCTCGGTGCACCGCCAGGGCGGCTACGCCCTGCCCGGCGCCGTTCAGTGGAAGGTCCCGGCCACCGACGACCGCATCAAGCAGGCCGCCGCGTTCTGAGCGGATTCGAAAAAGGGAACGGCCACGGAGGCCGGGATCCAGGGTGCGCGTACATCCGGCGTCACCCGAAATCCCGGCTTCGTGGCCGTGTCCGATCGAACGACGGAATCGTGATCGGCATAACCGCAAGGTGAGACCGATAGGGTTAAGAAACAATGAATAGCCCCGCCGATCCGTGCGTCCACGGGCCGGCGGGGCATTTCGTTCGCACCCCTCGCCTCGGTGCTCCGACGAGCGCGGCGAACCGCCCCTTGCGTCCCGCCTCGGCACGGGCGAGCACATCGTGATCGCTCGGAATCGAAGGGGGAGCCGGTTGAGAAGCGTGATCCGCGCCGCGCTGGCGATGGCGGCCGCCGCCCCGCTCGTCCCGGCGGCCTCGGCCGATCCGCTCGCCCCCGGCGCCGCCTCCTGCCTTGCCTGCCATGGGCCGGGTGGCGGTCTGCCCGATCTCGCTGCGTTGCCGCCGCAGGCGATCGAGGCGGCGCTCGCGGCCTATCGGGACGGCACGCGTCAGGGCACGGTCATGCCGCGCCTCGCCAAGGGTTTTTCCGCGGACGAATCCCGCGCCATCGCCGAATCGCTCGGCCGGACCGGGGCGGCGGGCCGATGAGCGCCGGCCCCACGCGCCGCCGGCTCCTCGCGGGCCTCACCGCCGCGACGGTGGCCGCGCCGGCACTGGCCCGCGCGGCGCCGCGCGTGGTGGTGGTCGGCGGCGGGTTCGGCGGCGTGGCCGCCGCCCGCGCGCTCGCCCGAGGCGGCATCACCGTGACGCTGATCGAGCCTGCGACGGCTTACGCCACCTGCCCGTCGAGCAACGCGGTGATCGCCGGGCTGAGGCCGCTCTCGAGCATCACCTTCGGCTATGACGGCGTGCGAAGGGCCGGCGTCACGGTGATCCACGACACCGTCACGGCCATCGATCCGGCGGCGCGCCGGGTGCGGCTCGCCGATGGCGGGAGCCTCGCCTACGACCGGCTGGTGGTCTCGACCGGGATCGGTCTGCGCTTCGACGCGATCCCCGGCTACGACGAAGCCGCCGCCGCCACGATCCCGCATGCCTGGAAGGCGGGGGCGCAGACCGCGCTGCTGGCCCGCCAGATCGAGGCCATGGACGACGGCGGTCTCGTCGCCCTCACGGTGCCGGCTCTGCCCTATCGCTGCCCACCGGGCCCCTACGAGCGGGCGAGTCTGATCGCGCATCTCCTGAAGACGCGTAAGCCCCGCTCCAAGGTGATCGTGCTCGACGCCAAGGACAGCTTTTCCAAGCAGCCGCTGTTCCAGGCGGCCTGGACGGCGCTCTATCCCGACCATCTCGAATGGGTGCCGCTCGCGCAGGGGGGAGCGGTGGAGGCGGTCGATGCCGCCGCCCGGACCCTGCGGACGGGAGCAGGGGTGTTCCGCCCGGCGGTGATCAACGTGATCCCGCCGCAGACCGCACCGGCCCTCTGCCTCGCCGCCGGGCTGACGAATGCCAGCCGCTGGTGCCCAGTCGATCCGGTGACGTTCGAATCGACCCTCCAACCCGGCATCCACGTCATCGGCGACGCGGCGATCGCCGGCGCCATGCCGAAATCGGCTTTCGCCGCCTACAGCCAGGCCCAGGTCTGCGCGCGCGGCGTAACGGACCTTCTGGAGGGCCGCACGCCGCCCGATCCGAGGCTGATCAACGTCTGCTACAGCCTCGCCGCACCGGACTACGGTTTCTCCATCGCAGGGGTCTACCAGCCCGAATGGGATCGGCTCGTCACCGTGCCGGGCTCGGACGGCCTCAGCCCGGACGATGCGCCGCCGGAGGTCCGGGCGCGGGAGGCGAAGCTCGGACGGTCCTGGTACGACGGCATGACGCGCCAGCTCTTTGGGTGACCCCCTCGATGCTGCACTGCGGCATCATGTGCCGGGACCGGGGGGATATTTGCCGGCTGTCCACCGTTGAGGTGAAAACAACTGTCTCAGGATCGACGATGACCAAGTTCAGCCTCGCCCTTCTGGGCGTCATGGCCTTCTCCGCGCCTGCCCTGGCGCAGACGGCCTATCCGCTGCCCCTCGACGAGCCGGCGACCACCGGCACCATCGCCCGCGGCCAGAACAACACCGGCGGCGACGCGAACGTGACCGTTCCGTTCGGCGCGACCGGGGCCGACACGTTCCAGTCGGACTCCGCGGTCGGCGGCAACGCCAACCAGCCGGCCCGCTCGGTCCCCCAGGGCAGCGGCGGCGGCGCCAGCGGCGGCAACAACTGACGGGCGAGACTTCCGCCCACCCGGAAGGCGCCCCGCTCGGCTCGGCCGTGGCGGGGCCATTTTTTTACGGAGGCGGTCGGAAAGACCGATACCGTTGCGATTTTTGAGACGCACGGCCATTTCGCTGCGACGCAAAATCTGCTTTTACCCCTTCGATGACCACAGGGGGCAGAGCGTGAAGGCAACCCTATCGGATATCGCCGCGTGTTTTAGAATTATCCTCGGTCGAGAGCCGTCAGCCGAAGAGATTTCCGTTCATGCAAAAGCGCATATCGGCAACGACCTAGCCGATGTCTTGAAGAATTATTTAGAATCAGAAGAGTTTCGCAATCGCAAGATCGTTCAGATCGCAAAGGAAGAATTTCAGAAGACGAAGACGGGCTCACGTTGATCCTTTGGAACCTGCGGGCCGTCGCCATCTCGAAATGCCATGGAGGGCGATGGTCCCGCAGGTGTGAACGGAGCTCTCAGAAGCGCCGGTGAGAATCGGCTATCTTACCCCTCCCGGTCAGAGGATCGGCGTGCCGGCCCACGAGGTTGACGGAGGAGCTGGAACGGTCGTTCGACCCTTCGGAGGCGGGCCGTGGCCGACACGGTGGCGATCGAACCGGCCGTCGTGAGGGCGGCCGTCTCGTCGACAGGGCCTGAGCCACGGACCGACCGGTGTCCGAAGGCCGCGCATGACGATCACGACCTGTCCGTCGCCCGGCCTCGCTTGGCTTGATTGGGGATGGGCCTGCCAGGGCAAGCGTACTTTCCCCGCCCCGCCGTTTCCCGATCGGTTTCGCACGGCAACGACGCGGGGGGAACGGCGTTCGAGCCAGGTGAGCCGATTCCGCAAGTGGCGGGGGCGAGGGATCGATGGACGCGCGGGCGGTCGACGAGGAAACGGCGGAGATCGCCGCGGACAAGGTGGTGCAGGAAGCGGACCGTGCGGCGACCCGCCGGGCCGACCGCCAGGTCGACCGCGATGTCGGACGCATCCGTTGGCTGCGCGGACAGGTCGTGCGGCTCACCAAGCGCCTGCCGCTGCGCCGCCGCTTCTCGCGCGGCCTCGCCCACGGCCTGATGTCGGCCTTCGCGGCGGTCGCGGCCTACGTCCCGACGCAGATCCTCGGCCTGCGTGAGGGATTCTGGGCCGCGATCACCGCGGTCGCGGTGGCCCAGACCGAGTTCGGTGCCACCCGCACGACGGCGCGCGACCAGTTCACCGGGGCGGCGATCGGCGGCGGGGTCGGGCTCTCGGCCTATCTCGGCCTCGGGCCCTCGCTGTGGGCCTACGCCGCCGCGGTGGTGCTCGCAACGCTCGCCTGCTGGCTCGTCAACGTCGCGAGCGCCTGCCGGCTCGCCGGCATCACCGCCACCATCATCCTGCTCGTGCCCCATGTCGGTCCGGTCGAGCGCATGGCCGGCTCGCGGGTCGTCGAGGTCGGCTGGGGCGTGTGCGTAGCCATCGCCACGGTCTGGATCGTCACGCGGGCCGGCCGGCGCCTCGCGCCCGAAACCTCGGCCTGAGCCTTCCCGGCAGATCCTGACCTGGGGAACGCGACCCAGGGAACCTGCAAAGGAACCTGCCGAGAAACTCGCCGAAAAACTTGCCGAGGAACTTGGCCGTACGCGCCCGGGGTTCCCGCCGCGACAGCCCTTCGGGGTGACGGCTCGATCCGGGGAAGGATGGTCCATGAAGGCGTTGTGCTGGCACGGCAAGGGCGACATCCGCTGCGATACGGTGCCGGACCCGACCATCGAGGATTCCCGCGACGTCATCATCAAGGTGACCTCCTGCGCGATCTGCGGCTCGGATCTCCACCTGATGGACGGGCAGATGCCCACCATGAAGTCGGGCGACGTGCTCGGCCACGAATTCATGGGCGAGGTGGTCGAGACCGCGCCGGGCTTCACCAAATTCAAGAAGGGCGACCGCATCGTCGTGCCCTTCAACATCAATTGCGGCGAGTGCCGCCAATGTAAGCTCGGCAACTGGTCGGTCTGCCAGCGCTCGAACCGCAACGCCGAGATGGCGGCGGCGCAGTTCGGCTTCACCACCGCCGGCCTGTTCGGCTACTCGCACATCACCGGCGGCTACTGGGGCGGACAGGCCGAGTATGTCCGCGTCCCCATGGCCGACGTCGCGCCGATGAAGGTGCCGGACGGCATGGACGACGAATCGGTCCTGTTCCTCACCGACATCCTGCCGACCGGCTGGCAGGGCGCCGAACATTGCGAGATCCAAGGAGGCGAGATCATCGCCGTGTGGGGCGCAGGGCCCGTCGGCCTGTTCGCGATCCAGTCGGCCAAGATCATGGGCGCCGAGCGCATCATCGCCATCGACACCGTGCCGGAGCGCTTGTCCCTCGCGCGGAAATACGGCGCGACCGACATCATCGACTACGCGCAGGACGACGTGTTCGAGCGCATCAAGGAGATCAGCAAGGGCGAGGGTGCGGACGCGGTGATCGATTGCGTCGGCATGGAAGCGTCCGCCGGCCACGGCCTCTCCAGCGTGATCTCGACGCTTCAGGAGAAGCTGACCTCGACCGAGCGCCCCTACGCGCTCACCGAGGCGATCAAGGCGGTGCGCCCCTGCGGCATCGTCTCGGTTCCCGGCGTCTATGGCGGGCCGATCCCGGTCAATATGGGCTCGATCGTGCAGAAGGGCCTGACGCTGAAAAGCGGCCAGACCCACGTGAAGCGCTACCTCGATCCGCTGACCAAGCTGATCCAGCAGGGCAAGTTCGACACCGCCTCCCTGATCACCCACCGCTCGACCGACCTCGCCGACGGCCCGGACCTCTACAAGACGTTCCGGGACAAGAAGGACGGTTGCGTGAAGGTGGTGTTCCACCCGACCTGATCGTTCCGGCACCCCAAGAAACCGGCATCATTCAGGGCAAAGACCATGGCGGGCGACGACGGCCTGAAGTTCGGCAGCATCGGGCACCGGGCGGCGCATGTCTGCGTCGATGCCCAGCTTTTGTTCTCGGAAGAGACCGACTGGCACACGCCCTGGCTGCGCAAGATCCTGCCCAATCTCGAACGCCTCTGCGCGGCGCATCCGGAGCGGACCGTGTTCACGCGGTTCGTTCCGCCCCACCGCGCCGAGGAGGGCCGAGGCACGTGGCGGCGCTACTACGAGCGCTGGGAGGGAATGACGCTCGGTGCGCTCGGCCCCGAGATGGTCGATCTCCTGCCGGAACTCACCCGTTTCGCCCCGCCGGCCAAGGTGGTCGACAAGCGCGCCTACTCGCCCTGGATGGAGCCCGACCTCCAGGCGATCCTTGCGGGGGAGGGAATCGACACCCTGATCGTCACCGGCGGCGAGACGGATGTCTGCGTGCTCGCCACCGTGATGGGCGCGGTCGATCGCGGCTACCGGGTGATCGTCGCCTGCGACGCCGTCTGCTCCTCCGCCGATCCGACCTACGACGCGATGATGTTCCTGTACCACTCGCGTTTCGGCACCCAGATCGAGACGGCGCCGGTCGCCGAAATCCTCGACGCCTGGCCGGGCTGAGACGTCCGGAAACTGCGCCGTTCCCGACGGGGTTCACCCCGACGAACCGGCACCTCGCCGACGCGAGAATCCCAAAAAACCAGGAGAGACCCATGCCGAGCAAGAAGCCGCTCGACCGGCAGGTCGTCGTCATCACCGGCGCATCGAGCGGCATCGGGCTCGCCAGCGCCCGGATGGCCGCGGAGCGCGGCGCCAAGATTGTGCTCGCTGCCCGCAACGCGGGGGCGCTGACCGAGATTCGCCATGAGATCGAGCAAGCCGGCGGCGAGGCGCTCCCCATCGTCACCGACGTCACCGACCGCGCCCAGGTCGAGGCCCTGGCGCGGGCGACGATCGACCGGTTCGGCCGCATCGACACCTGGGTGAACGATGCCGGCCTCTCGATCTTCGGGCGGATCGAGGAGGTCTCGCTCGAGGATCACCGCCGGCTGTTCGAGACCAATTTCTGGGGCCTCGTCCACGGCTCCCTGGCGAGCCTGCCGCATCTGAAGCGGAGCCGCGGCACGCTGATCAATCTCGGCTCGGTCGCCTCCGACGTCGCCTTCCCGCTCCAGGGCATGTACTGCGCCAGCAAGCACGCCATCAAAGGCTTCACCGATGCCCTGCGCATCGAGCTGGAGGAGGAGGGCGCCGACGTCGCCGTGACGCTGATCAAGCCCGCGGCCATCGACACGCCGTTCGCCGAGAACGCCAAGAACTACACCGGCCGGGCCCCCAAGCTCCCGCCGCCGGTCTACCGCACCGAGGAGGTGGCGGAGGCGATCCTTCACGCGGCCGAGAACCCGCGCCGTGACATCTATGTCGGCGGCGCCGGCCGGATCATGAGCGCCGCGCAGGCGGTGGCGCCGCGCACGTTCGATCGGATCGGGCGCACGATGATCGGCCAGCAATTGCAGGACAAGCCGGCCACCCACCGCGACGGCGCCCTCTACGCTCCCCGCGAAGGCGGCAACGTGAAGGGCGGGCATCCCGGATACGTCATGCGCCGCAGCCTCTACACCCGCGCAAGCCTGCATCCGCTCACGACCGCCGCGGTCGTGGCCGGCATGGGCTTCGCCGCCGCGAGCCTCCTCAACGGCCCCCGCCACCGCTGAGCCTTCGATCCCGAACAAGGAGACGCACGATGTCGACCAAGCCGCCGCCGGTTCCGCCGGCCAACCGCTCCGACAAGGGTCCCGGCAGCGCCGAGGCCGCGCCGAAGGACACCACGAAGACGGCTCCCAACGACCCGGACAAGACCGGGCAGGCGGGCAATTCCAAGGTCAACACGACCCATCAGGGCCACCAGCAGGATCGCTGAGCCCTACCGGGCCCCACCGGGCCTGATCGCTTCAGGAGAACGACGCGCATGAGCACGTCCAGCAAGACGCCCGCCGCGAACCGGCACCATGGCGGCCCCGGCAGCAGCCACCAGCGCTCCGACCGGCCGGACCCGACGGAGGACCGGGGACCGCAACCGGGCGCTTCGACCAGCGGATCGCACGCAAACGTCTCCGGCGGCGGCGGCGAGCAGGACCGCCACCACCGCGGCAGCGAATCCGGCAAGAACGACGGCCCTCGCTCGCACTGACCGCATCGACCCGCTCCCGGCCGCCCGTGGCCGGGAGTTCCTCTTCATTCAACGAGGGGATCAGCCGTGGCGAGCCTGGAATCGACCCTCGACGTGTTCTCCACTCTGCTCGCCAGCGCGCCGCCCGCCGATGTCGGCGCGGCGGACGAGGCGATCTGGGCCTATCTCGCCCCGATCCAGGGTCTCGCCGCGCAGATGCAGGCCCTCGACCGCCTGGTTCGGGCTGTGGCCGGGCTCGACGCCGCCTCGGCCTTCATGCCGCTCCTGCGGGACGCCCTCGACCGACACCGGGCCCGGCTGTCCGAGCCTTCGGCCTGATCCTTCTTCAATTCACGACATCGAAGTCGAAGACGGGCGTCCCCTCGGGGCCGATGACCGTTCGATGAACTTCGATGTTCCCGGTGTCGGCGCCATAGGTCGACCGGTCCGTATATTTCTCGAAATGAAACTGTTCCGGATGCCGCCGTCACGGCGGCATCCTTTTGCTCGATGACAAGTCGCGGGAAGCGCGATCGTCACCCGCCGCAGGCTCCTGCACTGTCCTTGCCCCAGCCGACACGGAGCGCCCATACCTCCTCGGTCATGCAAGTTTATATCCGAGCCGGGCGCTCAAGCTTCAACACAAATACCTCGGAACGAGCGCATCGGCGGAACTTCCGCGCGACTTGCGCGTAAAAAGTTCCACGACGAGGCGCGCTATATCGGCAACCCTGCCATGGGCTGCCGTCATATTCTCGCCTCTTGTTCTCTTATGGTGCGGGCATCTCACGGATCGACGGTTCGGAGCGCGAGCGACGGCGCATCCGGTCACCTTACCCTCGTCGCTGCACCGGATGACGCATGTCCAAGCTCGCTCTGACGACCGCCCTGGCCGCCCTGCTCGCCTCTCCGGCCGTCGCGGGCGGGTTCGACGGCACGTGGTCGGTCCAGCTGGTGACGGAAGGCGGGCTGTGCGAGGCGCAGTACAGCTACACCCTGAGCGTTCAGGACGGTCAGGTTCGCCCGATCACCACCGCGGCGACCAACGGCACCACGGTGTCGGGCCGGGTCGGGAGCGATGGTAGCGTCGGCCTCACCGTCGCGACGGCGGCGGCCAACGGCACCGCCTCGGGCCGGCTTCAGGTGCGCGGCGGCTCCGGCACGTGGCGCGTTTCGGGCGGCCTCTGCACCGGCCGCTGGACCGCCCGCCGCCACACCGTCCGCACCGCGCAGGCGGAGTGATCCGCCCGCATCTTCAGCATCCATCGATGATGATGAGCATCATCATCGATGGCCCCCACGAGGGCGGGGCGGCGGTCGTCCGCCGGACGCGCGGAGCAGGACCATCGGTCCTATTCCGCGCAACTCGGCAAAAGCCTTAGACGCCCGCCTCCAACCAAGCGCGCGCCTCGGCGATCCGGGCGCGCTCGAACACCTTGATCTGCACCGGCGAGACGAAGCCGAAGGTTTCGGCCACCGCGCGCAGCCAGGTCGCGTCGGTGACGAGGGCCACGTGGCTCACGCCCTTCATCATCGAGAGGCCGAACCGCGGGTCCTTGAAAAAGGCCGCCGGCTCCATGCCCTCGAAGGCGCGCACGTCCTCCAACAGCTTGAGCTTGCCGCCCTTGTCGAGGTCGGCCTTCATCGCGGTCATGACCGCGTTCATCTCCTCGTCGGAAATCTTGCCGTCGACGACGATCTCGGCGATCGCGGAATCGGGCTTCTTCTCGTAGGTCAGCAAGGCGCGGCGCTCCTCGAAATGGCGCCGGCGCAGGAGACCCGCACCGGCCGCGCGGGAGGCCGCTTATAGGAAACTCTGCGGGTCCACGTCGATTGCGACCTTGAGATTACCCCGGGGCTTGGGCCCTCGCGCCAGCCAGTCGCGCAGGTAGCTCTGCACGTCGATGCCGCGCTCGGTCTTCACGAGCAGGCGAAACCGCCAGCGTCCGCGCACCAGAGCCAGCGGGGCTTCCGCCGGCCCCAGCACCATGACGCCCGGCGGCGGGTCGGCGACCCGCGCCAGCGCCTGCCCGTGCGCCTCGGCCTTCTCGCGCTCCTCGCCCGACACGATCAGCGCCGCGAGCCGCCCGAACGGCGGCAGCCCCGCCGCCTCGCGGGCGGAAATCTCCTCCTCGTAGAAGCGCTCGGCATCGCCCGAGAGCAGGGCGGCGATGACCGGATGATCGGGCTGGTAGGTCTGGACCAGGGCCCGCCCCGGTCGCTCGCCGCGCCCCGCGCGCCCCGTCACCTGCTGGAGAAGCTGAAACGTCCGCTCCGCCGCCCGCGGGTCGCCGGTGGTGAGGCCGATATCGGCATCCAGCACGCCGACCAGCGTCAGGTGCGGGAAATTGTGGCCCTTGGCGACCAGCTGCGTGCCGATGACGATGTCGCATTCGCCCGCCGCCACCGTCTCCAGTTCCTGGCGCAGCCGCTCGGCCCCGCCGGGAAAGTCGCTCGACAGCACGACGATGCGCTTGTCGGGAAACAGCTCCGCCGCCTCCTCGGCGATGCGCTCGACGCCCGGACCGCAGGGGGTGAGGTGGTCGAAGGCGCCGCACTCGGTGCAGGCTTCGGGCTTGCGCTCGGCATAGCCGCATTGATGGCAGACCAGCGCCCGGCGGAAGCGGTGCTCGACGAGCCAGGTCGAGCAGTTGCGGCACTGGTAGCGGTGGCCGCAGGCGCGGCAGAGCGTCAGCGGCGCGTAGCCGCGGCGGTTGAGGAACAGCAGCGCCTGCTCGCCCGCCGCCAGCGTCGCCTTCACGGCGTTGACCATCGGCGGCGAGAGGAAGCGGCCGACCTCCGGCTTGTCGAGGCGCATGTCGATCGCCTTGATGTCCGGCAGCGGGCGCCCGCCGAAGCGGCCGGGGAGCGAGACGTGGCGGTAGCGCCCGCTCTGAGCGTTCACCCGCGATTCGATCGAGGGCGTGGCCGAGGCGAGCACCACCGGGCAGCGCTCAAAGCGCCCGCGCACCACCGCCATGTCGCGGGCGTGGTAATGGACCCCGTCCTCCTGCTTGTAGGCGCTCTCGTGCTCCTCATCGACCACGATCAGGCCGAGCCGCGCGAAGGGCAGGAACAGCGCCGAGCGGGCACCCACCACCACCGACACCTCGCCCGAGGCCACGCCCGCGCGGATGCGCTCGCGCCGTTTTCCCCCGATCCCGGAGTGCCACGTCGCCGGGCGGACGCCGAAGCGGCCGGCGAACCGGTCGAGGAACTGCGCCGTCAGCGCGATCTCCGGCATCAGCACCAGGGCTTGGCGCCCGTCGCGCACGCACTCGGCCACCGCCTCGAAATAGACCTCGGTTTTTCCCGAGCCGGTGACGCCTTCGAGAAGGATCGTCCCTCCGGTCTCGGCCGGGGAAGGGGAGGGGGCGGCGATGAGATCGCGCGCCGCTTCCGCCTGCGCCTCCGACAGCGGCACACGCGGATGATCCGGATCGGGCGGCAGGGCCACCGGCTCCGGCACCAGGGCCACCGCCTCCAGGGCCCCGTCGTCGATCAGCCCATCGACGACGCTCAGCGACACCCCCGCCTCCTTGGCGAGCGCGCTCTTGCCCCGCACCGCCCCGTCCGCGGCGACCGCCAGCACCTTGCCCCGCGCCGTCGTCGGCCGGGATGCCGGGCGGCCGGAAGCACGCACGCCGATGCGCGAGGTCTCGCGCTGCGCCGCCTCGTCGGGCAGGCGCAAAGCCATGGCGAGCGCCGAGCCCTTCGGCGCCAGGGTGTAGCGGGCGAGCCAATCGACCAGCTTGCGCAAAGGCTCGGACAGGGGAGGGGCCTCGACCCGCCCCGTCACCGGCCGGAGATTGCCCCCAGAGGCCCGCTCCTCGACGCCCCAGACCACGCCGATGGTCTCGCGGGGCCCGAGCGGCACCTGAACCACGTCGCCGGCGGCGAGCGTCAGGCCGTGCGGCACCGCGTAGCTATAGGCGGTGTCGAGCGCCAGCGGGATCAGGATGTCGGCGACGGCGGGCATGGCATCACGGGTCTTCGAACGCTCGTTCTATATATGTCCCACCTCGTTCTGGCGACTGTCGGGCCGCAGCCGCTGCGCGACCGGCACCGCCAGGAGGCTCAATCCGCTCATGAACCAGAACGCCGGCAGCCCCAAGCCTCCGTAGAGCGGGCCGGCGGCGAGCGTCGCCAGCGCCGAGGCGAGCCCGAGGCCCAAGCTCCCGTAGACGGTGAGCGCGGTGGCGCGCAGCCCCTCCGGCACCGCGCGCGTGAGAATCCGCAGGCAGGCGAGGTGCAGGAGCGCGAAGGTCAGCCCGTGCAGCGCCTGGATCGCGACGAGCGCCGGCAGCCACGTCGTCTGCGCCTGCACCGCCCAGCGCAACGCCCCGGCGAGTGCCGCGAGTTCGAGCGCGCGGGCTGGTCCGATCCGGCCGAGCAGCCGCGGCCCGAGCCAGAGAAACACCAGAACTTCCGCGGCCACCGCCTCCGCCCAGAGCAGGCCAGCGGCGCTGGCGCCGATCCCGGCCCCGGTCCAGGCGATCACCGCGAAGGCGTCGTGCATGGCATGCGCGCCGATCACCAGGGCGGCGGCGAGGACGAGGCGGCGGAAGGGGCCGTTGGCGAGGAGCGCGCGAACGCCGCCCGCATCGCCCCGCATCGGGGCGGGCGCACCCGGCGCGAATCCCAGCGTCACCAGCGCGGCGCCCCCGAACAGGACGGCGCAGGCGGTGAGCCCCGCTCCGTTGCCGAAGCGCCCGACGAGCCATCCGGTCAGCACGGTCGTCGCGATGAAGGCGGCCGAGCCGGCGCCGCGGATGCGCCCGTAGACCGCACCGCTCCGGCTCGACAGCACGAGCGCGTCGGCGAGCGGGCTCAGCGCCGCGCTCGTCGCCGCATGGATCAGCACGAGGACGACCAGCAGGGCGAGCCCGTCGCCCGCGAGCAGCCCCAGGGTCAGCCCGCTCGAGGCCGCGAGGCCGAACGCCAGGAAACCCCGCACGGCAGCGTACCGGTCCGCGAGCCGCCCGGTCGGCGGGCCGACGACGAGCCGCACCAGCATCGCCGCGGCGAGCAGCGTGCCGATCTGAGACGCCGCGAACCCGCGCGCGGCGAGTGTGGCCGGCAGGAACGGCGAGAGCGCGCCGTATCCGCCGTAGAGCGCCGCGTAGAGCGCGACCGCCCGTCCGATGCCCCCCTCGCTCACGCATACCCCCGCTCACCCCATCCCCGATCTGGCGCGGGGCGCCGCGCCTGGAAGAGCGCCGCCCTTGACGCGGGCCGGCGCGGCGATCCACCGTCTAGACAATCGTCCTGGATACGAAATCCAGGACAATTGTCTAAGTTGCTGTGCCGCATCGGCTTTCTCTGAAAAGCCGGTATCCACCTTTCGGGCCGATGCTTTAGCGTGACCGCCACCGACCCCGCCCGCGAGGGCGTCCTCCTGCTGCACGGCATCGCCCGGCGCCCGGCCTCGATGCGCCCGATGGAACGGCGTCTCGCGGCTGCCGGCTACCGCACGCTCAATCTCGGCTATCCGGCCCGCAAGGCCGACCTCGCCGGCTGCACCGAGGCCATCGCCCCCGCGGTCGCGGCCTTCGCGAGCGACTGCGCCCGGCTCCACGTCGTCACCCATTCCATGGGCGGCCTCGTCGCCCGCGTGCTGCTCGGCCGCCATCGCCCAAAAAATCTCGGGCGGGTGGTGATGCTCGGGCCGCCGAACCAGGGGAGTGAAGTCGCCGACGCCCTGCGCCGCCTGACCCTCTATCGCCGCATCTTCGGCCCGGCCGGCCTCGAACTCGTCACGCGACGCGATGCGGCGCTCGAAGCACGCCTCGGGGTCGTCGACTATCCCCTCGGCATCATCGCCGGCAGCCGCAGCTTCTACCTGCTCGCCTCGCGGCTCTGGCTGCGGGGGCCGAACGACGGCCGCGTTACCGTCGCCCGCACCCGGCTCGACGGCATGGCCGACCACCGCGTCCTGCCGGTGGCCCACCCGACCATGATGCGCGCGCCCCGCGTCCAGGCCGAGACGCTGCGCTTCCTGGCGGAGGGCCGCTTCGGCGCGGGATGCACGGATGCGTGAGACTTCGCCGATTTCGTCCCCGCTACCGACTGCCCTCCGCCCTGAAACTGGTCTAAGGAGCGTGCTGCCGAGGGTCCCGTCCGTGGCCCGTCGGCCGCGCGGCCGGCCCGTGATGCCGGTCTCGCGGTGTTCCGCGAGAGAGGTTTTTCGTCGGCCATGACCAGCCCCAGCACCGGACCCGGCAACGACGGCGCGCCGCTGCGCCCGCAATCGCAGCTCGTGACCGTGTTCGGCGGCTCCGGCTTCCTCGGACGCCACGTGGTGCGGGCCCTGGCCAAGCGCGGCTACCGCATCCGCGTCGCCGTGCGCCGGCCCGACCTCGCGCTGTTCCTTCAGCCGCTCGGCAAGGTCGGCCAGATCGTCGCCGTGCAGGCGAACCTCCGCTATCCCGAGTCCGTCCGCCGCGCGGTCGAGCACTCGGACATCGTCATCAACCTCGTCGGCATCCTGCAGGAGCAGGGCAGCCAGCGCTTCTCGACCCTGCAGACCGAAGGCGCCGGCACCATCGCCCGCGCCGCCGCGGCAGTGGGGGCAAAAGTGATCCACGTCTCGGCCATCGGCGCCGACGAAGCCTCGCCCTCGCTCTATGCCCGCTCCAAGGCGCTCGGCGAAGCGGAGGTGCGCCGCGCCAGCCCGGAGGCGGTGATCTTCCGTCCCTCCCTGGTGTTCGGCCCCGGCGACGGCTTCTTCAACCGCTTCGCCGGGCTCGCGACCTTCCTGCCGGTGCTGCCGCTGGCCGGCGCGCAATCGCGGTTCCAGCCGGTCTTCGTCGGCGACGTCGCCGAGGCCATCGCTCGCGCGGTCGATGGAGACGCGAAGCCGGGCGCGGCCTATGAACTCGGCGGGCCCGAGGTGAACACGCTCGAATATTTCGTGCGCTACATGCTCGAGGTGATCATGCGCCGTCGCGCGGTGATCGATCTGCCCGAGCCTGCGGCTCGGCTCCAAGCCCGCGTGCTGGAGATCGTCGACACGCTCACCTTCGGGCTGCTTCCGCCGAGCCTCAAGCTCACCCGCGATCAGGTCACGCTGCTTCAGAGCGACAACGTCGTCTCGGAAGCCGCCAAGTTCGAGGGGCGCACGATCGAGGGGCTCGGCATCGTCCCGACTGCGGTCGAAGCGGTGGTGCCCGGCTATCTCTGGCCCTTCCGCAAGGCCGGCCAGTTCGCGCAAGGCCGCGGCACCGAGGTGATGGCCGAGGTGCCCGACCTGATCGCATCGCGCACGGAAGCACCGGAATCGCAGCATCGCCCCGCCCGCGCCAGCGGCCCGGCGATCGGTGCCGACGCCGCTGGCGCGAGCCGCATGGGTCAGCGTTGGGGCACGCGCGCCTGAGGGCGTGCGCCCGAACCGCCAAACGCCCTTCGATTGCACCAGAAGGGCCGCCAGCGGCGTTTCTCGCACTTTTCTGGATTTTTCGATTGACGCCGGGGTTGGGGGCTCGTAGAAGCACCTCACCGACGGGGCGCCGCGGCCCACCCACTGGGTGGCACGGTGGTCTTGAGGTCTTCGGGACTGTTTTGGCGGCACGGCTGATCCGGGCGACTGGATCGGACGATCGCTGTCCTCGGTGTCTCGGATGTGTCAGCCGGATCGACGGTTGACAGGACGGTTCGCCGGCTCTAGACGCCACGGACCGCTCGGGCGGACTTCCCGGCGGCGACTGCGGTCGCTGCGTGAACGGGACCGCCGCGGTACTATCGCTGAAGACGGGGCTGATCGGGCCGGGCAACCGGAGCGATGGCGCGTTCTCGGCAGAAG
>NZ_FOSV01000031.1 GCF_900114375.1 Methylorubrum salsuginis | reverse complement strand
ATGCCATCCCGCCGCTGAGCACGGGCCGGCGCGGTCGACCGCGCCGACGCCCCGACAAGCTGCACGCCGACAAGGCCTACGAGGCCAAGGCGCGCCGCCAGGAGTGTCGGGCGCGTGGGATCGTCCCACGCATCGCCCGCAAAGGCATCGAGAGCAGCCAAAAGCTCGGCCGCCACCGCTGGGTCGTGGAGCGCACTCACGCTTGGTTCAACCGCTTCCGCCGCCTGCCCGTCCGCTACGAGCGCCGCGCCGACATCTACGACGCCTTCACCACCCTCGCAGCCAGCCTCATCACCCTCAAACAGATCAGACGGTTCTGTTAGGCGCTCTAAGCCCACGGCCCGCCCGAGGCTACAGGCGAGCCGCAGCATGAGGGCCGCAAGCCAAGATTGCGGTAGATCCGAGCCGCCTTCACGATCTTGCGGGCGATCGTGGCCGTGAACATGGCAGGCGGCGCTCGTATGGATTGTGGGCCGATCAATCCTGCGCGAACCTTGCCCACGTGCAAGGTACTGACACCTACCACGAAAGGTGAGGAGCGAAGTGCGCACATATCCAAAAGATTGCTTAGGCCGATCTGCCGTTTTCATCCATTACTCTTTCGCTGGTTATCAATGGAAACTACCGTCCCTGCAGTCTTTATAAGGCCTTGCGTCCAACATGTCCGATGCGCCTCGCCTGTTTTGGAGCCGTCTCCGCAGTGCTGGACCGAGCAGGGTCGCACGCGCCGCCATCATGGCCTTACGCCACCGGAAGGCCCTTCTTCCCTTGCGCCGGGCACGACCGGACAGCGCCCTTGGGCGCCTCATCGCGGCACGCCCCGAGGTCTGGGGTATGGTCGTTACGCCCTATCTGTCGGCACGCTGGTCGCCGCCACAGCGGCTCGCTCGCATCGTAGATCACTGCGAGACGATCGAGCGGCTGGGCTTTCCCCTCGACACGCCCCTCGACAGCTTCGTGAACCTTCTCGTGCTCGACGAGATCGACCCCGTCTTCCGCATCGTACTCGACCAGCCGAGCTGGCTGCTGCGCGACGGTCAAGCCACCTTCAGTCTCTGGGAGGGCGCCGATCGGCTGGTCTCTCTCTCATACTGCCTGTCCTCCGACGGCGGCATTCTCACCGCCCATATCGGAGGGTGTCAGGGTCGCGGCGAGGCGGGCGTGCTCGACCGCTATCGCCGCTTCACCAAACGGGCCGAGGGCATACGGCCGATCGACTTCACGATCGAACTGTTCCGCCTGTTCTGCCGCAGCCTCGGCGTGACCCATATCCGCGCCGTCTCGGGCGCGAACCACCATCAGCAAAGCGCCTACAGCGTGCAGGTTTGCGGCGGCGTCGCGGTTCACCTGAGCTACGACGCGCTCTGGGCCAGCCGCGACGGCCACCCTCTCCCAGACGGCGATTACGCGCTCGCGCTCGACCCGCCACGCCGCGCGCCCGAGGAGATTCCGGCAAACAAGCGCGCCATGTATCGGCGCCGCTACGCCCTCGTCGATGCCCTCGCATCTCGGCTGGAGCAGGTGGTGCGGGACGGCGAGCGTCCCGGCATGCTCGGCCGATACCCGCGGCCCACCGGCTCACCGCGAAGTGTCCCCACGCCGGCGCGGAGCCCGGCCGCCTTGATCGACTTCGGGCATACGCCGGCTCCCTCACAATGACCGGCCCCAACGCTGCGAGCTGAGACGACGTTCTGTTGGGCGCTCTAAGACCAATCGGCGATGATCCTGACTCATCGGCGATTGCCCCCGCGACGGCGGGGCGGCGGGCGTCCACCGGACACACGGAACAGGACTATCGGCCCGGTTCCGTGCCGCTTGGTACAACTTTGAACTTGGACCAACGCGTGGGGGTCGATCAGCCCCCGTACGAAACCCCGTTTCCGCCAGCCTCCTGAACCGACGCCCTCTGCCACGCCGCATGAAGGGCCGAAGTCGCACTCAGAGGCTTCCATAGGCCCAACCGGAGCCGGCAAATCCGACATAGACACGCCCGAAGACCGCCTTATCGGCCTCAAGGGCGGCGATGCGGTCGAGGCTGCCCGTCGGGAACCCGTCACCCAATTGTGCCCAGGTCGTGCCGGCATCCGTCGAGCGGTGCAAGCCCCAGCGCGCTGCGACGTAGCCTGCGATATACAGGGCCGGGATTTCGCTGCCGGTGGCCGCCTTGCCGAAAGCGAAGTCCGACACCTCGCTCACGCTGCCCAGCGCATCCCAAGTCCGACCCCCGTCCCGCGAATGGCGCAAGGCGCCGTAGCGCTCGGCGCTCGAATGGCCGGCGGTGTAGTACAGGTGCCCGGCCTGCCCCGGCACGGCGCGCAGCTTGGCGTGGAAGCGGTCGGTCCAGGCCCGGCCTTGCGTACGGAAGGCGTGCCGCCGGGTCCAGTACGCGCCGCCATCGGTCGAGGCGAACAGGCCTGCCGGGTGGTGGACGAGGTAGAACGTCCCTGGCACCATCCGGTCGGCGCAGAGGGCAAAGCGGCGGATATGGATCGGGGCACCGAAGCCGCCCGCATCTGCTTCCCCAAGGCCCTCGACGGCGCAAGGCCGCCAAGTCGCGCCTCCGTCGCGGGTGTAATGCGGCAGGCCGCGCCCCTCGCCGGGCATCCACACGAGGTTGGCCGGGGTCGAGGCGGCGATGAAGCCCTTCCCGCTCGTCGCCTCGGCCCACGACGGGCGGCGGCTGAACCGCCGCCAGGTCCGACCGCCATCGGTCGAGAAGCCCGATCGATCACGGTCGCTCGCCTGCTGCGAGCTCATCGTCGCAACGAGGAAGGTGGGGTCGCCGCTCGCGTAGTCGATGCCCCAGCAATGGGTGAAGGCCGGGTCGGGACCGTGCCGGGCCGGGTAGGCATCGGGGTCGGTCACACGCCAGACGCCCCGGTCCATGCAGGTGAGGAGTGCTGCCGAATCCGCCCCCGGCGGGTGGAGGCACTGGGTCGCGACGAGTTGCTCGATGTTGCGGCTGCACGAGGTCCAGCCCACCGATCGCGCGCCGGGTGGGAAGGTCGCCTCCCACATGCCGATGCCCTGCGCGAACAGGAGCCGGTCCGGCCGGGCGGGATCGAAGCGGATGTCGCCATTCGACATCCAGACCTCGTCGGTCCAGGCGAGCCAGGGGATGTCCTCGGCCGTGCGGCGCAGCGCCGTGCGGGGGATCGGAGACTGCCAGCTGCGGCCACCGTCGAGGCTCTCGCACAGGCTGCCGTCGACCTTGCCGGCGAGGATGCGGCCGGGGGCATGGAGCGAGGCGGTGATGCTGTGCCACGCCTCCGCGCCGGTGTCCGGCGGAGACAGCGTGCTCCAGCGTCCATCGAAGCGGTTGAGCTGGCGGGCCGGATCGGTCTCGGTCCCACCGACTGCGTAGAGGAGGCCGCGGGGGTCGATCGCCGCATGGCGCAATCCCTTCGGTGAGCCCGGCAGGAGCGACCAGGTCGCACCGCCGTCGAGCGAGCGGTGGACACCCGCCCCCCAGGGGCAGGCGTAGACGACCGAGGCGCGTCCGTCCCACTGCGGCGCGGTGGGATCGACGATCACGAGGTACCCCATCGCCTCGTCCCCCAGCATCCCAGCGACGGGCACATCCGTTACGGAGCGCCAGCTGCGCCCCCCGTCATGGCTCACCCGCAGCGGGTCGCGCGGGGCACCGACATAGACCGTGTCGGGATCATGCGGATCGACGGCGATCTTGCGGCCATTCACCTTGCTCTCGTTGGCCACGCCCCCCATGCCCTCGACCCGTGGGTAGGCGGTGCGCGCCCAACTCCGGCCGGCATCGTCCGAGCGGTAGAGCCAGCCGTCGAGGCCCATGTAGAGTCGGCGCGTCAGGCTCGGGGCGAGGGCGACGTCGAGCGGCCAGGAGGTCGCGGGCGAATCCTCATGGCGATCTTCGGGCGGCATAGAGGCGCGTGTGACGAGCGGGCGCCAGCCCGTCGCCTGAGGCTCCCGGATCCAGGCGCCGTAGGTGTCGGTGCGGACCACGGCGGTCCCGTCGGCGGCAAGGTCCATTCCGACGAGGAAGCCGCCCGCGCCGATCCGCAGCGTCCGCCAGCGGGTTTCTCCCACCCCGGCCCGGAGGGCGTCCGGCCGGAGCACCGCGGCACCGGCCAGCGCGAGGAGGTCGCGCCGCCGCATCGCGTCAGGCTCCGCTCGGCCGGGGCGCCCGCTCGGCCACGAGATCGGGCAAGGGGGCAGGCAAGGGGGCAGGCAAGGGGGCAGGCAAGGGGGTGGGCGCTGGGGCTTCGGCGCGGGCGACGGCGCCACTCAGCATGCCGAGGATCACGCCGACGGCCATCGCGTGGATGTACTGCGCCTCCTTCGAGATCAGGACGTATTCCAGGCTCGAATGGGCATAGATCATCAGCAGGCCGACGCCGAGGCCGAGAAGCAGGTCGCCGCGGGGGCTGCCGCGGGTCCGCCAGCCGACCGACAGGGCCGCGACGAGGGGATATGCCAACATCAAGGTGAAGGCGACAAGGCCGGCATAGCCGGTCTCGGCGGCGGTCAGCCAGTAGACATTGTGGACGATGTTGCTGCGGCTGCCCTCGAACGGCGCCACGCCGGCCCGGTCGGAATAGCCGAAGTTCTTGGCCATATAGACGTAATGGTTCGCCCCCACGCCGAGGGGATGGTCGTGCAGGATAAAGGCCGCCGAGCGCTCGAAGGCGGCGCGCTCGTCGTACTCGTCTTCCGTGAGCGGGTTGGCCTCGAACCGCTTCTCGAAGGAGTGGATCACGGCGGGTAGCATCGCCAAGAGCACAAGGCCGCCGCCGAGGCCGACGAGGCCCTTGCGCAAGGTCCAGTGCCGCAGCGCCGAGACCGCGTAGATCAGCGCGAGGCCGAGCCCCGCATAGAGAAGCGCCGCGCGGGAGGTGGTGAGCACCACCACGACGATGCCGGCGAGCGTCGCGGCGAAGGCCCGCCCGCTTCGGGCGCCCGCGAGCAGCAGCGCCGCCTGCGGGAACAGCACGAGGTGCGTCACGAGGCCGAGCGTGTTCTGGTGGTAGAAGGTGCCGGAGGTCTGCACCACGCCGAGGGCGAGGCGCTGCCAGATGACGAACAGCGCTTCAAGCAAGAGGCCGAACGCCATGCCGGTCAGGAGGTTGTCGAGGGCGACCGCATCGGAGCAGGCGCGCGCCACGACGATCAGGAGCAGCGCCGCGCGGCAGAATTGCCAGACGTAGAACGAGGCCGCGACCGGCTCGTCCGCTTGAAGCATCGAGAGGACGACGGCCCCGAGATAAAGCAGCAGGAGTAAGCCGAACGCCGCCCCGCCCCGGCGGCGCGGCTGCCCGAGCAGCAGCGCCACCGCCAGCACGTCGATGACGGTCACTTCGAGGCCGTTGACGAGACCGGGCCAGTCGAGCCCCCAGGAGACGAGCGCGATGTCCAGTTGAGGGGCCGCCGGCAGCACGAAGGGCAGGAATCCAACGAGAATCCAGATGCGCTTGCCGAATACGTCTCCGCCGCGCAGCCACAAGGCGAAGGGCAGGAGGGCGCCGAGCGCGACGAACAGCACCAGGATCTTGATCAAGGCCGACCGCCTCCGGTGCCTGGGATCCGGCGACCCGCCAAGGCGCGCTGCCTCCGGTTGCTCGCCCGGTGTCCCGCCCCCGAGTCTAGCAGCGCCGCCCCCGTATCCGAGCGGTGCCATCGGGCGGCGCGCCGCGCCCTTCGGCGCGGGCGGCTACGCCTTTCGATGCGAGGTCCAGCCGGATAGCCAACAAAGGCGTAATCGCCATTTCGGCCGCGCTCGCCCTAGGCTCGGCTCCGTCCGCCGCACCCGGCGGGCAGCACGAGGACGAAGCCATCCGATGAGCGTCGCGGCCTTGGGTCGGAGCGTCGTCCTGGGCGGGGCGGCCTGGACGATCGGCACCTACGTGGCGGTCGTGGCCGTGCGCTTCGGCTCCAATATCGTTCTGTCGCGACTGATTGCGCCCGAAGTGTTCGGGATGGTGGCGATCGTCTCGGCGGTCCGGGCCGGAGCGGACCTGCTCTCGGATGTCGGGATCGGCCAGAGCGTCGTCACGCATCCGGATGGAGAGAAGGCGGCGTTCCGCGACACGGCGTGGACGGTCCAGTTGATTCGCGGGCTCCTCCTGTTCGCGGCCTGCCTGATGCTCGCGGGCCCCGTCGCCGACCTCTACGGCGTGCCCGAGGCCGTCATCCAACTCGGCGCCGTGACGGTCGCCCTGCTCGGTGCGACCTCGACCTCGATCTACCTGCTGCAGCGGCGCCTGCAGCTCGCCCGCCTGAACCTGTTCGACCTCGCCCAGGACGTGATCAGCTCGGTCTCCGTCCTGTGCCTCGCGGCCCTGAGCCCGACGATCTGGGCGATCCTGGCCGCCAACATCCTGGCCGCGACGGTGCGGGTGGCGATGAGCTTCCTGCTGCCCGAGGCGCGCAACCGCCCGGCCCTCCAGCGGGACCACGCCCGCGCGATCCTACGCTTCGGCAAGTGGATCTTCGCGTGGTCGTTTCTCGGCTTCCTGTGCCTGAACGTCGACCGGCTCTATCTCGGGCAGGCGGTGCCGCTGGCGGTGCTCGGCGTCTACGGCATCGCCCGCACGATGGCCGACCTGCCGGCCATGCTCGCGGGGCGGCTCGGCCACTCGCTGATCTTCCCGCTGGTCTCGGCCTCGGCCAGCCTGCCGCGGGGGAGCCTGCGCCGGGAGATCGCGCCATTGCGTCTCCATTTCCTCCTGGCGGCGGCGCTCTGTCTCGCCGGGGCGATCGCGCTGGGCGATTGTGCGATTCGGGCGATCTACGACCCGCGCTATGCCGAGGCCGGCTGGATGCTGCCGCTGCTACTCGCGGGCACCTGGGGCACCGTTCTGTGCGCCACGAACGAGTACGTCCTGATCGGCCTCGGGCGACCGCAATACAGCGCTGCGGGCAATTGCCTGAAGCTCGCCTACCTGATCCTCGCGCTGCCGGCCGGGTTCGGGGCCGCCGGCCTCACCGGGGCGATTCTCGTTCTAGCGAGCGCCGAAGCGGTTCGCTACGCGGCCCTTCTCGCTGGGCCGATCCGCGAGCGGATCGCCTTCCGGGGCCAGGATCTCCTCGCCACTCTGATGCTGGTCGGCCTCGTGGCCGTCTTTACGCTTCTGCGCCACGAAGCCGGCTTCGGCACCGCCTTCGATGGCATCCCGCTTCCGGGAGGCCCGCCGCCATGAGCGAACACCCATGAGCGACCTTCGCCGCGCGCAGCGCACGCCTGTGCTGGGACTCGTCGCGATCGGGCGCAACGAGGGCGAGCGACTGCGCGTCTGCCTCGTGTCCGCTGCGGACTCGGGCTGCCGGATCGTCTACGTCGATTCCGGATCGCAAGACGGCAGCGTCGCCCTGGCGGCCGGCCTCGGCGCGACCGTCGTGACGCTCGACGACGGGCAGCCCTTCACGGCGGCGCGGGCCCGGAATGCGGGCTTTGCCGCGCTCTGCGCCTGCGAACCAGGACTGACCTACGTCCAGTTCATCGACGGCGACTGCACGCTGGCCCCCAGTTGGCTGGCGGCGGCGGTCGAAATCCTCGACCGCGATGCCGGCATCGCCGCCGTCTGCGGCCGCCGCCGCGAGCGTCATCGCGAGCGGACGCTGTTCAACCGGCTCTGCGACATGGAATGGGACGGGCCGACCGGCATCGTGTCTGAGTGCGGCGGCGACGTGCTGATGCGCGCCTGCGCCTTCCGCGAGGCCGGCGGCTATCGCGGCAGCCTGATCGCGGGCGAGGAGCCGGAACTCTGCGTGCGTCTGCGTCAGAGCGGTTGGACGATCCGGCGCCTCCCGGCGGAGATGACCGCGCACGATGCGGCCATGATGCGGTTCCGCCAATGGTGGCGCCGCGCCGTGCGCGCCGGCTACGCCTTCGCCGAGGTCTCGCGGCTCCATCGCGGCGAGCCCTGCGCGATCTGGGCGGAAGCGGTGCCCCGCGCCGTCTTCTGGGGCGGGCTGCTGCCGCTCGCCGCGTTGCTGCCCGCGGCTCTGTACCCCGCCACCCTGGGCTTCCTCCTGATCTATCCGCTCCAGATCGGCCGGATCGCCTTCCGACGCGGCGCCCGCAGCCGCGACAACTGGCTCTATGCCGGTTTCGCGCTGCTGGCGAAGCTGCCGGAGCTCGAGGGTATACTGCGCTTCCATGCGGATCGCCGCCGGGGACGCGGCGGCCAGCTGATCGAATACAAGCAAGCGTGCCCCTCTCGTCCGGAGCCGTAGCCCAGCGAGTGAACAAGACTGCCGTTTCGGTCCGTTCGGAGCAGTGACCATCCGCAACTGGATTCCTTCCTACCACCTTCGATCGGATTGCCGGTGGGTCCGAGCGATGGGATGATCGGTTAACATATTGTTAACCTTTCGGAAGTTTCGCCGGAGGCGGACGTGAGTGAGCACGCGATCGACTTTGCGCCGCGCCTGACCGGTCGCTCATCGGCCCTGGCGATCGCCTACGAGCATCTGGGCTGGATCCTGATCGTCCTCGATCCTTTGCTGCTGCTCAGCACGGCGCTGCTCGGGCACGAGGTGCATTGCCGGATCCGCCACGGCGTTCCAGGCGACACGATGCGGTTCGCCGCCGTCGCCGCGATCCCGATGGCGGTGCTGCTCCCGCTTCTCTCGCTCAACGGCGCCTACCATCCCGACCGGATCGTCGATCCGCGCGGCTCGGCGCGGCGCATCGTCGGCCCCTGCATCGCCGCCGGCCTGTTTCTCTGGATCATCGTCTCCGGGCTCGGAATCGAAGGGCGAGTCGATACGGTCGGCCTCGCGGTCTTCGCACTCGGCGCCCCAGCGGTGCTGCTGGTGTCGCGCTATCGCGTGGCGAGCGCCCTGTGCAGCAGCATCGCCGGTGGGCAATTGCGGTTCCGGCGCGCCTACACCATCGCCGAGGCTCCGGCAGGGGACGGGGGCGAGCAATCCGACAGCGTCGCGGTTCCCGACCTGTCGATGCTCGACCGCACAACCCTGGACCGGCTGATTGCGGGCATCCGCGCCTCCGGGGCGGAGGAAATCCACCTCGTCTGCCGTCAGCGCTCCCTGGCGGAGTGTCGGGCGTTGCTGGCCGAGCTGCGCCGGGTGCCGATCCCGGTCAAGCTGATCGCCGACGCGGGACAGGCCGAGCTGCTGCGCTGCCGCCTCGTGCCGGCGCACGACACCTTTGCCTTCGAACTCCAGCGCGCGCCGCTCAACCTGATCGAACGCGCCGCGAAGCGCTGCGTCGATATCGTGCTGGCGCTCGTGCTCTGCTTTGCGCTGGCGCCGTTGCTCGTCGTCGTCGGAATGCTGGTCCGCGTTACTTCGCGAGGGCCCGCCCTGTTCCGCCAGACCCGTAACGGCTTCAACGGACGGCCGTTCGAGATTTACAAGTTCCGTACGATGACGGTGCAGGAAGACGGCACCCGCGTCGTCCAGGCCCGGCGCAACGACGCGCGCATCACTCCCATCGGGCGCCTGTTGCGGCGCACCAGCATCGACGAACTGCCGCAGCTCCTCAACGTGCTGAAGGGGGAGATGTCGCTGATCGGCCCGCGGCCCCACGCCATGGCCCACGACCACGACTTCTCCGCCCGCGTCGCCGACTACGCGCTCCGCCATCACGTCAAGCCGGGCATCACCGGGCTCGCCCAGGTCGAGGGCTTCCGCGGCGAGACATCGACGCCGGAGGCGATCGAGCGCCGGGTCGAGTTCGACCTGCGCTACATCGAGCGCTGGAGCTTCTGGCTCGACCTCTGGATCATGCTCCGCACCGTGCGGGCGCTGGTGACGCCCCATAACGCTTATTGATCCGGCCGGGGGCTCAAGAGCATCCACTACTCTGAGGTTCGCACGTCGTAGGACTGCGCTGCGGGCGCTCGTGCATCGTCCTGGATATCGGATCCAGGACGATGCTCTACGTTTTTGTGCCGTATCGTCTCTTTTCCGAAAGCCGGAAACCATCTTTCGGGACGATGTCCGAGTTCCTCATGCCGAGCCGGCGGCGATCCCGGCTTTGCCCTCTCGAACGGTCGCGGGCGCCTCGCTGCGGCCGGCTTCGGCAAATAGCCGGTTCAAGGCACGGGCGAGCGACCGGCGGTCGTGCAGGCACTCAACGCGCTCGCGGCCGGCGGCGCCCTTCGCGGCCCATTCGGCAGGCGGGCAGTCGAGCGCCGCCGCCAGGGCTCCGGTCAGGGCGACCCCATCGCCCGGCGATATGAGCCAGCCGCAGCTGTCGTCGACGAGTTCGGGAATGCCGGCGATCCGGGTCGTGATCACCGGGCGCCGGAGCGCCAGCGCCTCCATGATCACCACGGGCAGACCCTCGGCCTCGCTGGGCAGAAGCAGGGCCCGGCTCGTGCGGATCAGCGCCAGCACCTCGGCGTTGGGCGCCCAGCCGTGCAGAATCACCCGGTCGCTGACGTCGTGCGCCCGGATCGCCGCCTCGATCGCCGGCCGGCTCTCGCCGTCGCCGACGAGGACGACACGCAGGCGGGGGAAGCGCGGTGCGAGGGCGGCGACCGCCTGCGGGATCAGGACCTGTCCCTTCACGGGGCAGAACCGGCCGACGCAGACGAAGGTCTGGCTGGCCGCGGCGAGGGCGTCGGTCTCGGGGTCGCCGTCGGGAAACTCCTCCAGGGCGAGGCCGCAGCGCGCGAGATGAATCTTGGCCGCGTCGCCCGGGCCGGCGAGGCCGGCGAGGCGGTCGCGGCAATAGTCCGAGATCGCGACGACGAAGCGCGCCCGGGCGATCTTCGGCGCGACGCTCAAGGTCGCGGAATCGGCGAACTCGTCGGGACCGTGGGCAGTGAAGCTGTAGCCCGGTCCCCCCATCAGCCGCGCCAGCATGGCCACCGCCGTGGCGTTGGTGGCGAAATGCACGTGGATGTGGTCGATTCCCTCCTTCGCCGCCCGTCGGCGCAGGAGTGCTGCCTGCATCAGGTAGGCCATGGGCCGGACGAGGCCGCCGGTGTCGCGGGCGAGCCGCAGCCAAGTCGGCAGGCTGCGCAGGAGGCCGCCCGGATTGTCCGCCGCCTCACGCAGGAATGCGCCGACGAGGCCGGCGAGGTTGCCGGTGAGAAGGTACTCGGTCCGTCCCTGCTCGGCCACGTCGCGCAGGTCCACCAGCGCCACTGGCCATGCGCGGATTGCGAAGCGGCGGATCTCAAGCCCGCGCTGTTCGAGCGCCTCGATCTCCCGCCGGATGAACGTGGTGCTCGTCATCGGGTAGGAGTTCATCAGGTAGGCGATTCTCACGGGAGCGGCCCTCGAATGGCGGTGTGCGGCTGCGGGCGACGGCGCGGGCCCGGTCGATGATCCGCAGGATGTCCAGCGACAGGGCGAGGGGCACGACGTCGCTCTCCCCGGCGCCCGTGCGCAGCAGGTGCAGGAAGTGGCGGACCTCGGGCAGGTAGGGGTCGGGGCCGTAGGTCAGGTGCTCGGTCGCGCCGCTCGGCAGGCTCCGGTGCAGACGGCGCAGGAGCGGGACGGTGCGCAGCCGCCCCGCCAGCCGGCCGCGCGGATCGGATGCCGCCTCCATCCGCACCGTGCGCGGAAGGCCGGCGCGGCGCAGGGCGAGCCACTCGGCGGCCGGGAGCCGGTCCCCGAGTTCGAGCGAGCCGGCGGGGCCGGACAGGCGCGCCCGGTTGGCCAGTTGCACCTTGAACGACAGGGCGAGCTGCGAATGCCCGCCCGCGCGATGGCCGAGTTGCAGGCAGGCGTGATGGTCGATCCCCGCCGGGCTCAGCGCGACTTGGGCGTCGATGCGCTCGACCGGGCCGAGGGCCTTGAGGGCCAGGGCGAGGAGGTAGCCGCTCCGGTCGAGCAGAACGCCGCCCGCCGCCGGCTCGAGGAGCCGATCCGTGGCCGATTCCGCCGAGCCGAATTCGGCGCAAAGATGACCCGGCACGCCGCAGGCCCCAGCCTCGGCCAGAGACAGGAAGCGGAGATGGCCGGGCAGGAACAGGGTCCACAGCCCTTCCATGCACAGCCGGTTCGCCCGTCGGGCGGCCGCCGCCACCCGCGCGGCGCCCGCCGCGTCCAGCGCCAGAGGCTTCTCGCACAAGACCGCCTTGCCGGCTTCCAACGCGGCGAGCGCGGTCGCCTCGTGATCGACGGTGGCGTTGGCGATGTAGACCGCCTCGACGTCGCGCCGCTCCAAGAGCCGGTCGAGGGTGCCGTCAGCGTCGGGCACAGCGAAGGCTTTGCCGAACCGGCGGGCGCGGGCCCCATCGCGGGAGGCCACAGCCACGACGGGGATGCCGGCGCGGGCGAAGGTCCGCATCATGGACGCCGCCATGAGGCCGGTGCCGATCACGCCGAACCGCGGCCGGTCCGGAGGTGCGTCCGCCGTCACGGACCGGCCGCCCAGGGCATCGGCGCCACCACCGGGCAGGTCGTGCGCATCGTCTGGTGCCCGGCGCCGCTCTGGATCGCCAGGGTGACTTCGGTGAGGTGCAGCCCGAAGGCGGCTGAGAGCCGGCACGTCCGCCTCTCGCGCATCGCGCAGAGCATCTCGACGGGGCCGAGGGCAAAGTTCATCGCGGTCGAGCCCCAGCGCGCCACCTTCGGATGGGTCCGGCCGTCGATGCGGATGCGCCGCGAGAACGGGCTGTCGACGAGGCGTCTGCGGATCGCGTGGCGGCGGCGCAGCCGCACCGCCGCATCGTTGTCCCAGCACTGATCGATCTCGACGACGCCCTCGTCGCCGATGAAGCGGATCGCGTGGTCGTGAGGGGCGACGATGCTGCAGGTGAGCCGCGCCACCACGCCGGTCTCGAAGAACAGCGTGGCGCAGGTGAAGTCGGGAGCGGGCGCGCCGGTCGGCAGCCGATCGGCGGCGAGCCGGGCGGAGGCGGAGACGACGCTCGTCACCGAGCCGAACATCGCCATCAGCCAGGTCAGGTAGTAGCCCGCATGTTCCAGGGTGCAACCGACCCGGAACTCGTCGGCGTAGGGCCAGGGCGCACCGGAGGGGCTCTTCCAGTTGCGGTAGGGCGCGAGCGCAAGGAAGCCATCGTCGAGTTCGGCGTAGACGAGGCGCACCGGCCCGATCACGCCGCGGCGTAGGGCGAGCCAGGCGGTCTGTGCCGCCTCGCCCAGCACGCTGCAGGGCGCGGAGGCCAGCATCAGGCCGCGGGACTCGGCCAGGGCCTGGAGCGCCTCGGCCTCCTCCATCTCGGTGGCGAGCGGCTTCTCCGAGTAGACCGGATACCCCGCCTCCAGGCAGGCGCGGCTGACGGCGTAGTGGGAGCCTGGATTGGTGAGGTTGAGGACGAGGTCGGGGGCCTCGGGGCCAGCCCGCAGGAGATCGGACAGGCTGTCGCGCGCCGACACCCGCCAATGCGCGCAGAAGGCGGCGAGACGCGTCGCATCGGCGTCGAAGGCGCCGACCACGCGAAGCTCTGGGAACGTCGCGAACGACTGCATGTAGAAGTCGGCCACGAAACCGGTGCCGACAAGGGCGATCCGGCCTCTGGACGCGATTTCGGGCAGGAAGGCCGGCATCGTCTCGTCAGCGGATTGGGGGCCAAGGCAGTGCCGGTCCGGCTCCGGGCCGATCCGGTGCAGGGAGCGGAGACCCAACCGGGGCAGGACGTCGAACCGCACGGCTCAGCCCTCGACCGGGCGTGCCGCCGGGCGCCGCGCCGCGAGGCGGTGAGCGCATTCGATCAGCACGAGGCGAGCGAGCGGCAGGACCCGGAACACGTAGCGTCGCCACAAGCGGCGCGGTTCGCAGGCGAGGCGATGCGTCCATTCGAGCCCGCTCCGCTGCATCCATAGCGGCGCCCGCGCCTTGCGGCCGACGAGGAACTCGAGCGCCGCGCCCACGCACAGGGCGAGACCGGTGGCGTCCGGGTCGAGGGCGGCCCGGAAGGCGATCCGCTCGGATTGCGGCGAGCCGATCGCGATGAAGGCGAAGCGGGCGCGGGCGCGGACCACGAAGTCGGCGCAGGCCTGGAGCCTGTCGGCGTTGCCGCCAACATCCGCCGGGGCGACCATGACGGCGAAGTCGATTTTGGGAAAACGCTGCCGCAGCTGCGCGGCGACCGTGGCATCCGCTGCCACCACGGCAATGCGGTCGCCGGGCCGGATCACGTCGCGGAACAGCCGCGCGGTGAGCGTCGAGCCCGCCATCTGCGGAAGCGGTTCGCCGAGCAGGCGCGCCAGAAGGGCGATCGGCCGGCTATCGCAGAGCGAAAGCCACGCCGCCTCGTAATGGGTGACGAGGGAGACCGTCTGGCGCAGCCGAACCACGTGATCGACGTTGGGTGTGACGACGTAGCGGAACGGCGCTGCGCTCGTGGTCCGGGAGAGCAGGGCGACGAGGTCGTCCGGCTCCACCGCGTCGAAGGGCGTCCGCAGGAAATGCGTGCGCTTGAAGGCCAGATGCGCCGAATCTTTTCGCATGATCCGCTCCCCGGGGGCCGTCTGCTTCGGTCCTCCGAGTTCGCGTCGGGGCTACAATCCGGTCAATCGATCCGATCGAGTAGAGGCGTGGCCGTATGATCTAGGTTCCTACGTCGGCTGGTGATGGACCGATACGCGTCCGTGCCTGCCGGAGGTAGGATGGGAGAGATCGGAGCAATCCGCACACGAATGCGGTAGAGAGCCGATCTTATGGGGTAGAAAACGACGATTGTTCGGGTACGATTTCAGACCGAGACTGTATCAGGCTTGGAATTACTGCGCTTCAATTGAGATCCGCACAGATGTCGGCTATATCGTTGCTTCTCCTTGTGGCGGGCTGCCTCCTGGCGGTGTCGGGGGCGGTGTTTTGCGGCGAGATCGCGGCGGCGCTCCTCATCGGGCGCAGGCCCGGCATCGAAGCGCCGCCCGCGGCAGTCCGAGCACGGCTCGCCGTGGTCGTCCCCGCTCATGATGAGGAACGGCATCTCGCCGCGACGCTCCGCAGTGTCCGCGCCCAGCTGCGCGAAGGTGACCGTGTGGTCGTCGTCGCCGACAATTGCACGGACGGGACGGCTGCGATCGCCGCGGAGGCGGGGGCCGAGGTGGTCGTGCGCACGGATGCGGCCAAGTGCGGCAAGGGCTACGCACTCGATGCCGGAATCCGTTTCCTCGAACGGGCCCCACCCGAGATCGTGGTGTTCGTCGATGCCGATTGCCAGCTCGGCCCCGGCACGCTCGATGTCCTCGCGGCGACGGCGGGGGCCACCGCGCGCCCAACTCAGGCCTGCTACCTCATCCTAGCCGGCGCGGGTGGGCGGCGGGACACGACGGTGGCGGCCTTCGCGCAGGTGGTGAAGAACCGCATCCGCCCCCTTGGGCTGCAGGCGCTCGGGCTGCCTTGCCAGCTCGCCGGAAGCGGCATGGCGTTTCCCTGGCCCCTGATCGCGACCCTCGAACTCGCCAGCGGCGACATCGTGGAAGACCTCACGCTCGGGCTGGCCTGCGCAGCGGCGGGGCGGGCCCCGGTCTACTGCGCCGAGGCCCTCGTGGTCAGCGAGTTTCCGACCTCGCGGCAAGCGGCGGCACTCCAGCGGCAGCGCTGGCAGCAGGGGCATCTCCGTCTCATGGCCGGCGCCCTGGCGCCGCTGCTCACCGGGTTGATCCGACGCGACCGGCACCTTGTGGCTTTGGTGCTCGACCTGATGGTGCCGCCGCTGACGCTCTTGCTCGCGGCCGACATGATCCTCGCGACCTTCGGGGCCGGACTGGTCTTGGCGGGCGGCTCAGGCGTTCCCCTCACGATCGGTCTCGTCAGCCTGCTCGGCGTGACGGGGGCCATCGTGACCGCGTGGCTGTCGGAACGAGAGAGCCTCGTGCCAACGCGCCCCGTTGCGCTTCTGTCTTATGTCGCCTCGGGCCTCGCGCTCACGCCGCGCTTGCTCTCGACCCGGCCGCGACACTGGATTCGGACTCACCGGGGCGACGAGCCGTGAGCGGCTCGCGGCAGCCCTGGATGCACCTCCGGCCCGGGGCGGCGGCCCTCGCGGCGGCGGCCTGCCTGGCCGGGACGGGGGCGGCCTCAGCCCCGACCGCGGTGGGTCCAGAGGCGCGGACGATCTTCTTGTCGGGGCACAGCCTGCTCGACCACCCGCTTCCCGACGACCTCGCTGCGCTCCTCGAAGCTTCGGGTGTCGCCATCATCTGGGATCGGCAGCACGGGGCCGGTTCCAGCCTGCGCGAGCGGGTGGAAGGGGCCGGAACCGACCGGGACGGACGGCCGACCGGGCCCGACGGCGGGCTCGCGGGGCGCGCCTACGACACGCTGATCGTCACCGAACAGCACGTGCTGCCCGCCGTCCTCCTGTGGAACGACACGGTTCGCCAGCTGCGCCGGCTCCACGACCGCCTCGCCGCAGGCCATCCGCAGGCGGTCACGTACTTCTACACCCCGTGGATGGCCCTCGACGACAAGGGCGATCCGCGCCGCTGGATCGCCTACGAGCGCGCAGCCGCCCCGATCTGGCACTGCGTCGCGGCGGCTGCCGGCAGCGACCTCGCGGCCAAGGGGCGCCGCGACCGGATCGAGACCGTGCCGGCGGCGCTCGCTCTCGCCGAACTCATCGCGCGGGTGACCGAGGGCGCGGGCCTTCCCGGCTTCACCGGGGCCAGCGTGCGCGAGACGGTCGAGCTTCTCGTTGCCGACGACGTGCATCCGACGCGGCTCGGAAGCTACTACCTTGCCCTCGTGGTGTACGTGGCGATCACCGGTCGTTCCCCCGTGGGCCTCAGGGTGCCGGACGACCTTGCACCGGAGCGCGCCCGCGCACTGCAGGACTACGTCGCCCAGGGATTGCCGGAGGCGGCTTTGCCCGATCCCGACACCTGCGCCGCGCAGCTGCGGGCCGGGGGGCTGGACGCCCTGTGGGATTACGTGGAGCGGGCGCATGGGCGCCCGGAGCACGGGTTCCTCCGGGCGCACTGGGCGCGCCTGCGGCAGGCTGTGCAGCGGCGCTGGTTGCTGTGGCGGCAGCCGGACTGGAACCCGTTCCGGCCCACGGGGTGACGGAACGTCAGCGAAGCGCGATCAGCGACTTCGTCAGCCCCGCGACCCGCTCGCGCACGATCCTGGACTCGGGAAAGAGGTTCCTCATCTCGCGCGCATCGAGCAGGCTCGAATCATTGAGCATCCAGTCGGCCTGATCGAGGCTGGTGGCGCGGTGGAAGCAGCCGCGGCGGCCGTGCAGCAGCAAGTCGCGCTGCCACGGGCGGGGCAGCCAGTGAAACAGTGGCGTGCGGAAATGGGGCTCGATCGGGAACCAGTAGTTCGGCGTCTGCACGAAGTAGCGCGGCGCGAGCCGCCGGATTTCGGCTGCCATGCGGCGCTTGTTGGTCCACGAGCCGACATGTTCCAGGACCGAGTTGGAGTGCACCACATCGAAGGCGCGGTCGCCGAATTCCGGCATCGCGCAGGCATCGCCGACACGCACGGCGAAGCGCTCGTCCGGCACCGCCTGGGGCATCCGGTTGACGATGGTGATCTCCAGGGGCCGGTCCGCCCAGAGATCGGACAGCCCCGCCCAGTAGCCGGTCTCGCCGCCGAGATCGAGCACGCGGCAGGGCCGGCGCCCCTCGGCCAGCGCCGCATCGACCAGGGCTAGAAAGCCGGCGAGGCGCTTCTGCCGGTAGCGGCTGCCGTAGATCGCCATGGGGCTCGGCGCGAGGCCGGCGGCGAGGCGATGGGCGTGCATGAACCGAACCCTCTATCTCGATGGAGCGATTAAGAGTGCCTGACAAAACGCCCGTTCACTGCCGGTGCCTCTCCGGGCGCGACGGCGCAGCGGGACGTTTGTGAGAGACACTAACCTGCGTCCCGCGCGAGCGGCGCCGGACCGGCGCGCAGGCGCATCGCGCTGCGGCGCTGCGCGGCCCGGTCGGCGACCTGGCCCAGGGCGGCATCGGTGATGCTGCGGTCGGCGAGGTGCCGGGCGAGGCCCGCCACGCTGGGAAAACGGAACAGGTCGGTGACGGCAAGATCCGGGGCCACCTCCGCCTTGAGGTCGCGATGCGCCTGCACCGCGAGCAGGGAATGCCCACCGAGGCCGAAGAAGTTCTCGCTCCGGCCGATCCGCTCCAAGCCGAGCACCCGGCCGAATACCGCGGCGATCCGCTGTTCCAGGTCGCCGTCCGGCAGCGCCGTGTCCTCGGCCGGGGCAGCGCTCGCCGGCGCCGGCAGCGCGTTGCGGTCCACCTTGGCATTGGCCGTCAGGGGGAAGCGGTCGAGAGGGACGAACAGAGCCGGGATCATCACCTCCGGCAGACTGCGCGCCAGATGCGCCCGCAGGGTCTCGGCGGGCACCGGGCCACCGGACAGGCGCAGGTAGGCAACGAGGCGCGCATCGCCCGGCTGGTCCTCGCGGACGGCGACAACCGCCTCGCGGATGCCGGGGACGGCGTGGAGCACCGCCTCGATCTCGCCGAGCTCAATCCGGTGGCCGCGCAGCTTCACCTGATCGTCGACGCGCCCAAGATAGTGCAGCGTCCCGTCCCCATCGGAGCGGACCCGGTCGCCAGTGCGGTAGAGGCGCTCGCCCGGCAGGAACGGGTCGGTCAGGAAGCGCGCGGCGTCGAGTTCCGGGCGACCGAGATAGCCCCGCGCCACCCCGGCGCCGCCGATATGGAGTTCACCCGGCAATCCGGGCGGGACGATCCGGCCCTGCGCGTCGAGGACGTAGAAGCGCGTGTTCACGATCGGCCGCCCGAGCGGCACCACGCCATCGCAGGGCAGAGCGGGTTGCGTCGAGGACCAGATCGTCGTCTCGGTCGGGCCGTACATGTTCTCGACCGTTTCGATGCCGGCCGCCGCCATCTCGGCGAGCAGGGTGCCCGGCAGCGCCTCGCCGCCGAGATAGAGGTGATCCACCGCCCCGAGGGCCGCCCGCTCCTCGACGTCGGCGAGCAGCATCCGCATCATTGAGGGGGTGCATTGCAGATGCGTCACCCCGTGGCGGCGGATCTCGGCTCCGAGGCTCGCCTCGACGGCCGCCGGCGCGGCGGCGGCGCGGGCGACGACCTCGGCCAGCGGGTGAAGGCGCTCCAGGGCGACGGCGTTCGGGATGCCGAAATCGATCAGGCAGGCGATCTCGTCGACGCCGACGGCCTTGAGGGCGGCGGCGCGGGCAAGCGCGTCCTCCACCGTGCCGAACAGGCCGCTGTCCTCGAAGTAGCGCTCGAAGGCGTAATCGAGAATTGCCTCCATCTCCTCGGCATCGAGCGCCGAGAGGTCGAGGGCCATCGGGTTGCTCATGCCGACCGGCCGCCTGAAGGCCGGAAAGGCCCAGGCGTATTGCTTGATCAGGCCCGCGGCGCTGCGCAGGTAGTCGCGCATCGGTTTGCGCGCGAGCGACCTCACTTCGTCCCGATTCTCGCCGAGAAGGGTGTGCAGCATCAAGGTGACGGTGTGGGCGGCCGGGTCGCGCCCGGCCTCGACCAGGGCCGCGCGGTAGGCCGCGATCTTCTCGGCCAGTTCCTCGATCGTCTGGCCGAGAAGATGCGTCAGCACGTTGGCGCCCAGCGCCGCCGCCTCGCGGAAGGTGTCGGGGTTGCCCGCCGTCGTGACCCAGACCGGCAGTTCCGCCTGGACCGGGCGGGGCAGGGTCGCGACCGCGACCGTCTTGTCGCTGACGCCGAAGGGCACGGTCTCACCGCGCCACAGACGGCGCACGGTCTCGATGTCGCGCAGGAGCGCTGCCTTGTTGTGCGGCGGCGCGTTTTCGGGCCGAAGCACGAAATCCTCCGGCATCCAGCCCGAGGCGAAGGCCAGCGCGACGCGGCCGTCGCTGAGATTGTCGATGACGGCCCATTCCTCCGCCACGCGGGCAGGGTGGTGCAGCGGTAGGACGCAGCTCCCGGCGCGGATGCCGACGTTGCGGGTTACCGCGGCCACCGCCGCGCCGGTGACGGCCGGGTTCGGATAGGGCCCGCCGAAGGCGTGGAAGTGCCGCTCCGGCGTCCAGACGGCGCAGAAGCCGTGCGAATCGGCAAACCGCGCGCCCTCGATCAGGAGCCGGTACTTGTCGCGTCCGACCGCGTCATCGTTGCCCCAGTGGAACAGGCTGAAGGCCATGCCCCCCAGTCCCGGCCTCACCTCGGCGGCGGTGGCGCGGGGGGCGGCGATCACGACCTCGAAGCCGCGGGCCAGCGTCCAGAACAGTTCCAGTACCGCGATGTCGAAGGATAGGCTCGTCACCGCGAGCCAGACCGGATCTCGATCCTCGCGCCCCGCGACGCGCTCGTCCATGCCGGCGAAGAAGTTGGCGACGTTGCGGTGTTCGATCACCACGCCCTTGGGGCGTCCGGTCGAGCCGGAGGTGTAGATGACGTAAGCCGCATCCTCCGGGCCGCCCCCCGAGGGCACGCGCTCGGTGGATCGGCCCGCCGCATCCTCGATGGCGACCAACGCCCGGTTCGTGCCCGGAACGGAACCGGCGAGCGCGCGCTGCGTCAGCACGACCGCGACGCCGCTGTCCTCGATCATAAAGGCGAGGCGCTCGCTCGGATAAGTCGGATCGAGGGGCAGGTAGGCCGAGCCCGCTTTCTGGATCGCGAGCGCGCCGACGACGAGGTCGATTCCGCGGCGGACATAGAGGCCGACCGGCCGGTCCGGCCCGACGCCCTTCTCCCGCAGGAGGGCGGCGACGCGGTTCGCGCGGGCGTCGAGCGCGCGGTAGGTCACGCTCTCCTCGCCGAAGACCAGGGCGGTCGCCTCGGGGGTGAGATCGACCTGCGCCTCGACCAGAGTGTGGACGCAGGCCGTGCGGTCGAACGGGTCCGTCGGCCCGGTCCAGGCCGCGAGCATCCGCTGCTGCTCGGTGATCGACATCAGCGGCAGGTCGCGTAACGGGACGTGCGGAGTCTGCGCGAAGGCGTGGAGCAGGATCCTGACGCGCCCCGCAAGGGCCTCGGCATCCGGGCCCGAGAGCCGGGCGAGGTCGTGCACGAGCAGCAGTTCCGGCCGCCGGGTGCCGACCACGAAGGTCACGGCACAGCCGGGCAGCGCATGCGCCGCCGACGGCGCCTCCGCCTGGACGAGGCCGACGCCGAAGCGCCGCGCCGGAAGCTCGGGGCGGCGCGCGGGCAGGTCGCTCAGATGCGTGCCCCAGCGGCGGAGAAGCGCGATCTCGGCCGCCACGGACCGTTCGAGGTCGTCGGCCGTGGTGGTCTCGTCCACGGCGATCCGCATTGGCAGGGCCGGGGCGAACAGCCCCGGATAGGCCTGGGGCCCCGCTCCGACCGCCGCGTCCGCGTAAGCGACATCGAACGTCGCGTCCGGCGAGACCCGGACGAGGTAGCCCGCGAGCGCCGCGACCAGCCGGTCGCTGCTCAGGGTCGCCGGCGGCGTGAGCGGAAGGTCCGCAGGAGCCGGCATCGCCCCGGTGCCGTCCCTGGTCTCGGCGAGAGCAAGAGGATTGACCGAGACGAGCCGGCGGCGGATCGCGTCCTCGTGGCGGACGAGTCCCGCGACGAGGCGCGACAGCGCGTCGGCCTCCGACTCGTCCAGGAGCGGTAGGCGCTGGCCGGCCTCGAACAGGCCGATGGGTGAGAGGACGGCACCCTCTAGATCAAAAAAGCCCTCGATCCGCACAGCGCGGTCGAGCGAGGCCACCGTGATGCTGTCGGCCGCGACGGCGAGCACGGTGCCCGGGGGGGAGACCGAGAGCGCTTCCGTCGCGGTCAGGGTGCCGACGCGGTAGGTGGTGTGGGCCATCCGGAGCTTGGGGGTAAACAGCGGGTTGGCGTAGCCGGGGCCAAAATCGAGGCCACGAACCAGCCGTTCGAGATCCTCGGCTGGCCGGTCGAAGCGCAGGAGGCCGGCTGCCGACGGTCTGTGGTGCCGCCCGAGGAGGTTGTCCTCCGCCCTCTGCGGAATCGATTCCAGCCGGTCGGCCTCGATCGCGTCGAGGAGATCGCGAAAGCTCTCGAGCCCCACCTCGAAGCAGCGGCTATTGAGGGTGAAGGCGGTCTCGTCCGCGCTCAGGTCGAACAGGCGCTGGACGTGGATCGGCCCAGCATCGACCGTGTCGGTCATTGCGTGCCACGTCACGCCGAAGCGGGTCTCGCCCGAAAGGATCGCCCATGCCGGCGCGTTGAGCCCGGCATAGAGTGGCAGAGGGCCGTCGTGGAAGTTGATCGCCCCTCGTCGGGCGCGCTCCCGCAGGCCCGGTGGGACGATGCGCAGGTTGGCGATGCTGAAGAACCAGTCGTAAGCGGTCTCCGCGAGCGCCGCCTCAAGCGCGCCGAAGCCCTCGCCGGCCTCGGGTGCGGCGAAGACAGGGATACCCCGCGCCTCGGCCCAGTCCGCCACCGTTCGGCTGCCCGTCACCGAGGCGGCCACGGCGTGGCCGCGCTCGATCAAGAGGTCGCCGCATCGTGTCAGGAGCGACTGGTCGCCCATCAGGACGCACCGGAACGCGTTCGTCGTGGGCATGGCGCGACCTCTCTGGAGCGCAGTCCGACGAAGGGACACCGGCCTGTCGGGAAAAAGCCGATGCGTCACAAGCGTTTGACGGCGGCTCCCGGACCGGCGCCGATGCCTTGTCCGCCGCTGCAAGCTGAGCCCTGGTCTAGCCCGCCGCAGTCCCCGAACGCCACGCGTCCGATCGGCGGAACACTACGCCTTATGGGGATAGTGAATACTCGGAAGGGTTGGGAGCATCACGCCGAAGGTCGTGTGGCCGTGATCGGGACGATCTGTATTGTCGAGAGGCGTGCGCTTCCTGCACCTCTTGATCCACCTGCCTGACTTCGTCGGATGCAGGTGAGGCTTCTTCGTTCATCCGTCGCGGAGATCGCTGCCGTGACCGCTTGCCTGAGAGGCGCGAATCCCATGGCGGACGGCATCCTCGACACCGACATTGCCATCGTCGGCATGGCGTTGCGGACGCCGGGAGCCCGCAATCTCGGCGAGTTCTGGCACAACCTGCGTGAGGGCATCGCCGCCTTTCGCACCCTCTCGCCGGAGGATCTCGACGCAGCGGGCGAGTCGCCGGCGCGCTACCGCCTGCCGAACTACGTGCCCTGCACCGCCGATCTGCCCGACATGGAGATGTTCGACGCCGGCTTCTTCGGCCTGAGCCCGAAGGATGCGGCGATCATGGACCCACAGCACCGTCACTTCCTCGAATGCGCCTGGGAGGCGATGGAGCATGCGGGCCTGCCGCCGGAGCGGATGCCCGGCCCGGTCGGCGTGTTCGCGGGCTGCGGCATGGGCAGCTACTTCTACGACAACGTCTGCTCCCACCGTGATCTGGTCGATCAGGTCGGGTTGTTCCTGCTGCGCCACACCGGCAACGACAAGGACTTCCTGTCCACCCGCGCCTCGTTCCTGTTCGACCTGAAGGGGCCGAGCGTGAACGTGCAGACCGCCTGCTCGACCTCGCTGGTGGCGGTTCACGCCGCGTGCCAGAGCCTGATCGGGCGCGAATGCGATGCGGCGCTCGCGGGCGGGGTGACGATCGAGCTTCCGCACCGGCGCGGCTACCTGCATCAGGAGGGCGAGATCCTGGCGCCGGACGGACGCTGCCGGGCCTTCGACCACCGCGCCGCCGGCACGGTGTTCGGCAGCGGCGTCGGCGTCGTCGTCCTGCGCCGCCTCGCCGATGCGCTCGCCGACGGCGACCCGATCCAGGCCGTCATCAAGGCGACCGCCGTGAACAACGACGGCGGCGGCAAGGCCGGCTACCTCGCCCCGAGCGTCGAGGGGCAGGCCCGCGCCATCGTCGAGGCGCAGGGACTCGCCGGCATCGCGGCCGAAACGATCCAGTATGTCGAGTGCCACGGCACCGGCACCTTTCTCGGCGATCCGATCGAGATTGCCGCCCTGACCCAGGCCTTTCGGCAATCGACGGCGCGCAAGGGTTTCTGCCGGGTCGGGTCGGTCAAGACCAACATCGGCCATCTCGACACCGCGGCCGGCGTCGTCGGCCTGATCAAGACGGCGCTCGCGCTCCACCACGGCGAGATCCCGGCGAGCCTCGGCTACGAGGCGCCCAATCCGGCGATCGACTTCGCCGGCAGCCCCTTCCGCGTCGCCGACCGGCTGACGCCCTGGCCCGAGAGCCGGACACCCCGGCGCGCCGCCGTCAACGCGCTCGGCGTCGGCGGCACCAACGCTCACGCGATCTTGGAGGCCGCGCCGCGCCCGCGCCCGCGCCGGCCCGAGACCCGGCGGCCGCATCTCCTCCTGCTTTCGGGGAAGTCCCGCGCCGCCCTCGACGCCAACGGCGCCGCCCTGGCCTCGGCCATCGCCCGCGATCCCACTCTGCCGCTTAGCGATATGGCCCACACGCTCAGGATAGGGCGGCGCGCGTTCGAGCACCGGCGGGTCCTCGTCGCGAAGGATTGCGCGGAGGCGGGGGCGCTCCTCACCGGTGCCGACCCGGCCAGGATTCACACCCATGCGGCGTTGGCCGAGACATCGGGCGCCGTCTTCCTGTTTCCGGGTGGCGGCGCGCAACATCCGGGCATGGCGCGCGCCCTCTACGGTGCGGACACGGCGTTTCGCGCCGACGTGGACGAGGGCCTGTCGTACCTGCCCGAGGCGACGCGCGGTGAACTCCGGAGCGTCTGGCTCGATGCGGACCGGCAGGACCGGCAATGTCACGAGCGTCTGCTGCGCCCCTCGCTGCAACTGCCGGCGATCCTGATCGTCGAAGTGGCGATGGCCCGCCTGTGGATGCGTCGCGGCGTGCGGCCGACGGCGCTGATCGGCCATTCCATGGGAGAGAACGCTGCCGCCTGCGTCGCCGGCTGCATGGCGCTGCGCGACGCGGTGCGCCTCGTCCACCTCCGCGGCGAGTTGTTCGACTCGGTTTCGGGCGGCGGGATGCTGAGCGTCGCCCTCGAGGCCGAAGCGCTCGCCGCGCGCCTGCCGCCGGATCTCGACCTCGCCTCGGTGAACGCGCCGGGACTGTGCGTGGTCTCCGGCCCGGCGGCAGCGATCGAGGCCTTTCGTGGCGCGCTGGCAGACGAGGGCGTCGACGCCACGCCCATCGCCATCGCGATCGCCGCCCATTCGCGGATGCTGGAGCCGATCCTCGCCCGATTTGAGGCGTTCCTGCGGTCGTTGCCGCTTCGGGCGCCGACGATCCCCATCGTCTCGAACCTCACCGGCGATTGGCTGACGGCACGCGAGGCCTGCGATCCGCTCTATTGGGTGCGTCACCTGCGTGGCACGGTGCGCTTCGCGGAAGGGCTCGCCCGCCTCTCCGCCGACCGGACGCGGGTCTATATCGAGGTCGGCCCGAGCCGTGCGCTCGCCTCGCTTGCCAAGGCGCAGGGCACGATTTCCCCCGACCGCGTCGTCAACAGCCTGCCCCACCCGGACAGCGCGGAGGACGATCACCACCACGTTCTGTCTGCCCTCGGCCGAGCCTGGGCCACGGGGCTGAGCGTCGATCTCGATGCCCTGTTCGAGCCGGGCGCGCGGCGGATCGAACTGCCGGCCTACGCCTTCCAGCACCAGCGCTACTTTCTCGATCCGGTCGCTCCCGCTGCGCTTGCGCCGGACGACCAGATCCCAGCCAAGCGCCCCGACCTCTCGACCTGGGGCTACCGTCCGGTCTGGCGGCAGGCCCTCGCGCCGCTGCGTGCCGACGCCGAGCAAGACCCCGAGCCGCGGACCTGGCTCGTCTTCCTCGACGATCTCGGCATCGGGACGGGGCTCGTGGCGCGGCTGCGCGCGGGCGGGCACACCGTCACCGTGGTGCGGGCCGGCGACGACTTCCGCCGCACCGGGCCGGAAGCGTTCACGCTGTGCCCGGAGCAGGGCCGGCCCGGTTACGACGCCCTTGTCGGCGCCCTGCGCGAGGACGGCCAGCTGCCTGAGCGCATCCTCCACCTCTGGCTGCTGACGACGGCGGACGATGCGCGGCCCGGCTCCAGCCCGTTCCACCGCAATCAGGAGCGCGGGTTCCACGGCCTGCTCGGTCTGGCGCAGGCCCTCGGGGACGCCGCGCCCGAGGCGCTTCACCTCACCATCGTGACGAACGGCATGCAGGCGATCGGTGGGCGCAGGCTGGGGGATCCGAGCAAGGCGACCGTGCTGGGGCCCGTCGGCGTCATCCCAAAGGAGATGCCGGGTGTCACGATCCGCGCCATCGACCTCGATCTCGCGCCCGCAAGCTCGTCGCGGCCGGGACGCCTTCACTGGGCTCTCGCCCGTTCCGCCGCCGAACCCGAGGACGCGCTCGGCCTGCTCTGGGACGACCTGACGGCGGAGCCGACCAACGAGATCGTCGCCTACCAGGCCGGCCGTCGCTTCGTTCTCGGCCACGCCCCGCTCCCACTTGCCGCGGCGGGATCGCATGAGAACTTCCGGGAGGGCGGCACTTATCTGATGACCGGCGGCACGGGCGACCTCGCCCTCGCCCTCGGCGAGGCGCTGGCGCAACGGTTCCGCGCGCGGCTCGCGCTCGTCAGCCGCAGCCCGCTGCCCGACCGGGCGCTGTGGCCGGCTTATCTGCGCACCCACGGGGCGACCGACCGGACAGCGGCCGCCATCGCGGCGATCCTGCGGATGGAGGCGCACGGCGCCGAAATCTCGCTCCATGTGGCCGATGTCAGCAACCCGGAGGAGATCGGGCTCGCCGTGGCGCAGGCACGGAGCCGGCACGGGACGATCCATGGGGTGATCCACGCCGCCGGCCTCGTGCGGGACGGCCTGATCGCCCTCAAGTCGCCGGAAGAGGCGGAAACCGTGCTGGCACCTAAGATTCAGGGCGCACGCAACCTCGCCGCCCTATTCCGCGATGCGCCGCTCGACCTGTTCGTCCTGTTCTCGTCCACGAGCACCGAGACGGCGCCCGCGGGCCAGATCGACTACGTCGCGGCCAACGCCTACCTCAACGCCTTCGCCGAGGCGGAAGCCGGCCGCGACGACCGGCGCACCGTGGCGATCCACTGGGGCATCTGGAACGGGGTCGGGCTTGCCGCCCGCGCCGTGGCGGTCCCGGGGCCCACGCGCGAGGCGGCGCCGGCTGTCCCATTGTTCGAACGCTGGACCGACGAGGGAGCGGGCGGGCGTCGCCTCGAAGGGCGGTGGAGCGCCCGCACGCACTGGATGCTCGACGAGCACCGCCTGCGCTCGGGCGAGGCGATCTGGCCGGGAACCGGCATGGTCGAGGCCGCCGTCGAGGCCGTGCGGGCCCATGGGATCGAGGGGGCCTTCGCCCTCGAAGAATTGACCTTCCTGAGGCCCCTCCAGATCGCGGATGGCACCGTGCGCCGGGTGCAGGCCCGGCTCGAGCCCGCCCGCGACGGCTACCGCCTCGACCTCCGCAGCTTCGTCGAGGTCGAGGGCCGGTCGGGTTGGGTGCGCCATGCGCAGGGCTTGGTCCGGCCCCTCGACGGGCCGACCTCTGCGCCGCCGGACCTCGCGGCGGTCGAGCGTGCCTGCGAGCGTGTAAGCGCGGCGTCGGCGGGGGCGGCGCTCCGATCCGTGCAGGAGGCGCATCTCGCCTTCGGTCGGCGCTGGCGCGTGCTACGCCGCATCGCTCTCGGCGAGGGCGAGGCGCTCGCCGACCTGTCCCTCGATCCGGCCTTCCGGGGCGACGCGGAGACCGGCCTCCTCCTCCATCCGGCGCTCCTCGACATCGCCACCGGCTACGCCATGGCCCTCGTGCCGGGCTACGATCCGGACGAGGCCCTGTGGGTGCCGGTCGCCTACGGGGTCCTGCGCATCCACCGTCCCCTGCCCGACACCGTGCGAAGCTGGGTGCGCCTGAACCGTGCCGACGTCCCGCCTGATTGCGCCGCCTTCGACGTCACGATCCTCGACGCGGCCGGAGCGGTGCTCGTGGAAATCGAGCGCTTCACCGTGAAACGCCTGACCGACACCGCGATCATAGCAGGCGGCGGTCTTCGGGCGGCGGAGATCGAGGTCGAGCCCGTCCGCTCGGCACCGCCGGCCGAAGGCGCCGCCGCCCGGCTCGCCGCGCAGGTGCGCCAGGGCATCCTGCCGGAGGAGGGCGTCGAGGCGTTCTTTCGCGCAATCGCGTCGGGCCGGCCCCAGGTCATCGTCAGTTCGATGGATCTGGCCGCCCTCCAGCGCTTGGCGAGCGCCCCGCTGCCGGTTCCCCGGACGAACGCCATCGCGCACGCGGATTCCGGTGCCGCCTACGAGGGGCCACGCAATGCCGTCGAACGGACGCTCGCACAGATGTGGGGCGAACTCCTCGGCGTCGAGCGGATCGGCATCCACGACAGCTTCTTCGAGGCCGGCGGACATTCGCTGATCGCTGTGCGGCTCTTTCGGATGATCCGGAAGACTTACGCAGTCGATCTGCCGATTTCCGCCCTGTTCGAGGCCCCGACCATCGCGCAATGCGCCGCGCTGGTCGCGCAGGCCGGCGGCGTGTCCGACGGTGAGGACAGGGCGGTGCCCGGGCCGCGCCCGTCGGCGGGGCCGAAATCCCTCCATCTCGTGCCGATGCCGGCCGGGCGTGGGGCGGGCGGCATGCCGCTGTTCCTGTGCGCAGGCATGTTCGGCAACGTGCTGAACCTGCGTCACCTCTCCGGGCTCATCGGTACCGAGCGGCCGGTCTACGGCCTCCAGGCCCGTGGCCTCTACGGCGAGCACGCGCCGCACGAGACCTTCGAGGAGATGGCCCAGGATTATTGCCGGGAGATCCGCACGGTGCAGCCGCGCGGGCCCTACTTCCTCGGCGGCTTCTCCGGCGGGGGACTCGCGGCCTACGCCATGGCTCGTCTCCTGCGCCAGGAGGGTGAGAGCGTGGCCCTCCTCGTTCTCCTCGACACGCCGCTCCCCCGCCGCGAACGCCTCTCCGCCGGCGATCTCGTCGCGATGAAGCTACAGGACCTGCGGGCCCAGCGCGGTGCCTTCCTGGCGAACTGGCTGGTCCGGCGCGCCAAGTGGGAAGCCGCGCGCCTTCGGACGTGTCACGCCCGGCACGCGGAGGTGCCCGCCGAGCGGTTCCACGACGATGCCATCGAGGCGGCGTTCCGCCGGGCGCTCGGCCGACTGGAGATGACGCTCTACCCGGACCCGGTCGCTCTGTTCCGCCCGCGCCTGCAGGTCGCCCACCGGCTTTCGGGCGGACGCCGGATCGACGCCAACCGCTCGCTCCTCTTCGAAGACAACGGCTGGGGCACCTACGCGCAGCGGCTGAGCGTGGTCGAGGTCGCGGGCGACCACGACAGCATGGTGCTGGAGCCCAATGTCCGCGTGCTGGCCCGTCGTCTGATGCAGGCGCTGCGCGAGGCAGAGCCCGCAGCCCAAAGCCACCTCCAAGCCGCGGAGTAGGTCGTATGCGCGTCTCCTGCCTGTCCGAGATCGAGGACGAACGTTTCGTCGAGGCGCCGATCTGCATCGTCGGCGCGGGCGTCGCCGGGCTGCTGCTCGCCTGCCGGCTGGCGCAGCGCGGCAAACGCGTGCTGCTGCTGGAAAGCGGCGGCACCGCCTTCGACGCCGCGATCCACGCCCTCAGCACGCCCGAGGACCGCACCGGGCGCTATACCCGGGCGCTGACCGGGCATTACCGGGGCTTGGGCGGCTCGTCGACCCGCTGGGGCGGGCGCATGATCCCCTTGAGCGCCCACGAGACCGAGGATCGCCCCCATCTCGACCTTGCGGCCTGGCCGATCCCCCACCGGGACCTCGCCGTCTACAGCCGCGAGATCGAGGCGGTGATGGGGCTGTCCCCAGGCTCCTTCGAACACGACCTACTCGATTCGCTCGATCCCGCCCGCGCCTTCCCACGCGGAGGCGACGACTTCGCCTGCCGCTGGGCGAAGTGGCCGGCCTTTCAGCGCTGCAACCTCGCCGTCGCCCTCAAGGAGAGTCTCGCCGCCTGCCCCGGCGTCGAGCTGTGGCTCGAATCCACCGTCTGCGGTTTCGATCTCGATCTCGAGCGGGGCCGAATCGCGGGCATCGAGGCCCGCTCCCTGAACGGGCGGCGGCTGCGCGTGCGCGCCGATCAGGTGATCCTGGCCGCCGGCACGATCGAGACCACTCGCCTGCTCCTGTGGGTCGATGCCCTCTCGAAGGGCCGCGCCTTCGCCCGCACGCAGGTGCTCGGGCGCTACTTCCAAGACCACCTCAACGTCGATGTCGGCACGATCCGCCGTGACGACGCCACGCAGACGAACCGGCTGTTCGCTTACCACTTCGTCGGGGCGACCCGGCGCTCCCTGCATCTCGAACTCTCGGCTGCCGCCCAGCGCGCCGACGGGGTGGGAAGCGCCTTCGCCTACGTGGCGATGGATCTCGGCGGCAGCCCCCTCGGCCTCGCCAAGAAGGTCGCGCGCGGCCTCCAGCGCGGGGAACTCGACCTGACGCGGGCCGAGGCCTGGGACTTCGCCCGCAATCTCGGCCTGGTCGGGCGCTCGCTGATCTGGCGCTACGGACGGCGCCAGCTCTTCGTCCCGCCGGAGGTCGGATTCCACCTCGAACTCTGCGTCGAACAGATGCCGCAATGGGACAACCGCATCACGCTCTCGCGGGAGCCCGATTCCCTGGGATTGCCCAAGGCCTGCCTGGACTGGCGCCCGACCGCGGCCGACGACCGGACCTTCCGCGCGTCGGTGCAGCGATTGACGAGCTACTGGACCCGCTCGGGCTTCGACCGCATCTGCCCGGTCGCTTGGAGCGCCACCGCCCGCAATCCGGCCGCCAGCTTCGCCGATGGCGCCGTGGACTACGCCCATCCCTCCGGCACGGCGCGGATGGGCCGCGACCCGCACGAATCGATCGTCGGGCCGGACCTGCGCTGCCACCACATCCCCAACGTCAGCATCGTCGGCGCCGCCACCTTCCCGAGCGCGGGCAGCGCCAACCCTACGATGACGATCATGCAGATGGCGCTCTACGCGGGCGACCGCCTGCACTGACGCGGGATCCTTGTTTTGCCGCACATTTGCACGACGAACCGGTATCCACTTGGTCGAAACGCGCTCCGAAGCATCGTCTTTTTCCGAAAGCCGGAAACCACCTTGCGGGACGATGCACCTAATCGATCCGCACCCGCGCTCTGATATCCCGGATGACTCGCATGGTGGCGCGGAACTGCTCGCGCGTCATGACGACGCCTCGGTGAGTGGTGATGCGGATATCGGCGTAATCCAGCTCGGCCCAGCGATCGGCGAGACACATCGCGCTCGCGGCCAACCCGCGCCGAGCCTCACACGGGGCGCCGTGATGGAAAGCCGAGACGACGAAATGGGAGCGGTTCTTCGACATCTTAGAACCTAACGGGCTCGTGAATGCCATCAATTAACGGATGTTGAGCAATTCAAATCCCGCCATGATGGTGGAAATGTCTGACAACGTACAAAGATCGAAATCATAATTCAATCACTGATTGTTTTTAAAAAATTATTTATATCTTTAAATTACATTAGCGGCGCGCTCGCTGCAGGCGATTACTGCACAGGTAAACTTAGAGAGATAGAGGCCATGGCGGCCAGCGGGTTCGCCGCCGGCTGCCCAAAGTCGTCAGATTTCGCGGAACGCGCGGGTCATACTGTCCCGGATCGGCTTGACGACGTATTCAAGGAAGGTCCGCTCCGTCGTCTTGATGTAGACCTCCGCCGGCATGCCGGGTGTCGGCGAGAAGGCGCGCAGAGCCGCCGCCTCCGCCGCGTCGAGGCGGATGCGGGCGATGTAGAAGTCGCCGCCGGCCGGCTGGCCGCGGCGATCCTCGGGCAGGGCGTCGGCGGAGACGTAGACGACGTCGCCGCCCACCATCGGGGTGAGCCGCTGCGACAGGGCCGTCAGGCGCACCGAGGCAGTCTGGCCGCGCTTGACGTGGTCGATGTCCTGCGGGCGGATGCGCGCCTCGATGACGAGGTCGCCCTGCGCGGGCACGATCTCCATGATGCTCTTGCCCGATTCCACGACGCCGCCCGGCGTGTGGTAGCGCAGCTTCACCACGACGCCCCGTACCGGGGCCGTCACGGCGACGCGGTCGAGGACGCTCTGAGCGGCGGCGATGCGCTCGCGCACGTCGGCGCGCTCGCCGAGCGTCTCCTGCAACTGCTCGACCGCCGCCTTGACCGCGGCGTTGATGGCGCCTTGGATCTGCTCGCGGATGCGGGCGATGCGCTCGCGGGCGTCGCCGATATCGCCGTCGAGGCGCCCGATCTCGCCTTGCGCGTTCGCATGCGCCCGCTGCACCGCCAGCACCTCGGTGCGCCGCACGAGGCCGCTGGTCAGGAGCTGATTCTTGCCCTCCAGCTCCTGCTCGAAGAAGCGGATCTGCCGCATCACGGCCTCGCGCTGGACCTGGGTACCCTTGATCTTCTGGTCGAGGGCGGAGATGCCGTCGCGCAGCACGGCAAGGTCGCTCTCAAGGTTCCGGCGCCGCGACTGGAAGGTGAGCTTCTGCTGCGCCAGGGTGCCGGCGACGTCCGGATCGGAGGCGCGAGTGAGCAGGGCGGGCGGGAAGACGACCTTCTCGTCCTGGGCCACCTCCGCCCGCAGCCGGGCCTCGACCGCGGCGAGCCGGTCGGAGCGCACGATGAGCCGGCGCAGCTCGGCCCTGGGGGCCGTCTCGTCGAGGAGCATCAGCGTCTGGCCGGGCTCGACCATGTCGCCTTCCTTCACCCGAATCTCGCGGATCACGCCGCCTTCGAGGTGTTGCAGCGTCTTGTTCTGGCCGGTGGTCACGAAGCTGCCCGAGGCCACGATCGCGCCGGCGATCGGAGCGGAGCCGGCCCAGACGCCGAAGCCGCCGATCAGCAGGACGAGAAAGGCGCAGCCGAACGCGGTGAGGAAGCGCGTGTCGTGGGGCGCGCCGATCGACCATTCGGCAGCGGCTGCCGCCTTCCGAGCGGGCCGTTTCGGTCCCTCGCCGCTCGTCACCGCGTTTCCCATGACAACCTCCGGACGTGCAGGTTCGGTTCAGATCGCGACGGAGGCAGCGCCCTTGTCGGCGCCTTTGCCCATGAGGAGCGGGATGATGTCGTCGCGCGGGCCGATGGCCTGGACCGCGCCGTCCTTGAGGATGAGGATCTTGTCGACGCTGCGCAGGAGCGCTGGCCGCTGCGTGATCGCCACCACGGTGGTGCCCCGTTGCTTCGCCCGCGCCAGCGCCCGGCCGAGCGCCATCTCGCCCAGCGTGTCGAGGTTGGAGTTCGGCTCGTCGAGGACGACGAGGCGGGGATCGCCGAAGAAGGCGCGAGCCAGCCCGATGCGCTGGCGCTGCCCCCCCGAGAGCGGGCTGCCGTCCATGCCGACCACGGTCTCGTAGCCGTGGGTGAAGGTCGAGACGAGTTCGTGCACGTCGGCGAGTTCGGCCGCATCGAACACGTCGGCGTCCGACGCGTCGTCCTGCATCCGGGCGATGTTGGCCTTGATCGAGGCTGGAAACAGCTGGACGTCCTGCGGCAGGTAGCCCACGCTCTGGCCGAACTGCCGCGGATCCCAGTTGCGCAGGTCCATCATGTCGAGACGCACGGCGCCCGCCGTCGGCATGATCGAGCCGACCAGCATCCGTCCGAGCGTCGACTTGCCGGTGCCCGAAGAGCCGACGATGGCCAGCGATTCGCCCGGCTCCAACTGGAAGCTGACGCCGTTGAGGATCACCTTCTTGTTCGGCGGAGGCACGTAGAGCACCCGCTCGACGCTGAGCCGCCCGGTCGGGCGCGGCAAGCGCAGGCGCTCCAGGTTGAGCGGCGAACTTTGCAGGAGCGCCTTGACCCGGAGATAGGCCGTGCGGGCCTGGACGTAGCTGCGCCACCCGTCGATCACGCCCTCGATCGGGGCGAGCGCCCGGCCGCTGATGATCGAGGCCGCGATCATCATGCCACCGGTGAGTTCGCCCGACAGCGAGAGCGAGGCGCCCCAGCCCAGCATCAGGATCTGCGTCGAGAGGCGCACGAACTTCGACAGGCCCGCGACCACGATGTTGCGGTCCTGAGCGATCACCTGCGCCTTAAGCGACTCAGCGGTGTCGCGACCCCAGATCATCACGCTTTCGGGGATCATACCCATGGCGTTGATGACCTGGCTGTTGCGGGCCATGGCGTCGGACTGGACGTTGGCCCGCATGGCGTAGGCGCTCGCCTGCGCGAAGGGGACCGCGGTGATCTTCTGGTTGAGCGCGGCGAGCACGAGCAGCAGTATGCCGGTGGCACAGACGATCCAGCCGAGATCGGGATGGATCAGGAAGATCGCCAGGACGTAGACCGGCGCCACCGGCGCATCGAACATCACGAGCAGCACCGGGCCGGTGATGAAGTTGCGCAACTGCTGCAGGTCGGCGACCGTCTGGAAGTCGCGGCTCGATCCCGCCTGCGAGGCTTTTGCCGCCGCGGCGAGGACCGGGGGGCCGAGGCGGCTCTCGACCTCCACGGCGACGCGCATCAGCATGAAGCGTCGGATCACGTCGAGGACGACATGGCCGAGGATCGCCCCGGTGATGACCAGCGTCAGCATGATCAGGGTGTCGAGGCTGCGGCTCGTCAGGACGCGGTCGGAGATGTTGAACAGGTAGATCGGCACGCCGAGCACCAGCATGTTCACCCAGAAGGAGAACATCGCGATGATCATCAGCTTGCGCCGGCACGCGGAGAGCCCCGTCGTCAGCGTCTCGCGGAAGTTGCGGTCGCCGAAGCGCCGTTGAAGCGGGGCGCCATCGCCGCCGCTTCCGCCACCGCCCCCCTTCCCACCGGCCGGCGGCAAAGGCGGTTCGCCCTTGCTCGGGCCGAGGACGGGGCGGACCCGCGTCGGCGCCTCGGCCTGGGGTTCCGCGCGGGCCTCGGGCGCCGCGGCGACCGGGTCGGCGACGCGCAGGGCCTCGGCCGCCACCGGCGCCGCGGGGGGGGCGGCCTCGAATGCCGCCAACGATCGGGGCACCGGAACGGCCGGCGGGACATCGGGGGCGCGGGGCGGCGTCCCCGTGGCGACGCGCTTGGTGGGCCGGTCCGCTGCGGGGCTGGCAGCTGCCCCGATATAGGACCGGCCGGCTACGAACCTGTATAGGGCATCGAGTCGCCGCAGCCCCGAGGAGAGGCGCGGACTTCCGTCGATCCCGTCGACGGGGCGATCGACGGCCTGCATCCGCTCGTCCGCAAGAGCGCTCGTCATGGCGGGGATTCCGATAGGGACGGACGGCTCACGACAGCATCCCCTGGAACAGGTCCTGCTGCATGTGGCTGTCGCTACTGACCGTGACCGGCCCGTGCGGCTCGGCCGGGGCGGTGTCGGGAAGACCCGTGAACGCGACGATCTCGGGCACGAGGCTGTGGGTGTCGCCGAGGGTGACGTGGGAACTCTCGGTGACGAAGTTCGCCTGGATCAGGATGGCGGAATCGTAGTGCGCGCCGCCGACATACTGGTGGTCGGACCCGGTGCCGACCTGGGTGATGGCGGCGATGTTGGCGAGATGGTTGCCACCGGTCTCGGCGTGCTGGGTCGATGTCGTCGGCATGCCGTCGTGACTGGTCTCACGGCCCGCGGGCGCGTGCTGAACGATCGCATCGACGTCCGAGACGACGTTCGTCTGCTCGATCACGTTGATGTCGTAGAAGTCGCCCGTCACGTAGAGGACTTTCAGCGTCCCGCCCTGCGTCGGGAAGGTCGCGGCCAGTTCCGGCGGCAGCGCGCCGTCCTGCAGCCGGTCGAGGGCGTTGCCGAGCGTCGCAGAGAGGGGTTTGAACGTGTCGCTGCCGTAGCGGTCGATCGCGGCCTCGTTCTCGAGGATGTTGCCACCCGTCGAGATCGCTTGCGTTGTGCCGTCATGGCGCGCCGTGTAGGTGCGGACGACGTCGTCGTCGAACAGGACGTTCGTCTGTCGGATCAGGTTGGCGCTGTGATAGTCGCCGTCGACGACGATGAGGTCGTAGCGCGCGCCGATCTCGGTCAGCGCTATGGCGTTGGTCTGGGCGTTCTCGCCGGTGCGGACGGCATAGTAGGCGCCGAAATGCCCCTGCACGATCGTGTCGTTGTCGCTGAGCAGGTTCACTTGGCGCAGCACGTTGACGCCGAAGAAGTCGCCCTCGATCCGGTCGATCGTCGCCGTGCTGCCGAAACTGTGGCGCTGGAACAGGCCCGAGGTGTCGTGGTCGGTGATCCGGGCGGTGTTGTGGGCCGCGTTCCCTTCGGTCACGATGCTGCGCACGAGCGTGTCGCCCGCTGCCTCCACGACGGAGCGGCTCGCCAGCACGTTGACCTGAATGATGGCGTCGGTGGTGTAGCTGTCGCCCCGTACGGCGAGGGCGGTGGCGTGGCCGTGATCGTCGAGGATCGAGGCGGCGTTGACCGAGAGGTTTCCGCCCGCCCGCGCGTCCATCCCGGTCTCGACCGAGCCGTCGCGGGATTCCGCGGTTGCGACCGACAGCTTCGGGACTGTGAAAGGCTGCACCGTGCCGGCGGGTTGAAGTATCCCGTCGATGTATGTGCCCATCGCGGAGTCGTCAGCCGGCCCCTCGCGGCTTGCATCCGTCGTCAGGCCCGCCTCGTGGCGCAGCACCGTCTCGATCGCCGCTTCGGTCGATGGACTGCGCAGGGCGAGATCCTCGGGCAGTTGCGAGGCCGCGATCCGGCTGAGCGCCGCGATGGTGGCGTCGATGTCAACGTCGTGGAGTTGCGAGAGATCGACGTCCCGCTTCGTCAGGACGAGATCGTCGTCCTTCAGGCGGTTGGCCTGGACGATCTGGATCAGCTCCTGGTCGGGGGACGGCTCGTCCGGGGCCTCGGGGGGCGCGCCGCCGCCACCGCCGCCACCGCCGCCACCGCCGCCACCGCCGCCGGGGCGGAGACGCCCGCCCAGGGACAGCCCATCGGGGCTCGGACCGTCCGGGATCGGCGAGGTAACACCGTGCCCCGGGAGCCGGACGAAGTGGGGAAAGTCGTCTCCCTCAGGCGAGAGGCCGGCGCGGAACGGGCGGCTCGGCAGCTCGTCGAGGGAACGGTCCGGATCGGGGGCCGCCGGGTGCCGGGGCAGCCAGGGCTGGGGCCGCAGCAGATGCGCCGGGTCCTGATAGCTGTCGCGCAGGCGGGCCGCGTCGTCGACCAGACGAAGGTGGCCGGCGAAATGCGCGATGAGGTCGGCGACGTCCGTCGTTCCGCCCGCAACCATGGCAGCGTTCCCCGATCCGGCCGCAACGTTGTGCGATCCGATCCCGTGACGGTGGGTTCGTCGTTCCCGGGGTGTAGGCTTCGTTCTCCGGGAAGCTCTCCGGGGCCGGCCCGCGTCGGCGACGCGGGCCGGTTCGTTAGTGGTCCGGAATTACGAATCCGCGCCCGCCGCGGCGTCGGCGATGGAGTCGCCGCCGACGACGGTAATCGGCATCGAGTTGTACTGGATGTTGGCGCCCATCACGATGTGCTGCGTGAAGGCTTCCTGGGTCAGGGAGTTGGCGGCGTTGGCGGTGCCCGTCGCGGTGCCGTGATCGCCGATATCGGTGGTGTTGGTACCCGTGCCACCGGTCGCCGTCGCAGTCTGGTTGAACGAGAAGCTCGGCCCGCCGGGCTCCGACGACATCAGCGACTCGATGCCGAAACTGGGCACACCGCCGCCGATGCTCAGGCTGACGCTGGCGCCGCTGAGCGAATCGTTGTCGACGAGGCTGTTGACCTGATCGAGGTTGAAGATGTTACCGTCCCCGGTCAGGTTCTGGGCCGAGAAGTCGGGCATCACGACGAAATTACCGTCGAGGGCGCCGATGCTGATACTGTCCATGTGCAGCACGCCGGTCTCGGAGGGCGGATCGAACTCACCCGATACGCTGACGTTCACGGTGGTGGTCACCGCGGTATCGACGGTGTTGGTGACGCCGTTCTCGACCGAGTTGCTGACGCCGTTCTCGCTGTAGTTCAGGTTGGCGTTGCCGTTGAGGTTTCCGTTGCCGTTCAGGTTGCCGTTCCCGTTGAGGTTGGCATTGCCGCTGTAGCTCTCGACGGCGTTGCCGGCGTAGTTGGCGGCCTCGTTCGAGGAAGACTGCTCCTGGCCCTGGCCTTGCTCCTGGCCCTGGAGTTCAGCCTGGCCCTGGCCCTGGCCCTGGAGTTCAGCCTGGCCCTGGAGCTGGCCCTGCGCTTCGGCCTGACCCTGGAGCTGACCCTGAGCCTCGAACTGCGCGAGGGCGGCGGGCACGAAGTTTCTGGTCTGGGTATCCATGACGGTGTCTCCTGCTTCGGGGATTGCCGGCAGGCCACGACACGCGACACCGATCATCTACGTCGGGCCGATCATGCGCAGAACGTTGCCGGAATGAGCCTCTCGAAGCCGCCCTCACGGGGATCGGTGCTTCGGGGCAGGGCGACGGTCGCACCGTGCGGACGGACTGTCAGGGTTAAAAAAAGGTAAAGGTCTGTCAGGAAAAACCGAAGTCGGATCGGGATTTTCTGTCTCGTTGCGGAGCCGTCACAGGGCGGAAGTGCAGCAGGTCCATCGCTCGATGAAGCGCTCCCACAAGGCCTGAGCCTCTTGTGCGGCCGGTCCCGGCTCCAGGGCACCGTGCCCCTCGCTCCGTGCCGCGATCAGGGCGGCATGGAAAGCCCAGGCGTCGGCGCAGCCGAGAGCGAATGCCCGGTCTTCGTTCAGGCCGAGGGAGACGAGGCGCTCGGCTAGCAGGGCCCGTGGCAATCCCATCAGGGCGCCGCAGACGTCGAGCTGAACCGCGCCGAGGCCTTCGCTGCCGATTCTCGGGGCGGCGTCGCGGGCAAGGCCCGACACCACGGCGAGGAGGAAGCCGGTCAGGTAGGGGCTGTCGAGGCTGCGTGGGTCCGCCTCGCCGACACGCCGCAGCGATTCGCCGAAGGGATCCAGTGAGGCCAGCACCGCGGTACGGGCGCGGCGGCTGCGCCAGAGGTCGAGAAGGGCGCTGAGATGACCGACCATGACGCTGAAATCCGTATGTGACGCGCCGCTGGCTGCTTTTCGCGTGCCTCTGATCCCACGATGGTCGGCGAGAGCCGTATCCACCGGATCGAATCAGGTGGATACGGCTCTCTCTGGCTGTTTTGCCGCGCATTCTTCGACGAACCGGCATCCCCTTCTTTGGAATGCGCTCTATGCTGCCTTCACCCGGCGCGGGATGCACCGGAAGACGGGGCGCGGTCTCGCCATGTCACGCTTGCCCACGCCGCCGAACTTCCCCGCCGTCGAGCAGGCGGCACCGGGCTTCGCCGAGCGTCAGCAGCACATCCTAATGCAGATCGGCAATCTCGGCCTCAACTGGTCGAACAACGAAAGCATGTTCATCTACGTGCTCATGGTGCTCCTCGATGTCGAGGAAGTCGATGCCGCGATCATCTTCTCGACGCTCAACACCACACGGGCACGCCTCGACCTCGTTCGCCGCCTCGCGACGGTGAAGATTCGCGACGCCGCGGTCGCAGCAACGCTGAAGCGGCTAATTCGTCGCTTCGAGGCCGCAACTCGACTACGCAACGAATTCAATCATTGCATGTATCAGATCAACGCGCAGGGAGAGATTACCCACACCCACCTGATGCGACCGCACGAGGCGGGCGGCCGGCTGAGCCTGGGCGAGCTGCGCGAGATGGACGAGCGCCGCATCCAGGAGATCGTCGACACCAATCGCCAGCTCAAGCGCTTGAACCGCGACCTGTGGGAGCTCCTGCCGCAGCTGCGCGCCGCCATCGGCGCAGCCTGACGCTCGAAGGCTTCAGGCGAGCGCGTGGAGCCAGCCGCGCAGCACCGCATATTGCACGATCTTGGCGCGGCTACGCAGGCCGAGTTTCTCGGCCGCCCGGGCCTTGTAGGTCTCGATCGACTTCGAGGTGATCGCGAGCTTCGAGGCGATCTCCTTGTTGGTATAGCCGAGCGCGATGAAGCGGAGGATCTCCTCTTCGCGGTCGGAGAGTGAGGCGGGGAGGATGCGGCGCATGCCGTCGCGGACCGAAGGCGACGTCCGCTCCGTGGCGAGCTGCTGGCTCGCGACCATCGGATCGAGGTAGATGCCACCGGCATGGACCGAGCGGATGGCGAGCAGCAGGTTGTCGCTCGTCGCCCGCTTGAGGATGTAGCCGCGCGCTCCCGCCGAGAGCGCCTGCTGCACGTAGAGGCGGTCCTCGTAGACGCTCAGCATGATCGCGGGAACCGGATGCGGCTCGGCGCTGAGCCGCGCCGCCACGGTGATCCCGTTCATGTCCGGCATCGCAATGTCGAGAACGGCGATGTCCGGCCGCAATTCGGCGATGACCTGAAGCGCGCGGCCCCCCGTGCCGACGCTCGCCAGCACTTCGATATCGGCGGTGTCGCGGATCAGGCTCGCCACGCCCGAGAGAAACATCGGGTGATCGTCGGCGAGCACGACGCGAATCCTGCGTGGATCCTCGATCCCCGTCATGGCTGTCTCCCTTGTTGATCGATGCGCGCGACGAGGGTGGTGCCGGCGCCCGGCAAGGACTCGATGGCGAAGGTTCCGCCGACCATACCGACCCGCTCCCGCATCCCGACGATGCCGAGCTTACCCCGCGCGAGTAGCCGGGCGGCCGACAGGTCTTCCTCGACGCAGCCTGACCCGTCGTCCTCAATGATCAGCGAGACGACGCTGCCCTCGTAATGGATCGCGATCGATACGGTGGTCGCGCAGGCCGCATGCTTGCCGATGTTGTTGAGCGCTTCCTGGCACAGCCGGAACAGCGTGATCTCGACCTCCGAGGCGAGGTCGAACGCAATGCCGGTCGCCTCGAAATCGGTGGCGATGCCGTGGGCGACGCCCCAATCGGCCAGCAGCCGGCCGACGGCGGCGCCAAGGCCGAAATCGTCGAGTGCCGTCGGGCGGAGCGCGAAGGCGATGCGGTGGAGTTCCCGCGCGACCTCGTCCAGCCGTGCCCGGAGCTGCCCGATCTCGGCGAGGCCGACCGGGGTCGAGACGTGCTTCTCCAAGGCCCTGATGCCGAGGGCGAGCCCGACGATGTGCTGGCCGGTCTGGTCGTGCAGGTCGCGGGCGAGGCGAAGGCGCTCTTCTTGATTGGCGCGGTAGAGGCGGAGCAGCACCTGATCCCGCTCCCGTTCGGCCTGCTCGCGACGGGCGGCGGCATCGAGCGCCTCGTCGATGTGCGGCGCGCGGTCCTGCTCCGGCACGAGATGGAGCAGGATGCACCGGCGCCCGCCCGGCCCATCCTCGATCCGGGTGCCCCGGCCGCGGAAGCGGAGCCGTGTCGGCCCTTCTTGCAGTTCCAGCCTCTTGTGGAAGGGAATCCTCGTGGCCTCGCACAGCGCGAGCTCGACGGCGAGACGCTCGGCGTCTTCCTGACGGCAGGTGGGCAAGCGATCATCGGGGACGATGGCAGTCAGGCACGCGCATGCGGCGCGGTTGCGATGCAGGACGGTCCCCCGGACGTCGAGGAGCACGACCGGATCGTCGATGGCGTCGAGGACCCGGATCGCCGGCTCGACCGCGACCGTGCGCCGGCTCACCGGACCGGGCCTCCGCACCCGCGTCCCGGCCGCAAAGCCGAGATGCCGCCGCGGGCCGCTCGCCGATCATGGTCGGCCGCAGGAGTCGTTCGATGCATCCACATGTCCCCGCCCCGATCCTGCGCAGCAAACGCAGGCTCCGCCGCCGAAATCTTCGCACCGGACGGTGTCTCCTACAAAACATCGCGCGCCTGGGGTTTTTGCATCGAATCGTAACGCGCGAAGTCTGCGAATAACATTGAAGCATCGGCGCCCGCGTGTGGAAATGTAAAAAACCAGTCCGTGTCTACTTCAATCGGCTATGGAGGCCTCCCCCTTCGAGCCAAAAGACGCTCGGCGAAATCGCCCGCCGATGACGGGCACTGAGGTCGGCCACAAGCGCACCGTGGGACATCGACACCGCGCGGTTCGAAGGGGCTGATCGCATGCGGCATCCCGCAAATCCGATCATAGGGGTACGAGCCCAACGGCCGAATCGGAAGACCTACTTCTTTCAGATGAGGTAACCTACCACTTGTGAACAATGGATTGCCGAAATGATACGCGAATTCGGAATTGTGGCCGGGCCATGGCTGATCTAGCGATACTACCGATGCTGCATCGCTTCCGATCACTTGAAGCAGAGGCTTGGCGGTGGACGCAAGAGCCAAATCAACGCGGCGTTTCCGGTTCCGACGGAGCCTGCTCGCGAGCCTGTTGCTGACGGCCCCGGCCGTTGTGGGCTCGGCCTCCGCGGCGGATCAGGCCTATCGGCTCGGGGCACAGGATCGGCTGCGGATCCACGTGTACGAATGGCCGGCGCTGACCGGCGAATTCACTGTCGGGGCCGATGAGCAGATCTCGCTGCCGGTGGTCGGCGACATCCGCGTCACCGGGCTGCAGCCGTCGGAACTCGCCCGGGAGATCTCGGGCCGCCTCAAGGCCAAGGCGACGTTGACCGAACCGCCGGACACCGCGGTCGGCGTGGCGCAGTACCGGCCGTTCTACGTCATCGGCGGCGTCGAGCGATCCGGCGAATACGCCTACCGGCCGGGCATGATCGTTCTCACCGCCGTGAGCATCGCGGGGGGGGCCTACCGGCGCCCGGAGGTGTCGGGCTGGGCTTCGGAGCGCGACGCGCTCAGTGCCGGGGGGGAGATCCAGCTCCACGAACTCCGGCGCCAGGAGTTGCTCGCCAAGGAGCTGCGCCTGAAAGCCGAGATCGCGCAGGCTGCCGAGTTTCCGGCTCCGCCCGCGGCCCTGTCGCCGGCCGCCGCGGGCTTTCTCGCCGAGGAGCGGGGGATCTTCGCGGCCTATCGCGAACGCCTGCGCAACGAGACGACGGCCCTCACCCAGACCGCCGTGCTGCATCGAGACGAGATCGAGACGCTCAAGAGCCAGCGCGAGGCCGCTGAGAAGCAGCGCGCCTCGGTCCAGCGGGAACTCATCGACGTACGCGATCTGATCGGCCGCGGGCTCGCGCCCACCTCGCGCATCCTGCCGATCGAGCGGACCGTCGCCCAGATTGAGCGGGAGCAGAAGGAACTCGACACATTGGTGCTGCGGGCGCGCCAGCAGATCAACATTGCCAACCGCATGATCGCCACCGCCCGGGACGACCGGATCACCACGGCCTCGACCGAGCTGGTCGGCGTCCAGGCCCAGATCCGCGAGACCGAGGAGCGAATCGCGACAGCCCGGCGGGTTCTGCAGGAAAGCGCACTCTACGCGACCGGCACGGCGCGCACCGCCGACGGCGACGCCGCGCCGGTCTTCACCTTCTCCATCGTGCGGGTCGAGGCCGGCATCGCCAGCGAGATCGAGGCGTTCGAGACCACCGTCATGCAGCCGGGCGACATCCTCAAGGTGCAACTCCGCTATCGGGATGCCGGATCGCGGCAGGTCGCGCGCACCGAAAACGGCGCCGTCGCCCGGCGCTGAGCATCGGCCCGTACGGTGGGGAGCGGCTTTCGAACAGTGCCGATGCTCCACAGGGAAAGAGGGCGCTATCCGTCAGGATCGAAGACGGGTCGAGACGCCAAGAATCGTTCCGGTTCCGTCCGCGCCCGGCGAGCGGGCCCTGGCGGAGACCGGGCCGGCGGGAGTCGAGGACCAAGTCCATGCTGCACGTCAAGGGGCCGTCGATCCACTTCGCCAGCACCCCGCTGCCGGCCGCGCAAGCGGCCGAGCCGATCGATTGGCGCTGGCTGCTCAACTCGGTCCTACGGCGGCGCCTGTCCATCGCGGTCCTCGTGCTCCTCGGCATGGCGGGGGCCTCGGCCTACGTCGCGACACGGGCCGGGAGTTTCACGGCACAGACCCACCTACACCTGACCAACCTCAAGCTGACCTTCAGCCGCGACGACGCGTTGTTCGCCGAGACACAGCTTGATCCGACCTTCCTCGAAACTCAGATCCAACTCATGCGCTCGGAGAAGGTCGCCTTCTCCGTCGTCGATGCCCTTCAGCTGACGGAAGCCGAGGGCGACAAGGCGGTGCAGAGCCTGAAGCAGCGGCTGCAGGCGCTCCTCGCCGAGTACCTACCCCACGATCTCGCGCCGTCACAGGCCCCTGAGGCCGCCGACGACGGCAGTCCCAGGCGGGAGGCCATGCGGCAGCTTCAGCGCGGCCTCTCGGTCGAGCGGGCCGGCATGAGCAACATCGTCACGCTGCGCTACACGGCCCCGGACCCGGTCCAGGCGGCCCGGATCGCCAACGCCTTCGCCCGCGCCTACATCGACGACCAGACCGCCGCGCGCATCGAGAGCGCCCAATCGGCCAGCATCTGGCTGCGCGAGCGCTTGAGGGATGTCGGCCCCAAGACCCGGATCGTGGCCCAGGCCCTGCCACCGACAGAGACCAGCAATCCGCGCGGGCTCCTCCTCGTCGCGCTCGCCGGGCTGATCGCAGCGGGCCTGGGTGTGTCGCTCGCACTCCTTCGCCAGTTGTTCGACCGCAAGGTGCGGACGCCCGAGCAGGTCGTGGCCGCGAGCGGTGCCGCCTGCCTCGGTTTTCTTCCGCACCTGAAGGTGCGTCGCCGCCTGCGACTTTGGCGGTCCAAGCCGCCTGCCGAGGGCACCGTTCCCGTGATCCCGCGCCATTGCTGGGCGTCCCGGAACCTGAATTCCAGCGCCGCTGCGGCCCTCGACCATGCCCGGGTCGCCATCGACGGCGCGCTTGGGAGGTCCGAGGCGCGCTGGATCGGCGTGACGGGGACGTTTCCGGGTGAGGGAACCTCGACGGTCGCCGCGAACCTCGCCCACCTCATGGCGGCGCGCGGCGAGCGGGTTCTCCTCGTCGATTGCAACGGCGCCGATCCGTCGCTGTCGCGAATTCTCGCCCCCAAGGCGAAGCTCGGCCTGACCGACGACCTCCGGGCCGACGAGGGCTCGGTCAGGGACGTGCTCATCGAGGCCGTCCTCACGGATCCGACGGACGGAATGGGCTTCCTGCCCCTCGGAAGCGCCTGTGCCGACGGGCGCCATCCACCGCTCTGGTCAGGCGAGATGAGCCGCTGCCTCCAAGCGGCGTCGGCGTCCTACGACACCATCGTCTGCGACCTGCCGGCTCTCTCTGCCGCGGCCGAGGTCCGCGCTGCGTCCCGCTTCCTCAGCGGCTTCATCCTCGTCGTGGGATGGGGGAGCCCGAGCGAGGAGCATCTGCGCATCGGCGTGGACGGAGCGGGGGCGTTCCGGGACCGGTTGCTGGGAGCGGTGTTCAACCGTGTCGGCGTCGCGGATCTTGGACGCACGGGCTCCCCGACCGCGACGTTCCTGAAGCAGGGCGCCCCTGCCCGCCTGCATGCGGGGGCGGTCCGATGATCACGCCCCTTGCCGCTGCGAACGATCCGGCCTGCGGCTCCCCTTGCCCGGCCATCGTCCCCGACAGCGTCCTCTTGGTCACCGCCGTGCCCCTGAAGCGGATCGGCTCGGCGATCTGCCTCGACGACCAGACCTGCGACGGGCTGGAGCGCTGGGGCGAGCATTTTGCGCGGATCACCTATGCGGGCATCGAGACGCCGCCCGGCCCCGCTGGCCCCACCGGCTCTTCGACGACTTGGCGCCCGGTGCGCGACTTGCGCTGTGCCGACCGGCTCACGATGGTGTCCCTGCCCGATGCCTACCGTATCAAGGCGTTCTCGAAGCACTACGCGGCGACGCGCGCGACGCTCGCCCACCAGATCGGCCGCAGCCGCTACCTGTGCTTCACCCTCGGCGCCCTTATCGGCGATTGGGGCGGCGTCGCCGCGCTGGAGGCCATCGCTCGACGCCGCGACTACGCCGTCTGGTTCGATCGCGTCGAATCCGAGGTGATCCGCCGGACCCTGAAGGTGGAGCGGCTGCGGCGACGGATCAAGGAGAGGGTGAGCCTACCCTTGATGGAGCGCTACCACCGCTACCTGATCCGCAGGAGCACCCTGGGGCTGTTCCAGGGACAGGATTGCTTCCAGACCTACGCCCCGCACGCGACCAAGCCCTTCTGCGTCTACGACACTCACACGACCTGCGCCGACCGGATCCCAATGATGGAACTCCAGGGAAAGCGCGCGGCGATCCTGCGGGGTGAGCCGATCCGCCTCCTCTATGTCGGCCGGGCCAGCGCGATGAAGGGACCGTTCGACTGGCTCGACGCCGTCGCCGGTGCCCGACGGGCCGGCCTCCACGTGAGCGCCACCTGGCTCGGCGACGGGCCGTTGCTCGAAGCCATGCGGGCCCGCGTCCGGGCCGAAGGCCTCGAAACGTGCGTGTCGCTTCCCGGTTTCGAGGGAGACCGCGGCCGCCTGCTGCGCGCGATGCGGGAGGCACATCTCTTTCTGTTCTGCCACACCACGCCCGAGTCACCTCGCTGCCTCGTCGAGGCCCTCGTCTGCGGCACGCCACTGGTTGGGTATGGAAGTCCATATTCCGAGGGCCTCGTCGGGCGGGAAGGGGCCGGCCTCCTCAGCACCATGGGTGATGCCGTCACGTTGGTTCGTTCGCTCGTAGAACTCGATCGGGACCGGGAACGCCTCGCCGGCCTCACCGATGCCGCGGCCCGAACCGGACAACAGTTCGACGCAGAGACTGTGTACGGCGAGCGGGCTGCATTGATTAAACACTTCTTATAGATCCGGTGATGCATCGGCAGAATTTCGGATCATTTCAGATGCTTGCATGGCGCATGTATTCGCTCATCATGAAGCGGTGTGAGAATCCCGTCTGTCCAATCTCTGTGATGGTAACGGTCCGCGGGACCGGCGGACCACGGGCCAAGAACGCTTCCCCGGTCAGCGGGATCCGCTGTGCCCGTTCCGCAGGTCCACCTCAGGAACGAGCGGACTCCGTTCGGGGGGAGGTCGTGCCTCGCGCCAGACACCCGAAAAGATTGTATTATCCATAATATATTCAATCTCAAATTTTAATATCCCGACATACAGACGTTTGCGAATGGTGGCGCAGACTAAACGGTGCCGCTGCTCTGACATATTTTAATCGCCCCCAATTTTGGCCACGATCAACAGTTTTGGCACATTTCTCTCGCTGCATCATAACCCAAAATGAACAAATGTTATTTTTAAATAAGCCAAACTGTGCACACCTGTTAGCGTTTCTACTGATTAGCGGGGGCGGACTGGAGAAATGTGTGCGATGTCTCTGCCTGATATGCTGGACCTCGGTTCATCCGATCGGTCCGATGGCGCTGCTCTACGGTTCGTTCCCGACCGGCGGCAAGGTACGGTCATCCTGATCGACAGGCGTACGATCGTGCGGGAGTGTCTCGCTCAATCGATGCTCGCCTGGACCTACGATGTTAGACCCCTGTCGTCCGTCGACGGGTGTGCGGATCTGGTCTCCACACTTGTGTGCGACCTCATCATCCTGTGTGGTGCGAATTACTCGGATATTGCCGACGATCTCTCGGCGCTGCAGGCGGAATGTGGCAACTATCCCGTTCTGGTCATCTTCGACGCAGCAAACTTCAATACGGTGATCAGTACGCTCGAACTTGGTGTCAGGGGTGTTCTGTCGACGAGTTCGAGCCTCGGCATCCTCCACGGAGTCATCAACCTGATCCGGTCGGGAGGAATTTACGTGCCGCCAGACTGCATGATCGCTGCGCAGCGAGCCTATACCAACCCATCAGTCTCCCTAGGGAGTGACGCCGCTTTCACGCCGCGTCAATCGGCCATCATCGCGGCGATCCGAAAGGGCACACCCAACAAGATCATAGCCTATGAGCTCGGCATGTGCGAGAGCACCGTCAAGGTGCATATTCGCAATATCATGAAGAAGCTGAAAGTGAGAAACAGGACCGAACTTGCCTTCAAGGCCTCTAATCTTATGGCCACCCTGTAGGAAGTCTTGATAGCATAAAATCATAGATACAAACGGAAATATTAATCTATATCTTGCGCGGCATCGAGATTCTTCTCGCGCAGCCATGCGTGGTTACGGTAAAGCGCAATCGTAGGAGACGAGCGAGCCCAGTCGTAGCGCTGCCGATGCCGGCCTTTCCGAATGATATGACGCGCATCTGTCGCGCCACGGAATCCTAGCGTACGAAAGACTCTCGTTCGATCTCGACGACATAGGCGTTCGCCGTTTTGTTCCGAATGGTGCGCCACTTCCGTACAGAACTGCGAACACCGGGGGCGGCTGAGTTGCCCGCTCCTGTGATAGCGGTCTCCAGGCTCGCCTTGCCGCTGATGATGCGGATGCCCCCGGTTCCGGCCTCGATCCGTGTATGGATGGCTCCTGCGGGTCAAGGATGGCGATCGGTTTGGGCGAACTGGTCGGCTGCGGCCATGTATACGGAGTCTGATCTGCAGCGGGATCGCTGCGCGCCCTCATGAAGTCCGCTTGGAGAACAGGCCCCACTCAATCGAGCGCTCTAGATGTTTGATCCCGCGGTGTGGTGTGTAGCGCGACGATCTGGATGAGAGCCGAGCGACAATCAGGATGAGAGACCGGTGTCGCGGCGGGTTGATGATGAGCGGGTCGATCGACCCGCGCAAGACAGTTTTGAGCGAGGTTTGTGTCGCGGCGCGTCACGCGTCAGCGGTTTTGATTGTCGCGCGGGTCGGCGGTCGGCCGGGACCGCGCTTCCGGTCGAGGGCGGTGCGGCGCCGATAGCTCTCGACGTTCATCTCGAAGATGGTGGCGTGGTGCACCAGCCGGTCGACGGCGGCGAGCGTCATCGCCGGATCGGGGAAGATCCGGCCCCATTCGCCGAAGGGCTGGTTGGCGGTGATCATCAGGGAACGGCGCTCGTAGCGGGCGCTGATCAGCTCGAACAAAACGCTCGTCTCGGCCTGATCCTTGGTGACGTAGGCGAGGTCGTCGAGGATCAGCAGATCGAAGCGGTCGAGCCGGGTGATAGCCGCCTCCAGGCCGAGCTCGCGCCGGGCGACCTGCAGCTTCTGGACGAGGTCGGTGGTGCGGGTGAACAGCACCTTGAAGCCGGCCTCGACGAGAGCGAGCCCGATCGCGGCGGCGCGGTGGCTCTTTCCGCCGCCGGGTGGGCCGAACAGGAGCAGATTGGCCCCCTGCGCGAGCCACGCGTCGCCGGCGGCGACCGCCATGACCTGGGCCTTCGAGAGCATCGGCACGGCGGCGAAGTCGAAGCCGTCGAGCGTCTTGCCCGGCGGCAGGCGTGCCTCGGCGAGATGACGCTCGATGCGCCGTCTGTCGCGCTCGGCCAACTCGTGCTCGGCGATGGCTGCGAGGAAA
>NZ_FOSV01000020.1 GCF_900114375.1 Methylorubrum salsuginis | reverse complement strand
TGGCCTTCGCCTTGGCCTGCACGCCCGAGACCACGTCGAACTTGACCACGCCGTGATAGCGGTCGGCGCTGGCCTCCGCCGGGCCGTAGCCCTTGCCCTTCTGCGTGACGACGTGGAGCAGGATCGGGCCCTGGTCCGAGTCGCGCACGTTCTTGAGCACCGGCAGCAGGTGGTTGAGGTTGTGGCCGTCGACGGGCCCGACATAGTGGAAGCCCATCTCCTCGAACATCGTGCCGCCGCCGACGATCAGCGAGCGGGCATATTCCTCCGCCGCCGCCGCGCGCTCGTAGAGGGCCTTGGGCAGCAGCTTGCCGAGCTGCTTGGCCGTCTCGCGCAAGGTCCGGTAGGTGCCGCCCGAGGCCAGCCGGGCGAGATAGGCCGACATCGCGCCGACGGGGGGGGCGATCGACATGTCGTTGTCGTTGAGGATGACGATCAGGCGCGAATGCAGGGCGCCGGCATTGTTCATCGCCTCGTAGGCCATGCCCGCCGACATCGAGCCGTCGCCGATCACCGCCACCATGTTGCGGCGCCGGCCCGGCGCCTCGCCCTTCGCCTTGGCGTCGGCTTCCGCGAGGTCGCGGCCGACCGCCATGCCCAGCGCCGCCGAGATCGAGGTGGACGAGTGCGCCGCGCCGAACGGGTCGTACTCGCTCTCGGAGCGCTTGGTGAAGCCCGACAGCCCGCCGCCCTGGCGCAGCGTCCGGATGCGGTCGCGGCGGCCGGTGAGGATCTTGTGCGGGTAGCACTGGTGGCCGACATCCCAGACGATGCGGTCGTCGGGGGTGTCGAACACGTGGTGCAGCGCCACGGTCAGCTCGACCACGCCGAGCCCCGAGCCGAGATGGCCGCCGGTGACCGAGACGGCGTCGATCATCTCGGCGCGCACGGCGTCGGCGACCTTCTGCAGCTCGCTCTCCGGCAGAAGCCGCAGCCGGTCGGGCGTCTCAAGACCCTCGAGGATCGTCGTGTCCGCTAGTGCCAAAGTCTTCACCCATTTCTCGAGGGCGGCCCGGGCCGCCTGGGGCGGTTCGGGACAGGGCGGCGCAATTTCGGCGTCTCACCCCTGTCGCGGACCGCTCCGCTGATTCCTGTGCGTCCGCGAATCGGCGGCCATGCCGCCCATTTTACAGACATTCGAATGTGCACCTTATCGCGATCCGGTCACAGGATGCCATGATCCGAGTGCAACAGCGCCCAAGCATTCGCAGGATTCGTGTGTCCCGCAGGCCCACAGAGTTAAGGGAAGCCGCCTGTTTCGCGCCGCGACGGGCTTTAAGTATGGAGTCCGCGCGGTTCGATCAACATCGTGCCGCCCCGCGAAGGTGGTTCCGGCACGATGATTCCCATTCTCGCCCTTCCGATCCTGGCGCTCGGCGCCTGGGTCGCGACCGACCGGCCCGCCGCGGCGGCGGATGCCGGCCGCGCGGGCGTCGCCGTCCGATCCGACTGCGCCTGGCCGGTCCGTTGCCGCCGCCCGCCGGGGCCGCCGGACCGGGACGTGCGACCGTTCGAGGGCACCCTGCGCGGGGCGCTCGGCCGGCCTTGCGGTGTCCGCTGGCGCTACACCCCGTCCGGCCCGCGCCGGGTTCGGATCTGCTTCTAGCGCCGCCGCATGATTCTTCTTCGGATCGTCCTCGTCGCACTGCTGGCGGTCCCGCCCGGTGCAGCGCTCGCCGACACGGCCCCGGCCTGTCCGGTCCTGTTCGCGCAAGGTCGCGCACCGGTCCTCACCAATCCGAAGCTCGACGCGCGGACCGTGCCGCTCTGCTTCGATGCCTTCGCAGTGCTGCATTCCGGCGTCTCGCGCACGCCGCTCTACGCGGCCGAGCGGCTGACGCGGGCCGGCATCTCCGCGGCGCGACGGGTCGAACGGGACGATTCCTTCCACGATGAGGACCGCCTGCCCGAGGAGGACCGCGCCAGCCTCGCCGACTACGTCCATAGCGGGTTCGACCGCGGCCATCTCGCCCCCGCGGGCGACATGCCGAGCCCGGCGGCGCAGGCGCAGTCCTTCAGCCTCGCCAACATCGTGCCGCAGAACCGCACCGTGAACCGCAGCCTCTGGGCCGGCATCGAGGAGAGCGTGCGGCGCCTCGCCTCCGAGCGCGGCGAATTGTTCGTCGTCACCGGCCCGGTCTTCTCCGGTCGCAACGTCGGCTCGATCAAGGGAAGGGTGCTGGTGCCGACGCAGCTCTACAAAGCGATCTACGATCCCCGCTCCGGCGAGGCCGGGGCCTATCTGGCGGCGAACGCGGCCGGGGCCGAGTGGAAGGCGGTCTCGATCGCGGCCTTGCGCGACACCGCCGGGATCGACGTGTTCCCCGCGCTCCCCGAGGCCGCCAAGGCGAAGGCCATGGACCTGCCCGAACCGCGCGAATTCTCGCGCGACGAGGCGCGGGGGGAATCCTGGGGCGCCTTCTTTCGCCAGCTGGCCCACGATGTGCTCAAGCGCCTCTGGCGCGAGCTGATGCGGGCGATCTTTTGAGGATGAGGGCGCTATGACCCGCCGCAAAGCCGACCCCGCCTTTGTGCCTTTCGCCGACGATGCAGCGGTGCGTACGCTCGGGGATTTCTCGATCGAGAACGGGACGGCGCGCATCGCGCTGCACGGCTCCCTCGACATCACCCGCGACCGGGAGGGACTCGGACGCGCGCGCGATCTGAGGGCCGCTCTCGACGCCATCGTGACGGCGTTGGAAGGCGAGGACCTGCCGGAGAGCGTGGCCGAGGAGCCGGAGGCGGCGGCACCCGTGCGCAATCCCTTCGCGTGACGGCTCTCCTTGCCCCTGCCCGGCGGCCCTGATACTCGGACAGCAAATTCTTCACCCGTGAGCGGACGGCGCCCGCGCGGCAGCCCTGGACCAGGGCCGGCTCCGCGCGGGGCGGCGCGCATCCGCTGAAATCCGGCCCGGCCGGCACGGCCCCTCTCTCAAGGACGAGCGCTCATGGCCCGCGACTTCATCTATCACATGCGAGGTCTCAACAAGACCTACCAGGGCGGCAAGAAGGTCCTCGATAACGTCAACCTGTCGTTCTATCCCGATGCCAAGATCGGCGTGCTGGGCATCAACGGCTCGGGCAAGTCGACCCTGCTCAAGATCATGGCGGGCATCGACAAGGACTTCACCGGCGACGGCTGGGTCGCGCAGGGAGCGCGGGTCGGCTACCTGCCGCAGGAGCCGCAGCTCGATCCGAACAAGTCGGTGCGCGAGAACGTGATGGAGGGCGTGGCCGAGAAGCAGGCGCTGCTCGACCGCTACAACGAACTCGCCATGAACTATTCCGAGGAGACCGCGGACGAGATGACCGCGCTCCAGGACAAGATCGAGGCGGGCAACCTCTGGGAGCTGGATTCCAAGGTCGATCAGGCCATGGAGGCGCTGGGCTGCCCGAGCGACGAGCAGCCGGTCGCCACGCTCTCGGGCGGCGAGCGCCGCCGCATCGCGCTGTGCCGCCTGCTGCTGTGGGAGCCCGAGCTCCTGCTGCTCGACGAGCCGACCAACCACCTCGACGCCGAGACGGTGAACTGGCTCGAAGGCCATCTGCGCCAGTATCCGGGCGCGATCCTGATCGTGACCCACGACCGCTACTTCCTCGACAACGTCACGAGCTGGATCCTCGAATTGGATCGCGGCAAGGGCATCCCCTACGAGGGCAACTACTCGTCCTGGCTGGTGCAGAAGCAGAAGCGCCTGGAGCAGGAGGGCCGCGAGGATATGGCCCGCCAGCGCGCCATCGCCCGCGAGACGGAGTGGATCTCGGCCTCGCCCAAGGCCCGCCAGACCAAGTCCAAGGCGCGTATCACCCGCTACGAGGAACTGGTCGCCAAGCAGCAGCAGAAGGTCGATGCGACCGCGCAGATCGTCATCCCGATCACCGAGCGTCTCGGCCAGAACGTCATCGAGTTCAAGAACCTCAACAAGGCCTATGGCGAGCGCCTGCTGATCGAGGACCTGTCGTTCAAGCTGCCGCCGGGCGGCATCGTCGGCGTGATCGGCCCCAACGGCGCCGGCAAGACGACGTTGTTCAAGATGATCACCGGCAACGAGAAGCCCGATGCCGGCACGATCGAGATCGGCGAGAGCGTGCATCTCGGCTACGTCGATCAGTCGCGCGACGCCCTCGATCCGAACTCCACCGTCTGGCAGGAGATTTCCGGCGGCAACGACATCCTGTATTTCAACAAGCGCGAGATCAATTCCCGCGCCTATTGCGCGGCCTTTGCCTTCAAGGGCGGGGACCAGCAGAAGAAGGTCGGCGTGCTGTCGGGCGGCGAGCGCAACCGCGTGCATCTGGCCGCGACGTTGCGCAAGGGCGGCAACGTCCTGCTCCTCGACGAGCCGACCAACGACCTCGACATGGAGACCCTGCGGGCGCTCGAAGAAGGCCTGGAGGATTACGCGGGCTGCGCCGTGATCATCAGCCACGATCGCTGGTTCCTGAACCGCATCGCGACCCACATCCTCGCCTTCGAGGGCGACAGCCACGTCGAGTGGTTCGAGGGCAACTTCTCGGACTACGAGGCCGACAAGAAGCGGCGCCTGGGCACCGATTCGATCATCCCGAAGAAGCTGAAGTACAAGAAGTTTTCGCGTTAAGCGATGATCGGACGATCGCTTCGGCTCCCCCTCCGTCAACGCGGTGGAGCCGAAGCCGTGACAGGGCTCAGAGCATCGTCCCGAAAGGTGGATTCCGGCTCTCGGGACGATGCTTTAGAACAGGCTGATCAACCCGACGCCCGCGATCAGCAGCGCCGCGCCGACGAGGCGGGGGATGCCGGCCTCGTGGACCGGTACGCCCATCAGGCCGAAATGGTCGAAGGCGAGCGAGGCCAGCATCTGGCCGACGAGGATCAGGGCGATCAGCGAGGCCGCGCCGATGCGCGGCAGCAGGAACACCGAGCCGACGATGTAGAGCGCGCCGAGCAGGCCGCCGATCCAGGCATACCACGGCGCCCGCCCCACGGCCGACAGCGACGGCACGCTCTCGCGCAGGATCGCGATGACGACGAGCACCGCGATCCCGCCCACCGCGAAATTGGTGAAGCCCGCCCACAGGCCGGAGCCGAGCGCGCCGCGCAGCTTCGCGTTGGCGGCCTGCTGCACCACGAAGGCGACGCCCGCCAGGGCCGCCGCGAAGTAGAATCCGATCGTTGAGGTCAAGGGGCCGGGCTCCCGCCGCGTCAGGGTCGAGGCGGTGAAGCTGTGGCGGCCGGGCGCCGCGTCGAGCCCGGACGAGTCGCTATCGCGGCGGCAACAGGCGGCTCAGGGCGTTGAGGACCGGGGCGAGCGCCACCGGCTTTTCCAGGCACGGCAGGCCGGCATGGGCCACGGACAGGCTGGAGCATTCGTAGCCGGTCACCAGCAGGACCGGCACGCGCAGGGCGAGCAACCGGTCGACGAGGGGGTCGGCCCGCTCGCCGCGCAGGTTCATGTCGATGACCGCCCCGTCGAGTTCGGGCTCCGGCGCGAGGAGCGCCAGGGCCGAGGCGAGCGTGCCCGTGGGGCCTAGCACCGCCACGCCGGCCCGGCGCAGGCCGCCCGCGAGTTCGTCCGCCCAGAAGTAATCGTCCTCGACGACGAGCACCCGCCGATCCCGTAGGTCGCTGTCCCTGTCGCTCCTCACGGGCAACGGCTCTCTCCCGCCACACGCGGCCGTGCCTGCCGGCCGGCCATCGTCGTCCACCCTGCGTTCTACACGTTTCGTGCTGGGAAAGGAAAATTCTGGCACGCTGCATATGCCATTTTGAATGACGTATCCGATCCTTCGTGCCGGACCGGGCCGAGCGGTCGCCTGCCGTCCGGGGCGATGGCCCTGTGGCGCCACCCATGCGCCTCGCCCGTCTGGTCAAGGCGGCCCGCTTGGGGCACAGGGACGGTCTCCGCCGCAGCCTTCCCGCCATGACCGTACTTCAGCCGCCCGCCCTCGAAGAGTTCCGCCGCGTCGTCGTGAAGGTCGGCTCCGCCCTGCTCGTCGACAGCGCCCGCGGCCGCCTGCGCCATGCGTGGCTCGCCGCGCTCGCCGAGGACATCGCCGACCTGCATGCGCGCGGCGTCGATGTGCTCGTGGTCTCGTCCGGCGCCATCGCGCTCGGCCGCACCGTGCTCGGCCTGCCGCCGGGCCCGCTGCGGCTGGAGGAGAGCCAGGCCTCGGCCGCCGTCGGACAGATCGCGCTCGCCCGCCACTGGACCGAGGTGCTCGGCCATCACGGCATCGTCGCGGGGCAGGTGCTCGTCACCCCGAAGGACACCGAGGAGCGTCGCCGCTACCTCAACGCGCGGGCGACCGTGCAGAAGCTGCTCGAAGTCCGCGCCGTGCCGGTCGTCAACGAGAACGACACGGTGGCGACCATCGAGATCCGCTACGGCGACAACGACCGCCTCGCCGCCCGCGTCGCCACGATGATCGGCGCCGACGTGCTGGTGCTGTTCTCCGACATCGACGGGCTCTACACCGCCCCGCCCCACACCGATCCGGACGCCCGGCACCTGCCCGTGGTCGAGCGGGTGACGCCCGAGATCGAGGCGATGGCCGGCGGCCCGGCCTCGGAGTTCTCCCGCGGCGGCATGCGCACCAAGGTCGAGGCCGCCAAGATCGCGGCCTCGGGCGGCACCCACATGGTCATCGCTGACGGGCGCCGGAAGAATCCGCTGCGCACCATCCGCGAGGGCGGGCGCTGCACGTGGTTCCTCTCCGGTTCCACGCCCACCGCCGCGCGGAAGACCTGGATCGCGGGGGCGCTGGAGCCCTCGGGCACGCTGGTCGTCGATGCCGGGGCGGCCCAGGCGCTGCAGGGCGGAGCGAGCCTACTGCCGGTCGGCGTCACCGCCGTCGAGGGCCGCTTCGCCAAGGGCGACGCCGTGCTGATCCGCGGCCCCGAGGGGCGCGTGCTCGGCCGCGGCCTCGTCAACTACGACAGCGCCGAGGCCGCCGCCATCATCGGCCGCTCCAGCCGCGACATCGCCGCGAACGCGGCCCAGCCGGGGCGCACCGAGATGATCCACCGCGACGACCTCGCCATGGTCGGCACCTGAACGGAACCGTCGCCCGGCGCTGCGGCATGATGCAATATCGTGCTGGCAACGCGTCGCGTGTGCTTGTTCAACCCCCGCGCGTTGTGCAAAGGGGCCCATCATCGCCCATATGGCTTACGCCCGATGGGCCTCTCGATACGACAGATCAGGGAAGCGGGAACGTGCCGGTCCTGAACCTCAAGTCCGATTTCGCGGATGCCGACGACCTCGCCACCCAGATGGCCGAGATCGGCCGCCGCGCCCGCGCGGCGAGCCGCGGCATCGCCCTCGCCTCCGCCCAGGCCAAGGATCTGGCGCTGCGCGCGGTGGCGGAGAGCATCCGCAACGCCGCGCCGACGATCCTGCGCGAGAACGCCCGCGACGTGACCGCCGCCAAGGCCGCGGGCCTGACCGCCGCGATCATCGACCGGCTGACGCTGGACGAGGGCCGCGTCTCGGCCATCGCCGAGGCGGTGGAGAAGGTGGCGGCCCTCGCCGATCCGGTCGGGCGCCAGCTCGCCGCCTTCGAGCGGCCGAACGGCCTCCTGATCGAGCGCATCTCGGTGCCGCTCGGCGTCGTCGGCGTGATCTTCGAGAGCCGCCCCAACGTGACGGCGGATGCCGGCGCGCTCTGCCTCAAGGCCGGCAACGCCGCAATCCTGCGCGCGGGGTCGGATTCGCACCGCACCGCCACCGCGATCGCCACCGCCATGAGCGAGGGCTTGGCCCGCTCCGGCCTGCCCGCGGACGCGATCCAGCTCGTCCCGACCCGCGACCGCGCGGCGGTCGGCCTGATGCTGTCGGGCCTCGACGGCTGCGTCGACGTGATCGTGCCCCGCGGCGGTCGCAGCCTCGTCGAGCGGGTCCAGTCCGAGGCCAAGGTGCCGGTCTTCGCCCATCTCGACGGCATCTGCCACGTCTATGTCGGGGCGGCTGCCGACCTCGGCATGGCCCGGACCGTGCTCCTCAACAGCAAGATGCGCCGCACCGGCATCTGCGGCGCCGCCGAGACGCTGCTGGTCGATGCGGCGGTGGCCGAGACCCACCTGAAGCCGCTGGTCGAGGCCCTGCTCGATTCCGGCTGCGCCGTGCGCGGGGACGAGGCCGTCCGCGCCGCCGATCCGCGGGTGAGCCCCGCGAGCGAGGCCGATTGGCGCACCGAGTATCTCGACGCGATCATCTCGGCCCGCGTGGTCGATGGGCTCGACGCGGCCATCGCCCATATCGAGGCCAACGGCTCGCACCACACCGATGCGATCATCACCGACGACGTCGAGGCGGCGACCCGCTTCCTCAACGAGGTCGACTCGGCCATCGTCGTCCACAACGCCTCGACCCAGTTCGCCGATGGTGGCGAGTTCGGCTTCGGCGCCGAGATCGGCATCGCCACCGGCCGGATGCATGCCCGCGGGCCCGTCGGCGTCGAGCAGCTCACGACCTTCAAGTACCGCGTTCACGGCAGCGGCCAGACCCGGCCGTGACCGCCCGCTGACGGCGGCGGCTCTGCGCACCGACATCCCGCCGCCGGCCGCCCCCGGTCAGCGGATCGGCCTCTACGGCGGCTCGTTCAATCCGGCCCATGCCGGCCATCTCCATGTCGGCCGCACCGCGCTGCGGCGCCTGCGGCTCGACCGGGTGTGGTGGCTCGTCACCCCCGGCAATCCGCTGAAGGATCCGGGGCAACTGGCGCCGCTGGACGAGCGGATCGCGCAGGCACGGCGCGTCGCCACCGATCCGCGCATCATTGTGACCGGCTTCGAGGCGGCCATCGGCAGCCGCTACACCGTCGAGACCCTGGTCTGGCTGCGCCGCCACCGTCCCGATCTGCGTTTCGTCTGGATCATGGGCGCCGATTCCCTCGGCAGCTTCCACCGCTGGCGCCGCTTCGAGGAGATCGCCCGGCTGATGCCGATCGCGGTGATCGACCGCCCCGGCCACACGCTCGCCGCCCCGGCCGCCCGCGCCGCCCGGCGATATGCCGACGCCCGACTGCCGGAGTTCGAGGCGCCCGCCCTCCCCTCGCGAAAACCCCCGGCCTGGGTCTTCCTGCACGGGCCGCGCTCGGCGCTGTCCTCGACGGCGTTGCGCGCGGGTCGAAGCGCCTGAACGGCACGGGACCGCGCACGATGCTCCGCTCGGGCATGGCCGTAGGGCGTTTCGCGAACTTGAAAAGCTCCGAGAAAGCCGCCAATTTCAGCACACTGGCGGAATCGCCACGAGCCGTTCACGCAGGAACCGGGACACTGACCGACACCGTTACCCAGGGAGCCGCCGGCTCCGATGCCCAGGCCGCCGCGTCCGGCGCCCTCAAGGCCCTTGCCCTCGGCTGCCTCGACGAGATGAAGGCTGAGGAAACCGTCGAGATCGATCTCGTCGGCAAGACCTCGCTCGCCGACACGATGATCATCGCCTCCGGCCGCTCGCAGCGCCATGTCGGCTCGATCGCCGACAAGATCATCCAGGAGATGAAGAACCAGGGTTTCGGCAATGCCCGCGTCGAGGGCCTGCCGGCCTGCGACTGGGTGCTGATCGATGCGGGCGACGTGCTCGTCCACATCTTCCGCCCCGAGGTGCGCGGCTTCTACAACCTCGAAAAGATCTGGGGCTCCGACCGGCCGAGCGGGCATCTGCTCGCGGGCTGAGCCCGCGAGCACCTTGATTTCCAGTTAGCGTCGGTCGCCGGCGCCCGCCTTCGCGGGTTTGGGCTGACGCTGCGCTCGACGCCTCGGCAAAGCCGAGGCCCGCCTCGCGCCGCGGAGCCGCCGCCGCGGCTTCGAGGATGGCTTATTTCACCGGCAGATAGCGCACGATCCCGGCGCCGAGCCGGATCAGCTTGGCCAGCGTGTTGTGGGGCACCCGCAGCATCTGCGCGTACCAGCCGTCGAGCGTCTCGGTGAAGTCGAGCATCGCCTTGAGGCGCCGGTTGGCCACGGCCCCGACCGTGGGGTCGTCCTTCGCCTCTGCCACGCAGGCGCGCAAAGCCACGATGGCCGGATCGATCTCGCGTTCCTTCCGTCCCGCGGCGATGCGGGTGACCATCTCCCACAGGTCGGTCTCGGCGACGTAGAAGTCGCGTCGCTCCCCCAGCACCGGCACGCGCCGGATCAGGTGCCAGCCGGCCAACTCCTTGAGCGAGGTCGAGACGTTGGAACGGGCGATGCCGAGCGTCCCGGCGATGTCCTCGGCGGCGAGCGGACGGTCCGACAGATAGAGCAGCGCGTGGATCTGCGCGACCGAGCGGTTCACCCCCCACTGCCCGCCGAGATCGCCCCAATGCAGCACGAAGCGCTCGACGGCGGCCGGGAGCTTTTGAGGGGTGTCCGAAATTTCGGTCATGACAGAAATTTCGGATGCGAATGGACGGAAGTCAAGGACGCGGTCGTTGCGTCGCAGTGGCTTCTGTGGCGGGCGATCCGCCTGCCATCGAAGCCAAGCCCGCAGCGGCCATGCGCGGTCGTTGGGCCGCCTTCCCGTCAAACCGTCGAGAAACGATAGGTCGTGCTCGACACGAAGCGCTGCCCCGGCCGGATCACCGTGCTGGGGAAATCCGGGCGGTTCGGTGCGTCGGGAAACCCTTGCGTCTCGAAGCAGACGCCGTCGCCGGAGCGGTAGGTGCGGCCGGAGGGGCCGACCAGCGTGCCGTCGAGATTGTTGCCGGTGTAGAGTTGGAGTCCCGGCTGCGTGGTCGCGACTTCCAGCCGCCGTCCGCTGGCCGGATCGAAGCAGGTTGCCGCCGGACGTAAGGTCTCGGCGGGCCCGCGCAGCACGAAATTGTGGTCGTAGCCCTTGGCGAGGACGATCTGCGGGTCGCCCGCACGGATGCGGGCGCCGAGCGCCGTCGGCTCACGGAAGTCGAACGGCGTGCCCGCGACGGATCGGCGTTCGCCGGTCGGCACCTGGGTCGCGTCGGTCGGCGTGAAGGCATCGGCGAAGACCGCGACCTCGTGCCCGAACACGTCGCCGGCCCCCTCGCCGGCGAGGTTGAAGTAGCTGTGATTGGTCAGGTTCACGACCGTCGCCCGGTCGCTCCAGGCGCGGTAATCGATCCGGAGCGTGCCGTCCTCCGGCAGGCTGTAGACCACTTCGGCATCGAGGTTGCCCGGAAACCCCTCCTCCCCGTCCGGGCTGCGTCGCGCCAGCGCCAGCCGGGTGGCGTCGGCGGCCACGACCCGCCAGTTTCGCTTGCCGAAGCCGGCGGGGCCGCCGTGCAGGGTGTTGGGGGGCGCGTTGACCGGCAGCGTGTAGGTTCGGCCGTCGAGGGTGAAGCGCCCGCCGGCGATGCGGTTGGCGTAGCGGCCCGCCACCGCGCCGAAATGCGGGCTCAGGGTCTCGTAGGCCTCGACCGAACCGAGGGCGAGGACCACGTTGGCGACCCGTCCGCTGCGGTCCGGCACCTCGATGGCGGTGATCGCCGCGCCGTAGGTGATGATCTCCACCCGCATTGACCCGCGGGTCAGCCCGTGTCGCGTGACGACTTCGCCCGCGGCGGTGCGTCCGAACAAGGCAGGTGTCATGCGGTGCCTTCCCTCCTGGCTGCATCGTCTACGCGCGAGGGGCGGTTTGGTGGCGCCGAGGCGATCACGTCCGCGCGGGAGACGGCGCCTCGGCGTCGGTCCGTGCCGGGCCGGAATCGTCCGACAACTGAAGCCTGTGCAGTCGCGCATAGGTGCCGCCGGCCGCGACCAGTTCCTCGTGGCGGCCGAGTTCGACCACGCGGCCGGCTTCCAGCACGGCGATGCGGCCGGCCTCGCGCACGGTCGAGAGGCGGTGGGCGATGACGAGGGTGGTGCGGCCCCGCATCAGCCGCTCCAGGGCCGCCTGCACGAGATGCTCGGATTCGGAATCGAGCGCCGAGGTCGCCTCGTCGAGGAGCAGGATCGGCGCGTCCTTGAGGAAGGCGCGGGCGAGGGAGATGCGCTGGCGCTCGCCCCCCGACAGGCGCCCGCCGCTCGGGCCGACGCGGAAGTCGTAACCTTCGCCCAGCCGCTCGATGAAGCCGTGGGCGGCGGCCGCGCGGGCGGCGGCCTCGATCTCGGCGGGCGTGGCGCCGGGACGGCCGAAGCCGATATTGGCGGCAATCGTATCGTCGAACAGCACCACCTCCTGCGACACCACCGCGACGTTGGCGCGGAGCGAGGCGAGCGTCACGTCGCGCAGGTCCTGCCCGTCGATCAGCACGCGGCCTTGCGTGACGTCGTGCAGCCGCGGCACGAGGTTGAGGAGCGAGGATTTTCCGGAGCCGGAGCGCCCGACGAGGGCGGTGGTCGAGCCCGCGGGCACGACGAGATCGATGCCCTCCAGCGCCGGCGCGTCGGCGCGGTAGCGGAAATGCACCCCCTCGAACCGGATCTCGCCCGCGGTGACGGTGAGCGGCCGCGCGCCCGGCTTCTCGCGGATGGTGGGCGCCTCGTCCATCAGGGCGAAGTAGCGGGTCAGCGCGGCCGCCGCTTCTTGGAGGATCGCGTTGAGGGTGCCGAGCGCGCGGGCCGGCTGCGCCGCGAGCAGTAGGGCGGCGACGTAGCCGGTGAAGTCGCCCACCGTCCGGTCGCCCGACATCACCCGCTGGCCCACCAGCACCAGGACGCCTGCCACCGCGAAACCGCCGCCGACTTCGAGCAGCGGATCGAGCCGGCCGCGGGCGTTGGCGGCCTTCATCTTGAGGCGGCGCACCTCGTCGAGTGCCTGGGTCGCGCGGCCCTTGAGGTAGCCCTCCAGCGCGTAGGTCTTGGCGACGCGGGCGCCCTGAAGGCTCTCGGTGATGAGGCTCGCGGTGGCGCCCATCTGCTCCTGGGTCGTGGTCGAGACCCGGCGCAGCTTCTTGCCGATCTTCCCGATCGGGCCGACGACGAACGGCACCGTGACGGCGGCGGCGAGCGTCAGCAGCGGGTCCATCCAGACCAGCGCGATCACCAGCGCGATCAGCATGGCGAGGTCGCGCAGCAGCACCGTCGAGATGCGGGTCAGCGCCTCCTTGATGAAGGCGAAGTCGGTGGTGAAGCGCTGGGTGAAGGCGGCCGGGCTCTCGCGGCCGAGCTGCGCTAGGTCGGCCTCGATCAGGTGGCCGTAGAGGGCGGCCTGCATGTCGGCCTCGACGCGGGTGACGACCCGGTTGGTCAGCACCGTCTGCCCGAACAGGGCGAAGCCCCGCACGGAGGTGACCGCGATGACGACGAGCGGGCCGTAGGCGAGCGCGGAGGAATCCTTGTGATCGAAGGCGTCGAAGGCGGCCTTGATCAACGCCGGGTAGAGGCCGGTCGCGGCGCCGACGATCGCGATCAGCACCAGCACCACGGCGAGCGTGCCGCGATGGGGCGAGAGCCATTCGCGCCAGAGCCGGCCGAGCAGGGGAAGGGTGTCGCCCCTCAGGAGCGGCCGGCGCGCCATATCGTTCCGTATCTTTCCGCGGGAAGCCGGAGGGCTCCCCGCGGGGGTTTGCCGCCGTAACGGCTGCGGATCAAGCGCGGGGGGTTCAGTCGCGGCCGTGGCGATGATGCCAGCCGCGGCCCTCCCCGCCGTGACGCAAGGGCCGGGCGAGCACCATGGCGCGGCGCTTCTGCCCTTCGTCCAGGGTGGAGAAGAGCGGCGTCGTGGCGTCCGCCAGCTTGCGCAGGGCCTCACCGCGGGCGGTCGCGGCATCCGCCATGCCCCGCAGCGCCCCGGGGGCGTCGTCCACCATGCGACCGCGCTCGCGGCGGGCGGTACGCTGCGCGTCGCGCTGTTTGGCGAGGTCGCGGATCGCCGCCTCGACCGGCGGCCACAGCTTCTCCTGATCGGGGGTGAGTTTCAGCCCGGTGCGCAGGGCCGCGATGCGGGCATCGGTGAAGGCCGCCCGATCCTCCGGCGACAGCGCGTTCCAGCGCCCGTGCATGCGGCCTTGCCAATGGCCGCGGGCGAACGGATCGGGCCGCTCGTTGGCCTGCGCCGCGAGCGCCACGGAGCCGATCCCGATCAGCCCGAGGGCGGCCGCACCCATCATTCTGCGATTCAGCATGGATGATCTCCATCCCGTGAGACACTTCCCCCGAAGTGCCCGGAGAATGGACAAGCTCGCCTCACCGCAGGATGTCCGGCACATGACAGGTTGTCCATGATCGGGCGGCCTCGCCGGGACGCCGGGATTGACTTCGTCGTTCGTCGCGCCTATCCGCCCGAACTCCATTTCGACGTTCGATCGTCACGAAGAGCCGCCGCCCGGCCCGAGAGGCCGGAGGTCAACGCCCGACAGCGCGTCCGCGCCCTCGGGCGCACTCGTCGTTGCCGTGAAGACGCCGAAGCCGAACCCCGAGGCCGCCATGGCGCCCGCCACCGATCCGACGCTCCGCATCGAAGATGCGGTCAACGATCTCTGCCCCTGGTCGGGCAAGCCGATCGTGCCCGAGGCGCTGACGCTGTACAACGGCGCCGTGGTCGGCTTCTGCAACACCGAGTGCCGGGACAAGTTCGCCCGCGCGGTCGCGGCGTTCGAGGACGCGTTGCGCGCCCGCCGCGTGGCCAATGCCGGCCTTCACCAGTAGCACGGGCTGATCGCGACGCATGTTCGAAGGCCTTTCCGACCGCCTTTCCGGCATCCTCTCCGGGCTGACGCGCCGCGGCGCGCTGACGGAGGCCGACGTCACCGCCGCGATGCGCGAGGTGCGCCGCGCCCTGCTGGAAGCCGACGTGGCGCTCGAAGTGGTGCGCGACTTCACCGACAAGGTGCGCGAGAAGGCGGTCGGCGCCGTCGTGCTCAAGTCGGTGACGCCCGGCCAGATGGTGGTGAAGATCGTCAACGACGAACTCATCACCATGCTCGGCACCGATGCCGGCATCATCGACCTCAACGCGCCCGCCCCCGTCGCCATCCTGATGGTCGGCCTCCAGGGCTCGGGCAAGACCACCACCACCGCCAAGATCGCCCGTCGGCTGGCGAGCCGCGACAAGCGCCGGGTTCTGCTGGCCTCGCTCGATACCCGCCGCCCGGCGGCGATGGAGCAGCTCGCGGTTCTGGCGAAGCAAGTGGAGGTCGAAAGCCTGCCGATCGTCGCCGGCCAGTCGGCGGTGCAGATCGCCCGACGCGCCATGGAAGCCGCGCGTCTGGGCGGCTTCGACGTGGTGATGCTCGACACCGCCGGCCGCACCACGGTCGACGAGGGCCTCATGAACGAGGCCGCCGAGGTGAAGGCGGCGACCAACCCCCATGAGACCCTGCTGGTGGCCGACGCGCTCACCGGCCAGGACGCGGTCAACACCGCCCGCGCCTTCGACTCGCGGCTCGGCGTCACCGGCATCGTGCTGACCCGCATGGACGGCGATTCCCGCGGCGGCGCGGCGCTCTCCATGCGCGCGGTCACCGGCAAGCCGATCAAGCTCGTCGGCGTCGGCGAGAAGGTCGACGCGCTGGAGGAGTTCCACCCTCAGCGCGTGGCCAACCGCATCCTCGGCATGGGCGACATCGTCTCGCTGGTCGAGAAGGCGGCGGAGACCATCGACCACGAGCAGGCCCTGCGCACCGCCGAGAAGATGCGGAAGGGCAAGTTCGATCTCGAAGACCTGTCGATGCAGCTCGCCCAGATGGAGAAGATGGGCGGCATCGGCGGCCTGATGGGCATGCTGCCCGGCATGGGGCAGATCAAGAAGCAGGTCGAGGGCGCCAATCTCGACGAGAAGATGTTCAAGCGCCAGCGCGCCATCATCTCGTCGATGACCCCGCAGGAGCGCAAGAACCCCGACCTTCTCAAGAATTCCCGCAAGAAGCGCATCGCGGCGGGTGCCGGCGTCAAGGTCGAGGAGATCAACAAGCTCCTCAAGATGCACCGGACCATGGCCGACATGATGAAGGCGATGGGATCGGGCAAGCGCGGCGGCATCGGGCAAGCGCTCGGCAACATGTTCGGGCTGGGCGGCGGCATGCCGGGCGGGATGCCAGGGGGTATGGGCCTGCCGCCGGGCATGCCCGAGCCGACGCCGGAGCAGATCGCGCAGATCGAGAAGCAGTTCGGCGGCAAGCTGCCGCCGATGCCCCCTGGTATGGGGGGCGGCAAGATGCCGGGCCTACCGGGCCTGGGCGGTCCCAAGCTGCCGGGTCTCGGCGGCTTCCTGCCGGGCAAGAAGAAATGAGCATCCTGTCCGGGCAGGGGGTCGACCCCGAACTCGCGCGCCTGCGCGACAGCATCGACAACTTCGATGCCGCGCTGATCCATCTGCTCGCCGAGCGCTTCCGCTGCACGCAGCGGGTCGGCGAGCTGAAGGCCCGCAAGGGCCTGCCTCCCTCCGATCCGGACCGGGAGGCGCGTCAGGTCAAACGCCTGAGAAACCTCGCGGTCGAGGCCAAGCTCGACCCCGATTTCGCCGAGAAATTCCTCGCCTTCGTGGTCAAGGAAGTCATCCGGCACCACCAGACGATCGCGCTCAACGCCGATCTGAACAAAGACACCGAAAGGAACGACTGATGTCCCTCAAGATCCGCCTCACCCGCGGCGGCGCCAAGAAGCGCCCCTACTACCGCATCGTCGTCGCCGACGCCCGCGCCCCCCGCGACGGCCGCTTCATCGACAAGGTCGGCGCCTACGACCCGATGAAGGCCAAGGACGATCCGGCCCGCATCGTGCTCGACAACGAGAAGATCCAGTCCTGGCTCGCCAAGGGCGCGCAGCCGACCGACCGCGTCCTGCGCTTCCTCGACGCCGCCGGCCTCGCCAAGCGCCCGGCCCGCAACAACCCGCAGAAGGCCGAGCCGGGCGAGAAGGCCAAGGAGCGCGCCGCTAAGCGCGCCGAGAAGGCCGCCGCCCCGGCCGAAGACGCCGCGGCCTAAAGCACAGCACCAACCCTCCCGCAACGGATCTCGGGCTTGCCCGAGATCCGCCAGCCCTTGCCCAAATCGGGCAAGCCCGACTTGGGTGGGGGAGGGTTTTTCTCGCGGTCTTCTTGTCGAGGCATCCCGCATGGCCCGCCGTCCCGGCTCCTCCTCCCGCGGGCCCGCACGGCCCGAGCCGTTGGGTGCCAAGGCCGTCACTTCGGCGCGCAAGCCCGCCGCCAAGCCGACGCCGCCCGCCTCCCCCGATCCCGACCTCGTCCTGCTCGGCGAATTCGGCCGTCCGCACGGCCTGCACGGCGAGGTGCGCCTCAAATCCTATACCGGTGAGCCCACGGCCATCGCGGGCTACGGCCCCTTGCGCCTGCCCGATGGCCGGACGGTCGAACTGGAAGACGCCCGCCAAGCGCCGGGCGGCTCGCCCGACCTGCTGATCGTGCGGGTCAAGGGCGTGACCGACCGCAATGCCGTCGAGGCGTTGAACCGTCTCACTCTCGCGGTGTCCCGCGCGCGTCTCGGGCAGGCGGCGGAGGAGGACGAGTTCTTTCTCGCCGACCTGATCGGGCTCACCGTGGAGGATGCGGGCGGCACCGCGATCGGCACCATCGTCGCCGTGCCGAATTACGGTGGCGGCGATCTCCTGGAGATTCGCCCGGCGGCCGGCGGGCCGACGGCGCTCCTGCCCTTCACCAAAGCCTTCGTCCCGACCCTCGACATCCCCGGCGGTCGCGTCGTCGCCGATGCCCCCGAAGACCTGTTCGCCCCACCGGGGCCGAAGCCCGCCGACGATCCGGGTTGAGGCATCGCCTTTCTGTCGAAAGCCCGCTCCCACCGTTCGGGCCGTTGCTCCGGAGTATCGGCTCGGATCCGAGATCGCGCGCTCGTCCAAGGAGAGGAGCCGGATCGGCTGCGCCTTCAAATCCGAAGATCGAACGGCAGATCGAACAGCAGGCTGTGATCGACGTAGGAGACCCGCAAGGTATGCTCCCGCGCCCCGTTCGGCAGGCAATCCTCCTCACGTAAGGAACGGATCATGTCGCGGGCGGCGCGGAAGGCCATGCCGCAATCCGGGCAGTCGCGCGTTTCGGTCGGGCCGATCCGCTCCCCGTTCCGGCACAACTCGAAATGAAAGATCGTCATCCGGGCGCGGGGCTCCGAGGCGAATTCGGAACGCCTCTTTGCAAGGCCCGCGCCGCGCATCTTGAATACGGTGGAAACGGACCGCCGGAATTGAAAAAGCCCGCCGGCTCACGCCGGCGGGCTTTTTCTTGCAAGGACCACGCTGCCTCTCGCGCGCCGGGAGCTACGGCCTCACCCTCGGATGGGCGGGGGAACTCGACCGGCCGCGGCGCCTGGGGCGGCCACTATCCCTGCCGGTTGTGGTTGGGTGGCTTGTCCTGATCCGCGTCGGCGGTGCGCGCAGTGGAGACGATATTGCCCTGATGTCTCATGGCCAACCTCCTTACTCGCTGAGACGGCGCCGCGAAGCGCCGATGACCAAAAGCTAGGACGGGTTCGGGGCATCGCGCAAGCCCCCGTCTTGCGGATTCTGTCGCGGCTCACGATCTCGCATCCCGGGAGGGGGAAAGAACCGTTGCGTACGGCAGCGGGGTGAAAGCGTTCGGAAAGTTTTGTTCATGTCCCTCCCGCCCCTCTCCGTCCTCGACCTCGCGCCGATCCCCGAGGGCGGCACCGCCCGCGACGCCCTCGACCGCAGCCGGGCCCTGGCACGGCACGCCGAAGACCTCGGCTATCGTCGGTTCTGGCTCGCCGAGCACCACAACATGACCGGCATCGCCAGCGCGGCGACCGCCCTGGTGATCGGCCACGTGGCGGCGGGCACGCGAGCCATCCGTGTCGGCGCGGGCGGCATCATGCTGCCCAATCACGCGCCGCTGACAGTGGCCGAGCAGTTCGGCACGCTGGCCACCCTCTTCCCCGACCGGATCGATCTCGGCCTGGGCCGCGCCCCCGGCACCGACGGGGCGACGCTGCGGGCGCTCCGCCGCGACTATGGGGCCGCCGATATTTTTCCGCAGGACGTGCTGGAGGTGCAGGCCTTCCTCGACGATCCGCAGCCGGGCCAGGCGGTCCGGGCGGTGCCCGGCGCGGGCACCCGGGTGCCGTTGTGGATTCTGGGATCGAGCCTGTTCGGAGCCGAACTCGCCGGGATGCTGGGGCTGCCTTACGCCTTCGCCTCCCATTTCGCGCCCGACGCGCTGCTTCCCGCGCTGGAGACCTACCGCGCCCGCTTCCGCCCCTCGGCACAGCTCGAAAAGCCCTACGCCATGGTGGCGATCAACGGGATCGCGGCGGACAGCGAGGCGGAAGCGCGCCGCCTGTTCACGACGCCGCAGCAGGCCTTCACCAACCTCCTGCGCGGCACCCGCGGCCTGCTGCCCGCGCCGATCGATGACATCGAGACCTATTGGTCGGGGCCGGAGAAGCGTCAGGCGTCGCGGATGCTGGCCCGTTCCCTGGTCGGCACAGCCGGGACGATCCGGGCCGGGCTCGAGCGGCTGACCGCCGAGACAGGGGCCGACGAGATCATCGTGGCCAGCGCGATCCACGACCACGCGGCGCGGCTGCGCTCCTACGCGATCCTGGCCGAGGCGCATGGCGCCCTCGACGGCGTGGAGGAAGGCCGCCGCTCGGCCGCGTAACGTCCGGAAGGATCAGGCGGCGCGGGCGCGGGGCATCTCACGGGCGTCCCGCTGGCCGAACATCACCTGATAGAGGGCGGCGGGGCTGTAGCAGCGGCCCTGCCCGTCCGTGATCCGCACCTCCGCCATGCCGGAGGTGGCGAGCGACAAGCCCTGCTCCAGGGCGCTGAGCATCGAGCCGTGCTGCCAGGAATAGACCCGCGGGGCGGCGCCGGCGGTGACGGTGAAACTCACGGGACGGGTTCCGGTGCTGTTGCAGTGCGGTGCGCGGCGGCCCGCATCGTGCGGCCCCGGCCTCGACTGCCGATACGGTCTGTTGACCACGCGATAGTGGCTCTTGGTTGACGAACTCTTCGCGAAATCTGACTTTTTCGGTGGCGGAAGCGCGGGCGCCCCGTGGCGGCGATGTGGCGCAGGGGTCCGAACCCCGCCCGCCGACGCGTTGCCGCAACGCACGCGGGTCCTGCCCGTCGCCACCAGATGGGGTTCGGCGAGCGCAATCCGAAGCCGACGGTGTGGTGAGGGATCGGGCGGGGGCGATCCCGCTTCACGCAAGCACCGGCGCGCACACCGCCCGCCCTTCCCCCGGCAGCGGCACCACCGCGACCTCCACGCCGTAGAGCAGCTGCAGCGTCTCCGGCGTCACCGTCTCCGCAGGCGCCCCGAGCCCCGCGAGGCGCCCGCCGTGGAGCAGGGCCACCCGGTCGGCGCAGAGGAAGGCGTGGCCGGGATCGTGGGTCGAGAGCACCACGGCGATGCCGTGGGCCGACAGGCGCCGCACCTGCCCCAGGACGCGGGCCTGATTGCCGAAATCGAGGCTCGCGGTCGGCTCGTCCATGACGAGGAGGCGCGGCTCTCCGGCGAGTGCGCGTGCGATCAGCGCGAGCTGGCGCTCGCCGCCGCTGATCTCGGTGTAGACCCGCTCCGAGAGATGGCCGATGCCGAGCATCGTGAGCGCCCGCTCGGCCGCCGCGTGATCGGCGGGGCCGGGGCTGGAAAAGGCGGAGAGCCGGCTGGCGCGGCCCATCACCACCACCTCCCGCACCCGGAACGGGAAGAACGCCGCATGGGCCTGCGGCACGTAGGCGATTGTCTGGGCGATGTCCCGTCGCGGCAACCCGGCGAGGTCGGTGCCGTCCAGGAGAACGCGGCCGGCGAGCGGCGGCAGCAGGCCGAGCATCGTCTTGAACAGGGTGGTCTTGCCGCCGCCGTTGGGCCCGAGCAAGCACAGGGTCTCCCCGGGGGGCAGCGTCAGGCTGATGCCCGAACCGACGGTCTTCGGGCCGTAGCCGAACGTAAGATTTTCCAGTTCGAGCATCAGGCCCAGCCGCGCTTGGCGGTGGCGAGCAGCCACAGGAAGAACGGCGCGCCGACCAGCGCCGTGAGGATGCCGAGCGGCACCTCGATGGTGGCGACGGTGCGGGCCAGGAGATCGACCGCGGTGAGGTAGCCGGCGCCCAGCAGCAGCGAGGCCGGCAGCAGGCGGCGGAAATCGGGACCGACCAGCAGGCGGGCGACGTGCGGGACGATCAGCCCGACCCAGCCGATCACGCCCGTCACCGAGACGGCCGCCGCGGTCACGAGGGTCGCGGCGGCCACCAGCATCGGGCGGATCACCCGCGTCTCGACGCCAAGCGCGCGGGCCTCCTCGTCGCCCAGGCTCATCAGGTTGACGCGCCAGCGCAGCAGCACCAGCGGGATCAGGCCGATCCCCATCGCGGGCAGGATCGCGCCGAGATCGCCGCGGTTGACGGAAGCGAGGCTCCCGAGCAGCCAGAAGGTGATGGCGGGCAGCTGGTTGTAGGGATCGGCCAGCACCTTGAGGAGCGCGATGCCGGCCCCCAGCAGCGCGCCTACGGCGACGCCCGCCAGCACCAGCGTCAGCACCGGATCGGACGCGCCCCGCCGCCGCACCGCGATGCCGACGCCGTAGACGACCGCCACCGCACCGAGCCCGCCCGCGAAGGCGAGCCCCTGGATCCATGCTGCCGGCAGGGTCAGCACGATGCCGAGCACCGCCCCGAGGCTCGCCCCCGCGGAGACCCCCAGGATGTCCGGTGAGACCAGGGGATTGCGAAACAGCCCCTGATAGGTCGCCCCGGCGGCGGCGAGCCCGGCCCCGACGACGAGCGCGCCGAGCACGCGGGGCAGGCGCACCTGCAGCACCACGGTCTGCGCGGTCGGATCGACCGAGGAGGCAAGGCCGAAGGCCTTCGCGAGCAGCAGCGAAAAGACGTCGGCGAGTGGCACGGGGTAGCGGCCGGTCCCGAGGGAGACGAGCACCAGCAGGAGCAGCGCCAGCACCGGCAGGGCCGCGAGGCTCCACCCCGCGAGGCGCCGCCGGGCCGGGATGGCGGCCACAACCTCGCTCATTGCGGCTTGGCCAGCGGCGCGGTGGCGGCCAGCAGCGCCTCGATCTGCGCCGGGCTCGGCTCGACGTGGTAGAAAAGCCGGTAGAAGCCGCGCACGGCCTCCGGCAGCGGCTCCTTGAATTGGTCGGGGAAGAACAGGCCGGCGAGCCAGCGCAGGCCGATCAGGCGATTGACGCCCGGCGGGGCATCGACCCAGCCGAAGGGCAGCACCGGGGCGGCGTAGACCTTCCCCTCCTTCACCGCCTTGAGCCCGCTCCAGAGCGGGTCTTTCGGCAGGCTCGCGGCGAAAGCCGGATCGAGCAAAAGGATCACGTCCGGATTCCAGGCGAGCACCTGTTCGGGCGAGATGCCGGCGAGCCCGCCCATCCCCTCCGAGGTCGCGACGTTGCGCCCGCCCGCCGCCTCGATGATCTCGGTGTTGATCGAGCCGGAAAGCCCCGTCTCCAGCCCCCGGGGCCCGCGCCCGTAATAGACCCGCGGGCGCCGCTCTGGCGGCACCGCGGCGACGGCCTCGGCCACCGTCTTCAGGATTTTTTCGGATTCCGCGGCGAGCGCCTCGCCCTCGGCCTCCGCGCCGATCAGGGTGCCGAGCGTGCGGTAGGTCTCGGGCACCTTGGAAAAGCTGCCGTCGAGCAGGATGTAGGGGATGCCGGTCTGCGCCTGCACCCGGTCGGCCAGCGAGGCGTAGGTCGCGCCGGTGCTGCCGACATCGACGATGAGGTCTGGCTTCAAGGCCAGCACCGCCTCGACGTTGGCGGTGCCGCCCCGCCCGGTCAGCCGCCCGGTGGATGGCAATGCCGCCGTCTCGGGTGTGAGGAAGGCACTCTCCTCGGGGCGCGGCGCGCGGGGCCAGCCGATCATTGTCTTCGGCGCCAGGGTGTAGAGCAGCACTGCGGCGGGCGGGCCGGCGGCGAGCACCCGCTCGATCCTGTCCGGCACCTCGACCCGGCGCCCGGCGGCGTCGGTGACGGTGCGGCTTTGCGCCGAAGCGACGCCCACGGTCAGGCAGGCGAGCGCGAGCAGGCAGCGCAGCAGGGGCATCGAAGGGGGCCTCGTGATCTCAGGCCCTCTATAGCGGGTCCGGCGCCGGCCCGAACCCCGCCGACCCTGCAGCGTTCGCCGCATGACCCCTTTACGTGGACCCCATGCCCGATCCCGAACTCCGCCACCGCCACGTTCCGCTCGGCCCCGTGCGCCTTCACGTCGCCGAGGCCGGTCCCGCGGACGGGCCGGCGACGATCCTGCTGCACGGCTTTCCCGAATCCCGGCGCGGCTGGCGCCGCCAGATCGGCCCGCTCGCGGAAAGCGGCCTGCGCCTCGTCGTGCCGGACCAGCGCGGCTACGGCCTCAGCGACCGGCCACGGGGCATCGAGGCGTATCACCTCGACCGGCTCGCCGCGGACGTGATCGCGCTGGCCGATGCCTGCAACTTCGAAAAATTTCGACTCGTCGGGCACGATTGGGGCGCCCTCGTCGCGTTCTGGACCGCGAGCTTTTATCCCGAGCGCGTCGAGCGGCTGGCGGCGCTCAACGGCTTCCATCCGGGGGTGTTCGGGCCGTATCTCCTGCGCCATCCGGGGCAGGTCCTGCGCAGCACCTATGCCGGTCTGTTCCAGTTGCCCCTCGTCCCCGAGCGTCTGCTCACCGCCCGCGATTGTCTGGGCTTACGCGAGATGCTGCGCCGCTCCGCCCGGCCCGGCACCTTTTCGCAGGCCGATCTCGACCGTTACGCCGAGGATTGGCGCCGCCCCGGCGCGGTGACGGCGATGCTCGACTGGTACCGGGCGCTCGCCCGCCTGCCTCGGGATCAGACCCCGCCGCGGGTTGCGGCACCGACGCTGATCCTATGGGGCCGGCGCGATCCGGCGCTCCAGCCGGGGCTGGCCGAGGCGAGCCTCGCCCTGTGCGAGCGGGGCCGGGTGAAGTGGATTCCGGACGCGACCCACTGGGTGCAGCACGAGGCGGCGGACGCGGTGAACGCGGCGCTGATCGATTTTCTGCGGGCGTGAGGTCTACGCCGCCAACCCGCCCCACCGCCGCACATCCCGAAACCTTCGCCCGTCCGGAAACCGCAGCTCGACGCTCTCCGACAGCCGGCCCGCGGCCTCGATCCGCACGGAATCGGGGCGTTCCAGCTCGTCCTGCCGTTCCAGGGCCTCCGCGACCGTGAGCGGCACCGGCTCGGCCCCGCCGCAGGCGCGCCACCACGCCACCGCCCGCTCGCGGGCATGGCCCGAGTGTTCCACGCACACCTCCATGCGGCAGCCGCCGCCGGGCCAGCGCAACACCGCTTCCAGCCGGTCGGGACCGTGGCCGCCGGGGCCGGGGGCGAGGCTCCAGGCCGTCACGGAGCGCCAGCCCGCGATGGTCTCGGACAGGATCGGCAGCGCGTCCTCGGCGGTTGCCGCGTGGGGCGCCTCGGCGTCCTCGGCCTCCGGCTCGACCCAGCAGGCCTCGCAGGTGCTGGCGTTGAGCGCGATCAGCGCGCCGCAGCCGGGGCAGGGTTTTGCGCGGGCCGCGCCTCCCACAGCCGGCCCTAAAGCGACGCTGCGCGCGGTCACGGCATCGACCGGGCCGTGCATCCGGACCAAGCCGGCATAGTCGAGGACGAGCCCGTCGGACTTCCCCGGCGCGCGGCGGAGCGCCCGGCCGACCTGCTGCACGTAGAGCCCGGCCGATTGCGTCGGGCGCAGTAGCGCGATCAGATCGACCTCCGGCACGTTGAACCCGGTCGACAGCACCCCGACCGAGGTCAGGCAGCGGATCTTGCCCGCCCGGAAGTCGCGCACGATGCGGTCGCGCTCGCGCTTGCCCATCTCGGCCGTGACGGTCTCGCAAGAAAACCCTTGTTCCCGCACCGCGTCGCGCACGGCGCCCGCGTGATCGATGCCGGCGCAGAAGGCGAGCCAGGCCCGGCGATCCCGCCCGTAGGCCGCCATCTCCTCCACCGCCGCGCGGGTGATCCAGTCGCGGTTGACCGCGGCCTCCAGCGCCGAGGGGATGTAGTCGCCGCCGCGCTGTCCGACGCCCGAGACGTCGAGGGTGAGCGCGGTGGCCTTGCAGATCAGCGGCGCGAGAAAACCCTGCCCGATCAGGTCGCCGACGGCGGATTCGTGGACGATGCGCTCGAACACCCGGCCCTCGCCCTCGTCGAGGCGGCCGGAATCGAGCCGGTAGGGCGTGGCGGTGAAGCCCGCGACCTTGAGGTCCGGATTGCCGGTGCGAAGCCCGGCGAGGAAGCGCCCATAGCCGGTCTCGGCCGAGCGCGGCACCAGATGGGCCTCGTCGATGACGACGAGGTCGGTCCCCTCGAACAGGGACGCGCGGTCGCGCACCGACTGGATCGAGGCGAAGGTGACCGGCGCCCCGCTCTCGCGCCGCCCGAGCCCGGCCGAGAAGATGCCGGCGGGCGCCGCGGGCCAGTAGGCCAGCAGTTCGGCGTGGTTCTGCGCCACGAGTTCGCGGACATGGGCGAGCACGCAGATGCGGGCCCCCGGCGCCCGCTCCAGCCATTCGCGCACGAGGGCGGCGATCACGAGCGCCTTGCCGGCGCCCGTCGGCAGCACGACGAGGCCGGGCCCGCCCTTCGCGTCCCAGTGCCGTTGGAGCGCGTCGAGGGCGGCGCGCTGATACTCGCGAAGGCGCAGCATGGCGCGCCGTTTAGCCAAGCCGGGACGCGGAGAACAGAGGGGAAACGCGAGGGACGGCTCACGCCGGGTCGGCGATCGCGTAGAGGATCGGCTTGAAGGCGTAGTTGTTCGATTGCAGGGCCGAGCAGGCGGTGAGCCCGACGATCAGGTCCACTTTCGCCTCGAACACCACGCGGTCGCCCGCCCGGCTCAAGGGGGGCTTCACCGCGATTTCGCCCGTGGTGCCGTCGATGGCGACATGCATGAACACGTTGAAGGCCACCGGGATGCGGTCCGGCCCGATGCCGTAGGGTTCGAGCGCGGCGGCGAGGTTGCCGAAGCAGCCGCGATGGGGGTGTTCGTCGCCGTAGATGATGCGGAACGTGTCGGCCGAGCAGGGCGTGAGCAGGAAATCGTGGCGGCCGACCGTATCCTCGACGATGTCGAGCAGCACATTCGAGCGGTTGGAGTAGATCGGGTCGCCCGTCGTCAGGAACAGGCGCGAGGCGTAGTCGATGGTGCGGCCCGACGAGATCACCTCGTCGATGTCGTCGCGCACGAACGCCACGAGGTCGGCGACCTGCTCGCCCTCCGGGTCGATCACGGTGAGCCGCTGGCCGCGCTTCAGGGTGAAGGCCACGCCGGAGCGCGGCTCGATTTTTTGGGGATGTCCGCACATGTCAGCGGGTCATCCGGCGGCGGGGCATCGGCACGAACGGCGTCTCCGGGTGGCGCGGCGTCCTTTGCCGCGGCAGGGAAAGACCGCCGGACCCGTAAAGTTTCCCGCTGAGGAGCGCGCCGCACCGGAGCGCGCTCTCTCCGGGAATCCGCCATGCACGCGCCCAGCCCGCCCTCGCGGCATGTCGAGATCACGCTGCGCGGGCTGCTGCTCGGGGCGGCCATCACCGTCGTGTTCATGGCGGCCAACGTCTATATGGGCCTCAAGACCGGGATGACGTTCTCGTCCTCGATCCCCGCGGCGATGATCGCCATGGGCGGCCTGAGGCTGCTCGGCGGCTCGGGGATTCTCGAGAACAACATCGTCCAGACCCAGGCCTCGGCCGCAGGCACGCTCTGCAACGTCATCCTGATCCTGCCCGGCCTCGTGCTGATCGGGCATTGGCACGGCTTCCCGTTCTGGCAGACGACCGCGGTCTGCGGCATCGGCGGGCTGCTCGGCGTCGCCTTCTCGATCCCGCTGCGCCGCGCGCTCGTCTCGGGCGAGCACCTGCCCTACCCCGAAGGGGTCGCTGCGGCGGAAGTGCTGCGCACCGGCCAGGGCGAGGCCGGGGCCAAGGGTCTTCGCGACCTGCTGACCGCGGCGGCTGCGGCCGGGATCATCGGGCTCGCCACCACCGGGTTTCGCGTGCTCGGCGAGGGGCTGCACGGGGCGGTCGCGTTCGGTGGCGCGGCGTTCCGGCTCGGCACCGGGTTCTCGCTGGCGCTGGTCGGCGTCGGCTACCTCGTCGGCATCGGCGCCTGCCTCGCGCTGCTGACCGGCGTCGTCATCGCCTGGGGCATCGCCGTGCCGCTCCTGACCTATCTCGGGCAGGGCGAAGGCGCCAGCGCGTCCGAGATGGCGCAGGCGGTGTGGTCGGATCAGGTGCGCCTGATCGGGGCCGGCATCATCGCGGTCGGTGGGCTCTGGACCGTGGGCTCGCTGGCCAAGCCCATCCTGTCGAGCGTGCGCGCGGCCCTGGCCTCGGCCCGCGGCAGCGGCTCGGGGATGCCGGGGAAGGATCAGCCTCGGGAAGAGCGCGACCTGCCGATCACCTGGGTCTTCGGGGCGGCGCTGGCGCTCGCCGTGCCGCTCGCCGGCCTGTTCTGGATGTTTTCGGGCAGCGCCGAACTCGGGCGCCTGCACATCGTGATGGTCGCGACGCTCACCGTGTTCGCGGTCGTGTTCGGCTTCCTGATGGCCGCGACCTGCGGCTATCTCGCGGGCCTGCTCGGCTCCTCGTCGAGCCCGATCTCGGGGATCGGCATCCTCACCACCATGGCGGCCGCCGTGCTGCTGCCGCTCCTCATCGGCACCTCGGCCGGGCCCGAAGGCGACCGCTTCGTCATCGCGGCAGCCCTCCTCGTCGCCTCGGTGATCGTGACCACCGCCTCCATCGCCAACGACAATTTGCAGGATCTCAAGACGGGGCGCATCGTCGGGGCGACGCCCTGGTGCCAGCAGGTGGCGCTGATCGCGGGCGTGCTCGTCGGCGCGGCGGTGATCGGGCCGCTGCTGTCGCTGCTCTACGAGGCCTACGGCTTCGTCGGCGCCCTGCCCCGCGAGGGCATGGATGCGGCCAACGCGATGCCGGCGCCGCAAGCCGCGCTGACCTCGCAGATCGCGAACGGCATCGTCCACCGGACGCTTCCCTGGACCATGGTGCTGATCGGCGCGGGGCTGGGCGCCGTGCTCGTCGCGGTCGAGACCCGGCTGCGCAAGCGCGGGCTGACCTTTCCGGCGCTGACGGTCGGGATCGGCATGTACCTGCCGCTCGCCGTGGAGATGACCATCGCCATCGGCGGCGTGCTGGCCTGGATCGCCGAGCGGCGGCTGCGGGCCAACGTCCGCCCGCGCGGCGAGGAGGACGAGGCGAGCGCGGTCGACGGCGCCCGCCGCCGCGGCGTGCTGCTCGCCTCCGGCTTCCTCGTCGGCGAGAGTTTCGTGGGCGTGGTGCTGGCTGCCGGCGACACGCTGGCGGGGCGCAGCGCGGCGCTCGCCCTCGTCGGGCCGGGCTTCGAACCCTACGCTACGGGACTCGGGCTTGTCGTGTTCCTCGTCGGCCTCGCGGTGTTCTTCCGGGTGATCGCTGCCGATCCCGGCCGGACCGACTGATCAGCGCGCCGCGAGCTTTTCGGATTTGACCGCGTCGAGCACGACCGCCTCGGTCAGGATCTGCGGCAGCACCCGCGCCTCGCCCTTGCCCCGATAGACGAGGTAGAGCGGTACGCCGGAGCGGCCGTGGTTCTCCAGCAGCCGCGTGATCTCCGGATTCTGGTTGGTCCAGTCGCCCTTGAGATAGGCGACCGAGCCGGCCTTGAACGCCGCCTGCACCGCCTCGCGGTTGAGCACCGTGCGCTCGTTGACCTGACAGGTGATGCACCACGCCGCCGTCATGTCCACGAACACCGTGCGCCCCTCCGCCCGCAGTGCGTCGAGGCGGGCTTGCGTGAACGGCTCCTCGCTGCCGGCGAGCCGCACGCCCGCGGCGCCCGCCCTCTGACCGTCGAGGGCGGCGGCGAGCGCGAGCGCGCCGACGAGCGCCAGCGCCGCCGCCACCCGTCCGAGCCCGGTGCCGAGCTTTTTCGCATCGCGCGCTCGCTCCCAAGCCCACGCCGAAAAACCGACGAGCACGAGGCCGCCGAGCGCGCCGAGCAGCCCGTCCGGCCCGACCTGCTGCGCAAGCACCCAGATCAGCCACGCCGCGGTGGCGTAGACCGGGAAGGCGAGCGCGCCCTTCACGGTCTCCATCCAGGCGCCGGGCCGCGGCAGCAGGCTCAACGTGCCGGGAAACGCCGTGAGCGCCAGGAACGGTAGGGCGAGGCCGAGGCCGAGGCAGGCGAAGATCAGCAGGCCGACGCCGGCGCCTTGGGTCAGCGCGAACCCCACCGCCGCGCCCATGAACGGCGCCGTGCAGGGGGTGGCCACCAGCGTCGCCAGCACGCCGGTGAAGAACGAGCCTTGATAGCCCGCGCGCCGGGTCAGCCCGTCGCCGAGCCCGGCGAGCCGCCCGCCGACATGCACGACGCCCGATAGGCTGAGGCCCACGGCGAACAGCCCGTAGGCCAGCAAAGCCACGACGACGGGCGACTGAAGCTGGAACCCCCAGCCGATCCCGGCGCCTCCTGCCTTGAGGGCAATCAGCAGTCCGGCCAATCCCAAGAAGCTCGCCAGCACACCCGCGGTATAGGCCAGCCCATGCAGGCGCACCCGCGCCCGCGCCTCGCCGGCCTGTTTCACGAGGCTCAGCACCTTGATCGACAGCACGGGGAAGACGCAGGGCATCAGGTTGAGAACCAGCCCGCCGAGCAGGGCGAGGCCGGCGGCGCTCCACAGCGTCAGGTTTTCGGAGTCTGCAGCCGGAGCGGGCGTCGGCGCCGGCACAGGGGCGGTCGCCGCCGGGGCGGCTTCCGGCTCGGGGCCGACGGCGTAGGCCTTGCGGGTGCCGGCCTCGTCGAAGGTGAGGACGCCCCCCAGCGCCTCCGGCGCGATTTTTGAGTCGCCGGGTTTCAGGACGAGGCGCTGCGCCCCGCCCTCCCCACTCGCAAAAATCTGCTCGGCGGCGTTGTCGAGGGCGCTTTCCGCGTAGGGGAAGAAGGCCGCGTTCGTGAGCGCGGGCGCGCCGGACGGCCGCTCGAGGTGCAGGGAAAAGTTCTCGCCCTCGCGGGTCGCGCGGATCGGGAACGGAGCCGCTTCGGGCAAGGCCGCGCGGGCCTCGGTGAACAGGCGCGCCTGGGCCGGATCGGGCTCTGTCGTGGTGCCGACGGGCAGGTCGAGGGCGAGTTCGGCCGAGCCCGGAATGCAGATCTCCTCGCAGACGAGGTAGGACAGGGTGCCGGACAGGGGCACGGTGCCGCCGGCCGGCAGCGTCTCGGGCACGCGCAGCGGTACGAGCAGGGTGACCTCGCCCTCGTAGCCGAAATTCATCAGGGTCTGGACCGGGATGCGCTCCGGTGCCGGCCATTGCGTCGGCCCGACGGAAAAGCCCTCGGGCAGACGCCACGCCATCTCCGGCGGCAGGCCGGAATCGCCGGGATTGCGCCAGTAGACGTGCCAGCCCGGCTTCATCGCCATGTGGAGGCCGAGCGTCACCGTGCGGCCGGGGGCCAGCGTCGCCGCCTCCGATACGAGGCGCGCCCGCACGAGATCCTTCGGGGCCTTACCCAGCTGCGCCGCGGCGAGGCCGGGGGCGGCGAGGAACAGGACCAGAAGGAGGAGGCGGAGCATGGTTTTTTCAAAAATGGCCCCGACGCCTCGGCCGGTCGGCGCAAGGTTAGCAGAGCCGTGCCGTTGACGGGAGCCGGCCCGCCCCGCGACCCCGCGAAGCGGTCCTTTCGCTATTCGGCGTCCGCGGGCGAGTGTCCGTCCATCTGTGCCAGCCGCACCGCGTGGTTGATGATCGCCATATGGGTGAAGCCCTGCGGGACGTTGCCCCGCTGCTCGCCGGTCTCGGCGTCGATCTCCTCCGCGAACAGGCCGAGATCGTTGCCGCGGGCGATGAGACGCTCGAACAGGGCGGTCGCCTCCGCCCCCCGGTCGGCCAGCGCGAGGCAGCCGACGCGCCAGAAGGCGCAGGCCGTGAAGGTCGCCTCTTCGCCCTCCAACCCGTCGTCGAGGCGGTAGCGGTAGAGCAGGTCGCCCGCCCCCAAGGCGTCCTCGATCCGCGCCAGGGTGGCGGCGACGCGCGGCGAGCGCGCGTCGAAGGCGCGAAACAGCACCGCGCGCAGCACGGCCGCGTCGAGGTCGGGCGAGCCGTAATCCATGGTGTAGGCGCCGACCGCCTCGTTCCAGCCCTCGGCGTGGTACTCGGCGCGGATCTCCGCCGCCGCCCGCTCCCACTCGGCGATCTTTTCCGGCGGGGCGAGGCGGTGCTCGGGATCGGAGCGGGCGATCTGCGCCGCGCAATCGAGCCCGACCCAGAGCATCGCCTTGGTGTGCAGGATCTGGCGCATGTCGCCCCGCAGCTCCCAGATGCCGTGGTCGGGCTCGCGGCGGCGCGCGATGATGTGGCCGGTCAGATGCGCCAGCGCCTCGGGCAGGTGGTCGTTGACCTTTACCGGCGGGTCGAATTCGACGGCTTCGAGGTAGTGGTGGAGCGCCACCAGAAACTCGCCGTAGATGTCGAATTGGCGCTGGTCGCTCGCCGCGTTGCCGAGGCGCACGGGCGCGGTTCCGCGCCAGCCGCGCAGATGGTCGAGGATGGTTTCGTCCGGCATCGGCCCTTCGAGGGCGTACATCAGCTGGAGATGGCGGCCGCGGCTCGGGTCGGCGTTGCGCAGGAAGCGCAGGAACTCGGCGGCCTCGCGGTCGTAGCCGAGATTGACGAAGGCGGTCACGGTGAAGCTCGCATCCCGCATCCAGACATAGCGGTAATCGTAGTTGCGGTTGCCCGGCACCGCCTCGGGCAGGCCCATGGTCGCGGCGGCGACGATGCCGCCGGAGGGCGCGTGGGTCAGGAGCTTGAGGGTGAGCGCGCTGCGCAACACGGTCTCGCGGTAGGGCCCGCGATAAGTGCAGCGGCCCGACCATTCCTGCCAGTATGCTTCCGTCGCCCGGAGCCACGCCTCGGTCTGGCCGAGCCCCGCATCGCCCTCCGCCCCATGGGCGAGGACGAGGTCGGCCCCCTCCCCGGCCTCCAGCCGGAACGCGGCCTCGGCCGTCCCCTCACGGACATCGAGCGGTACGGTCGCGGTGGCCCGCATGGCGTCACCGCCGCCGCGAAACAGCACCGTGCCGTCGGGTCCGGCCTCGGCCGTAGTGGCGACGCGGGCATAGTCGAAGGTCGGCCGGACGATCCAGCGGCCGGCGACGGTGCCGGCCTCGCAGGCGAGGCGGCGCACCACGCGGGCCTCGGGCCGACCGTCCGGCCCCTCCTCCGGCACCGGCTCGCGGCGGACGAGCGGCATGAAGTCGGTGAGCCGCACCCGGCCGGTCTCGGTCGCGAAGACCGTCTCGAGGATGTTGGTGCCGGGGCGGTAGCGGCGCTCGGTCCCGATCACGCCGTCGAGGGCGAGACGGCAGGCGCCGCCCCTGTCGGCGTCGAGCAGCGCCAGGAACACCGCCGGCCCGTCATGGCGGGGCCAGCACAGCCAGTCGAGGGAGCCGTCGCGGGCGATGAGGGCGGTGGTGCAGGTATCGCCGATCACGGCGTAGTCGGCGATGGGTCTGTCCGTCACGGCCTGATTTACGACCCCTTCCCGTCTGCGTCGCGCGGCAACGCTCCGGGAAGAGGCGAAGTTGCCCCCTGCGACACCCGCGCGGGGGTCAGCGGTGCCGGCGGCGATGCGGCGCGAAGCGCCGGGCGCGACCGAAGCCCTGGCGCAGCGAGCGGCGGGCGCCATAGCCGCCGGGCCGCCGGTAATTGCCGTTATTGACGCCCGCGGAGCGGTCGTTGCCGGTGGCGCTCGCCCCCGGCGACAGCCCGCTGCCGGCATTGGCGTTGCCCTCCTGGGCGAGCGCACCGCCGCTCAGCAACAGTCCGGCGGCGAGAGCGAAGGGCAGAAGGCGGGTGAGGCGCGTCATCGGGGCGGCTCCGGGGTGCCCGATCACGGGCCTGTGATCGGGTCGGAAGGGCGAACCCCGCCTCGTTGCCGGTGTTCCCGTACCGGCATTCGCTCGCTGAGCGGTTCGGCCCTCCCCCGGGCCGGCTGAGACGCTTAATTTGCTATTAGAAGCAGTATCTTGTCGCGAAATCGCTTGTCCCGGCGAAGCGCCCTGCCCTAACACCCGCCCCGTGCCCGCGAAGGGACGCATGCGCCGAGGTCCCGATGAGCCATCACCACAAGGACGCCTCTCCCGCCGTCGCCCGGGTGATCCTCGAAGGGATGGGGCCTGCGGAGCGTGCCGAGGTCGAGAAGGAGGCGCGGGCCAAGGGCGTCGATCCGGTCGAGATCGTGCGCCTCTCCCTCGATGTGCTGATCTCGGAAACCGGGCAGGCCGCCGGCAAGCCGCAATTCGTCCGGCGTTCCGGCGGCTGAGCGCACCGGCACTCAGCCGGCCGGCGGGACGAGGACGTACTTGCCGACGAACGGCTCGCTCTGGCTGTTCACGCCGGTGCAGCCATAGGGGCGTTCGCCCGCCGCCATGGTCCGGAATTTGAGGGTCGCCTTGCCGTTCAGCTTGATCGTGTAGCCCTTCTCGCTCGCCGAATGGCCCTGGTCGCCGTCCACGTGCTGGACGAGGCCGTTCTCGAACTGGCCGTCGATGGTGAGTGTCACCGGCTGGTCGGCTCGGTTGACGACGCGCAGTTCGGCGTTGGTGTCGGCGGGAAGGCGCAACTCCGCCGGGGCGCAGGCGATCTTGCCGTCCCGCTTGTCGATGGTCAGTTCCATCACCGGCTGCCCGTCGGAGGCCGGCGGTGGCAGGGGCTTGCCCTGCGCGAGGACTGCTTGGCTCGACAGAACGAGGCACAGAGTGCCCAGCGCCCAGTGCGTGTGTCGCATGTGAGGTCTCCTCTCGGTCGAGCGGGAAGCCCGGCCGCGGGGCCTACGGTTCCAGGGCGCGACGCCGCACCCGGCCGGAGCATCGGCCCGGAGGGCGGCCGCCGGCCTTCGGAGAAAGCCGGTGCGGCACGCGGAGCGAGCGCCGCGTCAGGGCCGGGAATCCTCGCCGGGACGGCGGGATCCGAGGGCGAGGAAGGCGAGCGAGCCGCCCGCGATGAGCCCGAGGAAGAAGCCGGCACCGAAATCGTTGTCGTGCTCGTGGGTTCCGAGCCAGAGGCTGCCGGCGGCGAGCGACAGGAGGAGCGTGACGAGAGCGGGATCGATCAGCCGGCGGAGACGGTGCATCCTCGACCTCTATCACACACCCATGCCACGCGCCGAGATCGGCGCATCGGGATGCGCGTCAGCCGTGGCCGAACCCCCGGCGCAGCAGCCCGCCGACGGCGGGCATGAAGCGGGCGGTCCGGGCGATGGTGTCGCGGGGATGGGAATAGAGGGCGACGATCAACGCCCGCCGCTGCTCGGGGGTGGGATCGAGCGCGAGGCCGGCGCCGTCCGCGGCGGCGGCGAGCGCGCCGATGCCCGGAAGGTGCAGGACGAGCGGCCCGCCGATCGTCGCCGCGTCGCAGGGCTCTGCGAGGGTGGCCCGCCCCGGCGCGAGCGTCGTGAGGCGGCAGGCGCGGCTCGTTCCGCCCGCTTCGATCCGGGCGTCGGCCTCGTAGCGGAACGCGAGGTCCTCGCGCGGATGCTCGAAGCAGACGAGGAAGCAGATGAAGGTCAGCACCATCGCCACGCCGGCCCAGACGAGGTTGAAATAGTCGATGTCCGAGATTTCGGCGGGCGCCGTCGGGGCGATGAAAGCCCAGACGATGCTGAAGGCCGACAGCAGGGAGAGGCCGCCGAAGGCCGCGGCCATGCGCCAGCGCACCCGCATCTGGGTGCGGTCGCCGCCCTTCTCGGTGACCTTGAACGGGCGGCCGAACGGGCTGATCGTCGCCTGGATCAGCGTCACGGTCACGGCGAGCGCGCTGATCGCGTGGGTCACCTCCATGAAGATCGGCAGGGTGCGCGCGCGCGAGACCCAGCCGCTATAGGCCCACAGGGCGAAGAGCGGCGGCGCGCCGTAGCGCAGGAAGGACAGCACGTCCGCCTCGAAGGCCGGCAGGCCGGCGATCCAGTAGATGGCCGGCGCAAGCAGCATCAGCACGATGTAGGGCTTGCAGGCCCAGTTGAGCACGCCGTGCAGGAAGTGGATGCGCTGGACCGGGGTGTAGCCCGGACCGCGCAAGGGGCCGTCGGGCAGAAGCGCGATCTGGATCGTGCCGAGGCACCACCGGGTGCGCTGGGTGATGTATTCGGGCAGACCCTCGGCCGAGAGGCCCATGCTGAGGCGCTCGTTCAGCCAATGCGTCGCGTAGCCCCGGCGGGACATGCCGAGCGACAGGTTGAGATCCTCGCAGATGGCGGCGTCGGGGAAGCCGCCGATCTCGGCCAGCCGGTCGCGGCGCACGATGAACGAGGTGCCGACGCAGAAGGCGGCGCCCCAGGCGTCCTTGGCGGGCTGGAACACGTCGAAGAAGATGCGCTGGTCGTCGACCCAGCTGTCGGAGGCCGCGAGGTTGTGCTGGATCGGGTCGGCGTTGAAGAAGAATTGCGGCGACTGCACCACCGCCGCCTTGGGGTCGTCGAACAACCCGACCATGCGCTTGAGGATGTCGGGCTGCGGCGCGAAATCCGCGTCGAGCACGAGGATCAGCGGCGCGTCGGTGCGCCCGGCGGTGTGGCGCAGGGCGTTGTTGAGGTTGCCGGCCTTGGCACCCTTGTTGTCGGGTCGGGTGATGTACCGAGCGCCGACTTCCTCGCAATAGGCGCGCAGCCAGTCGCGGCGGGTGTCGTCGCAGACCCAGACGGTCTTGGGCCCGTAATCGATGGCGAGCGCGGGCAGGATCGACTTCTCCACCACCTCGCGCGGCTCGTTGTAGGTGCAGATGAAGATGTCGACCGCCGGCCAGTCGCCGCTCGCCTCGCGGCGGGCCTGGGCCGCGTCGGCTTCAGTCGAGCGGTCCTTGAACCGCAGCAGGATCACGATGGAGAGCAGGGTGTAGACCACCGCCACCATCTCGGCGGCGAAGAACAGGTAGGCCCAGAGCGCCCCCGCCTCCGGGGTCAGCGGCGGCAGGGTGTCGCTCCAGCGCCAGCGGGCATAGGTGGCGATCAGGGCGGCCGTCAGCGTGCCGAACAGCAGGCGGTCGAGGGCGCGGTCCGGCCGCAGCAGGCCGGCCAGCGCGAACAGCCCGAGCGCGATGCCGAAGGCGAGCGCCAGCACGGATGCCGCGTCGCCGGGAGAGGGAAACATCATCGCAAGCCGGCTCCGGTGAAGGGGTTGTGGCCGAGCGCCGCGAGCGCCCCCCAGGCGGTCGCCCCGAGATGCGGGCGGCGGAAGTAGAAGAAGTCGTCCTGCGTGCTCGCCGGGCCGATCCGCAGGCCGGTGGTCACCCGGGCCTCGCGGGTGGCGTAGAGCCAGCCCGAGGGCGCCCGCTGGCCGGCGAGCGTCGCCAGGAGCGGTCGTGCCGCGGCCTCGTCCTTGACCCAGCGATAGGTCAGCGCCGCCTGCGCCGTGCCCTCGACCCAGAGGCCGTCGCGGTCGTCGTTGAAGTCGAAGCCGCCCGGCACGCGCAGCCGCGCATTCGCGCAAGCGAGCGCCCGGCGCCAAGCCTGGGGCGGATCGGCGACGCCGAGGAGGGGCCAGAACTGCGTGTCGAGCGCCAGCGCCTCGATCCCCCGCATCGTCCCTTGCGGATCCGTCCCCATCCGGAAGCAGCCGGCCCGGCCGTCGAAGGCGGCGTCGAGGAAGCCGCGGGCCGAGGCCGCCATCGCCCGGTCGGCTTGCGTGCCGAGGCGGTTGCCGAGGGCGACGATGTCGAGGTTGTGCTCGGTCGAGGCCCAGGTCAGCGGCACCTGTTCCGGGTCGTAGCCGTCGAGTCCGCCGGTGAAGCCGGGAGCGCCGCTGCGCGCGGTGCGCGCTCGGATCCAGCCGGCGAGCCGGGCGGCCCCGGCGCCGAAGCGCGCGTCGCCGGTCGCGTCGCGCAGGGTGACGAGCGCGAGGCCGACCCAGGCGACGTTGCCGGTCGCCGTGCCGTCCTGATAGCGGTCCTCGGACCAGCGCTTGGCGGCGGCGTCCCACCAGCCCGGCAGCAGGACCGGCCGGTCGCGCACCGGGCCGGCGCGGTAGGCGTTGCGCACCCGGCCGTCGGTGAAGGTCCGGTCGTGGGCGATCGCGACGAGAAACGCTTCGCCGATCTGCCGGGCGCGACGGAGGTCGCCGCAGGCGGTGAGCGCGGTGGCGGCCAGCGCGTTGTCGTAGGCGAAGGCGGTGCTGCGCAGCGGCAGCGGCACCTCCCGTTCGCCGGGCCCCGGCCCGTAGCTCGCGAGGAAGACCGGTTCCCCACCCGGCGCCGTCCTCTCGACGGCGGCGGACAGGGCGCGGCACAGGCCGGGCCCGAGATCGTCCGCCGCCCGCGTGGGGACGGACAAGCCGAGCATCAGGCCGAGCGCGGCGAGGGCGGCCCTCAGCGGCTTGCCTCCCGACCCGGACGCGCGGGGCGGTCGAGGCTCGTCCCGCGCAGCGCGTCGGGCCGGACCGGGGGCAGCGGCGGCATCGCGATCCGGCGGCCCGGCGCGGTGGCGGAAGGCGGCGCCGGGTCCTGCGTCCGGATCGAACCCGTCCGTTCGGCCGCGTTCGGCTCGCCGGCATCCGAGGTGCTCGTCGGAGCCTGTTCCGGAGGAACGGCCTCGGGAGTGGCGGCCCCGGCTCTCGGCGCGGTCCCGAGTCCCGTCTGCTCGGCTTCGCCGCCGGCTCGCGCCGGCCCGGCGACGTCCGAGCCGGCGGTGCTGAGGGTCTGCTTCAGGAAGTCGCCCGTGGAGGCAGCCATCGAACCCGCCCGATCGACCACGCTCCGGGCGAGGTCGGGCGCCGCGGAGGCGACCTTGGTCGCGAGCCCGCCGGCGCCGTCCTCTAGGTCGCGCCACACGACCGAGGTCGAGGGCACCCAGCCGGATTCGCGCGTCACCGTCACCCAGCGGCCGACGCCGCAGGCGGTCTCCGCCGTCTTCCCCGCCGACCGATCGCCCTCGGCCGTGGCGGCGGCGAGGGGTTCGGGTTTGACCAGCACGTAGAGTTCGCGCCGCTCGGTCTGCGGGAACGGCACGGCGTAGGTGGCGTCGACGGTGTCGCTGGTCTTGGGCAGGATCTCCGTCACGATGCCCCGGCGCGGCCCGTTCGGCTCGCCCGAGATCGTCACCGCGCTGCCGACCTGCAGGTTCTGGCCCTGACGGTAGGAGAAGATCGCGACGACGAAGCTGCGCTCGCAATCGACCACCGAGGCGAGGCTGTCGCCCGCTCCCACATGGCGCCCGGTGGTGGCGTTGACGTTGAAGACGACGCCCTTGGCCGAGGCCTTGATCTCGGAGGCGGCGAGCCGGTCGAGGCGCGCATTCTCGCGGGTCAGCAGCGCCTGCTGGTCCTCCATGGCGGCCTTCAGCTCCTTCTCCTCGATGGAGAGGCGCTGGGTGTCGTAGGTGATGGACATCTGCTTCTGCGACAGCTCGGCGAGGCCGCGCAGCTCGTCGCCGAGGAACAGCCCGCGCCCCAGCCCGTCGAGCTGCACCGTCTTCTGGCTGAGCTTGGCCTCGGCGGCTTTCTTCTCCTGGACGGCGGCGTTGTAGGACTGGGTCGTGGACTTGACCATGTCGGGGCTCGCCACGTCGCGGGCGACCATCCCGACCTGGCGCTCCATCAGCACCCGCTTCTCCTCGCCCGAGGCGCTGGCCGAGGCGATCTTGGCCTTCAGCTCCTCGACCTGGGCGCGCAGCACCTCGATCATCTGCCCGGACTGGTCCCGGATGGCCCGGTCGAGGGCGGCGAGATAGGCCTCGTTCGAGCGCCGCTTGTTCTCGGCGGCGAGCGCCCGCTCCCGCAGTTCGGAGACGCGGCCGGCGAGCTGGATCGCCGTGGAGCGGTCGAGGCGGTCGTTGGCGATCCGGGCGACGAGGGAGCCCCGCTCGACCACATCCCCGGCCGAAACCGGGATGGCGCCGATATCGCCCGCGATGGGCGCGGTCATCAGCGTGACCGGGGCGTTGACCACCGCGCGGTCGGATTGGTCCGCCACGAGGGGCGGCAGCACCGAGGTGCCGATCAGGATCGCCAGTACCGAGGCAAGGCCGACGCTCGACACGCGAACGAGCCGGCCGTGGCGGTGCTCGGGCGTGGACGTGAGGGTAGGCTTGGACAAGAGGCCAACTCCCGGCGTGTGGAATGGGTCGCTCAGCGGGGGTGTGCCTCCTCGGAGAGCCGACCCGTGCGACGGGGCAGGAATTGCTGCGGTGCCGAAAGGGTTGCGATTTTTTTTCGAAGAAATGGGACTTCACACGCGTCTGTGAAGACAAGATTGGTGTTGGTCAGCGGCAGCGTGCCGCATGCCATGCGATCTGTTGACCGAAATTGGGACCGACTGATCGAAATGTGTCGGAAACTTGATACAGATGTTGAAACTTAGGCAGCTTCGCTTTGGGAGGCGGCTGCGACGGCGATTTTGCGCTGCGTGAGTCTTGCGATCCGCCCCCGTATCGAGCGCTGCGGCGGGGCTCGACCGCGTGGCACCATCCGCCGACGCTGTACCGATCGGCGATGATCCTGACGCATCGCCGATTGCCCCCGCGACGGCGGGGCGGCGGGCGTCCGCCGGACGCACGGAACAGGGCCATCGGTCCTTTTCCGTGCCGCTCGGTATTACAGGCCGAGCGCCAAGCCGTCGCTGCGGGGATCGTGGGCGCCGACGAAGCCGCCGTCGTCCTCGATCCGGATCGCGCCCGGATGGCCGGCGAGCGGGCTCTGCGCCGGGATCGGGCTGATCTCGTGCCCCCGCGCCCTGAGGTCAGTGAACACCGCCTCGCCGGCATCGAGTTCGAGCTTGAGGCTGTCGCGGCTGTCGGAAAACGTCTTTCCGAGGAGGAAGCGGGGCCGGGCCAGCGCGGTCAGCGGGTCCATGCGGTAATCGATCAGGCGCGTCAGCACCGCCGCGAGCGTCTGCGGCTGCCCGTCCGCCCCTTGCGTGCCGTAGAGCAGTCTTGGGCGGCCCTGCTCGAAATACATGCCGGGATTGAGGGTGTGGAACGGGCGCTTGCCGGGGCGGGCGGCGTTGATGTGGGCCGGATCGGCGCTGAAGGCCGCGCCGCGGTTGTGCCAGAGGATGCCGGTGTCGCCGGCCACGACCCCGCTGCCCCAGTCGAAATACACCGTCTGCAAGAGGCTGACGCAGTTCCCGTCCCGGTCGGCGGCGCCGATGAAGACGGTGTCGCCGGTCTGGAACACGTGCGGCCAGGGCGCGGCCTTCGTCCGGTCGATGCCGCGGGCCTGGGCATCGAGATGAGCGGGCGACAGCAGCCGATCGACCGGAACATCGGAAAAATCCGGGTCGGCGATGAAGCGGTTGCGGTCGATGAAGGCGCGTTTCACCGCCTCGACGACGAGATGGTAGTAGTCGGCGCTGCCTTCCGGAATCGACGCCACGTCGAAGCGGTCGAGGATGCCCATGATTTCGAGGGTGGTCACCCCTTGGGTCGGCGGGCGCAGGCTGACGAGTTCGCCGCCGCGATAGGGCACGCGCAACGCACTCTCGTTGCGCGCCCGGCAGCGGGTGAGGTCGTCCGCGGTGAGCGGCGAGCCCGCCTGCTCCAGCCCGCGGGCGATCCGGCGGGCGAGTTCGCCCTCGTAGAAGTCGCGTCCGCCGTTCTCGGCCAGCGTCGTGAGCGAGCGGGCGAGATCGGGCAGCCGGACGGTCTCGCCGACATCTGGCACGCGGCCGTCGGTGGTGAAGGCGCGCACGACATCGGGCCAGTGGCCGATCTCGTTGGCGCGGAAATTCGTCCAGAAGCGCTGCGACGGCGTCATCGGGAAGCCGTCGGTCGCGTAGGCGATAGCGCGCTGAAACAACCCCTTCCACGATTGGCGCCCGCCCCAGGCCCGCTGGCTGTAGGTGAAGGCCTGCTCCCAGGTATCGACGGCGGCCGCCGCCGTGATCGCCGAGCCGGGGCCGCGGGTCGGGATCGGCCGGCCGTCCTGCGCCACCTTGGCCGCCGCCTGGCCGATGCCCGATAGGGTGAAGGCGGCGCCGTTGCGGTCGCTGACGATCATGAAGGCGTCGCCGCCGAGACCGCAGAAATGCGGATAGGTGACGCAGAGCGTGGCGTTGATGGCGATGGCCGCCTCGATGGCGTTGCCGCCCGCCCGCAACACCTCCCGTCCGGCCTCGCTGGCGAGTTCGTGCGGGCTCGTCACCATGCCGGTGGCGGACCGGGCGAGGGCCCCGCGGGTTTCAGCGAACAGAGAGGTCGGCATGGTCGAGGCCCCCAGGGCCGCCGCGGAGGTCAGGAGAAGCGCGCGCCGCGACGGGGCCGGCGCTCGATGGGCTTCGCGGCGATCCATGGCGGCTACTCCATGATCCGAGCGGCATGGGCCGCGATGGCGCCCGCGGTGGTGAGCCAGACCGTGTCGCGTTCCGCGGCGATCCGCTCCAGCACCCGGCGCAGCGGGCGCAGGCGGTGCGGCTGGCCGACGATGTAGGGATGGAGCGCGATGCCCATGACGAGGGGCGCCTTGCGCGATTGCTCCAGCATCTCCTCGAAGCCGTCGAGGATGGCCTCGGCGAAGGCCCGTCCCGTGTCCTTGCGGGCGACGACGGCCGGGATGTCGTTCAGCTCTTGCGGATAGGGCAGCGACAGGATGCGCCCGCCGCCGCGGGTCGAAAACCATGTCGGCTGGTCGTCGTGGCACCAGTCGAGCAGGTAGCGGTAGCCGGCCTCCGCCAGCAGGTCGGGCGTGACCCGCGACTGCGAGATCCAGGGGCCGAGCCAGCCCGCGGGCGCCCTTCCCTCCTCCCGCGTCAGCACGGCGGTCGCCTCGGCGATCAGCGCCCGCTCGTCCTCTTCCGGCATGTCGCCCTGGCGCTCGGCGTTGGTGCGCCCGTGGCCGACGATCTCGTCGCCCCGCGCCCGGAACGCCTCGATCAGGCCCGGGCAATCCCGATAGATGCGGCTGTTGACGAGGATGCTGGCCGGCAGGCCCAACGCGTCGAGCAGGTCGCGCAGGCGCCACGCCCCGACCCGGTTGCCCCAGTCGCGCCACGCGTAGTTCAGCACGTCCGGCTGCGGCCCGCCCGGCGCCAGCTCGGCGCCGAGGCCGGAGCCGAAATCGAAGGTCTCGAAGTTCAGCGCGAGGTAGACGGCGAGCCGCTTGCCCTCGGGCCAGTCGTAGACCGGCCGGTCCGGCAGGGCGGAATAGGCGTAGCGGCCATGGCTCGGCGCGGATGTGGTCACGGTCTGGGTCTCGGTCCTGTGGTGGAGGGGGGCTTACGCCGCCCCGAGATAGGCCGCCTCCAGGGCGGCGTCCGCCTTCAGTTCGGCCGCGGTGCCCGATGCGGCGACGCGCCCCTGCTCCAGCACGTAGCCGCGATCCGCCACGGTCAGCGCGAGTGCGGCCATCTGATCGACGATCAGGATGGTGGTGCCGGCATCGCGCAGTTCGGCGACGGTGGCGTAGAGGCTGTTGATGATCGCGGGGGCGAGCCCGAGCGAGGGCTCGTCAAGGAGTAGGATGCGTGGGCGCGCCATCATCCCGCGGGCGATGGCGAGCATCTGCTGCTCGCCGCCCGAGAGCAGGCCGGCGCGGCTGCCGGCCCGCTCGCGCAGGCGCGGGAACCGGTCGAGCAGGGCCTCGACCTCGGCCGGATCGACGCGGCCACCCCGACTCCACGCGCCGAGGCGGATGTTCTCGACCACGGTGAGTTCGGGGAAGACCTGCCGCCCCTCCGGCACCAAAGCGAGGCCGAGCCGGGCGATCCGGTGCGCCGGCAGCGCCGCAATGGCCTGATCGGCTAGCACGATCGAACCCTCGACCGGGCGCAGCAGCCCGGCGAGCGCGCGCATCGCCGTGGACTTGCCGGCCCCGTTCGAGCCCAGCAGCGCCACGGTCTCGCCGGGGCGCACCGCCAGCGCCACGTCGTCGAGCACGGGCGCGGCGCCGTAGCCGGCGGTGAGGCCGTGGGCGGCGAGCACCGCGTCGGCCGGGCCGCTCCAGGGGGCGGCGCGCGGCCGGGCCGGGGTCTCGGCGGCGCCGAGATAGGCGCGCAGCACGGCCGGGTTCCGGCGGATCTCACTGGGCGTGCCGAGGGCGATGGGGCGGCCGGCATCCATGACGAGGATGCGGTCGGACAGGCCCATCACCAGCGGCATGTCGTGCTCCACGAGGATCACGGCGATGCCGCGGCTCGCGATCCGCCGCAGCAGCGTGCCGAGGCGGTCGGTCTCGGCGCGGGACAGGCCGGCGGCGGGCTCGTCGAGGAGGAGAACGCGCGGGCCCCCGGCGAGCGCGCGGGCGATCTCGACGAGGCGCCGGTCGACATGGGGCAGTTCGGAGGCTGGACGGTCGAGGGGGCCGGCATAGCCGACGAAGGCGAGCAACGCCGCGGCGTCCTGCCGGTCTTCGGTTTGCGCCCGGCGCAGCAGGCGTCCCGGGGCGCGGGCCAGCGTCACGTTCTCGATCACGCTGAGCGAACCGAACAGCCGCGTGGTCTGGTAGGTGCGGGCGATGCCGGCGCGGGCGATGGTATGGGCCGCCCGCCCGGCCAACTCCCGATCCCCGAGGCGGATGCGGCCCGCACTCGGCCGGTAGAAGCCCGAGATCATGTTGAGGACGGTGGTCTTGCCCGCCCCGTTGGGCCCGATCACGCTAGTGACGGCGCCGGGCTGGGCTTCGAACGCGACCCCTTCCGCCGCGCGGATGCCGCCGAAGGCGATGCCGAGGCCCTCGACCGCGAGCCCCTCGCCCTCGCTCCGGTTCAGGAAGTCCGGCGGCTCGGCCCCCGCGTCGGGCCGCGCCCCGCCGCCCCGCGGCAGGAGGCGCGCAAGGCTGCCGACGAGGCCGGCGGGCACGAGCCAAAGCACCACCAGCGTCGTCAGGCCGAAGAACAGCAGGCGGTATTCGGCCAGCCCCGCGAGCGCTTCCGGCAGCAGCACCGTCACCAGCGCCCCGAACAGCGGCCCGAGCACGGTGCCGGCCCCACCGACGACGACCGCCAGCACGAACAGGATCGACTGAGTGAACGGGAACGAGCTCGGCGCGATGAACAGCATCAGCGGCGACAGCACCGCGCCAGCCAACCCGGTGAGGGCCGCCGAGATCGCGAAGGCCGCGGTCTTCACCCGCACCGGATCGAAGCCGAGGGACGCTGCGGCGACGTCCGCGTCGCGTACGGCGCGAAGCGCCTGCCCGAGACGGGCGTGGCGCAGCCTGTGGAAGCCGTAGAGGCTCAACCCCGCCAGGATCACGGCGAGAATCGCGAGATCGCGCTCGCCGAGGGCCACGCCGAACAGGCTCGGGCCGGTGGCGACCACGAGGCCGTTCTGCCCGCCGGTGAATTCGCCGCCCTCGATCAGCGCGTGCTCGACGAGAAAGCCGAAGGCGATCGTCACCATCGCGAGATAGGGCCCGCGCACCCGCATCGCCGGCACCGCGAGCGCCGCGCCGACCAGCGCCGAGAGGGCGGCGGCTGCGGGCAACGCCAGCCAGAAGCTGAACCCCTTGAGCGTCAGGATCGCGCTGGCATAGGCGCCGAGCGCGTAGAACCCGGCATGGCCGAACGAGATCAGACCGCCAAGGCCCAGGAGGACGTTGAGGCCGGTGCCGGCCAGCACCGTCAGCGCCACCAGCGCGATGACGAAGTGGCTGTAGCCGCTCGTCAGCCCGACGAGGCCGAGGCCCGCCAGCGTCAGGCCCAGGATGGCGAGCGGCATCGCGGCCGGCGCCCGGAGAAGCGCGCGCATGGTCAGACCTTGTTGACGGCCGCGCGGCCGAGCAGCCCGTTCGGGCGCAGGGCGAGGGCGAGGATGATGACCGAGAACACCACGATCTGGGTCGCGCCGGAGCCGAGCGTCGCGGTGACGCCGGCCTCGACCACGCCGTAGAGCAGGCCCGCCAGCACGACGCCGGTGGCCGAGCCGATGCCGCCGAGGATCGCCACCGCGAACGCCTTGATCCCGAACAGCGCCCCCATTTCGGCCGAGACGGAGAAGAGCGGCGCGATCAAGAGGCCCGCCGCACCCGCGAGCATCGCCGAGAGCGCGAAGGCGCAGGCGACGGTGCGGGCGACATCAATCCCCATCAGCCGCGCGGCCTCGGCGTTCTGCGCCACAGCGAGCAGCACGCGGCCGAGTTCGGTCCCGCGGAACACCGCCCGGATCGCGACCGCTGCCGCGATGCCGACCACCGGAATCACGAGCTGCAACGGATAGATGCCGGCGCCGAGCACCTGCACGGGCGCCGCGACCAGGGCGGAGGGCAGGCCGCGGGGCTCCTTGCCGAAGGTGAACAGCAGCACGTTGTCGAGGATGATGCCGCCGGCCACGGTGGCGAGCAGCCACGCATCGGAGCCGCGCACGACGAAGGGGCGCACCAGCAGGCGCTCCACCGCGAGTCCGAGCAGCGCGCAACCCGCGAGCGCGGCGGCGGCCGCCAGCGGCATCGGCCAGCCGAGCTGCACCGCGAAGACGTAGCCCAAAACAGCGCCCAGGGTGACGGCGCTGCCTTGGGCGAAGTTCACGGTGCCGGAGACCACGAAGGTGATGTGGAAGCCGAGGGCGACGAGCCCGTACATGCTGCCGAGGCCGAGCCCGCTGACGAGGGTTCCGATCAGCATGGGGACCTCCCCGCGCGAAGGCCCGTCACTTCGCCACCGCGACGATCTCGCCGTTGCGGAAGCTCGCGAAGATGTAATCCTCCGGCCTTAAAGCGTCGTGCCGGTCCGGGGCGAAGGGCGCCTCGTAGGTCTTGATCAGGCCGGCATAGGCTGGGACCTTGTAGAAGCCGTCGCGGACCTTCGGTCCTTCGGTCGAGCCGGCCGCCTGGATCGCCAGCGCGATCAGGTGGGTGGCGTCGTAGGCGTTGGCGATGCCGACGGCGGGCGTCACGTCGGCCATGGACTTGATCGCCGGGTACTTCGCCTTCAGCGCGTCGAGCACCGCCGTCGCCTTCGGGCTGTCGTTGCCGGCGAAGGTGAAGGTCTGGACGAAGTGGACCCGCGCCGCGCCCGGACCCGCGAGTTCGTCGAAGCGCCCGCCCGCCGGACCCCAGTGGGAGATCACCGGCACGGTCCAGCCCATACGGTCCAGCGACTTCACCACCTGGGCGGAGGGGCCGACATTGCCGACGAGGAACAGGGCATCGGCCCCGGCCTCCCGCAGACGGGAGAGCTGGGGCACCATGTCGATGTCGTTGGCCTCGTACTTCTCGATTCCCGCGCTCGGGAGACCCGCCGCCTTCAGCGCTGCGACGATGCCCTGCTGGTTCGACTCGCCCCAGGCGTTGTTGACGAGGATCGCGCCGGGCTTCTTCGCCCCGTAGGTCTTCACCGCGTAGGTGACGAGCGCCTCGTCCACGAGGGCATCGACCGCCGAGACGCGGAACACGTAATTGTCGGCGGCCCCGTTGCGGGTGATGCCGGTGCCGGCCGCCCAAGGGCCGACGAAGGGCACCTTCATCTGGTTGGCGATGGGCACGATCGCCATCGAGACCGGCGTGTCGAGCCCGCCGATCAGCGCCACGACGCCGGCCCGCTGGATCAGTTCGCGGGCGGCGAGCACGCCCTTCGACGGGTTGGCCTCGTCGTCGCGGGCGACCAGTTCGAGCGGGCGCCCGAGCACGCCGCCGCCCTTGTTGATCTCGTCGATCGCCAGCCCGATCCCGCGGGAGATCGCCTCGCCCGACTTCGCCGACTGGCCGCTGAGCGCGGTGACGAGGCCGAGCCGGATCGGCTCCGCGGCCCGAACGGGCGCGAGGCCGGCGAAGCCCGCCAGCAGGGCGCCGAGGGCGAGGCGCCGGGTGAGGAGGCGGGCGGCGGTGAGGCGTCGAGGCATGTCGGTCCGGTCCCCGTATCTGGTCGACCCATATCCGCAACGGCCGTGCCAGCCGGTCAGCCGTTGAATTCACTCGCGTTTTTCGAATCGCTCATGACCTGCGAAAGAAGTGTGCACAAATCTCCGCCAAAGTGCATACACTTTCTGCATGCAAGGTGGTGACGGCTCCGCCATGGTCGGCTGACAGGAATTTGGGAGATTGCGGATGGACGCGAAGGATGCGGGGGCCGCGCGCGACGCGGCGGCGGTGACGGCCTATCTCGAAGCCTCGATGGTGCCCGATCCCGAGACGGCGGCGCGCTACATGGCGCCGGGCATCGCCATCGTCTTCACCGGCGGCCGGGTGTTTCGGCATCCGCGCGAGGTGACGGCCTTCAACGCGGGCCGCTACGCCTGGGTCAAGAAGCGGATGGAGCGGCTCGACGTGGTGCCCGGCGACGGGCTGACCACGGTCTACAGCCTCGGTACGCTCTACGGCGCGTGGCCGGACGGAACCGCCTTCGAGGACAACCGCTACGTCGATCGCTTCACGGTGCGCGACGGCCTGATCGTCTCCATGGAGGTGTGGAACGACAGCGCCGAGCGCATCCTCGACCGGCAGGGCGTCTCGGCCTGATATCCCGCGTCTCGCCATGAATCCGGGATCGAAGGGCAAGCCCTTCGCGGCTCCAGGGCAGCGCCCGGTCGGCGAAGCCAATGCGGGGCTCCGCCCCAAACCCCGCCGAAGGGATGATCCCTTCGGTATCCCGGACTTCTGACGAGACGCGATATAGGAATCCTCAGCCCTCGACGTAGGGGGCGAGCAGGCGGATCAGGTCGCGTTCGCGCCGGGGCTCGGCGACGATGCGGGCGCGCTCGGCCACCGCGTCGAGATGGTGGTCCATCAGGGCCACCGCCCGTCCGGCATCGCCTGCGACCAAAGCCGCCACGATCTCCCGGTGCTCGCTCACCGCGCAATCGGACGAGTGCGGCCGGCTGTAGAGCGACAGGACCAGGGCGCAGCGGTAGCCGAGTTCGGCGACGTAGCGGGTCAGCACCGGGCTGCCGGTCATCTCGGCGAGCAGCAGGTGGAACTCGGTGGCGAGCCGGATCGAGGCCGCCTCCGGCCCGCCGCTCGCCCGCTCCTCGCCCGCGATATGGGCCTCCAGCGCGGCCCGCTGCGCGTCGCTCAAGGTGCCGGCGAGGCGCTGGACTACGAGCCGCTCCAGGCTGATGCGCACGTCGAAGGTGTCGCGCGCCTCCTCCCAGCTCGGGCTCGCCACCACGGCGATGCGGTTGCGGCGCAGTTCCACCAGCCCCTCCCCCGCGAGCTGGACGAGGGCTTGGCGCGCGATGGTGCGGCTGACGCTGAAGCGCTCGCCGAGCGCGTCCTCGGGCAGCCGGTCCCCGGGGGCGAGCGCCCTCTCCACGATGGCCCGTCGCAGCGACCGGCAGATCGTCCCGACCCGGTCGGTCGGGGGGCTCGTCTCGCCCTGTCTCATGATCGACGCAAGATCCCGTTGCAGTGCGCGCACGCGCCCGGTCCGGCCATGCACGATCGGCGCCGCCGCGTCTCGGCCCGACGGCCGGACGTGTGAAACCCGGATCGGCCGTGATTCGGAAGCCGTCGTACGCGGCCGGACCGTGCGCGTCGCGCGTTCTACGCGTCGGTGCGCCTCCGCGATGCGGCGGCGGTCGATCCGTATCGGGGCTCGGCGGGGCCGGTGAAGGGGAGGCGCAATCGCACGACGAACGGATAGACCGTCGGCAGCACGATCAGGGTCAGCCCCGTCGCGGTGATCAGCCCGCCGATCACGACGGTGGCCAGCGGGCGCTGCACCTCGGCGCCGGCGCTGGTCGAGAGCGCCATCGGCAGGAAGCCGAGCGTCGCCACGAGCGCGGTCGTGATCACCGGGCGCAGGCGCATCTCGGCGGCCCGCGTCGCCGCCTCGCGGGGATCGAGGCCGGCGCGTTCGAGATCGCGGATATAGCTCGTCAGCACCACGCCGTTCAGCACGGCGATGCCGAAGGTGGCGATGAAGCCGACCGCCGCCGAGACCGAGAACGGCAGGTCGCGCAGCCACAGCGCGAGGATGCCGCCGGTCGCCGCGATCGGCACGTTGAGGAAGATCAGCCCGGCGAGGCGGAGGTCGGAGAACATCACCACGAGCAGCACGAGGATCGCGGCCATCGCGGCGGGCACCACCACGGAGAGGCGGGCTGTCGCCTCTTGGAGGTTCCGGAACTGGCCGCTCCATTCGAGGGCATAGCGCGGCGGCAGGGCGACCTGCGCCGCCACAGCGGCCTGCGCCTGGGTGACGAAGCTCTGCACGTCGCGCCCGCGCACGTTGGCCTGGACCGAAATGCGCCGCTGCAACCGGTCGCGGCTGATCTGGGCCGGGCCCGAGGCCAGCGTGACCGACGCGACCAGCGAGAGCGGCACCAGCGCCTTGCCGCTGCCCCCCACCGGCAGCGTGCGGATGCGCTCGACGTCGCTGCGGTCGTCGGCCGAGAGCCGCACCACGATGTCCGTGATGGCGTTGTCGTCGCGGTAGACTATGCCGGCGGTTCGCCCGCCGATCGCCTCGACGGTGTCCAGCACGTCCGCCACGTTGACGCCGTAGCGGGCGGCCGCCGCGCGATCGATCTGGATCGACAGGGCCGGCATCCCGGCTTGCGCCTCCGCCTTCACGTCGGCCGCGCCCGGCACGGCAGAGACGGCCCGCACGATGGCGTCGGCCTTGTCCTTCAGCACCGCGAGGTCGTCGCCGTAGAGACTGATCGCCACGTCGCCGCGCACCCCCTCCATCAGGTCGTCCATCCGCATCTGGATCGGCTGCGAGAAGGAATAGGCGACGCCCGGCACTTCCTCTTCGAGACGTTTCTCGAAAGCCGTGACGAGGCCGTCCTGCGTCTGCGCGGTGGTCCAGGTCGCCGGGTCTGTCAGCGTGATGAAGCTGTCGGTCGATTCGACCCCCATCGGATCGGTCGGAATCTCGGCGCTGCCGGTGAGCGACACCACCCGCTTCACCTCCGGGAAGGATTTCAGCACCGTCTCGATACGGTGGACCACCTTCAGCGAGGCCTCGAGGTTGATGCCGGGCAGCTTCTCCGAGGTGACGACGAGGGAGCCCTCCGAGAGCTTGGGCAGGAACTCGCCGCCGAGGCGGGTGGCGAGGAGGCAAGTGCCGCCGAACAGGGCCAACGTCACGAGCGTCGTGATGCCCGCATGCCGCTCGGCCCCGCGCAGGACCGGCGTGTAGAGCCGGCGCACGCCGTGGACGAGGCGCGTCTCACGCTCGCCGGTCCCCGGTCCGGCCAGGACCAGGGCGGCGAGCGCCGGGATCACCGTCAGGGTCAGGACGAGGGAGCCGGCCAGCGCCAGGATCACGGCGAGCGCCATGGGTCGAAACATCTTGCCGGCCACGCCTTCGAGCGCCAGTACCGGCAGGTAGACGATCATGATGATTGCCACCGCGAACAGGACCGGCCGCGCCACCTCGGCGGCGGCGTCGCGGATCACGTCGAGGGGCGGCCGCTCGGGATGCTCGCCGCGGGCGCGCAAGACGTTCTCGACCATCACGACGGCGCCGTCGACGATCAGGCCGAAATCGATGGCGCCCAGGCTCATCAGGTTGCCCGAGAGCCCGAGCGCCCGCATCCCGGCGAACGCCATCAGCATCGAGAGCGGGATCGCCACCGCGACGACGAGCCCGGCGCGTAGGTTGCCGAGCAGCAGGAGCAGCACGACCACGACGAGGACCGCGCCCTCGACGCCGTTGTGGATCACGGTGTGGATCGTCCGCTGCACCAGCCCCGAGCGGTCGTAGAAGGGGACGATGGCGATGCCCGGCGGCAGTTCCGGGCGAAGCGCGTCGAGCGTCGCCTTCACCCGCTCCACGACCGCGCTGGCGTTCTCGCCCTGCTGCATCATGGCGATGCCGACGACCGTCTCGCCCGCCGCATCGTGCGTCACCGCGCCGAGGCGGACCTTCGGGGCCTCCACGACCTTGCCGAGGTCGGCGATCGTCACCGGCAGGCCGCCCGCCTGCGTCGCGACCACGATGGCGGCGAGATCCGAAGGGTCTTTCGCGAGGCCGAGACCGCGGATCACCTGCTGCTGGTCGTTATGCTCCAGATAGGCGCCGCCGCGGGCCAAATTGTTCTGCGCCAGCGCCGCGTAGACCTGGGCGAGCGTCACGCCGTAGCGGTGCAGCGCCTCGGCCGAGACCTGCACCTCGTAGGTCGGCAGCTCGCCGCCGTAGATGTTCACGTCGGCGATGCCGGGGGTCAGCTTGAGGCGCGGCGCGATGGTCCATTGCAGGAGGCGCTTGAGCTCCATCGGCGAGTAAGCCGGGCCCCGCAGCTCGAACTGGTAGATCTCGCCCAGCCCCGTCGCCATCGGCCCCATCTGCGGATCGCCGACGCCCGCCGGCATCATCGCCTTGGCCTGGGGCAGGCGCTGGAAGACCTGATTGCGCGCCTCGGTGAGCGGCACCCCGTCCTCGAACGTGACGTAGACTGCCGAGACGCCGAAGCGCGAGGTCGAGCGCACGGTCGTCAGCCCGGGCGCCCCGGCCATGGCGCTCTCGACCGGAAAGCTCACCAGCCGCTCGACCTCCAGCGGCCCCAGCCCCGGCGAGAGGGTGAGGATCATCACCTGTTTCGGTGAGATGTCCGGCACCGCATCGATCGACAGGCCCTCGATGTTGGCGATGCCGCCCGCAGTGCCCATGACGGCGAGCACCAGCACGAGCCAGCGGCGGCGGATCAGCAGGGCGAACCAAGCCTTCATGGCGGGCCTCAATCGGTCGCGCCGAGGAGGGAGCGCAGCAGGATCGCCTTGAGGCCGAAGCTGCCTTCCGTCGCCACGCTCTCGCCGTCAGCCACGCCCGATCTCACCTCGACCCAGTCGGCCCGCTGCACGCCGAGCGTGAGCGCCCGCTTCTCGAAGCGCCCAGGAGCCGTGCGCACGAAGGCGATGGGGCCGTCCTCGGTCTGCTGCACGGCCGCCGCCGGGATCGTCACCGCCTCACGGTGGAGGTCGGCCGCGATCTCGACGGAGACGAACAGGTTGGCGCGTAAAGATCCGTTCGGGTTGGCGATCTCGATCCGGGCCGGGGCGGTGTTGGTGGCGGGATCGACCGCGGCGTTGACCGAGCGCACCCGGCCCTCGAAAAGCGGGTGATCGGGGATCGGCGCCTGCACGGTCACCGCGTCGCCCGGCGCCACCCGCGCGATGTCGGCGCCGTAGAGGTTGGCCAGCACCAGAACCTGCGACGGGTCGGCGACCGTGAAGGCGTCGCGGCCGGTATCGACCACTTCGCCCAGCGTCAGGTTGGCGCTCGTCACCACGCCGTCGATCGGCGCGACGATGGCGCTGACGCTCGGGCCCAGGGCGGGCCGGGGCGCGAGGCGGTCGTACTGCGCCTGGAACAGATCGACCTTGGCCTGTGCCGAGAGTGTCGCCGCGTGCGCCTTCGCCAGATCGACCTGACGCCGATCGACCTCGGCCTGGGCGACGCCGCCGATCTTCAGAAGGTCCTGTCCGCGTTTCACGTTGGTGTCGGCGACTTTCTCCGTCGCCTGCGCCTCGACGAGGTTCGCGCGTGCCTCGTCGAGGCCGTTGCGCGCATCGAGCACGCCCGCCGCGTCGAGGGTCGCCAATGCCTGCCCGGCGCGCACCGTGTCGCCCGGCTGGACGTTCAGTCCGACGACGCGGCCCTGCGTGCGCGGCTTCAGCCGCGTGACCCGCCGCTCGTCGAACGCGATCGTGCCGGGCGCCCGCACCGGAAGCACGATTTTCCGTATCCTGGCCTCACCGAAGGCGAGCCCGATCCGCTTCTGTCCGGCCTCGTCCAAGGTGACGGCGTTCGGGTCGCTCGGGGACTCGGCGGGCGCCTCCTTGGGCGAAGGCTCCGCCTCCGGTGCGGCAAGGCCCAGCCGGACGAGCACCGGGGCGGCGAGCGGTTCGAGCCGAGCCACCAGCGGAGCGCGAAACATCCAGCCGAGGCCGGCGAGGGCGAGCGCAGCAGCGAACAGGACGACGAAGAGCCATGGGGGCTTGCTCCCCGGCCTCCGCCACGGCGGCGCGGGCTCCGCCGGCCCCGTGGCTTCGCGCTCGGAACGCGGATCGCCCGTGCCGACGCCTCGCGCGCCATCCTTCACGGCCATCAGCACGACCGCACCCACCCTGCTCCGTTGAGATGTCCGCTGACCTAGCCGCCCCCCCCGGCCGCGCCACTAAATTCGGTTTCATGGTCGTCCTCGCCCCGCGACAGCGGCGTTGTTTTGCGACAATCAGTCTTCGAACGGATGCGGGCGGTGGAGACCGTGGCGAGGTTGTTGCTGATCGAAGACGACGAGGAGACCGCACAGGACATCCTCGGCGACTTGCGCGGGCGCGGCCATGTCGTCGCCTGGGCGCAGACCGGCCCGGACGGGGCCGCCCAGGCGCGGGCCGAACCGTTCGACGCGCTGATCCTCGACCGGATGCTGCCCGGCCTCGACGGGCTCACGGTGTTGCAGCAGCTGCGCGGCGAGGGCCATCGCGTCCCGGCCCTGGTGCTGAGCGCGCTCGGCACCGTGGACGAGCGCATCCGCGGCCTCAGGGCCGGCGGCGACGACTATCTCGCCAAACCCTTCGCGCTGGCCGAACTCGCCGCCCGGCTCGAGGCGCTGCTGCGCCGGCCCGCCGACACCCGCGAGACGCTGCTGCGGGTCGGCAGCCTGGAGATCGACCTGATCACGGGGACCGGCCGGCGCGGCACCCGCGACCTCGACCTGCTGCCGCGCGAACTGAAGCTCCTCGAATACCTGATGCGCCGTCCCGGTCAGGTCGTGACCCGCGCGCTCCTGTTCGAGGAGGTGTGGAATTACCGCTTCACCCCGAAATCGAACCTCATCGACGTCCATCTCGGCCGCCTGCGGCGCAAGCTGGAGGCGGAGGGCGAGCCGCCGGTGATCCACAGCGTGCGCGGCATCGGCTTTTCCCTGATGCCCGATGATTGATCCGTTTCGCTCCACCCGCCTGCGCTGGGCGGCCGGGATCGCGCTCTGGTCCGTGCTGCTGGCGCTCGCGACCTTCGCCTTCGTTTACTGGCAGACCGCGAGCTTCCTGCGCGAGGAGGTGGCCGAGACGCTGCGGCTCGAAGTCCGCGCCGCCGCCGCCGACCCGGCCGCCGCCGCGGGGCGCGTCGATACGTGGATCGCCATGGACCTGCATGCGCGCCACGCCGCCGGGCTCTTCGCGGCCGACGGGCGGCGGCTGTCGGGAAACATCCTGGCCATGCCGGCGGATTTGGCGCCGGACGGCGACGCCGCCCGCGTGCCGGCGCGGGTCGATCTCGGCGAGCGTACGATCGACGACGAGATCTGGGCGGCGGCGCTGGCCCTGCCCGACGGCCGCACGGTGGTGATCGCCCACGACACCGACGAGATCGACCGGGTGCGGGCCACCAGCCTGCGGGCGCTCGGCCTCGGCCTGCTGCCGACGCTCGTCGTCTCCGGTCTCGGCGGCTGGCTGCTGGCGAGCCGCGCCCGCCGACGCTTGGCCGCGACGGAAGCCGCGCTGGAGCGGGTGATGCGGGGCGATCTCGGCCAGCGCCTGCCGGTCGGCGCCCGCGACGACGAGTTCGACCGGCTGGCCGGCAACGTCAACCGGATGCTCGACGAGATCGAGCGCCTGCTCCACGAGGTCCGCAGTGTCGGCGACGCCGTCGCCCACGACCTGCGCACGCCGTTGACGCGGCTGCGCGCCCGGCTGGAGCGCACCCGCGACGGCGCCGAAACCGTCGTCGAGTTCCGCGACGCGATCGACCAGGGGCTCGTCTGGATCGACCAGACGCTCGCCATGGTCACCGCGGTGCTGCGCATCGGCGAGATCGAGCACGGGCGGCGCTTCGCGGGGTTCGCGCCGGTCGATCTCGCGCCGCTGGTGCGCGAGGTGGCGGAGTTCTTCGAGCCGGTCGCCGAGGACAAGGAGATCGCCCTGAGCGTCACGACCGAGCCCGGCATCCCGCCGGTCGCGGGCGACCGCGACCTTCTGTTCGAGGCGGTCTCCAACCTCGTCGAGAACGCCGTGAAGTTCACGCCCCCCGGCGGGCGCATCCGCCTCAGGCTGGCGCGCTCCGGCGCCGACGGCATCGTGTCCGTCGAGGATACCGGCCCCGGCATCCCGGAATCCGAGCGCGAGCGGGTGTTCCGGCGGTTCTACCGGGCCGAGCCGGCCCGCCACACGCCGGGCCACGGTCTCGGCCTCGGACTGGTCGCGGCGATTGCCCATCTGCACGGCTTCCGCGTCGAGGCGGCGGCCTCGCCCGAGGGCGGTGCCCGCTTCGCCCTCCGCTGCCGATCCCGGCCCGGCGCCGTTCCGGCAAACATCCCGCACGAGGCCTGATCGATGTTCCGCCCGATGATCGCCGCCTTCGCCCTGATGGCGGGCTTGTCCCCCGCGCCGGCGCAGCAACCGGCACGCTCGCCCGATGCGGACCCGACCTTCGTCGAGCCGAAGGACACCGCTCACCGGCATTGCGCGGGCTCCTGCGTGAAGTCCGGCAGCTTGCAGTGGTACTGCCGGGCGGACCAGACCTGCTCGCTCGATTGCGGCACCGCGCCGCCGAAGCGGCATTGCCACGACCCGAAGCCTTGAGCGTCGGCCCGGCCGGCGGGGTCCGGCTTTTCCCTCGTCACACGGCCTTGCCGACGAGACTTCCGATCCCCGCCGTCACCGCCATGGCGAGAACGCCCCAGAAGGTCACGCGCGCCGTGGCGCGGGCGATGGGCGCGCCGCCCGCCTTGGCGCCCAGGGCGCCGAGCACGGCCAGGAAGACCAGTGAGGCCACCGACACGGTGAAGGCCGCGAGGTGGCCCGGCGAGAGCGCAGCGACCGCCAGCGGCAACGCCGCCCCGGCCGAGAACGTCGCCGCCGAGGTCAACGCCGCCTGCACCGGACGCGCCGCCGTGACCTCCGAGATGCCGAGTTCGTCCCGGGCATGGGCTCCCAGCGCATCCCTGGCCATGAGCTGCTCGGCGACCTGCAGGGCGAGCGCGTGGTCGAGACCGCGTTCGACGTAGATCCGCGCCAGCTCCTCCCGCTCGGCATCCGGATCTTCGGCGAGTTCGCGGCGTTCGCGGTCGAGGTCGGCCCGTTCGGTGTCGGCCTGCGAACTCACCGAAACGTATTCGCCCGCCGCCATCGACATCGCCCCCGCGACGAGGCCGGCGCTGCCTGCGACCAGGATCTCGCTCGTGCCCGCGGCGGAGGCCGCGACGCCGACGATGAGGCTCGCGGTGGAGACGAGGCCGTCATTCGCGCCGAGCACGGCCGCGCGCAGCCAGCCGATCCGGTCGATGAGGTGCCGTTCGGTGTGGACGGGACGCATCGTTGTCAGGTCCTCCGGGGCAGCATGCGACGCAGGACGGCGTCGTGCCAGAGATAATGGTGAACGAGCGCGGCGACGGCGTGAAACAGCGCCAGCAGCAACAGGAGGTTGGCGGCGAGGCCGTGCCACCGGGTCAGAGGCTGCCGCCACGCCGGATCGCCGAGTTGCGGCAGGCCGACCGGGCCGAGGGAGGCACCGCGCACGAAGGCGTTGGCGATGCCGAGACCGACGATGACGGCGAGGAGGACGTACAGCGCCGCATGGGTCGCCTTCGCCAAGCGATGGAGCGGGCCGCGATCCGCCACCGGAAGATCCCGGCCCCTGCCCCGGCGCCAGACGAGAAGGGCGAGGACGAGGGCCGCGAGAGCGAAGCCAAGATCGACATGGGCGGACCAGACGCCCGAGCGCAGCCCGCCCTTCGGAACGAGGTCTTCGAGGAACGTCCCGATCAGCCACAGGCCGAGAACCAGCCCTGCGGTGAGCCAGTGCAGGGCGATGGTGGGCGCATCGTATCGCCCGGTTCGGTGCAGGGTCTCGGTGGGTCGCGTCATTCTCGGCCTCCTGGTTTGGCCACCGACGCTGCCGACGGATGACGAAGGGCGACGGGACCGATGGGCCGGGCGCGCATCCGGGGGGCCGCTGCGCCGCCTCGACGGCCCTGGGCGCGGGAGACTGCGCCGGGGCCGGGATGTTTGAAACTAAATTCCGTTTCAGACGCGGCCCCCATGGTCACCGGCCCCGAAGCGGAAGTGGCGCCCGAACGGGCGCCGTTTTGCTTCTTCGTCCGGCCGCATACCGTGCGGGCCGCCGCCGGAGTTGCTTCAGTTTTTGCGCACGAGCGGCTCGACCGGCGGCGCCGGCGGCGGGGCGTTGAAGGTGTAGCGCAGGCCGCCGTAGACCGAGAGCGGCTGGGCCAGCGTCGTGGTGCGGGGATCGTTGATCGGGTAGCGGTTGGCCACGAGCCCGCCCTCGACGAAAGTGCCGAAGGTCGCGTAGCGGTTGTTGGTCAGGTTGGTGACGAGGCCGAACAGCTCCAGGCTGTCGTTGACCCGGTAGCTCGTGTTGAGCCCGAGCACGTAATAGGACGGCAGCTTGCGGTTGAGGTTCGATTCGTCGCCGCGATAATAGGCCGACGAATAGGCCTGCAGGTTCAGCCCGACCTTCCAGCCTGGCAGCAGCAGGTAGTCGAACCCGACCTTGAACTGGTGGTCGGGGATCAGCGGCACCTTGTTGCCGGGGCGCACGGCGATCGCGCCGTCCTCGCCCGCCAGCGGGTTGTTCGGCGAGGAGAGCGTGCCGCTGAACTGGAAGGTCGCGTCGATCAGCGCGTAGTTGGCGTAGAGCGAGAGGTCGCCGCGGCTGTACTCGGCGCCGACCTCGATGCCTTGGCGTCGGGTCGCCGGCACGTTGACGTAGTAGCCGCGGGCCGCATTGCCGGGAGTCGCGAGCTGGATGATGTCGTCCGACAGATCGGTGCGGAAGGCGCTGAGCTTGTAGGTGAGCGCGCCGTCGTAGACCCCCGCCACCGCGCCGCGGATGCCGGCCTCGTAGGTCCGCGCCGTGACCTGCTTGAGCGGCGGATCGGCGACCAGCGAGTTCGGCAGCAGGCAGGGCCGCTCCGGGTTGGCGCAGGCGAGTTCCAGCGGCGTCGGCGCGCGGTTCGATTCGGAATAGCTGCCGAACAGCGAGAGTTCCGGCAGGAACCGGTAGGTCAGGCCGGCGATCGGGTTGATCTTGGTGAAATAGTGAGTGCCGTTCACGTCCGGCGAGAAGCCGGTGAGATCGCGCGTCGTCACCCGCGCGAAGTTGAGCCGCGCGCCCGCAGTCAGCGCGAGGCTGTCGGTGAGGTCGAGGGTGTCGGTGGCGTAGAGGCCCATATACAGGTTCGAGCCGATCACGCTGCTCGGCGCGATGCCGAGCGCGCCTTCCGTGCGCAGGAAGTCCGTGCCGAGGCCGGGCACGGCGCCGTAGAACGAGTTGCCCGGATTCGTCGTGACGAGCAGGTTCGGGTTGATGACGGCGAGCGCACTCGAGGACTTGAAGGCATAGTCGGCGACATCGATGCTGCCGCCGATCACGAAGCTGTTGGTGAGGCCGAACAGCCGGTCCCGGTTGGCCGCCTGGAGCGAGCCGCCATAGCCGGCAGCCTCGGTCCGGGTGATGTCGATGGTGCCGTAGGGGACGCCGTCGCGGTAGGGGATGAGCTGCCCGTTGCGGCCGCGGATGCGGAACTGGTCCTGAGCGATGGTGTCGGCGAAGCCGTCGCGCTCGAAGCAGAGGGCGCCGGGCGTGGTCGAATCCGGCCCGCATTCCTCGAAGTTGCCGTCGTTGCCGTCAACGTAGGAATTGCTGAAGCGGCGGAAGTAGGCGTTGCCCGACAGGTCCCAGGTCGGCGAGAGATCGACCCGGCCCGTCACCTGCAGCGTGCCCATCTGCGTCGTCGTGGTCTGCGGGAAGGTGAAGATCGCCCGCGGATCGACATGGGTGAAGTCGACCGGCGCCGCGGAGGCCGCACCGAAGAAGGTGCGGGCGAAGGCGCCGATGACGTGGAACTCGCTGTCCTGCGCCCGGTAGCCGAGATCGGTGTAGATGCGTCCGATCGTGCTCGGGCTCTCGTAGCGCCAGCCGCGGTCGTTCAGCCCGTCGCCGTTGAAGTAGAAGCTGAACGGCCCGCTGATCTGGCCGTGCTGCAACCCGCCGGCGATGCGCCCGTCCGAGCCGCCGAGTGCGGTCACTTCGGTGCCCTGCCACGTGAAGCCGTTCTTCATCTGGACGTTGATCGCGCCGCCCAGGGCGTTGAGGCCGAAGACGGGGTTGCCGGTGACCACGTCGATGCGCTGGATCGCCGAGGGCGGGATCAGGTCGAACTGGACGATGTCGCCGAAGGCCTCGTTGATGCGCACGCCGTTCTGATAGACGGCGAGCCCCTGCGGCACGCCCTGAACCGGCGAGGCGGTGAAGCCGCGGTAGTTGATGTCGACGCGGTTGGAATTGCCCTGGGCGTCCGAGATGTTGAGCCCGGGGGTGCGCCGGGCGAGGGTCGTCACGACGTTGCCGGTGGCGCGGTCGGTCTCGAGGTCGGCGGCGGTGACGCTCTCCACCGTACTCGGGATCTTGTAGAGCGGCTGGGCGCCGCCGCGCAGGCGCGGCTCGGCCGGGGACGGCAACGGCAGGGCCGGACCGTTTGCGGGCGTCGCCGGAGGGCTTGCGGTGCCGGCGCCGACCGGCGTGGTGGCGACGACGCTGATCTCGTCCAGCGTGACCTGCTGCTGCGCGTGGCCCACGCCCGGCAGGAGCGCGACCGACACGAGAAGAGCGCTGCGTAGCATCCGCATGTGGCGATCCGACCCGGCAGACTGGCCGGGCCGTTCTGCGGGCCCGAGCGTGACGGTTCGTGATGTGCGGGAGATCGCCGTCGCGGAGCAAGGCGCGCACGATCACATCCGGGAGGATAGTCCCGGGGAATTGCGTGATTGCCATGGGATGTGATCGGCAAGACACGCAGGAAAGGCCGTGGCGATATGGCAATTTCGGAGGTGGCGATACCCTCCAACGCATCGGGAGCCGCGGTCCTGCCCGCCGATCGTTCCGGAGCATTGTGCAAGACATCGTATCCAGCACGATGCTCTCGATTGTTGTGCCGCACCGACTTTTCTCAAAAGTCGGTTCCCGCTTCGTCAGACCGATGCATCAGATCCGTATCCGACCCGACTGCATCGGTTCAAAGTCTCCTAGGTTCTGTCGCTCATGGTTGCGACGAACCGCTTCTGCGTTTGTCGAAATACATTCCGCGAGGACGACGCTTTACTTGAAGAAGTCGAGAAAGCCGCCGGGCTCCGCGTAGACGCCCGGGGCGGCGGTCGAGGCCTGCCACGTGATCGTGCCGATCAGGGCCGAGCCGCACCAGCGCGAGGTGCCGCCGTTGATGAAGCCGCGGTAATCGCCGGTGAAGGTGAAGCATTCCGACGGCGTCAGGCTTGTGTCGTGGTAGCGGAAATCGAGCAGCAGGTTCTTGTAGAGGTAGGATACGCCGACATTGCCGTAGAGGTAGCTCGGCAGGTTGACCGAGGGGAACCGGCCGGTGACCGGATTGAACGGACCGGTGGCCGAGGTTTTGGCGGCGCCGAGCGTGAAGTAGCCGAGTTCGCCCGAGATCGAGAAGCCGCCGGCATAGGCATCGGGCAGGAACGAGAACCAGGACGCCGGCAGCGTGTAGGCCGCCGTGCCCGAGGCGTAGGTGCCGATCGCGTGCGTGCCGAAGAAGTTCGGCGAGTGGTAGACGTTGGCGCCGAGCACGAGGCTGTCGGTCGCCTGATAAAGGACGCGGGCAGCGCCTTCGTAGAAGTCTGAATTGGCCTGCGTCAGCGGGAAGAAGTTATTTCCGTCAAACCCGAGGATGCGTTTCTCGTTCGGGTAGAAGTAGTACAGGAAGCCGAGATCGAAAGTGAACTTGTCCCAGGTCGGCCGGATGCCGGCCATCAGGTCGAACTCGAAATCCGGCTGGGTTGGCAGGCGGGTCTGCAGCGTCGCGAAGGCGGTGTAGAAGAAGTTGTTGAAGAAATTGACCTCGAAGTAGCTCTGGTAGCTGCCCTGGAGGTTGGATTGCGACACGCCACGGAAATTATAGTCGCTGGCGTAGCGCGAGAAGAACGAGAACCCGACCAGATTGTCGGACACCTTGGCCGCGGCCGGCATTTCCTTCGGAGCGGCGAGATCGGCGGCCTCGGCCTGGGCACAGAACAGAGTTCCGACCGCGACCAGGGTACGGGTAAGCGAAATTTTCGTCATGATGGCAGACCCCAGCACTGCACGAACACAGCATGTCGACCGGAGCCGGTCGCCAACATCCTGTTTCGGATCTCGTATGCAGGTCTGATTGTCCGCGGAGTCGGATAATCCACTCAAGTGTGAAAATTGGGCAATTGCCTCAAATTTGTCGCTGCTGCTGCCTTTCCTGTGGAGTATAGCGCTTTTGCAACAACAACTCGGTGGCTTTGACGGAATTGGATTGAAAACGACCAGAGCCCCGCGCGACCCGATTGTTGCAGGCCGGCAGGGTTCAACTCTCGATCCGCTCTTCAGGCCGGCAATCCGGCCGGAAGACGACTTTTCAGGCTGGCATGCCCGCCGTCTCGACGGTTTCGGTCGGCGATGTCGGACGCGGCGGCGGGGTGCCGAGCGCCGGCTCGGCCCGGACGCGTGTCTTCTCCGGATCGTAATGGGGGAACGGCACGACGCTTGCCGCCAGGCGCTTGCGGTGGCCGTCGAGCTTGCCGATCTCGACCGCCGTGCCGATCTTGGCGGCGGACAGATCGAGGCGGGCGAGCGCGATGGTCTTGCGCAGGACCGGCGAGCGCGCGGCACTGGTGATGACGCCGACCTGGGCCCGACCGATGTAAACCGGATCGCCATGGCCGACCGCCTCGTTGCCGATGAGGTCGAGTCCGACGAGCCGGCGCTGCGGCGCCGCGCGCCGCCGGGCGAGTGCCTCCTGGCCGGAATAGGCTTCCGATTTCGCCGCCGCGACGGCAAAGCCGATGCCGGCCTCGAACGGATCGGTCTGATCGCAGAACTCGTACTCGGCGAAGACGAGACCCGCCTCGATGCGCAGCATGTCGAGGGCGGCGAGCCCCGCCGGGACGAGGCCGTGCGGCGCCCCCGCCTCCATGACCGCCCGCCAGACGGCGGGGCCTTGCCCGGGATGGCACCAGACTTCGTAGCCGAGTTCGCCGGTATAGCCCGTGCGCGAGACCACCACGGGCACGCCGGCGAGCCGCCCCACGGTGAAGCGGAACCACTTCAACTCCGAAATACTCGGCTGATGCGGCGGCGTGACGAGAATCGGGTGCAGGACGTGGCGGGCGCGGGGCCCCTGGATCGAGAGGTTGTGGAGCTGATCGGTCGATTCGCGGACCCAGACCTTGAGGCCGTGCCGCTCCGCCATCTCGCGCAGCCAGGGCCCGCAATAGGCATCGCCGCAGACCCAGCGGAAGTTGTTCTCTCCCAGACGGAACAGCGTGCCGTCGTCGATCATGCCGCCATGCTCGTAGCACATCGCGGCGTAGACGATCTGGCCGATGGCGAGCTTGCGCACGTCGCGGGTGATGGCGCGCTGCATCAGCGCCTCGGCATCCGGGCCGGTCACCTCGAACTTCCGCAGCGCCGAGAGGTCGAGCACCACGGCGCGCTCGCGGCAGGCCCAGTATTCCTCGATCGGCCCGGCGGCGGAGAAGCAGCTCGGCAGCCAGAAGCCGCGGTAATCCTCGAACTTGCGCGTCAGGGCGGCGGTGGCGGGGTGGAAGCCGGTCTCGCGGGTCAGGCGCGGCTCGGAATCGGGCATGGTGCGATGGCTCATTCCGCGGGGAAAGTCGCAGGCCGCGTCGTAGACCCGCACATGGATGTCCGTCGGCTCCCAGCCGTTGGCCGGGTCGATGTCGTCGGCGCAGGACGAGGTGGCGCAGACGAGGTCGGTCAGCGCCCGCAGCAGCACGTAATCGCCGGGGCGCGACCACGGCTCGTCCATGTCGATCCGGTCGTGGGGGCCGGGGATCGTGTTGTAGAAGAAGTTGATCGCCGGCCAGCCCTTGCGGGATGCGATGCCGTGCCGGGTCAGCACCGCATTGAAGTTGTCGGTGCAGTTCGAGTGGCCGGGATAGCCCATGTCCTCGTAATACTTCGCCGAGCAGGCGAGCATGAAGGTGTCGTGGCGGCCGACCGTGTCCTGCACCACCTCGACCAGCGGCACCATCCGGGCGTCGAAATACTTGGCGTGGAGGCCCGGCTTCGGCGAGGAGGTGCCCATCAGGGTGTGGGTCGTGGTGGCGTCGAGGCCGAACTCGCGGCCCTCAGCCAGCTCGGCGGCATCGAAGGCGAGGAAGTCGGCGCATTGGCGCCCGTCCACATCGATGATCTGGATGAACTGCCCGGCGCGCACGGTGAAGGCGCGGGCGGTGGCGGCATCGATCCGGATATCCTGGAGCGGCGGCGCCAGCGGTGGCGGCGCCTGCCCGGCAGTCGATTGCGTCGAGCGGATCGTCAGGCGGAGCGCCGTCGGGACGTCCTGCGCCTCGGGCGCCATCGCCCGGCCGGGGGCGGCGACGAGGCAGAGCGAGGCCTGCGCCGCGATGCCCTCCCAGACGGCGCCGGCTTGCGTCTCTCCGGCCAGGACCGCCAGCCCCGCGAGATCCGAGGGCGCGACATCGCCCGCCGCGAGGGTGGCGCGGGCCACCTCCGCGCCGTCGATCCCATTCGCGAGAAGGGATTCCAGGAACGGCGCCTCGCCCGCCGGCTCGAAGGTGCCGGCGCGGGCGTAGAGCAGCGCGCCCTGCAGCCCCTCCGGATCGACGATCCGCAGCACGTCGCCCGCCGTCACCGCGACGACGCAGCATCCGCCGCCCGGCACCTGGATCGCGCGCTCGCGCGCCGAAGCCGGGGCGGGCTGAAACCACATCTGGTTCATCGCATCCCTCTCTCGGGCCCGCGCCCTACTCGGCCGCCTGGGGCAGGCCCATGAAGGCGGGAAGCGAGTCGTCGAGCGCCTTCATCCACGTGGTGTGATGGCGCGGCGACAGCGTGCCGGTGATGGTCGAGGGATAGGACCGGTCGCGGTAGGTCAGGATGCCTTCCATCTTGTGGTGCTCCCATTCCTTGAACAAGGCCGCCACTCGGTCGACGTCGAGATGCGGGTAGTCGGTCGCGGCGAGGAGTTCGCGCACGTACTCGGTCTGGAAGTCGATCGCCTCGAACGGGTTGGTCAGCGTGTCCTGATACGCCAACCACTTGGCGATATCGGCGGCCTGGTCCTCGCGGCTCGGCAGATCGAGCCGGCCCATCATCACGTCGCGGGCGTACCAAGCCTGCGCGTCGAACATATTGAACGTGTAATACTGATCCTGCATCCCGATATAGATCAGCTTCGGGTTGTCCTGCCAGAAGATGCCCTTATAGAGGCCAGCCGGATAGAGGCAGTTCTTGGTCTTGAGCCGCAGTTCGTCGGGCAGGAACGGATAGCTGTGCTGGTAGCCGGTGCAGAGGATCACGGCATCGACCTCGGCCGACGAGCCGTCCTTGAAATGCGCGACCTTGCCGGTGAACTTCGTCAAGAGCGGGCGCTCCTCGAAGCCGGGCGGCCAGTCGAAACCCATCGGCTTGGTGCGGTAGCTGAAGATGATCGATCGGGCGCCGTACTTGATGCACTGCGTGCCGATATCCTCGGCCGAGTAGCTCGATCCGACCAGCAGCATCCGCTTGCCGACGAACTCGTCCGCCACACGGAAATCGTGGGCGTGCATGACGCGGCCGGGGAACTGGTCGATCCCCTCGAAATGCGGAACGCTCGGCACCGAAAAGTGACCGTTGGCGACGACGACGTGATCGAACTCCTCGGTCTGGTGCTCGTCCTTGATCAGATCCTTGGCCGTCACGGTGAAGCGGCCGGTCTCCTGCGAATACGAGACCCAGCGCACCGGCGTGCAGAAGCGGACGTATTTGCGCACGTCGCTGCGCTCGACCCGGCCGGCGATGTAATCGTGCAGCACGGCGCGGGGGGGATAGGACGGGATCGGTCGGCCGAAATGCTCCTCGAAGGAGTAGTCGGCGAATTCCAGACACTCCTTCGGACCGTTCGACCAGAGATAGCGGTACATGCTGCCGTGGACCGGCTCGCCGTTCTCGTCGAGGCCGGTGCGCCACGTGTAGTTCCAGAGGCCGCCCCAGTTCGACTGCTTCTCGTAGCAGACGAGTTCGGGCACATCGGCGCCGGCCCGGCGGGCCGCCTCGAAGGCCCGAAGCTGCGCCAGCCCGCTCGGGCCGGCGCCGATGATCGCGACACGCTTCGTCATGATGGCTCTCCCTGTTGAGCAGGCGGGATCAGGCGCGCTCGTCGAGCGGGTGGGTGCGCAGGCGCATCGGGTCGTAGAAGGGCGTGCGGACCACGTTGGCGGTGAGCGTGCCCTTGTCCGTGCGGATCTCGACCGCGGTGCCGAGGCCCGCGAGATCGGGCGGCAGGTGGGCGAGGCCGAGCGACTTCATGAGGTGGCGGCTGTAGGTCGAGCTGTTGAGCGTGCCGACCTCGCGACCCTCGTGGAAGATGCGCGAGCCCGGCGGCACCGCCTCGTCGTCGAGCACTTCGAGGCCGACCTGGCGGAAACGCTCCCTGCCCCTCTTGGCCGCGAGCGCCGCCTTGCCGCGGAAGTCCGGTTTGTCGAGATCGACCGTCCAGTCGGCCCCGACCTCCCAGGGGGTGGTGTCGGGCAGCGGCATGTCGAAGGGGAAGAACAGGAGCGCACCCTCGACGCGGACGATGTCGAGGCAGGTCCAGGAGGCGGCGCAGATGCCGAACGGCCTGCCGGCTTCCATGATCGCGTCCCAGATCGCGACCGCGTCCCTGGCGGCGCAAAAGACCTCGTAGCCGCGCTCGGCCGAGTAGCCGCCCCGCGCCAGCGACACGTCGAAGCCGAACAACGTCGTGCGGGCGTGGCGGAAGTATTTCAGGCCGGCGAGGTCGAGCGGCGTGTGGGGTTTCAGGATGTCGAGGGCCAGCGGACCCTGGAGCGATAGGATGTGGACGTCGTCGTCCTTGGCGACCGTCACGTCGCGCCCTTCGGTGAAGCGCGGCAGCGCATCCTCCAGGCTGCCGCCGCCATGCGAGAGGCGGAAGGCGTGGAGGCCGTCACGGTAGACCAGCACGTCGTCGATCAGCGCGCCTTCGTCGTCGACGATGTTGCTGATCGCCGATTCGCCGGGCTTCAGCCTCGACACGTCGCTCGTCAGCATGGCGTTGAGCATCGCCTCGGCATCGGGGCCGCTCACATTGATCATGCGCAGGCCGGACACGTCGAACAGGCCGGCCTTGGAGCGGACGATCGTCGTCTCCTCGTAGGGATCGGTGGCGTAGGTCTGAGGGATCGGCATCCCGTTCCACTCGGCGTCGAGCTTGGAGCCCAGCGCGAGATGACGGTCGTTGAGGGCGGATTGCCGGGGAAAGTCTTTGTAGCTCACGTCTTTTGCCCCTTCTGACGTTCAGAATGTTCCGGCCGCGCCGGGGATGAGCCCGGTGCGGCGTCGGATCGTCGGGCGGCCGGCACGAGTCCCGGCGCAGAGAAGGGCCGCCGGGGGTGCAGGCTCGCGAGGGGATTGCGCCCCCTCGCCGAGTTTTTCTTGGCAGGAAATTTTTAGACCTGGCCGGAATAATCGGGCAATGGTGACTGTTGGCACCATTCGGTCGAGCCGCGCGGCGTGATTGTGATGGGGATGCCGGCAGAGGCGCCTCATCCGCATGCGTCTTGCTTAAACGCGAGGCATGAAGCCGGGCCGGGCGGCGAAATCAGTCGTCCGGTCGGCGACGACCGGGATACGAATCGGAGGCACCGTTCCTTGCCGCCATCCCCTTCCGTGATGTCCGGGCCGGCCTTGGCCGACGGTGTGCGCAGAACCGAGCCCGTCCGGCTGACCGACGCGGAATGGTTCGCGCAGCTCGGCGAGGTCGCGGCCTCGATCGGCTCGGACAGCTTTCACCGCAAGCTGCTGCATCTGGCGGGCCTCTGCATCCGCCACGATTCGAGCTGGATCATCCGCTATTCGCGGGTCGCGCCGCCGGACGTGCTCTACACCTCGAGCGTGCCGGACGAGATCGTCGCCTTCTACGACGAGAAGGGCCAGTATCTCGATCCGTTCTCGGCCCGCTGGAAACGCAACGGGCAGCCGGGTGTCGTGACCCTGTCGGAGATCGCCGCGGAGGGACCGGAGGCGATCCTCTACACCAAGATCTTCACGCCGACGGCCAACATCGCCGACGAGATCGGGATGTTCTTCTCCACCGTCGGGCATTGCTGCTTCGGGCTCTTTTTGGAGCGCGAAAAGGGCAGCTTCTCCAAAGCCGACATCGCGCGGGCCAAGCTGATCTTCCCGGCCCTGGAAGGCTATCACCGCAGCCATCTCGGGCAGCTGTTCAACCAGCTGCGCACCGGCGGCCCGGGCGTCAGCGAGGTCGTCACCCGCCCGACCCTGATTCGCGACCGGCACGCCGTCGAGGTGTTTTCCAACGCCTCCTGGCGCGAGGCGGTGGCCGCGGACGGCTCGATCCTGCCGCTCATCGCCGCCCTCGACGGCGCGGAGGGCCTGACGACGCTGCAAGGGCGCGACTACCTCCTGAAGAGCGAGCCGTTCGACCGGGATTTCCCCCTGGCACCGGGCGGGCGCATCTTCACGCTGGAGGCCAAGCGGGACCTGGGGACGGCCGCACCCGCCGACTCGGTCGAGTATCGGGCCGCCGCGCAGATCCTCCAGGCGCTGACCCCGCGTGAGCGCGACATCCTCACGCTCACCATGAAGGGGCAGGCCACGGGGCAGATCGCGCAAGGATTGGCGATCAGCAAGGGCACGATCAAGAACTGCAAGCTGCGGATCTACCGCAAGGCGGAAGTGACCTCGGAGCGCGATCTGGTGAAGAAGTTCAGCCCGTTCTTTCCGTCGGCCTGAACGCTTCCGCTTCTCGAACTGATCGCTTCGGTCTCAGCCGCTTCCTCCCTCTCCCCGCACGCGGGGAGAGGGGATGCGCGTTAGCGCTGTGATCGATCCTATGTCACTCCTACAGCGTGAAGAACCAGTTCGAGATCAGCAGCACCGCGACGCCCGCGACCAGCGTCAGGTAGGGCAGCATCCCGGCCCGCTTGGCGCTCCGCGCGCCCGCCGGGCCGACACGGAGATCCTCGAAGGTCTCGTGGGGAAACTTGCCGCCGTCCTGCACGTAGTGGCGGAACAGGAACACCGGCAGGATCAGCGCCGCGGTGATCAGCCCGGCCCAGAGGGCGACCGGATTCCACACCTTCGCGCCCGCGCCCATGAAGACCACGTTGACGAAGGCGAAGACGCCGCCGAGCACCAGCACGATGCGCGGCGCCCGGTACGGACGCGGCACTTCGGCCGAGTCGATGCGGTGGATCCAGGCGGCGTTGAGGTTGAGGAAGTTGAAGATGATGTAGCCGCAATTCGACACGGCGAGGATGAAGAAGAAGCTCGTCACATCGGCGCAGGCGATGGCCAGCACCAGGAGGTTCACGCCGAGATCGGTCCACATCGCCGCGGTGGGCGCGCCGTGCTCGTTGGCGCGGGAGAGGTAGCGCGGCAACCAGCCGTCGATCGAGCCCTGATAGAGGGTGCGCGAGGAGCCGGCCATCGCCGTCATGATGCACAGGATCAGGGCGAGGATCATCAGCATCACGAGGACGCTCTCGATGATCGGACCGCCGCCGACCATGTGGGCGAGCGCCGCCGCGACGCCCGAGCCGTCCACCACCGAGGGCTCCAGCATCCCCTCGACGCCGAGCATGCTCTGAAAGGTGAAGGGCACCAGGGTGAACAGGGCGAGGCAGAGCAGGCCCGAATAGAAGATCGCCTTGAAGGTGTCGCGGCTCGGATCCTTGAATTCGCTGGTGTAGCAGATCGCGGTCTCGAAGCCGTAGGTCGACCACGCGGCGATGAACATCCCGCCGAGCACCAGGGTCCAGCCGGTGACGTTCCAGCTGCCCGGCTCGGGCGCGGCGGGGGCAGCGAGCGGCACCAGCGGCGTGAAGTTGCTCCAGTTCACCCCGTGCAGCAGCAGCGGCACCACGCCGACGATGAACATCGGCACGATCACGAGCAGGCCGATCCACTTCTGCACGTTGGCGGTGCCGAGGATGCCCCGGTGCTGCACGGCGAAGACGGCGAGCATCAGCACGGCGCCGATGACGAAGGCCGCGTTGAGCGAGAGCGAGACCGGTCCGAGCGTCGTGGAGAACAACGTCCAGGTCCGTAAGGACGGCGAGACCGCCGCCACCGCCGCGGCGAGTTTTTCCGCCTCCGTGCCCTGGAGACTCGCGCCCTGCGCAGCCAGCCACTGCACCACCGCGGGCGAACCCGCCGTCGGCGCGGGCGCCAGAGCGTTGATGATGTAGGAGGCCGCGATCGAGCAGCCGAGGGACAGCACCGGGCTCCAGGCGAACCAGTTGCACCAGACCGAGAGCGGCGCAATCAGCTTCGAGTAGCGCACCCAGGCCGCCGCGCCGTAGACCGAGGCGCCGCCCGACTTGTTGGGAAACAGCCCGGCGATCTCGGCGTAGGTGAAGGACTGGATGAAGCCCATCAGCATCGACAGGGTCCAGATCAGGAAGGCGAGCTTACCGGTATTGCCGGCGATGCCGCCGACCGAGAACAGCACCAGCGCCGGCACGCCGCTCGCGACCCAGAAGGCCCCGGTCCAGTTGATGCTGCGGTGAAGCTGCCCCGGCTCCGCCGTCGGGGCGATAGGGACCGTCGGCGCGACCGATGGGGACGACGTGATTCCAGCACTCATCGTGGGTTCTCCCGAACAGGATAGGAGTGACCGGGAGCCCGCGGCTTCCGGATCGGGTCGTCTCGATGGGTTCGGCCGCACGGGTGGAGCGGGCGACCGCCGCCCGGCCGCGGGGAGCGGCAGGACATTCGGCGCGCGTCGGCCGCCGCCCTCAGGCGGAACGTCGAGGGAAATTCAGTCGCATGGGGCCGTTCCACTCGGCATCGACTGCCGAAGGCTGCTCGAAAACGAGGATGAACGAGAGATCGTCTTCCGAGGAAGCGACCCGCGGCGTCGGCGGCCCTTCATTTCCGGACGCGCGAACCTCGGCGGGGCGCATCCCGCTTCAGTTCTCGATGGGAATATTCATTTCCTCATGGGCTAGGGCTGTCAAGCAGATTCCCGAGCCGCCATGGGGTCTTGTGCTCCTCATGCCGTCGAATTGAGCAGAGTGGAGAATGTCGGGGCAATCTGCTCAGTGAGAGTCCGGGCGAGCGGCCGGGATGACTGCGTCTCTCAGATTTTCACCGATCCGAATCGGGCCGCAAGTCCATGGCCGATCCCGCGGATCGGGCGGAGATGCCCGAAACACCTCCGCATTCATCGCGCGGGCGATTGACATTCTCATTCTCTTTGAGAAATTATCGTTCTCACAAAGAACTTCGACGGTGGAGCGCGACGGTCTCCGCCGCTCCCGCCCGGCGCATCGGCCGGGCCGATGCCTTCCCCCTCCATCCGCAGGGTTTACGATGACCGATCAGGGCATCAAGAGCCGACCGATCTATGCCGCCCTGCGCCGCGATCCGTCGGGGCGGCGCCACCTCTACGTTTCGGCCGGTGCCGAGCCGCCGCCGCCCGCCCTGTGCGACGGCCCGCTCGAAGGATGGAGCGTCGGCCCTCCAACCGCCGAGGGCACCCGCACCCCGCCCGAGCGCGAGGGCGAGCGCCGCTTCCGCTCGGCGAGCCAGCTCAAGGCGACGCTGGCCCGGCGCCTCGCCACCGAGCGGATGGGCCTTCGCCTCTACGCCGAGGGGCCGGAGGATTTTCTCTGGGACGTGTTCGGGATCGCGCAGGAACACGGCCTCGGGCGGCAGGAAGTGTTCCTGAAACAGGCCGGCACGCTCGCCCGCCGGGTCCAGTGCGTCCACTGCAAGACTCTCAACGAGGGCGTCTCGACCACGATCGTGCGCTGCGCCGGCTGCGGCGCGAATCTGTTCGTGCGCGATCACTTCTCGCGCCGGCTCTCGGCGTTCCAGGGCGTCAAGGTCGACGCCGAGCAGCCGGGCGACGTGCCCCCGGCGGAGCGGGCCTATCCATGATCCTCGACGCGCCCCTGACGGCCCGCGTGGCCGGCATCGACCCTCTGAGCCCGACGCTGAAGCGGGTGCGGTTCGTGCCCGAGCGCGGGCGCTTCCCCACCGCGGCGCCGGGCGCCCACATCCTCGTCACCCTGCGGGGCCCCGAGCGCATTTGGAAGAACGCCTATTCCCTGGTGACGCCACCGGAGCAGCGGGATTCTTACGCCATCATCGTGCGCCGGGTGGAGGCCTCCCGCGGCGGCTCGCACTTCTTGCATGACCATCTCAAGCCCGGCGATCCCGTCGAAATCGGCCCGCCGACGAGCCTGTTTCCGATCGCGAGCCTGGCCCGCCGCCACATCCTGATCGGCGGCGGCATCGGGCTCACGCCGTTCCTCTCGTACCTTCCGGTGCTGCGGGCTCGGGGCGCCGCGTTCGAGCTGCACCAGTATTGCACCGACGACGAGAGCGAGGTCTTTGCCGGCCTCCTCGCCGAGGCGGGCGGCATGGCGATGATCCATGGCCGAACCAACCGGCGCTCGGTCGCCGGCATCCTCGCCGACCAGCCGCTCGGGACGCATGTCTATACCTGCGGCCCGGAGCGCCTGATGGCGGCGGTCGAGGCGGCGGCTTTCGCGGCCGGCTGGCCGAGCGGGGCGATCCACAAGGAGAGTTTTGGGAGCGCCGAGGGCGGCGCACCCTTCACCGTCACCCTCGCCCGTTCCGGCCGCACCGTTCCGGTTTCGGAATCGCAGAGCCTGCTCGAAGCCCTGGAGACGGCGGGCGTCGAGGCGCCCTGCCTGTGCCGCGGCGGCGCTTGCGGCGTCTGCCTCACGCGCGTGATCGATGGCGCGATCGAGCACCGCGACCACGTGCTGACCGAGGAGGAGCGCGCGGGCGGCCGCCTGATCGCCACCTGCGTCTCGCGGGCGCGCTCCGACGCGCTCGTACTCGATCTGTAATTCCAGACTGCGATGACCTTTCTCGTCGCAGCCTGCCCGCGCGACGGCGCGGCAGCAGGCATCCGCCGGGCATGCCGATAAAATGCCGAGGAGATTCTTCGATGAATATCCAGTTCCGCAAAGACGAGCGCTTCCGCGAAAGCTTCTCCTACGTCAACAGCGATGCCGGCGTGCTGCGCTTTCCCTTTCCGTTCGGCGAAGACAGGTACATGTACTCGGTCAACATCGAGCCCCACACCCGTGGCGGCCCGAATCCGGCCTTTGCCCATGCCTTCGACATCGACGAGCATTACGTCGCCGAGTGCCGCGAGCGGGCGCTGGTGCTCGCCGACGATCCCGGCCGCTGCCAAGTGCTGCCGCACATGATGCCGGCGCAGTGGGACACGCTCGAATTGCTGATGGAGAGTTTTGCGGCCGATTATCCGGAGCATTTCAGCCTGGAGAAGAACGGCGACACTTGGCGCTGGATCAACCGCCCGCTCGGCATCGAACAGACCTTCGTGTTCGGAAGGCCCGAGACGCTGCCCTGCCCGCCGTTCGAGTACATCACCCGGCAGGCGCAAGGGGACTTCACTCTGCAGGATCAGCGCGACGACAACCTCTTCGTCGATGGCGGCATGGTGACGACGCAGGCCGACTGGTCGCTCGACTTCGACATCGGCATGAGTTTCCACGAATGGCACGGGCCTGTGCCGCTCGCCCACGACATCGGCGTGTTCGACCGGGCGCTTCGCTTTCTCCTCCGCCTGCAATACGGCCATCCGGTCCGACGCCTGAACTGGACCATGACGATCAACCCGCGTCTCGACACCTCGCCGGAGAACTACCCCGATTGGGGCCCGGACCGGACCACGGTGACGCCGGACAACGTCTCCGAAAAGGTGCATCTGCGGGTCGAGCTGCAGACCCTGTTCCGGCTGCCGCGTTCCAACGCGATCCTCTTCGGAATCCGCTGCTATCTGCTCAGCCTCAAGGACATCGAGCGCGTGGAGAAGTGGCGCAAGCGCCTGAACCGGGTGCTGACGACGCTGCCGCCCGAACTCGTCGAATACAAGGGCCTCACCCGCTACCGCGACACGGTCCTCGCCCATCTGGCACCACGCGACGACGGCGCCCCGCTTTCATCGGGCATCCAGCCGGACCAGACGACGCTGCCCCCATCAGCGCTGAGCAACCAACGATAGGGAGGCACCGGTTCTGTGGCGCCGCCTGACAAGCTCGTGGCGCTTGGTTGCCGTCAGGCTAGGATCGACCGCCAGCGGCTGGGCTTTGCGGCGATCCTCGAAATGGTCAGCTGCGACAACCCAGTTCTGGGCGATTTGACCCGAGGGTTCCAATGCTCGGGAGAGATCGGTCGGATCGCGGCCTGCAGGGATCAGGCCGACCGCCTGCCAGCGGAAGTCACAGGATATGATGGGGCTTGAGCCTCGGACAAACACGTCACGCGAGAGCGTTCCCAGTGTTCACAGAACCGAGGAACTCGCAAACAACCACGAAGCGATTTTTGATCAAGCTATCCCTGGCCCGGTGAACCGTGGCTGACGCATTTGCGGCGGTTCGGAGGCTCGCGGAGCGGCCTGCGCCCGGAGGTGACGCCGCAGGCTTACGAAGACAACCCTGAATAGACGTAACCTTCATCGGGATGGTCCGCTGCCCCCTCCTGCAGGCCGAACCGTGACGTGTTTGCCGCAACGCCGGAGGCATTTCGCCCGAACCGGCACGCAGTGGCCCGGGCGCGTTGTGGTGTACGCCCGCCTCGATTATAGCGCTGCCCGAGATCGCCGCTGACCGGCAGGGAGCGCGAGGGCGTGAGAATGGCGAAGGTCACGATCGAGGACGGCTACAGGCCCTCCGACGACGAGCCCTTCATGAATGAGCGGCAACGGGAGTATTTCCGGCGCAAGCTCCTCAGCTGGAAGAGCGAGATCCTGCGTGAGGCGCAGGACACCCTGACCGCGTTGCAGAGCGAGAACGAGAACCATCCCGATCTCGCCGACCGGGCGTCCTCGGAGACCGACCGCTCCATCGAGCTCCGCGCCCGCGACCGCCAGCGCAAGCTGACGAGCAAGATCGACGCGGCGCTCGCCCGCCTGGAGGACGGCTCCTACGGCTTCTGCGAGGAGACCGGCGAACCGATCTCCCTCAAGCGCCTCGACGCCCGCCCCATCGCCACCCTCTCGCTCGAAGCCCAGGAGCGCCACGAGCGCCGCGAGCGGGTCTACCGCGACGATTGATCGACGGCCTCGCCGTCACCTCGCTATTCGGCCGTAACGGCTTCTTCCATAAGCGCGCTTCCGACGGCGGGCCGAAGCATCAGCGATGCCCGGCATCCAGCCGCAGGAACGAGCGCACGGGCCCGAGATCGCTGTCGGAGCGCGTATCCACCGAGAAGCGACCGCGCACCGGCGCCGCGGTCCCGTGTGTCCCGGTTTCAACGCCGGCGGCGACCCGCCCCGACACGCGCAGGCAGGTGGAGGTGCCGGGAATCCGCGCGAACCCCGCGCCCTGCCCGGGACAGGCCTCCATCGGCGCCTCGGACGGCAACGGCGCCCGCTCCAGAGCGATCGCCGCCCCCGGCATCAAGCCGAGCCCGACCCCGACGATCGCCCGCTGCACCGATCGCTTCATGGCCGAGGTCCCCCGCGATATCCCTTCCGCCCTTGTAGCGGCGGCCGGTGCGGTGCGGGAAGATGCCGAGGCGGCGTTCGGTCCATCGCCAGAGGCTGTGATCGGAGGGCGCCCCTGTCCGCTCACGGCGCCGGCGCCGTCCCCTCGGCCGCCTCGTAGCACGCCTGCGACAATCCTTGCGCCTGCGCCCGCTGCTCGGCCGTGTAGGGCGCGCCGAGCCCCCAAAGCCCCTCCCGCCGCAGGGCCCGCTCGGTGCAGCGCGCCGCGACCCGGCAGGATTCCGCGCCGCCGCCGGTGCGAACGCAGTTCGCCGCATAGGTCGCCCGAAAACTCGCGGCGCCCGCCCGCGGATGCGGGCCGGTGAGGCTCACCACACCGTAGAGGACCGCCAGCAGGACCGGCTGGTGGATCAGATAGATCGCGAGGCTGTGGCGCCCGGCCAAAGCCGCCGCCCGTGCCGGGCCGCTGTGGGCGCGCCAGCGGGCGAGGCGTCCGGTAAGGGCCGCCGGTCCGCCGAGCCGTGCGAGGGCGATGCCGGCGAGCACGATCCCGAACCAGGGAAACAGCGGCACCCAATCGTTGGTGTCCGGCCGCAGCCGCCCGAGCCCGAGGAAGAACAGCTCCGGCGCGTCGAGCAGCGGATGGGCGATCAGCGAGGGGGCGAGCAGCACCGCCATCGCGGTGAGCGCCGTGAGCCACACCGGGGCGAACACGAAGGGCAGGCCGAGCAGGCTCGACAGGGCGATGCAGTGCAGGATGCCGAAGAAGATGTAGCTGTCGGGAAAGGCGAAATAGGTCGCGACCGTGATCAGCGCCGCCGCGCCGCCGATGCGGGCGATCCGTGCGACGAAGCGGCCGAACCGCACGCCCCGGCCGTTGGCCAACACGAGCCCGATGCCGACCAGCAGCAGGAACGAGCCGGCGATCACATGGGCCGCCAGCCGGCCCGGCGGCGTCAGGGCAAAGTTCTCCGGCGTCAGCCTGAGGAAACCGAGGTCCCATAGGGTGTGGTAGCTCGCCATCGCGGCGAGCGCGACGCTGCGGGCGACGTCGAGGGCATCGATGCGACCGCGCGGCGCGGCGGCGGTAGGCGAAGAGACGAGCATGCGGCGGCCCTACCATCTCGCTCCGGCCGGAGCGAGGATGAGGCATGTCGTCGCCTGCCCGATCCTTGGCCAACCTTGCGCGACTTCAGTGAGGCGCCGCCGCCATGGCGAGCAAAATTGCATCCGCCGAATGTCCCGTTGCCGGTCAAACGGGCTTTCCGGGTGTCGGGACTTTGTTAACGTAGCCGCGGAATTGCGCGGCGCGATTCGGCACGGGTTGCTTACATGTCGAACGATTACGGAGCCGGTCCGGGTCTCGCCCGGTCTACGGAGTCCCCGGATTCCGCACGGGACCTCGACCATGGGCCGGAGGCCGAGCCGCCGCTCGACCTCGTGGAGATTTCGGGCCGCATCAAGTGGTTCGACGTGTCCAAGGGCTTCGGCTTCATCGTGCCGGACGACGGCTCGCCGGATGTCTTGCTGCACATCACCTGCCTGCGCCGCGACGGGCACCAGGCCGCGAGCGAGGGTGCCCGGATCGTGGTCGAGGCGGTGCGCCGCGCCCGCGGCTGGCAGACCTTCCGGGTGATCTCCCTCGATCAATCCACGGCTTTGCACCCCTCCGAACTGCCGATGCCGCGCACCCACGTCTCGGTGACGCCGACGAGCGGCCTGGAGACCGCGGTGGTGAAGTGGTTCAACCGCCTGCGCGGCTTCGGCTTCGTCAGCCGCGGCGAGGGCACGCCGGACATCTTCGTCCACATGGAGACCCTGCGCCGCTACGGCATCGCCGAGCTGAAACCCGGCGAGACGGTGCTGGTGCGTTACGGCGACGGCTCGAAGGGTGCTATGGCGGCGGAAGTCCGCCTCGTCGACGGGGCGCTTCCGGCCTCCCACTGACGAGGTGCTTTCGTGCGCGTTCCCTCGAAGACCGTTCTCGCCTGCCTCGCGGCGCTCGCCCTGCCGCTCGCCGCCGCCCGCGCCGAACAGCCGGCCGCCGCCGCCGAACAGGCCCCGACCGAGCCGCTGGCCATCGCCACCAAGGACGGCCGCCGCGCCTTCGACGTCGAGGTGATGCGCAACGACGCACAGCGGGCCAAGGGCCTGATGTATCGCCGCACCATGGCGGCGGATCACGGGATGCTGTTCGACTTCGAGCGCCCGCTGCCGGTCAACATGTGGATGAAGAACACCTACCTCCCCTTGGACATGGTATTCATCCGCTCCGACGGCTCGATCGCCCGCATCGCCGCCGACACCGAGCCGCTGTCGACGCAGATCATCCCCTCGGGCGAGCCGGTGCTCGCCGTGCTCGAACTGAACGCCGGCACCGCGGCCAAGCTCGGCATCCGGGCCGGGGATCGGGTCGAGCACCCGCTGTTTCGGCGCTGACGCCTTGGCGGAGCCCGAACCGACCTCCGCCTGGGACGACGCCCTTCGGGCTCTCGCGCTGTTCGCGGCCGACCCGCACGGCCTCGGCGGCCTCGTGCTGCGCGCCGGGGCCGGCCCGGTGCGCGACCGCTGGCTCGCGCTGTTGCGGGCGCAGGTCGCCGGCCCGATCCGCCGCCTGCCGCCGGGCATCGGCGACGACCGCCTGATCGGTGGGCTCGATCTGCCCGCGACGCTCCGCGCCGGCCGTCCCGTGGCCCAGAGCGGCCTGCTCGCGGAGGCCGATGGCGGCGTCGTGGTCGTGCCGATGGCCGAGCGGCTGGAGCCGGGCATCGTCGCCCGCCTCGCCTCGGCCCTCGATGCCGGCATCGTGGCCCTGGAGCGCGACGGCCTCGCCGCCCGCCTGCCGGCCCGGATCGGTCTCGTGCTGCTCGACGAGGGGATCGAGGACGAGGCGGTCGCCGAGGCGCTGGCCGACCGGCTGGCGTTTCGCATCGATCTGACCGGCGTCAGCCTGCGTGAGGCAGAAATCACCGCCTCCCTCGCCGACGCACATCCTCATCCGGAGGTGCCGAGGCGAAGCGGAGAGCTCGAAGAAGGGCTCGAAGTATCGCAAGGCCGGCTGGGGGCCCCCTTCGAGGCCGCCGAAGCCAAATCTCAGGACGGGGGGGAGGACGGGAAGGTTGCAGGGCATCTCCCTGCCGAAATCCGGGACGATCCCGTCGCGATCCTCTGCACCGCCGCCGCGGCGCTCGGCATCGCCTCCCTGCGGGCGCCGCTCCTGGCCCTGCGGGCCGCCCGGATCGCCGCGGGCGGCACACCCGACGACGCTGCTCTGATGGAGGCCGCCCGCCTCGTCCTGGCCCCGCGCGCGACGCGGCTTCCGGCGCCCCAACCGCCGCCGGATGGCGAGGAGCCCCCCCCGGGGGAACAGGCGGAACCGCCACCGGACAAGCAGACCCAGCCGGACGATGCGTCAGCCCCGGAGACGGAGACGGAGACGGAGGCGGAGGAAGCCTCCCGAACCCCAAAAAGCCTCGACGAGGTCGTGATCGAGGCCGCCCAGGCGGCGATTCCGAAGGATCTGCTGGCGCGACTGCTCGCGGGCGGCCCCTCGCTCCGCAGGGCCGAAGCCGGCCGCAAGGGCGCGGCGGCGGCCTCGCAGCACAAGGGGCGGCCGGTGGGAAGCCGGCCCGGGGATCCGCGCCGCGGGCGGCTCGATCTGATCGCGACCCTGCGCCAAGCGGCCCCCTGGCAGGGCCTGCGCCGGGGGCCGGGCGAGACCCGCCGCGTGATCGTCGCCCCGGAGGATTTCCGCATCCGCCGCTTCCGCCAACACAGCGAAACCACGGCGATCTTCTGCGTCGATGCTTCGGGCTCCGCGGCTCTGGAGCGGCTGGCCGAGGCCAAGGGCGCGGTCGAACTGCTGCTCGCCGAAGCCTATGTCCGGCGCGACCGGGTGGCCCTGGTGGCCTTCCGCGGCGCGGGCGCCGAAATCCTGCTGCCGCCGACGCGCTCGCTGGTGCGGGCCAAGCGCGCCCTCGCGGGCCTGCCCGGCGGCGGCGGCACCCCGCTCGCGGCGGGGCTCGATGCCGCGATGGCGCTGGGGCTCGCCGTGCGCCGGGCCGGCGGCACGCCGGTCGTGGTGCTCCTCACCGATGGGCGCGCCAACGTCGCCCGGTCCGGTCTGGGCGGCCGGGCGCTCGCGGGCGAGGAAGCGCTCGCCGCCGGCCGGGCGATCCGGCATCACGGCCTGCGCACCCTGGTCATCGACACCGGCGCTCGGCCCGACGGAGCGCGTGCCCTCGCGGAGGCCGCGCAGGCACGCTACTGCCCGCTGCCGATGGCGGATGCCGGGAGCGTCCGCGCCGCCGTGCGCGCGGCGACCGCGTGAGCGCAGGGTTCTTCATGCCGCTTTTCGAAGACGACCGCCCCGTTTGGGAGCGCGATGGCCGCGACTGGCCCCATCGCGCCGCCAGCCGCTTCGTCGAGGCCGCCGGCCTGCGCTGGCATATCCAGGAATTCGGCGCCGCGGAAAAACCCGGCCTGCTGCTCCTGCACGGCACGGGTGCTGCCACCCATTCCTGGCGCGGCCTCGCGCCGCTGCTGGCCGCGCGCTACCGCGTCATCGCCCCCGACCTGCCGGGCCACGGCTTCACCGATCCGCTTCCCGCCCGCCGCCTGTCGCTGCCCGGCATGGCCGAAGCGGTGGCCGGGCTGACCGATGCTTTGGGGGTTTCGCCTAAGCTCATCATCGGCCATTCGGCCGGCGCCGCCGTGCTCGCCCGGATGTGCCTCGATCGGCGCATCGCCCCCGACCTCCTGGTCGCGCTCAACGGGGCGCTGACGCCGTTTCCGGGGCTTGCGAGCGTCCTGTTCCCCAGCATGGCCCGGCTGCTGTTCGTCAATCCGGTGACGCCAAAGATCTTCGCCTGGAGCGCCGACAAGGCGGCGGTCCGCCGGCTCATCGACGGCACCGGCTCGCGCCTCGACCAAGCCGGGCTCGACCTCTATCGCCGCCTCTTCACCCGCGCCGGCCACGTCTCCGGCGCGCTCGGCATGATGGCGAATTGGGACCTCGCGGCGCTCGACCGCGATCTGCCGGGGCTCGCCACCCGCACCCTCCTCGTCGTCGGCAGCGAGGACAAGGCGATTCGCCCCGACACCGCCTTCGCGCTGCGCAGCCGCCTTCCCGCCGCCCGCATCGAACTGGTGCGCGGGCTCGGCCACCTCGCTCACGAAGAAGCGCCGGGGCGCATCGCCGAGATCATCGTTGCGGAGGCCGCCGCAGGCACCTGATCACCGTGGCCGCCAAAGCTCCGCGTCCCAAGGACGGAGGGATGCGGCGCCAAGCTGGATCGGTCGGGACGCGCTTCAAACACCCCTTGCGCGCCTCGCGCCCCGGTGGTTAGTGTCAACTCATGTTGACACTCGCCGTCAAGCCGATGGACGTGGGAGGCCCGGATACCCGGCCGCACGCGGTCGTGATCGGCTCAGGCTTCGGCGGGTTGGCGGCGGCGGTGCGGCTCGGGGCGCGGGGCTACCGCGTCACCGTGCTAGAGCGGCTGGAGCAGCCCGGCGGGCGCGCCCGCGTCCACCGGCAGGACGGTTTCACCTTTGACGCCGGCCCGACCATCGTCACCGCGCCGTTCCTGTTCGAGGAGCTGTGGCGCCTGTGCGGGCGCGAGATGACCCAGGACGTGGCGCTCGTGCCGATGCGCCCGTTCTACCGCATCCGTTTTGAGGACGGATCGAGCTTCGCCTACAGCGACGACCGCGCGGCGATGCGCGCCGAGGTCGCCCGGTTCTCGCCGGACGATGTCGAGGGCTACGAGCGCTTCATGGCCCATAGCGAGGCCGTCTGCCGCGTTGGCTTCGAGGAGCTCGGCCACGTCCCGTTCGATCGGTTCGGGAGCATGCTGCGGATCGCGCCGGACCTCCTGCGCCTGTCCGGCCATCGCAGCGTCTACGACGTGGTCGCCCGCTTCCTGCGCGACGAGCGCCTGCGCACGATCTTCAGCTTCCATCCGCTGCTGATCGGCGGCAATCCGTTCCGGGCGAGCGGCATCTACTGCCTGATCGCCCACCTCGAACGCCGATGGGGCGTCCACTTCGCCATGGGCGGGACGGGGAGCTTAGTCGACGGCCTCGCCGGGTTGATCCGGGGCCAGGGCGGCACCATCCGCTGCGGCGCCGACGTGGCGCAGATCCGTGTCGAGGGTGGGGCGGCGACCGGCGTGACGCTGGTGGGCGGCGAGACGATTCCCGCCGACATCGTCGTCTCGAACGCCGATTCGGCCACCACCTACCGGAAGCTGCTCGGCGGCACGACCCGCCGCTGGAGCAGGCGGAAGCTGGAGCGCGCCGCCTCCTCCATGGGGTTGTTCGTCTGGTATTTCGGCACGAACCGGAAGTTCGGCTCCGTCGATCACCACACGATCCTGATGGGCCCGCGTTATCGCGAACTCCTCGTCGACATCTTCGACCGCAAGCACCTAGCGGAGGATTTCAGCCTCTACCTCCATCGCCCGACCGCGACCGACCCGCTGCTGGCGCCTGAGGGGTGCGACGCCTTCTACGTGCTCTCCCCGGTGCCGAACCTCGCCGGCGGCCAGGATTGGGCGGCGCTCGCCGAGCCGTACCGCCAAAAGATCGAAAGATATCTCGAAGCGACCGTGATGCCGGGCCTGTCCGAATCGCTCGTGACCTCGAAGGTGACGACGCCGCAGGACTTTTGCGACGATTTCCTGAGCTTCCGCGGCTCCGGCTTCGGCCTGGAGCCGGTGCTGACGCAATCCGCGTGGTTCCGACCGCACAACCGGTCGGAGGACGTGGCCAATCTCTTCCTCGTCGGTGCCGGGACCCATCCCGGTGCCGGCCTGCCGGGCGTGCTGTCTTCCGCACGCGTTCTCGATGCCGTGGTGCCGGATGCGCGCGTTCCCGTCTGAAGCCTCCCTCGCCGCCTCGGAGGCCGACCACGCCGCCTGCCGGGCGGCGATCCGCACCGGCTCGAAGAGTTTTTACGCGGCCTCCATGCTGCTGCCGGCCAAGGTGCGGCGCCCGGCCTATGGGCTCTACGCCTTCTGCCGCCTCTCCGACGACGCGGTGGACGAGGCGGGCGGCGACCGCGCCGCCGCGCTCGCCCGTCTGGAACGCCGCCTCGCCTTGGCCCAGGCCGGGCGCCCCGAGAACCACCCGGCCGACCGGGCGCTGGCCGACGTACTCACCGCCCACGCCATCCCGGAGGCCTTGCCCCGCGCGCTCCTCGAAGGTCTCGCCTGGGACACTCGAGGGCGCCGCTACGCCACGCTCTCCGAACTCTCGGCCTACGGCGCCCGCGTCGCCGGGGCGGTCGGGGCCATGATGAGCCTCGTCATGGGCGTGCGCGATCCCGCGGCCCTCGCCCGCGCCTGCGACCTTGGCGTGGCCATGCAGTTCACCAACATCGCCCGCGATGTCGGCGAGGATGCCCGCGCCGGCCGCCTCTACCTGCCCCTCGATTGGCTCGAGGAGGCCGGCCTCGATCCGGCCGCCTTCCTGGCCGACCCGCAGGCGACGCCCGCGCTGCGCCGGATCGTGGCGCGCCTGCTAGCGGCGGCCGAGTCGCTTTACGCCCGGTCCGAGCCCGGCATCGCCATGCTGCCGCTCGGCTGCCGCCCGGCGATCCGCGCGGCGCGCCTGATCTACGCCGAGATCGGCCGCGCCGTGGAGGCGAACGGCCTCGATTCGGTCAGCCGCCGCGCCCGCGTGCCGGGTTCCCGCAAGGCCGCGCTGCTCGCCCGCGCCGCCCTGCCGACGGTCACCGCCGCCGAGGCGCTCGCCGCGCCCCTGCCCGAGACCGCCTATCTGGTCGAGGCAGTGCAACGCCATCCCGTGCCGCCCGCCGCCTCCGGTCTGCCGCCGTGGTGGGACTTCTCCGGTCAGGCGGTGCGCGTCCTCGACCTGATCGAGACGTTGGAGGAACGCGACGCCTTCCGCCGCTCTGCGCCCTCGTGAGCGACCACGGCTTCGCCGCACTCGATATCGGCCTCGCCTTCGGGGCGATCCTGGGGATCGCGGTCTGGCAGCTCGTCAGGGTGAAGCGCTCGATCCGCAGCGACCGCGAGCAGGCGAAGGACGACGCGGGCGAGCCGTAGGCTTTTTCGCCCGTTTGCGGCAGCAAGCGCCGGTTTCAGGGAAGAATCCGCCCCCGATCCTGGGCAGGCTCGACGCGTCTTCGCGCCGTCCGGCCTTGCCTCGGAGGATCGTCGTGCCCACAGCTTCGCTCAAGCGGGAATCCGTCTCCGCCGTTCTTCCCTTCCTCCTCCCGGCCGAGAGGCGCGTCTCCATGCCCCCACCCGAACCCGCGGTCGATGCGCCGGCCTATCGCGAGGCCATGGCGCGGATCGCGAGCGCGGTGCATCTCGTCACCACCGACGGACCCGGCGGCCGGGCCGGCTTCACGGCGACCGCCGTCTGCAGCGTCAGCGACAGCCCGCCGACCCTGCTGGTCTGCCTCAACCGCTCGGCCTCCGCCTATCCGGCGTTCCGGGCCAACGACGCCGTCTGCGTCAACACCCTGTCGAGCGAGCAGCGGCCCGTTGCCGAGGCGTTCGGCGGCGCGCTGCCGCGCTCCGAGCGCTTCGGTACCGCCCGCTGGGAGACGCTCGCGACCGGCGCGCCGACCCTGCCCGGCGCGCTCGCCGTGTTCGATTGCCGCGTCGTCGAGCGCTCCACGGTCGGCACGCACGAGATTTTGCTCTGCGAGGTCGTGGCCCTGGCGCTGCGCCCGGAAGACGTCGGATCCGGCGCAAGCCTGCTCTATGCCGCGCGGCGCTACCGCACCTTGCCGCCGACGGACGGGTCCGGTTCCGATTGATCGCTCGTGATTTGACTTCGCCATGACGGTGAGCCGAGGGGATCGAAGGAGGCCCGTCGGGGGTTGAGGTCGGCGCCTGCTTTTCCCGTGGACGGCCGGACCGTTCGGGGTTAATTTTTCGTTCGCTTCATCGCAGGACGCGAAGGGGGCCGGCGAGCCCCTTCCTTCCGTCAGCCCGAGGGCGTGTCCATGTCGAGCGGCCGCTTTTCGTTGTGTCTCGCTCTTGCCGCCTGCCTCGCTTCCGGGGCGGCCTCGGCCGAGGGTGACGGCGAGGGAACGAGCTGGACCGATCCGCCCGCCCGCACCGCTCCGCAGGAGGTGGCGAAGCCCGCGGAACCGAAGCCGCCGGAGCCCGCCCGGACCGAGCGGGCACCGGAGCCGGAGCGGAACGCGCCGACGCAGGCTCGGCAGGACCCACCCGCGCCGCCTCGATCCTCGCCCCCGCAATCCTCGCCGCCGCCCGTCGCCCCGACGCAGGCCGAGCAGCGCCAGGAGCAGATCCGGCGCGCCGTTGCCCGCTCGACGGCGGAGCGTGAGGCCGAAGCCCGCGGCGTCCGCATGCCGCGGCGCAGCGTGGTCGAGCGTCCGGCGATATCGCAACGTTCGGTCGAACGCCCGCGGCGCATGAGCGAACGGCTGCCGCCGTCGTACCTGCGGGGGCGTCAGGCGTCCCGGCCCCGCAGCATCCGCCGCCCGGTCTACGGCTATGCCGATCCGATGCCGGCCTACGAGCGCTACGGAGCCGGTCCCTCGGCCTATGACGGGCCGGACGCCCAGGCACGCCGTATCGCCCAGGCGCGGTCGGCGGGATACCTCGTCATGCGCTCGCGCAGCTACGCCTACCCGGACGGTATCGTGGTGCGGCGCCTCTCGCCGCTCGGCGGCGACGACTTCTACGATTGAGTATCGGCCCGAAAGCCGACGCGGCACGGCAAACGCGCATATGAAAAAGGGCGCCGCACTCCGTGAGTGCGGCGCCCTTTTGAGGTCGGCGGGACGATCGACCGTCTCAGCGGATGCGGCCGGGTCGGGTCGGCTCGAACACGATGCGGCGGTGATAGGCGCACCAGCTCTTGCCGTCGGCCACGGGCGCGCCGCAGCAGACGGCCTGATCGCTCGGTTCGCCGATGATGAACTTGCAGACGAAGGCGCCGGACTGCGCGAACGGCACCCGGAAGTCGGCGGACGGCTCCGCGATCGGGTTGGCCTCACCGATCTGCGGCAGGCGGAAAAGCTGGTTCATCGGATCGACACTCGGTATTGTGAGACTCGCTGACGTCGGTGCGAGGGCGGGGCGATGCCCGCTGGGGAGGGAGTCACGGCCGTCCTTGTTCCTCCGGAACGCCGAAGCCCGCAGACCATCGGCCGAGGCTACGCAGTCGCGGAAGGAAAAGTCGAATCGGGCAGACCGTTGATCGGTCGTAAGTAAGCCGCTTTGCGTCACAAGCAAGCCCCGCCTCGGTCGCAGGCGCCCTGCGCACAGAGCAAATGTCCGAGTCCGGTTGGTTTCTCGACCGATGGTAAAGCGCCTTTTCCGAAGGACGCCACCCGAAGAGGTCGCGAGCCGGAAGGTGGGCCCCTTCGGCACTCGGGCCGTCGGCCCGGGCCTCTCGTGAGGCCCGGGCATTTCCCCGCGTTTCCTTGCGACCCCGGAACCGGGATGGTATCCGCGCCACCATCTGGAGAGGTTTTCGGCACGGCATGCGCGCTCTCGTCACAGGCTCGGCAGGCTTCGTCGGCCACGCCCTCAGCCGCCGCCTGCTGAGCCGAGGCTGTCGCGTCACCGGCTTCGACGGGTTCTCGGACTATTACGACGTCGAGCTGAAGCGGATGCGCCACCGCGACCTCGCGCGCTTCGACGGGTTCACGGAAGTCGAGGCGCAGTTGCAGACGCCGGGCGCGCTGATCGACGCGTTTGCCGCGGCCAAGCCGGACCTCGTCTTCCACCTCGCGGCCCAGGCGGGCGTACGCTACAGCCTGATCAATCCGGGCTCCTACGTCGATGCCAACCTCGTCGGCACCGCCAATCTGCTGGAGGCGGTGCGGGCGCATCCGGTGCGCCACCTGATGGTGGCCTCGACGAGTTCGGCCTATGGCGGCAACACCCAGATGCCGTTCCGCGAGACGGACCGCTCGGTCACGCCGCTGACGCTCTACGCCGCCTCCAAGATCGCCACCGAGGCGATGGCGCATTCCTACGCGCACCTGTTCTCGGTGCCGACGACGGCGTTCCGCTTCTTCACCGTCTACGGGCCCTGGGGCCGGCCCGACATGGCCCTGTTCCTGTTCACCCAAAAGATCCTGGCGGGCGAGCCGATCGAGGTGTTCGGCGAGGGCGCGGCCGAGCGCGACTTCACCTATATCGACGATCTCGTCGATGCGATCCTGCGGCTGTCGGAATGTCCCCCGCCCCTGCCGTCGCAGGGGGCTCCGGTCGGCGAGGCCGACAGCCTGAGCGACGTCGCACCCTACCGCCTCGTCAATATCGGCGGCGGCCGCCCGGTGCGGCTCGATGCGATGATCGCCGCCCTGGAGATGTCCCTGGGCCGCAAGGCCCACCGCATCCTCAAGCCGTTGCCGCCGGGCGACGTGGTCCGCACCCATGCCAGCACGGAACTCCTCGAAACCCTGATCGGGCACGTACCCGAGACGCCGCTGGAGACCGGCATCGCCGCCTTCGTGGCGTGGTATCGGGAGCATTACCGCGATGCCTGATCCGGGAGGCGAACGGACCGTCCCGTATTGACACGGGGGCGGGGTTCGGAAATCCCCGCCCCATCGCGCGGCCCCGATGCACCGGGATCGTCGGCGCACGACGTCACCGATCGCGCCGGCAGCGGTCGCAATCCGTTCGGCCGGCCCGAACGACACGCCAGAGAGGATCTTCGATGCGGATAGCGATGATTGGTTCGGGCTATGTCGGTCTCGTGTCGGGGGCGTGCTTTGCGGATTTCGGTCACGAGGTGATCTGCGTCGACAAGGACCCGCAGAAGATCGCGGCGCTGGAGGCGGGCCGCATGCCGATCTACGAGCCGGGTCTCGAGACGCTGGTGGCCGACAACGTCCGGGCCAAGCGCCTGTCCTTCACCACGGACCTGAAGCCGGCGGTGGCCGGCGCCGATGCGGTGTTCATCGCGGTGGGCACGCCCTCGCGGCGCGGCGACGGCTTTGCCGACCTGTCCTACGTCTACGCGGCGGCGCGTGAGATCGCGCAGGCGGTGACCGGGTACACGGTGGTGGTGACCAAATCGACCGTGCCGGTCGGCACCGGCGACGAGGTCGAGCGGATCATCCGCGAGGCCAACCCGCACGCCGAGGTCGGGGTGGCCTCCAACCCCGAGTTCCTGCGCGAGGGCGCGGCGATCGGCGACTTCAAGGTGCCCGACCGCATCGTCATCGGCGCCGAGGACGAGCGGGCGGCGGAGGTGATGCGCGAGGTCTACCGGCCGCTCTACCTCAACGCGGCGCCGATCCTCGTGACGGGCCGTCGCACGGCGGAGCTGACCAAGTACGCCGCCAACGCGTTCCTGGCGACCAAGATCACCTTCATCAACGAGATCGCGGA
>NZ_FOSV01000004.1 GCF_900114375.1 Methylorubrum salsuginis | reverse complement strand
CATCGGCGACATCTGCGGCTTGTTCGAGCCCCAGGAGTGCCGCAACTTCCTCAAGGCCAAGGGATATGCGTCCGATTAAAGGTTCGATGCTCTAGATTTCCTCAACAGACCTCGAATCAAATCTGAAATGTCATTTGCGCCTTCATTCTGCTGGCGCAGGATGTCGGCAAAGGCACTGACCTTGCCCCCAGTTTGACCTTGCCCCCTGTCAGCCCCCGTTCATAACCAGAGTTCGTTCTAGTTCTGGTCCTGCTTGGACCGAGTTGCAAACGCGTTCGGGGTGAGCCCGCCGAGGCTCGTGTGAGGGCAGCAGGTGTTATAGTCGACCCGCCACGCCTCGATGATGGTCCGGGCCGCCGGCAGGCTCTGGAAGAGATGCTCGTTCAGGCACTCGTCGCGCAAGCGCCCATTCAAGCTTTCGACGAAGCCGTTCTGCTGCGGCTTGCCGGGGGCGATGTAATGCCACTCGACCGCACGCTCTTCCTGCCAGTGCCGCTAGCGGATCAATTGTCGATGCGGCTCCGCTGCGACCATTGCACCGGAGCCTACAAAGAGGCTCGGCGAGCCCATCAGCCTCAGGTCGGCCCCGCGTCCTCTGGATCGTCGTCGTCCTCGTAGGCAGACGTGCCGCTGCTGCCGTCGTCGGGCATATCGTACAGGTCGCCCTGGTCGGATACCTCCATGGCGATTCCGGCCCCGAACCAGGGGCGCCCGGGCATGAGCGTGGTCAGCTCGGACCAGACAACGGCGGTCCTGCCGGGCGACAGAGCCTCCCGATACGCCGCTTGCAGGCGGTCATACGTCTCCTCGGCCTGCCGGGGCGTCGTCGTGCCAAGGTAGCCACCGGGTGCGACGGCCAGCACGCAGCCGTACCATTCGAGCAGGTCGCTCCAGAGATCGCGGCGGATGACTTCGCGTTCGATCGCCTGCTCCAGCGCCACCCGGCAGGCGGCCCCGTCTTCGGACCGGTACCAATCGGGCAGATGGTTCTTGAAAACGGGCGCTGCCCCGACGAGATCAGGATGAACGCTGGCCAGCCGTGGCAGGAGCTCGTTCAGGTCGAGGTGGTCGACATCCAGCGAGGCGAGCGGCCGATCGTACAAGGGGAAGCGCTCACGCACGCTGAGGGGTGGCTTGCCGACGTCGAGCCAGCTCGGTGCCGAAGCCTCGACCAGCGCGTGCACCGTCTCCGGATCCAGGACGGAATGCTCTGCTTCGGGATCGGCAGGCGCCGCCGAGGCCGTGTTCGGAAGTGCCGACCCATCCGCCGATTCCGGACCGTGCCCCTCAATGGCAGGGGAGGCCGACCCCTGCTCTCCGCTTCCCGGATCGGTCTCGTAATCGGGAAGCGTCGGCGTCTCCTCGCTTCCCAGATCGGATGAGGTTGCGACCGTCGTCCCGATGGGCGACGCCGCCTGCGCGCTCGAAACCGGGGCAGGCGCGGCCGCGTCGGGCTTGCCCGACGGATCCGCCGCCGCGGCATACAGATCCGCCATCGTCAGTTCGAGCAGGCAGGCCGCACGTCGTTGCCCGAGCTCTTGCATCTTGCGGGCGAAGGCCTGTGTCGCGGCCTCCTGGTCTGCCTCGATCACCGCGAGTTGCCGCAGTAGGCGGTTACAGCGGGCACGCAGCTTCTCCTCGCCCCAGACGTACGGTGCGTCGGGACGGGGCTGCTGGGGCTGCAACCCGAAGCGGGCGCGCAGGGCCTCGAATACCTCGCGGATGTCCGGGTTGGTCACTCTCCGCTTCTGGAACGGCTCGAAGGCGCCTTACGGCTACCGAACGGTCGAGGCCGGGCAGAAGGGCAGACGGACAAAGAAGGTCCTCGCCATCGATCCGGTCGAGGCCGAGGTGGTGCGGCTGATGTACCGCCTGATCGTCGAGGGCGATGGTCAGTCCGGTCCGATGGGCGTCAAGTCGGTCTGCACGTGGCTGAACGCGCGCGGGATCCTCACGCGCAAGCTCTGTCGTTGGGGGATCGGACCGCTGCACGACATCCTGACGCGGCCGCTCTATGCCGGAACCTACCAGTTCAACCGACGAGACTCGAAGACCCGGCAGCGCAACCCGACGAGCGAGATCGTCGAGGCCCCGGCACCGGCGATCGTCAGCCAGGAGCTCTACCAAGCCGTCCAGGACACCTTGCGCAGCCGTCGCCCGTCCGAGGCTTCACCGCCCGAGGTAACGGGACCGGTGCTGCTGACCGGCCTGGCCGTGTGCGGCCGATGCGGCGGGGGCATGACCATGGCCACCGGCACCTCCAGCACGGGCAAGGTCTACCGCTACTACAAGTGCTCGCCGCAGATGCGGATCGGCGAGAAGGCCTGCCGGGGCATGAACATCGGGATGGCCAAGCTGGACGCTCTAGTCACCACGGCGCTCGAGCAGCGGCTTCTGACCACGGAGCGCCTGCAGGAGATCCTGTCGGAGCTGGCGGCGCGTCGCCAGGCGCGGGTCGGCCCTGCCCAGGTGCGGATGCAGGCACCGGCAGATGCGATGACGGATGCGGGCACGCGTCTGAAGCGGCTCTACAGCTCGATCGAGGATGGGATCGCGGATGGTGCGGATCCGACGCTGAAGCAGCGGCTCGACAAGCTGCGCACCGATCGAGATCAGGCGCGGGCCGCGCTGGAGCGTTTACGCGAGCAGATCCGGGAGCCTGTGGCGATGGCATCCGAACGCGTCGCGACATTCGCATCTGAGATGCGGGCGCGACTGCGGGAGGGCGAGGTTCCGTTCCGGAAGGCCTACATCCGTGCGGTCGTCGATCGTGTGGAAGTACAGCCCGACGAGATCCGCATCGCAGGTTGGCGTGACGTTCTGGAAAGGGCTGTTGCGAACGGACTTGCCGCCGCTACCGGCGTTCGCAGTTCTGTTCGTGAATGGCGCACCCGACACGATTCGAACGTGTGACCTTTGCCTTCGGAGGGCAACGCTCTATCCAGCTGAGCTACGGGTGCTGAGCCGCTTCGTCAGTAGCCCAACTGGACCGCCCGCGCAACGCCGCTGAGCGGGAGAAATGAAAATCCTGACCGCTCAACGGGATGAACGCGTGGCCCTCCTCAGGCAAAGGTCACACGTTCGAATCGTGTCGGGTGGCGCGGGTTGGTTGAGGCGCAGCGGCTGTTAATGTGGGGGATCGCGGTTGCAGCGCTGATGCGGCGCACGGCGTGTGCCGCTGATGTGCCGGTCGAGCGCAGGGCAGAGTCTGGATCACAGAGGAACTCGGTCGCCGTGCGGCCCCAAAACCTTCGAAGATGAGTCGCCGCCGCACTGACGAGCGGGGTTTTCTGAGGAACGCTCGCCTCGAAAGGGGTCGGCGCGGCGCGGAACATGATGTCGTGGCAAGGCGACGATTTCCGAGGTCACCCCGCAGGACCCTCTACGCGCATTCCGCTCCGGGCCGACCATAAGCGGATTGGGAGCCATTGCCGGATCATCTCGCGGCTGTGGCCGCGAGGGCGGCGGCCTTCGCGAACTCCTTCGGCTGGGCCGAGACCGCCCGCGCCGCCGGGCTCCTGCACGACATCGGCAAGGCCTCGGCCGAGGTCCAGCCTATCTGCGCGGCCAGGGGCCGAACCGCGACCATTCCATCGCCGGGGCACGGGTGGGCGCGGCGCTCGACCCGACTCTGCTCGGGCGGCTGATTGCGGCGATCGTCGCGGGGCATCATGCCGGGCTGAGCGACGGCGCTGACCTCGACCGCCGGCTCGATCCGTCCCATCCGATCCCCGATGGACCGGCCCCCACGGGATGGTCCGCGTTCGAAGTCAGTACAGGGTCATCTCCGGCAAAGTCAGGCGCGGTAGGCCATGCGCAGGCCGCCCCAGTGTCGGCCGGCCACGCGGATCGGCGCGTCGACCTCCTGCATCATGACCGTGCGCCCACCGAGGTCGCGGGCGTAGGACTGGACGAGGAAAGGCTCGGTGTTGCGGGCGGCCATCAGGCCCGCCCGGTCGTCGAAGATCCGGCGATTGCGGCAATGGGCGTTATTCCAGTCGGGTTCGCCCCGGCGCTGCCGATGCGAATAGGCACGGTTGTGGACCGGGAGGTAGCCGTTACGGTCCACCGCCACGCAGAAGACGAGGTCCGCATCCAGCCCCAGCAGTCGCTCCTGGATCGGCGGCAGCAGCCGATCCAGCGCGGGCACGGCCGCGGTCAGGTGCTGCTGCGGATCGGTGCCGGGCACCGCCTCGTAAGCCACGTCGAACAGGGCCGCCTCGGTGAGCTGACCAGCCCGGATCGCCGCCTCCAGCGCGGCGGCGATCTCGGCGGCGGCGGCTTCGGCCCGCTCGCCGCGCGGGCGGTTCTTCCGGTCGAGCGTTTCCGAGAGTGCGTCGACCCGGGCCGCGTAGGCGCCGTCCGCATTCTCCGCGCACAGGTGCAGGCCGAGGCGGCTCCGAGCCACCACCCGGGCCTCGACCTCCCCGAGTTCCGCGATGTCGAGCTTCAGCACCTGACCGGGGCCGGCCTCGATCTCGGCCTGCGGCGTCACCAGAAGGCCGTTGCGACTGACATCGACCGTGCGCGCGGGCACGCTTGCGGCAGCGCCCTGGCGGATCCGCGCCGCCAGGGCGACGGGCAGCCGGAGATCGGCGCGGCGGTTGCCGAGTTCGTTGTTGCGCAGCACGACGAGGAAACGGCCGAGCAGGCGGTCGATCGTCTGCGAGGAGGCGTCGGCGGCGCGGTTCACGTCCGCGGCCGCCTGTGCCTCCCGCTCGATCGCCTCGGTGCTACCGACCACCTGGGTCACGAACCGGGCGACCGACTCGGCCGAGCGCCTCAGCTCGGCCGTCGAGGCATTCTGCTGCTCGACGGCTGCGACCACCTCGACGAAGCGTGGGCCGACCTGCTCGACGAGCCGGGCAGCCTGCTCCACCGCATCGGCCGAGCCCATCGCCTCGCCCTGAAGCGTCTCGATCGTATGCCGGATCCGGTCGGTGGCCCGCGCCGTCTGCCCGGCGAGATCCTTGACCTCCTGGGCCACCACGGCGAAGCCGCGCCCGTGCTCGCCCGCGCGAGCGGCCTCGATCATGGCGTTCAACGCGAGCAAGTTGGTCTGGCGCGTGATGCCCGCGATCAGGTCGATGATCGTGCCGATCTCGTCCGAAGAGGCACGCAACTGGCCGATCCGGGCCTGAACCTGCCCGATGACGGCGGTCACGCCGTCCAGAAGCCCGGCCGCGGCGTGAATCTGAGCGCTGATGCTGGCGGCGGCGGCCGTCAGTTCTTGGGCGGAGCCCGCGAGCAGCCGGGCCGTTTCGTCGACCGTGCGCGTCTCCGTCACCAGGGCGTGGGTCCGTTCACCGATGCCCGCGAGCGAGGCGTTCGCCTCGACGACGGCACGCCCGACCTCGGCGGAGGTCGTCTGCACGGACCGGACGAGGAGATGCAGGTCGGCCTCGATCTGGTCGATGATTGCGCCGGGGCGTTTCCCGGGCGCGACGACCGGCGCTTCCGGCTCGGGCGCGGATGCGGGATGCGGGTCGGGCATGGACCGGGACGGCGCGGTGGCGCGCTTCGACACTGCAAACTTATGCATGTAGCCCAGCACCGCGCTCGCCTCACCCGTTCGTATTTTTCAATGATTTCGATCAATACTGCATTTTAGCAATGAATGATGTATTAATTTGAGGCCGACTAGGCCAGCTGGATCGAGCACCAAACTTGATCAGCCGTTCGGCCTAGTCATCAGCCGGGAACACCATTCAGGCAGCCTCCGCCCATGTCACGCTGAGCCGGACGATCGGTCCACGATCGAGTTGATCCGTCGCAGCAAACTGCAGGCCGATCGCGCCAGCTTCGGCATGGGCCACCGAGGCGCGGCGGCTGCGTCCGCCCCAAGCTCGACCGTAAGCCCGGTTCCGGCGCGGGGGACGCCGAACGTGCCCGCCTCGCCCAAGAGGCAGGAGGCAGGATGCGCCGAGGATAGCTCGACGAAGCTCATAGACGCAGAAAGCACTACCTTGCCGAACAGGCAGATCTTCTATGAATTTGCCCTGCCAATACCTGAGATTGAGCATCTTTTTGCGCAATGATAGACCGCAAGATTGACCGTGATCTGAGAATTTTGCTTCTGCCCTCCCTCACAACGCGCGATTTGCTGACCTGAATCAATTAAAATGATCGATCGTCACTGCGCCAGCGTGCGAAGCTCTCCACGGAAGAGGCCGATCAGGGTCCGGGCGAGCAGCCACGCGACGATCAGAGTCGTGAGCGCCAGCAGGCCGAGTGCGAGAGCGTCGATTGCAGGTCCGGGCTGAACCGTCGCGATGCGCAGAGCGGCGACGGACGCGGCGGCGAGGGGGAAGCTTACGCCCCACCAGGATACGCGAAACGGGCAGGCCCGGCCGAACCGGGCGAGCTTCGGCAGCAGCACGGCGAGAAGAAAGAGTGCGACCGCGAAGAGCGACTTCGCGAAGAGGTCGATCCCGCCCGTCGTCGCCACATAGGCCGAGAACCCGACCGCGAAGGGCGCCACGAGGATCAGGAGCGACGGCTGCAACGCGGCCGGCAGCGGCGTTTCGAACAGAAGGCGCGAGAGGATCAGCGTGAACAGCGGCAGCGCGAAGAACAACCCCACGGCCAGCCCGAAGATCATCACCCCCGGCATCGGCGGCAATCCGAGCCCCGGAAGGGCGAGCGGCACGTCGAGGAGGCCGACGACCGGCACGATCCAGGCGGGCGTCGCATGGGCGGCCTGTTGCCGGTCGCTGAGCCATCGCGTCACGATCAGCCACGCGAAGAGGGCCATGCCGACGGCGCCGACGATCCACAGCACGCGCGCCAGCGTCAGGCTCAGGGGCGCCAGCGGGATCGGCAGCAGGAGCAGGCTGATCAGCGGCGTACCGAACAGGTTGCCGGCGATGGGGTGGCGGAACTCGGCGCGCACGGCCTGCGGGGCGACGCAGGCCTTGGCGGCGTAGCCCGCCGCGATCGCGAGGAAAGCGACGCTGGCGACGACGCCGACGGAGGGACCGATCCAGGGTGGCGTCCCGTATCGAGCCTGCGCCAACGTCCAGGCGACGCTCAGGCCCGTCAGCCCCATCACCGCCGCGAACAGGCCGACAGGCAGCGCTTCGACCTGCCGCCAACCACCCGGCAGCGGTGCTTGGTCCGAGGCTCGATGGGCCGTCAACGCGGCTTCGGAGGCCGGAGCGCTCGGCGCATTCTCGACGACCTGCAGCATCGACCGTCTCCCCCTCACGCAGGCTCCCGAACGCCTCGCCTGTCAACCGACATGATAGCGGGCGGCAGGCATCCGGTGGGAGAGGTTCGGACCGAGGTGGAACCGGGCTGCCTCGAAGGTCTGCCAGTCGGCCATGTCCGGGAGCGAGGGAAGGGTGACGATCTCGCCGACGTCGAGGCCGGCGAGGGCCGCCGCCACGAGGTCGCCCGCCTCCATGATCATCGCCGCGGGGATCTGCCCGATATCCGCGCCGGCCCGATCGAAGAATTCGGTGCGGGTGACGCCGGGCAGCACGGCCTGGAGGCGCACGCCCTTGCCGCCGAGTTCGGCCGCGAGCCCCTGCGTCAGTGCGAGGACGAAGGCCTTCTGCGCGGCATAGGCGGCGTTGAAGCGCTCCGGAATGAGGGCGACGGCCGAGGCGATGTTGACGATGGCGCCGCCGCCCCGGTCGGCGAAGGCGCGCGCCGCCGCGAAGGTCAAGGTCTGCAACGCCCGGACGTTGAGGTCGAGCATGCCATCGTAGAGCTCCGCCGGACTGTCGAGGGACGGTCCCAGCGGCCCGAGCCCGGCACCGTTCACGAGCAGACGCAGATCCGCATCCGTGGCGACGCGGTCCCGCACCGCGGCGAGGTCGGACGGTCGGGTGAGGTCGGCGGCCATGACCTCGACGGCGACGCCGGCCTCCCGCCCGATGCGCTCGGCCGCCGCCCGCAGCCGGGCGGCATCGCGCGCGACGAGGACGAGGTCGTGGCCTCGGGCCGCCAGCCGGTCGGCGTAGACCGCGCCGATGCCCGAGGAAGCGCCCGTGACGAGCGCCGTGCCTGCATGCGGTGTCATCGTGGATTCCCAGAGCATCGGTCCGAAAGGTGGCCGCCGGCTTTCGGAAAAACCGATGCGGCACAAGAACCGAGCGCACCGTCCTGGATACGATATCCAGGACGGTGCGCTCGTCAGGCGGCGGAGAGCTTGGTGTTGGCGATCGGCAGTGCGCGGATGCGCTGGCCGGTCAGCGCCGCGATGGCGTTGAGGATTGCGGGCGGCACGCCCGGAAGGCCCGGCTCGCCGACGCCGCCCATCGGCGCGCCGCTCTCGACGATGCGCACATGGACCTTCGGCATGTGCTCGCGGCGCAGGACCGGATAGGTGTCGTAGTTCTGCGATTGCCGCACGCCGTCGCGGTAGACGATCTGCTCGAACAGGACCGAGGACAGGCCGAGCACGGCGGCCGATTCCACCTGCGCCTTGACGATGGCCGGGTTGACGATGCTGCCGGGGTCGAAGGCGATCCAGAGATTGTGGACGCGGGCCTCGCCCCCCTCCACCGAGACCTCGGCGATGGTGGCCGTCTCGGATCCGAACGGCGAGGCCATGGCGAGACCGCGCGCGCGCATCCCGCCTTCGCCTTCATAGGGCCCGCGCCGCCAGCCGCCGGACATCTCGGCGACCGTCGTGAGGAGGGTGCGGTGCCGTGCGCTGCCGCCGAGCAGCGCCATGCGGAGCGCGAACGGGTCCTGCCCGCCGGCGCCCGCGACCTCGTCCAAAAAGCTCTCGTAGAACGCGTCGTTCATCGAGTGCCCGACCGAGCGCCAGAACGCGATGTTCACCGGGTGGGCGATCTTCGTGAAGGTCATGCGCCGGTTGGGCACGGCGTAGGGCTTGCCGACGATACCCTCGACCGCGGACGGATCGACCGGCGTCTGCATCATCATGCTGAAGTAGCGGCCGATCGGGCCCTCACCCACCGTGCGCACTTCGAGCGCCGTCGGCTGGCCCGCGGCGTCGAGGGCGGCGCGGAAGCGGCTGAAGCTCAAGGGACGCACCGCGTCGCGGGCGAACTCCTCCTCACGCGACCACAGCACCTTCACGGGGCGCCCGGTGGCCTTGGCGAGCAGGATCGCCTGCGGGAACGGGTTGCCGGCCTCGTAGGTGAAGTGGCGCCCGAAGAAGCCGCCGAGCATCGGCGAGTGGATGCGCACCTGGGCCGGCGGCAAGCCGGCGACCTTCGCCGATACCGCCTGGAACACCTCGGGCATCTGGTTCGGGAGCCAGACGTCGAGGGTGCCGTCGGGCTCGAAGCGCGCGATGGAAGAGGGCGGCTCCAGCTGGGCGTGGGCGAGGTAGGGGGCCTCGTAATCGGCTTCCACCACCTTGGCGGCTCTCGCGAAGGCGCCGGCCACGTCGCCCTGTTCCTCGGCCACGTGGCCCGGATCGGCGGAGGCTTTGAGGGCCGCGAGCATGGTCTCGGAGGAGAAATCGGCCGCGACCGTGTCGATGCCGCTCGGCTTCGCCGCCGACCACTCGACCTTGAGCGCCTCGACGGCCTTGCGCGCCCGCCACCAGCTGTCCGCCGCGACGGCCACCGCTCCCGGCAGGCGGTGGATCGAGTGCACGCCCGGCATGGCCTTGACCTCGGCCTCGTTGGCGAGGCGCGTCGGCTCCGTGCCGAGCCGGGGCGCGTGCTGCACGGCAGCGTAGAGCATGCCGTCGACCTTCTGGTCGATGGCGTAGACCGCCCGGCCGGTGGACTTGTCGCGGACGTCGAGCCGGGGAACCGGCTGGCGGATGTAACGGAAGTTTTTTGGGTCGCGCAGGGGCACAGCCTCGTTGGGCTTCAGCTTCAGCGCGTCGGCCGCCAGCTCGCCGTAGGGCAGCGCGCGGCCCGTGGCGGCGTGCAGCACGACCCCGTCGCTCGTGGTGAGTTCGCTATCCTGCACCTTGAGCCGGGCGGCGGCCGCACGGATCATCAGGTCGCGGGCGGTGGCGCCGAGGCGGCGCATGGTTTCGTAGCTCGACCGGGTCGAGAAGCTGCCGCCGGTCATGCGGATGCCGTTCACGACGGCGTAGTCGGGGCCGGGCGGGGCGCATTCCACGACGAAGCGGGAGGGCGGCACGTCGAGTTCCTCGCCGACGATCTGCGCCATACCGGTGGCGATGCCCTGGCCGCCCTCCACGAAGGGGCTGAGCAGCTTGATGGTGCCGTCCGGGTGGATCTCCAGAAAGGCGGCCACCCGCGTCCCCGGCTTCGGCGCCAGCGCGCCGGCGCCCTCGGCGGGACCCTGCGCTTCCGCACGGGCGAGGCGCACCGGAAGGACGGCGCCAAGCACGAACGCGCCGCCAATGGCCGTCAGGAAGGTGCGGCGCGACGGAGACGCGCCAGGGAGAAGCGGGTGCATCGCGAACTCCTCAGGCGGCGGCCTGCCGCACGGCGGCGGCGATGGCATTGTAGGTTCCGCAGCGGCAGAGATTCGTCATCGCCTCGGCGATGTCGCCGTCGGTCGGATGCGGCGTCTGCTTCAGCAGGGCGGTGGCGGCCATGACCTGGCCGGATTGGCAGTAGCCGCATTGCGGCACCTGCAGCGCCACCCAGGCCTCGACGACCTTCCGGCCGATCTCGTCCTGCTCGATCGCCTCGATCGTGGTGACGACTTGATCACCGACGCTTTCCAGCGACACCTGGCAGGAGCGCGTCGCCTGCCCGTCGAGATGAACGGTGCAGGCCCCGCATTGGGCGATCCCGCAGCCGTATTTGGTGCCGGTCAGCCCGAGCGTGTCGCGCAGGACGAAGAGCAGCGGCGTATCCGGCTCGGCATCGACGGCGTATTGGCGACCGTTGATCGTCAGGCTCACCATGGCCGCGGCTCTCCGACAGTAAGCAGCCCCCAGGGCCATGCTTACGCAGAGGTTTCGGAACGGCCTACGTCATAATTGCCACGTTTTCGGACATGCCGGCGGGTCACACGACGGCGAGCGGTCCGGCCGCTCGACGAATCGCCCGCGGAACGTCGCCCTGGACGCGAAGGAAGGCCCGGCGCATCCGCTCGCGATTGGCGAAGCCGGCGGCGTCGGCGATCTCCTCGATGGGCAGGCGGCTCTGCTCCAGCAGGTGCTTGGCAGCCTCGACCCGCATCGCCTCAATCGCCTTGGCCGGCGATACTCCGGTCTCGGCCCGGAAGGCCCGCGTGAACTGGCGGGGACTGAGACAGGCGACCGCCGCGAGATCTTCGGTGGTCAGCGGGAGCCGTAGATTCTGCCGCGCGTAGGCGAGGACGCTCTGGATGCGGTCGCTCGGCGCATCGAAGTCGAGGAGTGCCGAGTGCTGGGCTTGTCCCCCGGCCCGCCGACGCTCCATGACGAGCCCCCGCGCCACGGTTTGGGCCACCCCGCGGCCGAGATCGCGCTCGACCATGCCGAGGGCGAGATCGATGCCGGCCGACATGCCGGCGGAGGTCCAGATGTTGCCGTCCGCGACGTAGATCTTGTCGATATCGAGCTTGCAATCGGGATAGCGGGCGCGGAACTGCGGCGCGTAGTGCCAGTGCGTCGTCGCGCGCCGTCCATCGAGAAGACCGGCCTCGGCCAGGATGAAGGCCCCGAGACACAGGCCGGCCAGCCGCCGCGCGGAACCGGCCGCCTCCTGCACATAGCCGAGAAGGTCCGCACTCGGCACCGGGATACCGACCCCGGCCGCGACAAGGATCGTGTCGAAGGCGGACGAATCGCCCAGCCGCTCCGTGTCGATACTGGGCCCCAACCCTGAACGAACGAGGCCACCGGTCTCGGAGAGGACACGAACGTCATAGGCCGGCTCGCCGGTGTATTTGTTGGCGACTGCGAAGGGCGAGGTCGCCGCCAAGCCCATGAAATCGAAATCAGGGCAAATCACGAGACCAATGCGCCGGACGCCAGCCATCGATGTCCTCTCCAGCCCGCCTGCCTAACTCCGAGTTCTACATCAGGCGATAGCCGAGCCGGGGCAAGCAGGGCGGCCGAAAACGAGGCATATTCGTCCAGGGCCAGCCCCGCCCGATGGCCTGCTGCCGGTTTCCCGGACACCCGGTTTAGGTGAGATGGTGAAGCCGGAGGTACTCCATGCAGCGTCGCAAGTTCGGACGTGAGTTCAAGATCGAGGCGGTCCGACTGGTTCGGGAACGCGGTGTCAGTGTTGCGCAGGCGGCGCGCGACCTCGACGTTCACGAGACGATGCTGCACCGGTGGGTGAAGCAGGCGGCGGCCGATCCCCAACACGTTTTTCTCGGCCAGGGGCAGATGAAGCCCGAGCAGATCGAGATGAATTTCGCCTTCATCGCAAAGCATCGCGCTGTCTGGCAGGTCGCGTGGATGTGCGCGGCGCTGAACGTGTCGCGCTCTGGCTTCCACGCGTAGCTCACCCGGCAGCCCAGCCAACGCGCGCGGGACGACGGAGCCATCCTGAGCAAGGTCCACGCGAGCTTCGTGGCCAGCGACCGCACCTACGGCGCGAGGCGCGTCTGGTATGACGTGCTCGCCGAGGGCGTCTCGTGCAGGCTGCACCGCATCGAGCGATCATGCGCGAGAACGCCCTGCGGGCACGGCCACGCCGACGTGACCTGCTCGATGAGCCGGTCGGGCAACGTGTGGGACAACGCGGCGATGGAGCGCTTCTTCTCGTCGCTGAAGACCGAGCGCACCGCCCGGCGGACCTACCGCACGCGGGATGAAGCCCGTGGGGACGTGTTCGATTACATCGAGCGCTTCTACAACCCGGCGCGGCGGCACTCGACTCTGGGCTACCTCAGCCCTGTCGAGTTCGAAAACCGTGCCCAATGAGCTTAGGACGGTGTCCACCAAACCCGCAGCAGCCCAGCCAGAGCCGCCCGTCTACAGAACTCGACGCACCGAACCGCACATATCCGCCCCCGGCTGATCCTCTCAATCAGCCAGGTCCATAGCCAGCCGGTCAGGTCAGCACCTACAGGGTGGCTCAGGTTCAAGGTCATTGCAGGGGTGGCCTTGGCTTTACGGATCGCTTGGCCGGTGGAGCCGGTCGGGTGAGCACAGCCGGCCAAGTCCAGGGCAATCGAAGCGGCGCGTCGGCGCGCGCCCTCGATCTCGTCGCCCCGACGAATGCGCCAAGAGCCTCATGAACTCAGGATACGTTCCCGTGCGCAATCAGCGCTCTCAACAGCCCGCTGCCAGAACACGAGGCTGTCGGGGTTCACGGGCGAACCCGCCGCCTGAACCCTTCGCATCACCGCCTCATGAAAATCCCGCGCAGCGTCGCGGCCGATCAGGTCGCGGAGCGCCGTGAGGATGCGGGTGATGCGCAGGTGGTTGTGATCGTAGGCGCGCAGCCAGCCGTCGGTGGCCTCGTAGAAGCGCGCCATCCGGGCGGTCGCCGCCCTCAGCCCGTCGAGGGCCGCCGGGTCCGCGCGGATGGCCTCGGCCTCCGCTTGCGTCAACACTGGAGCGCCGGGGACGACGCGGCTCGCCTCGGGGAGCGGAAAGCACCACTGGATGAAGTCGTGGACGCCCTCGATGCGGGCATCGTCGAAGGCGAGCACGTCGGCGAGACGCCGCCCGGCGCCGTCGCGGCCGTGGCCGGCGAGGAAGGCGTGGATCCTGTCGCTCACTCGACCTCCCCCTTGAGCGGGCGCGACAGCAGGCGGCTCATGGCGGCGTCCACCGTGAGATCGCCTGCGACCACCGCGGCCACGGCCTCGGCCACCGGCATCTCGACCTCGCGGGCGCGGGCGAGGCCGACGAGGGCGGCGGCCGTGAAGGCGCCTTCCGCGAGCTTGCCGCCCGCCGCCTCGTCGGGCGTGGCGCCTCTTCCGAGCCGTTCGCCGAAGGCGAAGTTGCGCGATTGCGACGAGGAGGCGGTCAGCACGAGATCGCCGAGCCCCGACAAGCCCATCAGCGTCTCGGCCCGGCCCCCGTAGGCGCGGGCGAAGCGCATCAGCTCGGCGAAGGCGCGGGCGATGAGCGCGGCCCGCGCGCTCTCGCCGAGGCCGCGGCCGGCGACGATGCCGGAGGCGATGGCGAGCACGTTCTTGCCCGCCCCGCCGATCTCGACGCCGCGCACGTCATCGGTGTGATAGAGGCGGAAGGCCGGGCCCGAGAGCAGGCCGGACAGGCGCGCGGCCTCGCGCCCGTCGGCGCAGGCGAGCGTCACCGCGGTCGGCAATCCCCTGGCGACGTCGACGGCGAAGCTCGGCCCCGACAGCACCGCGACCGGGCGATCCACCCCGATCACCTCGGCGGCGACCGCGCTCATGAAGCTGTCGCTGCCGCGCTCGATCCCCTTGGCGCAGAGCACGATGGGGGCGTCCGGCCGCAGCACGGGGGCGAGCGTCCCGAGCACGCCGCGCAGGGTCTGGGCCGGGACGACGAGGAGGACGGTGCCGGCCTCACCGAGCGAACCGATCTCGTCGGTCGCCCGCACGCCCTCGTGCAGCCCGATGCCCGGCAGGTAGCGCGCATTGGTGCGGCTCGCCTGCATCCGCGCGGCGGCCTCCGCGTCGCGCAACCAGAGCGTCACCGGATGCCCCGCGGCGGCGGCGGCGTTGGCGAGCGCCGTGCCCCAAGCCCCGCCGCCGATCACCGCGACGCCGCGCGCTCCGTCCGATGCCTGCCCCATCCCGCACTCCGCCGGCAATTCTTGGAGGGGGCCGTCGGCGCGACGGCCCCCGTACCGGAGCTAGATGTGCGTTCCCCGGGCCTTGTCTATCCGAATCCGGAGGGGGCGGCCCGAATTCGGGGGGGCTCATCCGGATCCGGATCGTCCCCGAGCACGCAAAAAAAATTAAGCCGCGGCGGTCGGGCCCGTCTCCAGCGGCGCGGCCTCGCGGGGGCGGATGTCCATCGGGTTGCCGCGCCAGACGATGGCCGTACGGCCCCAGGCGCTGACCCAGACCGCCGGCAGCAGCGCGTCGCGCACGAGGAAGGCCGGCACCAGAAGCGGCGAGCGGGGCCAGCCGGCCCGGACGGCGAGCGCGTACTCGGCGCCGTACCAGAGCGCGCCGGCACCTGCGAGCAGGGCGCTCGCCTCCGCGCTGCTGATGGCGAGCGCCGCGAGCGTCAGCGGCAGCAGGGGGGCGATGCCGATCTCGGGGGCGAAGAACAAGGGGAAGGTGACCCGCCGCAGCCGGGCCCAGCGCACCTGCCGCGACCAGACCTCGTTGAGGCTGCGCCGTCCGAGCGGCTGGCGGAACGGCGCGGCGACGAGATGGACCCGGCAGCCGGCGGCGCGCACGAGCTTGGTCGCCGCCGCATCCTCGGCGATCTCGGCGTTGAGCGCGCGGATGCCGCCCCGCGTCTCGAGGAACGGCTTGTTCCACAGCATGCTCTTGCCCTGGGCAAAGCCCAGGCCCAGGGCCTCGCCGGCATATTGCCAGCGCGCCTGGAGGGTGTTGAGGAAGGCGCATTCGACCAGCGCGAAGAACCCGTCCGGCCGGTCGCCGATCGGCGTCGAGCAGACGAGACCGGTGTCGGGCCGCCACGCCGCCTGCATCTGCTGGATGTAGTCCGCTGGCATCATCACGTTCGAATCGGCCAGGATCACCCAGTCGTGGGCGGCCGCGTCCCAGCCGCGGACGCAGTTGTTGAGCTTCGGGTTGCCGCCGAGGCGCTCGTCGCCGAGGATCAGCCGCGAGGGGATGTGCGGGTATTCCGCCCGCATCCGTTCCAGCATCGGCAGGATCGGGTCGGCGGCATCGGCCACGCAGAAGATCAGCTCGTAGGCCGGGTGATCGAGCCGGAAGCTCGCCCGCAGGGTCTCCTCGCTGAAGGCCTCCAGGCCGCGCAGCGGGCGCACCACCGAGACGGGGGCGTTGGCCGGAAACGCGGAGGAGCGGCGCCGCCGCCCGATGCGGAGCATCGCCACCGCGAGGCTCGCGAGGTTGACGAGCACGAGCGCGAGGGCCGCCCAGAGGACGAAGCTCGCGAGCGTGCCGCTCTCCGGCAAGGCGACCATACGGGGCGTCTCCGAACGACGTGATGCGGCATCGGGCGCGAGGGCGCGCCCCTTCACGGCCCTAGCAGCGCCGCCGTATCAGGCGTGTGACATCGCAAGCTGCCCGAAGGCGCCTCCTTGCCGCCGATCGTGTTCCATCCGGCCTACGAGGCCGCCCTGCCGGAAGGCCACCGCTTTCCGATGCAGAAATATAGCCGGCTCGCCGAGATTCTTCGTGCGCGCGGCCTGGTGCCGGACGGCTTCGTCACGCCCGAGCCCGCCGACGCGGCCCTGCTCGCGGGCGCGCATGATCGGGCTTACGTCGAGGCGGTGCTGACCGCGCAGGTGCCGCGGGCGATCGAGCGGGCGATCGGCCTGCCGGTCACCGAGGCGGTGGTCGCCCGCTCCCGCGCCTCGTCGGGCGGCACGCTCCGCGCCGCGCGGCTCGCGCTGGAACACGGGCGGGCGGGCAGCACGGCGGGGGGGAGCCATCACGCCCGGCGTAGCGGTGGGGCGGGCTTCTGCGTGTTCAACGACGTGGCGGTGGCGGCCCTCGCGCTCAAGCGGGAGGGCCGCATCCGGCGGGCGCTGGTGGTCGATCTCGACGTGCACCAGGGCGACGGCACCGCCGATTGCCTCGCCCGCGAGCCCGACCTGTTCACGCTCTCGGTCCATTGCGAGCGCAACTATCCCACCGACAAGGTCCCGGGCGACCTCGATATCGGTCTGCCCGACGGGCTCGGCGACGCCGCTTATCTGGCGGTGCTGGAGGCGCGGCTGCCGCCGCTGGTCGAGGGGTTTGCGCCCGACCTGATCTTCTACAATGCGGGGGTCGATCCCCACCGCGACGACCGGCTCGGCCGGCTCGACCTCACCGACGACGGGCTTGTGGCCCGCGACCGCTTCGTCGTCGGGCTCGCGATGTCGAAGAAAATCCCGCTCTGCGCGGTGATCGGCGGCGGGTACGGCCGCGATGTCGACGCTATCGCGGCGCGGCATGCCTTCGTGTTCGAGGCTATGGCGGCGATGTGAGCGCGTTTCAGGCCGCGCTCGCCTGCGGCGGCGGCCTCCGCCCGCCCTTGAGCGGGATGCTCTCGATCAGCCCCGGCACCTCGCGCGCGGGCTGGGCCGGGCTGTAGAGGAAGCCTTGCGCGCTGTTGCAGTGCTTGAGCCGCAGCAGCTCGGCCTGCTGCACCGTTTCGACGCCCTCCACCGTCACGTCGATGGAAAGGTCGCGGGCGATGACCATGATCGCCTCGATCACGGTGAGGCATTCGCGGCGGTGGATCAGGTCGCGCACGAAGGCACGGTCGATCTTGATCTTGTCGACGGGAAACTGGGTCAGGTAGCTCAGCGACGAGAAGCCGGTGCCGAAATCGTCGAGCGCGATGCGCACGCCCAAGGCCCGCAGGCGGCGCAGGTTCTCGATGACGTTGGGCGTGTTGCCGAGAAAGATCGTCTCGGTGATCTCGATCTCCAGGCGACCGGCCGGCAATCCCGTCGCCTGCAACGCCGCCTCCACCTCGCCGACGAAGCCCGGCAGGCGGAAATGGATCGATGAGATGTTGACGGCGACGCGCAACCCCTCGGGCCAGCCCGTCGCCTCGGCGCAGGCTTTGCGCAGGGCCCAGCGTCCGATCTCGATGACGAAGCCGGTGCTCTCGGCGATCGGCACCGTTTCGGCCGGCGAGACCGCGCCCTCGCCGGGCCGGTTCCAGCGCAGGAGCGCCTCGAAGCCCACCACGCGCCCGTCGTCGCCGAGGCTGACGAGCGGCTGGTAATGCAGCGCCATCTCGCCGTTTTCCAGCGCCGGGCGCATCGCCGCGTCGAGTTCGCGCTGGCGCTGGGCCCGGCGCTCCAGGCTGGCGTCGAAGGCCTGCCAGCGTCCCTTGCCGGCTTCCTTGGCGGTATAGAGGGCCAGATCCGCCTTGCGCAGCAGGCTCTCGGGATCGGTGGCGTCGCGCGGGGCGTGGGCGAGGCCGACGCTGACGCCGATCTCGGCGCGCACCCCGTCGATCCAGTACGGCTCGCCGATCGTGGTGACGCAGGCCTGGGCCAGAGCTTCCGCCGCCTCGATGGGCCCCCGGTGCAGGATCGCGAACTCGTCCCCGCCCAGCCGGAAGCCGTGGGCCGACGGCTCCGCCGCGGTGATCGCGCGGATGCGGTCGGCCACCTGCCGCAGCAGGGCGTCGCCCGCGCCGTGGCCGGCGCTGTCGTTGACGAGCTTGAACCCGTCGAGGTCGAGATAGAGCAGGCTCTTCGTCCTGCCGCCGGGCTGCGCCGCCGCGCGGCAGGCCGTCTGCGCGATCTCGTGGAACACCGCCCGGTTCGACAGGCCGGTCAGCGCGTCGCGGGTCGCGAGAAAGGCGATCCGCTCCTCGGCGGCGCGGCTCGCGGTCACGTCCGAGCCGACCCCGCGGAAGCCCGCGAACACCCCGCGCCGGTCCTGGAACGGCTTGCCGCTGAGCCGCAGCCAGCGGATGCCCTCGGGGCCGGCGAAGGCGACGAGCCGCTCGCGGAACGGTTCGCGACCGGAGAGGCACGCCAGAATCTCGGTCGCTCCGTCCCCTTCCGGCTCGTCCTCCTCCCGCGCGGTGCCGCCGAGCAAGGCCGCGAGGCTCGTTGCATGCAGCTCGTCCTCGGTGCGGCCGAGCGCCTGCGCCATCCGGGTCGAGACGTGCTGGAACCGGCCCGCTTCGTCGGTCTCCCACAGCCAGTCGCTGGTGTTGGCCTCGAACTCGTTGAGCAGGAGACCGATGGTCTGGCCCTGATCCTCGACGCGCACGCGGTCGTGGATGCGCTCCCGCGACAGCCGGCTCATCCGCGCCACGCTGGCGAGCACGAAGATCGCGTAGACGACGAGCAGCACGCCGATGCTCAGCGCGATCGCCTCGCCCGAGCGGGCGAGCCCGACGAAGCTGCCGAGGATCAGCGGCACCGCGAACAGGAACGAGACCGAGAGCAGCGGCCCGACCACGTAGGCGTCCGAGATCAGCCCGGCGGCGGTGGCGACGATGATCAGGCGCTGGTCGTCGCTGGCGGGCGCGAACAGCATGATCGGCATCGTCGCCCAGGTCAGCCCGAGGGCCAGCGCCAGCCCGGCCGCCATGCGGTAGCCGCGCGCGACGCCGATTTCCGACACCCCGTCCGCATAGATCCGGCGGTAGAGCCGGTTGGTATAGAGGGTCAGCCCGATGATCGCCGTCACCACGACGAACAGCCCGGCGAGGTAGACCCGCGAGGCGGTGTCCCAGAACAGGATCGGGATCACCACCGCCACGGCGAAATGCGTCACCGCGGAGATGTTGGCGAGCTTCAGGGTCTCGTCGAGGAGGTCGGTGCGGATCTGGTGCCGGTAGCGCTCCGGCGGCGCCTCGGTGACGGCCCAGCCCAGCCGGCGCGCGAGCCAGCCGTCCCCGTACTCGGTGCTCTCTCGCACGGCGTCATCCGGCATGGCGCGTCACCACACGCATGGGCACTCCGCCCCGCGGCCGCAGGGTGACGCGGAACTGCGCCTCCGGCATCTCGGCCCGTTCGGGAATGAAGTGCAGGGCCGGCAGGAGGGTCGCCAGCACCACGAGGCATTCGGTGATCGCCAGCCCCATGCCGATGCAGACCCGCGGGCCGGCGCCGAACGGCAGGTAGGCGTAGCGGTCCCGACTCGCCTGGAGCGCCGGAGCGAAGCGGTCGGGATCGAAGATGTCGGGCCGGTCCCACAGGCCGCGATTGCGATGCAGCGCGTAGACCGGCACGTGGACCGACTCGCCCGCCGGAATCCGTGTCTCGCCGAGCCGCACCTCGGCGGTCGTGCGGCGCACGATCAGCGGAGCGGGCGGATAGAGCCGCATCGATTCGAGCAGCACCTGCTTCGTGTATGTCAGGCGCTCGATCCCGTCCGGGGTCTCGGCGAGGGGCGAGCCGAGCCCGGCGATCTCGGCCAGCATCTTCGCTTCCACCTCGGGACGGTCGGCGATCAGCCGCAGGGTCCAGGCCAGCGCCAGCGCCGTCGTCTCGTGGCCGGCGGCGACGAAGGTGAGGAGGTTATCGATCAGCGCATCCTCGGGCAGGCCGAGGCCCGTCTCCGGATCGCGCGCCTCGAGGAGCGCCCCGAGCAGGTCGCGGCCAGGCTCGCCGCGGGCGCGGCGGCGGGCGACGGTGCGGGCGGTCTCCTGGCGCAGGAAGCGCGCGGCGGCCGCGCCCCGGCGCGCGCCCGGATGCGGCACCCAGGCGGGCGCGCCGAGATGGGCGAGGGCGATCTTCCATTGCGTCTGCGAGAGGTAGTCGTCGATCGCCCGGCCGAAGGGGCCCACCTCCATCTCGGAATCGCCCGAGATCATGGTGGCGACGATGATCTCGAAGGCCGTGCGCATCAGCTCCGGCAGGATGTCGGCGGCACGAGCGCCCCGGGCCTCTCGGGCGTCCTGAGCCGCAGCCGCCTGCCAACGGGCCCGCCCGGCCTCCGCCGCCGCGGCGATCGCCGGAACGAAGCCGCGGATGCGGTCGGGCCGGAACATCGGCGCCGCGGTCCGGCGCTGTCCGCGCCAGAAGGCGCCGTCCGCCGTGAGGATGCCGCGTCCGAGCGCGGGCGCCAGCGCCCGCAGCATGAAGGTCTCGCGCTCCAGCGCGTCGGCCTGATCGACCAGCAGGCTGCGGATCAACGCCGGCTCGCAGACGAAGGTGGTGCGCTTGCCGAGGAAGCGGGTGGCGACCGAGGGCTGCGCGTAGACCTCTTCGGGCCATGCCTCGATCATGCTGTGCAGCATGGTCGCCAGCAGGGGCGGCACCGTCAGGGCTTCGGTGAACGCGTCCTTCAGCGAGGGCGGACGCTGATCGCACAGCCGGAATGTGGTCGATACCGATGCCATCGCTCTCCTCGACGGCATTCAGTAGCTGCCCCAAACATAAAGAATGTCTTAATCGGCGTTATTCTTCGACTATGATGTTGGTGATCGACTGTTCTTCCGCAATGTTAACCATCACATGATGGTTCGGTCACGGATTGTTCGGGCCGCGCCCGAGATCATCGGTTTCTCAAACCTTGGCGGCCGTGCCGGCGCGGTCGACCCGTGCTTCCGGCCGGCTGTCGGTCGTGGCGTAGTAGGGCTTGATGTCGAGCAGCGGCGTGCCGTCGATGCAGTCGAGGCCGCGCACGCGGAGCGTGCCTTCGTCCACGCCCAGCAATTCGACCACCGAGAGCGCGATCGGGTTCGGGCGCGCCGGCGAGCGCAGCGAGAAGGTGCCGCGGCTGCCCTCGGCGTGGCGCGGCTGCTGGCGCACGAGGTCGCGGGCGGCCCGGTCCATCCAGTAGAGCACGATCAGGTGGGTCGCCCCGGTCACGTTCTGGAGGCCGGGGCGGTAGGCCGGATCGACCTCGAGCGTACAGACGGCGTCGGTCTGGCGCCCGTTCTTCGGACATTCGGCCCGGCTGCCCCAGGGCGTGCGGACCCTCCCGATGAAGTAGAGCCCGGCATCGTAGCGCTCGGGCAGCGCGACGGTCTCCTCGCCGGGGCGGCGCTCGGCTTGCTCGTGCATCGCGTCGTGATCCTTCCGCATTCCCGAACCGGCTTGCCCGCCGCCGCGCTCGCGCCGATGTAGAGGCCGCGACAGTCGAAGAGGAGGGGGCATGGTCAGCGACGAGTTGCGGCCGATGGAGGCGATCGCCGATCCGGAGGAAGCCGTCGCGCGGCTGGAGACGCTGCATGCGGGCGCGACGCGGGCGCTCCAGACGGCACTCGCCCGCTACCTCGACACCCGCGCGCCGCCGAGCCCGGCCGAGCGGCTGCAATTCCGCTATCCCGAACTGCGCCTGACCTATCGGCCCACGGGGCCGCTGCCGCGGCTGGAGCGGGCGACCGCCAAGTTCCAGGCGCCGGGGGTCTATTCCACCACGGTGACCCAGCCGGGCTATTTCCGCCCCTACCTGCTGGAACAGCTGCGCCCGCTGGTGCGCGATTACGGCGCGGCGATCGAGGTCGGGCTCTCGGCCCAGGAGATTCCCTATCCCTACGTGGTCGAGCCCGGGACCGATCTCGGCGGCAGCGGCGCGAGCGCCAGCGACCTCGCCGCCTTGTTTCCCGTGCCCCTGCTCTCGGTGGTCGGCGACGAGGTCGCCGACGGGCTGTGGCGGGAGGAGCCGGGCGAGCCGCGTCCGCTCGCGCTGTTCGACGGCATCCGCACCGATTACTCGCTGCGCCGCCTCGTCCATTATACGGGCTCGGACTGGAGCGAGATCCAGCCCTGGATCCTGCTCACCAACTACCACCGCTACGTCCACAACTTCGTCCGCCACGCCCTCGAGCGGCTGGCGGCGGGGGAGGGCGAGCGTCTCGTCCTGCCGGGCGGCGTGGTGGTGCGGCAGGCCGATGCCGCGGGCGCCGACCCGGAGGCGCTGATCGCCGCCTCGCCCTGGCACCGCTTCCAGATGCCGGCCTATCACCTCGTCGCCCGCGGAGCCGACGGGGCGCCCCAGGGCACGACGCTGGTCAATATCGGCGTCGGCCCCTCCAACGCCAAGACGATCACCGACCATCTCGCGGTCCTGCGCCCGCATTGCTGGCTGATGGTCGGCCATTGCGGCGGGCTTCGTCAGTCGCAGACCATCGGCGACTACGTGCTGGCGCACGGTTATCTGCGCCGCGACCGCATCCTCGACGACCTCGTGCCGCCCGACATCCCGGTGCCCGCCCTGGCGGAAGTGCAGATCGCCCTGCAATCGGCCGCCGCCGCGGTGACCGGCGAGCGGGCCGAGGCGCTCAAGCGGCGCCTGCGCACCGGCACCGTCGTGACCTACGACGACCGCAACTGGGAGCTTCGCTTCAGCCAGGAGCGGCGGCCGATCAACCTGTCGCGGGCGATTGCCGTGGACATGGAGAGCGGCACCATCGCGGCCCAGGGCTTTCGCCTGCGGGTGCCCTACGGGACCTTGCTCTGCGTCTCCGACAAGCCGCTCCACGGCGAGATCAAGCTGCCGGGCTCGGCCAGCGCCTTCTACGAGCGGGCGGTGGCCGAACACCTGAAGATCGGGCTCGCGACCCTCGACACCCTGCGCGCAGACCGGGCGGGGCTGCACTCGCGCAAGCTGCGGAGCTTCGACGAGCCGCCGTTCCGGTAGGAAGGCGACCGGCCTCAGGCCGCCCGCACCGTCGCCAGGAAGCGGCTCACCTCCGCGCGCAGCTGCTCCGACTGCCGCGAGAGGTCGCCCGCCGCGCCGAGCACCTGAGCGGCGGCCGCGCCGGTCTCCTCCGCGGCACCCGCCACGCCGGTGATGTTGCCGGTGACCTCGGAGGCGCCGGAGGATGCCTGCGCCACGTTGCGCACGATCTCCTGAGTCGCCGCGCCCTGCTGCTCCACCGCCGCCGCGATGCCGGTCGCCACGCTGTCGATGTCGCGGATGCGCGCCGCGATGCCGCCGATGGCCGAGACCGCCTGACCGGTCGCGCCCTGGATGCGGCCGATCTGCTGCGCGATCTCCTCCGTGGCGCGCGCCGTCTGCGTGGCGAGTTCCTTCACCTCGGCGGCGACGACTGCGAAGCCGCGTCCGGCCTCGCCCGCACGGGCCGCCTCGATGGTGGCGTTGAGGGCGAGCAGGTTGGTCTGGCCGGCGATCGAGGAGATCAGGCCGACCACGTCGCCGATGCGCGCCACCGCCCCGTCGAGTTCCTGCACCAGGGCGGAGGTGTTGTCGGATTCGGCGACCGCCGCCTGCGCGAGGTCGGCGGAGCTCGAGACCTGCCGGCCGATCTCGGCCACCGAGGCGCCGAGCTCTTCCGCCGCCGCCGCGACGGTGTTGACGTTGACGGCGGCCTCTTCCGCCGCGGCCGCGACGGTGCCGGCCTGGGTCGCGGTCTCGTTCGCCGTGGACGACATGGTCGAGGCCGTCGCCTGGAGTTCGGTGGCCGCGGACGACACCGTGCCGACGATGCCGCCCACCGCCCGCTCGAAGCCGTCGGCGAGTTCGATCATCGTGCGCTTGCGCTCGGCCGCCGCCGCGGCGTCCGCGATCTGGCGAAGCTCGGCCTCCTCGGCGGCCTTGCGGGCGACCATGTTCTTGATGCGCTCCACGGCACGGCCGACCTGCCCGATCTCGTCGCCGCGCCGTGCCTCCGGGAGATCCGCGTCGATCTCGCCCTCGGACATGCGCCGCAGGACGGCGACGAGCCGACCGAGGGGGCGCGTGATGCCGAACACCACGATGGCGGCGGCGAGCGCGAGGGCCAGCAGCAGCGCGAGGCCTGAGCCGGCGATCAGCATCGCCTTGGTGCGCGCCGTCTCGTCGAGCATGGACTTCTTCTCGGCCTGCATCTCCTCGCCGATCTTCGCGATGCGGCCTTCCACGATCTCCCGCAGCTTGGTGCGGGCCGGCGAGGCTTCCTGCTGCGCGATCTTCATCCCGCCCTCGGCGTCGTTCTTGAGGCCCAGCTCGGTCGAACGGGCGAGGATCGTGAAGTAGGTCTCGGCCGACTGGCGCATGGCCTGATTGAGGGCGCGGCGCTGCGGCCCGTCGGACAGCGCGATCTGCGTGTCGATCGCCGCGAAGGTCGCCTGGATCGCGGCCTCCTGCTTGGCCTTGTAGGCGTCCATCTTCGATTGGTCGGTCTCGATGATGATGTTGCGGTTCTGGATCGTCGCCTCGGTGATGCCGACCTGCGTCCGCAGGATGCTTTCCTGGCGTACGGCCTGCACGTCGGTGAGGTGGCGGGTCTGCTCGGCCAAGCCGTCCAGGGTCCGGCTGGCATAGGTGACGGACCCGATCGACGCCGCGACGAGGAGACCGAGCGGCACCGCGACCTTCACGAGGATGCGGGTATTGGCGACTATCTTCACGGAAGCGGCCCCAGAATCACACGATCGTGAGGCAATATTGTTCACCTAGGTTAAGGTCGGCTTACGAGCCGCCCCTCACCCGGCATTTTGGATATCGTATCCATGGCGATGCGCTCGGCGCATCGGATGCTTCCGACAAGCCGGTGGCGGCCGTTCGGGTCGCGGATCCGGTTGTCGGGACGGCGCGGCGCCGCTCACCGCTCCCGCTGCCACAGGCCGGCCCGCTCCGCGCGGGCCTGATCCTCCGCCTCGACGAGATCGGGCGGCGCGTCCTCGGTGGCGCGCGCCCCGCCCGCGGTGACGATGAGCGCCGCGAGGTCGTCGCCGTCGAGGCGGCAGCGCATCTCGGCATCGCCCGAGCACACCACCTCGCGCCGCCGCAGGTAGCGGGCGAGCTGGCGGGCGAGCGCGCCCCTTTCGCCGACGACGCCGAGCAGCCGCACCGTGCGCCCGCGGATCGACAGCGTGCCGGTATCGACCACCTCCGGCACGCCGCGCACCTCCGGCCCGGCGTTGTCGGGGATCGGGCCGACATTGCTGGGGATCGAGGCAGGGGGCGTGGGCGGTGGCGGGGCGACGGCGGTCGCCGCCACGGTCTCGCCCCGCGCCGCCGACGGCGTCGGGCGCTTGCGCCCCTTGAGCACCTTCTGGGCGCGCTCGACGAAGTCGTGGAACACGCGGGCCGGGATGTCGCCGCCGGTAACCTTGTTCATCGGCGAATTGTCGTCGTTGCCGACCCAGACGCCGACGATCATGTCCGGCGTCAGCCCGACGAACCACGCATCGCGAAAGTCCTGGCTGGTGCCGGTCTTGCCGCCGACCGCGACGCCCGAGACCCGCGCGGCCTTGCCGGTGCCGGAATCCACCACCGCCTGGAGCGAGTCGAGGATCATGGTCTGCACCTGCGCGTCCATCGCCGTGCCGGGCTTCGGCGGGCTGCGCTGGTAGAGCGGCTGCGGCGGTCCGCCCTTCACGGCGCGCACGAGATAGGGCTCGACCGGCACGCCCGGCCCCAGCACGCCGGCATAGGCGCGGGTCATGTCGATCAGCGTCACGTCGGCCGAGCCGAGCGCGAGGCTCGGCACGTTGGGCAGATCGGTCTGCACCCCGAGCCGACGCGCCTCGGCGATGATCGCCGGAATCCCGACCTCGTCGCCGAGCTGGGCCGCGATGGTGTTGACCGAGAGCGCGAAGGCCTGCCGCAGGGGCAGGGCCCCGCGGAAGCGGTTGTTGGAGTTCTGCGGCTCCCATTCGCCGATCTGGGTCGGGCGATCGACCAGCACGCTGTCGGGGAAGTAGCCCTTCTGGTAGGCCGCGAGGTAGACGAACAGCTTGAACAGCGAGCCCGCCTGACGCTTCGCCTGGGTCGCGCGGTTGAACTGGCTGTCCTCGTAGTCGCGGCCCCCCACCATGGCGAGCACGGCGCCGTCCGGCGCCAGCGCCACGAGCGCGCCCTGGCCGACCTTCTTCTTGGCGCCTTCCGCGTCGAGGCGGCGGGCGAGCACGCCCTCGGCGAGGCTCTGGAGATCGAGGTTGAGGGTCGAGCGGACGGTGACGTCGCCGGTCTCGTTCGTCAGGCGGCGCACGTCGGCCTGGAGCGCGTCGAGATAGTAGTTGGTGCCCGGTGGCGTCTCGGACGGCGTGTGGAGCGTGAGCTTCTCCTTGCGCGCCTTGTCGGCCTCGGCCTGGCTGATCGCGCCGGTCTCGACCATCGCCTGGAGCACGAGGTCGGCCCGCTCCTTGGCGCCGCCGAAATTGCGGGTCGGCGCGAGTTGCGAGGGTGCGCGCACGAGGCCCGCCAGCATCGCGGCTTCCGGCAGGGTCAGGCCTTGCGCGCCGTGGCCGAAATAGCGCCGCGCCGCCGCATCCGCGCCGTAGGCGCCGGCGCCGAAATAGGCGGTGTTGAGGTAGCCCACCAGGATCTCGGGCTTCGACAGGGTGCTCTCCAGGCGAAGCGCCAGGAACGCCTCCTGGATCTTGCGCCGGAGCGTCTTCTCCTGATTGAGCGAGGTGAGCCGCGCGTATTGTTGGGTGATGGTCGAGCCGCCCTCGCGCACGCCGCCGCCGGTGGCGTTGCGCCAGAGCGCGCGGAACAGCCCGCGCAGGTCGATGCCCCAGTGGCTGTAGAAGCGCCGGTCCTCGATCGCCACGATGGCTTCGGCCAGCCGCGGCGGCAGGGTCTTTTCCGTGAGCTTCTCGCCCTGGAAGGCGCCGCGGGTGGCGAAGGTGCGGCCGTCGTCGGCCTCGACCACCAGCGCCCGCTGCCCGGCCTCCGGCACCACGCCGCCCAGCGGCGGCAGCGTCGCGAAGGCGGCCAGGACGTAGATCGCCAGGACTCCCAGCGGCACCAGCACGGCGAGGGCCGCCCCCGCGAGGAGGGGCCGGCGGCGCAGGCGGGCGAGGAGGCCGGCCCGGCCCGGGACCGGCTCGGGGATGACCGGTCTCGGCGCCGACATCCGCGTGGAGCTGGGCCCCGGCGCCGGGCCGCGCTCGCGGCGAAGGGCCGGTCCGGCCGCACGGGCCGTCCGCCCCGCCGCCTCGCGGCCCTGCCGCCACAGGCTGCGCCCGGCGCTGCCGGCGAGCCGCCCGAGCTGGCGTGCGAGCAGGCCCGCGGTGCGCGCCGCCTCGCGGGCGGCGGCGGCGGCCTCGCTCCGATCACGTCCCGTGCCGTCGGGGCTGTCCGGTCCCTGCGCCGTCATCGAGACCCGTTCACGCCCGCCATCTCCGCCCACTCATGGACATCACGGGGCGACCTTAGCGGAGGGAGAAGGGCTTGGGCTACGGCTGCTTACGCCGCGTCGCGCACAGGCGGGCGCCGGGTGGCCGGAAGGACACGCCCGCCGCCTACCGCGCCGCTCCACCCGGGGCGGTATGCCGCCCGCGCAGCGCGAAAGCGAGGATCAGCAGCGCCACGCCGAAGGCGACGGCGTAGCTGCCCATCCACCATGTCAGCACCAGCGCCGACATGCCGGGATTGATCAGCAGAAGGATGCCGAACAGCGCCGAGACGATGCCGCCGGCCAGCAGCCATCCGCGACCGTAATGCAGGTGCAGGCGGAACGCCGCCGCGATCATCAGACCGCCGCTGAGCAGCGCCCAGAACGCGACGAGATAGACGAAGGCCCACACCGCCGCCGCGGGCACGAGGAAGGCGGCGACCCCGACCGCGATGTCCACCAAGCCTTCGAGCAGCAGGAAGCCGTAGCGCTCGTGCCGCTGCGCAGCCCGGAGCGCCGAGGCGATGGTGACGATCCCGTCCACGACCATGTAGGCGGAGAAGAACAGCACCAGCGATAGCACGAAGGCGCCGGGCGCCACGAAGGCGACGGCGCCGAACAGGATCGCCAGCACGCCGCGCAGGGCCACGAGCCACCAGTTTCGGGCGAGCACCGCGCTCATCGCATCGAGCCGCGCCGTGCCGACGAGCGGTATGCCGGAGGGAGAGGTCGGGGGCAGCGGCGAGGGGCCGGACGTCACGGGAGCGGTCTCCGTGGAGGGGGATGCTCTCGCTGAACGCCGCTTTCGCGGTGCCGTTCCGCATTGCGACATCGTTGGGACGGAACCGGACGGCGCCTTCGATTTTAATCCCCCGAGGCGGGTGGCTTTTTTCTGTCAAGCGGTTCGGGCGGATCGCCCCCCCCGCGCAGGCTCCATGATCATGCTCGACGAACGGCAGCCCCCGTCCGGCCCTGTCCGGACCGACGAGACCTCGCGCGCGCCCAGGCCCGACGAACCGCGCGCATTGAAGGAGAGCCGCGAGCCGCCGCAGCGGCAGGCGGAACCGTCCCAGGACGACGGCTCCGCCAAGGAGACGAAGCGCCCGAACATCCTGCGCCGCCACCCGCTCTGGTTCGTCCTCGGCGGGATCGTCCTGATCGCGCTGGGCGTCGCGGGCTATTTCTACTGGCTCACGGCGATCCACCCTTACGAATCGACCGACGACGCCTTCGTCGATGCGCGCCAGTTCGCGGTGGCCCCCAAGGTGTCGGGCTACGTCGTGGACGTGGCCGTCACCGACAACCAGCATGTCGAGCCGGGCGACGTGCTGTTCCGGATCGATCCGCGCGACTACCGCATCGCGCTCGATCAGGCGAACGCCCAGGTCGCCGCCGCGGAGGCCTCGATCCGCAACATCGACGCGCAGGTGGCGGCGCAGCAGGCGCAGGTCGATGTCGCCAAGGCCCAGGTGGAGCAGGCCGACGCCGCCCTCGAATTCGCCAACGAGGATGCCGACCGCTACCGCACGCTGGCCCAGCGCGGCGCCGGCACGGTGCAGCAATCGCAGCAATCCTCCTCGAACCTGCAGCAGCAGCAGGCCAATCTCAGCCGCGCCAAGGCGTCGGTCGTCGCCGCGCAGAAGCAGGTCGGCGCCCTCGATGCCCAGAGGGCCAGCGCCCAGGCGAGCCTCGCCCAGACCCAGGCCCAGCGCGCCCAGGCCGAGCTGAACCTCGGCTACACCACCCTGAAGGCCGAGCAGCCCGGCCGCGTCGTGCGCCTCACCGGCGCCAAGGGGCAATACGCGCAAGCCGGCCAGAGCCTGTCCATGTTCGTGCCCGACCGGAAATGGGTGACCGCCAACTTCAAGGAAACGCAGATCACCGACATGCGCCCCGGCCAGTCAGTGGACATCGAGATCGACGCCTATCCGGATCGCAAGATCACCGGTCGGGTCGATTCGGTGCAGCCGGGCTCCGGCACCGCCTTCAGCCTGCTGCCCGCCGAGAACGCCACCGGCAATTACGTGAAGGTGACGCAGCGCATCCCGGTGAAGATCGACGTCGAGGACTGGCCGCAGGACGTGGCCATCGGGCCGGGCATGTCGATCGTGCCGACGGTGCGGGTCCGGTGAGCGCCGACACCGAGACGGCGACGGGCGGGCACAATCCCTGGATCATCGCGGTCGTCGTGGCGCTCGCGACCTTCATGGAGGTGCTGGACACCACCATCGCCAACGTCGCGCTCCGCTACATCTCCGGCGGCCTCGCGGTCGGGCCGGACGAGGCGGCCTGGGTCGTCACCAGCTATCTCGTGGCCAACGCCGTCACGCTCACCGCGTCGAGTTTTCTGGCCAAGCGCTACGGCCGCAAGGCGTTCTTCCTCTGGAGCGTGGCCCTGTTCACGCTCTCCTCGATCCTGTGCGGCTTCGCCTGGAGCCTCGAATCGCTCTTGTTCTTCCGCGTGCTGCAGGGGCTCGGCGGCGGCGGCATGGCCCCGCTCGCCCAGTCGATCCTGGCCGACTCGTTCCCGCCGGAGAAGCGCGGGCAGGCTTTCGCCCTCTACGGCGTCGCCATCGTGGTGGCGCCCGCCATCGGCCCGACCATCGGCGGCTGGCTGTCCGACAACGCCTCCTGGCACTGGTGCTTTCTCATCAACGGCCCGATCGGCGTGATGGCGCTCGCCCTGATGTATTGGGTGATCCAGGACCCGCCCCAGGCGGTGGCCGAGCGCAAGCGCCTGCGCGAACAGGGCGTGCGGTTCGATCTCGTCGGATTCCTGCTGGTCGCGACCTTCCTCGGCGCGCTGGAAGTCGTGCTCGACGAGGGCCAGCGGAAGGACTGGTTCGGCTCGAACCTGATCATCGTCTTCACGGTCATCGCGGGCCTCGCCTTTGCCGCGATGATCCCCTGGCTGCTGACCCGCAAGAACCCGGTGGTGGATCTGCGTCTGATCGGGCAGCGCCAGTTCGGCGCCTGCTTCCTCGTGATGCTGGCGACCGGCGCGATCCTGATCTCGACCACGCAATTCCTGCCCCAGCTCACCCAGGAGCTCTACGGCTACACCGCGACCCTGTCCGGCCTCGTGCTCGGGCCGGGCGGGGCGGTGACCGTGGTGATGATGTTCGTGGCCGGGCGCCTTTCGGGCTTCGTCGCGCCGAAATGGCTGATCGCGACGGGCGCCAGTATCATCGCGGTCGGCATGCTCGATCTGACGCGCCTCAACGGGCAATCGAGCTTCTCGTTCTTCATGTGGTCGCGCATCTACATCGGCATCGGCCTGCCGATGATCTTCCTCTCGATCACGGCGGCGTCCTACCAGGGCATCGCCAAGGACCGGACCGATCAGGCCTCGGCGCTGATCAACGTCGCCCGCAACGTCGGCGGCTCCATCGGCGTCTGCATCGCGCAGAACACGCTCGCCTACCGCCAGCAATTCCACCAGAGCCGGCTCGGCGAGCACGTCTCCTCGGTCGAGCCCGCGTATCAGGAGACCATGCGGCAGGCGACCGCCTACTTCTCCCAGCGGGGCCTGGCCGGCCCCGACGCCGAGCGGCAGGCGCTGGCCTGGATCGCCCAGCAGGTCCAGACGCAAGTGGCGCTCTGGGCCTATATCGACGTGTTCAAGGTGCTCGCCCTCATGGCGATGACGGCGGTGCCGCTGGCACTCCTCCTCAAGAGCGCCAAATCCGGCGGGCAGGCACCCGCCGGGCATTGATTCTTTATGGTTTGGTGCGTCCGCTGTATCCGTTGCCACCTCGTCGTCGCTCGAGGAACCGAAGCGACACAAGGCCCCATCCGGCTTCTGCAGAAGTCGTGCTTTGGCCGCGTGAGAGCAGGTTCTTGTCGTTTGGATGGGTGTGACCTGCTTCCGGTTTGGCGACCACCGCCCTCAGCTGACGGGATACGGTTTTCGAAGGCGACAAGGCTGAGTTAGCCCAAGGTCGAGTGCCACCATACAGTTGGTCCGCCGGACGGTGCGCTCCATCCTGGGCCACGAGAAGCAGATCCCCGTCGCGGCGTGGCGGCCATTGGCCGGCGATCGGAGGCGATCCAGGCGTCAGGCAGACGCGCTCGGCCACTGTGTTCAATTCGTTGCGCCGCTGGCTCACGCGGCATCATCCCACTCGCTGCGCCGTCCCTAGCTAGGGACAAGCTCAGGCGAAGAGCTAAGGCACCTCGGCTTCATTCTTTCAAAAACAGAAACGATGCGTTTCGATCGTTTCCGTTTTCATCGCAAGGCATTTGCCGCACCTTACCGTCATGCCCGGCGCCGGGCCGGCGCCGCCTGCGAAGCCTCACCTCAAGGAGCCGACACGATGAGCTGGCACGGTGCCGACGATCCCGTTCCGGGCGACCCTTTCAGCTGCGACGCGATCCAGACCCTGATCGTGCCGCGCTCGCGCGATCTCGGCTCCTTCGCGGTGCGCCGGGCCCTGCCCTCGACCGAGTGCCGGATGGTCGGCCCGTTCGTGTTCTTCGACCAGATGGGCCCGTCCGAGTTCCTGCTCGGCGCCGGCATGGACGTGCGCCCGCACCCGCATATCGGCCTCTCGACCGTGACCTACCTGTTCGAGGGCGAGATCATGCACCGCGACAGCCTCGGCACCGCGTTGCCGATCCGGCCGGGCGAACTCAACTGGATGACGGCGGGGCGCGGCATCACCCATTCCGAGCGCACCGCGCCCGATCTTCGGGCGAAGGGCTCGACGCTCTTCGGCATCCAGAGCTGGGTGGCCCTCTCGGCGGCCGACGAGGAGACGACGCCGGCCTTCGAGCATTACGAGGCCGATGCGCTGCCGGTGCTGACCGGCGAGGGCAAGACCGTGCGCCTGATCGCGGGGGAGGCCTTCGGCGCGCGCTCGCCGGTGCGGACGTCGAGCCCGATGGTCTATGCCGATGTGGCGCTGGAGGCCGGCGCCGTGCTGCCGCTCGATCCGACCTACGACGAGCGGGCGATCTACACGGTCTCGGGCGCCATCGAGATCGCGGGCGACGGCTTCGGGCCGGGCCAGCTCCTCGTGTTCCGCCCCGGCGACCGCATCAGCGTTCGGGCGACCGAACCCGCCCGCTTCATGGTGCTGGGCGGCGAGCCGATGGACGGGCCGCGGCACCTCTGGTGGAACTTCGTCTCGTCGCGTCCCGAGCGGATCGCCCAGGCCAAGGAGGATTGGCGCCAGGGCCGGTTCGACACCGTGCCGAACGATTCCGAGTTCATCCCCCTGCCCGAGGACCCGCCGCCGGTCCGCTACCCTTGAGTTGACGCAGCCACGGCCCTCGTTCACGGCCGCGTGATCGCGTTCCCTCCGAAGCCGGGCGCCCATCCGGCTTCCTGCCCCATTCCTGAGAAAGGACCCGCCATGGCCGCTGAAGCATCGGGCGCCGCGAGCGAACTCGTGCAGGTCGTGTCGCTGCTGGCGGCGGGCGTGATCGCGGTGCCGCTGTTCAAGCGGCTCGGGCTCGGCTCGGTGCTGGGCTACCTGCTGGCCGGGCTCGCCATCGGCCCGTTCGGCCTGCGCCTCTTCACCGACGCCCACGCGATCCTGCACGTGGCCGAACTCGGCGTGGTGATGTTCCTGTTCATCATCGGCCTGGAGATGGAGCCCTCCCGCCTCTGGGGCATGCGCCGCGCCATCTTCGGCCTCGGGCTGGCCCAGGTCGGCGCCTGCATCGCCGCGCTGACGGGGGTCGGCCTCGCGCTCGGGTTCTCGCTGCCCGTGGCGTTTGTGGCCGGCACCGGCTTCGTCCTGACCTCGACGGCGATCGTGATGCAGCTGCTGGAGGAGCGCGGCGCGCTCTCGACGCCGAAGGGCCAGCGCATCGTCGCGATCCTGCTGCTCGAAGACCTCGCCATCGTGCCGCTCCTCGCCGCGGTCGCCCTGCTGGCGCCGGGCGGCGCCGAGACGAGCGGATGGGATCGGGTCATCGCGATCGCCATCGCGCTGGCCTCGCTCGCCGCGCTCGTCGCCGCGGGCCGCTGGCTGCTCAACCCGCTGTTCCGCCTGCTCGCCGCCGCCAAGGCCCGCGAGGTGATGACTGCGGCGGCCCTCCTCGTGGTGCTCGGCTCGGCGCTCGCCATGCAGCTCGGCGGCCTGTCGATGGCGATGGGGGCGTTCCTGGCCGGGGTGCTCCTGTCGGAATCGAGCTTCCGCCATCAGCTGGAGGCCGATATCGAGCCGTTCCGCGGCATCCTGCTCGGGCTGTTCTTCCTCGGCGTCGGCATGTCCCTCGACCTCACCGTGATCGCGGCGAGCTGGGGCCTGATCCTGGCGAGCGTGGCCGCCTACATGACGGTCAAGAGCCTCGTGATCTACGCGGTGGCCCGCAGCTTACGCGCGTCGCACGCCGAGGGGCTGGAGCGGGCGGCCCTGATGGCGCAGGGCGGCGAGTTCGCCTTCGTGCTCTACGCGGCGGCCGCCCATGCCGGCCTCATCGACACCACCACCAACGCGGTGCTGACCGCCACCGTGATCCTGTCGATGGCGCTGACGCCGCTGATGGTGATCGCCTTCGACCGGCTCGGCCCCAAGGCGGTCCCGTCGCTGGACGGCGTCGAGGCGCCCGAAGACCTCGTCGGCAGCGCCTTGATCGTCGGCTTCGGCCGCTTCGGGCAGATCGCCAGCCAGCCGCTGCTGTCGCGGGGCTGCTCGGTCTCGATCATCGACTCGAATCCCGAGAACATCCGGCTCGCGGAAGGCTTCGGCTTCAAGGTCTATTACGGCGACGGCGCCCGGCTCGACATCCTGCGCGCCGCCGGCGCGGCCACCGCCCGCGCGATCCTGATCTGCATCGACGAGCCCGAGACGGCGCGGCGCATCGCCGAGATCGCCAAGGCGGAGTTCCCGCTGGTCCCGGTGCTGGCCCGCGCCCGCGACCGGGAGCACGCCATCGCGCTGATCGAGGCCGGCGTCGCCTACCAGATCCGCGAGACGCTGGCCTCGGCGCTCAGCCTCGGCGAGCGGGCGCTCCTGACCGTCGGGGCCGACCCGGAGGCGGCCGACGACATCATGGCCGAGGTGCGCCGCCGCGACGCCGAGCGCCTCGATCTGGAGACCGTCGGCGGTCTCCATGCCGGTCTCGACCTGATCCACGGCAACGCGGCGGCCCCGGCTCACCGGGCCGGATGAAGGCACCGGTTGACAAGATCGCGACCGGCTTCCGAAACCCCGTCCTGCGGCAAAGCCGATCGCGTCCGATGCTGGACGCGCGACCGCCGTTCCTGTCTGATCGCGGATACGGGGACGGGGGGCAACGATGGCCAGGGGCGACGACGATCAGGGCCGGCTCACGCGCGCGGCGAGCTTCGTTTTTCTGCATACGGAACACGCGATCTACGCCGCGCTGGGCGTTCTCCTGGCCTTGACCGCGCTGGTGGCGCTGATCGACGCCGCGGGACTGACGTGGAGCGCGATCATCGCGCTGGGCGGCGCCGCCCAGATCCTGGAGGTGGTGGACCGGCTGCTGTTCCTGCTGATGCTGATCGAGATCCTGCACACGGTGCGGGTGTCGATGCGCTCCGGCCGGCTCACCTGCGAGCCGTTCCTGATCGTCGGGCTGATCGCCTCGATCCGGCGGGTGCTGGTGATCACCCTGCAATCCTCCGAGATCACCCATTCCAAGGATTGGACCCCGGAGAAGCAGGCCCTGTTCCAGGCCGCGATGATCGAACTCGCGGTGCTCGCCGGCCTGATCCTGACCATGGTGATCGCGATCTTCATTCTCCACCGCGCCCGCGACGACGGCAAACCCGCGGGCGAGGAATCCGAGGAGCACGCGGGCTCGTAGGGCCGCGCCCGCAGAGGGCGTCCGGCGGACGCCCGCCGCCCCGCCATCGCGGCGGCGATCGGCGATGCGTCAGACTCATCGCCGATCGGTATCAGCCCGCGGATTTCTTCGCAGCCGCATCCTGCAACGGCCGCTCCTCCACGAGCGCGAGGCTGGCGAGCGCCAGGACGAGGCCGAGGCAGGCCGCGAGGAAGACCAGGCGGAAGGTCTGGCCGAGCTGGTGCGCATCGGCGCCGCGGATCAGCGCGGCCATGTCGTGCACCGCCCCTTCGCCCGCCCCGCCGAGCACCAGGGTGCCGAAGATCGCGACGATCAACGCGCCGCCGAGCGCGCGAAAGAAGTTCATCGAGGCGGTGGCGATGCCGAGCTGCTGCGGCGCCACCGCGTTCTGGACCACGATGGTCGAGAGCGGCAGCACCGTGCCGATCCCGACCGAGAGCAGCACGAACAGCACCTCCACGCCCCAGAGCGGCAGCCCTTGGCTGAAGAGAGCGAGCGTCGCGCAGGCGCCGACGCTCAGGCTCAGCAGCGCAACCGGCACGCGCTTGTAGTGGCGGAAATGGACCATCGAGCGCCCCGAGATCGTGGCGCCGACGACCGTGCCGACCATCAGCGGCACCATCGCGAGCCCGGAACGGCTCGGATCGAGCCCGATCACCCCTTCGAGGAAGATCGGCACGTAGATCGAGAGCCCGATCAGGGTGCCCATGGCGAAGCAGGCCGCGAGCGTCGCGCTCGCGACCACGCGGTCGCGCAGGACGCTCAAGGGGATCAGCGGCTCGGCCGCGGTCGCGAGACGGGCCACGAAGGCGGCGGCGCTCAGCAGGCCGAACCCCAACAGCCCGAGCACCGGAGCGGAGGCCCAGGGATCGCGCACGCCGCCCCAGCTCAAGCCCAGCATCAGGCTGGTCGAGCTGACGACGAGGAGCGCGGCGCCGGGATAATCGACGCTGTGGCGCCGCTCGCGGCGGGGCAGCAGCTTCAGCTTGTCGTTGGTGAGGAGGAAGGCGGCGAGGCCGATCGGCAGGTTGATCCAGAAGATCGCCGACCAGTGCAGGTGTTGGGCGAAGAAGCCGCCGAGCAGCGGCCCGGCCAGCGAGGACACGGCGAACACGCCCGCGATGTAGACCTGATAGCGCGCCCGCTCCTTGGCCGTGAGGATGTCGGCCAGGATCGTCTGCGACAGCGCGATCAACCCGCCGCCGCCGACGCCCTGCAGCCCGCGGGCGAGCGCCAGCGCGATCATGCTCGGCGCCACCGCGCAGAGGAGCGAGCCGAGGCTGAAGGTCACGATGGCGATGAGCAGCATGATCCGCCGCCCGTGGATGTCCGAGAGCTTGCCGTAGAGCGGCGTCACCGCGGTCGAGGCCAGGAGATAGGCGGTGACGATCCAGGGGAGGTTGGCGGCGTCGCCGAGTTCGAGCCCGATCGTCGGCAGGGCGGTCGCCACGATGGTCTGGTCGAGGGCCGAGAGCAGCATCGCGGCGACGAGGCCGATGATGATCGAGCGGATCTGGTCCGGGCTGAGGCGCGCGGAGGCGGCGTCGGCGGCTTCGGCGCGATGGGGTGCGTTCAAGACGAGGGCCTCGGATGGGGCAGCGTCCCGGCGGTCGGCGGGACGGCGCGGGATCGGACCACACAGAGCTTGATTGGGGCGAGAGGGAGGCGCAGGCACGGGCCGGGTCGTCGGGAGGAGGGTTCGTGGGCGAGAGCATCGATGAGGGGGCCCTGTTCGCGCCGGCCACCGCCCGCAACGGGGCGGCGATCCTTGAGATTCTGCAGGCGGTCCTGCCGCCCGGCGGCACGGTGCTGGAGGTGGCGAGCGGGACCGGCGAGCATGCCGTGCGCTTCGCCGCCGCCCTGCCGGGGCTGACCTGGCAGCCGAGCGATCCGGACCGGCGGGGGCTCGCCAGCATCCGGGCCCATGCCCGCGCGGCGGGCCTGCCGAACCTGCGGCCCGCGCTCGAACTCGATGCCCGATCCGAAACCTGGCCGGTGGCGCGGGCGGAGGCGATGGTCTGCATCAACATGATCCACATCGCGCCCTGGGCCGCGACGGAAGGGTTGCTCGCGGGCGCCGACCGGCTGCTGCCGACGGGCGGCCCCCTCGTCCTCTACGGCCCGTTCCGCCTCGGCGGCGCGCATACGGCCGAGAGCAACGCGCGCTTCGACGACGACCTGCGGATGCGCGATCCCGAATGGGGCGTGCGCGACCTCGAGGCGGTGCTGGCGGCGGCGGCCCGGTACGGCCTGCATCTCGACCAGCGCATCGCCATGCCGGCCAATAACTTGAGCGTGGTGCTGCGGAAGGCCTGAGCCGTCGCGGCAGGCCTCGCGCCCCATTCACCTGGGGATCACGATGCCGCAGCGGGACCCGGCCGCGCCGAACCGGGTTTTGGGGAAAGCCGGTCCTGAACCGGCTCATCATGGATCCCCGATGGCCCAATCCGAGATTGCCGCGTCCAAAGCCGCCCCGGAGCCGAGCGCCGTCCCCCTGGTCCCGACGGGGGCGCTCGCCGTCTCCCTGCTCGGCCTTCTCGACGGGCCGCGGCCCCTGGTCCATGTGGCCCGCGACGGGCGTCGGCTCGACGAGGTCGCCGGGATCCTGCGGGCGCTCGCGCCGGAGCGCACAGTCGCGGTCTTTCCCGAATGGGACTGCCTGCCCTTCGACCGGGCCTCGCCCTCGCGCGGGATCATGGGCGCGCGGGCCGGGGTGCTGCGCTGGCTGACCGACCGGGACGCCCTGCCCGACCTCCTCCTCACCACCGCGCCCGCCCTGCTGCAGCGGGTGCCGCCCCCAGGAACCTGGGCCACGGCCCATGTGGAGATCCGCGTCGGCGACCGGCTCGATCCGGAGGCGTTGACGGCGCAGCTCGCCCGGCTCGGCTACCAGATCGACGACCGGGTGGACGAGCCCGGCGAGGTCGCGGTCCGGGGCCGGACCATCGACGTGTTTCCCGCCGCCGCCCCCCTGCCCTGCCGCATCGAGCATGCGGAGGGGCGCGTCACGGCGATCCGCGCCTACGATCCGGTCTCGCAGCGCTCCCGCGTCGAGACCGAGCGGCTGGTGATCGATCCCGCGACCGAGATCGTGCCGGATGCGGAGTCCGGGGTCGCGGTGACGCCGTTTTCCGGCGAGGAGCACCGGTTGGCGCGCCACTACCGCGAACTCGCGACGGTGCTGGATTACGTGCCCGAGGCCCGCCTCGTGGTCGAGGCGGGCGTCGACGAGCGCGTCGCGGCCTTCTTCGAGCAGCTCGACGAGGCGCGGGAGGAGAGCCCAGGATCCACCAACGACGGCGCCCTCTATCTCCGACTCACCGACTGGACGGCTTTGGTCGAGAAGCGCGGCCTCGCCACCGCCAGCGCTGCGGAAGGAGACGCGAACGCGTTGTCGCCCTTCGTGCGAGAGCGCCGCCCGGAATCCGCCTTCGCCAAGACCCTGAAACAACGCCTGAAGGCCGGCGACCGCATCGTGCTCGCGGGCCCCAAGGCCCCCTTACGTCGACTCGTGCGGGCGGCGGCCGAGCAGGACGGGCGCGACTTGCGCCTGATCGACGGCTGGAGCGAGGTGGCGGACGCCGCGCCGGGCGCGATGCTGGCGCTCGAAGCGCCGATCCGGGCGGGCTTCCGCGTGCCGGAGGCCGGCGCCACGGTGATCGCCGCCGCCGACCTGTTCGGCGGCGCCGAGGCGGACGCGCCGCGCCAGGTCGCGATGCTGCCCATCGGCGAGGTCGAGCTGCGCGTCGGCGACGTCGCGGTCGATCGAGACCACGGCCTGTGCGTGTTCGAGGGGCTGGAGGCGATCCCGGGCGGGAACGGCGCCGAGGAGGACGCCTTGCGCCTGCGCTTCGCCGACGACGCCGTCCTGATGGTGCCGGCGGCCCAAGCGGACCGCATCTGGCGCTACGGCTCGGAGGCCGAGGCCGTCTCCCTCGACCGGCTCGACGGCGGCACCTGGGCCCGGCGCCGGCTGGAGACGGAGGCCGCCCTCGCCAAGGCGGCCCGCGCGATGCTGAAGGCGGCGCAGGAGCGGCGCACGGCCCGCGCCCCGCGGATCGTTGCGCCCGCGCGGGACATGGAGCGCTTCGCGGCGGGCTTCGGCTTCGCCCTCACGGGGGACCAGGCCCGCGCCATCGAGGCGACGCTGGCCGATCTCGCGGGCGAGGCGCCGATGGACCGGCTGGTCTGCGGCGATGTCGGCTTCGGCAAGACCGAGGTGGCTCTGCGCGCGGCGGCCGCGGCCGTCTTCGCCGGGCGGCAGGTCGCCGTGATGGCGCCGACCACCGTGCTGGCGCGCCAGCATGCGGAAACCTTCCAGCGGCGCTTCGCCCGCTTCGGCATCGCGGTGGCGCAGCTCTCGCGGCTGGTGGCGCCGGCCGAGGCACGGCGGGTGAGACAGGGGCTCGAAGACGGCTCGGTGCGCCTCGTCGTCGGCACCCAGGCCCTCGCCGGGCGCGGCGTCCGCTTCCACGATCTCGGGCTGTCCATCATCGACGAGGAGCAGCGCTTCGGCACCAAGACCAAGGCTGCTCTCCGCAAGGCGGCGGGCGACGCGCATCTCCTGACGCTCTCCGCGACGCCGATCCCGCGCACGCTCCAGACCGCGATGGTCGGTCTCCAGAGCCTCAGCGTCATCGCCACGCCGCCCGCCGTGCGCCGCCCGATCCGCACGGTGATCGCCCCGCTCGCGGACGACACCTTGCGCGCCGCGCTGACCCGCGAGCATCGTCGCGGCGGCCAGAGCTTCGTCGTGTGTCCGCGCATCGAGGACATCGCGCCGATGCGCGAGCGCCTCGCCGCCCTGGTGCCTGACCTCGACGTGGTGACGGCGCACGGCGCGATGAAGCCCGCGGAGATGGATGCCGCCATGGTCCGCTTCGCCGACGGCGCGGGCGACGTGCTGCTCGCCACCAGCATCATCGAGAGCGGGCTCGACGTGCCGCGGGCTAACACGATGCTGGTCTTCGACGCCGAACGCTTCGGGCTGTCCCAGCTCCACCAGCTGCGCGGCCGGGTCGGGCGCGGGCAGAGGCGGGGCAGCGTCTGGCTGTTGGGTCATCCCGACAAGCCGCTGAGCGCCACCGCCGAGAAGCGGCTTCGCACGCTGGAGGCCCTCGACCGGCTGGGGGCGGGCTTCGCCATCGCGGCGCGCGACCTCGATCTGCGCGGGGCCGGCGACCTCGTCGGCGAGGCCCAGGCCGGGCACGTCGCCCGCGTCGGCCTCGGGCTCTATCAGCACCTGCTGCAACTGGCCCTGCGCGCGGCCAAGGGCGAACCCGCCGAGGATTGGAGCCCGGAGGTGCGGATCGGCGTCGCGGGGCGCGTGCCCGCCGACTACGTGCCGGAACCCGAAATCCGCCTGAGCCTCACCGCGCGGCTCCTGCGGCTGCGGGCCCGGAGCGAACTCGATGCCCTGCGCGACGAGGTCGAGGATCGGTTCGGGACGCTCCCTGAACCGGTCGAGGCGTTGTTCGCCCTGGCGGGCCTGCGCATGGGCTGTCTGTCGCTCGGGATCGTCCGGCTCAGCGGCGGCCCGCAGGGGATCGCGGCGGATTTCCATCCCGACCACAAGCCGCCGACGATGGGGGTCTCGGACGAGGTCACTCTGCGCGACAACCGCGTCGTCTGGCGCCGGGGCGGCGAGGATCCGGCGGAGCGGGCGCGGCAGGCCGCCGCGCTGTTGCGCCATCTGGAGAAGGCCTCCGCCCGGCACAGGTGATACCGATCGGCGATGATCCTGACGCATCGCCGATGGCCTCCGCGACGGCGGGGCGGCGGGCCTTCGCCGGACGCACGGAACAGGACCATCGGTCGGGTTCCGGGCTGCTTGGTATGAGAGCGGAGAAACGGGACGCCGCATGACCACGCCGATCGACCGCGCTACCCTGGATCGCCTCGTCGCCCTCGGGCGCGAGCGCGGCGAACTCACCGCCGACGACCTCCAGCGCCTCCTGCCGATCGATGCGATGGACGTGGACGCCCTCGTCCTCGTGATGCTGGAACTCGATGCGGCCGGCGTCAGCGTCGAGCCGGATGCGTTCGGGCCGCGGGGCGAGCGCCCGGTCACGGCGGTGCCGGACCTGCCCGCTCCGGAGCGCGGTGCGGCGGCCTCGGCCCCCGTTCCGGTGGGGGCGCCGGAGGCCGGGGGCGGTGCCGGACGCGCAGGCGCCGGAGCGCCCGCCGCATCGAACGAGCCCGCCGGGGCGGGATCGGTGGACCGGATCGTCCTCGTGGCCGGTCTCGCGGCGTTCGTCGTCCTGGCCGGCGTGCTGCTGCTGGTGTGAGGCCAGCGTCGCGAGGATCGTCTCTTTCCGAAAGCCGGTTCCCACTTTTCGGGCCGATGCTCCACGTTGTCGTGCCGCATCGGCTTTTCTCCGAAAGCCGGTTCCCACCTTTCGGGCCGATGCTCTATCGCCGTCCCATCAGCCGCTTCACCTCCGCCCGCGCCCGGTGCTCGAAGCGGGCGAGGTCGGCCCGGCGCTCCAGAGGGAGCAGGCTGCCGCCGGGCGGGAGCGCCAGAATCTCGGCGATCCGCATGCGCTCGGGAAACAGGCTCTCCAGGGGCGAGCCCGGCAAGGTGGCGGAGTCGAGCCGGTCGGCGAAGGCGGTGTCGTGCAGCGCCCGCACGATCTCGTCCTCCAGCACCAGGCCGGGAGCGTGGGCGCGCAGGGTTTCGTCGTAGGCGGTCTTGAGGAGATAGGCGGTCGAGCCCGAGACCAGGGCGAGGCTCGCGGCGATCACCCGGCCGTCGAGGCGCAGGGTATCGGCGCGCACCCGGGGCGGGCCGGAGGTGGCGCCGTCCTGCCGGAACAGGGCGTGGGCGAAGCGCGTGCTGTCGGCGCGACTCGCCAGCGCCGTACCGGCCTCGCCCTTCCAGCCCGCGGCCTCCAGGGCCAGGAACGCGTCGAGCGCCCGCTCCAGGGCCGCGCCGTCCGTGGCGACCTCGAAGGTCAGCGCCCCGGCCTCGTCGAGACGGCGGCGGCGGCGGCGCAGGTCCTTCAGGCGGCCCTTGTGGGGATGATCGGCCAGGAAGGCGGCCAGATCCGGCCGCCGGTCGAGCACCGGGCGCGCGAAGCGTCCCACGAGGGCGACCTGCCAATCGGCCCGCTCCATCGCGGCGACGAGGGCCGCGCCCAGGCGGCTCTCGATGGCGAGCATCGGCCAGCGCCAGCAGCGCCCGCCCGAGGCCAGCGCCAAGCCCGCCACCAGGGCGTCGAGCCGGTCCTCGAGATCGCGACCGTCGAGGACGAGGGGCGTGCTCGCCGTGACGTAGGGCGAGAGGAAGGGCTGCCCCACCGCGGCGCCGAGACCGGTGATGTCGGCCCGCAGGACGAAGGGCAGCAGAGCCGCCAGACCGTCGGGGTCGCGCACGACCACGGCGGCGAGGTCGGCAGGGCCGAGCCCGCTCGCCCGGTGCGCCTCCACCGGGCGACGGGCGTAGAACGGGTTCGGATCGGCGGCGCGCCGGGCGAGCGCGTCCCAGGCCGCCGCCTCGATGGCGGCGACGGGCTCGACGGTGACGTCGAGGACGGGCGACGGTGACCGGCGCAGCGGCAATCCCATGGTCAGGCCGCCCCCTTTCGGCCGGGCGACGGCGCGGCGCGGGCGAAGGCCGGCGTGGCGATGCCGTGCACCGCCCTGGCGCCGGCCGCCATCGCGAGACCGCGCAAGGCCGTCGCGCCCGCCATGGCCAGAGCCGCCCCGACGATGCCGAGCCAGGGAATGAGGACGAGGCAGAGCAGGACGGCGAGCGCCAGCATGGCGAGGGTGATGGCGACGCAGAGCCGCTCGCCGCCGAGCATGATCAGGATGTCCTCGCCCGGCCCGAACAGGCTCGCCGTCACGCCGCCCGCCACCAGGATCGCCAGCACCGGCAGGCTGTCGTGGAAGTCCGAGCCGAACAGCCCGAGGAGAAGCGGCGCGGCGGCGATGACGCCGAGGCCGACCACGACCGTGCCGAGGAAGGTCCAGCGCGCCTGCATCCGAACGAGGGCCGCGAGGCCCGCCTCGTCGCCCTCGGCGCGGGCGGCGGCGAAGCGCGGGGCGGTGGCGGCGGAGGCCGCGTAGGCGACGAAGACCACGAATTGCTGGATGCGGGTGGCGGCGAAATAGAGGCCCACCGAAGCGGGCGGGGCGAGGAAGCCGAGCAGCACCACATCGACGAAGCCGAAGGCGCTGGTGGCGAGTTCGCCCGCCGCGATCGGCAGGCAGGCGGTGAGCCAGATCCTCCAGCGATAGGTCCGGGGCCCGGCGGGCAGGTGGCGGCGCAGCCGCGCCAGCAGCACCGCGCCCTGCACGGTGGCACTGACACCGGTGGCGACCAGCGTGCAGGCGATGGCGACCCAGGCATGGGCGGGCGCGCCGAACAGCACGGCGCCGATCATGCCGGCCATGATCAGCCCCTGGCGCAGCAGGTAGGGCGGCGCGATGGCCAGCATCGGCCAACCCTGGCTGCGGGCCACGCCTTCGAGATAGTCCTGGAAGGCGAAGAGGGGCACGACGACGACCGCGACGAGGATCGGGCCGCCATAGAGGCCGTCGAGGACGTCGTGCTGGATCTCGGCGATGGCGAGGCCCGCGAGCGCGAGGCAGAGGCCGCCCGCCGCGCTGGCGAGCGCCCCGCCGACGAGGAAGCCGCGCACCGCGTCGAGTTGGCCGCGGGCCCGCTCCACGGGGAGGAAGCGGCAGGCCCCCTGGGCGAGCCCGAGCGTCGCGGTGTGGCCGAGGATGGCGATCCAGACCCAGACGGTGGCGAAGATGCCGTATTCCTCGCCGCCCATCATCCGGGCCATCAGCACCTGGGCGAGATAGGCGCAGCCCGCGGCGGCGATGCGCAGGGAGAACACGCCCAGGGCCGCGCCGCCGGCTCCGGCACGGGCCGCCCGCAGCCGGGCGCGCACCCGGCGGAACGGGGACGCCGCGTCCGGGAAGGGGCCGGCCGCCCACTCATCCGCCGCCACGGCCACGCCCTCCCCCGAGCCGGACGCACCGGCACACTCGACCTTCAGGCTAGAGGGGCCGGCGTTTCGGCGAGGTTAAGTGTCTCTCACAAAACTCCCGCTGCGCCGTCGCACCCGGAGAGGATACCGGCCGTGGACGGGCGTTTTGTGAGGCCCTTCGAGCCCGAGGCGCTTCGAGGGGCACCGCTCGCAGCGAACGCCTCGGCGCTCGGGCTTTCGCGGCGCCCGGCGGCCCGGCAAAAGCGAGGCCCGTCCCGCGCTGCACTCTCCGTGCTTGCCTTCCGGCCGCGCCGATCAATGTAGGTCTTATGGTTCACGCGCGGGCACAGGATGCATCGTCGCCGGCCCCAGGGGGGCCGGTGCTGGATGCGCAGACACGGGAACGGCTCGGACGCCATCTCAAGGCGCTGTACGAGCCCGTGCTCGACGAGACCCTCGATCCGCGACTGGCGGAACTGCTCCGGCAATTAGAAAGCGACAAGCGCGAGCGGGGCGGATCCTGAGGATCGGCCATGGTGCGAAAGCGCACCACGCTGCGCGTGCGGCGCAGATCATGCACAGGGCGCAGCCTGACGAGGCTTGCTTTGTGCGCCGCACCATATAACTTCGCATCATACGAGATCGCGATGGCGTCGCGGTCCCGTAGCCCTTCTTGGGCGTTTCCTCCCTAGACTTCGGGCCGCTCCCTCAACCGGGGCGGCCTTTTTTGTCGAAGTGGCGATGGTTTAGCCGTCTTGCCGGCCAGCGCCAAGCAAGATTTTGCTGACTCCCGGCGCAATGCCCGAAATTTTATCTCACACGCCCCGCGCGCGTCAGTTCCCTCGCGTGGCGGGAGCCGCTTCGGTCGAGTCGCGGCCCGGCGTGGGACGGGCGGCGGTGCCGGTCCGGTCCGGGATCGTGTTCGGATCCGGCTTCGCGTCGGATTTCGGGTCGGGTTTGGCCGGATCGGATTGCAGCAGCGACAGGGTGATCGCGCGGGCCGCGTGCTCGGCCATGCAGCGCAAGCCCAGGTCGTTCAGGCGGAACCGGTGCCCGAGCATGTGCGCCTCGTCGGTGCCGCGGGTCGAGAGGAAGCGCATCGCCGCATAGCGGTGGACCAGGGGGACCGCCTCGCGCCGGGCGACCTCCTGCACGGTGCTGACCATGCGGTTGTAATAGTCGTCCTCGGCGAGGCTCGCAGTGAAGACCGGATCGATCAGCACGATGTCGATGTCGTGCGACATCACCCACTTGACGGAATCGTCGAGCGCCTCGGCGAAGCTGTCGATATCGACCCGCGCCAGGGCGTCGTTGGTGCCGACCTGCCAGATCACGAGATCGGGCTCGACCTCGGCCACGAGGGTGCGCAGGCGTTCGCCCGCGCCGCTCGCGACCTCGCCGGGGAGCGAGCGCGATTCGACCTCGACCTGAACGTCCGGCAGCGCGCTCTCCAGCGCGTTCTCGAGCTTGACCGGATAGCTCGACCCGGTGCCGAGCCCCGCCGAGGACGAGCCGATCGACAGCACCCGAACCGGCCGCTTCTCCTTGAGCGCGGCCTTGACCGCGTTGAGCTTGGCCAAGGTGTAGAGCTTGGAACCCGGCACACGGCATTCCGGCGACAGGCTCTGGTCGAGCGCCTCAGCCGCCTGAACCGGCGCCACCTTCACCGCCTGGGACGGTGACGGGACGGGCGAGGGCGTCTCGGCGCCGGCCGGCGCGGACGCGATCAGGCAGGCCCCGAGGGCGAGACTCAGGCCGGCGGAGAGGCCGGGCGCGAGGCGGCGCCGTCGGGCGGCGTCCGCGGGGCGCGCGGCTTGCGGGCACGCCATTCGACGAACCATGCGGTGAAACCCAGTGCAAACAGGCCGGAGCCTACGACCGAAACGTCGACGATGATACCGCCTCCGGTCTGGAAGCGCACGAACTGCCCGGCGAGGCTCAACAGCGATCCCATCGAGAACACCGCGAGCGAGTTGCGCCCGAGCCCCGAGAGGAACCGGGCGAGCGGCATCACCCGCGGCGCGATCAGCCCGTAGACCGCCTGGAACGCCAGCACCATCCCGCAGAAGTGGATCAGCCGGCCCGGCGACAGATACGTCTTGTCGAAGGTGAAGACGAGGCGCGGCTCGGGCGCCAGCATCGGGTCGGGGCGCAGTTCCCACACGGCGAGGACGAAGCCGAGCGCGACGAGCGCGATGCCGAGGGGGGTCAGCCGCCGGGCGAGGGAGCGCAGACGCGGATTCTCCCGGCTCGCCTCGTTCGAGACGAAGCCGAGCACCAGCAGGAGCTGCCAGCACAGCGGATTGAAGAACCAGTCCCCCTCGCCGGGCCAGGACGGCAGGTTCCACTCGAACACGAGGCTCGCGGCGTAGAGCGAGAACGACAGGGCGAGCACGAGCGCCCGGCTGACGCGGCCGAGCAGCACCACGATGGGCGCGATGGCGATCAGCACGACGTAGAGCGGCAGGATGTTGAAGAAGCCGAGCTGGTGCGTGAGCACCACGATGCCGACCATGGTCTGGATCGGGTCGGCGAAGAAGCCGCCGGCATTGTGCCATTCGAGGATGAGCGGATTGTCGAGATAGAGCGCGCAGCCCGCGATCATGGCGAGCGCCAGCGACATGATGACGATCTGGGCCCGGTACACCTCGATGGTGCGCGACAGGAGCCGCAGCACCGTGGTGAGCCGCGGCTCGGGGGTGCCGTCGCGCCCGCGGGTCGCGAGCCCGATCGACCAGCCGGCCAGGAACACGAACAGCTCGGCGGCGTCCGAGATGCCGTATTGCGAGAAGGTGTAGCGCTCGAAGAAGTTGCCCGGGATGTGGTTGATGAAGATCGTCACGAGCGCGACGCCACGCCAGAAATCGATCGCGTTCGGCTCGCGCATCAGGTTCCACGGTCCGGCGGTGTGACGTCGAAGCGGCAGGCCCCCGGCCTCCCGGGCCGGGACGCGAGGCCCCCGCCCGGCGCCGCTTCGGGACCCGCGACCCGGAAGCGGAAGGCCGGCCCTGATAGACCGCGCCGGGGCGGCTTGGAAAGCCACGGACGGGTGATGGGGGGCGATCCTGCCGCAGGGTCGGGCCCTGGGAGGTGCGCGGGGGACTCGCGCAGGAGGCCAGCGTCGAGCGAAGCGAGAATCCCGGGGGACGCCCGGAACAGGACCATCGGTCCTGTTCCGGGCCGCTTGGTACGAAGCCCCGCCGAAAGGATCAGGCCGAGCCGTGGAGCTGGCCGGCATGCCATCGGGCCAGCGCGTCGAGGGTGACGACGCCGTCCGGCCAGGCCACGCCCTGGAGGTGGGTGTGGGGCGCCCCCGGTTCGCCGAGATCGGAGACGGCCGAGAAGGCGCCGTCCAGGGCGTGGCGGTTGGTGTAGCGGCTGCGGGTGGCGAGCACCGGCAGGCCGGCACTGAGCGCCGAGCGAATGCCCGCGGCCGAATCCTCGAACGCGATGGCCTCGGAGGGATCGATGCCGAGGCGGTGAACCGCCAGCGCGAAGATGTCGGGGGCAGGCTTCTTCTGCGCCGCCTCGTCGCCCGCCGCGATCACGTCGAAGGGCTGCTCGTCGGGGAAGTTGAGGCGCAGCAGCAGGTCGATGTTGGGCCGGCTCGTGGTGGTGGCCACCGCCAGCCGCACGCCGCGTTCCCGCGCTTGGCCGACCAGCCGCCCGACGCCGGGCCGCAGGCCGAGATGGCCGCCCTCGGCCAGTTCGCCGTAATAGCGGGTCTTGAGGTCGTGAATCTCGGGCAGCCGCGCCTTCAGGGCCTCGGCCTCGCCGGGATGATAGCGCTCGATGTAGTGGACGAGCCGCTCCTTGCCGCCCATCACCTCGAGCAGTTCGGCGTAGAAGTCCGGCGTCCAATGCCAGGGCAGGCCGAGCGCCCGGAAGGCGCGGTTGAAGCCCTGGCGGTGGAGGTCCTCGGTCTCGGCCAGCGTCCCGTCGACGTCGAAGATCAGCGCCCTCAGCATCGTGCGCCGTCCCGCCCGGTGGCCGTGGCGGCGGCCTCGCGGATCGCCGCGATGTTCTTTCCGTACTCGGCCGGGCCGCCCTTGAAGGCCGCCGAGCCCGCCACCAGGATGTCGGCGCCCGCCGCCGCCGCCGGGCCGGCGGTCTCCGGCGTGACGCCGCCGTCGACCGAGATGCCGATGGTCCGGCCCGCGGTCAGCGCCTTGACCCGCGACACGGTCTCCAGCGCCGAACCGATGAAGCTCTGGCCGCCGAAGCCGGGATTGACCGTCATCACCAGCACGAGATCGACCATGTCGAGCACCGGCTCGATCAGGCTCGCGGGGGTGCCGGGGTTGAGGGCCACGCCCGCGCGCTTGCCCAGCGCCCTGATGGTCTGGAGCGAGCGGTGGATATGGGGGCCGGCCTCGACATGGACCGTGATCGCGTCGGCGCCGGCCTCGGCGAAGGCGGCGAGGTAGGGATCGGCCGGCGCGATCATCAGGTGGACGTCGAACAGCTTGTCGGTCCAGGGCCGCAGCGCCTTCACGATCGCCGGACCGAAGCTGATGTTGGGCACGAAATGCCCGTCCATCACGTCGAGATGGATCCAGTCGGCCCCGGCCTCGGCGATGGCCCGCGTCTCCTCGCCGAGGCGCGCGAAGTCGGCGGCGAGGATCGAGGGGGCGATGACGGTCATGGGCGGGCTCGGGGCAGCGGCTCGGGGCATGCGGCGCGCCGCCCGCGGAAGGCGGCCCACCGCGAAGGAGTCTAGGGCGGTCGATGGACGGGATGTAGGGGCCTCGTCTCCCGATCGCACGGGGCGAAGCGTGGGACGGCCCGCCGTCCTTACCCCAAAGATGCCGCTCGCGTGAGAGGCTGCCGCAGCCTTCCTTCGCCCGCTCACGCGCAAAGGCCGCGCCCGACCCGACATATCGGATCGGACACGGCCCCGGACCGCACGCGTCGTTCTGGGATGCGCCCTACTCACGGCCGGGCGCATCCCCGGCCCGCATCAGGCGATGAGGAAGTCGGCGTGGGTGATCGCCGCCTTGTTGTCGAGCACGGCGAACTTCACCGCCGCCGCCTTGCCGGAGCCGTCGGCATCGTAGAACAGGTCGCCGTTGCGGCTGTCGTAGAGGATGTGGTCGTCGGCATCGACCTTGGCCTTGGCGATGTCCTTGAACTCGATCCCCTTGAGCTCGCCCGGTGCGAGCGCCGAGAAGAGGCTCTTGCTCAGCCGGATCGTGTCCTCGGTGGCGAAGTCGACGATGTGATCGACGTTGCCCCGACCGAGAGTGGTGGCGAAGACGAAGGTGTCGCTGCCGCCCCGGCCCATCAGCACGTCGAGGCCGGCACCGCCGTTCAGCACGTTGGCGCCGTTGTTGCCCACCAGAGTCTGGCCGAATTCGTTGCCGGTCAGGTCGAGGGCGGCCTTGCCGGTCGAGGAGAGGAGCTGAAGCCCCTCGACCTCCTGCCCGGCGGACAGCGTATAGCTGACGAGGGACAGCACCTTGTCGTTGCCGCCTCTCACCGCCTCGACGACGCGGTCGCCGGCATTGTCGACGATGTAGGTGTCGTTGCCGCCGCGGCCGTTCAGCAGGTCGCGGCCGCCGCCGCCGTTGAGCACATTGGCGCCGTTGTTGCCCACCAGCGACTGGCCGAATTCGTTGCCCGTCAGGTCGAGCTTCGCCTGGCCGGTGGCGGAAAGCAGTTGCAGGGCCTCGATCTGCTGCCCGGCGGACAGGGTGTAGTTGACGAAGGACAACACGATGTCGCTGCCTGCCGAGGCCGCCTCGACGACGGCGTCGCGGGCGTTGTCGACGATGTAGGTGTCGTTGCCGGCCCCGCCCGCCATCCGGTCCGCGCCGGCTCCGCCGTTGAGGATGTTGTTGCCGACATTGCCGACGAGGGTGTCGGCGGCCGACCCGCCCGTGGCGTTCTCGATCAGGTTGACGATGACGCCGTCGACCGTGTGGGCGAGGGCGAGGCCGATGTTGTTGGCGACCTTGCCGATGGTCGAGAAGGCGCCGGGATTGAGGTCGATCTTGACCGAGCCGCTCTGGTTCGACGCGTCGAGCGTGTCGATGCCGCCGGCATCCCAGACGGTGAGGAGCGCGGTGCGGCCGTTGGCCAGCAGCCCGCCGTCCTTGAGGGCGTACTGGCCCTTGGCGCCGAAATAGGTGGTGGCGCCGGTGCGGGTCTCGAGGTTGGCGCCGTAGAGCTTCTGGATCGCGGCGATGTCGTACATCATCGGCGTGATCGGCCAGTCCTGATCGGCGGCCGGGATGCCCTCCATGCCCGGATGGGCGACGTAGGACATCACGGTGTACTGGTTGTTGTGGAAGGGGGTCGGCGAGGTCGGCTCGCCCACGCCCGCGGGATGCTCGAGGCCGAGAGCATGGCCGAGTTCGTGCAGATAGGTCTGCCAGCCGGTGTTGCCGTAGACGGCGCCGACCTGGAGCGGGTTGCCGGTGTTGACCCAGAAGTCGCCGTGCGCGGACGGTACGCCGAGCCGGCCCGCGGGGTTGTCCGCGTCGGTGGATCGGGGCAGGGCCGGCACGAAGCCGAACAGGTTCTCGTCCGCGAATTCGTAGGAGCCGAGGGTGATGTCGGCGGTCTTCACGCCGGGTCCCGGCTTGACCTCGACGAGGTTGAGCTTGGCCACGTCCGCCCACTCACGGATGGCGAGCCGCGTCAACGCCGCCTCTGCCTTGCCCATGGCGACGCTCGCACCAAACGGGACGACCGAATTCAGCGCCGGATTGTCGTCCTCCGAGATCAGGTAGGAATCGACCTTGCCGTCCTTGTTGGTGTCGATCGTGGGGTAGTAGTCCGGCACCTGGGTGATGAAGGCGTAGGTGATCGTCCGATTTCCGGTGTGCCAACCGCCGGCATCGTCGACGAGCAGGGAATCGGGGGTGATGGGGGAAGCCATGGTCGTGTCACCGGTTTGAGGGCGACCGCACTTCTATAAGCTCGACCGTAACGGTTCCACAAAACGGTTTGACAATTTTCGCGACGGTCGGGGGCCTGAGGAAGGCCCGCGGGATCGGGCCCGCGCAGGCCCGATCCAACGGCGTCCTGCCGCGTTGTCCGATCGCATGAACGGCCGCGCCGCGGCAGAACACGACACAGAACGAGGATCGGAACGAACCGGATGAGCGAGCCGCGGGAGATCGAACTGAAGCTGGAATGCGAGCCGTCGGACCTCGCCGTGCTGCAGGACCATCCGCTGCTGCGGGAGGCATCGGAGCGAGGCGAGGCGGACCTCGTCTCGGCCTATTACGACACGCCGGAGCGGGACCTGCGCGAGGCCGGTCTCGGGCTGCGGGTCCGCCGGATCGGGGAGCGCTTCGTCCAGACCCTCAAGGCGGAGGGCGACGGCCTGTTCGCCCGGCCCGAATGGGAACAGGCGATCGAAGGTCCCGCGCCCGACCTCGGCGCCCTCGCCGACACGCCGCTTCCCGGCATCCTCGACGCCGACGCCACGCTCGCGCCGCTCTTCACCACCGCGGTGACGCGCAAGACCTATCGGGTGAGCCAGGGCAGCTCGACGGTCGAAATCGCCCTCGACACCGGCCGCATCGAGGCGCCCGCCGCAGGCGACCGGATCGCGACGATCTGCGAGATCGAGCTGGAACTGAAGGAGGGCGAGGCCAGCGACCTGTTCGCCCTGGCCCATGCGGTGGCCGCCCTGGTTCCGGTGCGGCTCGGGGTGCGGACCAAGGCCGAGCGGGGCTATGCGTTGGCCGACGGCACGCTGGAGCGCGTCCACAAGGCCGAGGCCGTGCCGCTGCGGGAGGGGGCCAGCGCCGCGGACGCCTTCCGGACCATTGCCCATGCCTGCCTGCGCCACATGCGGCTCAACGAGGCGGTGCTGCTGGAGCGGCGGGACGCGGGCGCGCTGCACCAGATGCGCGTGGCGATCCGGCGTCTGCGCTCGGCCTTCTCGCTGTTCGGCGACCTCGTGGAGGACGCGCAGGGCGAGCGGCTGCAGGCCGAACTGAAGCGGATGACCGAGCCGCTCGGCCGCGCGCGCAACCTCGACGTCTTCCTGTCGACCACCCTGCCGGCCGAGCGCGAGCGCCATCCCGACGAGGTCGGCCTGCTCGGCCTGGAGCGGCAATTGGAGGAGGCGCGAACCAAGGCCTATGCCGAGGTCGAGGCGCTGATCACCTCCGAGGCTTGGCGCGCCCTCCTGCTCGACCTGATCGGCTGGATCAATGCCGGCCCGTGGCTGCGGGACCGGAGCGGCGACCGGCCGGTGCGCCGCGACGAGCCCGCGCGCGACTTCGCCGAGCGCGAACTCGACCGCCGTCGTCGGCAGGTGAAGAAGCGCGGGCGGCGCCTCGACCGGCTCAGCCCCGAGGAGCGCCACCGGGTCCGCATCGCCGCCAAGAAGCTGCGCTACGGTGCGGAGTTCTTCGCCGGCCTCTATCCCGGCCGCAAGGCGGGCCGGCGCCACGCCGCCTTCGCCAAGGCGCTCTCCGGCCTTCAGGATCAGCTCGGCGCGCTCAACGACATCGCCACCGCCCACGAGGTGGTGCGCACGGAAGTGGTGGCGGAAGCCGGGATCGCCGCCGGGGCCTCGACGCTGTTCGCCGCCGGCATGGCCGCCGCCGATGTCGAGACCCGCGAGCGGGAGCTGCTCGATGAGGCCGCGGAGGCGCATGCGGAACTGGTCGACGCCAAGCCGTTCTGGCGCTGAGCCGTCGTCGGGATGCGGCGAGCCCCGCGCGCGCCGCATCCACCGGACGCTTCACCTCGGATGGCGCGCAATCCGGTTTTAGCCTAAGCGACCGGTATGAAGGAGGCGGGCGGGCCCTGCCCTCCAGCCACCCAATCGTGATGCGTTTCGAGATCGAGCGGAAGTTCCTGGTCGTCCATGACGGCTGGAAGGCGGGCGTGATCGGCCGGCGGCGGCTGACCGACGGCCTCGTCGGGCAGTTCGAGAACGGGAAGGTGCGGGTGCGGCTCGACGAGGAGCGCGCCTACCTCACCGTGAAGGGCGAGCGCCAGGGCCTCGGCCGGCCGGAATTCGAGTACGAGATCCCGCGGGCGGACGGGGAGGCGATGCTCCGGCTCGTCTGCGACGCCTGCCTGATCGAGAAGACCCGCCACCGGGTGCTCCATGGCGGGCTGATCTGGGAGGTCGACGTCTATAACGGCGCCCTCGAAGGCATGATCCTGGCCGAGGTCGAATTGGAGCACGAGGCCCAGACCTATTCCCCGCCCGACTGGCTCGGCCGGGAGGTCACCGCCGACCCGCGCTTCCGCCAATCGACCCTGCTGCGGCTCTCCCGCGAGGCCGGTCGCACCGTGACGCTCGACGAGGTGCTCTCCGCCGTCCTGTGAGACCCGCGACATCGCTGCCCGGAACGGCGCCCGCGGGGTGAGGTTGCCCGGTCTCACGCTGGAAGGAGATCCGAGGATGTCGAAGCACCTCAAGACCGACACCCCGACCGACGCCGACCTCAAGGGCAATCCCGGCATCGGCCAGTCCAAGGGTCTGGCCGGCACCGACCCGGCGGACATCGAGGCCGACGCGACCTTCGAGGGCGACGTGGAGAACGAGACGACCCCGGAAGGCGGGATCGATCCGGATCATCGCGGGCGCAAGAACGCGTAGGCGCGTCAGGGCCGTCGCTCGAAACGCTGGCCCCGGTCGATGCGTCCGGCTCCCCTTGACGGATGAGCGCCCGCCGGGCTCTCCAACGAACCGGCCTCGAATCGGCCAGGGGAGTGACGGGTGTTCCCGCCGCTCTCCGGACAGACCGGAAGAGACGACGGGTGCAAGGGGAGCAGGAAGGTCGCGGCGGGGCAGAACTGGACGGTTCGCTGTTCCGGCGCTTCCTTCCGGAGATCGACCACCGCACCACCGGCGAAATCCTGAGCCATCCGGATTTCGCGCGGATGCGGCCCGTCTACATCGCCGCCACCACGGCGCAGTACGAGATCACCGCGCTGCCGGGACAGTGGCAGAGCACCGCCGGCCGCGTGGCCGCGCTCGGTGCCATCATCTGCAATGATGCCGTCTTCGATCCCGCGGACCGGGCGACCTGGCCGACGCTGGCGCGCTTCAAGCAATCGGTCGCGGTGTTCGGCCTGACGAGCCCGCGGCAGAACGACGAGATCGTCGCCCGCCTCGTGACGACCGGCCACCTCACTCTGGAGCGCCCGCCCGAGGACGGACGCGTGCGGCTGCTGCGTCCCAGAGAGTCTCTTCTCGCCTGGGACCGTGAGGTCATCGCCTCCTATTACGGCGTGCTCCGACAGCTCTATCCCGAGACCGGGTACGGTCCGGCGCTCGCCCGCGACCCCGCCTTCCAGCGGGCGCAGCGCGGCGTCGCCACGACGATGTTCCCCGTCATCGGAGGCTTCCTGGCGGCCAACACCGACCTTCTGCCGTTCCTCTCGATGAACAACGGCGTGCATGTGCTGCTCATGCTGGCGGAGGCGAGCGCCGCCGACCCGACGGCCCCGGTGCGCGAGAGCGCCCTCGCCGGGCTGAAGCCGCGCTTCGGCTTCTCCCGCTCGCATGTCCGCAACGTGCTGATCGCGGCGGAGGCGCACGGCCTCGTCGTGCGCCGGGGTCCGGTCGGCCTCGGACTGACCCCGCGGGGCTCGGCGGCCCTCGACCGGTTCATCGCCGACACGCTGGCCTCGCACGACATGACCTACCGCATGGCCCGGCGGGCGATGGAGACGCCGCCGCTGCGGCCTTGCGGCTGACGGCTCAGGGCGCCGCCGCCTGAGCCGACCCGGCGCCGCACCGCTCCTTCAGCCGGGCACGGAACAGCGCCTCGGCCTCGGCGTCGGCCTCGCCCAGGATCGACACGTGGTCGCCGGGGATCAAGCGGAACTGCGCCGACGGGCCGGCGGCGGCGGCGAGCCGCGCGGCGAGCTTGGCCGGCACGACGGGATCGTGCGTGCCTTGGACGATCAGCACCGGCTCGGTGCGGCCGGTAATGCGGCGGTCCGAGCGATAGGTGTCGGCGAGCAGCCAGCGGCTCGGCACGAACGGGAACCGCAAGGCGACGAGGTGGCTCATCGAGTCGAACGGGGCTTCGAGATAAAGCCCGAGATGCGGCGCCCGCTCGGCCACCGCGACGGCGACGGCGGCGCCGAGGGAATGTCCGTGCAGCAGGATCGGCGCGCCAGGCGCCCGCTCGGCGGCGGCGACGTAGGCGGCGATGCCGTCGCGAATCAGACCATCCTCGCTCGGGCGACCGGTGGAACCCGGATAGCCGCGATAGGACGGGGCCAGGACGCCCCAGCCGCCCTGCCGCCACGCGGCCTCGGAGAAGCGCTCCGCATGGGGCTCCGGCACGGAGGCGTTGCCGTGGAAGCTCACGACGACGCCGCAGCCCGGCAGCGGCGGCCGCCAGAGCGCGTGCAGGCTCTCGCCGTCGGCGGTGTGCAGCGTGATGGCCTCGGCCCCGGCGACCGCCGCGGCGGACGGGCGCTCCAGCCAAGCCCCCGGATAGATCAGCCGCCGCTGCCCCAGGGCAAGGGACAGCACGGCGACGCCGTAGAGGCCGGCAAAGGCGAGGACGAGAAGGCCGAGGACGCGCATGGACCCGAGGCTGCGGCGAACACAACGGGAATAAGGCGCGGGCCGGGAATGGGTAGGGCCAATCCCGCGACCGTGATCGGCGGAGACGCAAAGCCCCGCGCCGGATCGGGAAATCCGGAACGGGGCTCGGGACGTGAAGCGCCGACGGCGCGGTTCGGATCAGTGGCGTAGGGAGGCGAGGCGGGCGGCGGCGGCGTGCAGGCCGGGCTCGTCGCGCGGGCCGCTGAGGGCGTAGGCGGTGTGGCCGTTGCGCCAGTAGGCGGTGGTGCCGTCGCCCGAGCGGGTCACCGGCTCGCTGCCCTCGGGGACGACCGTGCCGCTGCTGCGCTTGGCGAAGAGCGACAGCTCGCCGATGTCCTTCGCCTCGATCTCGATCTCGACGCCGGTGCCGTGGCGGCCGGGGAAGATCTGCACGTCGCGAACGACCCAGCCGTTCGGCATCTCCGGCAGATCGATGCCGGTGGCGGCTTCGAGATCGGCGGTGTCATAGGCCGCGCTCGCGCGCTGCGAGACCGTGCGAGCCCGGATCTGCACCGCTTCGCGCGCCTGCTGCGCCTCCTCGGCCAGGGCCGGGTCGATCGGCGAGGCGATGGAGATCGGCACGCCGAAGGTGCCGATCTCGGTATGCGCGAGCCAGCCGGCGCCGACGAGGACGGCGATGGCGGCGGCCCGGCGCAGGCGGTTGCCGACCCGCTGCCACGCCAGCGCCCGGTCGATGCGGCGGGCGCCGGAGCGCAGGCGCTCGGGGCCGCCGGACATCGGCAGCGCGACCGGCTGCGCGAAGGCCTCGCGCAGGGCGTCGCGGTCCCGCAGGTCCGCCATCACCACGACGGCGTCCTCGGGATGGCGCGCGAGATGCGCTTCGACCTCGACGCGGCGCATCGGGTCGAGTTCGCCATCGACATAGGCGATGAGATCGGTTTGCGTGATCGGGTCGACCATCAGCCCACTCCGATTGTCCTTTCCGCCAGCCAAGCCTTTCGACCTTCTGGCCCGATGCCTCTTCCTTCGCCCCCTCGCACCGGGAGCGCTCTCGTCGTCTCTCGCATCCTGAAACGCCGGATCAGGCGGCGCTTTCCCGGCCGACGATGCGCAGATGCGGTCGTCCTCGCTCGGAGGGCTCGTCGGACGCGGAGGCCGAGCCCCGCGACTTGCGGCTGCCCTCCTCGAAGGCGCGGAGCGCCGCGCGACCGCGGCCGAGCCGCGACATCAGGGTGCCGATCGGGATGCCGAGCACCTCCGCCGCGTCGGCATAGGCCATGCCTTCCAGGGTGACGAGGTGGAGCGCGGCGCGCTGTTCCTCGGGCAGGCTCTCGAAGGCCTTGCGGATCTGCATGAGCCGCACCTGACCCTCCTGGGCGGGCAGCGCGACATCGTCGGAGAGCTGGACCAGCACATCGGCGTGCCGGGCCTCGACCCGCTTGCGGCGCTGGTCGTCGATGAAGACGTTGTGGAGCACCGTCATCATCCAGGTGCGCAGGTTCGTATCCGGCCGCAGGTTGGCACGAGATTCGAGCGCGCGCACCAGAGTGTCGTGGACGAGGTCGTCCGCCTTGATCGCGTCCCGTGTGAGCGAGCGGGCGTAGCGCCGCAACGGCACGAGGAGATCGACGATTTCGGGGCGTTTCGAGCGCATGCGATCTGGCACCATGTCGAGTTAACGCGGGCGCCCTCGCCTTTAATCCCTCACCGCGCAGGAAACCCACACGGGGTTGAGGCAACGTCTTGGACATCGGACTCGGCATGCTGTCTCAAGGCGCAAGCCGGCGGCGACCGACCTCGCCGAGGGGCGCATTTTCGGAGAGTGTGGCGGTTCCACGACGGGGCCGGCGGCTTGCGATCCATCGCGGGCCCGGACGAGTCGTCCACCCATGGATCCGCCCATGAAAAAGCCCCGGCGGACAGACATCCGCCGGGGCCCAACGAGGGAAACGGGAGAGACCGAGCCGCTCGGCCTTACTCGTCGCCCGGCTCGAAGGTCTCGGGCTGGGTCGCGGCGGCGCTGGCGACCGGGGTCGGCGCCTCGAGGGTCGAGGGCACGTTGACGCCGTCGCGCTTGTAGATGTCGTCGCGGAACTGGACGGTGCCCTCCGGGGTCGCCCAGGCGGTGATGTAGGTCCAGTAGACCGGCACGGGCTGGGCGAGGCGCGCGTCGATGCGCTGGCCGCCTTCCACCGCGCGCTCGACCGCGGCGCGGTCCCAGCCGGGGGTCTCCTTCAGCAGCCACGTGATGTATTCGCGCACGTTCTGCAGGCGGACGCAGCCCGAGGAGATGAAGCGGAAGTCGTCGCCGAACACGCCGCGGGAATTGGTGTCGTGCATGAACACGCCGTAGGGGTTCGGGATGTTGATGCGCACCACGCCCATCGAGTTGAAGTCGGCGCCCGAATCCTGGCGATAGGTGTAACGAGTGCCCTCGTCCGAGTTCCAGTTGACCTGGCGCGGCGAGATCTCCTGGCCGCCCGAGAGGATGCGGATCTTGTTGTCCGTGAGGTAGTTCGGATCCTTCTGCATCTTCGGGATCAGGTCCTTCTTCACGATGGAAGCCGGGACCGTCCAGGTCGGGTTGAAGTTGATCTCCACCGCCTTGGTGTTCATGATCGGCGACTGGCGGTCGATCTTGCCCACGCCCGCGGCGTGCAGGGTCACGACCTGCCCGTTCTCGACCGTCTGCACCAGAGCGGCCGGGATGTTGGTGATGACGAAGCGCCGGCCGAGATCGCCCGAATACGAGCGCAGGCGGATCACGTTGGTCTCGAGCTGGCGCAGGCGGATGTCGGCCGGGACGTTCATCGCCGCCTGGGTGGCCGGGCTCATCTGGCCGGTCTGCGACAGGCCGTGGCGGGCCTGGAAGCGCTTCACGCCCGCCGCGACGTAGGAATCGTAGACGCCCGCGCCACCCGCGTTGGCGTCGAGGTCACCCGTCACGATCAGGCGCTGGCGCACGGCGGCGACCGCCGGGCCGCGGGAGCCGACGCGCAGACCCGCCGCGCCGGAGACCGGCTGCCAGCCGCCGCGGGCGACGATGGCGCGGTACTTCTCGACCATCGCCTCGGTGGCCGCGATGGTCTGCGGCGACAGGATCGGCGTCGAGGAGCGCGTCACCTGCATGGTCGAGGGCGAGGAATAGTCCTGCGCCCACTCGGCCTGGGCGAAGCCCGGCTCGCGGGCGAGGGCCGGCCCGGCCAGCAGCGTGGCCGCCGCCAGAGCGAAAGCGAGGGAACGGGTGGGGCGCGCGGTCTTCAGCATCGATCCGGGGCTCTGGATGAAGGTGCGGTTCGGTGGGTCCGGCCGGGACGACAGTCCCGCCAAGTCCTCGTGCCGCCGTTGTCGGGGTCTTAGCGTTAAGAAGCCATGCCGTTCCGGGCCATATTGTGGCGCCCCTGGTGCCGTGGCGCACGTGACCGCGCGGGTGGGGCGCTGGAGTCACGGATAGCGGCCAAGAGGGCTTCCCGTGTTCGGGACGCCCGGAGCGCGGCGCGCCGCGGCTGCCGCTGCGCGAGGCCGGACCGGAGGCAGGGCGCTCGCCCGGCCTGCGACGCGAATCCGCTGGCGGCCCGCACGCGGCTGTTCTAGGTCTTGGATCATGCCGACGAACCACCGCGACCGGACCGGGCGTGCGCCGCGCCGCCTGCGCGCGCTCACGGCCGTCGTCGCGCTCTATGCGCTGGTGCTCCAGGCCCTGCTCGGGGGCATCGCGACGCTGCCGGTGACGGGTGCGTCCGGTCTCCTCTGCGCCGCCCAGGCCGAGGCGGCGCCCGAGAGCCAGTCCGCAACGCTCCCGCCCCACGCCGCCTGCTGCCATGCGGCGAGCCACACCCCGTCCGCCGCCCCGCCGCCGGCGCTGGCGAGTTCGCCGGCCCGGCGCGAGTCGGACGCGACGGCGACCGACTGGCGGGCGCGCACCCGCCTCGCCGCCCGCGCACCGCCCTTCCTGATCGCCAGCGCCCGCGCGCCGCCGCTCGCCTGATCCCGCCTCTCCCGCAGGCCGTCCGCGCGGCCATCGCGGGATCGCGCCCCGCGCGCTCTCCCCGGCCGAGCCGGCCGAAAGTGCCGGCCGAGCGAGCCGCGTGCGACCTTCGACATCAGCTTCTTTTCGGATCGCCCATGCCCCACGCCCGCCCGCGCGCCGCCCTGCCGGCCGCCCTCGTCCTTCTGCCCGTCTTCGTCACCGCCGCCTCGGCCCATGCCGTGCTGGAGCGCAAGGAGGCCGCGCCCAACGCCGCCTATCGCGGCGTCGTCCAGATCATGCACGGCTGCGACGGCAAGCCGACCACCCGGGTCAGCGTCACGATCCCGGAGGGCGTGACCGGGGCCAAGCCGATGCCCAAGCCCGGGTGGACGCTGGCCACCACGCGCTCGGCCTATGCGAAAGCCTACCCGTCGTTCCACGGCACCGTCAGCGAAGGCGTCACCACGATCACGTGGAGCGGCGGCAGCCTGCCCGACGATCAGGTCGACGAATTCACCTTCCTCGCCCGCGTCTCGGACGATTTCGCGCCGGGGGCGACGATCTACTTCCCCGTCGAGCAGGATTGCACCGAGGGCGGTTACCGTTGGAGCGAGGTTCCGGCGCAGGGCGAAGGCGCCCGTGCCCTCAAGACGCCCGCCCCCGCCGTGCGGATCGTCGCCGCCAACACGACCGCGCCGGCCCCCGTCAAGGCCGAGGCGGCGGCCAGGACCGGTGCCCTGGCCGTCGAGTCGCCGTGGCTGCGCGCCACACCCGGCGGGGCCAAGGTCGCGGGCGGCTACGTGACCGTGCGCAACACCGGCACCGAGCCCGACCGGCTGACCGGCGCCACCATCGCCCGAGCCGGGCGGGGTGAGATCCATTCGATGTCGACGGAGAACGGCGTGATGAAGATGGCCCCGGTCGAAGGGGGCCTGTCCATCGCGCCCGGCGAGAGCGTGGCGCTCAAGCCCGGCGGCCTGCACCTGATGTTCCTCGACCTGAGCGACGGCCTGCGGGCCGGCGAGTCCGTGCCCGGCACGCTCATTTTCGAGCGGGCCGGCGCCGTTCCGGTGACCTTCACGGTCGCGCCGATCGGAGCGCAGGGGCCCACCGCCCAAGCCCCCGGCGCGGCGCCCGAGAGCGGTGGCCACGCCCATCATCACTGAGCCGGGACCGGCGTGCGACGCCGCGTCCGCCCCGGCCGTTCCCACGGCCTCCCCATCTCTTCCCGACGCCTCCGCGCCCCGCGGCCGACGCCCGGAGCGCCCACGACCGGAGACAGACCATGCGCCTTCGTCCCTCGCGCCTTGCCGCCCTCGCGCTCGCCCTCGCCGCCCTGTCGGCGGGCCCGCTCTCGGCCCACGATTACAAGGCGGGCCCGCTGAAGATCGACCATCCCTGGTCCCGCGCGACGCCGGGCGGGGCCAAGGTCGCGGCGGGCTATCTCAGCGTCACCAATACGGGCGCGAGCCCCGACCGCCTCACCGGCGCGAGCATCACCGCGGCGGGCCGGGCCGAGCTGCACTCCATGTCGACGGAGAACGGCGTGATGAAGATGGCCCCGCTCCCCAACGGCCTGGAGATCGCGCCCGGCGCCACGCTGACGCTGGCGCCCAGCGGCAACCACCTGATGTTCCTCGACCTGAAGCAGCCGTTCAAGAAGGGCGAGCGCGTCGCCGGCACCCTCACCTTCGAGAAGGCCGGCACGGTGCCGGTGGAGTTCGTCGTCGAGGGATTGGCGGCCAAGGGGCCGGATCAGGGACACGACCATGACCATGCCCACTGAGCCCGAGCGCCCCCGGGCGCAGCGGGGCGGCGGCCTGATCCTCGCCGTCTTCGCCCTCGGGCTCGCCGCCATCGTCGGGACGACGGTGGCGTTCCTGCCGCGGGGGCCGAAGCCCCCGCCGATCTCGGTGGTGGGCGGTTCGTTCCGGCTCGACTCCTCGAAGGGCGGCGTGCTCGATTCGCGCACGCTTCTGGGCAAGCCGTTCCTCGTATTCTTCGGCTTCACCCAATGCCCCAATGTCTGCCCGACGACGCTGGCGGACCTCGGCAACCTGCTCGACGCCTTCGCGAAGGAGGGGGGCGACCTTCAGGCCTACTACGTCACCGTCGATCCCGAGCAGGACACGCCGGAGGTGATGCGCGACTACATGGCCTCGTTCAGCGAGCGCATCACCGGCCTGACCGGCAGCCCCGAGGCGATCGAGCGGGTGACGCGCGCCTACCGCGCCGAGGTGAAGCGGGTGCCGCTGGCTGGCGGGGGCAGCACCATCGAGCACAGCCTGATGGTCTACATGATGGACCGCGACGGCGGCTTCGTCGGCCCGCTCGATCTCGGGGCCGGGCACCCCCTCGCCCTCAAGCAACTGCATCGGCTCGTCGCGGGCGGGCGCCCCAGCTGAGCGGCCGTCCCGGAGATGGAAATCGCGCGGCCGCCGCGCGGATCCGCATTGACGTACGGCCAAGCTTGACTCTAGCTGGCCCGATGCGAAGGCGCCTGCCCGGATGGACCGCGTGTCGCGCGGTCGTCGCCGTGGCCGCGCTCTACGCGCTCGCCCTGCAGGCCTTGCTGGGCCAGGCCGCCTTCGTGGGAAACTTCGGGCCCGCGCACATCCTCTGCGCCCCCGAGGCGGGGGAGGCCGACGGATCGTCGAAGCATCCGGCCCACGCCCACCTGCCCTGCTGCCCCGCCGCCCACGCGGTGACCGCACCGGCCCTTCCGCCGACGGTCGCCACCGCCGTCGTCTGGCCGGTCACCCCGGTTCACCGGGTCGCTTGGCGCCCCGAAGTCACCGCCTCTCCCCGCGCCCCGCCGGGCACCCGTCCCCGCGTCCGAGCGCCCCCCGTCGCCTGATCGATCGCCCCTTCCCGATCCTTCAGACCACGGACCTGTCCAGCCATGACCTCTTCCCGACGGGGCGCGCCGCGTGCCGCCCTGCCTGTGCTCGCCTGCCTGACGACCGTCTCCCCCGCCATCGCCCAGGCCCCGCCCGGCCGCACGCAAGCCCCGCCCGGCAGTGCGACGACCCTGGCCGAGATCAGCGTCGCCGGCGAACGCCGCCCCGATCCCCGCGAGACAGCCGGCTCGCTGACCGTGCCGAGCCTCGCCGCCCAGCGGGCGGCCGTGGAATCCACCGTCGGCTCGGTCGCCTTCGTCGACGCCGCCGCCTACCAGAACACCTACGCCAACACCGTGCGCGACGTGCTCAAGGACGTGCCCGGCGTGTTCGTGCAGACCCGCTACGGTCAGGAGATGCGGCTCTCGATCCGCGGCTCCGGCATCGCCCGCGGCTTCCACGTGCGCGGCATCGAGCTGTTGCAGGACGGCATTCCGCTCAACCTCGCCGACGGCAGCGGCGACTTCTACCAGATCGATCCGCTGGCCCTGCGCTCCATCGAGGTGTTCAAGGGCGGCAACGCGCTCAGTTTCGGCGCCACCACGCTCGGCGGCGCGGTCAACTTCGTGACGCCGACCGCCTACACGGCGCTCGCGCCCAACATCCTCCGCTTCGAGGCCGGCAGCTTCAACACCTTCCGCGAGAGCTTCCAGTTCTCGCGCATCTCGGGTCCGGCCGACTTCCTGATCTCCGGCACGCTGACGAACTCGGACGGCTATCGAACCCACGAGACCCAGCGCACGCAGAACTTCAACGCCAATCTCGGCTACCGGATCGCGCCGGGCATCGAGACGCGGTTCTATGTCGGCCTCTACGACACAGACCAGAAGCTGCCCGGCACGCTGACCCTCGACACGGCGCTGACGAACCCGAGCGTCGCCAACCTCAACGCGGTGAACAACAACCAATCGCGAAAGGTGCAGGCCGAGCGGATCGCCAACCGCACCTCGTTCGAACTCGATGTCGGCCGCCTCGACATCGATTCCTGGGCGATCCACAAGAACCTCTACCATCCGATCTTTCAGGTGATCGATCAGGACGGCTGGACCTACGGCGTCTCGCCCCACTGGTCCGGCACCTTCGATATCGCGGGCTATCGCAACGACCTGCTCCTCGGCCTGCGGGCGTTCGCCGGGATCAACGATGCCCGGCAATTCCAGAACGTCGCCGGTTTGCGCGGCGCCCAGACCCTGCGCGCTGTCCAGAGCGCCTCGAACTACGAGGCCTATGCCGAGAACCGGTTCTGGTTCCTGCCCGACCTCGCGCTGATGACCGGGGCCAAGGCCTTCTCCTCGAACCGCACCTACAGCAACAAGGGCGGCTTCCCGCCGCTGAATCCGGTCCCGCGCTACGCCGACGCGACCTACGAGGGCGTGAACCCGAAGGTCGGCCTGCTGTGGCAGCCGCTGCCGACCGTACAGGTCTTCGCCGACGCGACCCGCTCGGCCGACGTGCCGGATTTTTCGGACCTCGCGCAAATGAACACGGCGGGCACGACCTTCGTGCCGCTCAAGGCGCAGCGCGCCTGGACCTACGAGGCCGGCACCCGCGGCCGGCTCGAAAGCTGGACCTGGGACGTGACGCTCTACCGGGCCGAGGTGCGCGACACGTTGATCAACTTCAACACGGCCACGGCCAGCGCGGCGGGCGTGCCGGCGGCGACCTTCAACGCGCCGCGCACCCGGCACCAGGGCATCGAGGCGGCGCTCGGATACGACCTCTCGCGCGACCTCACCGGCATCGGCGACCGCCTAAACCTCACGCAGATCTGGACGCACAACGACTTCCGCTTCGTCGGCGACCCGGTCTACGTCAACAACCGCATCGCCGGCATCCCGCAGGACGTGCTGCGCACGGTTCTGAGCTACGCCCATCCGAGCGGATTCTATCTCACGCCTTCGATCGACTGGGTGCCGCAGGGGGCCTTTGCCGATCATGGCAACGCGCAACGGGTGCCGGGCTACGCGCTCTTCAACGTGCAGACGGGCATCGACTTCTCGAACGGCGTCTCGCTGTTCGTGGACGCCCGCAATCTGACCGACGAGCGATACATCTCCGACATCTCGGTGCTGGCGCTGGCGCCGAATGCAGCCTCGGCGATCTACTATCCCGGAATCGGCCGAAGCGTGTTCGGCGGCATCCGGGCCTCGTTCTGAAGTTCCGGCGGGCCCTCACGCCGCGCTGGTGTCGAGGGCCCGCAGGTTGGCCACAAGCTCTGAAAACCCGTCGCCCTGGATCAGCACGTGGCGGCGCAGTTGCTCGGCCGCCGTCGCGCCGTCGCCCGCCCGGATCGCGGCCACCACCGCCTCGTGCTCGGACAGCGACTGCGCCACCCGGTGACGGGTGCGCAGTTGCAGCCGCCGATAGGGCGAGAGGCGCCGGTGCAGCGCCAAAGCCTGCCCGCACAGGAAGGCGTTGCGGCAGGCTCGATAGATCACGGTGTGGAACACGTAGTTCTCGCCGTAATAGGCCTCCGGGTCGCCCTCGGCCGCGGCGCGGCGGCAGGCGTCGAGGGCGGCGTTCAGCTCGGTCTCCAATTCCGGCGTGAGGCGGCGCGCGGCGAGCCGCCCGCAGGACGCCTCCAGTTCCGCCATCGTCTCGAACATCTCGAGCAGATGCCCCGGCTCGGGGGCGCTCACCACCATGCCCTTGCGCGGCTTGGTCTCGACGAGGCCCGTGGCGGCCAGTTGCAGCAGCGCCTCGCGGATCGGCGTGCGCGACACCCCGAACCGCTCGGCGAGCTGGGTCTCGTCGAGACGCGCGCCCACGGCGAGGCGACCGTCAACGATCTCGTCCTCGATCGTCTGCCGCAGGCGCTGGGTCTGATTCATGGGGACGGCTCGTCGGCGATTTTGTGCCGAGCCATATTCGGAGCGGTTGACAAAATATGCAAGATGGCGCGATCTTGTATATTATGTTGCGCAGCAAGAATATATTGCAGCGCACAAAAAGCTGCAAAAGCAGCGACCGCGCGCGCATTCGCGAAAGCGGATTTCGGAAGGAAACGCCATGACGAACGCCATGACGCTGAGCCGCCGCCACCTCCTCGCGGCCGGGCTCGCCGCGCCGGCCCTGCTGACGCTCGGCCGCGGCTCCGCCCGCGCGGCCACGACCCTCAAGATCTCGCATCAGTTCCCCGGCGGCTCGATCGACGAGGGCGATTTCCGCGACCGGATGTGCCGCAAGTTCGCCGCCGCGGTGAAGGAGCGCTCGAAGGGGGCGCTCGACGTGCAGGTCTATCCCGGCTCGTCCCTGATGAAGACCAACGCGCAGTTCAGCGCCATGCGCAAAGGGGCGCTCGACCTCTCGCTCTACCCCTCGCCCTACGCGGGCGGCGAGGTGCCCGAGATGAATATCGGCCTGATGCCGGCCCTGGTGCCCTCCTACGCCCAGGCCGTGGCCTGGAAGAGTGCGCCGGTCGGCAAGAAGCTCACCGAGATCCTCGACGCCAAGGGCATCGTCCTCGTCTCGTGGGTCTGGCAGGCCGGCGGCGTCGCCAGCCGCGAGCGCCCGCTGCTGACGCCTGAGGACGCCAAGGGCATGAAGGTCCGCGGCGGCTCGCGCGAGATGGACCTGATGATGAAGCAGGCGGGTGCCGCGACCCTGTCGCTACCCTCGAACGAATCCTACGCCGCGATGCAGACCGGCGCCTGCGACGCGGTCCTGACCTCCTCCACCAGCCTGATCTCGTTCCGCCTGGAGGAAATCTCAAAGGCCCTGACCTCGGGCCGCGAGCGCTCCTACTGGTTCATGCTGGAGCCGATCATGATGTCCAAGATCGTGTTCTCGGGCCTGCCCAAGGACCAGCAGGACCTGATCATGGCGGTCGGTGCCGAGCTGGAGAGTTTCGGGCAGGAAGGCGCCAAGGCCGACGACACCAAGGTCGAGGAGGTCTTCTCCAAGGCCGGCGCCAAGGTCGTCCACATGGACGAGGCGACGCTGGGCAAGTGGCGCGACATCGCCCGCGACACCGCCTGGAAGGACTTCGCCAACAAGAACGCCTCCTGCGCCGAGCTCCTCAAGCTGGCGGAGCAGGTCGCGTGAGCCACGCCTTCGACGCGGCCTCGGCCGCCTCCGAGACCCGCAAGGCCGAGGAACCGCGCGTTCCCGGCCTCCTCGGGGTCATCGACCGGACGCTGCGCCGGCTCAACCACGCCATCCTGGTCTGCGGCGGCATCGCCCTCGTCGCGGCCTGCCTCGTCCTCAGCTACTCGGTGGTGATCCGCTACGTCCTGCACGAGCCGACCGAGTGGCAGGACGAGACCGCCGTGTTTCTGATCGTCGGCGCGACCTTCCTCTCGGCGGCGGGCGTGCAGGCCAAGCGCGGCCACGTCGCCATCGAGGCGCTGACCGGCCTGCTCTCGCCCGCGGTCAACCGGGTGCGCCTCATCCTCGTCGATGTGGTGAGCCTCGCCTTCGTGGCCTTCTTCGCCTGGAAGAGCTGGAGCCTGTTCCACGAGGCCTGGGTCGACGGCCAGATCTCGCAATCGACCTGGGGACCGCCGCTCTGGATCCCCTACGTGCTGATGTCGGCGGGCATGACCCTTCTGACGATCCAGTTCGTCCTGCAGATCTCGCAAGCCGTGCTCTACGGGCCGTGGGCGGCGGGTTTCGCCGGTCGCAAAGTCGGCATGGGCGCCGACCTCAACAAGAACCGCGACGACGCGGCCGCCCTCTCGGGCGCTCCGCTCCACACCAAGACGGGGGGACACCGATGAGCACCGCCGCGATCGGCTTCCTCTATGCCGGGGCGACGCTGGGGGCGATGCTGTCGGGCATCCCCATCGCCTTCGCGCTCGGCTTCGTGGCGCTCGCCTTCATGTACGTGTTCATGCCCGCCGCCTCGCTCGATACGGTGGCGCAGAACGTCTACGAGGAGATGGCCTCGATCACGCTCCTGTCGATCCCGCTCTTCATCCTGAAGGGCGCGGCGATCGGGCGGTCCCGCGCCGGCCAGGATCTCTACTCGGCGATGCATGCCTGGATGCACCGCATCCCGGGGGGCCTCGGCATCGCCAACGTCTTCGCCTGCGCGCTGTTTGCCGCCATGGCCGGCTCCTCGCCCGCGACCTGCTCGGCGATCGGCTCGGCCGGCATTCCGGAGATGCGCAAGCGCGGCTACTCGCCGGGCTTCGCCGCCGGGATCATCGCGGCCGGCGGCACCCTCGGCATCCTGCTGCCGCCCTCGATCACCATGATCCTCTACGCGGTCGCCGCCGAGCAGTCGCTGGGCCGCCTGTTCCTCGCCGGCATCGGGCCGGGCTTCCTCTTGGTCGCGCTGTTTGCCGGCTGGTCGGTGTTCCGCTTCCGCTCAGAGTTCGCCGCCGCCAAGGCGGCCTACGAGCGGACGGGAACGCAGCACCCGATCCTGAAGGAAGACACCTACAGCATGCGCGAGCGCTTCTCGACGCTGCCGCGGGTGCTGCCCTTCGTGGTGCTGCTCACCGGCGTCATGGTCGCGCTCTACGGCGGCTACGCCACGCCCTCCGAGACGGCGGGGCTCGGCGGCCTGCTGGCCTTGGCGCTCATCGCGGTGATCTACGGCGTCTGGCGCTTCCGCGACCTCGACCCGATCCTGACCGCGACGCTGCGGGAATCGACCATGCTGATGCTGATCATCGGCATGTCGCTCCTCTACGCCTACGTGATGAGCTACCTCCACATCTCCCAGGCGGCGGCGCAGGCCATCGTCGAGATGCAGCTCTCGCCCTGGGTGCTGCTCGCCACCATCCTGTCGCTGGTGATCGCGCTGGGCTTCTTCCTGCCGCCGGTCTCGATCATCCTGATGACGGCGCCGATCATCCTGCCGCCGTTGAAGGCCGCCGGGTTCGACCTCGTCTGGTTCGGCGTGGTGATGACGATCACCATGGAGATGGGCCTGATCCACCCGCCGGTGGGCCTCAACATCTTCGTCATCAAGAACATCGCCCCCGACATCCCGTTGAAGGACATCATCTGGGGCACGCTGCCCTTCGTGATCCTGATGGCCGTGGCGATCGTCCTGCTCTGCCTGATGCCGGGCATCGCCCTCTGGCTGCCGGACCTGCTGCTGCCCTCGACGCGGTAGGCGTCCTTTCAGGAGCCTCGAAACGGCGTCCGATCCGGGAGGATCGGGCGCCGTTTCGCGTCCGGAGCATCGGCCCGAACGGTGGCCGCCGGCTTTCGGGCCGATGCGACACGAGCCTCCGGGCGCCCCACGGTGAACCGTCCGTCAACGATCCCGGTAAAACCCGCCTTAACCGTCTCCTGCCAAAGTACGGTCTTCGAGGGGCCGGACGGGAGACGATCCGTGACGAAGACGGTCACCGAGACGAAGTCGACGGCGGGCGACGCCGTCCCGCCGCTCAGCCAGGGCGTGCGCCGCCATCTCGGCAAGAACCTGCGCAGCCTCTACGCCGGCTGCCTCACCGAACCCGTCGGCGAGCGCATCGAAGCCCTGATCGCCCGTCTCGGAAAGACGCGGGGGTAACCTTCAGGCCCGCCAGTCCGGCAGATCGCCCGCCGCCGCGCCGAGCCAATCCGGCGTCGGCAGGCCGCGCTCCTTGAGGAAGGCCGGATTGAACAGCTTCGAGGCGTAGCGCGCCGCCCCGTCGCACAGGATCGTCACGATGGTGTGGCCGGGGCCCAAGGCGCGGGCGAGGCGGATCGCGCCGGCCACGTTGATTCCCGAGGAGCCGCCGAGGGACAGCCCCTCCTCCCGCATCAGCCGGAAGACGATCTCCAGCGCTTCCGCGTCCGGGATCCGGAAGGAGTGATCGGGCGCGAACCCTTCGAGGTTCTTCGTCACCCGGCCCTGGCCGATGCCCTCGGTGATCGAGGAGCCTTCGGCCTTGAGTGTGCCGGTGCTGTAGAGGCTGTGCAGCGCCGAGCCTTCCGGGTCGGACAGCGCGATCTTCACCTCGGGCTTGGCGGCCCGCAAAGCCTCGGCGACACCCGCCAGCGTGCCGCCGGTCCCGGCGGCGCAGACGAAGCCGTCGACCTTGCCCTCGGTCTGCGCGAAGATTTCCGGGCCGGTGCCCTCGATATGGGCGCGGCGGTTGGCGACGTTGTCGAACTGGTCGGCGAAGAAGGCGCCGGCCGCTTCCGTCTCGGCCAGCCGCTCGGCGAGGCGGCGGGCGGCGTGGACGTAGTTGTTCGGGTTGGCGAAGGGGACGGCGGGCACCTCGACGAGACGGGCGCCCGCGAGCCGCAGCGTCTCCTTCTTCTCCGCCGACTGGGTCTCCGGGATGACGATGACGGTGCGGTAGCCGCGCACCGAGGCGACCAAGGCCAGCCCGATCCCGGTGTTGCCCGCCGTGCCCTCGACGATGGTGCCGCCCGGCCGGATCAGCCCGCGCGCTTCCGCGTCGCGCACGATCGAAAGGGCGGCCCGGTCCTTCACCGACAGGCCGGGATTGAGGAACTCGGCCTTGCCGAGGATGGTGCAGCCGGTTTCCTCGGAAGCACGGCGCAGGCGGATCAGCGGCGTGCCGCCGACCGCGGCCAGAACGTCCTGCGAGACCCGCGGTTGGACGTCGTGGGATGCGGTCATGCGATTAAAACCTCCGGCTCCGGCCCCAGATCGGGCGCCGGATGTCGGCGAGGCTTAATCGCCGGATTTTCAGGAATCCAGATAGCCCGCTTCCTGCAGCGCCTCGGCGACCGCAAGAAAGAAGGGATCGTCCGGCGTCACCGCATCGGGCGACAGATTCCTTCTCTCGGGCTCGGCCTCCGGCGGCACTTCGGGCAGGCGGGCGGCGAGCGCACCGAGCCCGAGCAGGCTCGCCGCGCTCAGAAGGGATTCGCTCAGGGAGATCATGTCGCCACTGTCTCGAAACGGCACATCCGCGAAACCGCATCCGTTAACGAAACCTTGCCGAATTTGCGGCGCAGGGGCCTACCGGACTCGTACAGGCGAGACTGTGGCCGCCGGGCGACAGCCGGTTCACGAGCGGTTCAAGCGTGACGGACGATGAGGGGATGAGTGTGCTCTCCCTGCACCGCTTTCGGGCACCTCAGGCCCCGCCGCCGCCGCAATCGGACCGGAGGGAACACATCGTCAAGCTTCTCGGGCTACCGCCTGGGTGGCGCGCCTTCCCGACCTCCCTCGAAAGTCAAAAGCGTCCCATGACGGTCGTCGTCCTCATCGCCTGCAACCTGCTGCTGGCCGGCCTGTTCTCCCTCGTCGCCGTGGTCCTCGACTGAACGGCTCCCCTCAGCGCCCGCATACGATCCCGACCACCGCACCGAGAACCGGCGCGGCGGCCCTGACAGGCGGGGTCGCGACGGGGGTCGTCCCACTTCCCTTCGACACTTCGGCCAACGCGCTCGCCGGCACCATCGGATAGCGCGTCGGCGGCATGACCCCGGCGATCAGACGTGGGCCCGCGGGCGCCCGCGCCACGAGGCCGACGAGGCGCCCCGCCCGGTCGAGCACGGGTGCGCCGCCCGCGCCCGGCTGAAGCGGCGCGAACACGCCGCCCGGTCCGGCGATGCCGGGGGCGACGCTGCGCCCGCCCCCCGCTTCCGCCGCGAGCACCAGCAAGGCCTCGTCCGCGCCGGGCGCCTCCGTCCGCAGGGCCGGCGCCATGCCGCCGCCGAGCCCCTCGACCCGCAGCACCACCCCGGGGCCGCCCCCCTCGCTCCGGGCCGGCAACCCGCCGATTCGGGGCGCCGGGCAGTTCTCCAGGGCGGAGGCCGCCGTCAGCACCCGCCCGCCGCCGAGGTTCAATCCGGTCGCGGAGGCCCGCGCCTCGCTCGAAGGCGGTGCCAGAGCCGGCGCCGCGGCGAGGCCGGGTCCCGGATTCGGCGCCGGCTTAGGGAGCGCCACCGCTGCGGCCGGCGGCGCCGCCGCGACCGACGGCGACACGCCGTCCGCGGGAAACGGCGAAAAGCTGTTCGCCACCGCGATCACCAGGGGCTCGACCTCGCTCGCCAGCGCCCGGTCGTAGCCCAGGGCGAAGCCGCGGATGCCGGCCTCGCCGAGTGCGTAGCGGACATAGGAGCGCCCAACCGCGGTCTCGGCGGTGACGACGATGAAATCCGGCTTCTTCAGCTTGTAGGTGACCTTGCGCTCCGGGCTCGCGGCGGTGGCGCGCTCGAACAGGGCGTCGAGATCGGTCGTGCCGGGCGGGAAGGAGCGGGTGTCCAGGGTCACGCGCCCGTCGGCGCTCTGCCAGCGGGTGCCGCCGGGCATCAGGCTGCGCTTCGACAGCAGCCGCTCCGGCACGCCGATGACGGCGCCGCTCGCCCCATCCGTCTGGACCCGGAACCGCGCCGCCTTGCGCGCCGCCTCCGCTGCCGTTGCGAGCGCCGCCCGCTCGGGGGCGGCGAGCTGGCCGGTGGGCGCGGCGCCGGTGCGCCGCTGGTAGGTGGCGATTCCTTCGAAAGTCCGGCGCCCGAAGCCGCCGGTCGTGACGCCGTTGTAGTCGCCGGTCCAGACCAGCGCGTCCTGCATCGCGCGCCGCTCGGCCTCCGGCAGCGCCTCGAACGCCGCCCGCGCCGCCTCGAAGGCGGGGTCGGGCGTGGGCGCGGCCGGCTTCGGAGCCGGCGCGGATACACCCTGCGCCGCAGCCCCGAGCGCGAGGCCGAGGCAGGCCAAGGCCGTGATGCCAAGGCTGGCCAAGGCCGCGAGGCCAAGGCTGGCGAAGACCGCGAGGCCCGTTCGCAAAGCTGCCGTCCGCTCACGCATCGCCGTCACCCGCTCCGACGCGGTAGGCGCGTCGGAGCAATGATGCCCGGGTCGGACGCACTCCCACAAGCCGGGACAAGCGTTGCAGCGCCCGCGCCAAGTGATAGCGTGCCGCCCGCCGCGCCGGCCTCGAACGGTGCCGGTCGGGGAGACGCGCATGACCCAGGGCAACCGTATCCGGCGCCTTGCCGTCCTGATGAGCATGGCCGTGGCCGTGCCGGCCGCCGCCCAGGCGCCGCGCCCGGCAGCACCGCCGAAATCCGCGACGACCCCGGTGCAAAAGACCTTCGTGCGCGAGGCGCTCGCCAGCGCGGGCGTCCGGCTGGAAGCTTCGCTGAAGGCCGAGGCGCCCCCCGGCGCCAAGCCCGCCACCCAGTGGCGCCGCGAGGCGGAGGCCGCCGCCAAGAGCGAGGAGGCCGAGCCCGACGCCGAGATGAACGCCTACGCCGCAGCGATTGCGGCCGACCCGAACGATGTTCGGAATTGGCTCGACTACGCCCGGACGGCGGCAGCGGCGGGTGCCGACGAGGAGCGCGGGGATTATGCGTCCCGGCTCAAGCTCAAGGGCCGCGCCGCGGCGGCGGCCTATCAGGGCTACCTGAAGGCGAAGACGCCCGCCGACGAGGCCCGCGCGCTGGCGCGCCTCGGCGAGGTCCAGGCCGCGCAGGCCGAGTGGCGCCCGGCGATGGAGGCCTACCGGGCGAGCCTCGCACTCAAGGACGACGCGCCGACGCGGGGGACCTACGAAAAACTGCGCGAGGAGCACGGCTTCCGCATCCTCGACTACAAGGTCGATTCGGACGCCGCCGCGCCGCGGGTCTGCTTCACCTTCTCGGAGGCCCTGCTCCCGAAGACCGACTACGCCCCCTTCGTCGCCGTCTCCGGCGCGAGCAACGCCGCAGTGACGGCGGAGGGCCAGCAGGTCTGCGTCGATGGCCTGAAGCATTCCGAGCGCTACGCCTTCGTCCTGCGTCAGGGCCTGCCCTCGACCGTCGGCGAGACTCTGCTGAAGCCGGCCGATTACGAAGTCTACGTTCGCGACCGCTCGCCCCAGGTCCGCTTCACCGGCCGCAACTACGTCCTGCCGCGCACCGGACAGGCCGGCGTGCCGCTGGTCTCGGTGAACACGCCCAAACTCGATGTCGAGGTGCTGCGCATCGGTGACCGCGGCCTGCTGCCGACGCTCCGCTCGGAGGAATTCCTGAGCCAGCTCAGCGGCTCCACGGCCAAAACGATCGCCGATCAGAAGGGCCAGCGGGTCTGGAAGGGCACCCTCGATACGGCGAAGGCCGACACCAACCGCGAGGCGGTGACCGCCTTCCCCGTGCTCCAGGCGGTCGGCAAGCTCGAGCCTGGGCTCTACCTGATGCTGGCCAAGCCCACCGGCACCACCGATGCGGCGGCGGACGAGGAGGGCGGCTACGAGACTCAGGCGACGCAGTGGTTCGTCGTCTCCGATCTCGGGCTCACCGCCTTCAAGGGCCGCGACGGCGTCCATGTGCTGGCCCGCTCGCTCGCCAGCGCCAAGGCGGTGTCGGGCGCCGAGATCCGCCTCGTCGCCCGCAACAACGACGTGCTGGCCACCGCCAAGACCGACGGCCAGGGCCACGCCGCCTTCCCCGGCGGGTTGGCCCGCGGCGAGGGCGGGCTGGCGCCGGGCCTCGTCGTTGCGCAGATCGGCGACGATTACGGCTTCCTCGATCTGGCGCAGGGCGCCTTCGATCTGTCCGACCGCGGTGTGAAGGGCCGTCCGGCGCCGGGAGGCGCGGAGGCCTACGTCTTCCCCGAGCGCGGCGTCTACCGCTCCGGCGAGACGGTGCAGTTGACCGCCCTGCTGCGCGACCCGCAGGGCGCGGCGGTGAGCGGCCTGCCGCTGACCCTCGTGGTCAAGCGCCCGGACGGCGTCGAGTACCGCCGCGCGGCCGTGTCCGACGAAGGCCTCGGCGGGCGCGCCCTCTCCCTGCCGCTGATGGCGGGTGCGATGCACGGCACGTGGCGGGTCTCGGCCTACACCGACCCGAAGGCGCCGCCGGTCGGCGAGGCGAGCTGGCTCGTCGAGGATTATGTCCCCGAGCGGCTCGAAGTCAGCCTCACCCCCAAGACCCCGACGCTGAAGCGCGGCGAGCCCGCGACGATCGACGTGTCGGCCCGCTACCTCTACGGCGCGCCGGGCTCCGGCCTCGACGTGTCGGCGGCGGTCGCGGTGCAGCCCGCCTCCACCTCCGGCATCAAGGGCCTGGAAGGGTTTTCCATCGGCCTCGACGACGAGGCGGTGGAAGCCACCACCACGGAGGTCGATGCCAAGGCGACCACCGACGCGCGGGGCCAAGCGAGTCTCACCGTGCCGGTGCAGGAACTCGCCGCCCCCCGGCCGCTGGAGGCCAAGATCACGCTCTCGGTCGGCGAGCCGGGCGGGCGGGCGCTCAGCCGCAGCGTCACCCTGCCGATCCTGCCCTCCACCCCGGTCCTGGCCCTGCGAAAAAATTTCGGCGGCGACCTGTCGGACGGGGCGACCGCCACCTTCGACCTCGTGATGGCCGCGCCCGACGGGCGGCGCCTGCCGCAGGACGGCGTGGTCTGGACGCTCTCGAAGGTCGAGCGGACCTATCAATGGTACCGCGAGGACGGGCGCTGGAGCTTCGAGCCGGTGAAGTCGAGCCGCCGCGTCGCCGACGGGCGCGTCGCGACCTCGGCCGATGCGCCTGCGCGCATTTCAGCCCCCGTCGGCCTCGGGCAGTACCGCCTGGAAGCCACCGTGCCGGGCCAGCCGCAGGCCGCCGTGAGCGTGAGTTTCTCCGTCGGCTGGGGCGGCTCCGAGAGCGCCGACGTGCCCGACCTTCTGGATCTCACCCTCGACAAGGCGGCCTACGCCACCGGCGAACGGCTGAAAGCACGCCTCGTCCCGAAATTCGCCGGCACGGCGACGCTCGCGGTGGTGAGCGACCGCGTCCACGACATCCGCGACGTCACGGTCTCGGAGGGCGGCACCACCGTCGATATCCCGGTCAAGGCGGAATGGGGCTCCGGCGCCTACCTCGTCGCCACCGCCTACCGGCCGCTCGATCAAGCCGCCAAGCGCATGCCGGGCCGGGCGCTGGGGCTCGCGTGGTTCTCGATCGACAAGGAGAAGCGCGGCCTCTCGGTTTCGCTCGAAGCCCCGGAGAAGGTGCGGCCCCGCGGCACGCTGACCGTGCCGGTCAAGATCGCCGGGCTCCAGGCCGGCGAGGAGGCGCGGGTGACGCTGGCCGCGGTCGATGTCGGCATCCTCAACCTCACCCGCTACGAGGCGCCGAACCCGTTCCAATACTTCTTCGGCCAGAAGGCGCTCGGGCCGGAGGTCCGCGACCTCTACGGCTACCTGATCGACGGCATGCAGGGCACGCTCGGCGCCATTCGCTCCGGCGGTGACGGCGGGGCGACCGAACTCGCCGACACGCCGCCGACCCAGGCGCCGCTCGCGCTCTATTCCGGCGTCGTCACGGTGGGCGCCGACGGCACGGCCAAAATCCCGCTGGACCTGCCGGCCTTCAACGGCACCGCCCGGCTGATGGCGACCGCCTGGACCAAGACCCGCGTGGGTCAGGCCCAGGCCGACGTGATCGTGCGCGATCCGGTGGTGCTCACCGGCACCCTGCCGCGCTTCCTCAATGTCGGCGACCGCTCGCGCTTCTTCGTGGCGCTCGACAACGTCGAGGGCGGGGCGGGCGACTACACCGTCGATCTCGACCTATCGGGTCCCGTCGTGGTGGCGGGCGAGGCCCTGCGCTCGACGCTGCGCCTGGAGGCCGGCGCCAAGGGGCAGTTCGTGATCCCGATCACCGCCGCCGGCCCCGGCCTCACAAGGCTCGACCTGACGCTCACCGGCCCCGGCATCCAGGGCAGCGCCGGCCAGTCCTTCGCGCTCGCCATCGGCCCCGGCACCGGCGCCCTGGTGCGCCGGACCGTGCGCCCGCTGGAGCCCGGCGCCGGCCTCGACGTCTCGTCCGACCTGCTCGCCGACATCCTGCCGGGCACTGGCGCGGTCTCGGTCGCGGCGAACCGGCTGGCCGGGATCGACGTGGCCGCCCTGCTGCAATCCCTCGACCGTTACCCCTATGGCTGCTCCGAGCAGACGGTGAGCCGGGCGCTCCCGCTCCTCTACGTCAACGGCCTGGCAGCTTCCGAAAAGCTCGGCCTCGACGGGCAGGTGGACGAGCGGGTGCGCGGCGCCATCGAGCGGGTGCTGGCGCGCCAGGATTCGAGCGGCGCCTTCGGCCTGTGGTCGACGGAGAATGCCGGCGACACGTGGCTCGACGCCTACGTGACCGACTTCCTCACCCGCGCCCGCGAACGCGGCTTCGCGGTGCCGCAGACCGCCTTCAACAGCGCGCTGGACCGCCTGCGCAATACGGTCGCCAACACCACGAACGTCGAGAACGGCGGAATGGACCTGGCCTATGCGGCCTACGTGCTCGCCCGAAACGGCCGCCCGGTGATGGGCGACCTGCGCTACCTCGCCGACACCAAGATCGAGGATTTCGCCACCCCGCTCGGGCGCGGCCAGCTTGCCGCCGCGCTCGCCCTCCTCGGGGATCGCGGCCGGGCGCAAAAGGCGTTCGACGCGGCGGTGACGGCGCTCCGGGCCGGTCGCGACAAGGGCGATTACCGCGCCGATTACGGCTCGCGCCTGCGCGACGGCGCCGCCCTGCTGGCGCTCTCGGCCGAGACCGGGTTTTCGCGCGAGACGCTACAGCCCGTCGCCGCCGTGATCGGCCAGGAGCGGACGGACGCCCGCACCACTAGCACCCAGGAGAACGCCTGGATGGTGCTGGCCGCCCAAGGTCTCGCCAAGGAATCGGAGGGCCTCAAGCTCTCGGTCGACGGCAAGGCCGAAACCGGACCGCTCTCCCGCCTCTACCGGGCGCCCGCCCTGGAGGCGCGGCCGGTGCGGATCGTCAACGAGGGCCGCGAGCCGGTGCAGGTGACGGTCGGCGTCACCGGCAATCCGATCGCGCCGGAGCCCGCCGCCGCCCACGGCTACACGGTCGAGCGGAGCTTCTACCGCCTCGACGGCAGCCCGGTGGAGGCCGGCAAGCCCCTGCGCCAGAACGACCGCCTCGTCGTGGTGTTGAAGGTGACCGAGGCCAAGGCCAGCGCGGCGCGCCTGCTTCTGGTCGATCGCCTGCCCGCGGGCCTGGAGATCGACAATCCGAAGCTCCTGGACTCGGACGCGCTGAGTGGCCTGAGCTTCGCGAAAAGCGACGTGCAGCCGGTCCACACCGAGTTCCGCGACGACCGGTTCGTCGCCGCCTACGACCGCACGCCGGAGCAATCGGCGTTCTTCTCGGCGGCCTACACGGTGCGGGTGGTCTCGCCCGGCACCTACGTCCATCCGGGCGCCAGCGTCGAGGACATGTACCGCCCCGAGCGGTTCGGACGCTCCGCGTTCGGATCGGTCGAGGTGGTGTCGGCGAAGTAGGTCATGGGCGCCGACGCGAAGAACCCTCCCCCCTCTGTGGGGGAGGGTGCCTGCGGAGCGGGCGGGAGAGGGGCAGCGCGACGGCTCCGCTTGGCCGCCGTCGACCAGCCCTCTCCGGAAGCGTCGCTCCCCTCTCCCGCCCCCCTTCGGGGGCCACCCTCCCCCGCGGAGGGGGGAGGGAAACGCGTCGGAGCGCTCGTCGCCCTTATCGTTGTCATCGCGCTCCTCCTGCCCGCCCTCGCCCTCTGGCGCACCGCCGACACCCTCCCCCCGCTCGACCTCACCGCCGCCTCGCTCCGCTCCACCGTCGTCCTCGACCGGAGGGGCCAGTTGCTGCGCCCCTTCGCCACCGCCGACGGGCGCTGGCGCCTGCCGGTGACCGCAAGCGAGGTCGATCCGCGCTTCATCGCCATGCTCAAGGCCTACGAGGACCGCCGCTTCGACACCCATCCGGGCATCGACCCGGCCGCCAGCTCTCGCGCCGCCTGGCAATGGCTCGCCCACCGAAGAATCGTGTCGGGCGGCTCGACGCTCTCCATGCAGGTCGCCCGCCTCGTCGAGCCGCGGGCGGAGCGCTCGCTTGCCGCCAAACTCCGGCAGATGATCCGCGCGGTCGAGCTGGAGCGGACTTTTGGCAAGGCCGGCGTGCTCGACCTCTACCTCGCGCTGGCCCCCTATGGCGGCCCGGTCGAGGGCCTGCGCGCGGCGAGCCTCGCCTATTTCGGCCGCGAGCCGGCCCGCCTGTCGTTTGCCGAGAGCGCGCTGCTGGTCGCCCTGCCCCAGGCCCCCGAGGCGCGCCGGCCCGACCGCTTCGCCGCCCATGCCCGCCGCGCCCGCGACCGGGTGCTCGACATCGCCCTGGAACGGGGTGTCCTCACCGCCGAGGAGGCCCGCACCGCCAAGGCCGAGCCGGTGCCGTCCCTGAGAAAACCCTTCCCGATGCTCGCGGCGCATGCCGCCGAGCAGGCGGTGGCCGCCGATCCCGCGGCGCGGGTGCAGCGCTTGACCCTCGACGCCCGCCTCCAGGCGAGCCTGGAAACGCTGGCGGCGGAGCGCGCGGCGGCACTCGGCCCGGCCCTGTCGGCGGCGATCCTCGTGATCGACAACCGCAGCGGCCACGTGCTCGCCCATGTCGGCAGCGCCGGCTATCTCGACGCCGCCCGCGCCGGCGCGGTCGATGCCACGAACGCAATCCGCTCGCCGGGCTCGGCGCTCAAGCCCTTCATCTACGCGCTGGCCTTCGAGAACGGGCTCGCCCATCCGGAAACCCTGCTCGACGACCGCCCGGCGCGCTTTGCCGCGAGCTACGCGCCGGAGAACTTCGATCAAGGCTATCGCGGGACCGTGACGGCCCGCGTCGCGCTCCAGCAATCGCTCAACCTGCCCGCGGTCGATCTGCTGGAGACGGTGGGCGCGGCCCGCTTCGTCGCGCGGCTGCGGGGCGCCGGCGCCACGATCCTGCTGCCGCGCGACACCGCGCCGGGCCTGCCGGTGGCGCTCGGGGGCCTCGGCATCACGCTGACCGACCTCGCCCGGCTCCATGCCGGGCTCGCGCGGGCCGGAAGCGTGCCGAATCTGGTACGCCGCCTCGACGGGCCGCCCTCCCCCGCCGAGCCAGAGCGCACGGTGACCGACCCGGTCTCAGCCTGGTACGTCGCCGACATCCTGCGCGGCGCCCCGCCGCCGGAGAACGCGCCTTCCGGCCGGCTCGCCTATAAAACCGGCACCTCCTACGGCTACCGCGACGCCTGGGCGGTGGGGTTCGATGCCCGCGTCACGATTGCGGTCTGGGTCGGGCGGCCGGACGGCGCCTCGGTGCCGGGCCTCGTCGGGCGCATCGCCGCCGCGCCGATGCTGTTCGACGCGTTCAGCCGGTTCGGCGGCGAGCCCGAGCCCCTGCCGCGTCCGCGCGAGGCGCTGGTGGCGGCCACCATCGCCCTGCCCCCGCCGCTGCGCCACATCCGCCGCGATGCGCCCAAGACGCTCGCCGCGACGCTCGGCGTGCCGCTGAAGATCGCCTACCCGCCCGACGGCGCCCGGGTCGATCTCGGCCTTGGGGCGGGCGAAAAGATCCGCCTCGCCCTCAAGGCGCTCGGCGGCCAGCCGCCGCTGACTTGGATGGTCGATGGCCTCCCCGTGGCCGAGAGCCTGCGCCGGCAATCGGACTGGAGCCCGGAGGGCGCGGGCTTCGCCCGCATCTCGGTGATGGATGCGGCCGGGGCCAGCGACAGCGTGGTGGTGCGGCTGGAATAACCGGCCTTTCGCCTTAGCTTGGCGCAAGAGGCCACGCCCTCCCCCGCTTGCGGGTCTCAAGACCGGGACGGCCCGGCGACCAACGCCAGGAGGCCCGTGTTGGCCTGGATCATCCTCATCGTCGCCGGACTGTTCGAAGTCGTCTGGGCGTTCTCGATGAAGCAGTCGGAGGGATTTTCGCGGCTCTGGCCGTCGCTCGTCACGGTCGGCGCCATGGCGGTGAGCCTCGCCGGGCTCGCCTGGGCGATGCGGACGCTTCCCCTCGGCACCGCCTACACCGTCTGGACCGGCGTCGGCGCGGTCGGCGCCTTCGTGGTCGGCATCGCGGTGCTCGGCGAGGAATTGAGCGCAATGCGGGTGCTGGCCGCCGGGCTGATCGTCAGCGGGCTCGTGCTGATGAAGCTGTCGAGCACGGCCTGATACCAATCGGCGATGATCCTGACTCATCGCCGATCGGCCCCCGCGACTGCGGGGCGGCGGTCGTCCGCCGGGCGCATCGAAGCCGACCATCGGTCGGTCTCGATGCAACAAGGATCAATCCCCGGCGCAGCCGGGAAACACCGCAAACCCATCCGCCCGCACCCGGTCGAGGATGCGGCGGTAGCCCGGCTCGCAGGCCATGCCGGGCTCGATCCGGCCGTATTGCGCGCCGTCCGTCAGGGCCCCGCGCTCCGGCACCAGGGCGATGGGTGTCGCGGCGGGCGTCAGGTGGGCGCCGCGGCCGGAGAACAGGGTGGTCAGGATGCCGAACAGCTCGCCCTGGATCGTCGGCCGCCCGAGCATGGCGAGCCGGTATTGCCCCTGGAAGTTCGTGACGAGATAGATCTGGCCCGACTGGTTCGGCACCGAGACGGTGCCGGATTGCGCGAACGGCGCGTCGAGCCGCTCGGCCTCGCGGAAGACGAGACGGGCGGTCTCCGCGTCCCAGGCGATCTCGGTGCGGTAGGCGAACAGGGCACCGGCCTGCCCGAACGAGGTCCGCAGGGTCAGGTAGCGCCCTTCCAGAAAGGCCACAGCCTCGCGGGTGTAGGAGCCGAATTCTTCCGGCGCATGGCGCGGCACGGCCGGCTTCGGCAGCGACGCCGCGGCGGGAATGCGCAGGGGAAGGCCCAAGGCCTCCTCCAGGCGGATCGTCGTCGCGAGGGTGAAGGGGCGGCGGCCCGACAGCGCCTTCTCCAGGGTCGAGATGCTGATGCGCGCCTCATCCGCCAGCGCCTGTCGCGACATCCGGCGCCGCGCCAGCGCCTCGCGCACGGCGTCCGCAATGGCGCGGCTCTGCGCGTCGGGGAGTTCGGTCTCGGGATGGTCGGCCGGAAGAGCGGCCTCGAAGGTCGGCATCGTGCGTGGGTCCGGACGAACCCGCACAGAACCGCACCGCGGCCGCCGCCGTCAAGGCGCGGCGGTCGCGTCCTGCTCCGCCTCCACCAGCAACCGCTCCGGCCCCTGCGTCAGCCCGTCGAGTGGCCAGCAGGTCGCCAGCGCGAGGCGCCGCCCCGGCGCATCCGGATCGAGACCGGAAGCGTCCCAGCGGACCACGCGGGCGCCCGTCACCCGGAACCGCACGGTCCGGCCGTCCCGCCGCTGCACCGTGACGGGATCGCCCGGCCGCAGCCGGCCGAGGCTGCGGAACTGGGTGTCGCGATGCGCCGCATAGACCGCGACGCCGGGCTCGCCCGCCTCCGGCGTGCCCTCGACATGGCCGGGCCCGAAGGCCAGCGCCTGCCCGCTGGAGCCGGCGAGCGCGATGTAGCGCTCGCCGAGGTCGGGGAAGGTGATGCGGGCGACCGGCACGGTGTCGGCCCAGGGCCAGGGGCGGACGGGTGCGCCCTCGGCGAGCGTCCGGGCGAAGGCGCGCTCCAAGAGGAACTGCGCCAGGGCCGCCTTGGCGGGAATCCAGGCTGCCTGCGCGAGGAGCGCGAGGCCGACGAGGCAAAGCATCAGGGGGAGGATAGAAGATAACGCGGGTCCCCTCCCCACGGATCTCGGGCTTGCCCGAGATCCGCACCTTGCCGGCCCAGATCGGGCAAGCCCAATCTGGGTGGGGAGGGGTTCGGGGTGGGGGTGGTGCAGGATGGGGCGTTCCGGCGCCTTCTGAACCACCCCCACCTCCTGCCTCCTCCCCAAAAGGGGGAGGAGAGGTGCTTGGTCCGGCCGCCTCGGAGAGTTGGTCATCATCTGAGCCATCACGCCAGCCTGCGGCGACGCGCGGCCATCAGTAGGCCGAGGCCGAGGAAGGCGAGGCCGGCGAGCGCCCGCAGTTCGAAATCCGTGGCGGTCTGCGGCAGCGGGACGGAGGGGGCCGCGGCGTACCGGGCCGGGGCCAAGCCGGCGCGGCGCTGGCGCGGCGGGGCGGCTTCGCTCTTGGTGCCGAACAGGGCCTCGAAATCCCAGCCGGCGGGCAGGTTGAGCGGCAGGTCGGTCCTGACGAGGCGCTGGCCCTCGGGCCGGCGCGGCGTGGCGTCGATCGCCACCAGCGAGGTCAGCCGCGTGGTGAGGCCGTGGTCGAGGGCAAGCCGCAGGATCGCGGCGTCGGCCGCCTCCGGGCCGAGCCGGCCGGTGATCCGCGCGGTCTCGGCATCCGCGATCTTTGCCCGCGCCCAGACTTTGCCGATGCCGGCGCCCTCCGCAGCACCGTCGAGGTTCAGCACCGTGCGCCAGGGTTGCCCGCCGATCCGGCCCGTGATCGTCAGCGTGCCCTTGGCCTCCGGCATCCGCGCCGCGACGGTGACCGGCTCGCCGCGATAGAGGTCGGGCATCTGCGCGGGCGTGGCGTCGGCGGCTTCCGAAAACGTCGCGGTGAGGTCGGTGACGACGGGGCTTTCGAGCTTCACGAGCAACTCGCGCATCCGCTCGCTCACCTGATCGACCGAGCGGATTTCCGTAAAGCTGCCCCGGCCGAGTTCGGCGGCGTGGCGCATGAGATAGCCGTTGGGGGCCGAGCCGATGCCGACCATGAACAGCCGCGTGCGCCCGCGCTCCGCGGCGATGGCGGAGAAGATCTGGGCCTCGTTGCCGACGGCGCCGTCGGTGAGGAACACGACCTGCCGCAGGCGGCCGGCTTCGTCCGGGTGCGGATCCTGCAGCGCAGCCTTGAGCGGCGCCAGCATCTCGGTGCCGCCGCTCGCCTCCAGCCCGGCCACGAAGGTTTTGGCTTGCGCGAGATGGCTCTCGTCGGCCGTCACCGTGTCGGGAAACAGCGCGTCGTAGGTGTGGTCGAAGCGGATGACGTTGAAGCGGTCGCCCGGCCGCAGGCGGTCGAGGCCGACGAGCAGGCTGGCCTTGGCCTGCCGGATCGAAGCGCCGCCCATCGAGCCGGAATTGTCGATGACGAACACCACGTCCCGCGGCAGCGCGGGCGCCGGGGCGGCCTCGGCGGGTGGCGTCACGACGGCGAGCACGGCCTCGGCCCCGGCGACGCGCTCGCGGAACAGGCCGATGGCGGGTGCGGTGCCGGGTGCGGGCGCCCAGGTCAGCTCGAAATCGCGGTCGGCCGCCGTGGCGCCGTCGACAAGCGTGATGCGGCGCTCGGATTGCGAGATATCTTCGACGCGGATCGCGTGGGTGGCGCTCTTCACGGCGCCCAGCACGAAGCCGGCCTTGAGGTCGATGGCGAGCGTCAACGGGTTGACCGGCGCGTGGCGGGCCGGATCGAGCACGGGCGCCTCGATCTTCGCGCGATCCGGGACGGGATCGGGCATGGCCGCGCCCTCGGCGGCACCTTGGACGAAGGGCGGGGCCGGGCTGTAGCGGGGCGCCGCGACGGTGGGCAGGCGCAGCGCGTAGGTGCCGCCGGAGAGCCGGACGCTCTGCTGGTAGGTGATCTGCACCAGCATGGTCTCGCCGGGGCCGATATTGGCGACCGCGTTGGTGAACAGGTTCGGGCGCTGCTGCTCGGTGAGCGCGGCGGCCTTGCCCTCGGCTTTCGCCGCCTCGTAGGCGCGCCGCGCCGCCTGCCGCTCGCGGATGTCGGCGACGATCACCCGGTCGCCGATCACGAGCTTCATCGAATCGACCGCGGCATCCTCCGGTAGGGGAAAGAGGTAGGTGCCTTCCACCCACTCGGCGGTGGTGTTGCGGAAGGCCTGGGTGATGGTCGCCCGCGCGGTCGGGCCGCTGACCGTGATGGCAGCGTCCGCCCGGAGGCGCGGCGCCTCGACCGGGGCGGCCCCCTCGCGGCGCAAAACCAACGCGCCGCTTCCCGCTTCCTCGGCCCGGGCGGGCTGGCCGCCCGCGAAGAAGGCGAGGATGATCGCGACGAGGGGGCCGATCAGGAGGTTGCGGGGCAGGCCCTGGCTGGGCAGAGGGCTCGAGACCGGAGGATGGGACATCGGGGGGCTCCTTGAGGGTGGCGCCGGCCGGGGCCGGTTGTCCTCAAGCTCCTCCGGGCCGCCCGTCCCCGCCACGGGAAGCTTTCCCCTCCTTCCGCCCACGCCCGCACCGCTGCCACGGCCGCGGTGCGGAAACCGGCGCGGCTGCGCACGCACGGTGACGCTTCGTCCGGTTCCGTGCGCAGGCGAGACCCGCCGTCGCGGCAGGTGGCGCGTGGCCGCCCCCGGCCTACATCGGGCTCATGTCCACGACCCGCATCCTCTGCATCCGCCACGGCGAATCGACCTACAACGCCCTCCACGAGGCGACGGGGCGCGATCCCGGCCATATCGATGCCCGCCTGTCCGAGCGCGGCCACGCGCAGGTCGCCGCCGCCCGCGCGCGGTTGCGCGACGAGCCGTTCGAACTCGTCGTCACCTCGCCGCTGACCCGCGCGCTTCAGACCACGGCGGGCATCTTTTCCGATCACCCGGCGAAGCCGAAGGTGCTGGTCGAGGTGCTGCACCGGGAATGCCAGGAGAGCAGTTGCGACATCGGCCGCGCGGCCTCGGTGCTGGCCCGGGAATTCCCGGACTTCCAAGTCGATCACCTGCCCGAGACGTGGTGGTATGCCGAAGGCGCGGTCGGCCCCGAGGGCTGGCACGTCGAGCCGCGGACGATCTTCGACCAGCGCGTCGCGGGCTTTCGCGAATGGCTGCGGGCGCGGCCGGAGCGGACCATCGGCGTGGTCGGCCACTGCACCTTCTTCTACCACCTGACCGGGCGCTGGCTCGCCAACTGCGAGTCGATGGAGATCGACCTCGCCGAGGAGCCGCGCCCGCGCGCCTACGCCTGAGCGCGAGCCCGTTCCAAGCGGTCGCGGGCTTCGATCAGGTCGATCGCCGGTGCCTGCCGGCCGATGCCGAGCGCCCCGTCGAGGATGCCGAGCGCGGCGACCCAGATGCCGTCGGCGAAGGGCGCGGCTCCCTCCGCCACCTCCGCGGCGCAGCGCGGATCGGCGAACGCCCGGATCGCCGCCGTGGCGGTGCGGGCGACCGCCGAGGCGTGCGCACCGATCACCCAGGCGCGCCGGCCCGACGCGGCGTGGGCAAGCGCCCCGCCCTGCGCTTCCGCGACTCTCACCGCCAGAAGCGCAGCGTCTGCATCGGGCGCGGTCTCGCAGCGGGCGGCGAGCGCGGGCAGGCCGGCCCGGTCGAGCAACGGGGGCAGGATGCGGCGCACGCTCTCCAGCGCGAGGAAGCGCGTGCGGGCGGCCTCGATCTCGGGCGTGTCGGCGGAGCCCGAGAGGCGCAGCACGAAGGCCATCAGCCCCTGCCGTTCGGCTTCCGGCATCGCGTCGTTGAGGCCGAGCGCGTAGGCCGCGAGCGGGCGCGAGAAGCAGGGCGGACAATCCTCCGTCGCCCGGATCGTCCGATAGGGCAGGCCCGCCGCGACGATGGCCGCCTCGTTGATGCAGGTGCCCCCGTCCGGCCCCGGAAAGGCGTGGGAGCCTTTCAGCAAACGCCAGTTCAGGATCGGCGCGAAGGCGTCGAGGGCATCGCCGGGTGCGGTCACGCGGGGCTTCTCCTCTGATCGAGGGGCGTAGCCTGCCACGGCTTCCCACCCCTTGGCGAGAGGACGTTCAGCCGCCGACCCCGGAGGCGATTCCGGCGACGAGGGCGAGGCCGAGCACCAGCACGAAGGCCGCGGCCAGGAGTTCGAGCCCGCCGACCACGAGTGTCCCGCCTTGACCGCGTCCGCCGGCGAGGCGGAGCGCCAGCGCCTTGGCGAAGACCGCCAGGCTCGCCAATACCCCGGTGGTGAGCGCGGTGCCGAGCGCCATGGCGAGGGTCGCGGCGATGCCGGCCCACAGCAGCCCCTGGCTCGCCGAAAAGACGAGGATCAGCACCGCCCCGGCGCAGGGGCGGCTGCCGGCGGCGAGCACCACGCCGGCCCGCTCGCGCCAGTTGCCGAGCCGGTCGAGGGCTGCGGCATCGGTGAGGTGGGTGTGGCCGCAGCCGGGGGCGCAGGCGGCTGTCGGCGCATCGGTGGCCAGCGCCGCGAGCCGCCCGGCCTTGCGCCATGTCACCGCGGCGCCCAGCAGCGCGACGAGGGCGAAGCTGACGGTCTCGATCAGCATGCCGGCCCGCGTCATGCCGCTCGCGGTCGCCTTGAGGATCAACACCCCGACGCCGACGATGGCGATGGCCACGAAGGCCTGGAGCAGGGCCGCCGCCGCGCTCAGCGAGAAACCGCGGCGCAGGGAGCGCTCGCCCGCCACGATGTAGCCGGCGATCACCGCCTTGCCGTGGCCGGGGCCGGCGGCATGAAAGACGCCGTAGGCGAAGCCCATGGCGACGAGCGGCCACCAGCCGCCCCCCGCCTTCAGCGCGGTGACGGCGCCTTGCAGGTTGCGCGAAAAGTTCGATTGGACGTTGAGAAGCCAGCCGCCGAGTCCGGTCGCGGCCGGGGCGGCTTCGCGAAAGCCGATGCCGAAGGGTGAGCGCGGCGGTGGGGCCGCGATCGGCCCGACGATCCAGGCGAGGGCACCGAGGACGCCGACGGCGGCGAGCACCGCTCCGGCGGCGAGCGCGAGGCGCAACGGGAGCCGGCTCGCCACCGGCTCCTTCGGGACGAGCGCCGCCGTCAGGGACACGCGACGATGGCCCGGTTGGCGAATTGCTCGCCGTAATTCGAGGCGGAGGTCAGCGCCTCGAACATCGCCTCGCTCATCGACTTGCCGGCATCCGCCACCGCCGGTTCGGCGTTCTTCGGCCGCGTCACCGTGGTGGTGCAGCCCGCCGCCGCCCCGGGCAGGCGCACGGCGTCGGCGCCCTCGGCAAGGCTGAAGGAGACGAAGTAGGTCGGGTCGTAGACTTCCAGCGCGGCGACGCCCTTGCCCTGCACGGCGGGCGCCTTCAGCGGCAGCAGGAAGCTCAAGGTGAGCCGGTCGCCGTCCATGGTCATGCGGGCATCCCGCGGATCGGCGAAGGCCTGCTCGCGGCCCGCGACCTTGAGCTTGGTGAAGTAGGCGAATTCCGCCAGGTTCGTGGTGTTCTCGGTGGCGAGCCCCTGCAACTCCTCGGGCGAGAGCTTGCCGTCGCCGTTGGTGTCGAGGCCCTGCGTCACGAAGGCCGAGTAGGACGCGTCGAAGCTCCACGTGTGGCGGATGCCGGCGACACGCCCGCCCTCGTAGGCGACCTCGGCCTTGGCCGTGACCCAGACATGGGGATGGGCCTGCGCGGCGACAGGCGCGGAGGCCGCCACGGTCGCGAGGAAGAGGCGGCGAAGAGAGGCGGCGATCGGCATGGCGCTCGGGAGAGGCTCGCTGCGGGTCGAAGACGGCACATCCCTGCCCGAACGATCTGGCGAAAGCAGGGCGCGCCTTCAGCGCCGCTTGAGCAGCGCCTCGACCTCGGCGGCCTCGGCCTCGGACAGCGTGTCCGCCTTCGGCGCCCGGCGGCGCGACAGGCGCCAGATGCCGAAGGCGCCGAGGCCAACGGCCAGCAGCGGGCTCAGCCAGAGCAGCAGCGTGTGCCAGCCGAAGGTCGGCCGCAGCAGCACGAACTCGCCGTAGCGGGCCACCACGTAGTCGACGACCTGATTATTGGTGTCGCCCTCCTTCAGGCGCTCACGCACGATCAGGCGCAGGTCCTTGGCGAGCGGCGCGTCGGAATCGTCGATCGACTGGTTCTGGCAGACGAGGCAGCGCAGGCCCTCCGAGATGACGCGCGCCCGCGCCTCCAGGCCCGGATCCTTCAGCACCTCGTCCGGCTGCACCGCCAGGGCGGGAGCCGGGGCGAGCAACAGGACGAGGGCGAGGCGGGTCAGAAGGCGGGTCATTCGGCCGGCACCGCGGCGGGCGGCAGCTTGGCCCGCGCCTTGACGGGGGCGCCGACGCGCATGCGCCGGTCGGTGAGCGACAGGCCGCCGCCCGCGGCCATGACGAGCGCGCCGATCCAGATCAGCAGGATGAACGGCTTGTAGTAGAGCCGCATGCCGATGGAGCCATCGGGCATCACCTCGCCGACGCTGGCGTAGATCTGGCTGACCCCGACCGTCTTCAGGCCGGCCTCGGTCACCGTCATCCGGCGGGAGGGGTAGAAGCGTTTTCCCGTCTCGACCGTGCCGACGACATCGCCCGCCCGGTTGCGTAGGGTCAGGAAGGCGGCGGTCTCCTCGTAGTTCTCGCCCTTCTTCGGGCCGACGCGGTCGAGGGTGGCGACGTAGGGGCCGGCCGTCACCTGACCGCCGGGGCGGATGGTGCCGAGGCCTTCCGCGGACCAGCCCTGCGCGGCGATGCCGAGCACCACGACGCCGACGCCGGCATGCGCCAGCGCCGTGCCCCAGGCCGAGCGGGGCAGGCCGACGGCGCGGCGCCACGTGGTGCCGAGGTCGCGGCTGCGGCTCTGACCATAGCCGCGGGCGCGCACCCAGATTTCCAGCGCCGATCCGATGATCAGGTAGGCGCCGATGCCGACACCGACCGGGGCCATGACCGGGCCGCCCCAGGTCAGCGCGGCGGCGGCGAGGCCCGCCACGAGGGCCACCGCGAAGGCCGCGATCAGGCGCTGGGCCGCCGCCGCCGCGTCCCCCCGCTTCCAGGCGAGCCCCTGCCCGAAGGGCACGATGAACAGCAGCGGCAGCGCCAGCGGAATGAAGGTCCAGTTGAAGAAGGGCGGGCCGACCGAGATCTTGTCGCCGGTCAGCATCTCCAAGAGTAGCGGGTAGAGCGTGCCGACGAACACCGTGGCGCAGGCCGCCACGAGGAACAGGTTGTTCATCACCAGGGCGCCCTCGCGGGAGATCGGCGCGAACAGGCCGCCCTGGCGCAGGGTGGGCGCGCGCCACGCGAACAGACTGAGCGAGCCGCCGATGAAGAGCGCGAGGATGCCGAGGATGAACACGCCGCGGCTCGGGTCCGAGGCGAAGCTATGGACCGAGGTGAGCAGGCCCGAGCGGACGATGAAGGTGCCGACCAGCGAGAGCGAGAAGGTCAGGATGGCGAGAAGCACCGTCCAGACCTTCAGGGCGTCGCGCTTCTCCATCACGACGGTGGAGTGCAGCAAAGCCGTGCCGGCGATCCACGGCATCAGCGAGGCGTTCTCGACGGGGTCCCAGAACCACCAGCCGCCCCAGCCGAGTTCGTAATAGGCCCAGTAGGAGCCCATGGCGATGCCGAGCGTCAGGAAGCTCCAGGCGATCAGGGTCCAGGGCCGCACGGCGCGCGCCCACACGGCGTCGATGCGCCCCTCGATCAGCGCGGCGACCGCGAAGGCGAAGCTGATCGAGAAGCCGACATAGCCGAGATAGAGCAGCGGCGGATGGATCGCGAGGCCGAGGTCTTGGAGCAGCGGGTTGAGGTCGTTGCCCTCCAGCGGCGCGGGCGCCACGCGGCTGAACGGGTTCGAGGTCGTGATGATGAACAGCACGAACACGAAGGTGATCGAGGCCTGCACCATCAGGGTGTTGGTCCGCAGGACCGGCGGCACCGAGTTCTTCGCGGTGGCGACCCAGGCGCCGAACAGGGCGAGGATCAGCACCCAGAGCAGCATGGAACCCTCGTGGTTCCCCCACACGCCGGAGATCTTGTAGATCAAGGGTTTGGCCGTGTGCGAATTCTCGACGACGTTCTGGACCGAGAAGTCCGACATCACGTGCGCGTAGGTGAGCGCGCAGAACGAGAACAGGATGCAGGCGAAGGTGCCGAGCGCTGCCGGCACCGCGACCTCGCGCAACGCCGCATCGCCCGAGCGGGCGGCCCAGGCCGGCATCACCGCCTGGACGAGGGACAGGGCCAGGGCGAGCGCCAGGGCGTAATGGCCGAGCTCGACGATCACGAATGCGTCTCCCGCGCGGTGTCAAACCGGTTGGTGGTCATGCTCATCGCTCGCTGCGCTGGCCGAGGGTCGCGTCGGCGGCCGGCTTGGGAGCCGCTTTGGGCGCGTCCTTGCCGGCGCCCTCCTGCCAGCGCCCCTGTGCCTTGAGGGCGTCGGCGACCTCGCGCGGCATGTAGTTCTCGTCGTGCTTGGCCAGCACGGTATCGGCGCGGAACACGCCGCCCACATCGAGCGTGCCCTCGGCGACGATGCCCTGCCCCTCGCGGAACAGGTCCGGCAACTGGCCGCGATACTGCACCGGCACGGTCGCGCCGGTATCGGTCACCGAGAACTCGACGTTCTGGTCGGGCCCGCGCTTGAGCGAGCCCTCGGTCACGAGGCCGCCGAGACGGAAGCGGGTGCCCGGCGCCACCCCTTGCGCGGCGACCTCGGTGGGCGAGCGGAAGAACACGATCGAGCCGGTCATCGCCGACAGGATCAGCCCCAGCGCCAGGGCCAGGACGGCCCCGCAGCAGGCGATGAGGACGAGGCGGCGGCTCTTGCGGGTCAACGGTTCCGTCCCGGTTCGTCGGCGCGTCCTTGTCCCTCAGCTTGGCGCGAAGGGGGGCCCGACGTCTTTAGACTCGTTCGTCTGAACGGTTTCGGCCCGTGCGCCCTTCGGGTCAAGGTTGCACGGGCGGGACCGATTGTCAGTGGCTCGTCTCAGGGCTTGGGCGCGAGGTCCAGTTCCCGCCCGAGCGCGTCGAGCCGCTCCACCGCGCCGGGGTTGGCGGCGAGCGCCATCTTGGCGCGGTCGAGCGCCTGGGTCGCGGCGGCGCGATCTCCCAGCACGCCGTAGGAGCGCACGAGCCGCATCCACTCGTCGGGGCTGCCGCCCTTGGCGGCCAAGCGCCGGTCGAGGGTCGCGACCATGCCGCGGATTGCCGCCTCGCGCTCGGCGGGCGGCATCACCCGGATGGTGTTGGCGGCGGCATCGGCTTCCATGCCGACGGTCGGCTTCGCTTCCGTGGCATTGGCCTCCGGCGGCTTGGCGGCGGTCGCCGCCTCGGCGGGCGCGCCCGACTTGCCCTCGGCGAGGCCGAGTTCGCGCGCCTGCGCATCGAGGCGCTCGCGGGCGGAGGCGTCGTCCTTCAGGGCCTCGCGGGCCCGGGTGAGCGCGTCGAGCGCCTTGTCGCGCTCGCCCAGCACGGCGTGGGAGCGCACGAGGCGCAGCCACTCGTCGACGGTGCCGCCCTGCTTGGCCAAGCGCCGCTCCAGCCCCTCGACCATGCCGCGGATCGCGTCGATCCGCTCGGAGGGCGGCAGCGCCTGGATGGCGGCGGCCGGCCCTGCGACCGATGAGCCGCCCGCCGCGCCGCCCGCAGGCGCTTCGGGCTTCGGACCGCCCTCGGGGGTCGCCGCCGGGGCGGTCTCGCCCTTGAGGCGGGCGAGCGTGTCGCGCACCGTCGGCAGCCAGGGCGCGTCGGCGGGGGCGCCCTCGGCGAGGCCGGAGAGGCGGCGGATCGCGCCGGCCACGTCGCCGGCCTGCTCGTCGCCGCGGGCGAGGTAGAACTGGGCCTTCGGCGCCTTCGGATCGGCGGCCACCGCCCGGTCGAGCACCTTGCGGGCTTCCGGCGAGACCGTGCCCTCGGCCGCGACCACCAGCGCCTCGCCCCAGTCGGACAAGGCCGAGGCGTCCTCGCCCTTGAGGCGGACGACCGAAGCGTAAGCGCGGGCCGCGTCGTCGTAGCGCCCGAGGCGCATGTAGACCGGGGCGAGCACGCTCCAGCCGCGAACGTCGTCCGGGTGACTGGCGAGCCGCGCCTCGATCTGGCCGATCGCCGTCATCATGTCCTGCGCCCCGGCCCGGGTGGCGCTGCGGTCGGCGTCGGTCTGCGAGGGGAGGTTCGGCGAGCCGTAGAGGCCGTAGACGACGAGCGCGACCAACGGGATCGTCGAGAGGGCGAAGGCGGAGGCGGCGCGGCGCTGGCGCAGATGCGGCTCGGCGAGCGGCGCGACCGCGGATTTCGCCGCGCCCTCTTCGCGGCTCGCCCGCAGCAGCCGGCGCGCGGCCTCGGTGCGGGCGGCCTCGGCTTCGGCGGGCGCGATCAGACCCCGGGCGAGGTCGCGCTCGATCTCGGCGAGTTGATCCTCGTAGAAGCCGGCCTCGGTCGACAGCTCCGCCGCGGCCGTCTCCCGGCGGCGGCGGCGCGACATCGGCCAGAGCAGCGCGAACACGGCCGCCGCGGTCATGGCCGCCAGGATGAACCAGATCGCCGTCATTGGCCCCCGAGAAGTAGCTCGGCCCCGTTTAGTGCCCGAGAGGAGCCCGCACGACATCGCCTCCGGGCGACACGTCGTCACGCGAAGCGAAGCATGCGCCTTAGCATAGGCGCGGGCCCGCGTAACCTTGGCCTTGGATCATGCCCCTGAGATCATGCCCCTGAGATCATGCCCCTGAGATCATGCCCTCGAGATCATGATCCTGGGATCGCGCCTCAGCGCTGACCCGCTCCGGCGGGCGCATCGCCCGGCACCTCGATCACCGCGCGCAGCCCCCCCAGCCCCGCGGCCTCCAGGCGGAAGCGGCCGCGATAGAGCGCGGCGAGGTCGGCGACGATGGAAAGGCCGAGCCCGGAGCCCGGCTTGGTCTCGTCGAGGCGGCGCCCGCGCTTCAGCACCGCCGCGCGATCCTCCTCCGGCAGGCCCGGACCGTCATCCTCCACCGCGACGATGAGATGGGGATAATCGTCACCGCCGACCGGCGCCGCCGAGATCGAGACGCGGCTGTCCGCCCATTTCGAGGCGTTGTCGACGAGATTGCCGATCATCTCCTCGAAATCCTGCTTCTCCCCGCGGAAGCGCAGGCCCGGCGAGACGTGGACCTCGTAGGCGATGTCCTTGTCGCGATAGATCTTTCCGAACGTCCGCACGAGGCCGGCGAGCGCCGGCTCGACCTCGGTCGAGGTGCCCAGCGTGCCGGCGAGCGCCGCGGCGCGGGCCCGGTCGAGGTGGTAATTGACCTGATCGCGCATCACGGCCGCCTGCTCACGGATCTTCTCGGCCAGCTCCGGCGGCGCCTCGCTCGAGCCGACCTCGTTGACGATGATCGAGAGCGGGGTCTTGAGCGCATGGGCGAGGTTGCCGACCTGGGTGCGGGCGCGCTCCAGGATCTCGCGGTTGGTTTCGATCAACAGGTTGATCTCGCCCGCGAGCGGGGCGATGTCGCGCGGATATTGCCCGTCGATCCGGTCGGCCTCGCCGCGGCGGATGGTGCCGAGCGCCGTGCGCAGCGCCCGCAACGGCGCGAGGCCGAAGCGGATCTGAAGGAGCGCCGTCGCCGCGAGCGAGAAACCGAGCAGGCCGAAGGTCATGAACAGCGAGAAACGGAAGCGCTCGACGTCGTTCACGATCTCGTCGGCGGGCCCGGCGACGCGGACCGTGTAGCGCCCCTCCTGGCCGACATCGACATCGCGCTCGACGATGCGCAGGGTCCGGTCGTCCTGGCCCTTGCCGTAGCCCTGGCGGATCTGGCCGATCGTCGCAGTGCCGGCCTGATCCGGCCCTTTGAGCGGCACGCCGACCAGCGAGCGCGAAGTGCGCAGGTCCCGCGGCTTCGCGTCCGGCCGCCCGACCTGCCAGTACCAGCCCGACAGCGGCAGATCGAAGCGCGGATCGCCCAGCGAGAACGAACGCGTCTCGGGATCGCTCGGGGAGACGAGGTCGGTGGCGAGGTTGTTGGCGAAGACCAGCAGCCGGCTGTCGAAGGCGCGCTCGGTGTTCTCGCGATAGAGCGTGGTGAGGATGAAGGCCGCGATCACGAGGATCGCGGTGCTCGACAGGAACGACGAGACCGCGAGCCGGACCGCGATGGAGCGGCGGCGCAAGGGGAGCCAGGCGAGGCGGTCGGTCATCGGGATTTGTTACTTGTTGTCCTCTGCCCGGCCAGGGCCATGCCGGTACAAAAAGGGGCTTTGGCACCCAAGATTGGCTTCGGCCTTTTCGGTCGGCTGCGCTTGCCGAGCCGATGCGCTACTTTACCGTAGCTTGTGCCCGCTCGATCACGATCCGCATGTCGTCCCCGCTTCGGAGCCCATCACCGAAAAGCGCCTCCGCTTCATCGTGGTGCGGATAGCGCAGCGGTTCGGAGGAGGCGGGCCAAATGTCGGCCAGAACGCCCAAGCAGACGAGAAAGCTGCCGAGCCGCGTCATCGGCTTGGAAACGCGTTTCGCTTCGAAGGCCATGGCAGATTCGTCGGAGAGGAAGCTCAGGAGCGAGGACGGCCAGAACCCTACAGGCTTTTGCATTGAGCGACAAAAGCCGATCCAGCGGGACGAGGACTAACCCTTCCCCCCCGGCTGGTTCGGATCGACCAGATACCCCAAGCCCCGCACGGTCTGGATCAGGTCCACCGCGAGCTTCTTCCGGAGGCGTCCGACGAACACCTCGATGGTGTTGGAATCGCGGTCGAAATCCTGGTCGTAGAGGTGCTCGGTGAGTTCGGCGCGGGAGACGACGCGGCCGGTGTGGTGCATCAGGTAGGAGAGCAGGCGGTATTCGTGGCTCGTCAGCTTAACCGGGTTGCCGTCGACGAAGACGCGGCCGGAGCGGGTGTCGAGGGTGACGGGGCCGCAAGCGATCTGACTTGAGGCATGACCGGCCGCGCGTCGAAGAATCGCGCGCACGCGGGCCATCAGCTCCTCCATGTGGAAGGGCTTGGTGACGTAGTCGTCGGCGCCCGCGTCGAAGCCGTCGACCTTGTCGGACCAGCGGTCGCGGGCGGTGAGGATGATGACCGGCGTCTTCACTCCGGCCCGGCGCCAGTTCTGGAGGACGGTGACGCCGTCGGCCTTGGGCAGGCCCATGTCGAGGATGATGGCGTCGTAGGGCTCGTTCTCGCCGAGATAGCCGCCCTCCTCGCCGTCGAACGCCTTGTCGGCGACGTAGCCGGCCTCTTCCAGCGCGGTCACCACCTGTCGGTTGATGTCACGGTCGTCCTCGACCACGAGCAGACGCACGGTCGGTCACTCCTCGAATCATCGGTCCATCGCCGGGAATATCTATTCGCAGCGACGTTTCTCAATCCTTCAGCATGGGCAACTTCGCAGCGCCCTTACCACTGCCCGCTGACCTGCCCCGACTGGCCGTCGACCATGACCTGGACGAAGTGCCCGTCCCGGCGCAGGGCGGTGAGCAGGTAGACGAGGCCGGCATCGTGGCGGCACAGCCGGGCGCGCTGAATCTCGGCCCTGGGAATCGCTTGGCGCGCGGCGCGGATCGCGGCGATCGGCGGCACCACGCGCTTCTCGGCCACCGCCTCGCGCAGGTCGGCGGGCGACAGACAGTCGTCGCCGCGGTTCATCGGCTCGCGCACCTCCGGGACGGGGGCGAGGGCGCCGGTCTCCTCGGCGAGGGGGCCGACCGCGCCCGCCGCGAGAACCGCGGCGGTCGAGACGACGATCAACAGGGCGAAAGCTTGGCGCATCGGCAACGACATTCGCGCCAGGGCACTGAATGCGTCCTGAATGTTCGGGACGCCGAGCCCACCGAGATGCCGACCAAGACGAGAGAATGCGGATTTTCGGTCGGTTGCCATGGTCGCGGGCGCGCTACGGTGCAGGTTAAGCCAGGATCGCGGCGCGGGTTCCCCGGCGGCGTCACGCCGTCCGGCCGCGCTCGGCCCGGCGATCGAGGAAGCCGCGCAGGGTCAGGCTCGCCGGATCCTGGCTGTCGACATGGTCGAGCGCGGCCTTGCGGAGCGCGACGATCGAGCGCTCGAAGCCGCAGAGCGCGGCCGCGAGACGGCCGGCGGCGGCCCGGCTGCGGCGGCGAACGCTCACGGGGCGCCAGACGGGGCCCGCAGGGGACAAGCGCGGGAACATCGTTTCCCTCCCGATTCGACAAGCCGGTCAGGCCCGCGGGCGGTGTTGAAGCTCGCCGAGACGCCGGAGGATCTCCTCGAGCTTCTCGCGGGCGCGGGCGTCGCTGCGCTCGACCTCGCGGGCGATCTCGCCGGAGAGGCGGGTGAGGTCTTCCAGCACGCGGGTGCGGCTCTCCAGGGCGGCGGCCACCGCCGCGTTGGTCTGGGAGGCCCGCTCCAGGGCGGCGGCCGTGGTGCCGGTCTCCTCGATGCGCGCCTCCAGGGTGCGCAGGCTGTCGCGGTAGAGGTGCAGGCAGGCGAGGCCGAGCAGGACCGCGACGATCCAGCCGGCCCCGCCGTCGGAGAACAGCAGCCGGGCGGCCTCGATGGCGATCTTGTCCACGGGGGCCTCCGGCGCAGCGGTCGGGATGGGCGGGGCACCGCCCTCCGGTCAGCCGCTCCGGGGCGGAACGGGACCGAGGACGCGCTCCAGGGCGGGGCGCAGGGTGTTGGCGGCGGTCGCCCCCTCCTCCAGCGGCAGGGCGCGAAACACCTTGGCGGCGACGCCCTCGCCGCCGCCCGCCGCCCGGATCAGCCAACTCGGCGCCTCGTCGAGCGCCCGCTGCACGGCCCGCGCGATCACCGCCGAGCCGAGGGAGACCGTGAGCGTACGCCCGCGGACGGCGCCGGCGACGGCGTTGAGGGCGTAGTCGGTGGCGTTGCGCACCAGCCGTTCGACCAGGGCGTCGGTGACGAGAAGCCGCAACGGCCCCAGGATGCGGGCGACCAGCGCCGCGACGACCGTGGCGAGTACGGGCGTCGCCAGGGCGGCGAGCCCCTGGGCCAGGGCGGCGAGCCCGTCGCCCCAGGGCAGCACGATCGCGGCGGCGTCGGTGGCGTGGGCCGGGGAGCAGGCCTGGGGCGCCACGAGCAGGAAGGCGCAGGCGAGCAGCATCCCCCGCAGGCCCATGGCGGAGGGCCGCGGAGCGGGTTCGGTCGTGAGCATGGCGGATATCCTTTTTCGGGGGTGCGGGTGTCAGCGGCTGCCGCCGAGCCACGCCCGCAGGCGGGCGAGCCAGCCGGCAGGCGGTGCCGCGGCGATGGGCGGGGCGGCGGGCGTGTCCGGCCGGACGGGCGCAGGCGCGGCGACCGGCTGCGGATCGCCGCGCCGCGCCCGCGGCAGGGCGGTCTCGTAGGGGGTGCGGAACTGATCGACTTCCGCCTGCCGCCGCGGGATCAGCACGGCCGGGCGGTTCCACATCAGCATGGCCTCGGCCGCCCCCTCCCGATCCCCGGCCCGCAGCCGGCGCAGGACGGTGGAGCGCAGGAAGGCCGCCGGGCCGATGTTGAAGGCGAGCGAGACCAGGGCGTCGAAAGCATGCTGCGGCAGCGGCGCCGGCAACGCCTGATCGACGGTGCGGACGAAGCGGGCGATGTCGCGGGCGAAGATCGCGTCGCATTCGGCCGCGGTGATGCGCAGGCCCGCGCGCGGCAGCGGCGGACCGGCGGCGGCGGTGTGGCCGACGCCGATCGTCCAGATGCCGACGCTGTCGCGATAGGCCTCCAACCGCCGCCCCTCGCGCGCGACGAGAGCGGCCTCGCCGATACGGCTGAGGTCCATGGTGGTTCTCCAGTATTGGGGAAGGATGCCGGGCGCTAAAGGGCTGCGGCACGGCGCCAGAGCTCGTCCATCCGCGCCTCCGACCAGCCCAGTGCGTGGGCCAGCGCCAGGGTGCTCGGGTGGGCGCGCTCGAATACGGTTGCGCCGCTCACCTGCATGTCGGCGGCGAAGCGTTCGGCTTCATCGGGGATGGCGTCGATGGCAGCCTTGAGGGCCGCCGGCACCTCGCCGCGCTTGACGAAGGCGAGGGCCTCCGCGCGCGCGATCACGCCGAGGTCGGCCAAGGCCTGGGCGAACTGGCGATCCGAGATCGCGGGCAGTCCCGTATCGGGCGGGGCCTCACTCCAAAGCGGCCTGCCGTCGTCAGGCTCGATGCGCTGTCCATCCGAGGGCGCGTAGGGGGCTTCGCCGTCCCACTCGACGACGTTGCATTTGCGGCCGGTCGCGATGTCGATGATCTGGTAGCGGGCCATGGGGCTTCTCCTCAACCGCGAGAGACGATCCAGACCTCGCCGCGCCCGCCATCGGCGCCGGCACCGGAGGCCGCGCCGTTGGTCGAGGCCCCGCCGCCGCCGCCGGGGCCGCCGGCCGCAGCGCCGATGCCACCGTTCCCGCCCGCGACCGTTCCGGCCGCGTTGCCGCCCGCGCCGCCGCCACCGCCACCGCCGAAACCGCGCTGCCAGGACTTGGCAGCGCCCACGGACCCGTTTCCGCCCGGCGCGTTGCCGCCGGCCGAAATCGGAGTCACGCGGCCATTGCCGATCAGGTAGCCGTATCCGCTGAAGCCGCCCGGAGACGGCGTATCTCCCGACGTGAGGCCGCCGCCGGCCCCGCCGCCGGCTCCGGCCCGATAGCCGTTCGCGGCTTGCGGGGCGGTTCCGCCGGAGCCGGAGGACGACGCTCCGTTGCCGGAACCGCCGATGTCCATCGTGAACGCGGAACCGGCCAGACCGCCGCCCGCGCTCCCCGTCGATCCCCCCTGACCGCCGAGCCCGCCACTGGCCGCCAAGATGCCGAGGCCATTCGAGACGACGCGACTGGCGCCGCCCTGGCCGCCGGGATTGCCGTTGGCATTGTCGGCCGCGACGGCGGCTCCCCCGAGACCGCCCGCGCCGATCTCGATGGAGAGCGTCGCGGCCAGTTCGCTGGCTAGGAACGTTTCCTCGGCGAGGCCGCCGGCCCCGCCCCCTCCCCCGCCCGTCCGCACGCTGCCACCCGCCCCGCGCCGGCCGGATCCCCCGCCCCCGCCCCCGCCGATCGCGATGCAGGTCACCTCCCGCGCCCAGGACGGCTTGGTCCAGGGGCCCGTCGCGGTGACGACGGCGACCTCCTCGCGCAGGGTGCCCTTGTCGAAGGTGGCCGCGCCGGTCGTGCGCTCCACACTGAACACGGGGAGCCAGGTGGCGCCGTCCGGGCTCACGCGCAGGCCGAGATTGTCGCTGCCGACGAGGCCGATCTCGGCGCGACCGGAAAAGCCCGTCTGCAGCAGCAGCGACAGCACGTTGCCCGCCGCCTGCTTGTTGAGGGTGTAGCGCAGATCCCCCGTCCCCCCCTCGCCCGTCGCCAGCGCAGTCCAGAGCGCCTTGTTGAGCTTGGCCGCGAACGGGTTCTGCGCGTCGGCCGACGTGCCGAGCCCGAGCCGCGTCAGGTTCTGGAGCGTGGTGAAGGTGGAGCGGAAGGCAACCCAGGCACCGCCGACGAAGCTGTAGAGTTCGGCCTCGTCGGCCACGAAGGCGAGCCAGCCCGGCCGCGGCATCCGCGAGAGCCACGCCCCGTCCTGATAGCGGGCGATCCGCCCGGCCCAACCGGCCCAGGCCCCGGACGGATCGGCGGCGACGATGTAGCGGTCGCCCTCGGCCGGGCTCGTGGGCGGGGCGGCCAGATCCTTGTCGATCACCGCGAGCTGGACCAGTGCGTCGAGGAGCGCCAGGGCCTCGTTATGGGTGACGTGCTTCTGCGCCTGCCCGGCCGCGATCAGGGGCAGGGCGAGGCTCGGGGTGGTGTCGGCCATGATGTGGCTCCGGTGAGGATTACGTCTGCACGCTCACCCGCGCCCGGCAGGCGGGACCGCGCCCGCCGACGGTGCCGAGTTGCGCCACCGCGACATCGATCTCGGTGACGGGACCGCCGAAATCGCCCGCCTCTGCCGCGTAGAGCAGGCTCGGGCCGGTGGCGGTGAGGCTGCGCCGGAGGGTGCCGTCGGGCCCGAGGATGTCGACGGCGTAAGCCTCCGACGCCTCGTCGAGGGGCACGTCGGCGGGCTCCCAGGCATCGGCGTCGCGCCGGGCCCGGCGGGTCCAGGAGAGACGCAGGCCCCCGGCCTCCCGCCGCGCCCGCAGGTGGACGGGGCTCAAGGGGACGAAGGCGGTAAGGCCCGCGGTCGCCTCCAGGCCGATGAAAGCCGGATCGGCCGGGTCGCGGCCCGCCGGCCCGATCCGGTAGAGGAAGCGGCGCCCGGCTTCGTCGAGGCGCTCGACCAGGGGCACGACCGCGCCGTCGTCGAGCCGCACGATCAGGCTGCCCGCGGGCACCGCGCGGCCCGCGGCCGCCTCGCTGCCGGCGAGCCCCCGCAGCAGCATCGTCAGCCGCCACGTATCCGGCCCGGTCAGCGCGGCCCCGGCCGCCGAGAAGAGCTCGACACCCCCATCCGGCCCAACCAGGGCGAACAGGTTGGCGCCCGACAGCGCCGCCGCCTCGGTGACAGAACCGAGCCCGTCCGCATGGCGCAGTGTCACGTCGAGCCGGGCATTGCGGTCGAACCGCCAGAGGGGTCCGGGGGCCAGGGCGGACAATGTTTGGCCGAGGCAGGCCGGATGATCGACGAGGCGGTGGAGCGCGAACGGCGCGCCCTCGCCGCCCGAGCGCCAGACCGCGACGGCGCCGGGCCAGGGCTCGGCGGCGACCGCCAGATAGGAGAGCGGCGTCGGCGCGCCCCGCGTCACCGGCAGGTCGAGGGCGCGGGCGAAGACCGGGCCCGGCAGGAAAGGCGGGGTCCGCGCAGGCGACACAGGGGAGCGGACGGGGCGGGAATCGCGGCCCGTCGGCGGCACGCCTTGCGTTTCGAGCCGGCGGCCCTCCGGCGAGTCGTCGATGCGTGCGATCCGGTGCAGGGCGCCGCCCGGCAGGCGCAGGCGGTCGCCGGGCTCCAGATCGAGCCGCCGGGGGCTCAACGCGAAGGCAGCGGTCTCGCGGCCGGCCAGACTCGCGTCGAGCAGGGTTTCCGCCAGGTCCTGCGCCGCATCGCGCCGCGTCACCAGAGCCGCCTCGATGCGGGCCTCCCGCCGCCGGGCGCCGCCGGGGCGCTGGGCCGACGCCGAAGCGCGGCGGTATTCCGCGCTCTCACCGTCCGAGAAGCCGATCTCGACGGCGCGGGGCAACGCGCTCTCCTCGGCCCGCACGAGGCGCAAGGGCGCGTCGTCGCGCTCGGCCAGGACGAGGTCGTCGGCCGCGATCGTCACGGGCGGACGGCCTTCGGGTCCGCTCACCCGCAGGGTGCCGGCGGAAACCGAGACGTCGAGGCCGTAGAGGCGGGCGAGCGGCTCCAGCGCCTCGCGGGCCGAGAGCGGCCGGTCGAGGACGTAACCGTCGAGGAAACCCGCGGCCTCGATCACCGCGGGCGCCTCGATGCCGAGATCGGCCAGGATCGCGGCGATCAGCCGGTCGAGGTCGAGCCCCTCGAGGCGTCCCGTGATCCAGTGACCGAGCGCCCAGTTCTCGGCATCCGACCAGACCGTCCGGAAATCCGGAAAGACCGGAAAAGGCCGCGCGTCCCAGGCCCAGACGAACACGTCGTCCGGCGCGATCATCCGACCGCCATAGAGCGGCGAAACCGGATTATGAGCCGGCTCAAATTTTTCGGTCGTCGGGTCGAACCGTGTGAGGATCGCCTCCAGGCCGCGGATCTGGATGAGATCGTCGCGGAAGCCGCGGGAGAAGGGGGGCGCGGCGTTCTCCGAGGATTTCGGATCGGGAAAGACGTTCGGGCCGTTGGTGCCGCGATCGACCGCCGGCACCCCGATCTCGGTGAGCCAGATCGGCTTCGATTGCGGCACCCAGGCGGTCGGGCCGGTCTCGACGCCGCCCACCCGCTCGACATGCGGGTTCGACCACCACGCCACCAGATCCTTGGCCCGGAAGACCCACGGCTTCCGGTCGGCGCCGTTGGTGATCGGCGTGCGAACCTGCGCGGCGCGGTCCTGGGGGCTGGCATAGAACCAGTCGAACGCCTCGCCCGCGCCGAGCCGCCGCTTCAGATAGGCACGGTCGTAGATGCTCGCAGCCTCCGCCGCGTCGCGATGACCGGTGCCGTCGCGCCAGTCGGAGATCGGCGGGTAGTAGTCGATACCGACGGCGCTGATCGCCGGATCGGCGAAGAGCGGATCGAGGGGGAAGCGCACCGAAGCGCCGCCCTCGCGGACATCGGCGCCGTACTCGGTCCAGTCGGCGGCGTAGACCAGGGCGACGCTCGGGCCGAGGAGACCACGCACCTCCCCGGCCAGGGCCCGGAACCGCTCGACCGCCGGGTAGCCGCTCGGGCCCCGCACGCGGGTGAGGCTCGCGAACTCGCTGCCGAGGATGAAGCCGGCAAGCGGCATGCCCGCTGCAGCCCAGCCGGCGGCGAGACCGGCGTAGTGCAGGATCATCGCCCGGTAGCCCTGAGGCCCGGTGAAGAAGGCGGCCACCTGATCGGCCGCGGCCGGGCTGCCGTCCGGGCTGCCGGGCAGACCGGGGGCGGGATCGCAGGTGATGCGCCCGCGCCACGGATAGGGCGGCTGCGTGCCCGCGGGATTGCGCGGGTCCGGCAGGACGTTGCCGGCCGCCACGTCCATCATCACGAAAGGGTAGAGCACGGTGGCCAGCCCGCGGCGGGTCAACTCGGCCACGAGGCGGGTCAGGCCGGCATCGGAGGGCGTGCCGCCATAGGCGGCCCCGTCGCCCGAGCGCGAGACGGTCGCGGCGCTCGCGCGGGTGCGGCCGGCGACCGCCCAAACGTCGCCCGTCGTGACCTTGGCGGCGGAATCGACCCGCGGCGTCACGGTGCAGCGGCCGGCGCGCAGATCGTCGCCGAACCAGCTCGCCACCACCGAGACCCGCACGAGGTTCGGGCAGAGCGCCTGCAGGGCGTCGAGGGAAGCCAGCACGTCGCTCGCCCCCTGGAGCTGAAAGCGGTTGGCCGGCTTCGTCGCGCCCAAGCCCGCATCCTCGCTCACCGGCAGCGGGTCGAGCCCGAACTCGGTCGAGCCGGGGATCAGGCAGACGGCGCGGATCTGCTGCGCCAGCCCGGCGACCGGGCGGACCACCTCGAAGGCGAATTGCGGGATGCGGTTGCCGAAGGCGGCGAGCGGCAGGCGCTCGAACACGATGTAGGCGAGGCCGCGATAGGCCGGGGCGTTGTCCGCCCCCTCCTTGGCGACGATCAGCGGGTCGGGCGCCTGCATCGCAGTGCCGGTGTGGATGCGATAGGTCAGCGTCGTCAGGTCGAGCTCGGTCCCGTCGGCCCAGATCCGGCGCACGAGAGCGATCTCGCCCGCGCAGAGGCCGACCGCGAGGTCGGCGAAGATGCTGTAGGCGGTGCGCACGGTCTTCGGGCCGCCCCCGCCGCCCTTGGCACCGGAGCGCGAGCGCTCCACCGTGGTGTTGGCGACTTCGAGCGGGCGCGTCGCCCAGATCAACGTGCCGCCGATCCGCGCCCGGCCATAGACCCGCGGCACCGGCGCGCCCTCGGTGGAGGCGAGGCCGGCGACTTCGGTGAGGCGCGGCCCCTCGACGACACGGGCGCCGCCGGCCCCGCCGAACAGGGCATCGTCGAGGGCCGCGCCACCCGCCGCGCCGACGACGCGGCCGATCATGCCGCCGATGGGCCCGCCGAGCGCGCTGCCGACCGCCTCGCCGGCCGTCTGGAGGACGATCGTCGTCATGGCAGATCCTCCAGGGTGAGGAATGAGGCCAGCCTCAATCGAGGCCGGGAAAACGGAATGCGTAAGCGAGGTGGCGGCGCCACCATGGTGTCAGGGCGACCTCGGTCACCGCCGCGCCGTCATGGGCGTGGATCATCGCGGCCGGGCCGGTGGCGATGGCGCAGTGCTTTGCCGGCAAATTGGCGCGAAAGGCGAAGAGCAGCACGTCGCCGGCCTGCGGCACGTAAGCCGGCAGCGGGGTCGGCACCGGCACGAGATGGCGGCGCGCGGCCGCCGCCAGGGGATCGTCGCCCTCGGCGGGTTCGGCCCAGGAGGCCGCGTAGGGCGGCGCCTCCTCCGGCTCGGGCCCGAGCACGCCGCGCCAGACGCCGCGCAAGAGACCGAGGCAGTCGCAGCCCACGCCCCTGAGCGAGGCCTGATGCCGGTAGGGTGTGCCGGCCCAGGCGCGGGCCTCCGCGACGATCCGGTCGGCCACCGAGACTCCCATAGCGACCTCCTCACCGGAACAGGCTGCCGCCGTCGAGGCGGGCCGGGCCGCCCCCGACGCCGCGCAGCACGAAGTCGTTGCCCGGCATGTGCGGGAAGCCCTGGAAGTTGACCGCGTTGGCGAAGCGGTCGCGACAGGTGGCCAGCCGCTTGTCGCAGCCCGCCGTGAGCCGGAATGTGTCTCCCGGCACGACCGGCCGAGGCGGCGGCTCCCATAGATCGAGCTGGGCGATTGCGCCGTCGCGGCTCTCGGCCCGCAGGTCGGCGGTGCTGCCTGTATTGGCGCCCCCGGTCCAGGTGAGGCCCCCGCCCGAGAACCAGCCCGGGGCGAAGTCGTCGGCGAGGGTGACCTCGAGCCGGCTCGGTTCGAGGGCGGCGAGGACGGTTCCGGTGGTGCGGTAGCGCGGATCGGTGAGAGCGATGCCGCAGCGGGCGTCGCCGAAATCGGCGTCGCAGGTCGCGCGGAAGAGGCGGCCGGTCGGCACGTCGAGGCGGTGCATCAGCCCGCGCAGCTCCGCCACGAAGGCGCCGCCGGCCCGGCGCAGCTCTCCCAGATTCGCCACGTCGAGGAGCAGGCGCGCCTCCGGCACCATCCAATCGACCAGCCAGGTCTCGATGCCGGCGCCGTCGTAGAGGCCCGCCGCCACGTCGGCCTCGTGGATGCCCGTCGAGGTCAGCGCGCCGGCCACCTCGCCGCCGCCGACGGCGAAGCCGAGCTCGGTGGAGGCTTCGGCCGCCTCCAGCCCGGTGCGGGCCTCGTAGGTGAGGCCGCCGAAGCTCAGGTCGCGGTCGTGATCGGTGAAGCCGAAGCTGACGCCGTCGCGGCGATGCAGGGCCCAGCAACGGCACAGGGTGGTGGCGGCGCCGTCGAGGCGGGCGGCCAGGGCAGCAGGAATCGCGCGCATGGGTCGGGTCTCACGGCACGATCTCGACGAGGGGCACACGCGGCACCTCGCCCGCGGTGAAGGCGGCGAGATCGATGGACAATTCGTCGGTGTCGAAGCGGACCGGCACGTCGAACTCGAAGCCGGCGGTGATGGGAACGCCCGGAGGCGGTGGTGCTGCGAAGGTGACGAGGCCGGTGGCGGCATCGCAGACGGCCTGCGCGCCCGTCATCTCGACGGCACCGAGGGCGATCCGCACCGAAGCCGCCACCGGCTTGGCGATGACGCGGCGGTAGGGCGCCGGGCCGTCGCCGTAGGTCTTGGCCAGCGCGAAGACGCGGGTCGCACCGTCGCCGACGCCGATGCGCTGGTCGGCCGGGGTGACCGCCTGCGACGGCGGGCCGGACCGGTGATCGACCCGGTCGCGGTAACGGAAGCCGTAGAGGCGCCCGCGCCGCTCCTCGAAGAAGGCCAGCACGGCGTGGAGCGCATCGAGGGTGCGGATGCCGAGGCCCGCATCGTAGCGGCGGCGCGAATCCGCCCAGCGGCTGTTGCGATGCTCGCGGCCGGAGGCCAGCGTGACGATCTCGGTGCGGCGCACGGGGCCGCCGCTGCCGCGCAGGGCCACGTCGAGGGGAAAGCGCACCTCGTGGAAGTCGGACGGCATGCGGGCAAGCCTCTCACGGCGTGGACGGACCAGCCGCGCGACCCTCGCGAGGCTGCCCCTGCGACGGCAGGCGGATGCGGTGCGGCCGACCCTGGGTCAGGCGCACCGCGACGCGATTCAGAGTGCGCGGCGGCCGCGGGCCACGGCGCGGGCGAGGCGGGCGGCGACCTGGGCCTCGGAGCGGCGAAAGCCCTCGATATCGGGGGTCGCGATGTTGACGGTGACGGCGACCGGGCGCTCGGCCCCGCCCGCGGCGACGCCGAGGCGGCCGTCGCTGCCGCGCCGGAGCGGCAGGATCGCCTCCGGCCCGGCCTCGCCCATCAGGCCGAGGTCGCCTCCCATCGGGAAGTAGGTGGGGGCCGCGACGATTCCGCCGGCCGCGAAGGGCCGCACACGAGGCCCCCCCGGCCCGAGCCCGTCGAGCACGCCGCCGTGGGCGAAGGCCGTGGGATTGGCGGCCGACGGGGCGGACGAACTCAGCAGCGTGTCGACGAGCCCCTTCACGCCGGCCTTCAGCGGATCGAGCGCGGCTTTCGCCGCCACGCCCGCGAGCTTGGTGGCGAGCGTACCGAGCAGGCCGTCGAGCTGGCGCCCCGCATTGAGGTTCTGGTTGAACGCCGCCGACAGGCTCTGCCCGAATTTCTGGGCGAGCCGGTCGAGGGTTTCGAGCTGCTTGACGCGCTCGGCGGTGCTGCGGTCGCTGTCGCTCATCGAAGGGTCTCCGGATCCGGATGGGCGGCGATGAGGCGGGCGAGCTCGGCCCGGCCGAGGGCATCGCCGGAGGGTCGGGGGCCAAGGCCCGCAGCGGCGGCGATCTCCCGGGGCGTGGCGGCCCAGACGTCGCGCGGGCGCCAGCGTAGGGTCGAGAGCCCCAGCGCCATCACGGCATCCCACGGGAAGGCGGCGGCCTGCGCCGCCGGCGCCGTCCCGCCCGTGGGGCTCAAGGGTTTGGGGTCGCCTCGCCGAAGGCGGCGGCGAGCGCCTCGCCGAGCGCCGCGGTGACGGCGGAAAAACCGCCCGCCAGCGGCAGGGCGGCGACCGCCGCATCGTCGAGGGCGTGGCCGCCGCCGCGGAGCGCCGCGCCGAGCAGGACGATGAGGTCGCGGGCGCTCAGGCGTCCGCGCTCGAACCGCTCGGCGAGCCCGACGAGGTCGCCCGTCGCGAGGGCGTCCTCCAGTTCGGCGAGCGCGCCGAGCGTCAGGCAGAGGGTGTAGCGTTCGGTGCCGAGGGCGAGGGGCACCTCGCCGCGTCTGCGGTTGGCCATGGCCTCAAGCCGCCGTGAAGGTCAGAGGCCCAGCGGAATCGAGGGCCATGTCGTAGGTCACCTCGCCTGCATGGTCGCCGCGATATTCGAGGCTGGAGATCTGAAACAGCCCCTCGATCGTGCCGAAGGCCGGCACCACGATCTGGAAGCGGTCGATCGTGCCGTCGAAGAACATCTGCCGCAGCCGCGCGTCGGAGGCCTCGTCCCGGAACACGCCGGCCCCACTGATCGCGGCGCGGCGCACCCCGGCCCCGTCGAGCAGCTCGCGCCAGCGCCCGGCGGAATCGGCGTTGGTGACGTCCACGGTCTCGGCGTTGAAGGCGATCTGGCGGGCGCGCAGGCCTGCGACGGCGACGAAGCCGTTCGTCCCGTCCTTGACCCGGACCAGCAGGTCCTTGCCCTTCTGTGCGCTCATGGTCGGCTCCGGTTCGGTCTCGGGGTTCGGGGTCAGGCCGTTGGCAAAAGTTCGGTCACGGCCGCGAAGGTGAGGGTCGCGCGGGCCTCGCCCGTGCGCTCGTCGCGGGCGGCGGCGAGCGTGCCGAGGCGCAGGAACACGAGGGCGTGGCCGTCCAGGCCGAGCGCCGCGTCGTCGAGGAGCACGGCGATGCGCTCGGCGGCGTCCAGCGCGGTGCGGGTCGAGCCGGGCTTGGCGATCACGTGGAGTGCCAGGGTATGGCGGTGGCGGCGCGCGCCCTCGACGGAATCGTCGTGGACCTCGCCGTCGCCGAACAGGGCATAGACCGGCGCCGCGCCCCGCGGCAGCTCGTCGTAGAGCCGCACCACGCCGCCCATCAGCGCGGCCAGCGCGGCATCGCTGCCGAGTCGCGCGAGGATGCCGGCGCGCAGGGCCAGCATCGGGCTCAGAGCCGTCCGTGTGGCGGTGATCGTGGCGGTGCTCATGCGGAAGCCTCCTCGATCACTTCCTCGACCTCGCATACGAGGGCGCGGCGGGCCCCGTCGGGATCATCGGCGGAACGGATGGCGAAGCGGCGCGGGCCGTCGGCGAACCGCATGGCCGGGACGACGCCCGGCCGATAGCGTAGGCGGACCCGGTATCGACCGCCGCCCGCGGCAGCCCCCGCCGGCTCCACGGCGCCCCACAGGACCGGGCCGGCAACGAAGCGGCGCAGCCGGCCGCCGAACCCGTCGGGCTCGTCCACCGGCCGTTCGAGCACGAGGCGCCGCCGCCGCGCGCCGAGGGGCACGTGGGTCATGGCAGGAATCTCCCTGAGAGCTTGGGGCGAGGCGGTCGATTACAGCCGCATCCGCCGGCAGGCGGCGCAGAGGCCGGCGGCGGCGGGCGGCAGGGCACGGGGCGGGCCGGCCTCAGGGCCGTCGCCGCGGTTCTCGAACCCGTCGGCCACGGTCAGGCGCACGGCCTGCGCCAGGGGCTCGGGCACCGGCGGGCCGTCGCCGCCGCAACCCGCGATCACCTCGACGAGGATCGTGCGGCCGTCCAAGGAAGGCCGGTCGCGCCCGATCGTCAGGCAGGGCGCATCCCAGGGGTCGGGACCGAGACCGACCGGCGCGGCGACCGCCGTCACGTCTCCGTTCGATTCAATGAGACCGACCCGCTCGACCGCCACCAGCGGGCTCAGCGGCAGCGGGATCAGGCCGTCGCCCGGCCAGCCCAGCAGGATCGTCCGGAAGCGGGCACGCCGCAGCAGGCGGCGGGAAGCCGCCTCGACCGCGGCGCGGGCGCTCGCGATCAGGGCGAGCACGAAGGCGTCTTCCGCCGTCTCGTCGGAGCCGAGGCGCAGCACGGCGCGCATCTCGGCCAGGGTTACCGGCTCGACGCCGAGGTCCGCCACGCGTATCGGGGTCATGCCGTTCTCCGTGAACCGAACTTTTTCGTGATGACCGTGTCGATCCCACCCGACCGCCACGCGCCGTCGAGGAGCCTGCGGGTGATGTCGGCGCTCGCGCTGGCTTGCACCCTCGCCTCGCCGGCCGAAGCCATCGTCGGCGGGCGCGAGGGGGCGGACCTGCCCGGCGCCCGCTCGGCCGTGATGGTGCTGACCTCCGGGGGCGGGGTCTGCACCGGCATCGTCGTGGCGCCCGACGCGGTGTTGACCGCGGGCCATTGCGTGGCGGGCGTCTCCGAGAACCGCATCCATTACCGCGACGAGGCCGGTCGCCCGGTGCTCGCGGAGGTCGCCGCCCGCGTCATGCATCCGGGCTACGACGGCGATGCGGTCCGCGGGCGCACCCGATCCATCGACCTCGCGCTCCTGCGCACCCGCGCAGGCCTGCCGGCCCGGTTCGAGCCCGCGACCTTGAGCGCGGGCCGGCCGAGCGCCGGCGCCGCCCTGACGCTCGCGGGCTACGGCGCGGCGCGGGGCAACGACCGGCGATCGATCGGCCGTTATCGCGGTGCGACACTCACCGTGGTCGAGCCCTACGGCCCAAGCCGCATCCTGGTCTGGCTCCAGGCCCGCCAAGCGGGCGGCTGCAACGGCGATTCCGGCGGCCCGGTCCTCGACGGCGCCGCCGTGGTGGCCGTCGCCGCCTGGGTCAAGGATGCCTGCGGCGGCCTCACCCAGGGCGTGCTCCTTGGCCCCCAGCGGGACTGGATCGATCGGACGCTCAGTGGCTGGGGTACGGCGGCACGCTGGTGAGCGGCGTTTTTCAGTGTCGCGCTGAGCGGAAGTTGATCGCTCGCTCGGTTACACCTGGGAACCGGACCTTGGCCGCCGAATTGCGTTCGGATACGCTTCAGTCGCGTCCGGCGTCGGAACGCCCGGATCTTCGGAGAACCTCGATGGCTTCGAGCCCCCTGCGTGCCTGCCTGCTCGGAGCCCTGATCGGGCTCGTGCCGCTCTCGGCTCAGGCCGTGGTCGAAGGCCATACCAGCCGCGATCCGTCCGGCCTGCGCGCCTCGGTGGTGCGCGTCGAGAGCAGCCAGGGCGAGATCTGCTCCGGCACGCTGATCGCACAGGATCTGGTGCTCACCGCCGCCCACTGCGTGATGCGCAAGGCGAGCTATCAGGTCTACGTCGTCGATCCCGATTTCCGCCAGCGCCGCCTGCGGGTGGTCGCCGCCTCCATGCATCCCGATTTCGTCCCCGGCACCACGCCGGAGGAGCAGCCCGGCATCGACCTCGCGATGCTGAAGCTGGAGCGTCCCGTCGGCCAGGGCTTCCGCCCGCTCGATCCCCGCGGCGGCGCTATCGGCACCGGCGATTCCGTCGACATCGCCGGCTACGGCGTGCTGGCGGAGAACCGCCGCGGCACCGCCCGGACGTTGCGCACGGCGCAGCTCGTCTCGATCGGCTCGCTGCAGGTCGCCAACCGCGTCACCGTCGTCACCGACGCGCGGCGGATGGCCGAGACTGCGGGGGCGGGCGCGTGCCTCGGCGATTCCGGCGGTCCGATCCTGCGCGGCGGCCAGATGGTCGGCGTGGTCAGCTGGTCGAGCGGCGCCATGCGCCAGGACCGGCGCGCCCGCACCGCCTGCGGCGGCTTCACCGCCGTGACGCCGACCGCCGAGCACACGAGCTGGATCTCCAACCGCGCCGCGGAGATGGAGGCCCTGCCGGCTGACGTGGCGGCCCAGGCCGGTGAGACCCGCTGGGTCGCCCGGCCGGGACGGCGCTCGGCGCGCTGAACGCGACGCAGATTCGAACCATGAGAGGGCGGCCCCGAGTCGAGCGGGTCCGCCCTTGTCGTTTCACGGTCAGCTGAACTTCAAGAGCTTGATCGCATCGAAGTCCTGCACGCCGCCGCCGACGCGCTTCGTGGTGTAGAACAGCACGTAGGGCTTGGCCGAATACGGGTCGCGCAGGGTGCGCAGGCCCACGCGGTCCACCACGAGATAGCCGCGGCGGAAATCGCCGAAGGCGATCGACAGGCTGCCCGCGGTGATGTCGGGCATCGCCTCGGCCTCGACCACGGGAAAGCCCATCAGGGTCGCGGCCCGGTCGGCGGCCAGCGGCGGCTGCCAGAGATAGTTGCCGTCCCCATCCTTGAACTTGCGGATCGCGCTCTGGACCCGGCGGTTCATCACGAAGTTCGCGCCCTGCCGGTAACCGGCGCGGAGCGCGTAGATCAGATCGAACAGGATGTCGGTCGGGTTCGAGGCTGGGAAGGCGCCCGCCGCCCCGGTCGCGACGAAGCCGAGCTTGCCCGGCACCCAGGACGCGTTCGCCACCGTGTCGTAGGTGAGAAAGCCCTTGGGCCGGGCGACGCCGTTGCCGGTGACGAAGGCGACGCTCTCCTGCTCGGCGAACGCCGTCTCGACCTCCTCGGCGAGCCACGCATCGATATCGAGCACGGCATCATCGAGCAGCGTCTGGGTCGCCGCCGGCATGGCGTAGAGTTCCATCGCCGGGAAGCTCAGTTCGGACAGGCTCGGCGCATCGGTCTGCGGTCGCGGCGCGGTCTCGGCGACCCAGCCGGAGGCGAGGCCGTTGACGCTCACGGCGCGCTTGTACTGGCCGCCCGAGACGACGCGCACGGTGGCGATGGAGCGGATCGGCGAGATCTCGGCCAGCCGCCGCAACACCTCGCGCTCGATGATCGGCGGCACGAGATAGCCGCCGTCCGGGCCCGAGCCCGCCGACAGCGCCTTCTCCTCCAGGCGCTTGAGGCCGCCGCTCTCGCCGGCCCGGACATAGAGATCGAAGGCCGCCTTGTGCTCGGTGGCCGAGGCATCGCGCGCCGGCTCCGCACCGCCGAGCGGCGGGCGGGCGCGATCGAGGCTGATCCGGTCGAGGCGGTTCTTGGCGTGATCCAGGGCCGCGTCGATGCGGGCAAGCTTTTCCTCGGTCACCACATCGACGCTCAGCCGATCCTCGATCTCGGCCAGCCGCGCATCGTTGGTCTCCTTGAACGCCTCGAAGGCGCGGGAGAACTCCTCGACGAGCCCATCGTGGCCCATCGGCACGGCCTTGTTCTCAGGGTAGCCCGCGGGCGCCTTGGTCTCGAAACGGGTCTCGGTCATGGCAATCCTCTTTGAGTGAAATGTGAAGGGGGGTGTCAGGCGCAGGCGCGCATGGGCCCGAAGGGGCGCAGGCGCGGCAGCGGTCGGGTGAGGCGCGGCTGCGCGGCGTGCGCGATCCGCGCGCCCGGCTGGAGCGGGAAGGTCACGAGCGAGACCTCCCACAAATCGACAGTGACGAGCCGCCGCCCGCCGCGCTCCGGCACGGCGCGCACGGCGCGGAAGCCGATCGACAGACCGTCGAGGGCGCGTTCGCGCATCAGCGCGTCGAGTTCGCGGGCGCGCTGGACCGCGAGGTTGAGGCGGCCCGTGACCCGAAGGCCGCGGGCATCCTCCTGCAGCGAGAGCCAGGTGCCAATCGGCTCGGCCGGATCGTGCTGCCAGAGCATCCGCACCCCGCCCGGACCGCGCCGAGCGAGACTCGCGGCAAACGCCCCCGGCGCGACGGTGTCGCGACCGAGATCGGGCACGCCGAACAGGCTGGCGTAGCCGGTGAAATGGCCATCCATCGAAGGACCTCAGACAAAGGGGACAGTACGGGCTCTGCCCGAATCCCGCCGGGGCCTCAGGCCCCGGACCCCGGGACTTGTGCCGGGTAGCCGACCGCTTCGCGTTTCTCGGCGGCCGACAGGAAATCCGCTCCCTGCACCCGGCGCCAGAGCGATTCCCGCTCGGTCGCCAGCGCCTCGATGCCGTCGAGGTCGGGCTCCAACCGGGCCGGGCCGAGCGACGGCTCAAGCCAGCGGGCGATGGAATCGGCGGTGCGGCGCACCAGCGGGATCACCGTCTGGCGGTAGAAGGCGCGATTGGCTTCCGCGTAGTTCGCGTGGGTGTTGTCGCCGGGGAGCCCCAGCAGCAGCGGCGGCACGCCGAAGGCCAGCGCGATCTCGCGGGCCGCCGCCGCCTTGGCCTCGACGAAGTCCATCTCCTTCGGCGAAAGCGAGAGCGGGCGCCAATCGAGTCCGCCGTCCAACAGCAGTGGCCGCCCGGCATTGCCCGCGCCCTGGTAGCTCGTCTCCAGTTCCGCCTTGAGCCGGGTGAACTGCGTGTCGCTGAGCGAAGCGCCCGTCGAAGGCGCGAAGACCAGGGCACCGGAGGGGCGCGCGGCGTTGTCGAGCAGCGCCTTGTTCCAGGCGCCCGCCGCGTTGTGGATGTCGAGCGGCACGGCGGCCGCCTCCATCGGCGAGAGGCCGTAATGGTCGTCGAGCGGGTTGAACAGGGTAAGGTGCAGGATCGGTGGCACCGCGCCGTCCTGATCGTAGCGCACAGTTCGCCCGCCGACGTTGTACGCGTAGGCCACCGGCCAGCCATCGGCACCGGCGATCACGCGCATCCGATCGGGGCGCAGGCAGAAGAGTTCGCGCGGCACGCCGTCGAGGGCGACGGCTTCGAGATAGGCGTTCCCCGAGACGAGCAGATGTCCGTAGACGCGGTCGAGAAAGCCGGCGCCGCCCTCGCGCGGGTTGGGTCGGGCGAGCAGGGACATCAGCGGATGCGCATCGTCGGCCCCCGCGAGCGTGAGCGGCAGAGAGGAGGCCGCCTCCGCCACCAGCCGCACCGCGCGATGAACCACGGCGTTGCGCTGAAAGCCCTCTCGGGCGAGCGCCCCGTGATCCCGCGATGTCCAGACCGGGCGCCCCTCGCCATAAAGGGCGAGCAAAGGTGCCGCCTTCTGGGCCGGCGCGTAGCCGGCGGCGCGGGCGAGGCGTGCGATCAGGCCAGCCATCGGGACTCTCCGGGCAGCGAATGTTTCACGTGAAATTAACCATGGCGGCCGGTTTCACGGCCTCATTTCAGAGGCGGCGAACCCGCGGCTCGAACGACGGCGCCAGCATCAGGTGCGTGATTGCCCAGACCAGCGCATCGAGCCGATCCGGCGATCCGCCGCCGGACAGGCCGCCGGGACCGAAATCGCACATCTCGTCTTCGAGCGCGGGCAGCGGCCCGACATGGCGGACGCGGCCCTGCGCGTAGAGCAGCGAGACCGGCTCGGCCCGGATCATCTTTCCGCGCGTCGCTCGGACCGGCAATACCGGAACATTGGCGTCCGCCTCGGCCAAGACGGCGGTGACCATCTCGCCGCCCTGATTGACCTCCGCCACGAGGGCGTCGGCCTCCAACCGGTGATAGAGCGCGAGGGCCGCCCGCGCCCAGGCCGCGGGGCTCGCCCGCTCCAAGGTCGCGTCGGCCAGCACGTAGGCGGTGCCGTCGGCGGCCAGACCGGCCGCGACGATCCCGCAGGCATCGGCTCCGGCCCGCGAGGAGGCCGGCGGATCGACCGCGACCGCGATCCGTTGCAGCACGGGCGCTGCGCCGACGCGGGCGCGCTCGATCCCCTCGCGGGTCCAGAGCGCGTCCGGCCGATCCTCGATCAGTTCGCCGTCGAGTTCCTGCCGCCCGAGCCGGGTGCCGGCGTAGCGGCCGACCACCTCCTGCAGAAAGACCGGCGCGAGGTTCTCGGCATTGTCGGCGGTGCGCGAACGCGTGACCACCGTGCGCGGATCGGACAGCAACCGCCGGATGAGCGGCACCGGCCGCGGCGTCGTGGTGACGAGACCGCGGGGGCGTTTTCCGAGCCGCAGCCCGAACTGAATCATGTCATAGGCGGCTTCCGCCTCGCGCCACTTGGCGATCTCGTCGGACCACGCCGCGCCGAACTGAGGCCCGCGCAGGGAATCCGGTTCTTCGGCCGAGAAGGCCAGCGCCACCGCACCGTTGTCGAACACCAGCCGCCGCCGCGACGGCTGCCACGCGGGCGGAACATGGCCGAGCGAGGGCAGGCCGAGCAGGCCCGACGGCCCCTCGATCATCACGTCGCGCACGTCGGCAAAGGTCTCGCCGATGAGCGCGATGCGCCCCACGGCCGCGTCGGTGAAGACCGGATCGCCGTGGGCCAGCCCCCTCACCCACTCGGCACCGGTGCGGGTCTTTCCGGAGCCGCGCCCGCCGATGACGGCCCAGGTGGTCCAATCGCCCGGCGGGGGAAGCTGGTCGCACCGGGCACCGTGGAGCCAGTCGGTATCAAGCGCCTGGAGGTATTTCGGCGGGAGGTTGGCCAGGAACGCCGTTGTCTCGTCGTTCTGCTGCGAAAGCAGCATAGCGTCGCGCGATGTCTGCACGGATCGCCATAAGGTCGAGGGGAGGGCCGCCCGCTCCATGACCGGCCCCCTCTTCCATCCGCAGTTCGTCGAGCAGACTTTTGAGCCCGCGCAGATCCCGCAGCACCTTGGCCGAGTCGAACCCGCTCGGCGTCACCTCGGCCTCGAGGGCGACGTCGAAGCGGTCGATCTGGCGCTCCACATGGGCGAGAAACTTCGCCCGAAGCCGCTTGGCAGTCGGGGCCGGTCGCTTCCTCGGCGGACGTGGCATGGGGCTCGCAGGCGGCTCGGTTCGAGGTTCGGAGCTTCGCGACATCGCGGTGTCTCCATCCACACTTCTTGAGCGTGGGATATCTCTAGCTCAGGAGCGTCGCGCTGTCAACGCTAAAATTCCTATGACAGGCAAATATGCCGGACAGGCGCTTTGCTAGGTCGAAGGCCGCGATCGCCTGTCGCCGGGACCGTTCCGGCCAAAAGATGAGCGCGGAGCGCAGGACTCGACGGCATTTCGTCAGACAAATTTTGCGACGATCCGGCAAATCCACTGAACAACCGGCTCGGTCATCCGCGCCTTCGGCCGGCGTTAACGCGGTCGATCTAGGAAGCCTCCAGTAACAAACAGGGGGCCTCCATGAAGAACATCAGTCATGCGACGACCGGCCGGAACGGCGTGATGCTGGCACGCGCGGTAAGATGTGTCGTCCTCGGCGGCTGTGCGCTGACGCTGTCGGCCTGCATCAGTCCGAAGGAGCAACTGGCGATGGATCGCGGCCGCTGCTCCGATTTCGGCTACGCGCCCGGCACCGATGCTTTCGCCGACTGCATGATGGGCGTGTCGCAGCAGCGCGAGATCGTGCAGGAACAGCGGAACCTCCAGTTCCAGGCGCAGATGGCGGCGGATCGCCGGGCCCGGGAACTGCAATCCGAGCGCGACCGGCGCGCCCGCGATCTGGCGTGGCAGGCCGCGACCGAGCGCAAGCCGAGCGGCTTCGCCGCGACCGTCCCTGCCACCGTTCCGGCCACGGTCCCCGCGACGACCTCGGCGCCCACCTTCTCGTCCGGCTCGGCCTTCTCCAGCACGCCGCGCAATCAGAATTGCACGAGCAACGTCGTGGTCAACGGTAACAACCGTACGACGACGTGGAACTGCCGCTCGAACTGAGAAAGCGGCTCGTCCGGCCGGGCGATCAGCGCCCGGCCACGCTCCGCGGCGTGTAGACGAACGGCACCTGCCCTTCGCGCTCGATCAGCCGCGTCGTCGCGGTGCCGATCAGGATCATCGTCGCCATGTCGGCAGGCGCGGTGCGGGCTTCCGCCAGTGTCAGGACGCGGACCGATTCGTCGGGCCGGGTCACGGCGCGGGCGAAGATCACCGGCGTCGTGGCGGGCAGGATCTCGGCGGCGAGCGCCAGGGCGCGCCCGAGCTGCCACGGCCGCGCGGACGAAATCGGATTGTAGAGGGCGACCGCGAAGCCGGCGCGGAACACCGCCTCGAGCCGGGCGGTCACGACCTCCCAGGGTTTCAGGTTGTCCGAGAGCGAGAGCGCGCAGAAATCACCCCCGAGCGGCGCCCCCAGCCGGGCGGCGGCGGCGAGCATCGCGGTGATGCCGGGTTCGACCCGGATGTCGAGGGCGCGCCACGCCCGCGGACCGTGCTCGACGGCCTCGAACAGCGCCGCCGCCATGGCGAAGACGCCGGGATCGCCCCCCGACACCACCGCGACGTGACGACCCGAGACCGCGAGTTCGAGGGCGTGGCGGGCGCGGTCGAGTTCGACCCGGTTGTCGGTGGAATGGCGGATCAACCCTTCGCGCTCGGCCACGCGGGCGACGTAGGGGTGATAGCCGATCAGGTCCTGCGCGGCGTCCAGCGCGGCGCGGGCGGATTCGGTCAGCAGGCGCGGATCGCCGGGGCCGAGGCCGACGACCGTGACGCTGCCCTCAGAATTTGCCCGAGTCACGGTCGGCGGCCTTCCCCGGGCACCAGCACCATCGAGAAATAGGGGGCGGAATCGTCGGGTTTCTGGGCCAGCGGGATCACCCGCTCGCCCGCCATGGTGCCGCGCTCGACATAGACCGCGCGGTCGAGGAAGCCGGTCTCGGCGAGCACGCCGCGCACCTTCGGCAGATGGCGCCCGAGCTTCATGATGACGGCGGCGTCGGTGCCCTTCAGGCGCTCGACGAGCGCGGCCCGCGGCAGGGTCGCGGGCAGGATGGTGAGCACGTCGTCGCCCCAGGTGATCGGGGTGCCGGCGCGCGTCCAGCAGCCCGACATGCCGGTGACGCCGGGGATCACCTCGACGGGGAAGCGGTCCTTCAGCCGCCGCCACAGATGCATGAACGAGCCGTAGAAGAAGGGATCACCTTCCGACAGGATCGCCACGTCGCGGCCCGCATCCAGATGCTCGGCGAGCCGGTCGGAGGCCTCGTCGTAGAAACCCGCGAGCGCGGCGACATAGTCCGGGTGATCGGGGGGAAGCTCGGTGGTGTAGGGGTAGGCCAGCGGAAACTCGCGGGTGGGGTCGCGCATCACCGCGTCGGCGATGGTGCGGGCATTGCCGCGCTTGCCCTGCTTGCAGAAGTGGACGAGCACCGGCGCCCGCTCCAGCACGCGCATCGCCTTCACGGTGAGATAATCGGGATCGCCCGGCCCCATGCCGACGCCGAAGAGCGTGCCGGTGGTCTGGCGCACAGGGTCCTCCCCCGCGCCGTCGGTCTCGGCCGGGGCGTCGATGCGCACGCTGCCCTCCATCACTCGACCTCGTTCGCGAGCGCGTTGATCGCCGCCGCCGTCATGGCGCTGCCGCCGCGGCGGCCATGGACCACCACGAAGGGCACGCGGCCATCGCGCGCCAGCGCTTCCTTGGATTCCGCCGCCCCGACGAAGCCGACCGGAATGCCGATGACGGCTGCGGGCGGCGCGACGCCTTCGTCCAGCAATTCGAGCAGGCGAAACAGCGCGGTCGGCGCGTTGCCGACGGCGACCACGCTGCCGGGCAGGTGCTCGCGCCACAATTCCATCGCGGCGGCCGAGCGGGTGGTGCCGAGTTCCTGGGCGAGCCCCGGCACGCGCGGGTCGCCGAGCGTACAGACGACCGGGTTGTTGGCCGGCAGCCGCGTGCGGGTGACGCCGTCGGCGACCATGCGGACATCGCACAGGATCGGCGCGCCGGCCTTCAGCGCCGCCTCGCCGGCTTGCGCGAAGTTTTCGGACATCTCGACGTCCTTCGGCAGGTCGGTCATGCCGCAGGCGTGGATCATCCGCACGACGACGCGCTCCGCCGCGCCCGACCAGCGCGCGAGGTCGGATTCGGCGCGGATCATCGCGAAGGAGCGGGCGTAGATCGCGCCGCCGTCGCGGATATAGTCGTGCCGGGCACTCATGGGGGGTCGTTCCGAAAAGCCAGATCCAGCGCCGGGCGACCGGCCGCGGCGGCCTTCCTTATCCGGTCCAGCGCCGCCTCGAAAGCGAGACGCGTTGCCGGCTCGTCGCCGGGCTCGCCGCGGGGCACCACGTCGTAGGCGCCGTCGCGGGCCACCAGCGTCAGGTCGGCGGGGCCGGGATGGGCGCAGCCCTTGTGACAGCCCGAGACATGCGCCGTCACGAGGCCGGCAAGCGGGGCCAGCGCCTCGGCGAGCCGCGCGGCGTGGTCCGGCACCGGCGTCGTGCCGGAGCGGCAGGCCGGCGCGCCGGGGCAGGCAAAGACTGCGCGGCGGGGATCGTCGGGGCTCACGATGAAGCCGGCTTGCCCCAGGGCCGCCTGGAATGCGGCGGTGCCGCCCTTCGGTGCGACGAGGGCGAGGCCGCGCTCGGGGCTGAGGCGCGCGCCCTCCGGCCCGGCGAGCGCCGCGACGCGCTCCAGCCGATCCGCGGTGCAGCGGCCGAACGGCGCCTGGACCAGAACCGCGGCGCGGCCCTCGGGCAGGGGTGCGAGCCCCGGCGCGGCGGGCGCCGGCGCGGGGGCGAGCGGCGCCGGCTCGAAGGGGTGGAAGCCGGCGGAGGCCGCGACGAGGGCACGCTCGGCGGGATCGAGATCGCGCACCCGGCGCTTGCCGGTGCCGGCGAAGGCCGCGAGCGCGAGGCCGAGCGCTCCGGCAGCGCCGCGTTCCGGCAGCAGGCCGCAGCGCAGCGGTCCGTCCGCCCCCGCCAGCCCGAAGGCGACCTGCGCCCGGCCCGTGGCAAAGAGAAAGAAGTCGGCCTCGACGACACCGAGGCCGAAGGCACCGCCGCCATCGACCGCCACCAGGGTCTTGGGCGGCAAGCCCGGCACGGCGAGGCCCACCGCCTCGACCGCACGAGCGAGCGCCGGCACGTCGATGGCCTCACGCTCGTCGAGGCCGGCGAGCGGCGCGGTGAGCGTCAGGCGCTGCGGGCCGCCGTCGTCGCGGGTGTCGGCCAGGCCCGCTTCGGCCAGCGCGCAGGCGAGGCGTGGGGCGCTCTCTTCGCTGACGCCGCGGATCTGGAGGTTGCCGCGGGCGGTCACGTCGACATGGCCGTTGCCGTAGGTACGCGCCCCTTCGGCGACCGCCCGCAACTGCGCGGGGGTGAGGCGCCCGAGCGGCGGGTGGACGCGGGCGAGCAGGCCGTCCCCGGTCGGCATCGGCCGGGCCAGCGACGGGCACCAGCCGCGGCGGGCGCCCTCGGGCAGGGTGCGTCGGGCGCTCATTCGGCGGCCATCAATGCGTCGGCGGGGGCGGCGTTGCGGCGGCTCTGCCAGAGGCCGCGGGCGCGCATCTCCTCGAAGCGTTCGAGAATGGCGCGGGTCGCCTCGGGGTTGGCCGCGCGGAGCGCCTCGAAGGTCTCCGGGTCGGCGATCCAGGCGCCGTAGAGCCGGTCGAGATCGGCGCTCGCCACCGCGTCGGTGGCGGCGGCGAGCACGAACACCGCATCGATGCCTTGAGCGAATTCCTGCGCCCCGCGATAGCCGTGGCGCAGCTGCGCCGCGATCCAGCGCGGGTTGCCGAGCCGGCCGCGGATGAGACGAGCCACGTCCTCGCGGGCGGTGCGGGGGCGCGGCGCCTCCGGGTTCGAGACGTCGAGGCTGTAGAGGGCGGGCGTCCGCCCCTCTGACGCGGCCGCTGCAAAGAAACCGCCCATGGCGTCGGCGGCGGCATCGCCGTCGAGCAGATCGCGCTCGGCCACGTCGAAGGCGTGGACATAGGCGTCCGCCGCCGCGACGCGGGCGGCGAAGTTCGCGTCCTCGCCCTCCGCATCACCGTAGGCGTGGGTGGTGGCGGACAGATACGCTGCACCGAGATCGGCCCGCCCCTCCCAGGCGCCGTCGAGCGCCTGTTCGGCCGCGCCCGCGCCGTAGCGGCCGGGCGCCGCGCCGTAGATGCGGGCTGCGGATTCGCCCCGGCGGCGGGCGGCGGCGAGCGGGTTCTCGTCGTCGTCCTCCTCCTCGCGGGCGGCGACCGCGCGGGCGGCGCGGTCGAGCAGCGCCAGGGTCTCCGGGAAGGTGTCGCGGAAGGCGCCGGAGACCCGGCAGGTCACGTCGATGCGCGGCCGGTCGAGGAGGGCCAGCGGCAGCACCTCGAAGCCGGTGACGCGGGTCGAGGCGTGGTCCCAAACCGGGCGCACGCCCATCAGGCTCAGGGCATGGGCCACGTCCTCGCCGCCGGTGCGCAGCGTCGGCGAGGCCCAGAGATCCATGACGATGCGGGCCGGATACTCGCCCTCGTCCTGCAGGTAGCGGCGCACCACGGCGTCGGCCGCCTTGGTGCCGAGCATGGTGGCGGCCCGCGTCGGCAGGGCGCGGGGGTCGAGGGTGGTGAGGTTGCGCCCCGTGGGCAGCACGTCGGCGCGCCCGCGCGAGGGCGAGCCGGCGGGGCCCGGCGCGACGAAGCGGCCGTCGAGCGCCGCGATCAGCGCCGCGCGCTCGGCTTTCGCCGAGGCCCGCACGGCCTCGGAGGCGTCGTCTGGGGCGCGGCCGAACACGTGCAGGCCGTCGCGCATCGGCGTCTCGCCGAGATCGCACAGATGCGCGTCGAGCGCGGTCAGCGCGTCGGCCATCGGCGTGTCGGCCGCGATCCCGGCGCCCGCAAGCAGCCCGGCGGAGGCGGCCTCGTCCAGGATCGCGCGGGCGATCAGGTCCGCGCGGCGCGGATCCAGCACACTCGCGGCAGAATACTCTTCCACGAGTTCGCGCAGCGCCGCAGCCTCCGGCGTCAGTCCCGCGGCCTCGACGGTCGGGGTGAGATGCCCCAAAGCCACGCCGCCGAGCCGGCGCTTCAGCGGGGCGGCCTCGCCCGGATCGTCGACGATGAAGGGATAGACCACCGGCAGCGCGCCGACCGCGAGCGCCGGCCAGCAAGTGGGGGAGAGCGCCACGGCCTTGCCGGGCAGCCACTCGGTGGTGCCGTGGGTGCCGAGATGGATCAGCGCATCGGCGTGTGTGCGCAGGCCGAGATAGAACGCGAGATAGGCGTGCGTCGGCGGCTCGTCGGGATCGTGATAGCCGGCCTTGCGGTCGGCGGCACGGCCGCGGTCGGGTTGGAGGAAAACAGTCAAGCGCCCGTCCCTCCCCCCTCCGCGGGGGAGGGTGCCTGCGGAGCAGGCGGGAGAGGGGAACCACGGTTCCGCCTGGCCGCGTTCGACAGTGAATTCTCCGGAAACGGCGCTCCCCTCTCCCGACCCGCTTCGCGGGCCACCCTCCCCCGCAGAGGGGGGAGGGTTATGCTGCCCGCGCACCATCCGGAAGCGGAACGCGCCGTCGCGGCAGCACGGATCGGCTTCCGGCGCGCCCCAGCGCTCGGTCAGTTCCACCTGGCGCTCCTCCGCTAGCCCTGCAAACCACGCTGCGTACTCGGCGAGCGAGACTGAAAAACCCGCCTCACCCTCGGTCAGCGCCGCCATCAGCGCCCCGGCCTCCGGCAGTGCACCCGCCGTAAACCCGGCCGCCGCGAGGTCGGTCGCGATGGCGCGTGCGCTCTCCGGCGTGTCGAGGCCGACCGCGTAGCCGGCCCGTCCCCCGCGGGCGGGATAATCGGACAGCACCATCGCGAGGCGGCGTGTTTCGCGCGGCGTGCGGCGCAAGGAAATCCAGGCGGCGGCGCGGTCGGCGAGCGCGGCGATCCCGGCCGCATCCGGCACGGCGCGGCGCTCGGAAAAGCCCTCGACCGCCTCTCCTTCTTCCTTGAACGACACCGGGAACCCTGAGAGCCGCCCGTCGAATTCCGGCAGGGCCACCTGCATGGCGAGGTCGGAGGCGTTCATGCCGCGACCCGAGGCAGCCCAGGCGTCACGCGGCGCGCCGATGGTGTAGGCTTGAAGGACAGGAACATCGGCGGCGTCGAGGACGAAGCCGGCATCGTCGCGGGCCGAGAAGGCGGTGGCGGCGAGCACGATGTCGGGCCGGCGCGCGGCGAGCGCGGCGCGCAGAACGGCGACCGCCTCCGGGTCCTTCAGGCTCGACACCGCGAGCGTCAGGCAACCGATCCCGCGTTTCCGCAGGGCGGCCGTGAGGTGGACGGCCGGGGCGGTCTCGCCCGAGAGCACGGCGGAGCGGTAGACGAGGAGCAACGCCAGCGGCCCCGGCCCTGCCGCCTCCGCCGCCCGCTCGACCGGGACCGGGCCGCAGCCCGCGCACCACGCGAAGCCCCGCGGCAGCGCGCGGGGCGGCTCGGGCGCCAGCGCATGGCCGGCTTCCGAGCCGAGGCGGCGCAGCAGGTTTTTCAGATTGTCCGGCCCGCCCGCGCGGAAATACGCGTCGAGGGTGGCGCAGGTCTCCGGCGGCAGGGTCGAGAAGGCGACAAGCCGCGGGTCGGGCCGGTCGTCGCCGGGCAAAACCGCGAGGCGGACCCCGTGGGCGCGGGCGGCGGCGCTCGCCCGCTCGATGCCGTAGCGCCAGTAATCGAGCCCGCCGAGGCAGCGGATGACGCAGACCTTGGCCCGCGCGATCACGGCATCGACGTAGAGATCGACCGACATCGGATGGCGCAGTTGCGCCATCTTGGCGAGCCGCAGCGACGGAAGAGCGGGGTCAGAAGCGTGGGCCCGCGCGATCGCCGCCAAGTCCGTATCGGTGAACGACAGAAAAACGATCTCGCCGGGGGTCTGGCCGAGATCGACCGCCGCCTCGCCCTCGTCGAGGGAGACCGTATCGATGCGGATCAGGTGCATGGCGCGGGCACCCTCACGGCTCGATCCGCAGGCGGGAAGGACGGCGGCGCCTGCGCCGGAGACGCCAGACCCACCGCAGCAGCAACAGCCCGATCAGAGCGACCGGCAGCCAGGGCAGGCTCGCGACGGCGAAGCGCAGGGCCGAGGCCGCGCTCTGGCCGAAGATCGGGCCGCTGCGCGCCCACACCTCCTGAACAGGCGCGAAGGCGCCGGCCTGCGCCCGTGTCGCGCGGTAGTTGACCGTGACGATCTCGTTGTCCACGCGCTCGTCGAGGCCGCGGCGCTCGCCGTCCACCTCCTCGATCTGGCTCTGGACCTGGGCCAGCTCGCTCGCGATCCTGATGAGGTCCTCGGCCCGGTTGTCGGACTTCTCCGACAGCGCGGTGAGGCGGGTGCGGTAATCGTTGAGCTGGGCGAGGCGCCGCACGGTGTCGGCGAGCGCCCGCGTCAGGTCCTCGGCGCGAGTCGCCTGATCCTGAAGCACCACCTCGTCCGCGGTCTCGCCCGGCAGCGGCGCGGTGGCGGCGGCGACGAAGGCTGCGACCGACGTGTGGGCTAAGCGCACCTGCACCGTCGCCTGCGGCTGGCTGGTGCCGCTGCCGCCGCGGATCGAGGATTGCAGCAGCGTGCAGGTCAGGGCCGCGTCGGTAAGGCAGCGGTCGCGGGCGGCGGCGAAATGGGGCGCGACGCGATCCGGCGCCAGCGCGACGGTGAGATCGTGGCGGTAGGCGAGCTTGGGGCCGTTCTCCTGGGCCCTGGCATCCTGCCGGGCGACCTCGGCGAAGGGCGCGGCCGGCGGCGGGCCCTCCGCGCGGTTGCGCTCGGACCCGGAGCAGCCGGCCAGCAGCACGAGGGCGGGGAGCAGGGCGCAGGCGAGGCGTTGCCGGCCCATCATGGACCTGCCTGCCGTCGCCTGCGGCCCTGCGAAAAGAATCATCCCCTCAGCGCGGCGGCCACCGCGTCCCGATCGAAGCCTTTCAGGCCGATGACGACGAGGCGGCCGTCACGGGGCTCGGCGCCCTTCCAAGGGCGGTCGTAATGGTGGGCGACGCGGCGGCCGACGCCCTGCACCACGAGGCGCATGGGCTTGGCCCTGACTTCGGCAAAACCCTTGATGCGCAGCACGCCTTCGACCTCGGCGGCCTTCTCGACGCGGGCGGCGAGGTCCTCCGGGCTGCCGGCGATGCCGACGGGGAGCGCGACCGATTCGAAGTCGTCGTGATCGTGGTCCTCGCCCTCCCCGTGATGCGAGGGGCGGGCGTCGAGGTCGTCTTCCGCCGCCGCCGCGATACCGAGCAGCACCCGCGGATCGAGGCGGCCGTGCTCGGTCGCGACGATCTCGACGGCGCGCGGCAGATGCGCCTCGATGTCGGCGCGGACCTTGTCCTGGGCCGCCGCGTCCAGAAGGTCGGATTTGTTGAGCACCACGAGGTCGGCGCAGAGAATCTGGTCCTCGAACACCTCCTCCAGCGGGTTGTCGTGATCGACTGACCTGTCGGCGGCGCGCTGGTTGGCCAGCGCATCCGGGTCGTCGGCGAAGAGACCCGAGGCGACGGCCGGGCCGTCCACCACGGCGACGACGCCGTCCACCGTCACCCGCGAGCGGATCGACGGCCACTGGAATGCCTGGACCAGGGGTTTTGGGAGCGCGAGGCCCGAGGTCTCGATCAGGATGTGCTCCGGCGGCTCGGGCCGGTCGAGGAGCTTGGTGAGCGCTGGCACGAAGTCGTCGGCGACCGTGCAGCAGATGCAGCCGTTGGGCAGCTCCACCACCGAATCCTCGGTGCAGCCCTCGACGCCGCAGGCGGCCAGGAACGAGCCGTCGAAGCCGAGATCGCCGAACTCGTTGACGATGACGGCGAGCCGCCGGCCGCGGGCCTGCTCGATGGTGTGGCGCACCAGCGTCGTCTTCCCGGCCCCGAGGAAGCCGGTGACGATGGTGCAGGGGATTTTTTCGACCAAGCTCATGATGCGGTATCCCCTCGAGCCGCCGTCAGCGGCGGGATGCGGGCGACGACGCCCTTGCGGAAGGCTTCGGGGCGCTCGCGCCAGGGCACGAGGCCGTCGGGGGTTTTTTGATAATTGCGCAGGCCCGCCAGGATGATGCGGGCGGATTCCTCCGCACATTCCAGCGCGTCGAAATCGCCGTAGACGTAGGTCCAGCGGCCGGGAGAGGCCACCGCCACCGTGCAGGGCCGCTTGCAGACCGAAAGACACTCGGCGCCCTCGATCCGCAGGCCCGGCACCGGCTCGCGGTCGGCCTCGGCCCGGAGCGCGGCCAGCAGCCGGGCGCCGGCCCGCGGCTCGGCGGTGTCGCCCGTCGCCCGGCAGGTGGTGCAGACCGAGAGGACGGTCTCGGGCGCGTCTTCAGGCATGGGCGCGGCCGCCCGCCTCGCGGCCGAACAGGCCCCAGGCCCAGCCATAGGCCAGCCCGATCAGCGCCCAGAACACGAAGCCGATGGCGAGCGAGCGCGCCACGAACTGCGCCGCGACCGCGGGCGGCACCTGCGAGCTGACCGTATCGATCGATTGCGGCGCGCCCGCCAGATGCGGGGCGACGATCAGGATCAGGCCGCCGAGGATCGTGATCGGCACCCGCCGCACCGCGATCAGGTAGAGGCCGATGCCGGTCGCCGCGACCGTCATCACCCACCAGGTCTGGCGCAGGACCAGCGGCGCGGCGCCCATGCCGGGCAGTTCCGGCGGCAGGCCGATGGCCGGGGCCAAAGCCACCGCGAGGAAGCCACTGATGCCGACCGCCAGACCGCTGCGCGGGGTCGGCTCGCGGCGAAGCGCCAGCATCACCGCGGCGAGGAGCAAGGCGTAGCCGACGCCGCCGATCAGCGTGGCCAGACCGGTGAAGGCCATGCGCTGGAAGCCCTCGGCGGGCTGCCATTCGTCTGGCTTGGCCTCGCCTTCGGCGGCCTCGCCGTGGCCGTGGGCATGGGCCTTCACGATCAGGGAAGCGGGCGCGACGGTCGGTGCGTGAGCATGCGAATGCCCGCCCTCGAACGTCTCGGCCTGGAGGATCAGGGGCGAGGTCAGGGCGAGCTGAAGGCCCGTCGCGACGACGGACGCGAGGAAGCCGGCGACAAGAGCCGCCGACAGCAACCGGACGATCATGGAACCGCTTTCGAGCGTCGGAAAGCGATCAGTGGCAGGGGAAGTTCTGCGCGTGGCGGAAATCGTGCGCCGCGTTGTGCAGCACGCTCGCCGGGGCGAAGCCCGCGAGGAAGACCAGTCCGAGGCCGAGGAAGGCGGCGACGAGCAGGGCGCGGGCGCCCTCGTTGGAACGGACGGCGGAGGTCTGAAGGGTCGCGGTCGTCATCGGGTCACGGGCTCCGGCCGCCCCACCGGCGGCGTTCGAGGAAACGTCTTTCACAGAGGACGGCAGGTCTCCTGGCTCGCGGTTGCCGAGTGCCTCAACGAACCAGTTCGTCAAGGAACGCTCGTTCGCGCCTGCCGCCTTCCCGGGTCGCCCCGGTGGCTCTCGGCAGGAACTCGCCGCTCACAGTTGCGGGGGCAGCTGCGGTTTCGAGGTCGCCCCCTCACCGCATTCCCTTTTCACCCCGTCGCCGGGGCACCGTCCTATCGCTCGCTTCTAGCGCGAGCGGAGGCCCCTTGCAAAGCGCCATTGCGTGAACGGGCGCCTCCGGTGCAAACCGGCCCGCATGGATGCCCGCCCTCCCGACCGGATGACGCTGGTGCTCGGCGGCGCCCGCTCCGGCAAGAGCGCCTATGCCGAGCGGCTGATCGAGGCCTGCCCCGCGCCCTGGCTCTACCTCGCCACCGCCCAGGCCTGGGACGACGAGATGCGCGCGCGCATCCACGAGCACCGGGCGCGGCGCTCCGCCGGGTGGCGGACGCTCGACGTACCGACGGCTTTGCCCGAGGCGGTCGCGGCCTCGACCGGGCCGGTGCTGGTCGATTGCCTGACGCTCTGGGTCACCAACCTGCTTCTGGCCGAGGCCGATCTCGACGCCGCCACCGAGGCCCTGGCCCGCGCCTGCGCGGCGGCGCCCGGCCCGCTGGTGCTGGTGGGGAACGAGGTCGGGCTCGGCATCGTCCCGGACAACGCGCTGGCCCGCCGCTTCCGCGACGCCGCCGGGCGCCTGCATCAGCGGCTGGCGCGCGAGGCCGACCGCGTGGTCCTCACCGTCGCGGGCCTGCCGCTCACCGTCAAACCCTCCGCCGAGAATCCAGGGAATCGCCCATGAGCGACGACGACCGCCACCGCGAAAAGATGGCCAAGCGCAAGGCGGTGCAGGATGCCGAGGTCGCCTCGAAGACGATCGAGAAGGGCCTGCTCATCGTGAATACCGGCCCCGGCAAGGGCAAGACGACCGCCGCGCTCGGCCTCGCGCTGCGCATGCTCGGCCGCGGCCACCGGGTCGGCGTGGTGCAGTTCATCAAGGGCGCCTGGGACACCGGGGAGGCCCGCGCGCTCAAGACCTTCGGCGACCGGATCGCGTGGCACGCGCTCGGCGAGGGCTTCACCTGGGAGACCCAGGACAAGGCCCGCGACATCGCCGCCTGCCGCAACGCCTGGGAGCAGGCCCGCGCCCTGATGGCGGATGCGAGCATCCGCCTCCTCGTCCTCGACGAGCTGAACATCGCCCTGCGCTACGATTATCTCGACCTCGACACGGTCGTCGCCGAATTGCAGGCGCGCCGGCCCGACCTCCACGTCGTCGTCACCGGCCGCAACGCCAAGCCGGCGCTGATCGAGGCCGCCGACCTCGTCACCGAGATGGGCAGCGTGAAGCACCATTTTTCGGCCGGCGTGAAGGCGCAGGAGGGGATCGAGTTTTGAGGGCGCGGCACCGCCACGGCCTCTTTTCGATGGTAAGCGCCCCTCAGAGGTAGAAACTCTACTTTCACATAGAGCGGCTTGCATGCAAGAACGCTTGCATGACGAGCGAACGCGCGGTCCATACGCCCTTCGAGGTCTCGAATGGGCTTCGCGAGATGGGGCAGGCCATCCGGGCCGCGCGCCTGCGTCGGCGCCAGCCGGCCTCCGACCTCGCCTCGCGCGTCGGGGTCTCGCTCCCGACCCTGCGCAAGCTCGAGAACGGCGACCCGACCGTCTCCTGGGGCGTCTTCGCTCGAGCCGTCTGGGTCCTCGGCCTGTTTCCGGCGGTGCGGGACGCGGTCAGCCCCGAGAACGACCGCTTGGCGGCCGCCATCGAAACCGGCCGCCTGCCCCGCCGCGCGCGTCGCCCGCGCGAGGTGAACCTTGACGATCTCTGAGGTCTACGTCCACGCTCGCCACGCGGACGGCGCCACCGACTTGGTCGGCCGGTATCGGCTCGTCGCGCCAGCGGCCGGGCTGTCCTACAGCGAGTTCGCCTATGTCGGCTCCTGGCGCAGGAACGATCACGGCCGAGCCTTCGCCCTCGACCCGGAACACCTGCCGCTTCAGCCGGGGCCGTTCCGAAGCACCGGCCGCGGGCGGCTTCCGGGTGTCCTGGCCGATGCTACTCCGGACCGCTGGGGCCGCCGGCTCATCGAGTATCGGCGACCTCCCGGCTCTCCCTTAATGACGGCGTGCGACTGGCTGCTGACCACCGGCGACGAACGCGTCGGCTGCCTCGCCTTCTCGCAGACCCCGGACCCGCCGCCGCCGCGTCCGGGCTCCGCCACCGAGGCCGACCTCGACGGCATCGCCGACGGGTTCGAGCGGCTGGAGCGGGGCGAGGCGGTCGAGGGGCTGGCGGCCCGCCTGTGGAGCGCAGGCGCGAGCATGGGCGGCGCCCGGCCGAAGGCGGTCGTGACCCACGCGGGCGCCCTGTGGATCGCCAAGTTCCAGCGGCGGGACGACACCTACGACCAATGCGGCGCCGAGCACGCGGCCCTACGCTTAGCCGCCCGATGCGGGATCGACGCCGCCGAGACCAAGCTGCTTGCAGTCGGGCCGCGCAGGGTCGTCCTGGTGAAGCGCTTCGACCGCGATCCGGCGACGCACACGCCGACCTGCCATTACATGAGCGGATTGACCGTGCTCGGCCTGGACGAAACCTCGGATTCCGGCTCCTACCCCGATCTCGCCCTGCTCCTGTTGCGGCACGGCGCGCGGCACGTCTCCGACCGCCGCGAACTCTTCCGCCGCATGGTGTTCAATGTCTTGTGCGGCAACCGGGACGATCACCTCAAGAACCACGCCCTCCTCCGGCGTAACGGTGGATGGCACCTGTCCCCGGCCTTCGACGTGGTCCCTCAGCCGGATATGGATCCCCAACAGGCCATCGGGGTCGGTCGATCCGGAAGCTCCCCGACGACCGGCAATTGCCTGACGCGAGCCCAGGATTTCGATCTCTCGCCGGACGAAGCCCGAGCGATCGTCTCCGACCTAACCGCCCGCATGCGACGCTGGCGGCAGGATTTTTCCGCCGACGGTGTCGATGACGCGACGATCGGGCGGCTCGCACGCGCTTTTTCGAAAGACCTCGACAGACTGGCTGCGCCCTGAAGCGATGCCATCGCCGAGGCTCCGACGTACCGATTTTTCTCGAAAGCGCGGGACGCGGCCTGAGCCGCGCCCCGCTCCCAAAATCAGTAATCGATCACGCCGTCGAGCGCGTAGTGCTTCACCGTCTTGCGGTTGGCGATCAGTTCGTCGATCGTCGGCTCGCCGCGGATCGCCCGGCCGATGGCGAGCTTCGTGGCCTCGTAGTTGGTGCGGTAGAGGTCCTTGCGGTCGAGCTCCTCGTGGCTGCCGCAGCGCTCGTCGAGCCAGATCGTGATGATCATGCACAGCTCGTCGAGGCCGTCCTTGGGCAGGATGCCCTCGATCACGCAGTCCACGATGGCGTCGCCGGTGGCGGCCTGCACCACGCCGCCGAGCAGCTCGGCATATTCGGCGGTGTGGATCGTGACCTTGGTGGTCATGAGGGTGGCGGGGCGGACCAGCTGGTTGAGGTCGCGCACCACGAACATGCGGGTGTGACCCTGGACCTGGCCGAGCATGCTGGCGAAGGCCTGCCCCACGGGGCCGCGGACGGAGCCGATCAGCACCTCCGGCATCGCGTCGGTGTACTGCCCCTCGGCGGCGAGCACGGTCGCCTCGCCGGTGCGGAACCAGATCTCGGACATGGTGGTCGTCCCTGCTCTCTCGTGAAAACGTTTTGCCCCGCGGGCGGGTCGCCGCGCAGACATCATCCCCCGCCGCCGCCGTCAATCGCGCCGTCCGCGGCCCTGCCCGGCCCTCTGGTCCGGGCCGCGAGGACCGACCATGTGAAGGCTCGTACGCCGGGGCCGTGTCCGGCCCGATTGCATCGGACCCGCCACGGCTCTAGGCCTGCCTTCTCACGCGCCGTCTTTCACCGAACCGACATCCCCTTGGTCGGAAAGCGCTTCGAAGAGGATTCGTCCCGATGAGCGAGTCCAACGCAAGCCAACCCCCTGCGGACAAGCGCGGCTGGAGCCTGTCGGCCACCCCGGAGGGCGAGGGCGTGCGGCTCGAACTCGGCCTGCCCGATCTCGATGGGCGCCCCGTCACCGCGATCCTGAGCCTGGAGCGGGCCGAGGCGCGGGCCTTCGCCCGGGCGCTGCTGGCGGCGGCGGGCGACGCGACCGAGCGGACCTTCGTCGGCCCGGCCGAGCCGTAGAGCATCGGCCCGAAAGGTGGGCATCGGCTTTCGGAAAAATGCCGATGCGGCACAAAAACAGAGAAAATCAGCGGTGCAGGCGCCGGCCCGGCAGGCGCGGCACCTTGGTGCCGCGGGGCTCGACCGGCGCGTCGCAGGTATAGACGAACTCCGACTGCAGATCGCTGAACACGGTCTCGCCGGTAATCGTGCAATCCTCGCGCACGGTCTCGTCGAGATAGGTGCGCGCCGCCGTGCGGAATCGGGTGGCGCGGGTCTCGGCGGGCGGGCGGCCCTCGCCGAGGCGGCCGACATCGCAGCCCGTCACTTCCCGCAAGGCGTTCGAGACCACCAGCACCCGCCGCTTCTGGCGGTTGTCGTAGATCTCGTAGGGCTCGTTGCAGCCGATGGTGACGACCTGCGGCACCTGGGCGACGTAGGTCTTGGAGATGTAGGCGAAGCCCGTGCAGCCGGACGCCGTGAGGCCGAGGCCGAGGCCGAGCGCCAGCGGGAGTGCGAACCACCGAATCGTCGTCGCCATCTGCCGCCTCGCGCGCCTCGTCCCCGGCCGGATGGCGGAGCCGGCGCATTGAAACAGCTGAGCTTGCCCGGTCAAGCGCGGTCGGCGGGAACCGGAACGAGGGAGGCCCTCACCGTGTCCCCGGCGCATCCCCCCATGCGGGCGGGCCCCGACCACGTCGCGGCGCCCGGGATAATCCTTCACGAAGTTGGGTCAGGGGGCAGAAGTACTCACGCCTAAGCCCCTGAAGAACGGACGATTATTCCGTTGACCGGACGGCTGCGGCGCGGCCAGATTGGCGTGCGGTCCGGCCACGCCCGGCCCTTCCGAGGAGACGCTTCCCCCACGGCGTTCCCTTCGCGGAGCGGCCGGGACGCCGCCGGACCTGCCCATCTTTTCCCCCATGCGAGACCCCGACGGGGCGGCGCCGAGCCGCCCCGAACGGCCGCCGCTGCCCCTTCGGAGCTTTTCGTGCTGCGCCCATCCGCCTTCCTGTTCACCGTCGCGGCGGCCCTGCTCCTGTCCGCGGCCCCGGCCGCCGCACAGGAGCCGGCGGCCAAGCCCGCCCAGGGAAGTCCCGCCAAGGACAACCCGGCCAAGGACACCGCCGCCAAGGACACGGCTGCGAAGGACACCGCTGCGAAGGACAGCCCGCTGGTCTCCACCGAGTGGCTGGAGAAGAACCTCGACGCCAAGAACCTGCGGATCGTCGAGGTCAGCGTCGAGCCGGGCGTGTTCGAGCGCGGCCACATCCCGAACGCGCAGAACGTCGCGTGGCACACCGACCTCGTCGAGACGGTGAGCCGCGACATCGCCGGCCCCGAAAAGTTCACGGCTCTGGCGCGCCGCCTCGGCATCGATCGCGACACCACGGTCGTGCTCTACGGCGACAACAACAACTGGTTCGCCGCCTGGGGCGCCTGGGTGTTCGCCCAGTACGGCCTCACCGACACCGTCAAGCTGCTCGATGGCGGGCGCAAGAAGTGGGAGGCCGAGAAGCGCCCCCTCGACACCCGCACCGCCGAGGTCCCGGCCTCGACCTTCACGGCGCAGGCGCCCTCGGGGAAGCTGCGCGCCCGCTTCGCCGACGTGCTGGCGGTGGCGAAGAAAGAGCGCGACGAGCAGATCCTCGACATCCGCTCGCCCGACGAGTTCAGCGGCAAGATCATCGCGCCCGCCGGGATCCAGGAGCTGGCGATCCGCGCCGGCCACATCCCCGGCTCGGTCAACATCCCCTGGGCCAAGGCGGTGAATCCGGACGGTACCCTGAAATCGAAGGAGGAGCTGAAGGCGCTCTACGCGGCGGCCGGGATCGACGGCTCCAAGCCGATCATCACTTCCTGCCGCATCGGCGAGCGCTCCAGCCATTCGTGGTTCGTGCTGAGCCGCATCCTCGGCTACGACGCCCGCAACTACGACGGCTCGTGGACGGAATACGGCAACGCGGTCGGCGTGCCGGTGGTCAACCTCGCCGGCACGGTGTGGGGCGGCAAGTGAGCCGATACGACGCTCTGGCGGAGCCGATCGGCTCCGTCGGTTTCGCAGCCAAGCCGGCCCGGCGCCTGAGCGGGGCCGGGGTCGTGCCGGCCCTAAGCAGGCCGGCACCTGTCCCGGCGTCGCGCGGCCTCCCTCTGCGCGCAACAATCGCCGCCCTCGTCGCCGCCGGGCTCGCCGCCGGGGCGTGGCGGCTCTCCGGCGAGGCGGGCGGCACCCGGCTCGCCCTTTCCCTCGTCTTCGGCGCCCTGTTCGGCCTCGTGCTCCAGCGCAGCCGCTTCTGCTTCTATTGCCAGTGGCGCGACTTCCTCGTGCTCGGCGATCCCCGCGGGATGCTCGGCATCCTGGCGGCGCTCGCCACGGGAATTGCCGGCTATGCGGTGGTGCTCGGCGCCTGGATGCCCGACCCGTCGGGCACGCGGCTGGCGCCGGACGCGCATATCGGCCCCGTGGGGCCGGTGCTGGTGCTGGCCGGGCTCAGTTTCGGGGCCGGCATGGCCCTGTCGGGCTCCTGCATCAGCGCCCACCTCTACCGCCTCGGCGAGGGCTCGCCGATGGCGCCGTTCGCGCTGCTGGGCACGGGCCTCGGCTTCGGGCTCGGCTTCCTGACCTGGAACCCGCTCTACCTCGCCAGCCTCTCGGAGGCTCCGGTGCTGTGGCTGCCGCGCCATCTGGGATATGCCGGCACCCTCGGGCTCTCGCTGGCGCTCATCGCGGCGCTGGCCTGGCCGCTGCTGCGCCGCCTGCCCGCGCCGCAGCCGGCCTCGCGGCCCGATCCGCTGCACGCCGCCTTCGTCGCGCGCTGGCCGGTCTGGCTCGGCGGGCTGGCGGTCGGGGCCATCGGCACGCTCAGCTATCTCCGGGTCGGCCCGCTCGGCGTCACCGCCGAGATCGGGGGACGCACCCGGCAGGCGGCCGGCGCCCTCGGGCTGCTGCCGGAGCGGCTGGAAGGCCTCGACACGTTTCGCGGCTGCGCCACGGCTGTGCGAGAGGCCCTGCTCACGCCCAACGGCCTGTTCGTGGGCGGCCTCGTGCTGGCCGCCTTCGCCGCGGCGCTGGTGGCCGGCCAATTCCGCCCGGCCTGGCCGAAGCCGGGACAGGTCGTTCGGGGCCTGAGCGGCGGCCTGCTCCTCGGCTGGGGCGCGATGACCGGTCTGGGCTGCAGCGTCGGCACGCTGCTGTCGGGCATCATGGCCGGGGCGGTCTCAGGCTGGGTGTTCGGAGCGGCGATGTTCGCGGGCGCCGCGGCCACGCTGTGGCTCGGGCGGCGGGCGGGCGTCCTGAGTTGAGGCGGCGTCTGCGGAGGGGCCGCGCCTCGTCAAGTCAAGACGAAAGAGCGGGCACCGCGCGGCCCCCGCGACCAGATTTGAGGCGGCCCGCATCAGTGTCTCGGTAACGCCTTCGTGACAAAATCCTCCGCGGCCGCGACGGCCGCAGGAGGGCCGACGTGCAGAGCCGCCGGGACAGCAGGATCGAGAGCGGGGCGGTCCGCGCCGCGCTCGTCGCCGACCTCGCGTATTCGACGGTGCCGACCTCGATCATGGGCTGCACGCTCGTCGGGATCGCCGTCTACACGTATCTCCAGACCGGGCTGCGCCTCTTCCTCGTCACGGCCCTGTGCGGCGGTGCGGCCTCGGTGGCTCGGATCGTCCTGATGCGATTCCAGGCGCGACGCACGACCCGGGATGCCCTCGATCAGGACGATCCGCGTCCCTGGGAGCGGGCCCATGCAGTCCTGGCCACCATCGTCGCATTGTCGGTCGGCGTCAGCGCCGCGTCGATGTTCCGGCTGCACGATCTGCATCTTCAGATGCTCGCGACGGGCCTGATGTTCGGCTATTGCTCGGGCATCGTCGTCCGGGTCGGCATCCGGCCCTGGATCGCTATTCCGACCCTGCTCATGGCCGCGCTGCCGCCCATCGCCGCCGTGGCGTCGTGGAACGATCCGCCCCATCACATCACCGCGGCGGCCTTCTTCGTATTCCTGCTGGGCGGCTTCGACAGCGTCCGCCACGTGCACCGCAATGCGGTCTGGCATGTCGACATGCGCCTGAAGATGGCGCGCCTCGCCCAGCGGGACGCGCTGACGGGGCTCGCCAACCGGATCGGCCTGCGCGCGGCGTTCCGGGCCATCGACGCCGAAGCGCCCGTGGCGGTGCTGTGCCTCGACCTCGACGGCTTCAAGCCGGTGAACGACCGCTACGGCCACGCCGCGGGCGATGTGCTCCTGACGATGGTCGCCGAACGCCTCGCCGCGCTCGTCCCGGCCGAGGCGACCGTGGTCCGGATGGGGGGCGACGAGTTCGCCGTGCTGCTGCCCGGCCCGCGGGGGCCGGAGGCGGTCGCGGCCCTGGCCCGGCGGATCGACGCGCGCCTGCGCGAACCGTTCGCCCTCCCGGACGCGACGGTGACGATCGGGGCGAGCGTCGGCCACGCCGCGGCGGCCCGCAAGCCGGACGATGTCGAAGCGCTGCTCGTTCAGGCGGACGAGGCCTGCTACCGAGCGAAATCCGAGCGGGACGCCGGACGGCGCGCCGTCTCCGTGGTCCTGGGCGACGCCTGAGACCGGGCCTCGCCCCCGGGCCGTTCTTTCGGCTCATCGGCCCGGCGCACAGGGACGAGAGGCAGCCTGAGGGAGACGTCACGGTCCCTTCTCGTCGGCGAGAGCCATCGCCCGACCCGACCGCAGCCCCCCACCCCTTGGTCTACCGCACCGGCCTGCAACGCACCGGTCACCGCGCCGTCGCAACATGCCTAAGGAACCAAGTTTGGCACGCCAATCTGACAAGGACCTGTCGCGATGGGATCGCCGCCGGATCTCAGCCGGCCAAGCGCGACGGCCGCCCGGATGCCGAGTCCGGACGGCCATTCGCGTTTCGCAGAGGTCCGAGAGACCTGGGAAGCCAGCGCTCAGAGCAGCATGTCGCCGTCGTGGAAGGTGATGCGGCCCTTCAGTGTGATGGCGAAATCGGCCTTGCCATCGCTGTTCACGTCGCCGCTGAGCACCGTGTCGGCGCCCGAGAAGGCGGCGCGCACTTCGCCAGCATGGCGGCCGAAGGCGTGGTCGCCGATGAAGTGGAACGCTTGGTTGCCGCCGTGATGAGTGTCGGCGTCGATGCTGCGCAGATCGATGCGGTCGTGCTGCTCGTGGTGGAAGTCCTTGATGAGGTCGCGGCCAGCGTGATGCAGGGTGCTATCCCCGAAATTGGCGAACACGAAGGTGTCGGCGCGGGCGCCGCCGTTCATCGTGTCGTGGCCCCGCCCCGTACAGGGAGTCGTCGCCCGATTTGCCGAACAGCTGGCCGGACTCGACAGCCCGGCCGTAGCTTCGCAAAATATTATCAGCTTTTACAAATATAAAACAGGCATGTCGCGATACATATCTTGACTAAATGCGAATAAAATTCCCTATTTTGGTTTCATGCCCACGCATTTAAAAGCATTGTCGCGGGTCGAAAACCCGCAAAGTTCATCTCCCCACAGAAATATACACTCGATAGCGACCAAAATTATCGTCAATGGCCGCCCTGAACGAAGTAGACTGGCGAGGGAGGCGGATCGCAGGCTTTCGGCGCGTCGGCCGTGCAGGCGACCGGACGATCCCCGTTTCCGGCCTGCGCAAAGAATTCGAATCGGCCGGGCAGGCGCTGGCCGCTTGCGGCGTCGAGGACGGGCACACGGCGCAGGGCGCTTCGGCCCAGGCCGGGGATCGGGCGCGCCGGGCTCGGTCGGCTGTCCGCCGCCCGGGCGCGCACCGCCGAACCGCGCGGCTCGAGCGTGACCGGATCGAAGCCGTAACGGAAGGCCGCCCGACCGGGGAAGGCGACGAGGATCGTGCCCTCGTCCGGGTCCAGTTCGCGCAGTCGCGGGACGTCGGGCAGCGTCCCCGTCCCCTCGATCGGTACGCGCCGATCCGACTCGACGAGGAGGTGCGTCGTCCATCCGCTCCCCTCGGGCTTCGCCAGGAACACGGCGTTGTTCCCACCCGGGCCGTACCGCGTGTAGGCCACCATCGGCTGGCCGCGCTCGTCGGCTGCGGCGATGGGGGCGTTGAGCAGGCCCTGGCCTTCGCCGCGCCGCTCGATGGAGTCGGCCGTGTCGGGGGTGAGCGGCGCCGTGAGCCGGCGCCCGTCCGCACCCCGCCAGGTCTGGAAGTCGCGGGTCGCCGCGTAGCTTACGGCGAAGTTCGTCGCCGCGTCGCCGGTGTGGCGCCAGACGATTGCGACGTGGAACACGCCCCGCTCGTCCGCGACGAAGGGGCTCGGATAGGCGCTGACGGGCCGGCCCTGCCAGTTCGCCGCGAAGACCGGCTGCGCGGAGACGCGCGCCCACCGACCGTCCGCCCAGCGGTTGACGATCCACTCGCCGCGACCGCTCGCGCCGGAACGGTAGACGAACAGCAGGTTCCCGTCGTCGCCCCGCACGAAGCGGGGATAGGTGACACGGGCCTCGTCCGTCCCGACCATCCCGGCCGGGCGCAGCGAGGCCACGTCGTCGGGCTCGCTGGCGCGCGCATAGATCAGCCCGGTCCCATGCATGTTGCCGGCGACGTGCAGGCGCCCGCCCGAATCGAACGCCATCACGATCCCATTGTGACTGTCCCATCCGCCGAAGACCGCATCGAGGGTCCGCACGCACAGGCGCCGGGACCGCGGATCGAGGGAGGCGACCGTCAGGCGGCGTTCCGCATCGTAGTAGCCGAAATAGACGATCCCGCCGCGCTGCAGGGCGGCGTAGCCGACGGTCGTCCCGGCCCAGGTCGGGTCCATCTCGACCGCCCCGTCCCGGCTCTCCGCGGTCCGGCACTCGTTCGCAGCCGCCCCGCCCGCCTGCAAGGCGAGCGCGCCAAGCAAGAGCGCGGCTCCCCGGAGCGGGCCGCCCCGCCGCCATGTCGAAGTGGTTGCGCGCATCACTCCTCCCCGGGCGCCGACGCGCCCTGCCGATCGACCACGAAGCGTTCGGGCCGGGCCGCCCCCTGCGACAGGGCCGATTCCGAGACGAACGCGCCAGCGATTTCCCGCTTCGTTGCGCGCCCGGTATCCCAGACGGCAATCAGGGTGCCGTGCTCGTCCAAGGTGAGGTCAGGGTAGCTCGCCGCCCCCCCCGTCAGTAGCTGTGTCTTGGCGAGGGTGCGGCCGCCGTCGGTGGAGAGAGCCAACGTCATCCGCTTGCGCCGCCTCGGATCGTCGTTGAAGGCCACGGCCAGGGTGCCGTCCGGCAGCGGGATGAGGCGGGCCCGCGTCTCGGGATTAGGCGGCAAGGCCGCCCAACGCTCCGGGGGCGACCAGCGATTCAGGTCGGTGCCCTCCGAGCGGGAGACGTACTGACCTTCGCGGGTCCGGAACATGGCGAGGACCGAGCCGTCGCTGAGTGGGGCGAGAGACGTCTCCTGAAAGGAGAGGACGTCAGGCGTGTCGGGGATGCGGCCGACGCGGGTGAGACTGCGACGCTTGTAGTCGAGTTGGTAGATCCATTTCCCTGTCCCGCTCGGGAAGAGGGGCGAGCGTGGACTCTCGCGCAGGTCGACGGGCAGGAGCACCCGGCCCCCGATGAGAACCGGGCGGCCGGGAATGCCGGCATCCGCGAGACGCCGCACCACCATCGCCTTCGGATCCGGATCCCCGCCCGGCTTGTCGATCACCAGGGCATAGACGCCGTAGCGCAGATCGGAGACGCCGCGCGTCGTCGTGAAGAGAAGCCACAACGCGCCATCAGGATCGCGCCAGAGCTGCGGATCGAGGGCTCGCATGCCGGGCTCGTCCGTCACGACATAGCCGACCTCGCTCCAGCTGCGACCACGGTCGTCCGAGCGCTTGAGGACGATGAAATTGCCCGGCCCTTCCTCGGCGATCCGGTCGTCCCCATAGAACGCCACCCAGAGCCGGCCATCGACCGAGGCCACCGCCGGCACCCCCTGGAAGCTGCGCTGGGCCCGATCCGGCTCCGCGGCTGCGGAGACGAAGTGTGGCGCACCGGCCTCCACTGCGAGGGGAGCCGGCAGGGGCCTCGCGACGGCGACGCGACCGCCATCGGCCGTCACGGCCAGTGCCAGCAGAAGAGCGGGAAGGCCGAGGCGGCGAACGGTCCAACTCATGTGGAGATGCTCCCTGGAATGGCCGCGACGAAACACGGTAGCGTGAACCGTTCCGACCGGTCGAATCGGAATGCGTCATGCCTCGCTCCCTACGTCGGCGACGTTGGCGGGAGAGGGCAGCGCGGGGCGGCTGCGGGCCCCTGACTGGACCGGCAACGTGGCGCGGGCGTGGCATTCAGGCGACAGGTGCTTCGCCGCGTGCGTCCGTCGCCCGCGCCCAGGACGACGGCCTCAGGCCTGCCTCAATCCGACGCTCCACCGGTTGCCGATGGGCGCTGCCAGCACCGTGGCCTCGACCAGACCTCTTCGCGAAGGAAAATTCCTAGGCCCGCAAGGGGGCGCTTCGCGTGCGCGATTCGGCAGTCGGGGCGCTTTGCCGTGTGGAGCGGTCTCGGCCGATTACGATCGGTTAATCTCGCCCTGGCAAGCGTCTGGGGAGGATTCGGAGACTCAGGATGTCGACCTTTACCATCACGTCGGCGACCGACATCCTCGTCGGCGATGCCCAGGACGACCTGTTCGTGGTCGATGGCAGCCTCACGAAGCTTTCCGATGCCGACCGCATCGACGGTGGGGGCGGCAACGACACGCTGACCATCCGCTACGACACGATCAGGCTTGCCGCCTCCCGGCTCGCAGGATTGACCTCCATCGAGGCCCTCGACCTGACGGCGGGCACGGCGGATACGACGGTCGAACTCGATGCGCGCAGTGTCGGCCAGGCGGATGGCGACCAGCTGGAGCTGCGCTTCGGCGGCAACACCATGCTGCTCGACGTGTCGACGGTCGGCGCCGCCGGCAAGGTGGTGCTGAACGGGACCGGCCTCGTCACCCTGCGCGGCTACGAGGGGCAGGTCGTCACCGTTGCCGACGGCGTCAACGGGAACGTGGCCGGGGCGGGCGGCGGCGACGTGATTCGGGGGGGAAGCGGCAACGACCGGCTGTCGGGCGGGGACGGCGCCGACACGCTGTCGGGCGGTGCCGGGATCGATACGCTGTCGGGTGGCGCCGGGACCGATCTGATCATCCTCGGAGCCGGCGATCAGGCGACCGGCGGCGCCGACGCGGACCTGTTCGTGGTGCAAGCCGGGGGAACGGCCACCATCTCCGATTTCGATGCAGTGTCGCGAGTCGAGCGCATCGACTTGCGGGCGTTCGAAACCGTGCGAGGGATGGCCGACCTGACCCTGCAGGACGTGCCTGGGGGCGTCTCCGTCGGCATCGCCGGGACGACGCTGATGCTGCAGAACATCACCCAGAGTCAGCTGAGCGCGGCCGACTTTCTCTTCTTCGGCCAGACGCCGCCTCAGGCCTTCTACCTGACGAGTGGCGTCGACGCGTTCCAAGGTGGAGACGGCGACGATCAGTTCATCGTGGACGGGACCGCGACAAAGCTCGCATCGACCGATCGTATGAACGGTGGAAACGGCACCGATACGCTTACGTTCCTGGTGCCCTCGCTCAACGTGAATTCGGACCGCTTCGACGGGGCAACCTCGATCGAGGCGGTCGATATGACCGCCGCGACGCAGAGCCTCATCGTCGGCCTCGATGCTCACGCGGTCTCACAATCGTCCACGGACGTCCTGGAGCTTCAGTACGGCGGCAACGCCATGCTACTCGACGTGTCGACGGTCGGTGCCGCCGGCAAGGTGGTGCTGAACGGGACCGGCCTCGTCACCCTGCGCGGCTACGAGGGGCAGGTTGTCACTGTTGCCGACGGCGTCAACGGGAACGTCCAGGGTGCGGAAGCGGCCGACACGATCACCGGCGGCAGCGGTGCCGACAGGCTCGCCGGCGACGGCGGCCGCGACACGATCTCCGGCGGGCGGGGCAATGACATCCTGAAGGGTGAGGACGGCGACGACGTGCTCGACGGCGGCGCGGGCCGCGACACCATCGTCGGCGGCGCGGGTTTCGATCGGATCGTCCTCGGGGCCGGCGGTGCCGACACCGTGACGGGCGGGACCGAGGGCGATACCTATGTACTCACGGCGGGCGGCTCCGCCACGATCACCGACTTCGAGCTCGACGCTCTCCTCGAGCGCATCGACCTGCGCGCCTTCTCCGATGTCCACTCGATGGCGGACATGACGCTCACCGACACGAGCGCGGGCGTCTTGATCGCGGTCGGAAACGCCTCGCTCACCTTGAAGGGCATCGCCAAGGCACAGCTTTCCGAGAACAAGTTCATCTACATCGATAGCGACCCGACGGTCTTCAAGGTCGCGGCCGGAACGAGCGTGGAGGTCGTGCAAGCTCTCATCGACGGGGCGGGGGCCGGCGTGACGATCGAGCTCGCCGCTGGCGACTACTACTGGGATCACCGCCTCACGATCACCGACGACAACGTCACCCTGAAGGGTGCGGGCGCGGGAAAGACTGTCATCCACTCCACGATCAAGTCGGCGGAAGCTGAAAGCGCGATCCTGGCCTATGCCAAGGGCGAGCGAACCGCAGTCGGCACCTTTACGGCGAGCACCGCCATCGACGCGACCACGATCAAGGTCACTTCGACCGGCGGCATCAAGGTCGGTGACGTCGTCTACGTATCCCAGCTCAACGACAAGGCCTATATCGCCGAGACCGGGAACCAGGAATGGGCCAGGGTCCACGGTGCCGAGGCGTATCAGGATAAACTGACGCTTCGCGAGGCGCTCGTGCGGGTAACCGCGATCTCGGGCAACGAGGTGACGCTCTCGCACAAGCTTCCCTACGCCTTCGCGGCCGGCAAGGCGACGCTCTCGACGCTGCCGATGCTGAGCGGCCTCGATATCGGCGGCTTCACCGTGCGCACCGACGGAGCGGCACCCGACCCGCACTACTTCGACAATGTCGACAACAACTGGCTGAGCGTCCCGACAATCGAATTCCGCGGCGTTCAGGACTCGCAGTTCAACGACGTGAGCGTGATCAACTCACATTCAGTTCCGATCAAGTTCCAGACGACATTCAACATGTCCGGCAGCGGCTTCCTGGTCGATGGAGCCTATAACAAGCTCGGCGGGGACGGGTACGGCTTTTATCTTCAAGAGTCGTTTGCCAATACGTTCAAAGATGTCACGACCTTGAACGTTCGCCATGGCGTCATCACTTCGGCAGCAAGCGCAGAGCATTATAACACCATAGAGGTAACCTACACCAACCGCGACGTGAACTTTCACGGCGGCCCGGACTCGCGCAACACGATCCTCGTGAAGGAGATGGTGCTCGAATACGGCCCGAGCGGCGAACAGCAATGGCGCGCCGTCTCGCCGGGCTCGCCGCCGGAGCACCCGAAATCGACGATCGACGCCAATGACGTCCGCTTCGTTCGCATGACCGGCGGCGACCGCCCTGACACCGTCTATGGTGCCGACGGCAATGCCTACCTGAACGGCATGGATGGCAACGACATCCTCTACGGGGGCAGGGGGAACGACACCATCATCGGCGGTTTCGCCTCCGACCTTCTCTCGGGAGGGGATGGCAACGACACGATCCAGGGCGATTCCGGTGTCGACACCGTGCTCGGCGGTCTGGGCAACGATCAAATCTCCGGCGGCACGGAGAACGACATTCTAAGCGGCGAGGGCGGAAACGACCGGATCACGGGCGACGCCGGCGACGACACTCTGAACGGCGGCAGCGGCGCGGACATTCTGACGGGCGGGCTCGGCAGCGACCGTATCTCGACCGGCGCAGGCAGCGACCGTATCGAGCGCAGCTTCGGTGAGGGCAACGACATCATCACCGACTTCACGGCCGGGGTCGGCGGCGACGTGCTCGCCCTGAACGGCTTGGCGATCAAGAGCTTCGCACAACTCAAGCTCATCCAAGTCAACGGTGGCACGATTCTCGACCTCGGGAACGACGGGAAGATCACGCTCTCCGGGGTCACCGCCAAGGCCCTGACCACAGCGAACTTCGCGTTCGGGACGATCGGTAAGGCGACGGCGATACTTGGGGGGAGCGGCTTCTCGCGGATCGTAGGAACCGATGGCAACGATACGATCGAGCTCAGCCGGACCTACCTGAGCAACAAGACGCCGATCTATGGCGGAGCTGGTTTCGACGTCGTCAAGCTGTCCGGAAACGTTGCGCTCGACGCAGCGACCTTCGATCTGCGGGGCGTCGAGGCCTTGGATCTCACCGCCGCCTCGACCGTGCGCGTCGTCATGAACGACACTCAGATCCGGCAGGCTGACACTGGCGTATTCGGTCTGCGTGTCGGAACGAAGGGCGAGATGATCCTCGACGCCGGAATCGCGGCGGCAGGGCTGACGCTCGCGGTCGAGGGGACGCGCCTCGTCAAGCTGACGAGCAACCGCGACCAGACGCTCACGATGACGTCCACCGTCGGCAGCCAGCTGCTGGGTGGGGCGAAGACCGATACCGTCCTGGGTGGCGCGGGGGCCGACCGGTTCGACGGCGCAGGCGGCAACGACGTGCTGTCCGGAGGAGCGGGCCGCGACACGCTGATCGGCGGCCTCGGCGACGACAACTTGGTCGGCGGGCCTGCTGGTGACACGCTTGACGGCGGCGACGGTCTCGACTTCGCTTCGTATGCTTCATCTCGGACGGGCGTGGTCGCCAGTCTTGCCAATGGCACCGCGAATACGGGCGACGCTGCCGGCGACACCTACCGCTCGATCGAAGGGCTCCGGGGCTCCGCGTTCAACGACACCCTGCGGGGGGATGCCGGCGCGAACGTCCTGATGGGCGGGGCCGGCGCGGACCGCCTGGAGGGCGGTCGGGGCATCGATACGGCGAGCTACGCGGAGGCGGCCCTCGGCGTCGTGGCCAACCTCGCCCGTCCGATTGGGAACACCGGCGAGGCAGCCGGCGACACCTATTCGAGCATCGAGAACCTGATCGGCTCTCAGTTCGACGATCGTCTCACGGGAACGGCGGGAGACAACCTGATCGATGGTCAGGCGGGCCGCAACATCCTCGCCGGCGGAGGTGGCAACGACACATTCATCGGCGGCATTGGCACCGACCGCTACGTAGGTGGCGCCGGGTCAGACACGGTGACCTACGCCTCCGCCACGTCCGGCATCGTCGTGAGCCTCTCCGCGCCGGCCGGCAACACCGGGCTCGCCAAAGGCGACACCTTCGAAACCGTGGAGAACCTTGTCGGTACGGCCTTCGCGGACTCCCTGACCGGGGACGCGGGAAACAACGTCCTCGACGGCGGCCTCGGATCCGACAAGCTCAACGGCGGCCTGGGAGACGACACCTACTATCTCGACGTGGCAACCGACAGCGTCACGGATTCCGGCGGGATCGACCACGTTCTTGTCTCGTTCAGCTATTCTCTTGCCGGCACTTCGATCGAGAATCTAACGCTTCTCGGACTCGGCAACTTCAGCGCCACCGGAAACGCCTCGGCCAACACGATCACAGGAAATGCCGGCGCGAACCGGATCGACGGAGGGGTCGGCGCAGACAAGATGACCGGCGGACTTGGTGACGACGTCTACTGGGTCGACAACACGGGCGACCGGGTCGTCGAAGCCCGGAACGGCGGCACGGACGCCGTGATCTCCAAGGTTTCTTTCAGCCTCGACGGGACCTACATCGAGAACCTTACGCTCGACGGAACGGCGAATATCGACGCAGTCGGCAGCGCGGCTGCAAATATCATCCGCGGCAATGCAGGGAGCAACGACATCCGGGGCGGTCGCGGCGCCGATACGCTGTATGCCGGCAACGACAATGTCACCGACATCTTTCATTACGTCTCGGCCGGCGACAGCGGCCCTTCTCTGGCCGCAGCCGACCACATCCTACAGTTCGATGTCGCCTTGACAGCGAGCTATACCAAGTCAGACAAAATCGACTTGAGCGCGATGGATGCGGGCACGGCCGCCGGTGACCAGGCGTTCCGATACGTCAACGAGTTCGTGTCCGCACGCTCCGGGCAAGCACAGGGCCAGATTATGGTCAAGGCCGTTGGCACAGATGCCCATGTCATGATCGACATTGATGGCAACAAGACAACGGACATGCTGATCATCGTCGAGAATACGCCCAGCCTGACGGCTTGGGATTTCATCCTCTGATTTCGACCAGCGGGGCGACGCATTTAGAGCGTCGTCCCGAAAGTTGGCTTGCGGCCTTCGGAAGAAGACGATGCGAACCAATAACGTAGAGCATCGTGCTGGATCCGATATCCAGGACGATGCTCTAGAACCGTATCCGACCTGATTGCATCAGGCCAGGTACGGCTTTCGCTTTATGTTCGGTCATGCATTCTTTCGACGAACCGGCATCTACGTCGTCGAAACGCGTTCCGGCCATTGGCCACATTCGCTAAAGACGAACCGGCGGAAAACCTTCATCCAGCAAGAGCGCGAAACACGGCCGTCAGTCGTGTTTCGCACCGCTTCATGCACCCAGGCATTGGACTAGGGTCGGCCAAGCCGTCAGGCTCGCCGACGGACGTCGTCCGCAGCGAGCCTACCAACATCAATGGCACTCAGTAATAGGGCCGGTAGTACGGACGCGGACGCGGATACCCGTAGGGACCACCATAGTAGCGACGCGGCCCATAGCCGTAGATCGTCCGCACATTAGGCATGCACCGACCATAACCATAGTGGCGGTGAAAGCCCGGGCCACAACCGTCATATGCGCCCGCTCGCTCTATATTGGCTCCGTCAGTAAGTTGGCTGACAGCAGCCGGACCGATCGGCATGGCATGTGCGGCCGAGACCGCCCCACCGGAACCGGCGAGGGCAGCAAGCATCGCAAGCAGTGACAAGCGCTTCATGGTTTCCTTTTCCCTATCAAGCGAGCCCTACTGAGGGACGCCCAACTTAGGATCCGTGGTGTGAACCGAAAGTGAGCGACGGCGCACTGCCAAACAGTCTCGATGGAGTTGAGTTCCAGAGCATGGGCCGGGAGCGGCAGCGGGGTATGATGGCAGCGTTACCGATCGATGATCCTGGCCGCATCCGCCTCGCAGGTCCACACCTGCGTCGCTGGGCCTTCGATCCTCACGCCGCAACGGGCTCGTTGCTCACGTTGCGCAAGCAGTCACAGCCCCTTCGTCAGGCCGAGGCCGCGGGTCACATCGGGGATGCCTCACCCCTACGCGTTTGGGGTGCCAGGCCGCCGCTCGGCGACTACACCCTCGGGCTTGTGTTGCGTCGTTCTTCTCCGCTCGTCCGCGTCCTGATTCGAAAACCATTTTGAGAGCGGACCGCTCCCAAAGGGACCGACGAGACCGGCGAGCATTCATGACCCATGGCTCCCACGCGCAGACCGTCACGCGCCCGTCAAGTCGCCACGGTAACGGCGCAATTCGCGTGCTTCGGTCGCGCACAACCAAAGGGCCGAGCGAATCGGCCGCGCCGACGGGCCGACCCGTGATGGGTCCAGCCGGGAATCATGGGTCGATGAGCGGATCGCACGAGGAAGAGCACCTGTCGCCCGAGAGCCTGACGCCCAAGCGCATGGCTTGGCCGATTCAGGCCGTCGTCGCGGTCGCGCTGTGCGCGGGGGCGGGCGCCGCCATCTGGTACGGCCGGCCGAAGGAAGTGGACGCCGCGGTGCCGGCCCCCGCCGCCGTCACCGCCGCGGCCGGTGCCGGCGGGCGCTTCGTGCTGAACCCGAACCAGCTCGCCACGGTCACCACCGCCCCGGTCGAGCAGCGCCTGTTCTTCGAGGACATCGCCACCGAAGGGAAGATCGGCGTCGACGAGTACCGGGCGACCCCGGTCTTCTCGCCCTATCCGGGGCGGGTCATCACCATCTTCGCCCGCTCCGGCGAGCGGGTGCGCCAGGGCGACAAGCTGTTCTCGCTCCAGGCCAACGAAATGGTGCAGGCGCAGAACGACTACCTGGCCGCCCTCAACGTGCTCAACAAGGCGCGCTCGCAGCTTTCCTACGCGACCAACACCGAGAAGCGCCTGCACGACCTCTACGATTCGCGCGTCACCACCCTTCGCGAACTCCAGACCGCGCAGAACGACCTCGCCACCGCGCAGAACGACGCCAAGACCGCGGAAGTCGGCCTGGAGGCGGTGCGCAACCGCCTGCGCATCCTGGGGCTTCGCGACGACGACATGACCGCGCTCCAGACCAAGGGCGCGATCAACCCCGAGACGACGATCAACGCGCCGCTCTCCGGCACCATCATCTCGCGCAAGATCGGCCCCGGCCAATACGTCAACACCGGCGGCTCGGACCCATCTTACATCATCGGCGACCTGTCGAAGGTCTGGATCATCGCGCAGCTGCGCGAGACCGACGCGGCCAAGGTCGATCTCGGCGAGCGCATCCGCTTCAAGGTCCTGGCCTATCCGAACCAGACCTTCGAGAGTCGGATCAACTTCATTTCGTCCTCGGTCGATCCGACCAGCCGGCGCATCTACATGCGGGCCGAGGTGGACAACAGCAAGGGCCTCTTGAAGCCCGAGATGTATGCCAGCGTCCACATCATCAACGAACGCGAGACCGTCTCCCGCGCGATCCCGCGCCATTCGGTGATCTTCGAGGGCGACAAGGCCCGCGTCTGGGTGCTCAAGCCCGACAACGCGGTCGAGAGCCGCGCGATCAAGACCGGCCTCGTCGACGGCAACGACATCGAGGTGACCGACGGGCTCTCGGTCGGCGAGCGGGTGATCGCCCGCGGCGCTCTGTTCATCGACGGGATGGTCGATCCGGGCTGAGGGCCCGGACACGACGGAAAGATCCGCGGCCGCGCGAGCGGCCCCACGGCGCGAAGAGCGCCGCGCTCGAGCGGGCTCGGGCGTGAGCCCAGGCCGCCGGAGCCCAAGCCCGCGGAAGCGGGCACCGGCGACCGAAGCAAACAATCAAACCGGGCAACGCCCGGCATGCCGCCCCGGCGGCATGCGGTTTGGAAACCAACGGCATGAACGGCATCGTCGCCCTGGCGCTCCGGCAGCGCCCCCTCGTGGTCCTGTTCTTCCTGCTGTTCGTGGTGGGGGGCGTGGCCGCCTTCCAGAGCCTCAACATCGAGGCCTATCCCGACCCCACGCCCCCGCTCGTCGATGTCGTGACCCAGACCGACGGCCTCTCCGCCGAGGAGATGGAACGCTACGTCACGATCCCGATCGAGCTGATCACCTCGGGGATGCCCAACCTCAAGCAGGTCCGCACGATCTCGCTCTACGGCCTGTCCGACGTGAAGCTCCAGTTCGGCTTCGAGTTCGACTACCTCCAGGCCGAGCAGCAGGTGCTGAACCGCCTGCAGCAGCTCGATCCCTTGCCGGCCGGCGCCAAGCCCACCATCTCCCCGATGAGCCCGATCGGCGAAATTTTTCGGTATAAGCTCACCGCCCCGCCCGGCTATTCCGTGCTGGACCTGCGCACCCTTCAGGAGTGGACCCTCAAAAAACGCTTCCGCACGGTGCCGGGCGTGATCGACGCCATCGGCTGGGGCGGCAAGACCAAGACCATCGAGATGTCGGTCGATCTCGACCGGCTGATGGCCTACGGCCTCACGCTCTCGGGCGTCGTGAAGACCCTCAACGACAGCAACCTCAACGTCGGCGGCAACCGCGTCGCCATCGGCGGCCAGTCGGCGGTGGTGCGGGCCGTCGGCCTGATCCGCGACATCGAGGACATCAACGGCACGGTCCTGGCCCAGGTCGGCGGCGCGCCGGTGCTGGTCAAGGACGTCGCCACCGTCACCATCGGCCACCAGCCGCGGCTCGGCATCGCCGGCATGAACGACGAGGACGACATCGTCCAGGGCATCGTCCTGATGCGCCGCGGCGAGAAGAGCACCCCGTCGATCGAGGCCGTGAAGGCGGAAGTCGCCGAGATCGAGGCCGCGGGCCTGCTGCCGCCGGGCGTCAAGATCGAGCGCATCTACGACCGAGCCGACCTGATCGCGGTGACCACCCACACCGTGCTGCACAACATGGTGGTCGGCATCCTGCTGATCCTGGCGATCCAGTGGCTGTTCCTCGGGAACCTCCGCTCGGCCCTGATCGTGGTGGCCACCATCCCGTTCGCCCTGTTCTTCGCCGTCATCATCCTCGTGGCGCGCGACGAATCCGCCAACCTCCTGTCGGTCGGCGCCCTCGATTTCGGCCTGATCGTCGACGGCACCGTCATCATGGTCGAGGCGATCTTCCGGCGCCTCTCCGGGCACGGCATCCCCGGCTACCCGCCGCCCGACCTCGGCGAGAAGGACGGGCGCATCGCGCTGGCCGCCGGCGACGTCTCGCGCTCGATCTTCTTTGCCGCCGCGATCATCGTCACCGGCTTCCTGCCGCTCTTCACGCTGACCGGCGTGGAGGGCCACATCTTCGGGCCGATGGCGACGACCTACGCCTACGCGCTGCTGGGCGGCCTCATCGCCACCTTCACGGTCACGCCCGCGCTCGCCTCCTACCTGCTGCCCGCCCACGTGAAGGAGACCGAGACGCTGCTCGTGCGGGTGCTCGACCGGCTCTACCGCCCGGCGGTGCGCGCCGCGCTCGGCGCCCGGCTCGTCACGGTGGCGGTCGTGGCGCTGATCGCGGTCGGCGTGGGCGTGGCCGCCCGCAATCTCGGCTCCGAGTTCCTGCCCAAGCTCGAGGAGGGCAACCTCTGGGTCCGCGCGACCATGCCGGCGACGATCTCGCTGCGCGAGAGCAACGGCTACGTCAACGAGATGCGCAAGATCATCGCCCAGATCCCGGAGGTCGAGCGCGTCGTCTCCCAGCACGGTCGCCCCGACGACGGCACCGATGCGGCGGGCTTCTTCAACGCCGAGTTCTTCGCGCCGATGAAGCCGCTGGAACAGTGGCGCCCCGGCATCGACAAGGACAAGCTCACCGAGGAGATGCTGCACAAGCTCCAGGCGGCCTTCCCCGGCGTCGAGTTCAACCTGTCGCAATACCTTCAGGACAACGTCGCCGAGGCGGTCTCTGGCATCAAGGGCGAGAACTCGTTCAAGCTGTTCGGGCCCGACCTGCAGAAGCTCACCGAGACGGCCAAGCGGGTCGAGAAGGTGCTCTCGACGATTCCCGGCGTCGAGGATCTGGCGGTGTTCAAGTCGCTCGGCCAGCCGACCATCGAGATCGACGTGGACCGCGTCCGGGCCGCCCGCTACGGCCTGACGCCGGGCGACATCAACACCACGGTCCGCACCGCCATCGGCGGCGATTCGGCCGGCGACCTCTACGATCCGGGCTCCGAGCGCCATTATCCGATCGTCGTGCGCCTCGCGCCGCAATACCGCACGAGCATCGAGGCCATCGCCAACCTGCGCATCGCCGGCCAGAATCCCGGCGGCGGTCCGCCGGTGCAGCTGCCCTTGAGCGCGGTGGCGAGCGTGCAGCTCGTCTCCGGCCCGGCCTACATCTACCGCGAGGGCCAGGAGCGCTACCTGCCGGTGAAGTTTTCCGTCCGCGGCCGTGATCTGGGCAGTACGATCGAAGAGGCGCAGCGCCGCGTCGCCAACGAGGTGCAGTTGCCCCAGGGCTACCGGCTGGAGCTGGTCGGCGAGTTCAACAACATGAAGGGCGCCATCGCCCGCCTCTCGGTCACCGTGCCGGTGGCGGTCGGGCTGATCGCGATCCTGCTGTTCATGAACTTCTCGTCCGTGATCGACTCGCTGCTCGCCCTCAGCGTGATCCCGATGGCCATGGCCGGCGGCATCGTCGCGCTGTCCATTACCGGCACCTCGTTCTCGGTCTCGGCGGCGATCGGCTTCATCGCGCTCTTGGGCATCGCGGTGATGGACGGCATCATCGTGCTCACCCACTACAACGGTCTCGTCGCGGCCGGCGTCGAGCGCGTGCCGGCGATGCTGCGCACCTGCTACACGCAGATGCGCCCGGTGGTGATGACCTGCGTGGTCGCCGGCGTCGGCCTTCTCCCCGCGGCGTTCTCACAAGGCGTCGGCTCGCAGGTGCAGAAGCCGCTGGCGCTGGTGGTCGTCGGCGGTATGTGCCTCGCGCCGCTGCTGATCCTCTTGGTGCTGCCGGTGCTGATCCTGACCTTTTCGCGGCGCCAGCCGGGGCGGCCGGTGGCCGCAGAAGGCGCACCGACGCAGGCGCCTGCGCCGGCTTCGGCGCATTGAGGCTGTCTCACATCACCGTCATTCCGGGGCTCGCCAGAGGCGAAAACCGGGAATCCATGACTGGCCTCGACGTATCGTTCAGCCTCGCATCACGGGTGGATTGCACGCCTCCGGCGCGCCCATCCGGGTCCGGGTTCCGCTGCGCGGCCCCGAAATGACGGCGGACTTCATGCGCAAGTCCGGCGAAGGTGCGGCGTAGCGGCAGCCCTCACCCCCGCCGCGTCGAGCCCCGCAACACCGCCCGCCCGCTCAACACCACCTTGCGCACCGGCTGGTCCGGGCTCTCGATGCGGTCGAACAGCAGGCGCATCGCCTGAGCGCCGATCTCGGCGACCGGTTGCTCGATCACGGTGAGGCCGGGCTCGACCAGATCGGTCCAGGGCTCGTTGTCGAAGCCGGCAAGCGCCAAGTCGCGGGGGATCGTGAGCCCGAGCGTGCGGGCGGCGCGCACCGCGCCCATCAGGATCAGACCGTTCGACAGGATCAGCGCCTCGGGTCGGTCCGCCTGGGCCAACCAGCGGGCGGCCTCCCCCTCCGCCGCCGCGGCGTTGGGGGCGACCGCGCGCACGAGCGGCGCGAGGCCGTGGCGGGCCATCGCCGCTTCGTAGCCGGCCTGTCGCTCGCGGGCGGTGGAGCTGGTCGAGCCGAACAGGCCGCCGATGCGAGCGAATCCCTGACCCGCGAGGTGATCGACCAGGGCACCCGCCGCGGCGACGTTGTCGAGGACGACGCTGTCATGCGCGCCGGGCAGGCCCGAGCGGTCGATGAACACGGTGGGGAAGCCGAGGCTGTCGGGGGTCAGCGCGTCGGCGGTCGCCTTGGTGGGGGCGAAGATCACGCCGGTGACGCGCTCCTCCTCCATCAGGCGCAGGTAGAGCGCCTCGCGGGCCGGATCCTCGTCGGTGTTGCACAGGATCACCCGTAGGCCCGCCGCGTAGGCCGCATCCTCCACCGCGCGGCTGACGGCGGTGAAGAACGGGTTGCGGATATCGGCCACGATCAGGCCGATCGTCTGCGCCGCCTTGGAGCGCAGGCGCCGGGCCGAGAGGTTCGGCCGGTAGCCGGTGGCGCGCACCGCCGCCTCGACCTGCTCGCGCACCGCGTCGCTCACCGGCCCGCGCCCGAGCGCGCGCGACACGGTGGCCGTCGAGACGCCCGCCGCGCGGGCCACGTCGCGGATGCCGACACTCATGGGGCAGGAAACGTTTTCAGCTGCATGCGACCCTTGTGGCAGGGGGCGACATTCTCAGCAAGCCGGCGCCTGCACTTTTTTGCCGGGTACGCTTGACGGAAACCGTGAAAACGTTTTCATAGGCATAACAACGCCGGAGACCAGCGAGTCGGTCGGCGCACCAGGGAGGAGAGCACGCCATGCTCGCGCCGACGCCGAACTTTTCCGCTCCCCGCACCGGCCCGCGGCTGCTCGTGCGCCTGAACGCGGCGCCCGCGAGCAAGGAGGCGGCGATCCGCGAGGCGGCTTCGCTCCTGACGGCGGCGGGCTGCATCGACGCCGCCTACGGCGCGAGCATGCTGCGGCGGGAAGACGTGTCGAACACCTATCTCGGCCACGGCGTCGTCATCCCGCACGGCATGGTCGACGACCGCCATTGGGTGCGCGAGAGCGGGCTCGCCGTGCTGCAGGTGCCCGGCGGCATCGAGTGGCACGACGGCCAAGTGGCCCATCTCGTCGTCGCCATCGCGGCGCAGTCCGACACCCACATCACCGTGCTGCGCCGCCTCACCCGCCTGATCCAGGACGAGGACCGGCTGGAGCGCCTGCGCTCGACCGCGAGCGAGGCCGAGATCGCACGCGCACTCACCGAGGATTCGGCGGCGCCCGCCAGCACGGGCCCGGCGACCGACCTGCGCCAGCGCTTCGACTGGACGGTGGATTACCCGACCGGCCTGCACGCGCGGCCCGCCTCGCACTGGGTCGAGACGGCCCGCACCTGCCCGGCCCGCATCCAAGTGCGCCACGGCGATGCGGTGGCGGACGCCAAGAACCTGATCGCGCTGCTGCAACTGGGCCTGCGCTGCGGCGACGAGGTGACGATCTCGGCCGAGGGCGACGACGAGGCCGGCGCGCTGGCCAAGATCTGCGCCGCGGTGACGGGCCTCAGCGCCGGCGAGAAGGCGGCGGCGCAGCGCGCAGCAGAAGCCGCGGCCAAGGCCGCAGGCCCGGTGGCGGGCTGGAACCCATCGGACAAGCCGCGCGTGATGGCCGGCCTCGGCGCGAGCCCCGGCCTCACCATCGGCCCGGTCCACGTGCTGGCCGCCGCCGAGATCGTGGTGCCGGACGAGCCCGAGCCCCTGACGTCGGGCGCCGACCGCCTGCACCGGGCGCTCGCGACCACCGGCGACCAGCTCCGGGCGCTGGCCGACGACACCGAGCGGCGGCTGGGCAAGGCGGATGCCGGCATCTTCAAGGCGCAGGGCGAACTCATCGCCGACACCGACCTGATCACACTGGCCTGCCAGCTCATGGTCGAGGGCCACGGCGTGGCGTTTGCCTGGAACGCCGCCGTCGAGCGGATGGCGGGCCAGCTCTCGGCGCTCGGCAACCCGGTGCTCGCCGCCCGCGCCGCGGATCTGCGCGATGTCGGCCGCCGGGTGCTGGCGCAGATCGATCCGGCACTGAAGAGCGGCCATGATCTGCCGGACGTGCCCTGCATCCTGATCGCCCCCGATCTCGCCCCTTCGGACACGGCCGGGCTCGACCCCGCCCGCGTCATCGGGCTCGCGACGGCGCAGGGCGGGCCGACCTCGCACACCGCGATCCTGGCCCGCACCCTCGGCATCCCGGCCATGGTCGCGGGCGGACCCGGCCTGCTCGCCATCGAGAACCACACCCGCGCGATCCTCGACGGCACCACGGGCCGCCTCTACCTGAGCCCAAGCGAGGCCGACATCGCCTCGGCGGAAGCCTGGCGCGCCAAGCAGCGCGAGCAGGCGGAAGCCGAGGCGCGGGAGCGGGCGCAGCCGGCGCAGACCCGCGACGGCCACCGCGTCGCGGTTGGCGGCAACGTCAACAACCCGGATCAGGTGCCGCTCGCCCTCGACCAGGGCGCCGAGGGCGTCGGCCTGATGCGCACCGAGTTCCTGTTCCTGGAGCGCGGCGACACGCCGAGCGAGGACGACCAATACGCGACCTATTCGGCGATGCTGAAGGCGCTCGGCGGGCGCCCGCTGATCGTGCGGACGCTGGACATCGGCGGCGACAAGCAGGTGGCCCACCTGCATCTGCCGCGGGAGGAAAACCCTTTCCTCGGCGTGCGCGGCGCCCGCCTGCTGCTGCGCCGGCCCGACCTGATGGAGCCGCAGCTGCGCGCCCTCTACCGCGCGGCCAAGGACCATGTTCCGGCCGACGCCCCCAAGGGCAAGGACGCCCCGCTCTCGATCATGATGCCGATGATCACCTCGGTCCCCGAGGTCGTGAAGCTGCGCGAGATCTGCGAGCGCATCCGCCAGGAGATCGGCGCCCCGGAGGTGCCGCTGGGCATCATGATCGAGGTGCCGGCCGCCGCGATCCAAGCCGACGCGATGGCCCGCCACTGCGACTTCTTCTCGATCGGCACCAACGACCTGACGCAATACGCGCTCGCCATCGACCGCCAGAACACCGACCTCGCCCCCGAGGCCGATTCGCTTCATCCGGCGGTGCTGCGGCTCATCCACATGACCTGCGAGGGCGCCGCGCGCCACAACCGCTTCGTCGGCGTCTGCGGCGGCATCGCGGGCGATCCGTTCGGGGCCTGCCTGCTCGCGGGCCTCGGCATCGACGAGCTGTCGATGACGCCCCGCGACCTGCCCGGCGTGAAGGCCCGCTTACGCGCCTCCGACATGGCCGAGCTGAAGGCCCTGGCGCTCCGCGCCTGCGAGCAGGAGGACGCGGCTGCCGTCCGCGCCCTCGACACCAACGCGCCCGGAGCCTGAGCGATGATCGCCACCCTCACCCTCAATCCGGCGATCGACCAGACCGTCACGCTCGACGCGCTCAAGCCCGGATCGGTCCACCGCGCCCGCTCGGTCTGGTCGGATGCCGGCGGCAAGGGCGTCAACGTCGCCTGCTGCCTCGCCGATTGGGGGCTGCCGGTCGCCGCCACCGGCGTGCTCGGCCAGGACAACGCCGCGCCGTTCGAACAGGTGCTCGCGGCCAAAAACATCGACGACCGCTTCGTCTGGATTCCGGGCGAGACCCGCACCAACCTCAAGCTCTTGGATGCCGGCACGGGCGAGACCACCGACATCAACCTGCCCGGCCTCGAATTCGGCCCCTCGACGCTGGAGGCGGTGCGCGCCGTCCTCTCGGAGCTGGCCCAGGACGGCAGCCTCGTGGTGCTCGCCGGCAGCCTGCCGCGCTCGCTTGCCCCCGACACCTACGCCCGGCTGACCGGGGAGCTGCGCGCCCGCGGCGCCCGCGTGGTGCTCGATGCCTCCGGCCCGGCTTTGAGCGCGGCGCTCACCGCCGGCCCCGGCGCCCTGCCCCACGCGATCAAGCCCAACCGCCACGAGTTGGAGGAATGGGCCGGCCGGCCGCTCGCCGACCCCGCCGCCCTGCTCGACGCCGCCCGGCGCTTGCAGGCATCCGGCATCCCGCTGGTCTGCGTCTCGCTCGGCGAGGATGGGGCGCTGTTCGTCTCGTCCGACGGCGCGCTGCGGGCCCTGCCGCCCGCGACCGAGATCGCGAGCACCGTCGGCGCGGGCGACGCGCTGGTCGCCGGCCTCGTCGCCGGCCTGCACGACGGGCTGGCGCTCCCCGACCTCGCCCGCCGGGCGCTGGCCTTCGCCGCGGGCAAGCTCAGCCGCACGGGGGCGAACCTGCCGGGGCGGGAGGCGGTGGAAGCCATCGCCCAAGACATCCGGGTGGAATCGCTGACCTAAGAAACCCTCCCCCCTCTGCGGGGGAGGGAAATGCGGCGGGACCCGAATAAGAACCTAATCACAGGAGGAACCCATGGCACAGCTCCTGGCGGTGGTGGGAGGCGGCGACCTCTCGACCCACGCCGTCCTCGCGGCCGAGGCCCTACGCAAGGCGGCCGGGCGGCGCAACGCGGCGCTGGCGCTGGAAATCCGCGGCAAGGGCGGCGGCAACCCGATCCCCGAAGCCGCGATCGCGCAAGCCAAGGCCGTGCTCCTCGTCGGCGAGGGCGATCTCGGCGAGGGCCGGTTCGGCACCCTGACCCGCGCACGCGCCGCCATCGACGACGTGCTCACCGACGTGAACGGCGTGCTCGACCGGCTGCTCGCCGGCACCGCCAGCGCCCCGGCCGCCGCCGCTTCCGCGAGCGCGACGGCCAGTCCCAAAAGAATTGTCGCGATCACCTCCTGCCCCACCGGCATCGCCCACACCTTCATGGCGGCGGAAGGCCTGCAAGCCTCGGCGCAGGCGCTCGGCCACGACATCCGCGTCGAAACCCAAGGCTCGGTCGGCGCCCGCGACGCCCTGACGGCGGCGGAGATCGCGGCGGCCGACGTGGTCATCATCGCGGCCGATACCGGGGTGGACCGGGCGCGATTTGCCGGCAAACGGCTCTACGCCACTAACACCAAGGCGGCGATCCGCGACGGCAAGGGCCTGATCGCCACCGCGCTCGCCGAGGCGCAGCTCCAGGCGGCCGGCACGACTGACGCGAAGGCGGAGGGGCCGGCGCGCCCGGCCGCCGCGGAAAAAAAGGCCGGCGCCTACAAGCACCTGATGACCGGCGTGTCGTTCATGCTGCCCTTCGTGGTGGCGGGCGGCCTTCTCATCGCGCTCGCCTTCGCGTTCGGGGGCATCGACGCGATGAAGCCGGAGAATGCCGGCACGCTCGGCTTCGCGCTGGGTGAGATCGGCGCCAAGGCGGCCTTCGCCCTCATCGTCCCGGCGCTCGCCGGCTACATCGCCTATTCCATCGCCGACCGCCCCGGCATCGCGCCGGGCATGATCGGCGGCATGCTCGCCGCCAACCTCCAGGCCGGTTTTTTGGGAGGTATCGCGGCGGGTTTCATCGCCGGCACCATCACTGCGTTCCTGAACCGGCACATCCGCCTGCACCGCAATCTCGAAGGGCTCAAGCCCGTCCTGATCCTGCCGCTGCTGGCCACCACCATCACCGGCCTCCTCATGGTCTACGTGGTCGGCGTGCCGGTGGCGGCCGTGCTCGCCGCGCTCACCGAGTGGCTCAAGGGGATGCAGGGGGCGAGCGCGCTGGTGCTCGGCCTCGTGCTCGGCGGCATGATGGCGGTCGATATGGGCGGGCCGATCAACAAGGCGGCCTACGCTTCCGCCGCGGCCCTGCTCTCCTCGGGCGTCGATGCCCCGATGGCCGCGGTGATGCTCGGCGGCATGACGCCCCCGCTCGGCATCGCGCTCGCCACAAGGCTGTTTCCGAACCGCTTCTCCAAACCCGAGCGCGAGGCCGGCGGCGCGGCCGCCGTGCTGGGTGCCGCCTTCATCACCGAGGGCGCGATCCCCTTCGCGGCGGCCGATCCGCTGCGGGTGATCCCCTCCATGGTGGCAGGCTCCGCGGTGGCCGGCGCCCTCGCGCTGACCTCCGGCGTGACCCTCAAGGTGCCGCATGGCGGCCTGTTCGTCCTGCCGATCCCGAACGCCGTGACGAACCTGCCCGGCGCGCTGATCGCCCTGGTGGCCGGGACGGTGGTGACGGGGTTGCTGGTCGGGTTGCTGAAGAAGCGGGCGGCGTGAGCGTTTGTCCCCTCCCCCTTGTGGGGAGGGGAACAGCCCGCACAACCCTGATGCGGCGTCCGGGCTACGCCCGTCGGTAAAACCGACACAGATTTGAAAACGCGGCGAAGACTTCTTTCGCGAAGTCCATCGCCCCGTAAACTTCCGGCTCCGGCGCAGATCGGAGGCTCGGACGAGCTGAATTGAAAAATCATCGACACGGGGGGACGACATGAAGGGGGTGACAGCGGTATGGGCCATGCTCGGCCTCGGTGCGGCGCTCGGCACGCAGGCGCACGCGCAAGGTGCAGCACCCGAACCCGGCCTCGCACCGCCCGCCATCGTCGTCGCCCCGGCCGCCCGCCGCCCGGCGGTCCGCCGCGTCGTCCGCCGGCCCCCGTCGCGAAGAATCTTCGGCAACGACGGCAGCGCGGCGGCCGCCGCCGACGTGCTCGGCCAGAGCGCCACGCCGCCGACCCTGCCGCCGGGCACGTTCGATCTCGGCAACGGCCTGACGTTTCTGGCGAACTACACCGGCCAAGCGGCGGGCAACCCCGTCGGCGGCATCCGCCAGGGCACGGCGTATGCGGGCCAGCTGTTCTTCGGCATCGACGCCGATCTCAACCGGCTCGCCGGGATCGCGGGCGGCTCGGTCCATGTCGCGGTCACCAACCGCCACGGCCGAAGCCTGTCGCAGGACCTGATCGGCAACAACACCAGCGTGCAGGAGATCTACGGCGGCGGCCAGACCACCCGGCTGACCCTGCTGTCCTATCAGCAGAAGCTGTTCGACAACCGCCTCGACATCGAGGTCGGGCGCTTGGTCGCCAACATCGCGTTCCTCAATTCGCCGATCTACTGCAATTTTCAGACGAACTCGGCCTGCGGCAACCCGACCTTCGTGTTCAAGACCTCGAACTTCACCTTCTGGCCGGTGGCGAGCTGGGGCGGGCACGCCAAGGCGTGGCTGACCGACAAGGTGTTCTTTCATGTCGGCGCCTACGAGGTAAACCCGCTGCATCAGCAGCCCGGCGACAACGGTCTCGACTTCTCGACCAAGGGCGCGACCGGCGCGATCCTACCGTTCGAACTCGGCTACTCCACGACCTTCGCCAACGACACGCTGCCGCGCAATTACGGCATCGGCGGCTGGGTCGATCGCTCGGATTACGCGGACCCGGTGCGGGACGTGGCGGGCGGGCGCGCGGTGCTGACCGGGCTCGATCCGCGCACCCGGTTCGGGCGATCCGGGGTCTACGCCCGCTTCGACCAGATGGTGTGGCGCCCCGATCCGACCGCGATCCAGGGCCTGACGCTGTTCGGCGTCGCCATGACCGGCACCGGCGGACGACTGGTCGAGGATTATTTCCTGGAGATCGGCGCGCTCCAGACCGGCACCTTCGCCGGGCGGCCCTACGACACGGTCGGCTTCGTCATCAACACCCAAAAATTTTCGCCGCTGGCGCTGTCGAACATCTATGCGGCCCAAGCCTCGCTCGGCATCGACCGGAAAATTCCCGAGCACCAGATCATGATGGAGCTGAACTATGGGCTTCAGGTCTCGCCCGCGATCCGGCTGACGCCCAACCTCCAATACATCGTCAACCCGGACCAGACCCGGTTCCCCTTCCGCACCAAGAACATCCCCGACGCCTTCGTGGTCGGCGCCAAGCTCTCGGTCGATCTGTTCACGCTGGCCGGTCTCGGCCGCGGGCCGGGGAGCCCGTGAACCGTCCCCGGCGATCCGGGGCCGTCAGGCGGCGGCCCCGTCCGCCCACCGCCGGATCGAGGTGACGGCCCCGAAACTCTTCTCGGCGATGCGCTCGACCGCCACCGCCAGGGGCTCGACCGCGACCGCCATGTGATGACCGTTGGCGTGGATGAGACGGGTCGCGTCGAGCATCATCCCGACATGGCCCTTCCAGAACACGAGGTCGCCGCGCCGCAAGCCGTCGAGGCCGGGGGGGAGCGCGGTGCCCAGCGCCCGCTCCTGCTGGTCGGCGTCGCGCGGGCAGGTCAGCCCGGCGCATTCCAGGCTGATCTGGACGAGGCCGGAGCAGTCGAGCCCGAGACTGGTGCGCCCGCCCCAGAGATAGGGCGTGCCGACGAGCCGCTCGGCGACCGCCACCGCGTCCGGCTCGGCGTGATCCAGCGGCACCGCGTGGCCGGCGAAGACGTAGCCGCCATTGGCCAGCCGCCAATACTCGCCCTCGCGCCCGTCCACCGCGAAGGCGGCGCCGAGACTCAGATGCGCGACATGCGGGCGCTTCAGATCGGGGGCGGGGTAGACGAAGGTGCGGAGCGCCGCGACCCGGTGGGTGGGGGCCGGGTCGGCGGGACCGAGGGCGGCTTCAGGCAGGTAGCCGACATAGCCGTCGCGGGCGATCTGGGCGAAGGCGAAGTTTTGGCTCACGTCGTAGACCGTTACGGCGTCGCCCATCACGACTTCCGTATCAAGCCCGGCCTGCGGCTCCGGCCGGCGGCGTAGGGGGGCGGAGGGCACGGCGATGCGGGCGCGCCGGCCCTCGACGAAGCGCGCCGCCTCGACTTGTCCCCGCAGGCGGATGTCGGCGAGGTCGGGCCGGGCGGGGGTGAGGCGGGGATCGAGTTCGGGCGGCATCGTTCCGGTTGATCTCACGATCCGGGCGGGATTTCGGCATTCGCCCAACGCAAGCTTGGCTTGCTGCGATGCGGCATATTGACCGGAATCGGCCGATCCGCCGCAGCCGCAACGAATGTGCTGGCTTCGCGCCATACTCGGCGCGCATCCTGCATGTCTCGCAAGCGGGAGCATCCGCCGGGCAGCCATGCGGCCGGCGGTCCGTCACGCCCGAGCTTGATGCAATGCACAAACCGGGCGGACCGTCCTAAGATCGGCGCATGAACACCGCGAGTCGTGCCGTGAAGAAGACGTCCAAGAGCTTCCAGGACCTGCCGCCGATCCGGGTGCGCCGCGAGCCGCCGACGGTGGCCGAGGCGGTCGCCGCCGCGCAGGACCTGGCCGACGACATCGAGCAGCAGGTCGAGATCGCCGCCGGGCTGATCGGACTGCCCTCCGACGAGGTGCGTCCGCACGTGGAGGCCGCCGCCCAGGCCGCCGCGTCGCGCCCGCCGCGGATGCCGGAGCGCATCGAGCAGCGCATTCTGGCGCCGGTGAGCCCCAACCGCGCCCCGCCCCGGGCCGTCATCGTCGAGCGCCGCAGCCGCCCGGCCGTGGTGGTGGAGCGCCGCGGGCGCCCGCTGGAGCCGCGGCGCTGAGGCCATTCGGCTACCACGCCAGCGTCTCGCCCTTGTAATCGAGATACGCCACGTCCCGGCGGCCCGCGAAGGCCTCGATCACCGCGACCATGCCGTTCACGCTGGTCTCGACGTCGAGGTCGGCCTCCGCGCCGCCCATGTCGGTGCGGACCCAGCCCGGATGGACGAGCAGGATGCCGTAATCGCGCTCGGCGTGGCGCACGGCGAAGCTGCGGGCGTTGGTGTTGAGCGCCGCCTTGCTGGCCCGGTAATTCTCCCAGCCGCCATCCTCGTTGAGCGCGACGCTGCCGAGGACCGAGGACATGAAGGCCAGCGTCCCGCCGGGAGCGAGCGTGTCGGCGAAAGCCTCCGCGAACAGGATCGGGCTCACCGCATTGGTGAGGTAGACCTGCGCGCTCACCGCGCGGGAGACCGCGTGCAGTGGCTTGTCCGCTTCGGTCGCCACGCCTGCCACCACGAAGACGAGATCGAATTTTTCTCCCGCGAGCCGCTGGCGAAGGGCCGCGACGGAGGCGTCGTCGTCGATGTCGGCGGTCTCGACGCGCACGCCCTTGCCGGTCAGTCGCTCCAGATCGGGCGTGGATCGACGCTGCGTCGCGACGACCTGCCACCCGTGCGCCGAAAAGGTTTCGGCGAGCCCCAGCCCGAGCCCGCGCGAGGCTCCGACGATGAGCGCGCGCCGCTCCGATGCCGCCTGATCCGCCATGGTGTCGTCCCGTTCCCTCAGGTTCCGGCCCTCCGACGCGCCGGGACCGCCCTCGGTTCCCAGCGGACCGGGAGCGGACCGGGAACGGCCAAGCCTGAGTGACGTTGAACGGGGTCACTCACGCCGTCCACATTGCCGCAGCCGATGTCCGCCTCGCCCAGCCCCACGCCCCGGCCGGCCGGGGAGACCCCTCCGTCCCCCGCCGCCCCCGTCCTCTGGACCGTCTTCGCCGGGCTGGCGCTGGTGGCGCTCGCCGCCGCGCCGCGCCGCGCGCCCACGGCCCTCCCGGCCGAGGACGAAGGCGACGCGCCCCGCGACGCCGGCCGCGACGCGCCCAAATCCAAGGGCGGCTCCAACGGCGGCGCCCATTCGCACGAGGGCCGGGCCGCCCGCTGGGTGGCGGCGACGCAAGGAGACCGCGGACGCGACGCCGACCACCCCAAGGACATCCCGGCCCCGGGCTGGTGGGACATCGCGGTGCGGGTCTATCAGGAGTTCCTGAGCGACCGGGTGATGTCGGTGGCCGCCGGCGTCACCTTCTTCTCGCTGCTGTCGCTGTTTCCGGCGATCGCCGCGCTGGTGACCTGCTACGGCCTGATCGCCGACGTGAACACCATCAACGTCCACCTCGCCCTGCTGCACGGCGTGCTGCCCGAGAGCGCCATCGAGATCATCGGCGAGCAGGTGAAGCGCATCGCGGCCAAGGGCGGCGGCACGCTGGGCGTCACCTTCTTCACCAGCCTGACGCTGTCGCTGTGGAGTGCCAACGCCGCCATGAAGGCGATGTTCGATGCGCTCAACGTGGTCTACGAGGAGGAGGAGAAGCGCAACTTCTTCTGGCTCAACGTCCGCTCGCTCACCTTCACGGCGGGCGCCTTGCTCTTCGTCATCCTGGCGCTGACCGCCATCGTGGTGCTGCCGGTGGTGTTCAACTTCCTCGGCCTAGGCGACGGGGCACGGCTGATCGCGCTGGCGCGCTGGCCAGCCCTGCTCGCGGTGCTGCTCGGGGGGCTGGCCGTGCTCTACCGCTACGGGCCGAGCCGCGAGCGGGCGCGCTGGCGCTGGGTCGGCCCCGGCAGCCTCGTGGCGGGCGTGCTCTGGCTGATCGCCTCGCTGCTGTTCTCCTGGTACGTCGCCAATTTCGGCAATTACAACGAGACCTACGGCACGCTCGGCGGCGTGATCGGCTTCATGACCTGGATGTGGATCTCGGCGATCATCGTGCTGGTCGGCGGCGAGATCAACGCCGAGATCGAGCACCAGACCGCCCGCGATTCGACCACGCGCCCGGTGCAGCCGCTGGGCCGCCGCGGCGCCCGCATGGCCGATACCGTGGGCGCCGCGGCCTGATATCTGGTATACCAGCCGGGACCGCGCCGCAGGGCCGCACTCGTGGGCCTTCTCGGCTGCGCCTACCTTTGAACGAACAAGAACCCCGGAGACCGTCATGGCCGGAAGCGACGCGCTGAGCGCCCCCGAAACCCGCACCGACGAGGAGTGGCGCGCCGCCCTCACCCCGGAACAGTACCGCGTCCTGCGCGAGCACGGCACCGAGCGGGCCGGCACGAGCTGTCTCAACGCCGAGAAACGGGCCGGCACGTTCTTCTGCGCCGGGTGCGGCGCGCCGCTGTTCGAGAGCGGCACGAAGTACGAGTCGGGCAGCGGCTGGCCGAGCTTCTTCGCGCCGCTGGAGGGTGCGGTGGAGACGACACTCGACCGCAGCCACTGGATGACCCGAACCGAGGTTCATTGCGCCCGTTGCAAGGGCCATCTCGGCCATGTCTTCGAGGACGGCCCGGCGCCCACGGGCCTGCGCTACTGCATGAACGGCGTCTCCCTCGATTTCGAGCCCGCCGACTGAAGTCGGCTCCACGAATCCTCGCCGTACCCTCACGAAATCAACGGCTTTTTGCCCTCAAGGCTTGCCGTGTGGTGGTTTGCGCGCCATCACTGGCGCAAGAATGCCATGGTCAAGACTTGGTGAAGGCTCGGGACCGTCGGCGCCCTCCGCCCCGGCGGAGCGGAGCCCGCGCCGGATGCGAGCCGGCTCCGGAGGGAAGTGTATGAGTGTCGTTCGCCGCTTTCTCGTGGCGCCCTCGCTGGTCCGCCTGCTGCGCAAGGAGCGCGGCGGGGCCCGCATTACCGAGGGCTATTTCGCGCCCCAGGCCGGCCGGACCTCGTTCGTGCGGCTGCAAGGCAACAACTGCTTCCTCGTCCTCGTGACCGGGGCCGAGGGCGCCACCGCCGAGGAGCGCACCGAGGTGCCGCGCGCCCACGGCGACGCGCTGCTCGACGTCTGCGCCGGCAAGGCGATCTACGAGCGCACCGCGGTGTCGCTGGCCGGCAACGAGGCGCTGGTCGATCGCTACGTGCGCCCGGCCGGGCTCGATCTCGTCAGCCTCGTGTTCGAGGAGGCCGAGGCCGCCAAGGCCTTCGTGCCGCCGGTCTGGTTCGGTGCCGAGGTGAGCACGGACGCCGCCTATCACGGCCAGGCGATCGCGCTGACCGGCGTGCCGTCCGCCGGCGAGGTGCCGCTCTCCAACGCCGCCCTGGAGGCGGTGCTGGATCTGATCGAGCCGCGGTTCGGATCGAGCCGCTCCACGATCCCGCCCTGGCCGCCCACGCCCCCCGCCAAGCCCTACACCCCGCCGAAGCCGGCCGAGGACGCCAAGCCCGCCGAGGCGGCGGCCCCCGAACCGCAAGCGGCCCCGGAGGCGTTGCTCGCCCCGATCGAACCGCCGAAGCCGGAGGAGGCCGCCGAGCCGCCGAAGGCCGAAGAGCCTCGACCGGACGAGCCGGCGCCGCAACCGGAGCCCCCGAAGGCCGAGGAGCCCGCGGAGGCCCCGAAGGCGGCGGCGCCCGAGCCGGCACCGCAGCCCGAGCCGCCCACAACGGCTGAACCCGAAAAGCCGGCTGAGCCCGAGAAGGCGGCTGAGCCCGAGAAGCCAGCCGCGTTGCCGGAGCCTGCCAAGGCCGAGGCGCCCAAATCCGAAGAGCCGAAGCCCGAAGAGCCGAAGCCCGAAGAGCCGAAGCCCGCCGAGGCGAAGCCCGTCGAGGCGAAGCCCGTCGAGGCGAAGCCCGTCGAGGCGAAGCCCGTCGAGGCGAAGGCCCCGGAACCCGCCCCGGCCGCCTCCGGCGCTCCGCCCGCCGAAGAGCGCCTGCCGCCGGATGCCCGGATCGACGACGTGATCGAGAGCCTGTCGAAGGCGCTCGGCGCGGCGATCCGCAATCCGCAGGAGCCGAGCAAGGACGAGGGCGTCACCGAGGCGTTCGAGCGCTGGCAGGTCCGCCCCCGCCGCACGCAGCAGACCTGAAGCCGTTCACGCCGAACGGATCGATGGAGCCGGCCTCGTCCCGCGAGGCCGGCTTTTTCGTGCCGTGTTACCGGCGGGCGGCATCGGGCGGCATCGGGCGGCAAGCCCGCCCCGCGCGGAACCGGAATGCTCAAGCTTCGTTGGCTTCCCGACCGGGGACGTTGGCCGCGAGGTGCCGTCGGGCCCGGGCTCCAGGGATGAAGGGAACGCCGACATGATCCGTCTCGCCGCCGCTGCAGGGCTGATGCTCTGCCTCATGCCGCTCGCCGGCGAGGCTCAGGCCCAGGGCGTGCCCGGCGGCATGCAGCGCGGCGCGGCCGAGGGCAACCGCGTCGGCGGCCCGATCGGCGCGGTGGTGGGCGGCGCGGTCGGCGGGGCCGTCGGCGGCGTCAACGGCGTGCTCGGGATCGATCCGGGCCGGCGCGCCTACCGCACCCGGATGCGCTCGCACCGCGGCTACCACCATCACCGCCGTCACCGCCACTACCGCTGAGCGTCTTAGAGCGCCTCACAAAACTGCCGTTCACAGCCGGTGTCCTCTCCGGGCGCGACGGCGCAGCGGGAGTTTTGTGAGAGACACTTAGGCGGCGGGTTCACGCTCGCCGCCTCGCCCTCCTCTTCGTCCAAGAATCCTCGGCGATGAGGACGAGGCCCGAGGCGACGATGATGAGCGCGCCCGCGAGCGTCCAGGCGCCCGGCACGTCGCCGAACACGCCGTACCCCAGGAGCACCGACCACAGGATCTGCGTGTAGATCAGCGGCGCCAGCAGGCTCGCGGGTGCCCGTGCGTGCGCCAGCACCAGGAGCCAGTGTCCGGCGGTGCCGAACAGCCCCACCGCCACCAGCATCCCCCAGACCTGAAGCGATCCCGGCGCCGCCCAGATCCAGGGCAGGAGCGGCGTCATCAGGGCGAGCCCGGCCAGCCCGGTGTAGAAGATCGTCGTTGCACTCGAATCGTACGCCGCGAGCTTGCGCGTCACGATCACGTAGAACGCGTAGCAGAGCATGTTGCCGAGGCTGAACAGCATCGCGGGCTTGGCCGCGAGCGTATCGGGCCGCACGATCACCAGCACGCCGACGAAGCCCGCCGCCACCGCCGCGAGCCGCAGCCGCGACGACCATTCCCCCAGCAGGGGTCCGGCCAGCAGGGCGACCGCCAGCGGCGCGGCGAACTGGATCGAGACGGTCTCGGCCAGTTGCAGCGAGCGCAATGCCAGGAAGTTGCAGGCGGTGGAGCCGAACAGCAGCAGCGAGCGCACCACCTGCAGCGACAGGCGCCGCGAATGCGCCACGCCCGGCCGCGTCACCGGGTTGAGGAAGGCCGTGACCAGCGCGACGTTGACGGCGTAGCGCATGAAGGTCGTCAGCAGGGGATCGACGCCCGCGCCCGCGAGCCACTTGCCGGTGGCGTCGAGGCTCGCGAACCCGATCGGCGCCGCGCACATCAGGGCGATGCCGACGAGACGACGCGGATCGCGCGCGCCCGCACGCTCCGTCTCGGCGGATGGTTGCGCGCCCACGCTCCGGCTCCTCCCGCGGCCTGCCGCTCGGATGTCCTCCTAGTCGATGGCGGATGCCATGGCATCCCCGCCGACGCGGAGCCGCGCCCATCCCGCGCGGGGAACGGATTTGCCGAAACGATCGTTGTCCGCCCCATTGACGCTGAGGAGACGAAGCCGATGACCAAGCTTGCCGTGATCCTGGCCGGCGCCAGCGCCGCCGCTCTGCTGGCCGGGCCCGCCCAGGCCTACGATTGGGGCGGGGGCACCTGCGTCGGCTACGGCTGCGCCCGCGTGCTCGACGACGGCTATCGCGACGGCTACCGGCCGGTGCGGCAATACCGTCGCGTCGAGGAGATCGAGGAGCGCCCGGTGCGCGTCATCGAGCGCCGCTCGGTCCGCCGGGTCTACGAGATCGACGAGGACGACGACGAGGATTGATCGGATTTACGTTTCCGTCGCCACGCCGTCGGTGGCGGGGCCGAGCAGGGCGTCGGCCTCGTCGTCGTCCGCCTCGCCGTCCATCTCGTGATCGGCCTCGTGGCCGGTCACGCCCGCGGCCTCGGCGAGGCTGCGGGCGACCCGACGCAGCAGCTTGCGCAGGCGCCGCCGCTCCTTGTTGTCGAAGCCTTCGAGCAGTTCGGCCTCGACCTCGTCCCAGATCCGCTCGATGGCCGCCGCCTTGGCCAGCCCGGTCTCGGTGAGGCGCACCCGCACGATGCGGCCGTCGCCGGCTTCCGCCCGCCGCTCGACGAAGCCGAGGGCGGCGAGCCGCGAGATCGTCTTGGAGGCGGTCGGCGGGCGCACCCGGAGGGTCGCGGCGAGGTCGCCCATCGTCATGCTGCCGGCCGCGGCCAGCGCCTGCACGACCTGCTCCTGGCCGGCGAACAGATCGAGGGCGGCGAGCCGGTCGCCGACCCGCGCCCGGTGGAGGCGGGCCGCCTGCACCAGCGCCCAGCCGACGCTCTTGGCCGCGGGCGGGCGCAACCGCTTGACGGTCTTGTCCTGATCCGCCTTCGCGCCCTTGTCCGAGCCCTTGTCGGAGCCTTTGCCGCCCCCCTTTTCGGACCCTTTGCCGCTCACGGCGAAAGCCTCGTTTGCCGTCGCCGACATGATCCAGATTCCTTGCGCGGAGGCGGGGCGAGCCGGGAGACCGCCACGGGGTGGTGGTTGTGACGGCGCTCCTCGCGGCAGCATCTGAAGCCTTGCGATGAAGCTTCGATGACAGAACGCCCGATCCGGCGGGCTTGCCTCACAGCTTTCGACGGAGGATGCACGGCGCGGATTACGGGAGGAGGACGATATCGGATGAGGCGCCTACGGATCGACCGCGCCGGAGCGCCGCGATGAGGCGTGGCGAGGCGCTCGGCCTCCACGCCCTGCGCGACCTGCATCGCGCGGCCGACGGCGCGTGGATCGCGACCGGCCCCGCTCCGGTGCTGGCGCTGGGCCCCGCCGCCACGGTCGCGGGCCTGTCGGGCGGGCGGGTGCGCATCCGCTGCCGCCACGAGGGGGCGGCCCCCGTGCTCGCCGTCGAGGCCGAGGGGCTCGACGCGCCGCGCCGCTACCGGCTGACCCCGCTCCCGTCCGGGCCCGGCACCGACGACCTGATCCGCCTGCCGCCGGCCACCCGCGCGCTTCACATCGAGCCCGGCGGCGCGCGGTTCCGGCTCGATGCGGTCTCGGTCGAGCCGGTGGGCCGCGCCGCCGCCGGGCTGTACCGGGCCCGGCGAATCCTCGAACGGCTGCCGCCTTCGGAGCGCAAGCCCCTGCGGCTCCTGCGGCGGGCCTTCGGCCTGCTGCGCACGGTGCCGCCGGGCGAGATCGTTCGCCGCCTCACCCGCGCCGGGGCGACCGCCCCCCCACCCGCCACCTATGCGGACTGGATCGCCGCGGTGGAGGCACCCGCGCTCCCCTCCACGGAGCGGATGCGGGCGCTGGTGCGCGCGCTGCCCGCCCGGCCGACGGTCTCGGTGCTGATGGCCGCGCGCGCGGCCGAGGCGGATCGCGTCACGGCCACCCTCGCGAGCCTGCGGGCGCAGGCCTATCCCGACTGGGAGATGTGCCTCGCGACCGAGGCGCCCCCTCCCGCCGACGAGCCGCGCATGCGCCCCTGCCGCCCGGACGCCCCCGGCGAGGCGGCGGCCCTGCAGGCGGCCCTGGCGGCAGCACAGGGGGCCTATGTGACGGTGCTGGAGCCCGGCGCCGTGCTTGCGCCCCACGCCCTCCTGGCTTTCGCCCGCAGAATCGCCGCCGAGCCCGGCCTCGACCTCGTCTATGCCGACGAGGACCGGCTCACCCCCGAGGGTGCCCGGACCGACCCGCATTTCAAGCCCGACTGGTCGCCCGAGACGCTGGAGGCCGCCTTCTTCATCGGCCGCCCCGCCCTCGCCCGCACCGAGCGGGTGCGCGCGCTCGGCGGCTTCCGGCCGGATTGTGCGGGCGCGCTCGATTACGATCTCGTCCTGCGGCTCACCGCGGACGAGGCGCGGGTCGGCCACATCGCGCAGGTGCTCGCCCACCGCCCCGCGGGCGCGGCCCTCGACGACGCGGCGGCCCTGCGGGCGCTGGGCACCCGCGCGGGCGGCGCCGGCACCGCGCGCCGCCTCGGGCCGGGCGCCTTCGCCGTGCGCCGGCCCCTCGCGGCGCGCCCGCTCGTCTCGATCGTGATTCCGACCGCGGGGCGCGACAGCACCATCGGCGGGCAAAAAGTCGATCTCCTGGCCGCCTGCCTCGCCAGCATCCGGGCCACCGGCACCTACGGGAACATCGAGATCGTCGCGGTCGACAACGGCGACCTGCGGCCCGAGACGAAGGCGGCGGTGGAGCGTCACGGCGCCCGCACGGTGACGTGGCCGAATCCGGTCTTCAACATCGCGGCCAAGATGAATCTCGGCGCCGGTGCGGCCGCCGGCGAGGTGCTCCTCTTCCTCAACGACGACGTCGACATCGTCACGCCCGACTGGATCGAGGCGATGCTGGCCCTGCTCGCCATCCCCGGCGTCGGCGCGGTCGGCCCCCGGCTCCTGTTCGAGGACGGGACGCTCCAGCATGTCGGCGTCGTGTTCGGCGAGGGCCTCCCGGACCATGTCCGCCGCGGCTTCCCCGGTGACGATCCGGGCTACCGCGGATCGAGCCTGGCCAACCGCAACTACCTCGCGGTGACCGGCGCCTGCGTGATGGTGCGGCGGGCCGATTTCGAGGCGATCCGGGGCTTCGACGAGACCTATCCGGTCAATTACAACGACATCGACCTGTGCCTGCGCCTGCACGAGCGGGGTCTGCGCACGGTCTATTGCGCCGAGGCCTGCCTCCACCATTACGAGAGCCAGAACCGCATCCCCGTGGTCGATCCGGGCGAGCAGGCCCGCTTCCGCCGCCGCTGGGGCGCCCTGCTCGCCCGCGATCCGTATTATCCGGACGCCTTCGGCACCCGGCCGCCCGCCTTCGCCCTCGATGCGGAGCGGTTTCCGCAAGCCGCGCGACGCATGGTAGAGGCCTGGCGATGATCAGGGCGATGCAACAGACCGGAGACGCGCCGTGAAAGCCGTCATCCTCGCGGGCGGGCTCGGCACGCGGCTCTCGGAGGAGACCGTGGTGCGCCCGAAACCCATGCTGGAGATCGGCGGACGGCCGATCCTCTGGCACATCATGCAGATCTTCGCCGCCCACGGCGTCACCGAGTTCGTGATCTGCCTCGGCTACAAGGGCTACGTCATCAAGGAATTCTTCCTCAATTACCGCCTGCATCTGAGCGACGTGACGCTCGATCTGGGCAGCGGCGATGTCCGCTTCCACCGCTCGGCCGCCGAGGATTGGCAGGTCTCGCTGATCGAGACCGGCGACGCCACCATGACCGGCGGGCGGTTGCGGCGGGTGCGCGACTATCTCGGCGACGAGGATTTCTTCATGACCTACGGCGACGGCGTCGCCGACATCGACCTCACCGCCCTGAAGGCGTTCCACCAGGGGCATGGCCGGCTCGCGACGCTCACCGCGGTGGTGCCGCCGGGCCGCTTCGGCGCCCTCGACCTCGACGGCGACGCCGTGCGGGCGTTTCGCGAAAAGCCCGCGGGCGACGGGGCGACCATCAACGGCGGCTTCTTCGTCCTGTCTCCGAAGGTGCTCGACTGGATCGAGGGCGACGCCACCGTGTGGGAGAGCGAGCCGCTGGAGCGCCTCGCCCGCGAGGGGCAGCTCCACGCCTATCACCACACGGGCTTCTGGCAGGCGATGGACACGCTGCGCGACAAGAAGCATCTCGAGGATCTGTGGGCGCGGGGCGACGCACCGTGGAAGGTGTGGTGATGGGGATGATGGGGGCCTTGCCCGATCCCGCCTTCTGGGCCGGCAAGAGCGTGCTGCTCACCGGGCACACCGGCTTCAAGGGCGCGTGGCTCGCGCTCTGGCTCGAACGGCTCGGCGCCCGGGTCACCGGCTTCGGCCTGCCGCCGCTGACCCGGCCGAACCTGTTCGACCGGCTCGGCTTCCCGCCGGAATATTCGCGCATCGGCGATATCCGCGATCCCCAGGCGCTCACCGAGGCCTTCGCGGTGGCGCGGCCCGATCTGGTGATCCACATGGCGGCCCGCTCCCTGGTGCGCCCGTCCTATCTCGATCCGGTCGGCACCTTCGCGGTCAACACCATGGGCACCGTCCACCTGCTGGAGGCGGTGCGCGCCGCCCGCGACGTGCGCGCGGTCGTGGTGGTGACGAGCGACAAGGCCTACGAGAACCGCGAATGGCCCTATGCCTATCGCGAGACCGAGGCGATGGGCGGGCACGATCCCTACAGCGCCTCGAAGGGCTGCGCCGAACTCGTGACCGCCGCCTACCGCGCCTCGTTCTTCGGGCCCGGCGGGCATCCGGCCCGGATCGCCAGCGCGCGGGCCGGCAACGTCATCGGCGGGGGCGACTGGTCGCAGGACCGGCTGGTGCCCGACATCGTCCGCGCCTTCGAAACGGCCGAATCGGTCGAGATCCGCGCGCCCCACGCGATCCGCCCCTGGCAGCACGTGCTGGAGCCGCTGGCCGGCTACCTGCGGCTGGCCGAATGCCTTTTCGGAGCGGACGGAGCCGCCTTCGCGGAGGGCTGGAACTTCGGGCCGGCGGACGAGGATTGCCGGCCGGTCTCGTATCTGGTCGAGCGGCTCAGCCGGGGCTGGGGCCAAGGACACGGCAAGCCGCCGGACTGGCACCTCTCGCAAAAAACCCACCCGCACGAGGCGACCTATCTCAAGGTCGATGCCTCGAAGGCCCGCGCCCGGCTCGGCTGGGAGCGGCGCCTCCCCCTCGACGCGGCGCTGGACTGGACCGCCGCCTGGTACCGCGACGCCGCCGCGGGCGCCGACCCGCGGGCGCTCACCGAGGCGCAGATCACCCGCTACGCGGCCCTTCGCGAGCCCGGAGGCACGCCGTGACCCGCCCGACCTGCCGCGCCTGCGGCGCCCCCCTCACCCGCACCTTCTGCGATCTCGGCCTGTCGCCGCTCGCCAATTCCTACGTGACGCCCGAGCATCGGCACCGGGGCGAGGTCTTCCATCCGCTCCACGCCTATGTCTGCGACGCCTGCTGGCTGGTGCAGCTGGAGGCCTTCGAGAGCCCCGAGGCGATCTTTTCCGACTACGCCTATTTCTCGGGCTTCTCCGCCGGCTGGCTGCGGCATGCCGAGGCCTACGTGGAAGCCATGATCGACCGCTTCCGCCTCGGGCCCGACAGCCACGTGGTGGAAGTCGCGAGCAACGACGGCTACCTGCTGCAATATTTCGTCGCCCGCGGCGTGCCCGTGCTCGGCGTCGAGCCCGCCGCCAACGTCGCCCGGGTCGCCGTGGAACGCGGCGTGCCGACCGAAGTGGCGTTCTTCGGCCGCGACGCCGGGCGCCGCCTCGCGCAAACCGGCCACAGGGCGGACCTGACGGCGGCCAACAACGTGCTCGCCCACGTGCCCGACATCCACGATTTCGTGGCCGGCTTTGCCGAGATCCTGAAGCCCGAGGGCGTCGCGACCTTCGAGTTCCCGCACCTCCTGCGGATGATCGAGAGCCGGCAATTCGACACGATCTATCACGAGCATTTCTCGTATCTGTCGCTCGGGGTCGTGGCCGGCATCCTCGCCCGCCACGGTCTGCGGGTGTTCGACGTCGAGGAATGGCCGACCCATGGGGGCTCGTTGCGCGTCTTCGCCTGCCGCGAGGCCGCCGCCCACGCGACGAACCCGGCGGTCGCCCGCGTGTGGGACGCGGAGCGGGCGGCGGGCCTGTTCGACCCTTCCGGCTATGCCGGCTTCGGCCGGGCGGTCGCCGACATCAAATGCGCGGCCCTCCGCTTCCTGATCGCGGAGAGGGAAGCCGGCAAAACGGTCTGTGCCTACGGCGCGGCGGCCAAGGGCAACACCTTCCTCAATTACGGCGGCATCGGCCCCGAACTGGTGCAGGCGGTGGCCGACCGCTCGCCGCACAAGCAGGGCACGTGGCTCCCCGGCAGCCGCATCCCCGTGGTCTCGCCGGAGGAACTCCTGAGTCTGCGCCCCGACACCGTGCTGATCCTGCCCTGGAACCTCAAGGACGAGATCGCGGGGGAGATGGCGGCGATCCGCGCCTGGGGCGGACGGTTCGCGGTGGCGATTCCGGAACTGACGGTGTTCTGATACCAAGCGGCACGGAACCGGACGGATGGTCCCGTTCCGTGCGTCCGGCGGACGCCCGCCGCCCCGCCGTCGCGGGGGCAATCGGCGATGAGCCAGGATCATCGCCGATCGGTATGAGGACGCCCATGGTCTTCGAGTCCCTCCCCCTTTCCGGTCTCTATCGGATCACGCCCGAGCCGCACGCGGACGAGCGCGGCCTGTTCGCCCGCACCTTCTGCGAGGACGCGTTCGCCCGGCACGGCCTGGCCGCCCGGTTCGCGCAATCGAGCGTGTCGTTCAACGCGCGGCGCGGTACGGTGCGCGGCCTGCATTTCGCGCGGGAACCGCATGCCGAAACCAAGCTCGTGCGCTGCACGAGCGGGGCGATCCACGACGTGGCGGTCGATCTGCGGCCCGGCTCCCCGACCTACCTGCGCTCCCTCGGGGTGACGCTCTCGGCCGAGAACCGCCATGCGCTCTACATTCCGGCGGGCTTCGCCCACGGCTTCCAGGCCCTGAGCGACGGCGCGGAAGTCCTCTACATGATCGACCGCCCGTTCGTGGCCGGCGCCGCCGACGGCCTGCGCTGGGACGATCCCGCCCTCGACGTGACGTGGCCGGAGCCTGTCACGGTCATCTCGGAGCGCGACCGCACCTATCCCGACTGGAAGGCCCGGTGAGGCGCGTCCTCGTCACCGGCGGGGCCGGCTTCGTCGGCCGTCACGCGGTGGCGGCTCTGATCGCCCGCGGCTTCGAGGTCCACGCCGTCGGCCGCCGCGCCCCCGAGGGTGCCCACGTCGTCCATCCTGCCGACCTGCTCGACGCGGAGGCCCGCCGCGCCGCCCTGCGCGCGGCCGGCGCGAGCCATCTCCTCCACCTCGCCTGGGTGACCGAGCCCGGCCGCTACTGGCAATCGCCGGACAACCTCGACTGGACGGCGGCCAGCCTCGACCTCGTGCGCGGCTTCCGCGAGGCCGGCGGCACGCGGGCCGTCGTGGCGGGAACCTGCGCGGAATACGATTGGACGGGGGGTGGGCAGGCATCGACGACCAACGGACACCTGACCGAGTCCGCCCCCTGCCGCCCGGCCACCCTCTACGGCGCCGCCAAGGACGGCCTGCGCCGGGTGCTGACCGGCTACGCCGCGGGCACCGGCCTGTCGCTGGCCTGGGGCCGCCTGTTCTATCTCTACGGCCCCGGCGAAGCGCCGGGCCGACTCGTCGGCGATGCGGCGCGGGCGCTGCTGGCCGGACGCAGGGTCGCCACCAGCGAGGGCCGCCAGCGGCGCGACTTCCTGCACGTCGCCGACGCGGGCGAGGCCTTCGCGGCGCTGCTGGATTCGTCCGTCGAAGGCCCGGTCAATATCGGTTCCGGCGCGGCCGTGCCGGTGCGGGCGATCCTGGAGACGCTGGGCCGGCTCACGGACCGCCCCGAGCTGATCGATTTCGGCGCCCGCCCCCTCTCCCCGACGGAGCCGGCCTGCATCGAGGCCGACATCCGGCGCCTCGTCGAGGACGTCGGCTTCCGCCCCCGCCTCAGCCTGGACGAGGGCCTGCGCGCGACGCTCGCCGCCTACGCGGCACGGTGACGATCGGCGGCGGGGCCTTCCCGCGGCCCCTCCCGAAGCCCATCTGCGGGCGATGAATGCGGTGCTCGGTCTGTGGGCGGCCTATTGGGCGGCGATCTTCGCGCAGCTCGCCCATCTGCGTGGGCAGGAGGACGGCGTCGGCGCCGTGGCCTTCGCCCGCATCGCCGGCCTGCTGCTGGCAGCGGGCCTCGGCCTGTTCCTCAGCGCCCATGCCGGGTGACGTCCAGAGCATCGGCCCGAGAGGTGGGAACCGGCTTTCGGAAAAAGCCGATGCGGCACAATCACGTAGAGTATCGGCCTGGATCCGACATCCAGGACGATACTCGAAAACGAGAAAGGCCACGGCGCGCCCTGCACCGTGGCCTTTCTCGTTTCGAACGCCGACCGGAATCAGGCCGAGAGGGAATCCTTGGCGCGCTCGGCGCGCTTGCGGTCGTTGGGGTCGAGCACGGCCTTGCGCAGGCGGATCGACTTCGGCGTGACCTCCATCAGCTCGTCGTCCTGAATCCAGGCGAGCGACTTCTCCAGCGTCATGCGGATCGGCGGGGTCAGGCGCACGGCCTCGTCCTTCGAGGTGGTGCGGATGTTGGTGAGCTTCTTGCCCTTGAGCACGTTCACCTCGAGATCGTTCTCGCGGTTGTGCTCGCCGACGATCATGCCCTGATACACCTTGGCGCCGGGCTCGATCATCATCGGGCCGCGATCCTCGAGGTTCCACATGGCGTAGGCCACGGCCTCGCCCTTGTCGTTCGAGATCAGCACGCCGTTGCGGCGGCCGGCGATCTCGCCCTTGTAGGGCTCGTAGGCCTTGAACAGGCGGTTCATGATCGCGGTGCCGCGGGTGTCGGTCATCAGCTCGCCCTGGTAGCCGATGAGGCCGCGGGTGGGAGCATGGAACACGAGGCGCAGGCGGTTGCCGCCGGACGGCCGCATCTCGATCATGTCGGCCTTACGCTCCGACATCTTCTGCACGACGACGCCCGAGTATTCCTCGTCGACGTCGACCACGACCTCCTCGACCGGCTCCAGGGTCTCGCCGTTCTCGCCCTTCTCCAGGACGACGCGCGGACGCGAGACGGCGATCTCGAAGCCCTCGCGGCGCATGGTCTCGATCAGGATCGAGAGCTGCAGCTCGCCGCGGCCGGAGACGTAGAACGAATCCTTGTCGGCGGCTTCCTCGATCTTGAGCGTGACGTTGCCCTCGGCCTCCTTGAACAGGCGGTCGCGGATCATGCGGCTCGTGACCTTGTCGCCCTCGGTGCCGGCGAGCGGCGAATCGTTGACGATGAAGGACATGGTGACGGTCGGCGGGTCGATCGGCTGGGCCTGGATCGGCTCGTTGACGGCCGGATCGCAGAAGGTGTCGGCGACCGTGCCCTTGAGCAGGCCGGCGATGGAGACGATGTCGCCCGCCTCACCCACGTCGATGGGAGCCCGCTCGAGACCGCGGAAGGCGAGAATCTTCGAGACGCGGCCGGTCTCCACGACCTTGCCGTCGCGCGAGAGCACCTTGATCGACTGGTTCGGCTTGACCGTGCCGGACGCGATGCGGCCGGTGATGATGCGGCCGAGGAACGGGTTGGCCTCGAGCAGGGTGCCGAGCATGCGGAACGGGCCGTCCTCGACCTTCGCCTGCGGCACGTGCTCCAGCACGAGGTCGAACAGGGGCGCGAGACCCTCGGACTGGTCGCCGTCGGGCGAGGTGTTCATCCAGCCGGAGCGGCCCGAGCCGTAGAGGATCGGGAAGTCGAGTTGCTCGTCGGTGGCGTCGAGCGCCGCGAACAGGTCGAACACCTCGTTCACGACCTCGTTGATGCGGGCATCCGGCCGGTCGACCTTGTTGATGGCCACGATCGGACGCAGGCCGATCTTGAGCGCCTTGCCGACCACGAACTTGGTCTGCGGCATCGGGCCCTCGGCGGCATCCACCAGCACGATCACGCCGTCGACCATCGAGAGGATGCGCTCGACCTCGCCGCCGAAATCGGCGTGGCCGGGGGTGTCGACGATGTTGACGCGGGTGTCCTTCCAGACGACCGAGGTCGCCTTGGCCAGGATGGTGATGCCGCGCTCCTTCTCGAGGTCGTTGGAATCCATCGCCCGCTCCTCGACCCGCTGGTTTTCGCGGAAGGTGCCGGACTGCTGGAGCAGCTTGTCGACCAGCGTGGTCTTGCCGTGATCGACGTGGGCGATGATGGCGATGTTGCGCAGCTTCATCGGGGTTCTCGAAGGGAGCGGACGAAACCCGGCCATAAGGCGGCGTGTCGCGGGCCGTGTTCGACGGTCGTGACGCCAGGATACGATTCGGGCGGTATCGCGTCGCAATATAAGCTGGGGACCGATCCGGCAAGGGCGTGTGACGCGGGGCGGGTCTTCCCTGTTATGTCCGGCGGGACGGGAGAGAGGACACCGGATGCCGCGCTGGCGATGGTTGATGGCGCAGCTGACGCGGCGCCTGTGGGTGCGCGCGACGCTGATCGGCCTGACGGGCGTGCTGGCCGCGGTGCTGGCGGCCGGGGTCGACCGCTACCTGCCCTGGCAGATGCCGGGCACGATCAGCACCGACGCCCTCGACAGCATCCTCACCGTCATCGCCTCCTCCATGCTGACGGTGACGACCTTCTCGCTCAGCATCACGGTCTCGGCCTACGGCTCGGCCACCAGCAACGTCACGCCGCGGGCCACCACACTGCTGATCGAGGACGGGCTGACCCAGACCGTGCTCTCGACCTTCCTCGGCTCGTTCCTGTTCGGCATCGTCGGCCTCGTCGTGTCGAAGACCGGGGCCTATGGCGAGCAGGGCCGCGCCATCCTGTTCGTGGTGACCATCGCGGTCATCGCCCTGATCGTCGTGACGCTCCTACGCTGGATCAACCACCTGACCCGCCTCGGCCGCGTCGGCGAGACGACCGACCGGGTCGAGGCCGCCGCCCGCAAGGCGATCGAGGTGCGCCTGCGCGAGCCCTATCTCGGAGGCCGCCCCCTGCGCGAGGGCGCCGTCCCCGAGGGCGCCGTCCCGGTGAGTCTGGAGGCGATCGGCTACGTGCAGCACATCGACATGCCGGCCCTGTCGGCGCTGTGCGAGGCGGCCGGCACGGAGGCGTTCGTCCGGGCGGTGCCCGGCGCCTTCGCCTATCCGGACGCGCCCGTCGCCTGGATCGGGCGGGCGCAGGCGGAGACCGACCCCGCGGCGTTGGCGAAGGCGGTCGCCCGGACCTTCACGGTCGGCAACGAGCGCTCGTTCGACCAGGATCCGCGCTTCGGCCTCGCCGTGCTGAGCGAGATCGGCTCCCGCGCGCTGTCGCCCGCCACGAACGATCCCGGCACCGCCATCGACGTGATCGGCCGCTCGATCCGCCTGCTGAGCCTGTGGGCGCGCCAGAGCGCCGCCGCCCCGGAGCGCGAGCCGACCTATCCCCGCATCCACGTCCCGCCGCTGACCGCGGCCGACCTGCTGGAGGACGCCGTCATGCTGATGGCCCGCGACGGCGCCGGACTGATCGAGGTGCAGCTGCGCATCCAGAAGGGGCTCTCGGCGCTCGGCCGCATCGGCGATCCCGCCTTCAGGGCGGCGGCCCGGCACCAGTCGCGCATGGCCCTCGACCGGGCCGAGACGGCGCTCGCCCTGGAGGCCGACAAGGAACGCCTGCGGGCCCTCACGCGGACCTTCGGCCAGGACGCGGCGGCGATCGACACGCCGAGCGCGCCGCCTGCGGCCCGCACGATACTTGTTGAGCACGCCCCGCCCCTGGGCGGACGGCCCCGCGATCTGGCATAAGCTGGCCGGCATGACCCGACCGATCCGGCCCCTCCCGTGACCGCCCGCCCCCCGATCCGCTTCCGCGGCCGCTCGTTCCTGGCGATGGTGCTGGCCCCCGTGCCGCCGGTCGATCAGTGGCTGGCCGAACTCGACGCCCTGAAGCAGCGCGCGCCCGCCTTCTTTTCGGTGCGGGCGATCATCCTCGACGTGACCGGCCTGTCCTTCGACCGCTCGGACCTGCTCGACCTCTGCGCCGAGCTGAACAAGCGCTCGATCACGATTCTGGGGATCGAAGGCATCGGCCCGACCTCGCTCGGCCCCGGCTTCCCGCCGCCGCTGGTGGGCGGCAAGCCGATCGACGATTTTTCGGCGCCCGAGCCCGGCGCCGAGACGCCCGCTGCCACGCCATCGGCCACCGCGCCAAGTCAGGCCGCGGCCCCGCCGGCCCCGCCGCGGCCGCGCTCCTTCGTGCTCGACGCGCCGGTGCGCTCGGGGCAGGTGATCCAGCATCTCGACGGCGACGTGACCGTGATGGGCTCGGTCGCCTCCGGGGCGGAAGTGATCGCGGGCGGCTCGATCCACATCTACGGGGCGCTGCGAGGCCGCGCCATCGCGGGCGCGGTGGGCGATGCCAACGCGCGCATCCTGTGCCGGAAATTCGAGCCGGAACTGATCGCCATCGACGGCCTCTACAAGACCGCCGACGACCTCGGTGCAACGGGCCGCGGCCAGGCGGTGCAGGCCCGGCTCGACGGCGACGCCATCGTGATCGCGGCCCTCGACTGAAGACCTCATGAAGGCCCCCGGATGACCGGGGGCCTTCCCTGCTCACAGCAGGAAGTCGCCCGCCTGCAACTGGATCTTGGTGAAGACTTCCACAGCGAAGTCGGCCTTGGCGTCGCCGTTCACGTCCGCCGAGACGAGGACATGATCCGTCGATCCTTTGATCTTCGTCACTTGAAGCTCGCCGGCATGGCCGCCGAATGCCTTGACGAGCGTGAACGCCTGATCGCCGGCGAGCTTGGTGTTCGCGTCGATGGCCCTGAGGTCGATGCGGTCGCCGCGCGTGAAGGAGTCGTATTGATCGCCGATGATGTCGTGGCCGGCCCTGCCGCCGGGGCTGTCGGACAGCGCCTTGAACACGAAGCTGTCGTGGCCTGCGCCGCCGAACAGACGGTCTGCGCCCGCGCCGCCGATCAGGGTGTCGTTGCCCCCCCATCCCTGCAAGACGTTCACGGCGGCGTTGCCGGTGATGACGTTGTCCTGCTCGTTACCGATTGCACCGATTTGATCCTTGCCAATCAAGGTGATGTTATCGATGTGGCGATTCTCGAAGGCATCATAGGAAACACGCGCGATGACAGTGCTGATTTCATTATTTCCCGAAGAATAATCCTCCACTTTGTCTCCGACATCATCGACAATATAAGTATTACTGCCGCTGCCGCCATTCATCACATCCGCCCCGGCACCGCCGTCCAGCCAATCGTTCCCGACACCGCCCCTGAGTTCATCGGTGCCGGCGCCACCGTAAAGGTGGTCGTTGCCATCACCGCCGCTCAGTTTGTCAGCGTCCGCGCCGCCGTAAAGGCGGTCGTTGCCGGCCTCGCCCAACAGCCAATCCTTGCCCGCGCCGCCATCCATCCAGTCGTCGCCGATCCCGCCGAACAGAAAGTCGTCGCCAGCGTCGCCAAACAGATGATCCTTGCCGTCGCCGCCTCTCAGGGAGTCGTTGCCGCCGCCGCCGATGAGGCGATCGTTGCCGGCCTCGCCGTTCAACATATTCCGCGCCGCATTCCCGGTGATGACGTTGTCAAGGGCGTTGCCGGTCCCGTTGATGCTGCCTTTTCCGGTCAGGACGAGATTCAGCACGTTGGCCGGCAGAACCGTATCCTTCGATGACACGATCTGCTTGACGAGATTGACCTTGAAGGCGCTCCCGATCTCATCGTCAGCGTCATTTATCTTTTTCAAGAACGACATATCCATCCCCCGGGCCATCATTTTCTGACTTTAACAAGTGTTGCGATGTCGGGGATTTATCTTACCGAGATATTAATGGCTACGCTTGCCGCGGCCACAATTTCAGACAAATTCTGCGACGATCGCCTCGGTTCGGGGGAAGACGGTCGAACCGTCGGCGCGACCGCGTTTCCGCTCCTGTCCCTGGCTTTCCATGGGGATCGCTCGCATTCTCGGCATTGGCCGTACCTTTGCTTCACGGGATCGCGGGTTCGATCCCGGATCGCAAACCCGGAGGCCTCGTCCGATGCGCCTGCCTGCCCTGGCGATCCTGATCGCCCTCGCCCCGAGCCTCGCGGCGGCCGACGACGCATTCCGCGCCCGGCTGTCCGAGATCATCGCCGAGCAGGGCGGTTGCGCCGAGAGCCGTGCTCTGGTGGAAGGGGAACTCGCCGCCTTCGAGCGGGCGCGGAAAGGCGACGAGACCGGACAAGGCGACGGGAAGGCGGACGAGACCGCTCCGCTCCTCCTGTTCGGCAAGCCGGCCGCGGCGTGGAGCGGTGAGAACATCCGCGACCTCGTCGCGGTGATCCGGGCCTGCGAGGCGGCCCGGCCCGGCCAGAGCCGGAACGCCGAGGAGCGCGAGCGGCGCCTCACCGAGCGGATGGACCGCCTCGCCCAGGCCATGCGCCGGGCGGTGGTGCTGAGCAGGCGCCCCCCGGAAATCGAGGAGACCTCCGCCAACCCGACCCTGCGGTCCGACGCCCTGCCCGAGGCCGCCGGCGGCGGCGCGGCGGCGCGCAGGACCGGCCGCCGCGGCGCGGGCCCCGCCTTCGTGCCGCTGGACGGCGCCCGCGCGGCGCAGACACCGCCGGAGGGCGAGCGGCGCGCCCCGGCGCGCGCGGCCGCGCACGCGTCGGCGGCGGTTCCGCCATCCACGCTCGCCCCCGAGACCCGATCGGCCCCGGCAGCGGCCACCGCGCCGTCGCGCCGCGAGGCTGCTTCGGACGCCCCGCAGAACGCTCCTCGGGCCGCCTTCGCGCCGGGGGCGGCGCTCTCGATCGAACCGGCCTTCCGCCCCGGCGCGGCGCCCGCGGAGGCTGCGCCGCCCCGGACCTGCCTCGTGACGCGAGAGCGGTTCGAGCGCATCCGCACCGGCATGAGCCTGAAGGAGGTCGAGGGGCTGTTCGGCTGCCGCGGGCGGCTCGACAGCGCGGTGGCGATCGACGGGCTCGGCACCTTCGAGGTCTATGTCTGGTCGCCGCCGAGCCAAGCCGGCTCGGTCACCGTGACCTTCCAGAACCGCCGCCTGACGACGAAGGTGTTGCGCGGCATGAGCTGAGCCGAATCGCGCCCGGCCTCGGATCACAGGATCGCCCGGGAAAGGGATTCCGGGAGCCGCGCGATGTCTTAACTTTTATCCCGATGGCCCTCCGGCACGCATAAGGGAGGGGTGGGCTTTCGCTTTTCCGCCCCGGCACGGGGGGCGGCAAAAATGACCGGCCCGGCAATTCTTGCCGGGAACAAGCAAAAAATTAACCACCCGGTAACCTTACCGGCGATCAATGGGCGGGTCGGTAAGGAAACGTCAACGCCCGTGACCAGCCCCGCTCCACCCCACCTCTCACTGCCCCTGCGAGGCCGCGTGTTCCGCGCCGTCTCGCTGGCGCCGCAAGCGCCGGCCGCCGAGTGGCTCGTCCTCCTGGACGGCGCCCTGAAGCGCGATCCGACGCTGTTCGACGACAAGGCCGTGATCCTCGACGTCGCGGGTCTCAAGCCTTCGGCGAGCGAGCTGGAGAGCCTGATCGCCGAACTGAGCACCCGGCGCCTGCGCCTCCTCGGCATCGAGGGCGCGGATTCCGCGCTCCCGCCCACCCTGCCGCCGCGCCTCGTCGGCGGCCGCCCGCAGGGCGAGACCCTCGAGGCCCCCGCGGGGCCCGAGGAGAAGCCCGGCGTGTCCTCCCTCACCATCGAGGGCTCGGTGCGCTCAGGGCAAAGCATCGTCCACCCGGAGGGGGACGTGACCGTAATGGGATCGGTGTCCTCGGGCGCCGAGATCCTCGCGGGCGGCTCCATCCACGTCTACGGGGCGCTGCGCGGCCGGGCCATCGCCGGCGCCGCCAAGAACCCGCGCGCCCGCATCTACTGCCGCAAGTTCGAGCCCGAGCTTCTCGGCATCGACCGCCTCGTCCGCACGGCCGAGGACATGGGCACTCACCTGCGCGGTCAGGCGGTCCAGATCTGGTCCGACGGCGGCGCGATCAAAATCGCAGCCTTGGGTTAAGGGGAAACAGTATGGCCAAGGTTCTTTGTGTCACGTCCGGCAAGGGCGGCGTCGGCAAGACCACCACGACGGCGGCGCTCGGCGCGGCGCTGGCGCAGGCCGGCGAGAAGGTCTGCGTGGTCGATTTCGATGTCGGCCTGCGCAACCTCGACCTGATCATGGGCGCCGAGCGCCGCGTGGTCTACGACCTGATCAACGTCACCAACGGCGACGCCAAGCTGCCGCAGGCGCTGATCCGCGACAAGCGCCTCGAGAACCTCTCGCTGCTGCCGGCCTCGCAGACCCGCGACAAGGACGCGCTCACCGACGAGGGCGTCGAGCGCGTCATGGGCGAGTTGCGCGAGAAGTTCGACTGGATCGTCTGCGACAGCCCCGCCGGCATCGAGCGCGGCGCCCAGCTCGCCATGCGCCACGCGGATGTCGCCGTGGTGGTGACGAACCCGGAAGTCTCCTCGGTGCGCGACTCGGACAGGATCATCGGGCTCCTCGATTCCAAGACCGTGCGGGCCGAGCGCGGCGACTCGATCGAGAAGCACCTGATCCTGACCCGCTTCGACCCGGCCCGCGCCGACCGCGGCGACATGCTCAAGGTCGACGACGTGCTGGAGATCCTGTCGATCCCGCTGCTCGCCATCATCCCGGAGAGCCTCGAAGTCCTGCGCGCGTCGAACCTCGGCTGCCCGGTGACGCTCAACAACCCGCTCTGCGCGCCCGCCCGCGCCTATGCCGACGCGGTGCGCCGCCTCAAGGGCGAGACCGTGGCGATGTCGATCCCCACCGACCGCAAGTCCCTGATCAACAAGCTGTTCACCCGGAGGGCCGCATGAGTGTCCTGACCTTCCTCAAGCCGCGGGGCTCCGGCTCCGTCGCCCGCGAGCGCCTGCAGCTCATCCTGGCGCACGAGCGCTCGGAGAGCAGCCGCCCCGATCTGGTGATCACGTTGCGCGAGGAGATCCTCGCGGTGATCGCCAAGCATATCGAGGTCGAGCGCGACAAGGTGCAGATCAAGCTCGAGCGCGGCGAAGGCGTGTCGACGCTGGGCGTCGACATCGAATTCCCGGTCGAGACGCCCAAGGCCGCCAAGAAGCGCGCCACCGCCTGAGACGGTTTCCGCTTTCACAGAGCGGAAACCGCCCCCGGACGCCCGCCCATCGACGGCAACGAGCCGCATGCCGACGGCGAAACAGTCGATTTCGCCGGTACGGACGCGAGTTCGGGCGATCCGTTCAACAACTTTTGCGATTAAATGCCATCACTCGGCGGTTTTCGCGCGCATTCGGCGCCCCGAAGACGACCACCTGTTCTTGAGAAAATCTTTTTCTCGGAACGGCTTTGCGCAGCACATCGTTCTGGAAGCCTCAACGGATGTTGAAGGGAGAGAACGACATGAAGCGCACCATTCTCGCGCTCGCCGGCACCCTGGCCCTGACCGGCGCGGCCTTCGCCGGCGGTTCGGGCAGCAGCAGCGGCAGCAGCCCCGGCGCCTCCGGCAACACCCCCGCCAGCCAGATGAAGAGCGACGGCTCGGGGTCCGGCTCGGGTTCGTCGCGCCCCGGCGCGTCCGGCTACACGCCCGGCGCCCAGATGAAGAGCGACAGCACCGGCTCGACCTCCGGCGGGTCCTCCGGCTCCGGCAGCATGGGCTCCGGTTCGGGCTCGGGCTCAAAGTCGAAATAAGACCCATCGGCGATGATCCTGCGTCATCGCCGATTGTCCCCGCGACGGCGGGGCGGCGGGCTCGGCAGATCCGAGTCCGCCCGGGCCTTTTTGCGTGAGCGCGTCGGCCCTTATCGCCGCGTCAGCCGGAAGGCCGGCGCGTGGTCGGGCTGGGTCGTCACCACGGCGGCCGGCAGGACCGGGCGGTCGTCCGCCCGCGCGAGGCGGAAGTGCCCGACGAGGCGGCTCAAGGCCAAAGTCGCCTCGGTGAGCGCGAAGGCGGCGCCGATGCAGATGCGGGGCCCCGCCCCGAACGGCATGTAGGCGAAGCGCGGCACGGGCGCGGCGCCGGGCAGGAAGCGGGTCGGATCGAACGCGTCGGGATCGCGCCACAGCCGGCGGTGCCGGTGCAGCAGCCAGGGCGAGATCGTCACGCTGTCGCCGCGTGCCACCGGCTGGCCCGCCAGCACGTCCGGTCCGAGCGCGACGCGGGCGATGACGTAGGCCGGCGGATAGAGCCGCAGGGTCTCGTCGATCACCGCGCGGGTGAAGGGTTTTTCCGGCAGGTCCGCCTCGGCGGCGACCCGCTCCTGCGCGTCCGCGTCGAGGGCGAGCAGGGTACAGGCCCAGAGCAGGGTCAGCGCCGTGGTCTCGTGCCCGGCCAGGATCATGGTGGCGACCTGATCGCGCAGTTCCTCGGTGGTGAAGCTGCGGCCGGTCTCGGGGTCGCGGGCGGCGCGCAGATGGTCGAGCAGGTCGCGCGGGCGGCCGTCGCGCTCCGCCGCGCGGTCGGCGATCACGGTATCGAGGAAGGCGACCCAGTCGCGCCGGAACCGGTCACGCGCCCGGTCGAGCGGCGTGGCGAAGCGCAAGGGGACCAGCGCGTCGGTGAGGTGCGGGCGCCCGAGCCGTTCGGAATAGGCGGCGAGGTACCCGCGCAGACGCGCGCCGTGGCGCGCCATGCCGACCGAGAACATGGTGCGCCCGGCGATCTCTAGGGCGAGGTGCTGGAGCGCGCCGAACAGATCGACCGGCCCCTGGGCGGCCGGCCCTTCGAGGGCGGCGACCGCCTCGTCGGTCGCCGAGAGGATGTGCGGCACCAGCGTCTCCACCGCCCGCGGGGTGAAGGCGGGGCTCAGCGCCCGGCGCTGATGGCGCCACGCCGCGCCCTCGCTGATGAGCAGGCCGTCGCCCAGCATCGGCCGCAGCATGCGGATCGAGAGCGCGGTGCGGGCGTAGTTGCCGGCATTCTCCACCAGCACCCGGCGCACCGCCTCCGGATCGCTCACCGTGAGCCGGACCTTGCCGAACAGGCGGCGGCGGCGCAGGGGCAGCTCGTAGGCCGAAGCCGGCCAGCAGCCGATGCCGTTGGTCCGCATGGTCGCGACGAAGCGCAGCGTCGACAGCTCCCGCTCCGGCGGCACCGGCACCGGCGGCACCAAGCGGGCGCCGGGGCGCGATGGAGCCGTCTGCTGATCGATGGTCATGGCCTCGCGCCCAGGTCCGCTCCGGGAAATTGCGGAGATCCGCCCCGGATTCCGGATCCGGGACGCATCGCCGCGTTCGTGGTTCGCATCGTTTTTCCGAAATCCGGAAGCCGCCGTTCAGAACGATGCTCTCGGTTCCTGTGCCGCATCGTCTTTTTTCCGAAAGCCGGTTCCCACCTTTCGGAACGATGCTCTAGGCCGCCGCCCCGCCCGCGGCGAGCGCGATTGCCGCGGGGGAGACCGCGGCGCGGCGCGGGGCTCCCGGCCGGTTCAGGCGGCGGGCTGCGGGCGCCGGATCAATCGCGGGCGCCAGATGCCGAACACCACGTTGAAGGTCGCGATGAACAGGAGCACCCAGAGCGTGCCCCGCTCCGAGCCGAGATCCTGGCCGAGCGTCGCCGGGTCGACCCGGCCGGCGAGCGCCTCGGCGCTCAGGCGCGCCTCCTCCTGCATCGGCCCCTGCACGCCGACGAAGCCCCACTCGAACATCACCACACCGGTGGCGAGCTTGGCCCAGGCCCAGCCGGCATTGTGGAAGGCGCGCTGCGCGATCGAGAGCAGGCCGGCGAGCAGCGTCAGGGCCAGCGAGGGCAGGAACAGCCAGGTCGCGACCGCCCCCATGGCGCCGCGGATCAGGGCATAGCCCTCGATCGCGGTCGGTGACGGGGTGCGCTCGAGCAGCACCAGCAGGGCGGCCATCGCGCCCATGAGCCCGATGGCCCCCATGGTGTGGAGGAACTTGAGAAGGCGCCGCATCGCGTCCCGCCCCGACCGGAGGATGGCCGAAGCCTATCGGAAACCGTCTCGATGCGGGAGGCGGCACGGCGGCGCCCGCCCGCACGTCGCCGTGAGCGGCTCAGGCGAACAGATCGAGCTGTGCCGCCGGGGCACGGACGCGCCGGGCCGGGCGCGCGGGCGGAGCCGGAGGCGCGAGATCGGGCAGCGGGATGCCGGGCTTGGCGTAGAGCACCGCGCCGACGACGCGGGTACGGGCCGGATCGAGCAGGACGCAGCAGGTGTGCGGGCCGCTGCGAACGATCTCCTGCACCAGCGGTGCGTCCGGGGGCAGCGCCGCGACGGCCTCCAGCAGGCCCGGCAGGCCGGCGGCGGCGATGCCGAGCACGCGGAACTCGAAGGCCTGCCCGCTCCACGTGTGGCGCACCGAGCCCGCCTTGGTGGCGGCGAACGGGTTGCTGGCGAAGGCGGTGGCCTCGTCGCGTAGGAAGGCGGCGATCGCCGCGCGCTCGGCCAGATGGCCGGCGGCGAGGACGAGGTCGGCGAGTTGTGGCTTCGAGAGGTTCTGTAGGGGTTGCACGAGGGCAAGGCTCGCACGCGTCCGTGCGCAGGGTCGAGGCCGCGCCTGTGCAAGCCTGTGGATAGCGCCGGCCGCTACCGAACCGAGTTCTCGCCGTTGTTGCGCTGGACGCAGCGATAGCCGGCGAAGCAGTAGGGATCGTCCAGCGTCGGCTCGAAGGCCGGGGCGCCGGTCACCTCGTTCTGGCAGGCGCCGCTCTCGTAATGCACCGTCTCGTAGGCGGTCGGGCTCGAGGCCAGCACGACGTGGCCGCGGCGGGCCACGATGCCCTTCACCGCCGCGCAGGACAGGGCCGGGGTGAACGGCCGGTCCGCGCTGAGCGTCTGGGCGGCAACCGGACCGGTGAGAGCCATCGCCATCAGGCCGGTGGCGAGACGGAGGGCGGACGCCTTGCGCATCATGGTCGAGGGTTCCGGTGGGAGCGTCCTATCTGCGCCGACGATCCGGCGCGGCGCAAGCCGGTTCCGAGGCCGGATCGACGCCCCGCTCCGCCCGCCGGGCGCCTTGCGCCGGTCGCGGGAACAGCACCATGCCGGCCAGCGCCCCGAGCAAGCCCGTCCATCCGATCCGCCACAGGCTCATCGCGGTCTCCCCGGGTTTCAGCGCGGCGCGTAGGTGTGCTCGTCGGCCGGAAAGCGGCCCTCGCGGACCTCTTCGGCATACATCCGCACGGCGCCCTCGATATGCTCGCGCAGCGACCCGTAGCCCTTCACGAATTTCGGAGCGCGCTCGCTCAGGCCCAGCATGTCCTCCAGCACGAGGATCTGGCCGTCGCAGGCGCTCGTCGCGCCGATGCCGATGGTGGCAGCAGAGACCGCCGGATCGGTCGCGATGGCGCGGGCCACCGGCTCGACGATGCCCTCCAGCACGATGGCGAAGGCGCCCGCGTCGCTGATCGCGCGGGCGTCGGCGATCAGCCGCGCCTCGTCGCCCGCGCCGTGGCCCTGGACCTTGAAGCCGCCCATCGTGTTCACCGATTGGGGGGTGAGCCCGATATGGCCCATCACCGGCACGCCGCGCTCGGTCAGGAAGGCGACGGTGTCGGCAAAGCGCGCGCCGCCCTCCAGCTTGATCGCGCCGGCCCCGGTCTCCTTCAGCACGCGGGCGGCGCTGAGGAAGGCCTGCTCCCGGCTCGCCTCGTAGGAGCCGAACGGCATGTCGACGACGACGAGGGCCCGCGCGGTGCCACGCATCACGGCCTGGGCCTGGACGATCATCATCTCCAGTGTCACCGGCAGGGTCGATTCCATGCCGTGCATCACCATGCCGAGGGAATCGCCGACGAGGATGAAGTCGCAATAGGGATCGAGGATGCCCGCCGTGTGGGCGTGGTAGGCGGTCAGCGCGATGATCTTGCGCCCCTCCGCCTTGCGCTTGGCCAGGTCGACCGCCCTGAGGCGACGGGACTGGACGTGCTGCGACATGGCTTGCCATCCGGGATGCGTTCCGGGCGCGCCGGAACCGTCATGGGAGGCCCGTCTATAGCCCGGTTCGCCCGGACGTTCGACGCCGTGTTCGAGACGCCGTATTCTTGCGGAAATCATGTGGCCCGGAGGCGTCGGCCTCCTGTTGCGGTGGCGTTTGCCGCCCCGCGCGCCCGTTATTCGGGCGTTTCCTCCCTAGACTTCGGACCGCCTCCGGGCGTGCCGTTTTTCCGCCACATCCGGCCCGGTGTCAACCGCCTCCGGCTGTCACAAGGGCTTTGAAATTGCTTGAATTTCGAGCTTTGCCGGAAATTTGACGAAATTGTGACAAATGATGTCCGGACGGGGCTCAGAGCGCCTTCTCGAGGAGCTGCTCGATCCATTCGGGTTGGGTCTCGCCGACGGAGCGGCCGACCTCGGCCTTGCCCTTGTAGACGATCAGCGTGCTCTGCATCCGCGCCTCGAATCGGCGCACGAGGTCGCGCTGACTGTCGAAGTCGATGGTGAAGACCGCGAGATCCTTGAACCGCGGCTCGGCCGCGAGCGTCGCCAGGATCGGCTTCTGCGTCTTGCAGATCGGGCACCAGGGCGCCGAGATCTGCACGAGGATCGGCCTGCCCTCGCTCTGCGCCGCCTCGAAGGCCGCCGCATCGAACGGCACGGGGGCTGCGGCCCGCGCCGTCCCGGCGAAGATCAGGGCGGCGGCGAAGGCGAGCGCGTGGCGGCGGGTCGGCATGGAGAAAAGCCCTATCGCTCGGGCGTGCCGCTCGCCGCGACCCATTGCGGGTCGGGCTTCACGGCCGCGGTGTCGTGATCGTCCTGCCAGCCCTCGACGCCGAGCGGGAACCAGTAGGCGCGCGAATACCCCGCCGCCACCAGCCGCTTGCCGGCGTTCCAACTGCCCCAGCATTCCGGGCGGCAGAAGGTGACGACGGGTCTGGCCTTGTCGCCGCCGGTCAGCGCGGCGACGCGGGCCAGAAACGCCTCTTCCTGCGCCGGAGCCAGCGGCACCTCGCCCGCCCCCGGCAGCCAGATGGCGTCGGGCAGCGAGCGGTGGGTCGGCAGCCAGGGGCGATTGGCCGGGAAGCCCGCGGGCTTGCGGTCGGCCAGCACCACGTCGAGCAGCACGGGCTTTTCCGGCAGCAGCGCCTCCAGCCCCTTGAGGTCGAGGACGGTGGCCCCCTTCAGGGTCGCGGGCGTGTAGCCGTGCGTCGGGCCGGTATAGAGCCCCTCCGGCTCCGGCACGTTCACCGGCGAATCCGCCGGCCCCGCGCCCCCGAGCATCAGCCCGAGCGCGAAGACAGCAGCGGTTCGGGTGATCCGCATCGGCTCAGTTGCTCGCCGAGGGGAGTTGGAAGCTGTGCTCCCAGCGTCCGCCCTGGTTGTCGGTGGCCGCAACCTTGACCGGTCCCTTGCCGTCGCCCTTGATCCCGAAATTGATCACCGGGTTCGAGGCGATGGAGATGTCGCCGTCGAGGTGGAACACGAGCTGGTCGCCATGGGTGACGTCGAGCTTGTCGACGTAGCGGGCCGGCGTGTAGTCGCGGGTCACCTGATTCATCTGCATCCCCGAAAAATTCGGGTGGCGCACCATCAGGGTCGCCTCGACCGGCTTGCCGCCCTGGCCGTCGCCCGAGAACTTCATGCGCATGTCGCCCATGCCCTTCATGGCCTCCTCGTCGCTCATCCCCATCGGGGCCGAGCAGCCGCCGGACGCCTTCACGAACTTGGCCGACTCGATCAGCTTGCCGTCCTTGGTCTCCACCACCGCGTGGACGTTGGTGTAGTTGTTCACCCGCACCCGCATCTTGATCTCGGCCGGGTCGGCGGCCGGGCCGAAGGTGAAATGCGCGGCGTAGGGCGACGGGTTGTCGTCGATGATGAAGTAGAGGCCCTTGACGTTGTCCTTGTCGGCGAGCGTCAGGCCGATCGGCACCAGCGAGGCGTCGAGCGCGCGGGCGGGCGCGTCGATCTTGACCGCCGCATCGCTCGCCTCGACCGCGCGGTCGCCGAAGATCGTCTTTTTGATCTCGGTCCAGCGGGCGGCACGTTCCTCGTCGGAATCGGTCGCGCCGGCCCGCACCGGCACCGGCGCGAGCGCGGCGGCCGAGAGGGTGAGGCTGAGGGCGAGCAGCAGGCGTTTCATGGTCGTTTCCTTCCAAATCTTTTAAGCCGCGGGATCACTCCCATTCGAGCTCTTGGTAGGCCTGGGTGACGTTGCGGCCGTTATAGGTGTCGAACAGGGCCCACTTGTCCTTCTCCCCCTGCGCGACCGTCGTCACCGCTCGCTCGATGGGGGTGTCGGCGGCGACCGCCTTGCGGGTCTCGTCGCGCAATGTCGTGAGATAACGCGCGAGATCGCCGAGCGAAGGAGCGAGCTTCACCCGCGTCGGGCCGTGGCCCGGCACGGCCTCGCTCGCCCCCATGCCTTTGAGCCGCTCGATCTCCTTGAGCCAGCCGATCAGGCTGCCGTCGAGCGAGGGGATGCGGCCGACGAACAGCAGGTCGGCGGGAAACAGCAGGCCGCTGGCGGAATCGAGCATCGACAGGTCGCAATTGGTGTGCGCGGTGCCGTGGGCCGTGAGCTTGAGGGTGCGGTCGCCCAGATCGATCTCGGCGCCGTCCTTCACTTCAAGCGTCGGGTAGACCACCGTGCCGGCCCGATCCTCGCCGAGGATGTCGACGAGGCGCTTGCGGTAGAACTCGCCGCGCGCGTCGAGCGCGCCGCGGAGCATCCCGTGGCCGACGAAGGTCGGGGTGTCGGCCTTGAAGGCGGCGGCGCCGAAGACGTGGTCGGGATGCACGTGGGTCAGCATCACGTACTTGATCGGCTTGTCGGTGCGCTTGCCGATCTCGGCGCGCAGCCACTGCCCGTCGGCGAGGCTGCCGCCCGACTCGGTGACCAGCACTCCGTCGCGCCCGACGATGAAGCCGATATTGGCGATGGCGTCGTTGTTCTCAGGGCTTGCTTCCGCGTCGGGGCCGCGGCGCACGAAGATGCCGGGCGCCACCTCGTCCATGGAGAAGGATTCGGCGGCGCGTCCGAGGGTCGGCAGGCAGCACAGGCACAGGCCGCCGAACAGGGCCTGCCTACGGGTCGCGGCGCTCACGCCGCGCTCCCCGGCTCGCTGCTCCGGCCGGCGTACCGCCATATGCCGTCTCCTCCCGATTCCTCGGTGATATATTGCCAACCATCTAGTAGGTAGATTTCTCGCGCGTCAAGTGTCATCCTGGCCTCGGCAGATCGGGCGGGATCGCGTTTGCGTGAGCGCCCCGGACGACGGACGGACGATGAGAGACACGCGCGCGTCGCTCCTGAGCGAGGCCGAAATCCTGGTACGCGGTCGGGGCTATTCGGGTTTCAGCTACGCCGACCTCGCCGAGGCGGTGGGCATCCGCAAGGCCAGCATCCACCATCATTTCCGCACCAAGGAAGACCTCGCGGGCGCGCTGATCGCGGCCTACGCGGCGCGCTACGACGCGGCGCTCGCCGACATCCTGGCGCAGACCCCGGACGGCGTGGCGCGGATCGAGGCCTACGGAAAACTCTATCTGGGCGGGGTCGAGCAGGGGCTCGGCTGCCTGTGCGCCGCGCTCGCGGTCGAATTGGAGACCCTGCCCGAGGGCCTGCGGCGGCAGCTCAGTTCGTTCTTCGAGGGGCACATCGCCTGGCTCGAGCGGGTGCTGGCGGAAGGCGTCGCCGACGGAAGCGTCCGCGCCGGGATCGACCCGCCCTCGCACGCCCGCATGGTGGTGGCGACGCTGGAGGGGGCGCTGCTGCTGGAGCGGTTCCTGGCCGGGCCGGCGGGGTTCGGGCAGGCGCTGGCAGCGTTGAGCGCGGGGTTGCGACCGGTTCGGCCGGGTGGCGGATCGTGAAACCCGGCCCGCACCGAGGCTCTAAATGTTCTCCTTCCCGGCCTGCTCGGAGCACGCCTTGAAGATGTCCGAGATCGACAGGTTCGAGTGACCGGGCGCCTTCGCCGTGTCGTCGAGGCAGGAGCGCACGCTGGCCTTGGACGAAGCGCCGCCCGACGCGTCCATCTTCTGCAGGAGGGCGTCCTTTTCGGCCGGCGAGGCCGCCGCCCAGGCCTGCATCTTGTCCCCGGTCCCGAGCGCGAAGGCGGGCGTCGCCAGCACGGACAGGGAGACGGCTCCGGCGAGAAGGAAGCGCATGGTCATGACCTCGGGCTGCGATGGACCGATAACGGCACGCCGGACTTCATCGAGAAGCTGGCCGCAGCCGAAGCGCGGGCCGATACGAGCACGAGCGTCCGTCCGGGAAGAATTAGGCCTCGAAGCGCCGCCGAAACGGCCGAGGGCTTAGGGCAAATACGCGCAGTCCGCCCCGCCCCTCGCGGCGTGGTGGCGTTTCCCCGGATAAGCGCGCCCCGACCTTCCATCGGGCCCCGCTGATACAATATGACAGCCTCAAACACCCCTCACAGCACAAGCGCCCCGATGTCCGACGCCTCTCCCCTCGCCGCCTCGTCCCAAAAGATCCCGGTGACGGTGCTCACCGGCTATCTCGGGGCCGGCAAGACGACGCTGCTCAACCGCATCCTCACCGAGCCGCACGGCAAGCGCTACGCCGTGATCGTCAACGAGTTCGGCGAGATCGGCATCGACAACGACCTCGTGGTCGGGGCCGACGAGGAAGTGTTCGAGATGAACAACGGCTGCGTCTGCTGCACCGTGCGCGGCGACCTGATCCGCATCATGGACGGCCTCGTGAAGCGCCGCGGCAAGTTCGACGCGATCATCGTCGAGACCACCGGGCTCGCCGACCCGGCCCCCGTGGCCCAGACCTTCTTCGTCGATCAGGACGTGGGCGAGGCCGCCCGCCTCGACGCGGTGGTGACGGTGGCCGACGCCAAGTGGCTGACCGACCGGCTCGCCGACGCGCCCGAGGCCAAGAACCAGATCGCGTTCGCCGACGTGATCCTGCTCAACAAGTCCGATCTGGTCTCAGGGGAAGACCTCGACCGGGTCGAGGGCCGGATCCGGGCGATCAACCCCTGGGCCAAGGTCCACCGCACCCAGCGCTGCGACATCGCCCTCGATCAGGTGCTCGACCGCAACGCCTTCGACCTGTCGCGCATCCTCGACGTCGAGCCCGACTTCCTGGAGGAGGGCCACCACCATCACCACGACGAGCAGATGCAGTCGGTCTCGGCCAAGATCGACGGACCGGTGGACCCGGAAAAGTTCATGCCCTGGATCTCGAACCTGACCCAGGTGCAGGGGCCGGACATCCTGCGCTGCAAGGGCATCGTCGCCTTCCCCGACGAGCCCAAGCGCTTCGTCTTCCAGGGAGTCCACATGATCCTCGACGGCGACGTGCAGGGCGAATGGGGCGCCGACGAGAAGCGGGTCTCCCGCGTCGTCTTCATCGGCCGCAACCTCGACCCGGAGGCGATTCGGCAAGGCTTCTACGACTGCAAGGTCTGACACGACGGCGTCGCTCGAAAGCGGCGGCACCGAGGACAACGAAAAAAGGGCCGCCTCCCGGCGGCCCTTTCCCTTGTCGTGACAGCGCCTGACGTCAGAGGTTCAGCAGGGTCTGAGCCGTGCCGAACGCCGTGGTCGCGAGACCGAAGGCCAACACGCCGATCATCGCGTAGGAGAACGCCCTCATCAGCATGAGCCGGCTCCCGTCCCGTGTGTCGTCCCGGATCAGCAGCGGTAGCCGCCCGAGGTCTGGCCGTACTGCTTGACCGGGAAGTGCTGCTGGTTGGCGTTACCCTCGGCGGCCGAGCTCTGCGGGCAGCTCGGCGAGGCGTAGACCGGGCCGTAGCCGAGGACCGGACCGGTGGTCTCGATCGCGCCGGGCGCGGCGTAACCGGTGTAGCGGCCGCCCCAGGTCTGGGCGGTGGCGGCGAGGGGAGCGGCGCCGAGAATGAGGGCGGCGACGGCGGCGGCGATGCGGGTCTTCATGGTTTGTCAGTCTCCGGTGAGAGGCCGACCCGGTCGTCCGGGCCGTTTCGTCTTCGATGAACTGAATATGGGGCGCCCTTTGCCGGCATGACGTGTCTCCCCGCACGCGCCGTCGCGGATTAAATTTTCCCTCGTCTCCCCGAACTTGGCACACTTGCGCCCGGGGCGGCTCGACCGCGTCGTTGGGCAAACCTCAACCTTTCGGTGGTGTGATCCGGCCCGGCGCGGGGCCGCGATCCCGTCGGGCGGCCGGTGACGGCGGACCGATCGGGTGGCGTGCAGCGGTCCGCGCCCCGGAGTTGCGTTGGCGTCGATGACCTCCACGGCGAGTCCCCTAGACGCGCGCCTTGCGGCCGCCCCGCTCCCGCGCTGGCGCGAAGGCGCCTGGGGCGAGCTTCCGGCGATCCGGGTCGTCCACGGGCTGGCCGGCGTGATGCACGCCGCCTTCATCTTCTTCGCCTGCTTCGCCTTCTCGGACGCCTCGCCCTACGACCTCATCGCCCTGCCGACGATGCTGCTGTGGCTGGCGCTCGGCATCCGGCTGCACCGGGGCGCGGTGCCGCTGGTGTTCCTGCTCGCCCTCTACCTGTCGGCGATCGTCGTGGCGCTCCTGCCCTATGTCAGCGAGCCGCTGCCGCTGACCTGGACGATCCAGCTCGGCTACCTCGTCATCACCGCGGTGTTCTTCGCGATGCTCTATGCCGACGACACGGCGGCCCGGCTCGATCTCGCGCTCAAGGCCTACACGGCGAGCTGCGTGCTCTCCGCCGGGCTCGGCATCGTCGGCTACCTGCAACTCCTCGGCATCGAGGACCTGTTCGCCCGCTACGGCCGCGCCTCGGGCACGTTCCAGGACCCGAACGTGTTCGGCTCCTACCTGATGCTCGGCACGCTCACGCTCACCCACGGCCTGCTGACGGGGCGCGGGCGCCATCCGGTGCCGGCGCTGGCCTGCCTGCTGGTGATCCTGGCCGGCACCTTCCTGTCGTTCTCCCGCGGCTCCTGGGGCGCCACCCTGGTCTCGACCGGGCTGATGGTGGGCTTCGTCTTCGCGACGAGCCGGTCACGCGCCTTGCGGCGGCGCATCGTGGTGATCGGCCTCGTCACCGCAGCACTCGGCGCGGCGGCACTCGTGGGCCTCCTGTCGATCGACAGCGTCGCCAAGACCTTCGAGTCGCGCGCGACCGTCACCCAGGACTACGACGAGGGCGAGACCGGGCGGTTCGGCAACCAGATCCGCGGCATGAGCCTCCTCCTGGACGAGCCCCTCGGCATGGGCCCGCTGCGCTGGCGCCAGATCTTCAACCTCGAACCGCACAATTCCTACATCGGCAGCTTCGCCAACGGCGGTTGGGTCGGTGGCGCTGTCTTCATCGTGCTGGTGGCCGCGACCACCTTCGTCGGCTTCCGGCTGATGACACGGGCCTCGCCCTATCGCGCCTATGCGCAGATCGTGTTTCCGGCGCTGCTGATGTTCTTCGTCCAGGCGATGCAGATCGACGTGGAGAAGTGGCGCCACGTCTACATGATGCTCGGCATGGTCTGGGCCCTGGAGGCCGCGCGCCTGCGCTGGGCGGCGCGGGGCGGCCGCGATCACAATGCGTTGCCCCGCGCGCCGCATGCGAGAACCACAGGGGACGGCTGAGCCGGCAGCCGCTATGCTGGCGCGTCGCACCCGCACGGGCGGGCGGCAAACGTACGAAAGTCAGGCCCCCGTGAGCAACCCGTCGGCGAGCGAGGCCGAGCGCCTCGCGGCCCTGCACGCGCTGCACATCCTCGACACGGCTCCGGAGGCGCATTTCGACGCCGTCTGCCGGACGGCGCAGCGCCTGTTCGGCGTCGCCACGGCCTATGTCTCGCTGATCGATGCCGAGCGGCAATGGCTCAAGGCCTGCACCGGCACCATGGCCCTGCCCCGGGCGATGCCCCGCCGCGACTCGATCTGCACCCACACCGTCGCGCAGGACGGCGTGCTCGTCATCCCCGACACCCGCCGCGATCCGCGCTTCGCCGGCAGCGACCTCGGTGCGGGGGCCTCGCGGATCGTGTTCTACGCGGGCGTGCCGCTCAGCCTCGGCCCCGGCCTGCGGCTCGGCTCGCTCTGCCTCGTCGATCCCAATCCGCGCCTCTTCTCCGCCGAGGACGAGATCGCCCTGTGCGATCTCGCCGAGGCGGTGACGGCGCATCTGCGGCTCCATCGGGACAACGTCGCGCTCGCCCGCGAGGCGGAACTGCGCCGCGGGCACGAGAGCACGATCCGGGCGCAGCGCGCCGAGATCGAGCAGCGTCGGGCGGCCAAGGCCCTCCTGATCATGGCCGAGCAGATGGCCCAGGTCGGCCATTGGCGCATCAACTTCGCCGAGCCGGAACCGCGCTACTCCGACAGCCTGCTGCGCATCGCCGGCCTCGACGCGGACGCCCCCTCGCCGACGCATCCGGCCTTGCCCAGCCTGTTCCACCCGGACGATCGCGCCACCGTCGAGGGGGCGCTGGCGGCCGCCCTGGCCAAGGCCGGCGACTTCGAGTTCGAGGCGCGGCTCGCCCGGCCCGACGGCACCGCCCGCGACGTGATGGTGCGCGGCACCTGCAAGCGCGAGGCGGACCACGTCATCGGGATGTTCGGCATGTTGATGGACGTCACCGACCGGCGGCGCATCCAGACCGAGATCCGTCGCAGCGAACTGCGCTATCGCAGCCTCGCCGACACCCTGCCCCTGCTGGTCTGGACGGTCGATCCCGAGGACGGCGCGGCCACCTACGCCAACACCCGGTTCGAGAACTATTACGGCCCGATCGGCCCGAACCGGATGGAGCGGGTGTCGCGCAACCACCCCGACGACGCCCCCCTCCTCGATGCGGCGTGGCGCTCGGCGCGGGCGAGCGGGCGGGGCTATGACGGGCAGTGGCGGCTGCGGGCGCGGGACGGCACCTATCGCTGGCACAAGCTGACGATGACCCCGGTCCACCATCCGGCCGACGGCACGGTGATCGAGTGGATCGGCACGGCGCTGGACATCGACGACATCGTCACCGCACGGCTTGCCGTGGAGGAGGCGAGCCGCTTCCTCGGCATCGCGCTCGAAGGCGCGGGCGCCGGCACCTTCGACTGGGACATGCGCACGGGCCTCCTGACGCTCTCACCGGAGAGCCTGCGGCTCTACGGCCTGCCGGAGACCGGCGAACCTCGCCGCCTGACCACGGCGCAGTGGACCGCGACCGTGAACCCCGACGACGTGGTCGAGACCTGGGACCGCATCCACCGCGCCATCGACAGCCATGGCCGCTACATCGCCGAGTATCGCGTCGGCCCGAGCTGGATCTATGCCTGCGGCCGCACCCTCTACGATGCGAATGGCCGGCCCTACCGGATGATCGGGCTGCATCTCGATGTGACCGAGCGCAAGGCGGCGGAGGCGGCTTTGCGCGCGCTCACCGACGAGGCCCAGGCCGCCCGCGCCGAGGCCGAGCGGGCGAGCGCGGCGAAGAGCGAGTTCCTGGCGCTGATGAGCCACGAGATCCGCACGCCGTTGAACAGCGTCCTCGGCTACGCCGACCTGCTGCTCGACCGCTCCGGCCACGACCCCGAGGACCGCCGCCGCCTGGAGCTGATCCGCGTCTCCGGCGAGGCGCTGCTCACCGTCGTCAACGACGTGCTCGACGTGTCGAAGATCGAGGCGGGCCGGCTCGAACTCGACCCCGTAGCGTTCTCCGTGCGGTCGCTGCTCGAGGACACCGTGGCGATCATGCGCGGCGGCGCCCTCAAGAGCGGGCTGACCGTGGAGACGCGCATCGATCCGCGCCTGCCCGAAACGCTGCGCGGGGACGCCGCCCGCCTGCGGCAGGTGCTGTTCAACCTGCTCAACAACGCGGTGAAGTTCACGCCCACCGGCTCCGTGACCCTGACGGTGCGGGCCGAGGGGGCCGCGCGCCTGCCTTCGGGCGAGGCGGCAGAGGCCCTGCGCTTCGAGGTGCAGGACACCGGTATCGGCATCGCGGCGGCGCAACAGGACCGCCTGTTCAAGCGCTTCAGCCAGGTGGACGGCTCGATCAGCCGGCGCTTCGGCGGCTCGGGGCTCGGGCTCGCCATCTGCCGCGACCTCATCACCCTGATGGGCGGAGACATCGGCGTCGAGAGCCGGGAGGGGGCCGGCTCGACCTTCTGGTTCACCCTGGTCCTCCCGGTGGTCGCCCCGTTGCCCCTTCCCTCGGCCCCGCCGCGGGTCGAGGCCGCCGCGGCGTCTCCGGCGCCGGCCGGCACGCCCGCGCCGGCCAAGCGCGGCGCCCGGCTGCTTCTGGCCGAGGACGTGATCCTGAACCAAGAGCTCGCCCGGGCCGTGCTGGAGGCACGGGGCTACCGGATCGACATCGTCGCGGACGGGGCCGGGGCGGTGGCCGCCCTGGAGGCGGAGGGCGACGACCCCTACGCCCTCGTCCTGATGGACCTGCAGATGCCGGTGATGGACGGGCTCACCGCCACCCGGCGCATCCGCGCCCTGCCGGGCGCGATGGCGCGGGTGCCGATCATCGCCATGACGGCCAACGTGCTGGACGAGCAGGTGCGCGAGCTGATCGAGGCCGGCATGGACGATCATGTCGGCAAGCCGTTCAAGCGCGCCCATCTCTACGCCGTGATCGAGCGCTGGCGCGGCCAGGGCGCCGCCCGCCGGAGCAACGACGCGCTGGCCCCCGCCCCCGCCGTGCCGATCCTCGATCACGAGACCTACGCCACGGTGCGCGACATGATGGGCCGCGAGCGCATCCTCGCCCTGTTGACGCTGCTCGAAGCCGAACTCGACCATCGCTTCGCCTCCGGCGCGGCGCTCACGGAGTCCGACCTCGACCGGACCCAGCTCGCCTACGACGCCCACGCCATGGTCGCGGCGGCGGGCGTGCTCGGCTTCGTCGCCCTCTCGTCGCTCTGCCGCGAGATCGAGAATGCCTGCCGCAGCGGCAACGACATCCTCCCCCTGATCCGCCATTTTGCGGCGCTCCGGCGCGACACGCTGGGAACGATCCGGGCGCTGCGGGCGGCATGATCGGTCCGAGCCTCGGTCCGACCGGGGCCGCCCAGCGGATCGGTCCATGCATGGCGCGGCGCAGAGCGGTAGCCTTGAGATCGGAAGGCCGGCGCGCCACCTGAGGGCGGCCCTTCCCGCCCGACGCCTCGAGCCCCGCCTTGCCCCTCTTCGACTACGCCGCCCAGGCGGGTTCCGCGATCAAGGCCTTCGCCGAAGCCTCCAGCGATCTCCTGATCCAGCCGACCCTGCGCCTCGGCGTCACCGGGCTCGCCCGCTCCGGGAAAACGGTGTTCACCACGGCGCTGGTCCACCACCTCGTCGAGGGCCATGCGCTGCCGGCCTTCGAGCCGGCGCAAGCCGGACGCCTGCGCCGCGCCCGCCTCGTGCCCCAGCCCGACGACGACGTGCCGCGCTTCCCCTTCGAGGAGAACTTTTCGGCGCTCACCGAGGCCCGCCGCTGGCCGGGCTCGACCGACCGGATCAGCCAGTTGCGGCTTGCCATCGAGTACGAGCGGTCGGGCGGCTGGCGCACGGGGCCCGGCACCCTGATGCTCGACGTGGTCGACTACCCCGGCGAGTGGCTGCTCGACCTCGCCCTGCTCGACCAGAGCTACGTCGCATGGTCGCGCGCCACCATCCTGGGCACCCGCCGGGCCGGCCGCTCGACAATCGCCGCGCCCTGGCTCGAGGCCATGGCCGGGCTCGACCCGGCCGCGCCGCTCGACGAGGTGGTGGCCGAGCGCGCCGCCAACGCCTTCAAGGCCTATCTCTCGGCGCTCCGGGCGGGCGCGGAATCCGTCGCCACGACCCCGCCGGGGCGCTTCCTGATGCCGGGGGATCTCGCCGGCTCGCCGATGCTGACCTTCGCCCCCCTCGACCGGCTGGAGGAGGTGCAGGTCCCCGGCAGCCTCGGCGCCCTGATGGAGCGCCGGTTCGAGGCCTACAAGGCCAAGGTGGTCGAGCCGTTCTTCCGCGAGCATTTCCAGCGGGTCGATCGCCAGATCGTGCTGGTGGACGTGCTCTCGGCGGTCGATGCCGGCCCGGCCGCACTCGCCGAGCTGGAAGAGGCGCTGGACGCGGTGCTGCTCGCCTTCCGGGTCGGGCGCAACAGCCTGCTGACGCGCTTCTTCGCCCCGCGGGCCGACCGCATCCTGTTCGCGGCGACCAAGGCCGACCACCTGCACCAGTCGAGCCACGACCGGCTCGACGCCCTGCTGCGCCTGCTCGTCGCCCGCGCCATGCGCCGCACCGAGGCCGCGGGCGCCCGCGTCGGCACGGTGGCGCTCGCCTCCGTGCGGGCGACCCGCGAGACCACGGTCCACGACGGCGGCGAGGTTTTGCGCGCGGTGTCGGGGACGCCCGAGGCCGGCGAGACCATCGGCGACGACACCTTCGACGGGCTAGCCGAGGCCGCGATCTTTCCCGGCGAATTGCCGACTGACGTCCAGAGCGTGCTCGACGGCGCGATCCCGCCGGGCGCGTTCCGCTTCCCGCGCTTCCGCCCGCCTTTGGCCCGGCCCGACGCCATCGGCCGGCCTGGCCACCTTCCGCAGATCCGGCTCGACCGGGCGATGCAGTTCCTGATCGGGGACAAGCTGACGTGACGACGCCTCAAGGCCCCCGCCCCCGCGCCTTCCGCCTCCCCGGCGCAGAGCCCGCCCCCGAGCCACGGCCGGAAGCCGGCGCCGAGGCACCGTCCCGGCCTCAGCCCGAGGCCCCGGCCAAGCCCAGACCGGACATACGCTTCGTCGACGAGCCGTTCGAGATCGTCGAGGCCGCCGACCGCGTGCCGGTGCCGGTCGCCCCCCGGCGCGGCCCGCCCTGGCTGTCGATCTTCCTGAGTGCGCTCGGCAGCCTCGTGGCCATCGGCGTCGGGCTGTCCCTGGAGCGCCTGGTCTCCGACCTGTTCGCCACCGCGCCCTGGCTCGGCTGGGTGGCGCTGGCCCTCGTCGTCGTGGCGGGCGTGGCCCTGCTCGCCATCGTCGGGCGCGAGGCGCTCGGCGTCTGGCGCGAGCGCAAGATCGAGCACGTGCGCGAACGGGCGCTGGCGGCGCTGACCGCCCGCGACCACACCGCGGCGCAGGGCGTGGTGCAGGAGCTGCGCGGCCTCTACGCCGACCGCCCCGCCCTGGCGAGCGGCATCAAGCGCCTCGACGCGGTGGGCGATGCGATCCTCGACGTGGACGACCGGCTCGGGCTTGCCGAGGGCGAGCTGCTCGCGCCCCTCGACCGTCAGGCCAAGGCCGCCATCGCGCAGGCCGCGAGCCAAGTGTCGGCGGTGACGGCGCTGAGCCCGCGGGCCATCGTGGACGTGGCGTTCGTGGTCTACTCCGCCGCCCGCCTGCTGCGCCGGATCGCGGCGATCTACGGCGGACGCCCCGGCCTGCTCGGCTTCCTGCGGCTCGCCCGCGCGGCGTTCGCCCACCTCACCGTCACCGGCGGCATGGCGGTGGGCGAGGGCATGCTGCATCAGGTGCTCGGCCTCGGGCTCGCCGCGCGGGTCTCGGCCAAGCTCGGCGAGGGCGTCCTCAACGGCCTGATGACCGCCCGCTTCGGTCTCGCGGCCATCGCGGTCTGCCGCCCGCTGCCCTTCGTTCGGGCGACGCCGCCCACCGTCAACGACGTGGCCGGTCAGCTGTTTCGCGGGACCGGCGAGGAGAAGTAGCCCGTCCATGCCGGCATGAGCTTGCCGGCATGATCTTGCCGGCATGAGAAAAGCCCCCGCACCGTACGGTGCGAGGGCTCTTTCAATCGGGTTCGCACAGCGGCGAAACCCTCAAAGGAATCAGCAGTCGTTGCCGCCCTTGTCGCCGAGCTTCTGGTCGGCGCCGGTGGCGTTCATCGCGCCGACGGTGCCCGGGGCGGCGGGCTGGTTGCCGCCGGCGTTGTTCTTGGCCATGGAGGTCTGCTCCGAGCCGGGCTTGTCGCCCACGCCCTGGCCGGCGCCGACATTGTTCATCGCGCCGACGGTGCCCGGCGAGGCCGGCTGCTGGCCGCCCGCGAGGTTCTTCGAACCCTTGTCGGCGCCGTTGGCGGTGGAGCTGGTGGCCGGGGAGTTCTGGTCGGGGGCCTTGGCGGTGCTGCCGGTGTTGCACGGCGCAGCGAAGGCGGAACCGGCCATGAAGGCGAGCGCGGTGGCGGCGGCAAGGGTCTTCGTGAGCGTCACGGTGCTATCCTCCGAGATTGTCTTACCGGCCCGACGACCGGTTCGACCGGGGAAAGCGATTAAGGAAAATTAAGTTCCCGAATTCTCCCGAGATAAATTGTTCTTTCCGCCGGGATTGCGCCCCTAAGGTCGGGATTCGCGAAGGAAATACCGACCTCTTCAAAAAGACCTGCGTCAAAATCGCAGGCAAGCGCGAACGCTCCCAATACAATCAGGCTCGGCGCAGACCGTTTGATGGCGTCGGTGTCCGCCCTCGAAACCGGCGAGCGATCGGAAGTATCCGAGCCGTCGGGGATTTTTCTCACGCCGAGGCGTCGGCCACGACGTCTCGGACCTGCGTGGCCCCGTCCAGGACGGCGGCCACGGCCCGCGAAAATTCCGGCGTGCGCAAATAGCCGTAGGATTTGTGCGGGTTGCGCCCACCGCGGGGGCGGCGATAGGCGTTGATCACCGGACAATCGACCACGCGCACACCGTCCGGATTCGGCGCGTAGGCCTCTCCGAGGTCGGTGCCGACGGTCGCCACGTCGTCGCGGTCGCCGAGATGGGTCCAGCGCGCCACCGCGCTCGGCACCCGCAGGTCGCCGTGCTCGGCCGTGATCCTGTGCTTGATCTCGGCGAGCCCCAACGGCGAGCCCAGGGTGACGAGATGCACGACCCGCGGGCGCGGTCCCTGGCGCTCGGCGAGCCGCAGCACGTCGTAGGCGATGAGCCCGCCCATCGAGTGGGCGGCGAGCATCAGGCTGCGGCCCTGGTAGCGCTCCAGCACCGCGCGCAGGCGATCACGGGCATCCGCGCGGAAGGCCGCGTCCTTGTAGTAGCCCCACAAGTCGTCGAGGCGGTACTCGATGAAGGCGTCGTCCACGACGAGGCGGCCAGTCTTCTCCTGCATCCATTCGAGGGCGCGGTAGAACCGGTCGGTCAGGGTCGGCCCCGGCGGCGCGCCGTTCGGGCTCGGAAACGGCTTGCGGCCGCGGGCCGCGTAATAGGGCTCGCGGTTGCGCGCGGGTGTCAGAGGCGCGTCGTAGCGCAGGTCGGCCCAATAGACGAATTCGAAGGGTACGCCCGGCGGCTCACGCCCGAGATTGCGCTTGAGCCCCTCCTCGATCGCTTGGCGCCACCATGCCGCCTTCTCCTCCCGCGGCGGCTTGTTGGCCAGCCCATGGATGCCGATGATGACCGGATCGTCGTGCATCGTGGGAGAGGCGGAACCTTCGCGCGCGCCGCGGACATGCGGCGGTCGCAAGAAATAGCGCGCGGGCCGGATCGGGCCTGCGCGACAAATTGCGCACCATCCTCTTGCGCGAAATGCCCTGGCGGCGGAAGGCGCCGCTCAGGCGCCCATCTTCTCCATCAGGGCATCGGACAGGGAGAAGTTGACGTAGACGTTCTGCACGTCGTCCTGGTCCTCGATCACCTCGACGAGGCGGATCAGCTTCTCGCCGGTCTCGTCGTCGACATCGATCGCGTTCTGCGCCTTCCAGATCAGGCCGGTGCGCCGCGGCTCGCCGAAGCGGGCCTCCAGCGCCTTCGAGACCTCGCCGTAGGCCTCCTGGGCGCAGGTGACCTCGTGGCCGTCCGCATCGGAGCGCACGTCGTCGGCACCCGCTTCGATGGCGGCTTCCAGCATCGTGTCGGCGTCGGCGACCTCGGGCGGGAAGGCGATCACGCCGACCCGGTCGAACATGAAGGCGACCGCGCCGGTCTCGGCGAGGCTGCCGCCGGACTTGGTGAAGGCCGAGCGCACGTCGGAGGCCGTGCGGTTGCGGTTGTCGGTCTGCGCCTCGACGATCAGCGCGGCGCCGCCGGGGCCGTAGCCCTCGTAGCGGATCTCCTCGTAGTTCTCGCCCTCGCCGCCGGTCGCCTTCTTGATGGCGCGCTCGATGTTGTCCTTGGGCATGTTCTCGGCCCGCGCCGCGAGCACGGCGGCGCGCAGGCGCGGGTTCATCGCCGGATCGGGCGTGCCGAGCTTGGCCGCCACGGTGATTTCGCGGGCGAGCTTGCTGAACAGCTTCGAGCGGACCGCGTCGACGCGGCCCTTGCGGTGCATGATGTTCTTGAACTGGGAATGCCCGGCCATGGCGGGACCTTTTCGGTTTGCCGGGGCGGAGGGCTCCCGCAGGCCGGGATCCTCGACGCCGCGCTCGGCAGGTGTGTCGGGAGCGCCGCTTATAAGGCGCAGCCCGGTCCGTAGGCAACGCATCGGCTTGACGAACCGAGGCCCGTCAGGCATTCACCCCGCGGAATTCGGCCGGGGTGTCCCGGCCTTTTGCGTTTCGCGTGGGCGCCGCCACGATCGCGAATCGTGTCCGACAACCCGCATTGGGAGCGCCAGCCATGGCCAAGGCCGTCACCGTCAAGATCCGCCTCGTTTCGACCGCCGACACGGGCTACTTCTACGTCACGAAGAAGAACTCGCGCACGCAGACCGAGAAGATGGTCATGAAGAAGTATGACCCGGTCGCCCGCAAGCACGTGGAGTTCAAGGAAGCCAAGATCAAGTAAGCGATCCGACACCAAGTCAGCGCTTTGACGAACGAAAGCCGCCGCGCAGACGTGGCGGCTTTTTTCGTTCGGGTCGAGGCGAACCGACCGAGGCCACGCGGCCGCTCGGTCCGAAGGTCGGCACGTCACCTGCGGTCCACCAGACTGCGGCCGTAGCCCTGCGCGCACCGCAAGAGGATCGTCAGGGACGATTCCGGGACGCTGCCATCCGCCGCCCGCACCCAACCCCTTACAACAAGCAACACGGAACCGGACCGATGGCCCTGTTCCGTGCGTCCGGCGGACGCCCGCCGCCCCGCCGTCGCGGGGGGCAATCGGCGATGACTCATGATCATCGCCGATTGGTATTAAAAATTTGTTGCACCTAGCCCTGTCGAGATCTGCGCTATCATGCGAACTCGACAGAAAAACCTTCGCAAAAATTGTGCGGATGCCGGACCGACCTTCGGGAGCGGTGTTGCAGGTAAAGCATAGACAGTCCGATATACGATCCGGTACGACAGCCACGCTTCAACACCAAAAACGGGCTCGTACAATGAAAGCCGTCATCCTGGGGCTGGTCTCCTATACTGCACTGACCCTGGCCGCCTCGGCCGCCGACCTGCCCCGTCGGGCGGCTCCTCCCGTCTTCACCCCGGTTCCCGTCTTCACGTGGACCGGGATCTATGCCGGCTTCAACGCGGGCTATGCCTGGAGCAACGATCGTCTCACGACCCGAGCCCTGGATCCGACCGATCTGGAGGCGTCGGCCGTCATCAACGGTCTGGGTCTCGCTCGCCAGAAGTTCGATGCAGGCGGCTTCACCGGCGGCGCGCAGATCGGATACAACTATCAGCTCACGCCCGGTTCCGGTCTGGTCGTCGGTTTCGAAGCCGATGCCCAGTACACCGACCTGAAGCGTCGGCGCAGCAGCACGTTCCTCGTCGATGAAAGCGCCGACGGAGGCTTCCCGCCGGGGACCGTCACCGAGGCTTCCGCGGTCACGGCGACGAAGCAGCTCAGCTTCCTCGGCACGGTCCGCGGGCGCCTGGGCTATGCCTGGGATCGCGTTCTGGTCTACGGCACCGGCGGCTTCGCTTACGGCCAGACCGATGACCGGTTCACCTTCACCGGGACGTCCACCGACAACAGCCCCGGCGGCGACGGCGTGGAACGCAACAGCATCACCACGCGCCATCGCAAGATGCAGACGGGTTATGCCTATGGCGGCGGCATTGAGTACGCCCTGCCGACCGACAGCGTCCTGAACTTCTTCAGGGCCAACGCCATCACGCTCAAGGTCGAGTATCTCCACTACGACCTCGGCAGCCGCACCCTCGTCGACTTCGGCGTCGTCGCTCCGGTCGATGCCGCGGGTGATGGGCCGTCGTCCCTCGCCAAGATTCGCACCGAGGGCAACATCGTCCGCGCCGGCCTGAACTACAAGTTCGGCTCGTACTGACACGACCGCGCAGAGGACCGCCCCGGATCCGGTGATCCGGGGCGGTCCTCCGGCTTTCGGAAAAAGACGATGCGAGACCAGGGCGTAGAGGATCGTCCTGGATCCGATATCCCGGACGATCCTTAGCGCGTCGGCGCCGTCCGGGCAGTGAGCTTGTTCCCGTCGGGATCCCGAAGATAGGCAACGAAGGACCCGTTCGGGCGCTCGGTGGGCGGGCTCTCGATCGCGGTGCCGCCCTGCGCGGTCCCGGCCGCATGCCACGCGCGGACCTGGTCAGGGCTCGCGGCCATGATGCCGATCGTCCCGCCATTGGCCGCGGTCGCCGGCTTGCCGTCGATCGGCGTCGTGATCATCAGCCGACCGCCCTCATGGACGTAGATCAGCCGGCCTCTGGCATCCATCGCGCCGGGCTCGCCGCCCAAGGCGGCGAAGGTGGCGTCGTAGAAGCCGCGGGCCCGCTCCAGATCGTTGCTGCCGATCATGACATGCGTGAACATGCATCCTCTCCGGAAGGGGGCGGGACGCGCCGGCCGCTCGTGAACGGGGCGAACACGGCAGCCGGCGCGCTCGCACACGGGAGCCGGAACGGCTCGACCGCGGCGATGGGAAACGTCAACGGGCGCGATGCCGCGACAGGATCGCGATCGGCGCGGGCCAGAGATGGGAGTGCCACGGGCGACGGTCAACGACCGCCCACGCCGCAGGATCCGCTCACCGAGCATCCGGGCACGGCGTCGCGCCCGTTTCCGTCGCGATCCCGCTGCGGCTCTCCGCTCTGGTCCTGACGCGTCTTCTTGCGACCCGGTGTCCGCTTCGCCGGAATGCGCTCGGCACCCGCCGCCGCATCGCCTGCCGCCGGAACGATCGGCGCGGGCGCGTCTTCTCCCGTCGCGCCTCTGGCATGGGAGAGTGGAAGTGGACGATGATCGCGTCTGGTCGTTCGAAAAGAGTCTGTGGCAGGGCGGCGCCGACCGCTACCGGGAACTCGTCGACGACGCGTGCCTGATGGCGCTGCCGCACCCGCCCTACGTGCTCGGCGGCGCCGAGGCGATCGCGGCGGTGGCCGACACCCCGCGCTGGGACGAGGTCGCCATCGCGGACGGCCGCATCGCCCGGCCGCAGGAGGGCCTGATCGTCATCGCCTACGGCGTGAAGGCCACGCGCGGGGACGAGACCTACGAGGCCCATTGCACCTCGACCTATCGCCGCCTGTCGCACGAGGAATGGCGCGTGGTGCAGCACCAGCAGACGCCGCGCATCGCCGTGCCGTCCCAGGAGGGATAGAACCTTAAAAAAATCGGTCGCATCAGGGAACCTTTGCGACCTTCGCGCCGAGGGCGACGATCCGCGCCATGCCCGCGCAAGCGAGGCGGCGTAGGGTCGGCCCATGAGCACGCTGCCCACCGCCCTCTTCCCCCTTGGCATCGGCCTGGCCATCGCCTCGGCCGGCTCCGTCCTCGAACGGGTCGGCTACGATCACCCGTTCGAGACGAGCCTCGGCGCGGCCCTCTTCGCCGCCGGGCTGACCCTGCTGGTCACGACGGGCCTGCCCTGGCTCCAGCCGGACTAATCTTCATTTGGCCCTACGGTCCGGCCGCGCTGGCGCGGCTCCCCTCCCCACAAGGGTGAGGAGAAGCGCCCCATTTCTGTTCGCCTTCAAATGCGAGGGGCCGACAGAGAGAGGTGATCAGCCAACCCCTTCAGCAAAAAAACAAAAACGGCGCGCCCAGGGTGGGGCGCGCCGGTCGAGGTGCTCGCGGTCTCAGGAACGAGTCCGGGCAAGGTATGCAATATACCATCTCACGTCCACCGTTCGGGATGACATCCGGCACGATTTCTCACGTTTTCGTGGGCGGCGCGCCCTCCGGGCAGCGCGCCGCGAGGCGATGCAGGGCCGGCGCCGCGGCCTCCTGCGCCGCCCGCTCGACCGCCCGGTAGGCTTCGACCACCTCCGCCCCGAGCGCGGAGAGCCGCGCCCCGCCGCCGGCCCGGCCGCCGGCCTGGGATTCGACGAGCGCGGCGCCGAAGCCGCGGTTCATCGCCTCCACCAGCATCCAGGCGCGCCGGTAGGACATGCCGAGCGCCCGTGCGCCTGCCGTGATCGAACCGTGTTCGGCGATGGCCTCCAACAGCCGCACCTTGCCGGGGCCGAGCCGGTGGTCGGGCCCGAGATCGACGCGGATGCTCAGGCGCGCCACGGACGCGCTCAGTTCTTGGCCAGCGCGTCGGCGAAGGCGACGATGCGGTTGCGGGCGTAGGTCGGCACGCCCGCGCTGATCGAGGAGCCGGTGTTGAACGAGGAATTGCCCATCAACACCTGCACCGGCAGCAGGTTCTTGAGCACCGGCACCCGGGCGTATTCCTGCTTGCGGTCGAGCACGTCGGCCTTGATGGCGAGCGCCATGTAGGTCGTCACCACCGTCCGGTTCGGGTCGTTGGGTGCGGGCTGCATCACCGCCAGGAACTTGCCGAAGCGCAGGATCTGGTTGACCCAGAAGATCGTCTGTTCGAGCCCGCCCGCCACCGGGGTCTCGATGCGGGTCAGCGCAGACAGGTTCGCGGCCTCGGCCGGCGGCAGCACCCGCAGCTCGCTCTGGAACGAGACGAACTCGGCGACCTTCTTGGAGGACCCCAGTTCGAGCTTGTTGGCGAGCTTCACGCCGAGCGGCAGCTTGCCTTCGAGATCGTAGCGCGACTCGATGCAGGCGCCGCCCGCGCCGCACCAGGGCCGGTCGGGGCGCTTGGCGAAGGCGGCGGCCGGGTCCTTGGTCGGCGTGGCGTCCGCGGGCTCCAGCCGCTTGTGGCGGATCACCGGGTCCATCCTGGCCAGGAAGTCGAGGTTGGCATAGGCAGAAAGATCGATGGCCGACGGGGGCTTGGCCACCACGAAGCGCCCTTCCGCGACGTAGACCTTGAGGGTCTCGTGGCGCTGCTTGGTCACGCCGTTGAGGGTCTGGGCGTAGTCCGGCTCGGTGTAGCCGGGCCAGGGCGAGAGGGCGGCGGCCTCCTGGGGCCGGGCCTTCTTCCAGGCCTCGAACGCGATCAGGCCGTTCTCGGGATTGGTCGAGGCGTTCTCGCGGGAATCGCGGAACAGCACCGTGCCGGGCTTGAGCGTTGCCGCGTCCGTGGGGCTGAGCGCCGCCACGTCCTTCACCCGGTCGGAGACGGCCGCCGGCTTCGCGGGCTCCTTGACGGGCTCCTTGGGCGCCTCCTGGGCGAGGGCCGGACCGGCCAGAGCGAGGGCGACGAACAGGGTGGCCGGGTAATGCCTGGGCACAGCGGACCTCGGGAAGACGACAGGGATGAGGAGAAGGCCCGCGTCAGTAGCGCGGGTCGTCGCCGAACAGGTAGTCGGGATCGCGGCGGCGCTGGCGCGCCCGCGGCTGCTCGTCCTCGAAGGGCGAGGAGCCGAACGGCGAGGGATTGGCCTGTCCGTAGCGGTCGCGGCCGGGCCAGGGGCTTTCGGCCTCACGGGCGTCGCGGCGGCCCCAGGGATCGGCGGTGCGATCGGACGAGCGCGGGTCGGCATAGCGCGGATCCGCGTCCGGCCGGTCGCGGCCGAACGGATCGTAGCCGTCGCGCCGTCCGCCGCCCATCAGGTTGCCGAGGATGTCGCCGGCCACATCCGCCCCGTCCTCGGCGCCGGCCCCGTCGCCGTCCTCGGAATCCGGCCGCATGGCGTACATCGTCTCGCGGGGCACCAGCGCGTATTGGGTGTCGGACACGCGCCCGTCCTTGAGGCGGAAATGCTCGATGAAGCCGCCGCCCGCCACCCGCTGGCCGCTGCGGGGCTCGATCGGCAGGTCGGCGATATACGCCTTGGCCTCCGGCGAGGGGGGCGCGAGCGGCGTGCGCGGCACGCCGTTGGCCCAGGCGGCCTGGAAGATCGCCCGCGCGATCGGCACCGCGACATGGCCGCCGGTCTGGCCGCGACCGAGCGTCTTGCGCACGCCGTCGGCGTTGTCGTAGCCGGCCCAGACCACGACCGTGATCTCGTTGGAGAAGCCCGCGAACCACGCGTCGTTCTCGTTCTCCGAGGTGCCGGTCTTGCCCGCCACGTAGGCCGAGACGCCGGACAGGGCCGCGGCGGTGCCGTGCTGGGTCACGCCCTGGAGCATGGTCTTGAGCTGGTAGAACGCGACGCGATCCGCCGAGCCGATCCGCACGGGCGCCTTGGCGGGCCGGGCATAGACCGGCTTGCCGTCGCGCTCGATCGATTCCAGCGCGTAGGCGGAAGGCCGCGCGCCCTCGTTGGCGATGGCGGCGTAGAAGCTCGCCAGATCGATCATCCGCACCGGCTGCGCGCCGAGCACGAAGGGATAGTAGCGCTCGCACTCGGCGTAGAGTTGGGCCTCCAGCGCGATGTCGCAGACCCGTTGCAGGCTCTGCGGCGCGCTCTTGGCGATGCCGCCCTCCAGCAGGCGGGCGGTGACGAGGTTCTTGGAGAATTCCAGGCCGCGCCGGATCGTCGTCGCGCCCGAGCCGCCGCCGTCGTAGTTCTTGGGCGACCACGAGGCGCCGATGCCGCCGATGGGCGGCAGGGTCACGGGGGCGTCCATCACCAGGGTGTTGGGCTGGAGGCCGGCGTTCAGCGCGGCCAGATAGGTCAGCGGCTTCAGGGTCGAACCCGGCTGGCGCACGGTCTGCGTCACCCGGTTGAGCTGGCTCAGGGGGTAGGAAAAGCCCCCGGTCATCGCCAGGATCTTTCCGGTCTTGTTCTCTAGAACGATGGCGGCGCCCTGGACGGACGGGCGCACGCGAAGGTCGGCGCGCAGGCTGCCCTTGCCCTCGCGCAGGCGCACCCGCACGGCATCGTAGAGCTGAAGTTTTGCGCGGGCCGGGCCGGGGTCGAGACTGGCGATGCGGCCGTCGGGCAGGCCGACCCGGATGCCGTTCTTGCCGGTCTGAAGCACGACCGCGAGCGGCCAGCGCAGATCGTAGAGCGGGGCGCGGGCCGTCTCCAGGGCGCGCTGCCATGCGGGTTTTTGCGCCGGCGCCTTCGGCACCGGCAGGGCCTTGGCGCCCTTCACCCCCTTGGGCAGCGGCACCGCGGGCGCGGCTTCGGCAGCCGGCTCCGGCGCCGGGGCGGCGGTCTCGAAGCGCTTCACCGCGTCGGCGAGGTTCAGTTCCGGCCCCTCGTAACGGGCGCGGCCGGTGCCGCGTTCGTAGGTCGAAAGGCCTTCCTGGATCGCGCCCTCGACGGCGCTCTGAAGCCCGGCATTGACCGTGGCGTGGACCGTGTAGGAGGCGTTCGTCAGCGATTCGAGACCGGCGAAGGTGCGGGATTCCCGCGCCAAGTGATCGACGAGGTAGAAGCCGGAATCGCGTCGCGCCGTGTCCGGGGGCTTGATGCCGAGATCGCTCTTCAGCGCCGCGTTCATCTGCTCCTCGGTGATCGCGCCGTCCTCCTTCATGCGGGTCAGCACGTAGGCGCGGCGCTCGCGGGCGCGGTCGGGGTACTTGTCGGGGCTGTAGTAGTTCGGGCCCTTGGGCAGGCCTGCGAGCAGCGCGGCCTCCGGCACGGTGAGTGCGCCGACCGACTTCCCGAACCACGAGCGCGCCGCCATCTCGATGCCGTAGGCGCCGCGCCCGAGATAGATGCCGTTGAGGTAGAGCCCGAGGATTTTGGGCTTGGTCTGGATGCGCTCCAGGCGCGAGGCCACGATCATCTCGCGGATCTTGCGCTCGTAGGTGACGTCGTCGCCGACCGAGAGGTTCTTGACCACCTGCTGCGTGATGGTCGAGCCGCCGGCCGGGCGCCCCGGCGAGGCGAGGTTGCCGACGAAGGCGCGGATCACGCCGCGCTCGTCGATGCCGTGGTGCTGGTAGAAGCGTTTGTCCTCGGCCGCGACGAAGGCCTTCTGCACCAATTCGGGGATGCCCTCGATCGGCACGACGAGGCGGCGCCCGTTCGGCTCGAAGGTCTCGGAATAGGGCTTTCCGGCGGCATCGAGGATCACGCTGGCGCTGGCGAGCTTGATGTCGCGCAAGGCTTCCGCCGAGGGCAGGTCCTTCACGGCGTTGTTGTAGAACGCGATCACCGCCCCGGCCTCGAACGGGGAATTGGCCGGGTTCTCGCCCTTGCAGAACTGCTTGTAGCTCGTGTTCAGCTCGTTGAGATCGAGCCCGTGCAGGATCTTGGGCGCGTTGTCGCCCGCGACCGCGCTCGGGTCCTCCATGGCGGTGGAGATCAGCTCGTCGAGGTTGATGTCCTCGATGTCGAAGCTCTTGCGCATATGCGCGCAGCCGTCGCGCAGGATGCGCACCACCTCCGGCCCGTCCTTGCCCGGGTCGAATTGCGTGCGCACGGCATCGGGCCGCGTCGTGACCTGGCTCAGCGTCAGCGCGGTCGCGAACAGCTTGATCAGGATGGCGTTCATCGAGCCTGCGCGGGAACCCGGAGCGAGCGGGCCTCAAACGCCCGAAGCGCCGATCATGCGGCGCACAACGCGGCTGATTTATGATGAAGCACGACCTGTCCCCTCCCCCTTGCGGGGAGTGGTTCGGGGTGGAGGTGGTTCAGGATCGAGCGGGGCGGTGCCTTCTGCACCACCCCCACCTCCTACCTCCTCCACACAAGGGGGAGGAGAATGCCCGTCGTGCTTACGGCGCCATGTCCGGCACGGCCTTCACCACGCCGCCCGTGGTCTCGGCGGCGGGGGCGCTCACCGGGATCGTGACGGCGGCGGGCTTCGGCGGCGGGGTGAGCTGCAGGTGCTCGCTGGTATAGGCCAGCTCCTCGTAGGCCTTCTGCGGGTCGGCGTTGAGCTTGGTGCCGTAGCTCGGGACGATCTTGCGGATCTTGTCCTGCCACTCGGCGCTCTTCACGCGATCCGCGAACACCTTCTCCAGCACGGAGAGCATGATCGGCGCGGCGGTCGAGGCGCCGGGCGAGGCGCCGAGCAGCGCCGCGATGCTGCCGTCCTTGGCCGCGACCACCTCGGTGCCGAGCTTGAGCACACCGCCCTTCTCCGGGTCGCGCTTGATGATCTGCACCCGCTGTCCGGCCTGAACGAGGCGCCACTCGTCCTTCTTGGCGTTGGGGAAATACTCGCGCAGGGCCTGATAGCGGTCCTCGTCGGAGAGCATCAGCTGGCCGGCGAGGTACTCGACGAGCGGGTACTGATCGACCCCGACGCGCACCATCGGCCAGACGTTGCTGGTGGTGGTGGAGGTGAGCAGATCGAAATACGAGCCTTCCTTGAGGAACTTGGTCGAGAAGGTCGCGAACGGCCCGAACAGGATCACGCGCTTGCCGCCGAGCACGCGGGTGTCGAGGTGGGGCACCGACATCGGCGGCGAGCCGACCGAGGCCTTGCCGTAGGCCTTGGCGAGGTGGCGCAGGGCCACGCTCGGGTTCTCGTTGACGAGGAACGAGCCGCCGACCGGAAAGCCGCCGTAATCGGCCGCCTCGGGAATCCCAGAGGCCTGGAGCAGGTGCAGCGCGCCGCCGCCCGCGCCGATGAACACGAACTTGGCGTCGACCGTCTGGCGCGAGCCGTCCTTGAGGTTCTTCGAGGTGATGCGCCAAGTGTTGTCCCGGTTGCGCTCGATGCTCTCGACCTCGGTCGAGACCCGCAGCGAGAAGTTCGGGCGGGCGGCCAGCGAGGCGACGTATTGGCGGGTGATCTCACCCCACTCGACGTCGGTGCCGGTCGGCGTCCACGTGGCCGCGATGGTCTGCTTCGGGTCGCGCCCCTCCATCATCAGGGGGACCCACTTGTTCAACTGCTCGGGGTCGGTCGAGTATTCCATCCCGGCAAAGAGCGGGCTGGCCTTCAGCGCCTCGTGGCGCTTCTTGAGGTAGGCGATGTTCTCGTCACCCCAGACGAAGCTCATATGCGGGGTCGAATTGATGAAGGAGCGCGGGTTCTTCAGCACGCCCTGCTGCACCTGCCACGCCAGGAACTGGCGGGTGACCTGGAACGCCTCGTTGATCTCGACCGCCTTCTCGATCTTCACGTTCCCCTTCGAATCCTCGGGGGTGTAGTTCAGTTCGGCGAGCGCCGAGTGACCGGTGCCGGCATTGTTCCAGCCGTTGGAGCTTTCCAGCGCGACGCCGTCGAGCCGCTCCAGCATCTCCATCGACCAGCCGGGCTCGAGTTCGCGCAGCCAGACGCCGAGCGTCGCGCTCATGATGCCGCCGCCGATCAGCAGCACGTCGACCTTACGGGCCTCGCCCGCGGCAAAGAGCGGGCCGCCGGGCAAGGTGCTCACGGCCGCGCCCGCGAGCGCGCCGCCGATCAGCTGCCGACGGTTCATCGGCAAGGTGCGCGACACGGAGCGCGGCTCGGAACGATCGTGCATGGAAAAAGCCCCATTTGGGAGTCTGCGGCCGCCACGCCGGTTATTTTTCATTTTATTTTGAGTGTGGCTCAAAATTTATTTGGCCTGTTCCGCTAGCGCGCGGAGCGCCCAGCCGGCAGCGATATGTCAGCATAGCTGCCATGCTTCGATCGCCGGCTCGGCCGGCTGCGGGGCACGGAGAAAGGAAAACAATCAGCCGAAGCGACGCTTCAGGCGCCGCCAGCCGATGACGAGACCGGTGACCGCCACGAGGAAGCCCGCCGAGAGCCAGAGGCCCATCACGACATCCCAGGCCGGACGGGGCAGCCGCGCGAAGTCGAGGGTGTGCAGGCCGTTGAACAGCCAGCGCGACACCCGGTTCGAGCGGTCCATCCGCCCGAGGATTTCGCCGGTGTCGGGATCGAGATGGATCCAGGTCGCGGCCGGGTCGGCGAAGACGGCGCGGAGCACCGGGAGCGGGCGCGTCTCCCGGTCGCCGTACCAGTAGGCATCCTCGCGTTCGATCCGCTCGAGGCGCGGAGCCCCCTCCCCCGGCATCAGACCGGCGAGGGCGTGGGCAAGCCTGTCCGGATTCGGCGCGGCGCTGCCGCAGCAGGGGCGCGGCGGGGCCTGCCCGCACAGCGCGCGCGCCACCGGCACGCCGGCGGCGCGGGTGAAGCGGATCTCCTTCAGATCCGGGCAGATGCGGGTGGCCTCGGCCGGATCGAACCGGAACGGCGCCGCCTCCGTCCCGGCATAGCGGGCCAGGGCGGCGGCGTCGGGCAGGGCCGGCGAGAACCAGCGGTTCGGGTTCATCGACAGCCAACCGCTGACGATGAAGGTCAGCAGCGCGGTGCCGCCGATGAGGCCGCCGAGATGGTGCCACGCCGCGAAGCCGCGATAGGGCGTGGTCCGCCCGGTGGCGTAGCGGGGCTTCAACCGGAGCCGCGACAGGCCGAGGATGTATCCGCTCACCGCCACCGCGATGGCGATGCCGGAGACCCACAGGACCACGTCGCGCCACAGGGCGGGCTCGGCCCGAAGCGGCGTGAGGTAGATCCAGTGCGGCACCGCGCCGAGCCAGTTCCAAAACCGCTCGGAGGCCGTGGTGTCGAGGACGACCTCGCCGGTGCGCTCGGACAGGTACAGGCGGGTGCCGGCGGCGTCGCCGAGGGCCACGAGGCGGAACGGGCGCAGCGGGTTGAAGCGCTGCGGCACCGTCCACTGGTCCCACGTCACGGCGCCGAGATCCTCGACGGCGCGGGCGGCGGGGTGGTTTTTTGCGACTTCGAGGAGGAGAGCGGGATCGCCCCCCGCGATCGCCCGGCCGTCGAGCGCGGAGACCGTGATGCGCGTGCCGTCCAAGGCGCTCACCCGGTACACCGGCGCGTCGCCCAGCATACCGAGATCGATGCGAGCGGGCGGCCCCGAAAACTTCGCGGCGGCGAGCGCCGCATCGGGGCCGATCATCCCGGGCGGGAGCGCCAGCGGCGGCAGCACGGCCCGCCGTTCGGCCTCGCTCAGGCGCGGGAAGCCGACATACATCATCACCGCGCCGGACAGGAACCAGACGGCGAAGACCAGGGCGAAGACGATCCCGAGCCAGCGGTGGCCGAGGAGGAGCCAGCGCAGGGCGCGCTTGCCGAAATTGCTCAAGGTGACGTCGATGAAGGAGGCATCGGAAGCGGGCGCGCCGCCGCCGGGGCCATAGACCATCCGGCCGTCCGTGGGGAGGGCGGCCGCCGGAGGATCAGCGGAGCAGCTGGAGGATGCCCTGCTGCGCCTGGTTGGCCAGCGACAGCGCCGAGATGCCCAGCGACTGGCGGGTCGAGAGCGCCTGGGAGTTCGCCGCCTCCTCGTTGAGGTCGGCGTTGGTCAGGTTGGCCGCGCCGGTATCGAGGATGTTGACGAGGCGCTTGGTGAAGTCCTGCCGGTTCTGCACCACCGAGAGGTTCGAGCCGTAGGTGGAGCTCGCCGCCCGCAGGGTGTCGGACGCCGTGCCGAGGCTGGAAAGCGTCGTCTTGATGTCGGTGTTGAGCAGGAAGTTGCCCTTGCCGTCGGGGGTCGCCCCCGAATCGCCCACAATGGTCTCGAGGCCGAGGCCGTCCGAGGTCAGGTCCTGGCCCTGGATGTCGAGGTTGGCCGTGTCCTTCTCGTTGAAGGCGATGTGCAGCTTGTTCGACGGATCGCCGTTGGCGATCAGGTTGACGCCGTTGAAGCTCGCATCCTTGGCCAGCTGCGTGATCTGGATCAGGAGGCTGTTGAACTGCTCGCCGAGCTTCTTGCGGCTCTCCACGCCGGCGACGGTCAGGTTCGGGCTCTGGCTGATGACGTCGTTGCCGGTTCCGTAGCGGTCGGCCGTGGTGGTGGAGCCGGCGTCGAAGCCCAGATTGGTCTGATCGGCGGCGGTCTTGAACTCCACGTCGGCGCTGGCGTTCAGCACGATCTTCTTGCCGCTCGTGTCCTTCGAGAACATCGTCCCGCCGGCGGCGGTGTTGAGCGAGGCGATCGCCACGTCGATCGTGTCGGTGGCGGTCAGCGTCGCGGTCTTCAGGTCGCCGTTGACGTAGAACGAGATGGTGTTGGCGGACGGCGCGAACTCGGTCGAAGCGGTGCCGGTGGTGGTGATCTGGGTCGACAGCGCCTGGTTGGCGGTGGACTTGGCCGAGTCGATCAGCTTCTGGATCGAGGTGATGCCCTGGTTGGCCGCCTGGATCGTCTGCACGCCGTTCGAGATCGAGTCGAGCAGGCCGCTGAGATCGCCCGAACGGCTGGTGAAGGCCTGGGCGGTGAAGAAGTTGACCGGGCTGTCCAGCGCCGACGACACCTTGAGGCCGGTGGCGAGGCGGTTCTGCGTGGTCGAGGTGAGGGCAGAGGTGTCCTGCAGCGAGAGCAGGTTCTGGCGGGTCGCGGCGGAGAGAGTGACGCTGGAGGACATGACTGGCTACCCGTTCGAGGCGCATGCCTAACCGGCATTAAGGTTAATTCACCACGAACGGGTTTCCGGCAGGTTAACGCCGCGTTTTCCCTAACGAATTTCTTCGTCCTAAAACACGAACACGGCCGGAGCGGGACTCCGGCCGTGTTCGTGTTCCCCTGAGGAGGAGCACTCCCCCGTACCGAAGCACGGGAGAGCGTTGATGGGATCAGCGGAGCAGCTGGAGCACGCTCTGCTGCGCCTGGTTGGCCAGCGACAGCGCCGAGATGCCCAGCGACTGGCGGGTCGACAGCGCCTGGGAGTTCGCCGCCTCGACGTTGAGGTCGGCGTTGGTCAGGTTGGACGCGCCGGTGTCGAGAACGTTGATCAGGTTCTTCGAGAAGGTCTGACGGTTCTGCACCACCGAGAGGTTCGAGCCGAAGGTCGAGCTCGCCGCCCGCAGGGTATCCGTCGCGCTGCCGAGCTTGGTCACCGTCGTCTTGATGTCGGCGTCGAGCAGGAAGTTGCCCGTGCCGGTGGCGCCGGCGGTGATCGAGGTGAGGCCGAGGCCGTCCGCGGTCAGATCCTGGCCCTGGATGTCGAGGTTGGCCGTGTCCTTCTCGTTGAAGGCGATGTGCAGCTTGTTGCTGTCGTCACCGTTCGAGATCAGGTTGACGCCGTTGAACGTGGCGTCCTTCGACAGCTGCGTGATCTGCGTCAGCAGGCTGTTGTACTGCTCGGCGAGCTTCTTGCGGTTGTCGACACCGGCGACGGTCAGTTCGCTGGCCTGGGCGACGGTCGTGTTGCCCGTGCCGTAATCGGGAGGCGTACCGGTGCCGGCGGTGAAGCCGAGCGCCGTCTGGCTGCCGGTGTCGGCGAACTCGACGTCGGCGCTGGCGTTCAGGACGATCTTGTCGCCCGTCTTGTCCTTGGAGAACATCTTGCTGCCGGCCGCCGTGTTGAGGGCGGTGATGGCGTCGTCGATGGTCGAGCCCGCGGCGATGTTCGCGGTCTTGGCCGTGCCGTTGACGTAGAGGTTGACCGTGCTGGCGGCGGTGCCGTCGAAGTCGGTCGAGGCGGTGCCGGTGGTGGTGATCTGGGTCGACAGCGCCTGGTTGGCGGTGGACTTGGCCGAGTCGATCAGCTTCGAGATCGAGGTGATGCCCTGGTTGGCCGCTTGGATCGCCTGGACGCCGTTCGAGATCGAGTCGAGCAGGCCACCGAGATCGGCCGAACGGTTGGACAGGGACTGGGCGGTGAAGAAGTTGACCGGGCTGTCCAGCGCCGACGACACCTTGAGGCCGGTGGCGAGGCGGTTCTGCGTGGTCGAGGTGAGCGAGGCGGTGTCCTGCAGCGAGAGCAGGTTCTGGCGGGTCGAGGCGGAAAGGGTGATGCCGGAGGACATGGGGGCGATCCTATTGGGTCTGAAAGCCGTCGTTTTGGCGGCTCCCCGATATTTCACCCTCCGCCTTGCCGAGACCTTAATCCGATCGATGCATTCGCCGTGTATTGGTCCGCCAATGGCAAGTCGGACCGCGGCGATTGCCGCGATGGTTAACAAAACTTCGCATTCGACCACACCTCTCGACTGATTAAGGAAAAGCGAACCATGCCTCTGCGCATCGAACTGAAGCCCAACGAGCGGCTGATCATCAACGGCGCCCTGATCCGCAACGGCGACCGGCGGTCGGTGTTCATGATCGAGAACCAGTGCAAGTTCCTGCGCGAGAGCGAGATCATCTTCGAGGCGGAGGCCGACACGGCCGCCAAGCGTCTGTGCGTGACGCTTCAGCTGATCTACCTCGCCGACAATCCGGCCGAGGCCGACGACCTGTTCGTGCGGCAGGCCAACCAGATCCTGGAAGCAGCCCCGAGCATGGCTCCCTACATCCTGGCGATCCAGGACGAGCTGTCCGCCCGGCAATATCACAAGGCGGTCAAGCGCGGCCGCGACCTCGTCGCCTACGAGCGCAGCCTGCTCGCCCATCTGGCGAAGCCGGAGGACGGACGACAGGAATAGAACAGCGGTCCGGCAAGGTTTCATCGGACCGCCGGGGGACGCCGCGTCCGCGGGCCCCTACATACATTGCGGCGCCCCGAGACGGACGCCCGTAGTCTCGCCGCCCGACGATGTCCCGGAGTGAAGGATCGATGGCGGGGACGGCGGAAACGTGGATCGAGGTCCGAGCGGTAGAGCGGACCCTGGACCCGACGAGCGGCAGCGACCGCATGCGGGTGCGCTTCGAGTACGGGTCCGAGGGCGGCATCCTGTGCGAGTGGGCGATCTGGCTTCCCGACGAGGGCGGATTCGACGCGGCGGTTCGCCTCGCCCGAGAGGAGTTGCAGCGGATCAGCGCCCTCATGGCCCTGGAGCAGCTCGTCGAGCCGTCCTAGAGCATCGTCCTGGACATCAGATCCAGGACGATGCTCTACGCTATTGGGCCGCATCGGCTTTTTTCCGAAAGCCGGTTCCCGCCTTTCGGGCCGATGCTCCAGCGCGACGCCCGACCGCGTTGGGTCGGGACGCATCTCTAAGCTTTTGTCCTGCCGCGCTTTCTTTCGACGAACCGGCAATCCAGGTCGTCGGAACGCACTCGAGCGGCAGGCCGGAATCGAGTGTGTTCGCCGATCCCTGTGGGCGCATCGAGACGAGATCACGCCGTTCTATTGCCGAGACAGCGGCATCAATATAGATTTCGACCAATGCCGGACCTTGACCGTCCAGGCTCAAACCTATGTTGAAGCCTCCTCGCCTGCCGGCGCATCCGACGAGGCCTGTCGAGGGGTGATCGTCCGATGGCAGAACCGAGTCCATCCCCGGAACGGCTCTCCGAAGTGTCCCGGCTGGCCGGCGAACTGGCCGACCGGATCCTCTTGGAGAGCGAAGTCGGCCCGCCCTCGGCCGCGAAGGTGACGGCGCTCGGCGAAGCCGTCCACCTGCTGGAGGCCTGCCACCATCCGATCCCCAACCTCGTGACCGACGTGCTGAGCCGGCTTCACGCCGATCCGGAAGCCGAGGGGCCCGCGGCGGGCTCCTCGGCCGAGGAACCCGGTGCGGCGGCCTCGCCCGGCCGCAGCCGCTTCATTCCGCGCTTTCTCCGCTCCCGGCGAGGTTCCTGAACATCGTCCCATCGAAGCCCGAAGGTCTTTGTATGATGTCATACAAAGACCTTCGGGCAAAAAATCCGTTTTGTTCCCTGCCCGGCCGATCACATATCTGTCGATGGGTGCGTAACTTTGCGTCGTTGACCGCATATCGAAGTTGCCGCACCCCGTGGAACGACCGCCGACGCTGTCGGATTGAGAGGCGAGCCGGCCCCCGTGGGGCGCACCCGCGGGATTTTCGAGACCATGCCCTCCTCGCCCGAGAAGCCGAAGACGCCCGGCAAGAACCCGTCGGTGTCCGGCAGCGGCCCGTCCGGCGTCGTCGATCAGCACCACGACATCTTCTTCGCCGCCGTCGAGACGACGCGGATGCCGATGATCGTCACCGACCCGCACCAGCCGGACAATCCGATCATCTTCGCCAACCGCGCCTTCGTGCGGATGACCGGCTACACGGTCGAGGAGCTGGTCGGCTCGAATTGCCGCTTCCTGCAGGGGCCGGACACTGATCGCGACACGGTGGCCGAGGTGCGTGAGGCCATCGCCGAGCACCGCGAGTTCGCAACCGAAATCCTGAACTACCGCAAGGACGGCTCCTCGTTCTGGAACGCGCTGTTCGTCAGCCCCGTGTTCAACCGGCAGGGCGATCTGGTCTACTTCTTCGGCTCGCAGCTCGACGTCTCGCGTCGGCGCGACGCCGAGGAATCGCTCTATCAGGCGCAGAAGATGGAGAGCCTGGGGCAGCTCACCGGCGGCATCGCGCACGACTTTAACAACCTGCTCCAAGTGGTCTCCGGCCACAACGAGGTGATCCTGGCCCAGTTGGAGCGACCCGAGATCGATCCCGCACGCCTGCGCCGGGCCGGCGAGGCGGTGCGGGCGGCGACCGACCGGGCCGCCAAGCTGACGCACCAGCTCCTCGCCTTCTCGCGCAAGCAGCGGCTGGAGGGGCGACTGCTCAACCTCAACGGCCTCGTCGAGAGCATGAGCGAGATGACCGGCACCACGCTCGGCGAAACGATCGTGCTCAGGACCGTGCTGGCGCCCGACCTGTGGACCACCCGCATCGACCCGACCCAGGCCGAGGTCGCGCTCCTCAACGTGCTGATCAACGCCCGCGACGCGATGCCGGACGGCGGCACCGTGACGGTGCGAACCGAGAACCTGCTGATCGAGGACGAGGACGTCGCCCTCTACAAGACCGTGCCGCGGGGCGCCTACGTGGTGATCTCGGTCACCGATACCGGCACGGGCATGCCGCCCGAGATCCTGACCCGCGTCATGGAGCCGTTCTTCACGACGAAGGGCGAGGGCAAGGGGACCGGGCTCGGGCTCGCCATGGTCTACGGCTTCGCCAAGCAGTCCGGCGGCTCGGTCAAGCTCTATTCCGAGGTCGGCCACGGTACGACCGTGCGCCTCCTGTTCCCGGCCTCCGACCAGAAGGTCGAGGACGAGCGCGCCCCGACCCAGCGCGCCGCCGACCGGCACGGCACCGAGACGGTGCTCGTCGTCGACGACCGGCCCGACGTGGCGGCGACCGCCGGCACGATCCTGGAGGATTTCGGCTACAAGGTCACGATCGCCGACGGACCGAAGGCGGCCCTCGAAATCCTCGATGGCGAGGCCCGGATCGACCTCCTGTTCACCGATCTGATCATGCCCGGCGGCATGAACGGGGTGATGCTGGCCCGCGCCGCCCGCGAGCGTCAGCCCAAGATCAAGGTGCTGCTCACCACCGGCTATGCCGAGGCCTCGCTGGAGCGCACCGATGCGGGCGGGACCGAGTTCGAGATCATCAACAAACCCTACAAGCGCATGGAGCTCGCCCGCCGGGTGCGCCGGGTCATCGACGGGCCGACCGGCGTCGGCTAGCCGGAGGGGATGCTCGGCCGCATCCTCCTCGTCGTCCTCGCCCTTCTAATGGCAATCCCCGCCGGCGCTCTGGCGCTTCTCGGCGGGGTGCTGCTCGACCCCGCCCTGCGCGAAGCGTTCGGCCGCCTGGGGCTCGCCGGGCTTTTCACCGGTCTCGCCGACCTTGCAGCCGGCGTGCCGCCGGACCTGGCGGCGTCGATGCTCGCCTTCCTGGCCCAGGCGCTCGCCCTCCTCGTGGTGGTGCCCCCGATCCTGACGGCGCTCATCGGCGAGACGTTCGGCCTGCGCTCGGCCCTCTGGTACGGCGGCGTCGGCGCCGGGCTGACGGCGGCCCTGCCCTGGCTCGCCCGCGGCGCGGCGCTCCCGCCCGCGGGGCCGGCGGCGGCGGCACGGCTCTCCGCGATCCTGCTCGCGACGGGAGCCGCGTCCGGCCTGACCTATTGGCTGATCGCCGGCCGCAGCGCAGGCACTCGTCCGAGCGCTCCCTGACGCATTTTTAGGGTGGACAGCCGCCCGCCAACCCTTAGAACCAGGGGGCGCGTCGCTCCGCGAGGCCCCGGTTCGCCGGGGCACCGGCCGGAGTCCCCGGCGCGGGCGTAGTTCAGTGGTAGAACGTCAGCTTCCCAAGCTGAATGTCGTCGGTTCGATCCCGATCGCCCGCTCCAACGCACTTGCTGAAGCGTCAGCCGATTTCAGAAATATCGGCCTCTCGGGCCGGCGCATCTCACAGCAGCGTCTCACTTTCAGAGCCGGAGTGCGGTTCGACACGCCGCATCCGACGGCGTTCGCGGGCCCGGGCGCATCCGCGCCGACGGCTCACGGCAGCCCAGATCGGACACCCAATCGACAGAGCATCGAACTCTCGAGCAATTGCAAATGGCAAATGGTGACTGAATTATCGTTTCATTACGGCCACCGGATAGATTTATTTATATATAAATCGATTATATTGACTATACGGAAACAAAATTATACATGAAGGAGCGGAAAACGGGGAACTCAACCTTTCGACGGAAAGATACCGTTGATGCGCAGCACGAAATCGCCGCTCAATCCGGACCAAAGCTCCGGGGCGAGGACGGCATCACCGTTCGTCCAGCGCCATGTTCGTCCCTCCTGTTCCTCAAGCTCGTGGAATCCGATCGACAGGGCTGGATCGGCGATGTCGATGTTCCGAACCGAACCGCCCGCCTCGACCGTCATCCGCGTGATCAGCAGGCCGAGCGTGCGGATGTCGGGCGGCGCAGCCGCCATGATGCTCGAAACGAGCCGGACGGATCGGGCCGAGGCCGGCACGGAGAAGCACAGCTCGTCGGTCGAGACATGCCCGGCTCTCACCGTCCCGTCGATGACGAGATGCGGGCTCTCCAGGGCGGGCGGGCAGGCCTCCACGGTGCCGTCCGAGGCCGGCACCCCGACCGCGACGGGAATGACGGCCGCGCCATGCTGGCGCGCCGGATCGAACCAGGCACTCCCTTCCTCGACGAGATCGACGGCGAGCGAGAGCTGTCCGGCGCGGTGCGGCGCCTTGACGGTCAACCCGAGTGTGACGGTTTCTCCCGGGGCGATTCGCGGCAGGAGGCTGCGTCCGTCGGTCGGCTGAAGCATCTGCCCCGACGAATCGACCCAGTAATTTCCCAGCATCAGGCCGGACCGCTCGGTCTCATGCCAAGCGTAGGCACTGCCGTTGCTCACGGCGACTTCGATCGTCAGCGTCTGCCCGGCCGCCATATGCGTCGGCGGCGAAGCGAGCGTGACGCTGGCGCGGCGGCCCTCCGCCGGCAGGTGAAGCGGAGATCGAGCCAGGGCGGCCGCGCAGGCCTCGGCGAGCGCCGTGGCGGTCCGAGCGACGTGGGGCGCATCGAAGAGCTCCCGGTAGGCCGCACCGGGTACGGCGACCGCCGCCACCGCGCCGTATCGCCTGTTCCAGGCCCGAGAGGGTTCGTGGAATCGCCGGTACGGGCTCGAGAAATGGCTGTCCTGTCCGTAGAGGAAGAGAACGGATCCGGGATAGGGCCGAAGCCTAAACCCCCAGTCCATCAGCGTCAGCAGCGGCACGTCGCGCTCCCGTCGCAGCAGATGTTCCGCGACGGCTTGGGCGATGATGCCCCCCTGACAGGTGCCGGCCAGCAGAACCGGCCCTTCCGGATGGATCGCCTGCAGATCGGCGGCGTAGCGGAGCGCGAAGGCCTGGACCGCATCCTCCTGCTGCGCGGCAACCATGTGGCCGGATCGAAAGCCGTGGACCGGCTGATCCGGTCCCAGCGCCTTGGCCAAGTCCCTCAGCTCGAATTCGACCTGACACACGAAGAAGATCGGCGGCTTGGATCCGTCGATGTTGAAGCTGACCATCAGCCTGTCTTCGGTCAGGCGACGGCCGTGCCACGTCTCCACGAAGACGAGCAGATCCCGGTGCTGGCGGGCCGTCAGCGGCCACAGGTCGGGCGTGCCTTCCGGTTCCCCGGCGGGTGCGGGGGCTTCGTCCAGAAGCGCTACGAGCCCGGCGAGCGTCGGGCGCCGGTAGAAGGCGCGCGGGTCGAGGGTGACACCGAAGGCCTCGCTCAGGCGGGAGAACAGCTGCAGGGACCGCATCGATTCGCCGCCGAGCGCATAGAAATCCGCGTCCGGGTCGGTGGCGCTGCCGGGTCCGAGGACGGCTTCCCAGAGGCGGGCGATGCGCGCAGGCGCTTGCCCGGATGCGACGGGCTCCGCGGCCGTCGTCCGGCCGCCCGGCGGCGGGACGGTCACGTGCAACGCGAGGCGATCCGCGAGGGCGTGCCGGCTGATCTTGCCGGTCGCGGTCGTGGGGATGTCGGCGGTGGGAATCTGCACCACCGCCTCGACGGCAAGGCCGAACGCATGGCCGACGGCTTCGCGGACCGCGCGGACGACGGGCTCGGGAAGCGTACCGGGATCCGGACCGGCGACGGCGACCACGAGGCGCTCGGCCGGCCCGTCATCGTGGCGAACCGAGCAGGCATAGGCCCGGCGGTTCGGGAGCGCGGCGTCCAGGGCCTCGTCGATCGCCGCGAGCGAGACCTTGCGGCCGTTGACCACGAGGATGTCCTTGGTCCGGCCCTGAAGCACCAGCCGTCCGTCGTCCAGGAACCCCGTATCCTCGGTGCGCCACCAGCCGTCCGCCGTGAACCCCCTCGTATCGAGGTGCCCGCAATCCCAGTATCCCGAGAAGAAGGAGCCGTCGCAGCTCACTTCGATGTTCCCGGTCCGTCCGGCCGGGACGAGCCGACCGGCCTCGTCGAGGATGCGGATCGCGACGTTCGGTGCGCAGGGACCGAGCACGGCGGCGTTGTGCCGACCCTCTCCACAGGCAAGAGGATCGGCGCCCGCCACGAGGACGCCCGTCTCCGTCGTTCCGTAGCCCGCCCGCACCGAGCGCGGCGGCGCACCGAAGCGTTGCAGCATCGCGTCGAGACGCCGGACCGTGGAGAGCTGAACGGTTTCGGCCCCTAACGAGACCTGCTTCAGCCCACGCAGATCCCAGGTTTTATCCGCCCCCTCCCTCGCCGCGAGGATCATTTCGGCCAGGGTGTTGGTGAGGCCGGCATCCGACGCCCGGAACTGCGCCAGCACATCGAGGAAGCGCTCGGGCCTTCGAACGAGGACACTCATCGGCAGGCGAACCCAATCGGGCCGCTGCAGCAAAGCGCATCGCATGCCGGTCGTACTGTCCAACGGAAACACGCTGACATGGGCCCGGCTTGTCTCGGAGGGCGCTCGCACGGTGAAGGCGCGGTAGAGAAGCGCCCTTTGGCTCAGGGCGACGAGCTTGATCTGCCCGGTTGTGCCGGAGGTCGGGAGCAACAGGACCGTATCGGCCGGCGCAGCTGCGTCGGTGAACGGCGGCGTTGTCTCGATCCCCTCCGGATCGAGACAGGGGCAGTGCGCCAGCTCCGCCCGCGCGATGTCCCGGAAACCCGCATCCGCGATCACCACCGCCGGTGAAGCGCGGGTAAGGGCGAGCGTGAAGGCGGAAGCGTTCCCCCTGGTGCGAAGCGCGTCCGCCGCGCTCATCAACGGAACGGCCGTGTGGCCTGCCCGCAGGCAGGCCCAGAAGGCCGGGATGAAATCCAGTCCGTCGTCGGTGAGGAGAGCGATGGGACTGCCCGGCGGAAGGCCGAGCGCCGTCAGCGCGGCGGCGATGCGGCCGGACCGCGACCACAACGCCGCGTAGCTCTCCGCGCGGACGCCGTCGTCGCCGATGCTGGAGAACCGGGCTTCCGCGGCGCGCGCCACGCGCGCCGCGAGCGCTTCGGTGAGGGTCATCCCCTCATAAGGGTCGAGGTTGGCCTGCGGGCCCTGAGCGAAGCTGAGGGCCGGATCGCCTGTCACCACCGCTCAGTCCACCTCGAGGCTGGCCGCCGCCTCGTCGAGAAGACGACGCCCCAGATCCGTGAGATGGCCGCTCTCCTGCAGCGTCACGAATCCCTTAGCGAAGTCGGCCCGGGCCTTGTCGAGCTGATCGCCGAGGTCGGCCCGCTCGTCGCGGGCCAGGCCGCACGCGCCCGCCAGCATGGCCCGGAAGGCGTAGCCCATGCGGGCGCAGACGAAGGTGGCGTGATAGACCCCAATGATCGGTCTCGGATCGCGTCGCAGCGGAGAGGCGAAGCGCGCATCGAGGGCATTCGCGACGACCGGCTCCCGGCAGGACAGGGCGAAAAGCACCTGATGAGCGCTCTCGTGCACGAGGCCCGCGGCGATCTCCGTACGGGTTCGGTGCAGAGCCACATTGAGGAACACCGCGCCCCAGAGCATGAACGAGGATGCGCCACCGAACGAGCGCGGCCCCTCCGGGTTGTCGGATGCTCCGACGATGCGGACGACGCACGAGCGTAGTTCGGCCGCAAGGTCGGAATCGGCCGCAGCGATCAGCGCGAGTGCGGCCGGCACTCCGGCGGAGAAGGCGGCCCAGTCCTCTTTTACGGGGGCTCGGACAAGCCCGCTCCCTGTCTGTCCAGGGCTCAGCCAGCGTTGGTAGCGTTCAGCCTCCGGCCCGAAATCGCGCTCGCCGAAGGGCAGAACCGCGAAGGCCGCCGCCCCGCGGGACCGATCGGCGATTTCGCGATAAAGACGTTGTGCCTCGTCCCGTTGGCCGCGCTGAAGCGAGAGAACGAGTTCGTAGTAGCGGGCGAAGACCGTAGGGTCCAAGCGATGCTCACGGACGTCGCGATCGACCTGGATCGGATCGACTCCGGAGCCTTCGAGAAGGCTCGCGGCATTCGAGGCGACGTACGCCAAGCTTGCCGCGAGCTCTTCTCTGACGATGTGATCGTGATCGAGTCCTGCCGTCGGACGAAACAATTCGACACTCGCCAATCAGATCGGCGGCGATCGTTGCATCGCCGCCGGACAGCAGAAAAAATCGAAGTTTACCTTACGGGGAGGGAGGGGGCGTCTCACCGATCTTCACGTGCGCGGCGTCGAGTGCGGCCGCCATCTCTTCTTCGCTGGCGCCGACCCCTTCGAGATCGCGAAAACCGAGGAGCTGGCGCAGATCGAGAAGCGTCGCTTGGCCGCCGACGATCTCGGCCTCATCCTGAACGCGGTTGGGCTGCATATGAACGGTCCCCTCAGTGAAGAAGCTCGACCGTTTCTGAAAATGCTCGCGATGTCAAGGAAGACGCAGCTTGCGGCGCCCGAATCGACGGCAAATCAAATGGTTTGCACGCTCATGATGCAGCAAAAGCGCACCGACATTCACGGCAATGATTTACTCTCGTGATATTTTTCGAAATTCCTAACCGGCAGCCCTATCGCTCAAGATCAAGCCGATATCGATTTCAAATCGGTCCGAATTCATATCAGGAAAAATCAAGAGGCAAGGCAATCTTGCCAGCAACTGTCGCAAGATTGCCTTGGCGCCCTCGCGCCCAAAGATGAAATCGGCGGCGGGAGGAAGTTTCGTGGAATATTCTGGGACGCTCCGGATTTGGCCGAGCTACGACCCTGCGAACCTCGAAATTGAACCCTGTATTTCAAATCGCCCCAGCGATGCAGGCAAATGAGCGATATGAATTTGCCGATTGATAGATATTTTAGCGGACGCAAGGCATCAGATTCACAACCTGCACGACGCGCGGCCACGGCCCCGCGCTAGACCGGAGGGCACGTCCTTCAGGACGGCGGCAAGGGAAACCGGTTCGACGGAACAGGCTTCTCCGGCAAAGCCGTGAAGGGTGCGGCGCGAAGCGTCCCTGAGCAGCGGCATGACGAGGTCGGGCGCGGGCGCGCTCGGCCGCCTGCAACGATTGTGTGACGGCAATCGTTAGGCGTCACGCTCAAGCGATGATGCGGGAGCGTGAGGAGCGCCACTCATGTCCGTCACGACCATTCTGCTGATCCTGCTCATCCTTCTCGCGTTCGGCGGTGGCGGCTTCCTCGGCGGCGGAGCCTATCGTGGACCCGGCTTCGGATTGGGCGGCATTCTGCTCATCATTCTCATCGTGCTGCTCGTGACCGGACGAATCTGACACCAAGCGGCGATGATCCTGACGCATCGCCGATTGGCCCCGCGACGGTGGGGCGACGGGCGTCCGCCGGACGCACGGAACGGGACCATCGGTCCGGTTCCGTGCCGCTTGGTCTGAGTCGTCCGCTCAGGCTGCGAGACCGATCGGTCTCATCGATGCAGGACCGGGACGTCTCCCCCGGGACCGACCGCATCGGCATCCGCGACATGGCGCAGGAGGTCCGCGCCCGGTCGGATCGATGACGGGTCATCCTCATGACGGAGCTTTCCGGCATTGAGGATGCGGGACTGCGCCGCGGTCTCGCGCACCCGCCTCTCGGAGACCGATACGGGAAGCCGACGGGAGGGCAGGCAGATTCGGCGCCCTCCTCGTCCGGCCTCGTCGCCGCAACCGTCAGGCGCTACAGGGTGGGCGGGGCGCGAAGGGACGGCCTTCCGTCCGCGCCGAAGCCCATGGCCTCGTCGCGCGTCCCGGGCGGGACAGCATGAGGATTGTCGGGCATGGATGTCGGCCGATGGATCATCGACTACGTCGCATCCGTCGTCGGTCGGGAGGCGGACGATCTCGACCTTCATGAGCCGATGGAAGTCTACGATTTCGACTCCATCGATGCCGTCGAGATGACCTTCGCCTTCGAGCGGACCTTCGGCCGCGAAGTCGATCCTCACCTGATCTTGCAGGGCGACCAGACGGTCGCCGGACTGATCGCCGAACTGAGCCGCCCGCCCGGGGCCTGCGCCGGATCATGAGAGCGGCGGAAGCGTCGCGGCCGGCGACCCTGCGACCAGCCACAGGGCGTAGGCGATGGTGCGCACGGCGCGATCGTGTTCGTGCAGGCTGGTCTGCGGCCGGGTGTTGGTCTCGATGAGCCAGAGCCGGTCGTCGGGGTCGAGGGCGAGGTCGACGCCGAGCTCCGACAGGGTATGGCCTTGCGCCGCCTCGATGGCCGCCGCGATGCCGAGCGCCGCCGCGTCCGCCTCCGCCGTGATCTCCGCAGCGGGACGGGCCCTCCGGGTCGCCAGGAAGCCGTCGAGAGGGCCCTGATAGCCGCCGCGGCTGACATTGCTCACCGCCTGCCCCGCCTCGCCGAGGCGGACATAGCGCCGGGTCACGCCCCAGGCGCCGTGCCCGTCGCGTTGCAGGTGGAGGCGCAGGTCGGCGGCGCGCCCATCTGGACTCGTCGAGACGATGTAGCGCTGGACGATGTAGCGGCGGTAGCGCAGGCGCCCGGCGATCCGGGCTGCCACGGCGGCGGCGGCCGTGGCGCGATCGGGGAAGGCCGTCACCGCGCCGTCCTTGCGCAGGCACCAGCCCGCGCCGGATCCCGCATGCAGGCGGTGGATGCCGTGCCCGCGCTTGCCGTCGACCGCCTTGACGACGCAGTCGCCGTGCGCGGCCATCCAGGCCTCGATCCGCTCGGCCGGGGCCTCGGGATCGACCGTATCCTGCGGGATCACGTAGCGGGCGAGCGGCGTCGCGGTCAGCAGGGCCGGCAGCACGAGCTTGTCGGGGCCGGTGTCGCGGATGACCGGAACGGCGCCGCGGATCCAGCGATCGACGCGGCGATGCCGCTCCTGAAGCGGGTTGGTGACGACGAGGACCACGTCCGGCAGCGGCACGGACGCGCTCACCCAGGCGCCGGCCTCCCAGGTCTCCCCCTCCAGCCGCCCGGTCTCCGGGTTGCAGTCGTCGGAATTGAGCAAGACGAGGCGCGCGCCCTGCATCAGCGCCTCCGCGGCCAGCGCGCGCAGGCGCAGGGGCAGCAGATGCAGCCGCGGTGCCCTTCCGAACACGAGGACGCCGACGAGCGGCAGGGGCCGGGCCTGTGACGACGGGGGAACGCTCACGGTGACTCCGCTGCTCTGCATGTCGCCGACCGGATGGCGGGGTGCCCGGTCGGAGCGCCACGAGTCTGCCGTCTGACCGGGATAGAACGCCCCTGGCCCGACCGCATTCCCTGTCGTGCAGGCGGGATTCCTTGGACGGCGCCATGAAGCTCCCCGATCCCGATGCGGCGCTCGCCAACCGGCACGACGATATCGGCCCCGATGCCGCGGCTCTGTGCCTCGCCGCGCGGCGAGGGGGTGTCGAGACCGACATCGTCGTGGGCGCGAGGCGCGGCGTGCCGGAGGCGTGGCTGCGCCTGCATGTCGATGGCCGACGCTTCCTCTATCGGCAGGGCGTCCTGCTGCACGCCCACGACGATCCGGACAGGCCCTTCGGCCGCCACGTCAACGGCGCCGATGCCGCGCGCACCACCGACAAGGAGCGGACCAAGGCGATCCTGGCAGCGGCCGGCATCTCGGTTCCGGAGGGGCGGCTGTTCGCCGAGGACGCGGAGGCCGACGCCGTCGCCTATGCCGCTGCGCTGGGCGGTCCAGTCTGCATCAAGCCCAATCGCGGCTGGGCCGGGCAATACGTCTCGATCGGGCGCGCCGCGCCGCCCGAATGGGGCGCGGCCTTCCGCAAGGCGCGGCGCATCGCGGGCGGCGTGCTGGTCGAGCGCGCGCTGCCGGGCGAGGTGCTGCGCCTGTTCTACGTCGCGCCGGATTGCGTCGCGGTGAAGCTCCATCGCGCACCGGGGGCGGCGGGCGACGGCCGCTCCACGGTCGCGGCGCTGATCGAGCGGCGCAACGAGCGGCGGGCCCTGCCGGGCCTGGCGACCCACGGGCCGATCCGGCGCGACGCCGAACTGCACCGCGCCCTGGCGGCGCAGGCCCTCACCCTGGAATCCGTGCCGGAGTCCGGCGCCTGGGTGCGCCTCGGCATCGTCTCCAACCTGACGCGGGGCGCCGATTCCCTCGACGGCCGGATCGGCACCGATCCGTCCTACGTCGCGGTGGCGGTGCAGGCCTGCCGCGCCTTCCCGCGGCTGCGGGTCGGCGCCGTCGACATGATAGTGACCGAGCGCGACCGCCCGGCCGCCGATGGGAACCACTGGGTGCTGGAGATCAACAGTTCGCCGGGGATCGCCGATTTTCTCTATCCGTGGAGCGGCGCGCCGCAGGACGTGGGGGCGCGGATCATCGCCTTTCTGCAGGGCGCGGCGCGTCCGGACAAGTAGCCGAGCCGTCCGGTGCAGTCGCCGAAGGGGCCGCCCAACGGACCGGGCACGCTCACGCCGGGTCCGGGTCCAGGTCGTCCAGGCGCAGCACCCCGTTGCCGAGCCGATCCATTCGCTCCATCGCATCGACGGCGCGGCGCAGGAAGCCGGCCAGGTCGCCGACGCCGGGTTCCCGGAAATAGGTGCCGTGCGCGCCGCGTACGATCCCCCAGGCGAATTCGGGGTGTCGGCTCCGCCAGCGGGCGACGGGGTCACCCCGCCTGAGGAAGGGGTTGTAGCGTTCGCTGCGGTCACCGAACAGCATCAGCAGGGGCCCGTCATAGGTCCGCGCGGGCTCGCTCTCCAGCATCGTCAGCAGCGGCGGCCGTGCGCGGCCCGCCGCGATCGTGCGCGCGGCGATCTCGATGATGGGGGCGGACTGGCAATTCCCGCCGATCAGGATCGGCGCGCTCCCCGTGATCGCCCGGATCTCCTCCGCGTAGAGCCGGGCGAGCGCCGGCCCGTGGCGCCGCTTCTCGTCACCCTCGACGAGGATGCCCTGGAACGAGTGCATCGCGTAGAGCGGCTGGTCGGCCCCGAGGCGGGCGGCGAGCAGAACCGGCTCCGCGTAATGGTTGAAGCACCAGAAGATCGGCGTCCGGCCGCCCCCTTCGTTGAACAGGGTGAGCCGTCCGGCGGGCCGCGCGATCCTGGGCGGCACCTCGGAGAAGCTGCCGAGCACCTTCTCGGCGAGATCCGGAGGAAGTTGGGCGACCTCGCCTGTCGAAACTATGGCCCGGCCCTCCTCGTCTCGTCCATCGTGAAGGTCCGCCTCCCCACGTCCGGCCCCGTGACCGGACCCATGGACCCTATCCCTCGGCCTTGTCGCCCTGGCCTTCCTTGGCGCCGCCCTGCGGATCCGTGCCGTCCTCGCCCGAGGCCGTGCCGGAGCTGTGCCCCTGCGGGGTCAGGCGCGGGCGGTCCGGCGCCTCGGTCTGGGGCGGCTTGCGATCGTCCGTCTGCTTCGTCGTATTGGTCATGGGAACCTCCCCTCGGCCAACCCGGTGTCGGGCCGACAGGTTCGGCACGGACCGATGAGCCGTGCCGATCCCAGCCGCGCCTACGCCCCGACCGATCGCAGGCCCATCCTCCGAAAGCCGAGCCGCAGCAGGATCGCCGTGGCAGACAGGAAGGGCAGCGCCACGATCGCTCCGGCCAGGATGTCGGAGCCGGTCAGCACCGCGATGGCGTCCCGCAGCGCGATCAGCAACAGAACCAGCGAGACGAGGACGAGCAGCAGCGCGCCGCCGAACAGCACCGCGAGCGTGGCGACGGCCCGCAGGTTGCCGCGAACCTCGATCCTGGCCAGCCGGAGCAGGTCGGCGAACTGCGTGCCGGCGTCGCGTATGGCAGCCACGATCAAGGCCGGCGTGGTGCGCAGGTCCGCATCCGGCCGGGGCCGATCCGATCTCGGCTCGTTCACGGCCACCGCTTCAATGCCCATCGCGCGTGCAATCGGGGCGGTTGCGGAGCCGAATGTCCGATACCAAGCGGCACGCAACAGGACCGAGGGTCCTGTTGCGTGCGTCCGGCGGACGCCCGCCGCCCCGCCGTCGCGGGGGCAATCGGCGATGCGTCAGGATCATCGCCGATCGGTATGAGCCGCCGCCACGCTCGGGAAGGAAGTCGATGCCGGCAGCCCCGGAGGCATTCCGGAAGATCGGCGGCGTGCCGACCTTCGTGACACGGAGCGGGCCGTTCATTTCCCTAAACTTCCCGACCATCTCGAAACGAACACCAGTCTGTTTGGCCAGCGGATCGCGCCGGATCGTCCCGAAAGCCGGAAACCCCCTTTCGGGACGAGGCGCGATGATCGCCCGCGCAACGGGCAACGGTTCCGCGGCATCACGTTGCACTCCGAATGTAGCGCGAGGCCCCCGACAGCCCAGGTCCGGAAGTCCCACCGATCCCATCTCGGCCCCGCGGCCGGATCGAGATCGCGCGAGGCCGCTTCGGATCGATCAGCCGCGGGCGATCATCTCCTTGATCCGGAGACCCAGGGTCTCGACCACGAAGGGCTTGGTCAGCACCGCCATGCCGGGCTCCAGATGGCCGTTGCCGACCGCGGCGTTCTCGGCATAGCCGGTGATGAACAGGATCTTCAGCGCGGGCCGCGACACGCGGCCCGCATCGGCCATCTGGCGGCCGTTCATGCCGCCCGGCAGCCCGACATCGGTGATGAGGAGGTCGATCCGCACGTCGGATTGGAGCACCTTCAGGCCCGAGGCGCTGTCGGCGGCCTCGATCGCGGTGTAGCCGAGATCCTCCAGCACCTCGGTGACGAGCATCCGCACGGTGGGCTCGTCATCGACCACGAGCACCGTCTCGCCCTGCTCGGCCCGGGGCGCATCGACCAGGGGACCGAGGGGCTCGGGCTCGACCGCCGCGCCGTGGTGGCGCGGCAGGTAGAGGCACATGGTCGTGCCCTGGCCGACCTCCGAATAGATCCGCACCTGCCCGCCCGATTGCTTGGCGAAACCGTAGATCATCGAGAGGCCGAGGCCCGTACCCTGGCCGGTGGGTTTGGTCGTGAAGAACGGATCGAAGGCCTTGGCGATCACGTCCGGGCTCATGCCGGTGCCGGTATCGGTGACGCAGAGCGACAGGTAGGGGCCGGCCGGCATGTCGTGGCGGCGGGCGGCGTGCTCGTCGAGCCACTTGTTGGCGGTCTCGATGGTGATGCGCCCGCCCTCCGGCATCGCGTCGCGGGCGTTGATGCAGAGGTTGAGCAGCGCGTTCTCGAGCTGGGGCGGATCGACCAAGGCGGGCCAGAGCCCGGCGGCGCCCACGACCTCGATCGTCACGGTCGGCCCCACGGTGCGGCGGATGAGTTCCTCCATGCCGAAGACGAGACGGTTCACGTCCGTGGGCTTCGGATCGAGCGTCTGGCGGCGGGAGAAGGCGAGCAGCCTATGGGTCAGCGCGGCGGCGCGCTTGGCCGCGCCCTGCGCCGCGCCCATGTAGCGGTCGACGTCCTTGAGCCGGCCCTGGCCGATGCGGGTCTGCATCAGTTCGAGCGAGCCGGAGATGCCGGCCAGGAGGTTGTTGAAGTCGTGGGCGATGCCGCCGGTCAGCTGGCCCACCGCCTCCATCTTCTGCGACTGGCGCAGGGCCTCCTCGGTCTGCATCAGGGCGCGGGTGCGGGTGGCGACCTGCTCCTCCAGCGTTTCGTTGAGTTCGCGCAGGGCGTCCTGCGCCGCGCGCTGCTCGGTGATGTCGACATTGGTGCCGAACCAGCGCACCACGGCGCCCGCCTCGTCGCGGATCGGCACGATGCGGGTCAGGAACGGCCGGAAGACACCGTCCGCCCCTTTGAGCGGGAAGGTCATCTCGAAGCGCTCGCCGGTCTCGATCGAGTGCCGCCAGCGCGCCGTCACGGCGGGCAGCAGGGCGGGATCGTGCAGCACGTCCCAGCCCCAGCCCTGCATGTCGGCGAAATCGGTGCCGGTGTAGTCGTAGAAGCCCCGGTTGTACCAGTAGATGTGCCCGTCGGCCCGCGCCATCCAGCACAGGACCGGGATGTTGTCGGCGAGCGTTTCGAACTCGACCGCCTTCTCCCGCGCGAGCGCGCTGGCGCGGTCCCGCTCGGCCGCGACGGCGCGGCGTTCCTCCACGTCGATGACGACGCCGGGGAAGCGGGTCGGGGCCCCGTCGCGGCCGTGCTCGACCCGGCCGTTGGCCTCGATCCAGTAGTAATGCCCGTCGGCCCGCCGCACCCGGTACTGGTGGGCATAGGCACCGCCGCGCTCGATCGCCGTCTCGATCGCCCGCGCGAGCCCGGCCTTGTCGTCGGGATGAACGGTCTCGACCACCTGCTCCAGGCTGAGGCCCACGCGGCCCAGCGCCGGATCGAGGCCGAAGGCGCGGGCGAAGGCCTCGTCCACCGTGAAGCGGTCGGCGGTCACGTCCCAGAACCACGTGCCGATGATGGCGCCCGCCGCCAACGCCAACTGGACCCGCTCCGCATGCTCGCGGGCGAGCGCCTCGCTCTCCCGCAGGCGCCGCTCGACGGCGATGCGCTCGGTCACGTCGAGTTCGGCCACCACGCCGCCGACGATGGCGCCGGACGCGTCGCGGATCGGCGCGGCGTTGTTGAGGAACTGGCGCCGGGGGCCGCCGTCGAACGGCGCGATCTCGACCAGTTCGCCGCGCACGGTCTCGCCGTGCAGGAGCGCGCGGGCCATGCCCCATTCCTCGGCGGAGAGGCGCTGCCCGGTCTCGGGCCAGTAGCCCTTCCACTCACCGTAGCCGGTCCAGTCCGGGGTCTCCGGCGGCACGCCCCAGATCGCCCGGTTGGCGGCGTTGTCGCGCACGATCCTACCCTGCGCGTCGGCGATGATGACGCCCACGGGGAGCGCGTCGAGGGTGGCGGCGAGCAGCGCCTCGCTGCGGCGCGAGGCGTCTGCGGCCTCGCGCCGGGCGGTGACGTCCCGGTAGAACACCGCGAGCCCCTCGCTCACCGGGTAGGCGCGCATGTCGATCCAGGCGGCGCGGCCGTCGGGCCAGACGTAGCGGTGCTCCAGCACGACGGGGACGCGCTCGGCCATGGCCCGGCGCTGGAGGCGCACCAGTTCCGGGTCCATGTCGGGATAGACCTCCCACTGGATGCGCCCGACGACCGCCTCCCGCGGGCGCGTGTCCATGCGCAGGGCCTCGGCATTCATGTCGAGGATGCGGAAGTCGCGGTCGAGCAGCGCGAAGGCCTCGCCCATGTTGTCGAGCACGCCCGTGGCCCGGTCGCGCTCGGCCCGCAACTCCGCCTCGACCGCCCGGCGGCATTCCTCGGCGCGCACCCGCTTGGTCGTCTCGTTGGTGAAGATGAACAGGCCGGCGATGCGGCCCTCCCCGTCGAGCACCCGCGAGTAGGAGAACGACCACCACGTGTCGGCCTCGCCCCGGTCGGTGGCGAGCTTCCAGGGCAGGTCCTCGAACCGGCGGCTGCGGCCGGCGAAGGCCTCGTCGATGATGGGCTTGGCCTGTTCCCAGCCGTCGGCCCAGACACGATCGAACCGCTCGCCCATCGCCCAGGGGAGCCGTGGGCCGAGTAGCGGGAAGTAGGTCTCGTTGAAGAAGAAATGCAGGTCCGGCCCCCAGGCCAGGATCATGCTCTCGGGCGAGTTGAGGACGAGGCTCAGCGCCGTGCGCAGGGATTCCGGCCACGTCTCCGGGGGCCCGAGCGGATGACCCGACCAATCGCGCTCGGCGATCATGCGGGCGGCCTCGCCGCCGCCGGCCAGGAAGGGAGGGAGGTCGGTCATGCGGCCGGATTTACACAGGTGAGAGGCCCCCGTGTAACTCCCGCTCACGGACAATTGGCCGATAAGCCGGGAGGTTGGCTTTCGGGAGACATCGCCGCGCGGCCTTTGAGCCGGAGGCTACGCCGCCCGCCCCCTGCGTCCCTCCACCAGCCACATCGCCAGCACGGCCGCCGCGAGCGCGGCGAGCGCCCACAGGCCGATGCCCAGCGGATAGACCTCGACGCCGCGGATCGTGGCGCTGTCGCTCGGGCGGAAGCCGATCCAGTCGGCGCCGCCCAAGCGCCCGCCGCGGGTGATCTGGAGGCGCGGCACGTCGAGGCCGCCGCCTGCGGCCGCCACGCGGCGGATGGTGCCGCCGGAGGCCTCGGCTACGCCCTTGAGGCGCTCGGTGTCGCTGAACACGTCGGCGAGTTCGCGCGGGTTGGCCGGGCCGACGCTGACGAAGGCCACGAGGTTGCCCGAGCGCAACGTGTGCAGGCCGAGGCTCTCGGCCTCGAACGTGGCGCTGAACAGGCCGGGCTCGGACTTGGTGAGCGTCAGCGTGCGCTCCTTGCCGGTCGGGCCGGTGATCGTGACGGGGCCGGCTTCTTCCGCCATGGTCTGGCGCTCGACGCGGACCTCGCGGCCCCGGCCCGTCGTCTGCGCCCGCAGCGCCTCCTCTTCGAGGGCCGGTTCCTTCATCAGCCAGTGGGCCAGCCGCCGCAGCAGATCGAGATACGGGCCGCCCTGCTGGTAGCCGCGGGCCCAAAGCCAGGCCTGATCCGACAGCATCAGGGCGACGCGGCCCTTGTCCTCGCGTGAGAGCGCCAACAGCGGCAGGCCGTTGGCGCCGGACATAATCGGCTGGACGCCCGCGCGGGTCTGGGCCGAGACGATGCGCAGCCAGTCGCCCCAGGCCGGCGGGTTCGATTCCGAGCCGGGCAGCGCGCGGGTGACCGGATGGCGCTGGCCGGTGTCGGTCAGCGCGGCCTTGTAGGGCTGCTCGACCACCTTCATCGACGGGTCGCCCGGCAGCACCGCGGAGAGCCGTGTGCGGGCGAGGCTCGCCGGGCCGGCGAATTCGGGGCCGGCGGCGATCAGCAGCGCGCCGCCCTCGCGGACGTAGCGGACGATGTTGTCGAAATAGGCCGACGGCAGCACGCTCTGGTTGGCGTAGCGGTCGAAGATGATCAGGTCGAAATCCTTGATCTTCTGGACGAACAGCTCGCGGGTCGGGAAGGCGATCAGCGACAGCTCCGAGATCGGCGTGCCGTCCTGCTTCTCCGGCGGGCGCAGGATCGTGAAGTGGACGAGATCGACGCTCGCGTCCGACTTCAGCAGGTTGCGCCAGGTGCGCTCGCCCTGGTGCGGCTCGCCGGAGACCAGCAGCACCCTGAGCTTCTCGCGGATGCCCTCGATGGGGAGCACCGCGCGGTTGTTGACGGTCGTCAGCTCGCCCGGCAGCGGCTCGACCTCGATCTCGACCACGTTCGGGCCGCCATGCTCGATATGCGTCGTCAGCGAGAACGGCGTGCCGGTCGCGATGCTCTGCCGGTCGATCTCCTCGCCGTCGCGACGCACGCTGACGGTCGCGGTGCCGGTGCCGCCGCGCTCCATCACCTCGGCGCGGATGGTCACGTCCTTGCCGACGATGCCGAAGCGGGGGGCTTCCAGCATGCGGATCTGGCGGTCGCGCTCGTCGGGCCGCCCGGTGACGAGGACGTGCAGCGGCGCCTTGAAACCGAGCGTCTCCAGCGAGGCCGGGATGTCGTGCACCACGCCGTCGGTGAGCATGACGACGCCCGCCACCCGCTCGGCCGGCACGTCGGCGAGCGCCTGGGTCAGCGCGGTGAACAGCTTGGTGCCGTCGTCGCCCTCAGAGCCCTGCGCGTCGCCGACCTCGATGAAGCGCGGCTCGATGTTGGTGAGCGAGCCGAAGCGGCGCTCCAGCTCGGCCTTGACCGCGTCGGTCATGGCCGGGCGCTCGCCGAGCGTCTGCGAGCCGGAGCGGTCCACGACGATGGCGGCCACGTCCTTCACCGGGTCGCGATCCTCGCGCACCAGGGAGGGGTTGGCGAGCGCGGCGATCACCAGGGCGAGCGCGACGGCGCGCAGAAGCGCGGTGCGCCCGCGGGCCAAGATCGCGACGACGACGAGGACCGCGGCGAGCACGCCGAATCCGGCGAGCACCGGCCAGGGGACCAGGGGGGTGAAGCTGAGGCTCAGCATGAGGTGAGGCCTTCAGGATGAAGCACAAAAGAACCCTCCCCCCAACGGATGTCGGGCTTGCCCGACATCCGCATCCAAGGTGCCAAAGTCGGGCAAGCCCGACTTGGGTTGGGGGGAGGGTGTCCGCGGAGCGGACGGGAGAGGGCAGCGCGACGATCCCGCTTGGCCGCCGTCGACCGGCCATCTCCGGAAGCCGGGCTCCCCTCACCCGCCCCCCTTCGGGGGCCACCCTCCCCCGCAGAGGGGGAAGGGTTAGGGGCGCGGCGCGTCTGTCCCAAAGAAATCACTGCCCTAGCCGCTCCAGCAGCGCCGGCACGTGCACCTGATCGGCCTTGTAGTTCCCGGTCAGCGTGTAGATCACGATGTTGATGCCGCCCCGGAACGCCATCTCGCGCTGCCGCTGATCGCCGTTGACCGGGTAGAGCGGCTCGCCGTTGCGGCCCACCGCCCAGGCGGCGGCGAGGTCGTTGCCGGTGATGATGAGCGGGGTGACGCCGTCGCCGGCCCGCGCCGGGCGGCGCTCGCCGCCTTCCGCCGCGGGAGGGATGGTCTCGACCCAGGTCTGGCCGTTGCCGTAGCGGCCGGGGAAGCTGTCCACGAGGTAGAACGCCTTGGTCAGCACGTGGTCGGGCGGCACCGGCTCCAGCTCGGGCACCTCCAAGGTGCCGAGCATCTTGCGGAGATAAGCGGTCTCCGGCGTCGGCGGGCCGCCGGCGCGGGCGGTCTGGGCGTCGCGGGTGTCGAAGATCACCGTGCCGCCGTTGCGCATGAAGGCGTCGATCTTGCGGATCGCCGCCTCGCTCGGCTGCGGGCGCCCGGCGACGATCGGCCAGTAGATCAGGGGATAGAAGGCCAGTTCGTCCTTCTCGGGATCGAGACCCGCGGGCTCGCCGGGCTCCAGGGCGGTGCGGGCGGCGAGCATCTGGGTCAGACCGGTGAGACCGGTCCGGCTCGCGGTGTCGACCGCGGAATCGCCGGTCACGACGTAGGCGAGGCGGGTGTTGAGGGCCGATTCCGTGCCGTTCGGCCGGTTGGCGGCGGGCACCTGCGCGAAGGCGGGCGAGGGCGCGGCCAGAAGTCCCGCGCCCAGGAATGCGGCGAGGACGAGGGCGGCCGGCGCCGCGCGCCCACGCGACAAGCGACTGGCGCCGCGCAAAAAGCCGCCGAGCCAGAGGCCCGCCAGGGTGTCGAGGGCGAGCAGCAGCAGCGCGAGGGTGAACAGGGTGGCGCGCAGGTCCACCGTCTCGGCGCCCGCGAGCGAGCCGATCCGGGCGCCCGAGAGTGCCGCGATGTCGAGCGGTTCGAGCCGGTCGCCGGGGCGCAGCGCGTTGACGGCGATGCCGCCCTCCGCCGCGCCGTAGAAGCCCGGCGGATGCTCGGGGCCGGCGCGGTCGGAAAAATCGGCCGGGACCGCGGTGGCGCTGGCGGGTGGGGAGCCCAGCGCGCCGAAGCCGTCGAGCGTCAGGCGCGGGGCGAGCAAGGCCGCCTTGGCTTGGCGCCCGTCGCCCTCGGCGAGCTTGGCGGAGGGGCCGGCGAGGCCGACGACCCGGCGCAGCATGTCCACGAACAGGCCGGACAGCGGCAGGTTCGACCACGTGGTGTCGGCGGTGACGTGGAACAGCACGACGAGCCCCTGCCCCCGCTTCTGCGCGGTGACGATCGGCGTGCCGTCCTGCAGGGCCGCCCAGGTCTTGCCCGGAAGATCGCCGTCCGGCTCGGCCAGGATCTGGCGGCGGATGCCGATATCGGCGGGCGGCACGAGGCCGGCGAAGGGGCTCTCGGGGGCAAACGCCGCGAGCGTCTTCGGCCGGTCCCAGGAGAGCGTGCCGCCGAGCGACCGCCCGCCGCGGCGCAGGCGCACCGGCACGAGCGGATCGTTGCCGGCGGCCAAGCGCGGGCCGGCGAAGCGCAGGAGCAGGCCGCCCTCGTCCACGAATTGTTCCACGCGGGCCAGCGTGCGCTCGTCGAGCGCGCCGACATCGGCGAGCGCCAGCACCGAGACCTGATTGTCGAGCATCTGCCCGATGGCCTCCGACGTGCCCTGCCCGCCGCGGGGCTGCTGCACGTCGGCGAACGGTGAGAGGGCCTTCGCCAGGTAGTAGGTCGGCGCCAGCAGCGGCTGGGCCTGATCGAGAGTGCCGCCGAAGACGAGGCCGACCCGGCGGCGCCGGCCGCGCTCGTCCATCAGCACCACGGCCCCGGCCGAGCCCTCGCCCTCGATCTCCAAGCGGGCGATGGCGTTGCGCAGCTCCACCGGCAGATCGAAGGTCACGGTCGTCTCGCGGGCCTCCGGCTCCAGGGTGAAGCGGCTCTCGGCGAGCGGCAGGCCTTTCTGGTCGAGCGCCCGCACGAGACCGGTGTCGCGGCCGTTCGGCGCAGCGCGCAACACCTGTGCGGTGAGCTTCTCGCCCGGCTGCTGCGGCGCGCCCTCGATGGCGAGCGCGGGCGGGCGGTCGGCCTTGAGCAAGGTGACGGCGCTGCCCTGCTTGGCGGCGAGCTCGGCGAGCGCCTTCGCGAAATCGGTATCGCCCGCGCCGCGGACGCCGTCGGCGATCCAGACGATGGAGGCGCCGGGCGTCTTCTCCAGGAAAGTCCCGATCGACGGCAGATGCGCGCCGCGGTCGGCGAGGTGCGGGCGCGGCTTGATCGCGCGCAGGCGCTCCAGGGCGGCGGCGGGCGGGCGCGCCTCGAACGGGGCGGCGGCTTCCGCGCTCGCCACCAGGGCGACCGGGCGCCCGTCGCGGGCGGCGGCCTCGACCTCGTCGGTGGCCGCGCGCAGGCGGTCGCGCCAGTCGTGGGCGGCGGTGAAGCCGTTGTCGAGGATCAGCAGCAGCGGAGTACGCCCCGAGGCGGCGCCGATGCCGGACGGATTCCAGACCGGGCCGGCGACGGCCAGGATCAGGCAGGCGGCGGCCAGAATCCGCAGGATCAGCAGCCAGGGCGGGGTGCGGGCGGGGGTCTCGCGCTTCGGGAGAATGTCGGCCATCAGCGCCAGCGGCGGGAAGCTGATGCGGCGGGGGCGCGGCGGCGTGACCCGCAGCAGGATCCACAGCGCCGGCAGCGCCACGAGGGCGGCCAGCGCGAGCGGGGCGGCGAAGGTGAGGGGGAGCCCGAACACGGACCGTTGCCTTTCAGCCGAGCCCGCGCGCGGCGGCGACGAGGGTGAGGACGCGGAGCGCCGCCTCGGTCGCGGGCCGGTCGGTGCGGTGGATGGTCAGCGTCCAGCCCGCCTGCTGGGCGATCTCGGCGAGCCCGTCGCGGTGGGCGGCGATGCGCTGGCGATAGGCCTCGCCCCAGGCGCCGGCCTCGCCGATGTCGAGGCTGGTGTTGCCTTGCGGGTCGTGCAGCACGGCTTGGCCCGTGAAGGGGAAGGTTTCTTCGACCGGATCGACCACCATCACGAGATGGCCGTGGGTGCCGCGCGTCGAGATCGCCTGCACCGAGGCGCGCACGGAATCGAGCGGGGTGAGGAAGTCGCTGATCAGCACGGTCTCGTCGAAGCGGCCGGGGGTCGCCGGGGGCGGCAGGTCCTGGCTCAGCCCGGCGCGGTCGTTGACGAGCGATTGCGCCAGCGTCTCGACGATGCCGCGGGCGGCTGACGACCGGGTAAGCCCGAGCAGCCCGACTCGCTCGCCGCCATCCACGAAGGTGTCGGCGAGCGCCAGCCCCAGCACCAGGGCACGCTCGACCTTCGAGGTCTGGGCGAGATCGGAGGCGAAGCCCATGGAGGCGGAGCGGTCGATCCAGATCCAGATGTTGTGGGCGGCCTCCCATTCGCGCTCGCGCACGTAGAGCCGGTCGTCGCGGGCCGAGCGGCGCCAGTCGATGCGCGCCGCCGCCTCGCCGTTCACGAAGGGCCGGAACTGCCAGAAGCTCTCGCCCGGCCCGGCCCGGCGGCGGCCGTGCAGGCCATGCGCCAGCGTGCCGGAGACGCGGCGCGATTCGAGAACGATGCGGGGCATCCGCCCGGCGAGGTCGAGGGCGCTGCCGGTCTCGGGCCGCCCCGGGCGGCGGCTGTCGGCCTCGACGAGCCGGGCGGAGGCCATCGGGTCGGTCCCGTCAGAGCTTGGCGGCGAGCTGGCCGATCAGGCCGGTCACGCTCTCGCCGTCGGCCCGCGCCGCGAAGGTCACCGCCATGCGGTGCTTGAGCACCGGCTCGGCCAACGCCTTCACGTCGGCGACCGAGGGGGCGACGCGGCCCTCGATCAGGGCGCGGGCGCGCACCGCCAGCGTCAGCGCCTGGCTGGCGCGGGGGCCGGGGCCCCACAAGAGCTTTTTCGCCACCGACGGATCGCCGCCCTCGGGGCGGGCCGAGCGCACGAGGTCGAGGATCGCATCCACCACCGCATCGCCCACCGGCAGGCGGCGTACGAGACGCTGGGCCGTGAGCAGCTGCTCGGTGCTCATCACCGCCTTCGCCCTGGCGTCCTCGACGCCGGTCGTCTCGATCAGGATGCGGCGCTCGGCGGCACGATCCGGATAGCCGACGTCGATCTCCAAGAGGAAACGGTCGAGCTGCGCCTCGGGCAGGGGGTAGGTGCCCTCCTGCTCGATCGGGTTCTGGGTCGCCAGCACGTGGAACGGGCGCGGCAGGTCGTGGCGCTCGCCCGCCACAGAGACGAAATGCTCCTGCATCGCCTGGAGCAGGGCCGATTGCGTGCGGGGACTCGCGCGGTTGATCTCGTCGGCCATCAGCAATTGCGTGAAGACCGGGCCCTTGACGAAGCGGAACGAGCGGCGGCGCTCGGCATCCTCGTCGAGGATTTCGGTGCCGAGGATGTCGGACGGCATCAGGTCGGGGGTGAACTGCACCCGCCTTGCGTCGAGCCCCAGCACGGTGCCCAGCGTCTCGACCAGCTTGGTCTTGGCGAGGCCCGGCAGGCCGACGAGCAGGCCGTGGCCGCCGGCCAGGATGGTGACGAGGGCGAGATCGACGATTCTTTCCTGGCCGAAGATGACCCCGTGGATCGCCTCGCGCGCCTCGTGGATCGCGGCCAGACAGGTCTCGGCGGTGGCGACGATCCCGTCGTCGAGGCTCGTCGTGCTGGCCGAACCGGCGCCCTGTGCCATGCGGTCGAATCTCCGAATGCCGGGCGGCGCGCAGTGCCGAACGCCCAGGATGAGCTGCAAGTCTGGCGCCGAACGCGCACCGAACGCAAGCGCGGCGCTGCCGCGCGACGGATGGGCGCTATATGGGCCCCTCACGACGACAGGGCAGGCCGCCCGCGACATCGTGCATCCGCGGTCGGCCCGTTCGCACTTCTGGCGCGGAGACGGACCTTTCATGACCGACGCGGAGCAAGCGGCGTTTCCCGCCGGCTGGGAGGCTTTCACCGATCCGGGCTTCATCGCCCATATCGGCCCGGTGCATCACCGCACCGTCGAGGGGCGGCGCGACTTCGCGTTCCGGACGGACGAGCGGCACGGCAATCTGGTGGGCATCGTCCACGGCGGCGCGCTGCTGACCTTCGCCGACCGGGCGCTCAGCATCGTGGTGCGCGAGACCGCCGACGACGCCCCCTGCGTCACCATCGAGATGTCGAGCCAGTTCGTGGATGCCGCCAGGATCGGCGATCTGATCGAGGTGACGCCCGAGATCGTGCGAAAGACCGCGTCGCTGGTGTTCGTGCGCGGCACGCTGACGAGCGGCGGGCGGGCGCTCGTCGCCGTCACCGGCATCTGGAAGGTGCTGAAGAAGAAGCCGGGCTGAGGGCCGCCTCCCTGCGGGGCGCGGCCTGCCATATATTCGCTCCCATGAGCCAAGATGCCCCGGATCCGGCCCCCGATCCCGCCCTCGCCCGCCTGAGCGCCGCCCTCGGCGATCTCGGCACGCGCGGGCCGCCGCCGGTGGAGCGGTGGAATCCGGAGCATTGTGGGGACATCGACATCCGCATCGCGGCGGACGGGACATGGTTCCACAACGGCTCGCCGATCCGCCGGCCAAAACTCGTCAAGCTGTTCGCCTCGATCCTGCGGCGCGAGCCCGACGGCTCGACCGTGCTGGTGACGCCGGTCGAGAAGGTGCGGATCGCGGTCGAGGATGCGCATTTCACCGCGGTCGAGATGGCGGTGGAGGGCGAGGGCGAGGGGCGCCGCATCGCGTTGCGCACCAATGTCGACGACCTCGTCTCCGTCGATGCCGAGCACCCCCTGCGGTTCGAGGACACGGCCGACGGCCTCAAACCTTATGTGCGCGTGCGCGGCGGGCTGACGGCCCTGGTCAGTCGGGCGCTCACCTACGATCTGGTCGATCTGGCCGAGGAGCGGAGCCTCGACGGTGAGAGCTGGCTCGGCCTGTGGGCCGGGGGCGCCTTCCACCGCATCGCCCCGGCCGAGGCCGCCGCATGAAGCTGCCCGAGGGGGCGGCCGACCCCGCGACCGCGCCGCCGGGCGGGCGCGAGCCGGTCAATCCCGCCGATTTCCGCCGTCCCGGCTTCCTGGCGCGGGCCGAGGTCGGCCTGTCGCGCGTGCCGCCCGGCCCCGGCGTGCCGCTCGCGAACCCGCGCGGCGACCACGACCTCGATCCCGGTGGCGTGGCCACCGCGCCCGCCGCGCCCCATCGCGACGCCGCGGTGCTGGTGCCGGTGATCGAGCGCCCCGACGGCATGAGCGTGCTGCTGACCCGGCGGGCGGCGCATCTGCGCGACCATTCGGGCCAGATCGCCTTCCCCGGCGGCAAGGTCGATCCCGGCGACGTCTCGCCCATCGACACCGCGCTCCGCGAGGCCCGCGAGGAGATCGGCCTCACGGGCGATTCCGTGCGTCCGCTCGGCTATCTCGATCCCTATCTCTCGGCGACCGGCTTCCTCGTGGTGCCGGTGGTCGGCCTCGTGGCGGACGACGCGATCCTCGCCCTCAACCGTGACGAGGTGGACCTCGCCTTCGAGGTGCCGCTCCAGTTCCTGATGGACCCGGCGCGGCATCTCGTCCGTTCGCGGGCGTGGCAGGGCCGGACGCGTTACTTCTACGCCATCCCGCACGGCGAGCACCTGATCTGGGGCGTCACGGCGGGGATCGTGCATAACCTCTACGAGCGACTCTACGCCTGAGTGTCTCTCATAGAACGCCCGCCGCGCTGTCGCCCCCGACGAAAACACCGGCGGTGAACGGGAGTTTTGTGAGGCACTCCGAAACCCGGCTCCGCGAAAATCCGAAACAATGCTGCGCCTCGTCTTCGAACAGATCGCCCTGTTCTCGCTGCCCTTCATCCTGTTCGCCGGCTGGCTGCTGCTGGCGCGCCGCTCGCCCCTCGACGGGGCAGAGTGGAAGCCGCAATGGACGCGCCTCGTGCTGGCCGGGCTGTTCGTCGTGGTGGTCTCGCTGGTGATGACCGGGCTGACCGGCGAGCGCCACGCCGAGGGCTACGTGCCGCCGCGCTACGAGAACGGGCGCTTGGTGCCGGGGCACTTCCGGTGACGGAACGGCCCCCCGGCCTCGACGCCGACGGCCCGGCGCGCCTTCTGGCCCGCGCGGGCGTGCGCGCCTGCCTCGCGGCCCTCGACGCTCCCGCCGAGGAAACCCGCCTCGTCGGCGGCTGCGTGCGCGATGCGCTGCTCGGGCGGACCGCCAGCGACCTCGATCTCGCCACCACGCACCTGCCGGAGGCCGTGATCGCGCGCGCCCGCGCCGCCGGCCTCAAGGCGGTGCCGACGGGGATCGAGCACGGCACCGTGACCCTCGTGGTGGACGGCGAGCCCCACGAGGTGACGACGCTGCGCGAGGATGTCGAGACCGACGGGCGCCATGCCGTGGTCCGGTTCGGCCGCGACTTCGCACGGGATGCCGAGCGGCGCGACTTCACCATCAACGCTCTGTCGCTCTCGGCCGACGGCACGCTTCACGACACCACCGGCGGCGTGGCCGATCTCGCGGCCGGCCGCGTGCGCTTCATCGGCGAAGCCGCCACCCGTATCCGCGAGGATGTTCTCCGCATCCTGCGCTTCTTCCGATTTCACGCGCGCTATGGGCGGGGCGAGCCGGACCCGGAGGGGTTGGCTGCGGCGGTGGCGGCCCGCGACGGCCTGTTTCGGCTCTCGCGCGAGCGGGTGCGGGCGGAGTTCTTGAAGCTCCTGCTGACGCCCCGCGCGGTGGAAGCCGTCGCGACCTTGAGCGAGACCGGCCTTCTCTCCCGCATCACCGGCGGCGTCGCCGAACGCGGCCGCCTCGCCCGCGCGGCGCCGGAGACGGAGGCGATCACGAGGCTCGGTGCGCTCTGCGTGCTGACCCGCGAGGATGCCGACCGGCTGCAGGAGAGCCTGCGCCTGTCCAAGGCCGAGCACGCCCATCTGACCGCCTATGCCGACGCGCTCGCCCACCTGCACGGCCGCCCCGGCCTCGACGCCGCCGAGACGCCGGCGCTGGCGGCCGATTACGGCCCCGCGCTGCTGCGCACCGTGCTGCGCATCCTCGACGGCGAGCCGCGTCCCCTCGTGACGGACGAGGCTCGGGCCGCGCTGGATCGGATGGTGCGGTCGGGCACGCGCCCGGTCCTGCCGGTGGCCGGCGCCGACCTCGTGGCCCGCGGCGTGCCGCCGGGGCCGGACGTCGGGCGGGCCCTGCGCGCGGCGCGGGCTCTGTGGCTCGCGGAGGGCTGCCCGAGCGATGCGGCCGTCAAGGATCGGCTCATCGCCCACGCGCTCGCCGCGCTGTCTCCCCCGTCTTGCCAGGAGGGTTAGGCGGGGGCGGGTGAAGCCACCGCCCCATCCTGAACGCCTCAACCGGCGGCTTTCCTTCCTCCAGGGGGAAGGGACGCCGCGATGCAGCCGCGGAAACGAAGAAGGGCGCCGGTGACCCGACGCCCTTCTCGTAAAACCGAAAAATCTCAAAAAGCTCAGAGGCTGAGCGTGTGCTTGGCTTCGCGCAGCTGAACGATCTGGCTGTTGATGGCCTCGCGCTTGGCGGGATCCTGGGTGGCGTCGCGGGCCATCTCGGCCGCCTCGATCTCCTTGTCGATCATGGCGGGGTTGACCTCCTCGATCGGCGCGGCGCGCTCGGCCAGCACGGTCACGGATTTGGGGCCGATATCGGCAAAGCCGCCCTGGACGTAGATGCGCTTGCCGTTGCCGGCCTTCTCGGTGACGGTGATGACGCCGACCTTCAGCGAGGTCAGCACCGGGGCATGGCCCGGCAGCACGGTCATCTCGCCCTCGGTGCCGGGCAGCTGCACCGCCTCGACCTCACCGGAATACAGCGTCCGCTCGGGGCCGACGAAATCGAAATGGAAGGTGGCCATGCGTCAGGTGTCCGCGAGAGGTTGAGCGGCGCGCGGGACGTCTGCCCCGCGCGCCGGGGGGAAGCGTCGTCCGCGGCTTAGGCGGCGAGCTTCTTGGCCTTCTCCTGGGCCTCCTCGATGGAGCCGACCATGTAGAAGGCGGCCTCCGGCAGGTCGTCGTACTTGCCCTCGACCAGGCCCTTGAAGCCCTTGATCGTGTCCTCGAGCGCGACGAGCTTGCCCGGCGAGCCGGTGAACACCTCGGCGACGTGGAACGGCTGGCTGAGGAAGCGCTCGATCTTGCGGGCGCGGGCGACCGTCAGCTTGTCCTCTTCCGACAGCTCGTCCATGCCCAGGATCGCGATGATGTCCTGAAGCGACTTGTAGCGCTGCAGGGTCTGCTGGACGCGGCGGGCGACGTCGTAGTGCTCCTCACCGAGGATCGCCGGCGAGAGCATGCGCGAGGTGGAGTCGAGCGGGTCCACGGCCGGGTAGATGCCCTTCTCGGCGATCGAGCGCGACAGCACGGTCGTGGCGTCGAGGTGGGCGAACGAGGCGGCGGGCGCCGGGTCGGTCAGGTCGTCGGCCGGCACGTAGATCGCCTGCACCGAGGTGATCGAGCCCTTGGTCGTGGTGGTGATGCGCTCCTGCAGGGCGCCCATGTCGGTGGCGAGCGTCGGCTGGTAGCCCACCGCCGAGGGGATGCGGCCGAGAAGCGCCGACACCTCGGAGCCCGCCTGCGTGAAGCGGAAGATGTTGTCGACGAAGAACAGCACGTCCTGGCCCTCGTCGCGGAACTGCTCGGCGATGGTCAGGCCGGTCAGCGCCACGCGGGAGCGGGCGCCGGGCGACTCGTTCATCTGGCCGTAGACCAGCGCGCACTTGGAGCCCTCGGCCGAGCCGCCGTTCTCCTTGGGGTTCTTGTTGACGTTGGACTCGATCATCTCGTGGTAGAGATCGTTGCCCTCGCGGGTGCGCTCACCCACGCCAGCGAACACCGAGTAGCCCGAGTGGGCCTTGGCGATGTTGTTGATCAGCTCCATGATCAGCACGGTCTTGCCGACGCCCGCGCCGCCGAACAGGCCGATCTTGCCGCCCTTGGCGTAGGGGGCGAGCAGGTCCACCACCTTGATGCCGGTGACGAGGATCTGCGCCTCGGTCGACTGCTCGTCGTAGGACGGGGCCGGCTGGTGGATGGCGCGGAACGTGTCGGCCTGGATCGGGCCGGCCTCGTCGATCGGCTCGCCGATGACGTTCATGATGCGGCCGAGCGTGTTGTGGCCGACCGGCACCCGGATCGGCGCGCCGGTATCGGAGACCTCCTGGCCACGCACGAGGCCTTCCGAGGTGTCCATGGCGATGCAGCGGACGGTGTTCTCGCCGAGCTGCTGGGCCACTTCGAGCACGAGGCGGTTGCCCTGGTTCTTGGTCTCCAGCGCGTTCAGGATCTCCGGCAGATGGCCGTCGAACTGCACGTCGACCACGGGGCCGATGACCTGGGTGATCTTGCCCTTGGCGGCGGTGGGGGCGGCGGTGTTGGCCATGATGCCTGTCCTTCGAATGCGTGCGGGCGCGTGTTTGTGGATCAGAGCGCTTCCGCGCCCGAGATGATTTCGATGAGTTCCTTGGTGATCATGGCCTGACGCGTGCGGTTGTAGATCAGCGTCTGCTTCTTGATCATCTCGCCCGCGTTGCGGGTCGCGGAATCCATGGCGCTCATGCGCGCGCCCTGCTCGGAGGCGGCGTTCTCGAGGAGCGCGCGGTAGACCTGGACGGTCAGGTTCTTGGGCAGCAGCGTCTCGAGGATCGACTCCTCGGAGGGCTCGAACTCCATGGCGGCGTCGGAGCCGGCGCCGGTGGTGGTCGTGCCGTCGGTCGCCGGCAGTTCGGCCGGGATCAGGCGCTGGGCGGTCGGGATCTGCGAGATCACCGAGCGGAACTCGGAGTAGAACAGGGTCGCGACGTCGAACTCGCCGGCATCGAAGCGGGCGACGATCTTGTCGGCGATCTGCGAGGCGAACTCGTAATCGACCGGCTTGGTGCCGCGGATGTCCATGCTCTCGACGATGCGGTCGCGGTACTGGCGGCGCAGGATGTCGAGGCCCTTCTTGCCGACGGTCATGATCTTGACCGTCTTGCCCTCGGCCTCGAGCTTGCGGACGTGCTCGCGGGCCAGACGCACGATCGAGGAGTTGAAGGCGCCGCACAGGCCGCGGTCGCCGGTGGCGACGACGAGCAGGTGGACGCGGTCCTGGCCGGTGCCCGAGAGCAGCTTCGGGGCGCCGACGCCGCCATCGAGGTTGCCCGCGAGGTTACCGAGCACCTGCGCCATCTTCTCGGCGTAGGGCCGCCCGTTCTCGGCGGCGTTCTGGGCACGCCGCAGCTTGGCGGCGGCGACCATCTGCATCGCCTTGGTGATCTTCTGCGTCGCCTTCACCGAGGTGATGCGGTTGCGCAGGTCCTTCAAGCTGGCCATCGAGGGGCGTCCGGGTCCGTTCGGGAGGGCCTCTCCTCCCGTGTCTGGGGAGGAGCCGGAGAGGGGGTTCGTCCGGAGCGCGGCCCTTGCGAACCGCGATCCCCGATCCCTTCCTCACGCGGAAGGGATCGGGTCGTTCGAGAGGTTTAGCCTTCGAGCGACTTGGAGATGCCTTCGACGACACCCTTGAGCTTGTTCGCGTTCTCGTCGGAGAGATCCTTCGAGTCGCGGATCGCATTCAGCAGGTCGGCGTGCTTCGAGCGGAGCGTGCCGAGCAGCTGGTCCTCGAAGGTGCGGACCTTGTTGAGCGGCAGCTTGTCGAGGTAGCCGTTCACGCCGGCGTAGATCACCGCGACCTGCTCTTCCATCTTCAGCGGCGAGAATTGCGGCTGCTTCAGGAGCTCGGTGAGGCGCGAGCCACGGTTCAGCAGGCGCTGGGTCGAGGCGTCGAGGTCGGAGCCGAACTGCGCGAAGGCGGCCATCTCGCGGTACTGCGCGAGCTCGCCCTTGATCTTGCCGGCGACCTTTTTCATCGCCTTGGTCTGGGCCGAGGAGCCCACCCGCGACACCGAGAGGCCGACGTTCACCGCCGGGCGGATGCCCTGGTAGAACAGGTCGGTCTCGAGGAAGATCTGGCCGTCGGTGATCGAGATCACGTTGGTCGGGATGTAGGCCGACACGTCGTTGGCCTGGGTCTCGATGACCGGGAGCGCGGTGAGCGAACCCTTGCCGGCGGCGTCGCCCATCTTGGCGGCGCGCTCGAGCAGGCGGCTGTGGAGGTAGAACACGTCGCCCGGATAGGCCTCGCGGCCCGGCGGGCGGCGCAGCAGCAGCGACATCTGGCGGTAGGCCACCGCCTGCTTGGACAGATCGTCATAGACGATCACGGCATGCATGCCGTTGTCGCGGAAATACTCGCCCATGGCGCAGCCGGAGAACGGCGCGATGAACTGCATCGGCGCGGCGTCGGAAGCGGTGGCGGCGATGACGATGGAGTATTCGAGGGCGCCCTGGTCCTCCAGCACCTTCACGAACTGGGCCACCGTCGAGCGCTTCTGGCCGATGGCGACGTAGACGCAGTAGAGCTTGGCGTTCTCGTCGGAAGCCGCATGGGCCGGCTTCTGGTTGAGGATCGTGTCGAGCGCGATCGCGGTCTTGCCGGTCTGGCGGTCGCCGATGATCAGCTCGCGCTGGCCGCGGCCGACCGGGATGAGGGCGTCGATCGCCTTGAGGCCGGTGGCCATCGGCTCGTGCACCGACTTGCGCGGGATGATGCCCGGCGCCTTCACGTCGACGCGGCGGCGCTCGGTCGTCTGGATCGGGCCCTTGCCGTCGATCGGGTTGCCGAGGCCGTCGACCACGCGGCCGAGCAGGCCCTTGCCGACCGGCACGTCCACGATGGCGCCGGTGCGCTTGACGGTCTGGCCTTCCTTGATCTCGCGGTCGGAGCCGAAGATCACGACGCCGACATTGTCCTGCTCGAGGTTGAGGGCCATGCCGCGCACGCCCGACTCGAACTCGACCATCTCACCGGCCTGGACGTTGTCGAGGCCGTAGACGCGGGCGATGCCGTCGCCGACCGCGAGCACCTGCCCGACTTCCGTGACTTCGGCCTCCTCGCCGAAGTTCTTGATCTGCTCTTTCAGGATCGCGGAGATCTCGGCGGCGCGGATGTCCATCGTCGGGCCTCTTTAAGGTCGGGTGTCTGTTTCGTCGGTTACGGTCGGTCGCGAGGCGTCACGCCTCAGCGGGCTTCCCGCATGGCGAGGCGGATGTTGTTGAGCTTGGTCCGCAGCGAGGCGTCGACCATGCGCGAGCCCATCTTCACGACGATGCCGCCGATGAGGGAGGGATCGACGTGCAGGTCGATCTCGACCTCGGTCTTGGCGACCTCGCGCAGCGAAGCCTTGATCTCTTCGATGATCGCGTCGGAGGGCTTCTCCGCCACGCGGACCTCGGCGCGGACGATGCCCTTGGCCTCGCGCACCTTCTCGCGGAAGGCGCGGATCATGTCCGGCAGGGCGAACAGGCGGCGGTTGGCGGCCGACAGCTTGATGAAGTTGGCGGCCAGCCCCGTGATGCCGGCCTTGGCGAGCAGGGCGCCGATGGCGGCCGTCTGCTCCTGCGCCGAGAAGGCCGGGCTCTTCACGAGACGGCGAAGGTCCGCGCTCTCGCGATAGAGCGCGTCGAACGCATCCAGGTTCTGAGCCACGTCATCGACCTGCCGCTCGTCGCGGGCCAGCTCGTACAGGGCCAAAGCGTAGCGACCGGCAACGCCTGCCACCAGGGGACCCTCGGAACCGTTCTGCGCCACCCGTCGCTCTCTCTTGTCCTTGCCCGCCGCTCTCTTCAGCCTGCGTCCGCCCGTGACGGCAGAGGCTTGAAGACCGTGGGGATTGGAATGGCGCCGGGCACGGAAGGCCCTGAAGGGTCTCCCCGCGGCGCGGCTGTCGCCTAGCATGGGCTCCGGGGGGGCGCAAGGCGAAGTCAGGGCATGGAACGGGCGGTTTTACGGCAGGCCCGGACGCCGGCTTCAGCTCCGCAGCGTCCGGCCGACCCGTACCAGCGCGCCGTCCGGATCGGACACCGCGAATTCCAGCATTCCCCAGGAAGTTGGTTCCGGCCCTTCGCCGCCGACGATCTCCGCGGAGAGGGCGGCGGCCAGCGCCTCCACGTCCTCGGCATAGAGATAGAGACCGAAGGGGTTGCGCTCAGGGACGAGCCAGCCGTCCTCCGCCTGCCGCAGATGCAGGCGCGCCCCGTCGGGTCGGCTCAGCATGCGGTAGCCGTCCTGCCACGCCTCCTGGCCGGGATCGCGGGAGAAGCCGAGGCGGGCATAGAAGCGCTCCGATCCATCGAGATCCCGGCAGGGCAGGATCACGACGAGGCCGGAGCGCGGCGTCATCGGGTCAGATCCAGCCCTGCAATTCCCGCCGCACCACATGCTCGATCACGCGCATGCCGAGGTCGGAATCGTTGAGGCAGGGGATGAAGGCGTAGTGCTCGCCGCCGTTCTCCTCGAAATAGTGGCGGTTCTCGCCGTCGAGCTCCTCCAGCGTCTCCAGGCAGTCGGCGGTGAAGCCGGGCGCGACGATCGCCATGCGCTTCACGCCGGACTTGGCCAGCGCCTGCACGGTCTCGTCGGTATAGGGCTTGAGCCATTCCTCGTTGCCGAAGCGCGACTGGAAGGTCACCCGCATCCGCTCGGGGCTGTAGCCCATGGCCTCGCGGATCAGGCGGCCGGTCTTGAGGCACTGGCAATGGTAGGGGTCGCCCTTGAGCAGGTAGCTCTTGGGCACGCCGTGGAACGAGGTGAGGATCACCTCCGGCTCGAAATCCAGCTTCGCCAGCCCCTCGCGGATCGAATCCGCCATAGCTTGGATGTAGACCGGATCATCGTGGTAGGGCGGCGAGACCCGCACGGTCGGCTGCCAGCGCATCTGCATCAGCGCCTTGAAGGCCTGGTCGCAGGCGGTGGCCGAGGTCGCCGCAGCATATTGCGGATAGAGCGGCACGAGCAGGATGCGGTCGCAGCCCTCGTCGAGCAGCGCCTGGATGCGGACGCTCACCTCGGGCTTGCCGTAGCGCATCGCCCAATCGACCAGCACGGTGTCGCCCATCGCGGCCTGCAGCTTCTCGCACTGGCCGCGGGTGATGGTCTTGAGCGGGCCCTCGTCGCGGTCCTTGTTCCAGATGCTGTCGTAGTCGCGCCCCTTCGGCCCGGGGCGCTTCGTCAGGATGATGAGGTTGAGAAGCGGCCACCAGATCAGGCGCGGCACCTCGATGACCCGGCGGTCGGAGAGGAATTCCTTCAGGTACCGGCGCATCGGCCAGTAGCTCGTGCCCTCGGGCGTGCCGAGATTCATCAGCAGCACGCCGACGCGGCCGGTCCGCACCGCCGGATGGTCGGGCGGCAGGGTGGTCGGGGCGACGCGGACAGGTTCGCGCATCAGGGCCTGGGGTTCGACGCGTTCGTTCATCGGGCTTCCGGTCACGGGCAGGCCGCCTCCCTCGACGCAGGGCCGTCGTTCCGGCCTCAAGGCGATCAGGTTGTGCGGTCCCGTCGTTCGATCTAGAGCAGGCGGCCGTCCAAGACCAAGAGTCTCACTCCGTGTCTTGGGGCGCAGTGCGACGAAGAGTGTGGCGAACCCTTCGCCCGAAATCGCCTCGGAGGCCAGCGCGACATGCCGTCCCCCCGCTACTTCCTGCAGCATTTCGTGCCGTTCACCGGCTACCCGTACAAGGGCGCGCCGACGGGGTGCAATCTGTGCGGATCGCGCGAGGCGCTCACCGTCGCCGAGACCGACCGGCGGCTCAAGACCCTGCGCTCCATCGCCTGCACCCAGTGCGGCCTGATCCGCACAGATCCGATGCCGACGCCGGACGAGTTGGCCGAGTACTACGCCACCGCCTACCGGGCCGATTACCAACTCGCCTTCGCCGGCGGCCCGCCGCGCCACCACCTCAACCGCTCGGCCCGCGAGGCGACCTTCCGCGCCGACCTGCTCGCGCCCAAGCTCAAGCCCGGCGCGCGGCTGCTCGATTTCGGCTCGGGCTCGGGCGAGTTCCTGGCCGAAGCGCGAAAGCGCGGATGCGACGTGACCGGCGTCGAGCCGGGGCGCGACTACGCCAATTATGCCCGCGACCATCACGGCGTCACGGTGCTGGACGAGGCCGAGAATCCCGAGACCTTCCCGGCCGGGCATTTCGACGTGATCTCGACGCACCACGTGCTGGAGCACCTGCGCAACCCGGCCGAGACGGTGGAGCGGCTGGCCCGCTGGCTGAAGCCCGACGGCGTGCTCTACGCGGCGGTGCCCAACATGGCCGCCACCGGCAAGCCGCCGCACGAGCGCTTCCACTTCGCCCACGTCCACGGCTACGTCCGCGAGACCTTCGATCTCTTGGCCCGCCGCGCCGGCCTCGTGCCGCATACCGAGTACTGGCGCGAGGACACCACGGTGGTCTACCGCAAGACCGACGCGCCGCCGGTGCCTCTGAAGAATCCCGGCCTCGCCGAGCGCCTCGCCGTCGATCTGAAGCCGATGTCGGCCGGTCTTTTCCTTGCCTCCGGCGCCTGGATCTGGCCGGCGCTCCGGCGCAACGCCAAGGCGGTGCGGGACGGGCTCGCCCGACGCTGAAGCATCGTCCCGAAAGGTGGCTTCCGGCTTTCGGACGAGATGATGCGATCCAATGGCCGCAAGCCGCCGATGCCGCGCCATCCGACCCGCCGCGCCACCGTCGCGGGGATCGGCGCCGGCCTGCTCGCGGCCGGCACGGGCGGCGCCTTCGCCGCTCAACCGACCTTCACGCTTCTTCTCGTCAACGACATCTACGCCATGGGCGAGGCGGAGGGCCGCGGCGGCTTCGCCCGGCTCAACGCCGTGGTGAAGGCGGAGCGGGCCCGCGGCGTGCCGCTGCTCTACGCGCATGCGGGCGATTGCTTCTCGCCCTCGCTGATGTCGGGCTTCGACCGGGGCGCCCATATCGTGGCGCTCCACAACCTCGCCCCGCCCGACGTGTTCGTGCCGGGCAACCACGAATTCGATTTCGGCCCAAAAGTCTTCGCCGAGCGGCAGGCGGAGGCGCGCTTCCCGTTTTTCGCCGCCAACCTCCGCGACGGCGACGGCAAACCGCTGCCGGGGGTGAAGGATTCGGCGCTGATCGAGCTCGGCGGCGTCCGGCTTGGGCTTGTCGGCATCGCGCTGCAATCGACGCCGGAGAAATCGCAGTCGGGCGACCTCCGTTTCGGCCCGGAAATCGAGACGCTCGCTGCCGAGGCGCAGAAGCTTCGGACCGCCGGCGCGCAGATGATCGTCGGCGTGTGCCACACCGCGCGGATCACCGACGACGCGATCGTGCGGGCCCGCCTCGTCGATATCCTGCTTTCGGGCCACGACCACGACCTCGTGGTGCGCGACGACGGGCAGGCGGTGCTGGTCGAGTCGAGCCACGACGCCCATTTCGTCACCGCGGTCGATGTGTTCGTCACCTCCGTCGGCGACGGGCCCGTGCGGTGGCGCGCCGCCTTCCGCGTCCACGACACCGCGCAGGTGACGCCCGATCCCGAGACCGCGGCGCTCGTGGCCCATCTCGAAGGCGACCTGTCGCGGGAACTCGATGTCGTGCTCGGCACGACGCTGGCGCCCCTCGACAGCCGCATCGCCAGCGTCAGGACACGGGAATCGAGCTTCGGCAGCCTCGTGGCCGACGCGGTGCGGGCCGGCACCGGCGCCGCGATCGGCCTGATGAACGGCGGCGGCATCCGCGGCGACCGGCTCTATCCGCCGGGGGCCGCGATCACCCGGCGCGACATCTTGAGCGAACTGCCCTTCGGCAATTCCGTGGTGCTGGTGGCGATCGACGGGGCGACGCTCCGCGAGGCGCTGGAGAACGGGTATCGCGATTTCGGCCGCCCGTCCGGCCGCTTCCTGCACGTCTCGGGTCTCACCGTGACGATCGACCCGAGGGCACCGCCCGGCCGGCACGTCGTCGCGGTGGAGGTCGGCGACGAACCCCTCGATGCCACCCGGACCTACCGGGTCGCCGCCAACGATTTCATGCTGCGCGGCGGCAACGATTACGGGATGCTGGCCAAAGGCCGCACCCTGATCGGCGCGACCGATGGAAAGCTCCTGGCCAACGTGGTGATGACCACTATCCGCGCCCACGCGCCGCTGCCGGCGGAGACGGGCCCGCGCCTCAAGGTTCTGCCGTGACACAGAGCGACCTCTTCACCGAGCCCTCCGCCGAAACCGGCCCCGTCGCGGCCGCCCTCGCGGCCTTCCGCGACAGCGGCTCCCCCTGGCTCACCCTCCCCTTCTTCGAGGAAGGCGCGGCCGACGCGGTCGCGAAGAAGATCGATGCCCGCGTGGCGGCCGGCGCGCAGGTTCTGCCCGACCCCTCGGCGATCTTCCGGGCGCTGACGCTGACGCCTTTGCCGGCGGTGAAGGCGGTGATCCTGGGTCAGGACCCCTACCCGACGCCGGGCGACGCCAACGGGCTCGCCTTCTCCTATGTCGGCCCACGTCGCCTGCCGGCCTCGCTCAAGGTGATCCTGGCCGAACTCGCGCCGGAGGGCGAGAAACCCGATTTCTCGACGGGCGATCTGTCCCCTTGGGCCGAGCGCGGCGTGCTGCTGCTCAACGCCGCCCTGACGGTGGAGGCCGGCAAGGCCGGGGCCCATCTGCGGTTCGGCTGGTCGCAGCTCACCGACGAGGCGGTGGCGGCGGTCTCCGCCCGCGGCGAGCCGACGGTGTTCCTGCTGTGGGGCGCGCAGGCCCGCGCCCGGGAGGCGCTGATCGACACGAGCCGCCACGGCATCATCGCCTCGGGCCACCCCTCCCCGCTCAACCGCGCCCGCGACTTCCCCGGTTCCCGCCCGTTCACCCGCGCAAACGCATGGCTCGAAGAACACGGGCGGGCGCCGATCGACTGGCGCCTCGCCTGAAATATCGTTCCTCTTCGCACATGCGAAAAGCCCCGCCACAGGGGCGGGGCTGATCGGCCGACCGGATTTTAGAAGGATTACGCGGCGATGCGGGCGCCGGCCGGGGCCGAGGCGTTCTCGTTGGCCGGGGCGTAGGTCGCGGCCGGGGCCGGGTTCGCGGAGCCAGTCGCCTGCAGGCTGGTCAGCTCCCCGGCCGAGACGTGAGAACCCTCACCGCCGAAGCGGTCGGCGAGCATGACGACGAGGGAGACGTTGGCGACGGCGGCGGCGAGAACGAGGAGAGCGATCATCGGGGCGGGTCCGTGTTGGGTGCGTTGCGTTGAGCCTGATATCGCACTGCACACTGGAATTTGGTATGCCAGATGCCGCGATGCCGATATTCCCTCAGCGCATGACCAAGAGGCCCATCGGCGGGATTAAATTCATCATTTGAGAGTTTGGCCGCGCGGCCGGCTCGGATGGACCCTGCCCCCATCGCGGGGGCATTCCGAACGCCCCCTCAGCCCGGCGGACAGGAAGCCGGCTTTCGCGGAAGTGCCCGGCAGAGAGCGGTGCCCCCCTTGCCAAGACCGGCCCCGCGCGAAACACCTTCGCCCGGCGGGTTCTTGCGTGCCCGCGGGGAGAAAACGCCGTGGTCAAGCTGAACCGCATCTATACCCGCACCGGCGACAAGGGCACGACCGGGCTCGCCAACGGCGAGCGGCGCTCGAAGGCGGATCTGCGGGTCGAGGCCTACGGCACCGTCGATGAGACCAATGCCTGCATCGGGCTCGCCCGCCTCCACGCCGAGCCGGCGCTCGACGCGATGCTGGCGCGCATCCAGAACGACCTGTTCGATCTCGGCGCCGATCTCGCGACCCCGCCGAGCGAGGAGCCGCTGGGCTACGAGCCGCTGCGGGTGGTGGCCGCCCAGGTGCAGCGCCTGGAGACCGAGATCGACGCGCTCAACGAAAAGATTCCGCCGCTCAAGTCGTTCGTGCTGCCGGGCGGCTCGCCGGCTTCCGCCGCGCTCCACCTCGCCCGCACCGTGTGCCGCCGGGCCGAGCGGCTCGTCGTGTCGCTCTCCGCCAACGAGAGCGAAGCGATTTCCGCGGAGGCGCTGCAATACCTCAACCGCCTGTCGGACTTCCTGTTCGTGGCCTCCCGCGCGGCCAATCGCGACGGGGCCGACGACGTGCTCTGGGTGCCGGGTCAGAACCGTTGAAGCTGCAGGGCCAAGCTGCAGATAAGGCGCGTTGACAAGCGGGAAATCGGCTCGTTACGGTCCCGCCGCTCTGACAATCAACATTGGATTGCCGTCGCACAGGCGTGGCCGCCTCACGGGCGCCCGCCTCGCGACGACGGCGCGGAGGAAAGCGACTGCCATGAAGGTTCTGGTGCCCGTCAAGCGGGTCGTCGATTACAACGTGAAAATCCGCGTGAAGGCCGACGGATCGGGCGTGGAACTCGCCAACGTCAAGATGTCGATGAACCCCTTCGACGAGATCGCCGTCGAGGAGGCGATCCGCCTGAAGGAGAAGGGCAAGGCCACCGAGATCGTCGCCGTCTCGATCGGCCCGCAACAGGCGCAGGAGACCCTGCGCACCGCGCTCGCCATGGGCGCCGACCGCGCCATCCTGATCAAGACCGACGTGAATTGCGAGCCGCTCGCCGTCGCCAAGCTCCTCAAGGCGGTCGTCGAGAAGGAAAACCCCGAACTCGTCATCCTCGGCAAGCAGGCGATCGACGACGATTCCAACCAGACCGGCCAGATGCTCGCCGCCCTGCTCGGCTGGCCGCAGGGCACCTTCGCCTTCAAGCTCGAATTCGGCGAGGGCGCGATCGACGTGACCCGCGAGGTCGATGGCGGCCTCCAGACGGTGGCGCTCAAACTCCCGGCAATCGTCACGACCGATTTGCGCCTCAACGAGCCGCGCTACGCCTCGCTGCCCAACATCATGAAGGCCAAGAAGAAGCCGCTGGAGGAGCTGGCGCCCGACGCGCTCGGCGTCGATGTCTCCCCCAAGCTCACCGTGGTGAAGGTCGCCGAGCCGCCGGGCCGCTCGGCCGGCATCAAGGTCGGCTCCGCGGCGGAACTCGTCCAGAAGCTCAAGGTCGAGGCCGGCGTCCTCTAAGTTTTATCGAGACTCGCGCGCCGCTCCCCTCGGGTCGAGCGGCGCTGAACCCCTCTTTTGACAAGGTCTTTCGATGACCACGCTCCTCTACGTCGAGCACGCCGACGGCAAGATCAAGGACGGCACCCTCAAGGCCCTCACCGCCGCCAAGCAGCTCGGCGGCCCGATCCACGCGCTGGTGGCCGGCGCGAACTCGAAGGCGGCGGCCGAGGCCGCGGGCAAGCTCGACGGCGTCGAGAAGGTGCTGAACGCCGAGGACGCGGCCTACGACCACGATCTCGCCGAGACCAACGCGGCGCTCATCGTCTCGCTGGCGGGCTCCTACGACGCCATCGTCGCCGCCGCGACGACGACCGGCAAGAACACCCTGCCCCGCGTCGCCGCGCTCCTCGACGTCGCCCAGGTCTCCGACATCATCAAGGTCGTCTCGCCCGACACCTTCGAGCGGCCGATCTACGCCGGCAACGCGATCCAGACCGTGCAGGCCGGCGCCGGCAAGAAAGTCATCACGGTCCGCACCGCCGCCTTCAAGGCCGCGGAAGAGGGCGGCTCCGCCGCTTCGGTCGAGGCCGTCTCGGCGGCAGCCCCCGATGCACTCGGCGCGGCCTACAAATCCGAAGAGATCGCCAAGTCGGACCGGCCGGAACTGGCCTCGGCCAAGTTCATCGTCTCCGGCGGCCGTTCGCTCGGCTCGGCGGACAAGTTCAAGGAGCTGATCGAGCCGCTGGCCGATTCGCTCGGCGCGGCGGTGGGCGCCTCCCGCGCGGCGGTCGATGCCGGCTACGCCCCCAACGACTGGCAGGTCGGCCAGACCGGCAAGGTGGTCGCCCCCGACCTCTACGTCGCCGTCGGCATCTCCGGCGCGATCCAGCATCTGGCCGGCATGAAGGACTCGAAGGTCATCGTCGCGGTCAACAAGGACGAGGACGCGCCGATCTTCCAAGTGGCGGATTACGGCCTCGTCGGCGACCTGTTCCAGGTCGTGCCGGAGTTGCAGGCCGAGATCGCCAAGGCGAAGGACCGGTAAGGAACGGCCCATCCGCGCCCGTCATGGGCGGGCGCGGACCATCATGCCCAAGGCGTCCGACACAAGGCGTCCGGCACAAGGCATCCGGCCCAAGGGGTGGCGAAGGACCGGTTTGACGCATTTGTTGCAGTGCCGCATGGTATACAAGCGGTTCGCCCGGCGATGCCGCAGCAGGTGAGACGCGAGACGGGTATGGGCATCGAGATCAAGACGGTCGGCATCATCGGCGCCGGCCAGATGGGGACCGGCATCGCGCATGTCTGCGCGGCCTCGGGCCTCGACGTCCGGCTGAACGACCGCGATGCCGAGCGGCTCGATGCCGGCCTCGCGCAAATCGAGGCGAACCTTACCCGTCAGGTCCAGAAGGGCAGCCTGAGCGAGGATCAGCGCCGCACCGCCCTGGAGCGGATCGGGGTCGCCCGCGCCTATGCCGATCTCGGTCCCTGCGACCTCGTGATCGAGGCCGCGACCGAGGACGAGGCGACCAAGCGCAAGATCTTCCAGGATCTGTGCCCGTCGCTGAAGCCCGACGCCCTGGTCGCCACCAACACCTCCTCGATCTCGATCACGCGGCTCGCCGCCTCGACCGACCGGCCGGATCGCTTCATCGGCATCCACTTCATGAATCCGGTGCCGGTGATGCAGCTCGTCGAGCTGATCCGCGGCATCGCCACGGAGGACCCGACCTACGAATCGGCCAAGGCCTTCATCGGCAAGCTCGGCAAGACCTCGACGATGTCGGAGGATTTCCCAGCCTTCATCGTCAACCGCATCCTGCTGCCGATGATCAACGAGGCGATCTACACGCTCTACGAGGGCGTCGGCTCGGTCGAGTCGATCGACACGGCGATGAAGCTCGGCGCCAACCACCCGATGGGCCCGCTCCAGCTCGCCGACTTCATCGGCCTCGACACCTGCCTGTCGGTGATGCAGGTGCTCTACGAGGGCCTGGCGGATTCGAAGTACCGCCCCTGCCCGCTGCTGGTGAAATACGTCGAGGCCGGCTGGCTCGGCCGCAAGACCAAGCGCGGCTTCTACGATTACCGCGGCGAGACGCCGATCCCGACAAGATAATTCGGGCCTCAAGCGCCGGCGGCCGCGTCCGCGGCCTTAGGCTGTCCGCTCCGCTTGACGCCTCGGCTGAAAGCCGAGGCCGCTGCGCGCGGCGCTCTTCGCGCCGGGCCATACGGTGCTGCCGCACGATCCACGCGGTGGGCCAGGTTTTTGTCTACCGCGTGCCGTACATCCGGTCGCCCGCGTCGCCGAGGCCGGGGACGATGTAGCCGTGCTCGTTGAGGCGCTCGTCGATCGCCGCGGTCCAGACCGGCACGTCGGGATGCGCCTCCTGGAACCGGGCGATGCCCTCGGGGGCGGCGAGCAGGCAGACGAAGCGCAGGTCCTTGGCGCCGCGGCTCTTCAGCCGCTCCACCGCGGCCACCGCCGAGTTGGCGGTCGCCAGCATTGGATCGAGCACCAGCACGGTGCGGTCAGCCAGATCGGACGGCGACTTGAAGTAATATTCGACCGCCTGGAGCGTGTCGGGATCGCGGTAGAGCCCGATATGGGCCACGCGGGCCGAGGGCATCAGCGAGAGCATCCCGTCGAGGAAGCCGACGCCGGCCCGCAGAATCGGGGCGAGCACGAGCTTCTTGCCGGCGATCTGGCGGCCCTTCATGGGCCCGATCGGCGTCTCGATCGAGATACCCTCCAGCGGCAGGTCGCGGGTCACCTCGTAGGCCAGCAGCATGCCGATCTCGTTGAGGAGTTCGCGGAACCCCTTCGTCGAGCGGTCGCGGTCGCGCATCATCGTCAGCTTGTGCTGGACGAGGGGATGATCGACCACCGTCACCGCAGCCGCCCCGCCGCCTGCCGTCATCATCCGCTCCCGTCCCAGACCGCGCCCCGGAACGCACGATGCCACAATCGGGCCGGCGAAGCCGAGCCGCCAAAAGGGTTTTCCCGGCCGATCGGCGTTTCAGGCGAGAGCCGGCGCGCCCTTCAGCACCAGCACGGCCCGCTCGGGCAGGTCGACCGTGCCGCCGGCCTCCACCGCGGGGCGGCTGCCCTCGGGGACGGTGCCGACGGGCAGCGTCGTGTCGAAGACCGGGCGCCACGGGCCGCCCAGCGCCAGCGGCAGGGCGAAGGGGCACGGTTGGGTCGCCGCGTTCATCAGGATGAGCACGCGCTCGGAGCCGGCGATGTCGTTGCTCATCTGCATGCCGAAGGCCTGGCGCTCGCCGTCCGCCCAGGCGGCGCCGTCCATCTCGGCGGCGTCGGGGGAGAGCCAGTGCACGTCCTTGAGGCCCGTGCCCTCGACCTCGGCCCCCATCAGGAAGCGGCGGCGGCGCAGCGAACGGCAGACGCGCCGCAGCCCCGCGAGGTTGGCGACGAACTCGGTCAGCGCCGGATCGGGATCGGTCTCCCAGTCGATCCAACTCCCGGCGTTGTCCTGGCAATAGGCGTTGTTGTTGCCCTGCTGCGTCCGCGAGCGCTCGTCGCCCATCAGCAGCATCGGCACGCCTTGCGCAAAGAACACGCAGGCCAGCATGTTGCGTGTCTGGCGGGCGCGAAGCTTTAGGATCGCGGGATCGTCGCTCGGCCCCTCGACCCCGTAATTGCAGCTGAGGTTGTGGCCGTGGCCGTCGCGGTTGCCCTCGCCGTTGGCCTCGTTGTGCTTCTCCGCGTAGGCGACGGCATCGGCGAGCGTGAAGCCGTCGTGGGAGGCGACGAAGTTGATGCTGGCGAGCGGCGAGCGGCCGGACGGTAAAAAAATTTCGCGCGAGCCCGAGAGCCCCTGCGTCAGCTTGGCGAGCGTGCCGCGGTCGCCGCGCCAGAAGCCGCGGAGGTTGTCGCGGAACTGGTCGTTCCACTCGCTCCAACCGTAGGGGTAGCCGCCGAGCCGGTAGCCGCCCATGCCAATGTCCCAGGGCTCGGCGATGAGCTTGACCCGCGACAGCACGGGATCCTGCTGCACGGCCTGGAAGAACGCCGCTTCGGGCGTGAAATCGTAGGGCGCCCGGCCGAGGCTGGAGGCGAGATCGAAGCGGAATCCCGCCACGCCGTAGACCGTGACCCAGTGGCGAAGGCTGTCGAGCACCATCCGCATCACGCGGGGATGGGCGACGTTCAGCGTGTTGCCGCAGCCGGTGCAGTCGATGTTGCGGCGGCGGTCTTCCGGGTCGAGCTTGTAGTAGCTGGCGTTGTCGATGCCGCGGAAGGCCAGCGTAGGCCCGAGATGGTCGCCTTCCGCCGTGTGGTTGTAGACCACGTCGATCAAGGTCTCGATGCCGGCCGCGGCCAGCTCGCGGATGGCGAAGCGCAGCGCGCTGGCATCGCCCCCGCCGAGATAGCGCGGCTCGGGGGCAAAGTAGTTGAAGGGCTGGTAGCCCCAGAAGTTGGTCAGCCCCTTCTCGACGAGGAAGCGGTCGTCGGCAAACGCTTGGATCGGCAGGAGTTCGAGGGCGGTGACGCCGAGCTTGAGCAGATGCTCGATGATCGCCGGATGCGCGAGGCCGAGATAGGTGCCGCGCTCCGCCTCCGAGAGCGCCGGATGCGTCATGGTCAGCGCCTTGACGTGGGCTTCGTAGATGACGGTCTCGTGCAGCGGCCGAGGGGCGGCGAGCGGCATTGGTTCGGGGTTGTCGGGCCGGGTCACCACGCCGCGGGGCATGAACGGGGCGCTGTCGCGCCGGTCGATCTGGTCCTCGCGGGCGCCGCCGCGGCGGTGTCCGTAGAGCGCGTCGTGCCAGCGGATGCGGCCGGCGATCTCGCGGGCATAGGGGTCGAGGAGGAGTTTCGCCGGGTTGAAGCGATGGCCGGCGGCCGGCTCCCACGGGCCGGAGACGCGGTAGCCGTAGAGCTGGCCCGGCAGCAGGCCGTGGACGTAGCCGTGGAAGACGTCGTCGGTCCGGCACGGCAGGCGGATCGTGCGCGATTCGTGGCGCGCCCCCGGCTCGAACAGACAGAGATCGACCGCGGTCGCGTTCTGCGAGAAGAGGGCGAAGTTGACGCCGCGGCCGTCGAAATGCGCGCCGAGCGGCGTCGGCAGGCCCTCTTCGATGACGATCATCCCGGTCCTTCGCGCGAGCATGCCCGAGGCGGGCCGCGCTCAGGACTTAGGCCGATTCGTCGGCGGGTTGGAGAGGTTCCGCTACTCGGCCGCCGCGGCCGCCCGCGGCGGTTCGCGCTCGACGGTGCGGAAGGATTCGAGTTCCGCCATGTAGCTGCGGGCCCACCAATCCACGTCCTCGCGCAGCATGCGCTCGGCCATCGGCCTCCAACGCTCCAGGCGCTCGGCCCGCGGCATGTAGAGCGCCTGCCGGATGGCTTCCGCGACCTCGAACCGGTCGTAGGGATTGACCAGCAGCGCCTCGGGCAGCTGGCGCGCCGCGCCCGCGAACTTCGACAGGACGAGAACGCCGGGGTCCTCCTCGCTCTGCGCCACGACATATTCCTTGGCGACCAGATTCATGCCGTCGCGCATCGGCGTGACGAGCCCGACCCGGGCGGCGCGGTAGAGGCCGGCGAGCACGGGGCGGGGATAGGCCTTGGTGACATACTGGATCGGCGTCCAGGCGGGCTCGCCCAGCGTGCCGTTGATGTCGCCGACCTTCTCGTTCACCTCGCGCGAGAGCTGCTCGTATTCCGGCACCTCGCTGCGGGATTTCGGCGTGATCTGGATGTAGACGACGTTGCCGCGCTGGTCGGGATTCGAGGCGAAGAAACGGTCCACCGCCTCCATCCGCTCGGGCACGCCCTTCGAGTAGTCGAGCCGGTCGACGCCGATGAGGAGCTTGCGGGTGCGCAGGCCCGCCATGGTCTCGCGCACCACCTTGTTGGAGCCGGCCTTGTCGGCCGCCTCCTTGAAGCCCGCGACATCGATGCCGATCGGGAAGGACCGGATGCGGGTGCGCCGGCCATCGACCATCAGGGCACCGCCGCCCAGGGGAATCGCCCGCATCGTGTCGATGAAGTTGCGCGAGAGGTTCTGCACGTCGGCGTCGGTCTGCAGGCCGATCAGGTCGTAATCGGCCATGGCGCGCAGCAATTCGCCGCTCGCCGGCAGCGTGTTGAATACGTCGGCCGCGGGCCACGGGATGTGGTGGAAGTAGCCGATCGGGTTGGCGATGCCCTGGCCGCGCAGTTCGCTCGCCAGCGGCAGCAGGTGGTAATCGTGGACCCAGATCAGGTCGTCGGGCTCGACCAGCTTGGCGAGCGCGCGGGCGAAGGTCTGGTTGACGCGCTGGTAGCCGGCATAGTCCGAGCGCGAGAAGGTGCCGAGCCCGATGCGGTAATGCATGATCGGCCACAGCGCCCGGTTGGCGAAGCCGGCGTAATATTCGCGGTGGTCCTGCGGCGAGAGATCGAGGACGGCGTACTGGATCGGCCCGCGGTCGATCAGCTCCGGCTCGGGGCTCGGATCCTCGGTGATGTTGCCGCTCCAGCCGAACCACAACCCCTCGTAGGAGGAGAACGCCTCCTTGACCGCGACGGCGAGGCCGCCGGCCGAGACCGCGTCCTTGCCCTCGGCGGGCACGGCGACACGATTCGAGACGATGATCAGACGTGCCACGAACCCGGCTCCGCTCCTCGTTGCAGCGGGCGCGAAGGCCGCGTCCGCCTGTAGAGTCTTAAACGTCCGTGGGAAAACGCGCGGAAGTCGTGCGCGATCCGTCGGGATGCAGCCAAGCGCATCGCTTCTCGCCGGTCAAGCGAGCCGGGCGAACGCCCGGCTCGCTTGACCGGGTTTATGCTTGGCCTCAGGGGCCGGCAGCCGCGTCCGCGGCTCTGGCTGTTCGCTCCGTTCGACGCCTCGGCAAAGCCGAGGCCCACTGCGCGGGGCGCGCCTCGCGCCCGGCCATACGGCCGTTCCTTCTGCGCGCGCCGCCTCCGAGGGGCGACGGAGAAGGACACCGGTCCAGCCGCGATCAAAGTCGCTTGCCGCGGCATCGAAAGTCCGGACGACCTTCGCAGCGTCTCGCGCCTGACCACGCCTGCGCCTCCCAACATCGGGTCCATGCCCGCCGCGCGCCGAAGCGTGAAGCGGAACAGGACGTTGGAAGCGGAACCCCTCAGCGGGGCCATCGGTTCTCCGGCCGAATCCTTTTGCGGTCGCCCCCTTCCGGCGCCGGCCGCCCTCCCGCTTCGTCGTTTCAGGAGTTGAGACCATGACCGCCTCCGCGTCACCGGACCCCGTCGGCGGGGCCGACCTGAAGGACCTGCGCCACGACGTCGAGGACACCGCCCACATCGCCGCCGAGCGCGGCCGGGGGTTGGCGTCGGCGGCGCGCAAGCAGGCCTATGCCTATGTCGATCAGCGCAAGGGCGAGGCCGCCCGCTCGGTCGGCGACATCGCCAAGTCGATTCGCGATTCCGGCCAGACCTTCGAGGATCGCCCCAACCTGCGCGCCTTCTTCGACAGCGCGGCGGAAGGGCTCGACGACCTCGCCGGCTCGATCGAGCGGCGCAGCCTCGACGACTTCTATGCCGAGGCCGAGGCCTTCGCCCGGCGCTCGCCGGTGACGACCGCGGTGGCGACCTTCGCGGCGGGCTTCCTGCTCGCGCGCTTCATCAAGGCCTCGGGCGAGCCCGAGTCGGCCTTCGACCGCGACGGCCGGATCTGAGGGACGGAAAGACGACGACCATGGCAAGCCCTCCGCCCCCACCCCCGCCCTCCTCCTCGATCCAGGCGCTCATCGCCGATGCGCTGCGCGAGGCGAGCGAACTCGCCGGTAAGGAGATCGCCCTCTTCCGCACCGAGATGACGAACAACGTCCGCTCGCTCTTCGTCGGCCTCGGCATGATGGTCTTCGCCGCGGTATTCGCGGTGACCGCGATGCTGGTGCTGATCGGCGCGCTGGTGAAGTACGTCGCCACCCTCGTCGGCTCCGAATGGCTCGCCGCCCTCCTCGTCGGCGGCGCGATGCTGCTCGTGGCGGTCATCCTCGGCCTGCTCGGCGCCCGCGCGATGTCGCTGTCCAACCTCGCCCCGACCCGGACCACCCGGCAGGTCCGGCAGGATGCCCGCGCGCTGACGGAAAGGGTCTCGGGATGAGCGAATCGATCTCCGATCTGGAAAAGGACATCGAGCAGCGCCGTGCGCGCCTCGACGAGACCATCGACCGCATCCAGGGGCGCCTCAACGCGTCGAGCCTCGTCGACGAGATGCTCGGCTCCGCCCGTCGCACGCCCTACAGCGGCTTCTACGACGAGGCGCTGGACACGGTGCGGCGCAACCCCGTGCCGGTGCTGCTGATCGCGGCCGGCGTCGGCCTGCTGCTCAACGGCCTGCGCAGCGGCCGCCAGCGGGGGAGCCGCGCCCTGGTACCGGTGGAGACGGTGCCGGTGGAGACCAAGCCCGTCACGGTGACGGGCGCCGACCGCACCTACGATCCCGACGCTCCGGCCGGGAAGCCGCCGCACGACCTGCCCGGCGAGCGCCCGCAGGTCTGACCCCTCGCCCGCGCGGCGCCCCCTTCGGCGCCGCCCCGCCTGATACGGAGCCCCCCTGATGAACCACGATCCCGCCATCCCGCCCCGCCCGACCGAGGGCGTCCCGGTCGAGACCCTGCCCGAGCAGCTCGCCGCCAGGGCCGGCATGCCCCGCACCGAGGGCGTCGAGCACAGCTTGCACGGCACCGCCGACCGCGCGAGCGCGGCAGGCCGCGAGGCCAATGCCCGGCTCCAGCAGGGCCTTCACGACACCACGCGCGAGGCCACCGAGCAGGCCTCGAACCTGCGCGACCGCGCCGCCGACAAGGCCTCGGAGTTGCGCGATCAGGCCGCCGACAAGGTGTCCGAGCTGCGTGATCGGGCGAGCGAGACCCTGCGCTCCGCCCGCGACCGGGCCGAGGACACCTACGAGGACGCCCGCGCCTGGGCCGAGGACCGCTACGACACGCACCGCCAGCGCGCCGCCGACCTCGCCGACCGGGGTGCGCAGCGCCTGCACCGCGGTCGCTCCGCCACCGAGGACTTCATCGCCGAGAACCCGCTGCTGGTCGGCGTGGTCGGCCTCGCCGCGGGCCTGCTGCTCGGCGCGCTCCTGCCGCGCACGCGTCAGGAGGATCGGGCGCTCGGCCCGTATGCCGACGACCTGCGCGACCAGGGCGTACGCTACGCCCGCGACCTGACCCAGCGCGGCCGCAGCTTCGTCGAGACCGCTCTGGACCCGGAGAACCTCGACGCCGCCGTCCAGCGCGCCACCGGCGCGGCTCCGGAACGGAACGCACCGCGGGAGACGCATGACGAAGCGGAGCGGGCGGCGCACCGGCTCTGACCGAGACCTCGCGGCGCGCCGCGCCTTGGGGTAGCGTTGCGCCCCATGACGCACGACGCGCCGCGGCTGCTCGCCTGCGGGGATACGGCCTTCACCATCGAGTTCGGCGTTCGCGTCGATCCGGCGCTCTCGGCCCGCGTGCTGGCCCTCGACGCCGCGCTTCGGGCGCGGGCTCTGCCGGGCCTGCGCGAGACGGTGCCGACCTACCGCTCGCTCACGATCCATCTCGATCCCCTCGTCGTCGATCCGGGCGAACTCGGCCGCACGATCCTGGCGCTCGCCGCCGAACCCCTGCCGCCGCCCGCCACCGCGCGGCTGTGGCGCATCCCGGTGGTCTATGGCGGCGAATTCGGGATCGATCTCGACGCGGTCGCGGCCCATCACGGGATCGCGCCGGAGGCCGTGATCGAGCGCCACGCCGCGCCCCAATACCGCGTCGCGATGATCGGCTTCCTGCCGGGCTACGCCTATCTCGAAGGGCTCGACCCCGGGCTCAGTCTGTCGCGGCGCCCGCATCCGCGCCCCGTGACGCCCGCCGGCACCATCTCCATCGGCGGGGTGCAGGCGCTCGTGGCCAGTATCGCGGCCCCGAGCGGCTGGCATCTGCTGGGCCGAACCCCCGTCAGAACCTTCGTGCCGGAGCGCGATCCGGTCTTCCTGCTGCGTCCCGGCGACCGGGTGCGCTTCATGCCGACGCCTGCAGAGCGTTGGGACGGGCTCGCCGCCGCTGTGGAAGCCGGCGAGTCCGTCGCCGAACTGAGCGAGACGTGAGCGGCGTCCTCCATCTCCTGCGCCTCTCCGGCGCCGCCTCGATCCAGGATGGCGGCCGGCCCGGTTTCCTGCGCGACGGCCTCTCGGCCTCGGGGCCGATGGACCGGCTGGCCCACGCCGCGGCGAACAGCCTCGTCGGCAACCCGCCGGATGCGGCGGCGATCGAGCTGGGCCTCGCCAGCGCGACGCTGCGCGTCGAGGGCAGCCCGGTGCGGTTGGCTCTGGCCGGCGCCTGCGGTGCGCTGCGCCTCGACGGCGAGCCGCTCGCCGACCACCGCGCGTTCCTGCTGCGGGAGGGCGCGGAGCTGACCCTCGGGCGGGCCGGCGCGGGCGTATTCGCCACGCTCGCGGTCGCAGGCGGCTTCCGGCTGCGACCCGTCCTCGGCAGCGTCGCGCTCCACCGCCGCGCCGCCCTCGGCGGCCTCGACGGACGCCCCTTGCGCGAGGGCGACCGGCTGCCGCTCGCCGGGTCAGCGCCCGCGGGCGAGGCGGACCTTTGCCTCGATCCCGTCCCGCTGGAGAGCGACCGGCCGATCCGCGTCGTCCTCGGCCCCCAGGACGATCATTTTTCACCGGAAGGCCTCGCGACCTTCCTCGAAGGCACTTTCACGGTCTCGGGGCAAGCCGACCGGATGGGCTATCAGCTCGACGGGCCGTCCATCGCCCACGGCGCGGACGGCTTCAACATCGTCTCGGACGCCACCGTGATGGGCTCGGTGCAGGTGCCGGGCACGGGCCGTCCCATCGTGCTGATGGCCGACCGCCAGACCACCGGCGGCTACCCGAAGATCGCCACCGTCGTCTCGGCCGACCTCCGCCGGATCGCCCAGCGCCGGCCCGGCGAGCCGGTGCGGTTCGAGGCCGTCGATCTCGCCACCGCGCGAAAACTCGCTCAAGGTCGGGCCGCCGCGCGCGACGCGCTCTCAAGGAACTTGCGGCCGGTGAAGGGCGCGACCGAGCGGCTGATGGCGGCCAACGTCGCGGGCGCCGCGGTGGACGCGTTTCGCGACGATTGAGTCGCCTCGCTTCGTGACCGGAGCGGTCCTGCCGCGTTGTCCGCCCATGTCGCGCGAACCCTCCCCCACGCCCCGCCTCGGCTTCTGCTGCACCTTCATCCCGGATCCGGATCCGGCGCACAAAACCCTCAAGGCCGCCAAGGACGCGGCCAAGCTGATGAATCTCGGCACCGTGACCATGGCCCATCTCGGGCGCCTCGGTCCCGTGGAGCGGCGCAGGAAGCTGGAGGACGTGGTGCGCCACAACCTCGCGGCCCTGGAGCGGCAGGTGAGCTGGGTCGCCGCCCGGCCGCCGCTGGAGCGGCTCCTGCGCATGGCGAGCTCGCTCCTGCCGGGCTTCACCCACCCGACGGCGATGCCGCTCTACGCGGAACCTTCGCTTCGGGCCCTGATCGAGGCCGGGCTCGCCCGCATCGGCGAGCGGGCAAGAAAGGGGGGCGTGCGCCTCAGCATGCATCCGGGCCCGTTCTGCATCATCGCCTCGCGCAACCCGAACGCGCAAGGAAACGGCATCGCCGAACTCGAATATCACGCCGAGGTCATGGCGATGCTGGGCTACGGCACCGGCTGGCACCCGTTTGGTGCCCACCTCAACATCCATGTCGGCGGGCGCGAGCCCGGCATCGAGGGTTTTCGCGAGAGCCTATCGCTGCTCTCGGAGACCGCGCACAATCTGCTGACCGTCGAGAACGACGAGTCGCTGTTCGGCCTCGATGCGGTGCTGCGCCTCGGCGACCGGGTGCCGGTGGTGCTCGACCTGCATCATCACTGGGTCGAGAGCCGCGGCGCGTATATCGAGCCCGACGATCCGCGCATCGCGGCGGTGATCGCCTCCTGGCGCGGCGTGCGGCCGGTCGCCCATATCAGCGTCTCGCGCGAGAGCGTGCTGATCGACCACGATCCGGGCGCCCTGCCGGACTTCGTCGGGCTTTCGGAAAAAGGCCATTCGTGGCGCGACCTCGCCGCCCACTCCGAGTTGATGTGGAACGAGGCCGTCAACGCGCTGGTGGCCCGCCACCTCGCCTGGGCCGATTTCGAGATCGAGGCCAAGGGCAAGAACCAAGCGAGCGTGCCGCTGGCCGCGCAGATCGGGCGCAGCCTCGGAGCCGCTCAAGCCGCGGCTTGATTTTTTGCTCCTTTCGCCGCTGTGCCTCGCCCGGTGCCGCCGGGGTCGTCATGATCGAGCGTCTCGGCTACTGGCCGGACGAGACGCACGCCCGAAGTCACAGGGCGGCAAGACCCATTGCCGAAAGGCCGATCATGAAGACAGCCGACTGCGAGATCCTGATCCTGCCGGGCTATGCCGGCTCCGAAGAGGAGCATTGGCAGAGCCGATGGGCCGGGCGCCTCAAGACGGCGCGGGTGGTCGAGCAGGCGGACTGGCACGATCCCGATCCGGAATCCTGGCGCACGCGCATCGTCGAGGCGGTGGCGGCGGCGCGCCAGCCGGTGATCCTGATCGCCCACAGCCTCGGCGTGGTCGCGGCGGTGGAGGCCGCGCCCCGCTTCGCCCCCGGCGTGGTGCGCGGCGCGCTGCTCGTCGCCTTCCCGGACATCGAGGTGGGGGCGACCCTGCCCGCCAGCGTGCGCGCCTTCGCCCCCGTGCCGCGCGATCCCCTGCCCTTTCCCTCGCTTCTGGTCGCGAGCCGCACCGACCCCTACTGCGCCTATGACCGGGCCGAGGACTACGCCTATGCCTGGGGCTCGGCGCTGGTCGATGCGGGCGAATCCGGCCACATCAACGTGGCGAGCGGGCACGGGCCCTGGCCCGAGGGCCTCATGCGGCTCGCCGGCTTCCTGAAGGGCCTATAGCCGGCAAATTTTTCGAGACGGCTTCGCGGTGGGCTTGGCCGCCAGGAACATCCTCGGACGGCGCGGCGTTGGCGTGGCATATCCCCCGTCACACCGCGACACCCGGCGCCAGCCGGGTGCCGAGAGAGGAAATCCATGGCGCCGATCGAGAGACCCACCGAGGCCCGCCAGGGCGAGAAGGGCAAGCCCGTCCTCTACGTGCTGGTCGCCAGCTTGGTCCTGCTGGCCATCGCCACCGTCGGCCTGCTGAGCTGGAACCGCGCCGAGTCGCCGGCCGACTACGCCGGCAAGAGCCAGGAATCGGCCCGCGAGATCACGACCGGCTCGGTCAACAAGGCCCCGTCCTCCAACAGCGGCAACGTCCCGGCCGAGAACCCGGCCTACCCGCAGCCGTCGCAGAACAAGGCGAACTGAGGCCGCTTAAGCGGCTTCCCGTTGGAAAAGCCTCCCGGACAGGGGTCCGGGGGGCTTTTTCGTGCGCCGTCGCGGCCGCGCGTCGGCCTCAACCTCGACGGGGCCCCCCATCTGCGCCATGTGACGACCGAGCCCGGACATCACCCCAGGAGCCCGTCGATGACCCAATCCCTGCCCGAGACCATGCGCCAGATCCGCTTCGGCGGCGCGGGCGGGCCGGAGGTGATCGCGGTGGAGACGGCGCCGATCCCGAAGCCCGCGGCCGGTCAGGTGCTGGTCGAGGTCGTGGCCGCCGGCGTCAACCGGCCCGACATCATGCAGCGCCAGGGCAGCTACCCGCCGCCGAAGGGCGCCACCGAGATCCCCGGCCTGGAGATCGCCGGCCGCATCGCCGCCCTCGGCGAGGGGGTCACCGGCTTTGCAGTGGGCGACGAGGTCTGCGCGCTCGTCATCAGCGGCGGCTATGCCGAGTTCGCGGTGGCGGAAGTCGGCCAAGTGCTGAAGAAACCCGCCTCGCTCTCGCTCACCGAAGCGGCGGGCCTGCCCGAGACCGTCTTCACGGTCTATTCCACGGTGATCCAGCGCGGGCGGCTGAAGGCGGGCGAGACCTTCTTGGTTCATGGCGGATCGAGCGGCATCGGATCGACCGCGATCCAGATCGCCAAGCAGCACGGCGCCCGCGTCCTCACCACGGCGGGCTCGGCGGAGAAGTGCCGGTTCTGCGAGGAGCTGGGGGCGGATGCCGCCATCAACTACCGCGAGGCCGATTTCGCCGAGGAGGTGAAGCGCCTCACCGACGGCAAGGGCGTCGACGTGATCCTCGACATGGTGGGTGCGGCCTATCTCCAGAAGAACATCGCCTCGCTGGCGGTCGAGGGGCGGCTCGTCCAGATCGCCTTCATGCAGGGCTACAAGGCCGAGAGCCTGACCCTGACCCCGATCATGCTCAAGCGCCTGACCATCACCGGCGCGACCCTGCGGGCGCAGTCGAAAGAGGCCAAGGCGGCCATCGCCGAAGGCGTGAAGAGCGAGGTCTGGCCGCTGGTGGAAGCCGGAAAGATCCGCCCGATCGTCCACGCCACCTTCCCGCTCGAAGACGCGCAGAAGGCGCACGAGTTGATGGAGACGAGCAGCCACTCGGGCAAGATTCTGCTGACGACCGGGCGCTGAGGGCGGCGGCCGGAACTCTCGGCAGCGGCCGGTGTTCGTCAGAACCCGCCGCTTCCGGCATTCTCACCTCACAGGCCCTCGATGCGGCATCTCTCGATCGCGGTGGCGCTCGCCCTGAGCCTTCCGGCGGCGTCGGCCCTGGCCCAATCCGCCCCGCGGGAGGGAACGCCCGCCGTACCCTCCCCGCCCAGTCCCAAAGCCTCCGCCACGGGCGACGCCCCCGTCACCGGTCCCGGCACCGGGGGCACGCCGAACCGGCCCACGGTGGTCGGCGGCACGCCCGGCGCGGTGATCGGCGGGACGCCGACGAGCGGGCCGCCCGGCACCGGCGGCGCGGCCGGCGGGCCCTCGATCAGCGGGCAGTAACGCTGGCCATGGCCGGGCCGGGGGCTAGATCGTCGGGCATGACGCTCCGCCTTCGCCTCGTCCTCGCCCTCCTCGTCCTTACCGGCCCGGCCCGCGCGCAGCCCGACGTCACGCCGGGCTCCCTTCCGGCCGCTCCCGAGCCGCCGCCGATCCAGTCGGATTCGGCGCGGCTGCTGCCGGTGCTGGCCACCCACGGCATGGTCTCGTCGCAGGAGGCGCTGGCGACCCGCGTCGGCGTCGCGGTGCTGAAGAAGGGCGGCAACGCCATCGACGCCGCGGTGGCGGTGGGCTTCGCGCTCGCCGTCACCCTGCCGCGGGCGGGCAATCTCGGCGGCGGCGGCTTCATGATGGTCCACCGCGCCGCGAGCAAGGAGACGGTCGCGGTCGATTACCGCGAGACCGCGCCCGGGGCGGCCACCGCCGACATGTTCCTCGACGCCAAGGGTGAGCCCGACAAGGCGGCCTCGACCCGCGGCGGCAAGGCGGTCGGCGTGCCGGGCACCGTGCGGGGATTGGCGGAAGCGCATCGCCGCTACGGCTCGGGCAAGCTGACGCTGGCCGAGTTGATCGCGCCGGCGGAAAAACTCGCCCGCGAGGGCATCCCGGTCGAGTCGGGACTCGCCGATTCCCTGCCGCGGGCCTCGGGGCTGCTCGGGGCGTGGCCGTCGAGCCGAAAGATCTTCTATCAAGGCGACCACGTGCTGCCGCGCGGGGCGACGCTGATACAGACCGACCTCGCCGACACCCTCAGGACCATCGCCGAGCGCGGGCCGGACGCGTTCTACGAGGGCGCGATCGCGCAAAAGATCGCGGACGCGGTGCAGGGCGCGGGCGGGATCATGACGGCGGCCGACCTCGCCGCCTACCGGCCGGAAATCCGCCAGCCCGTGCGCGGCACCTATCGCGGCTACGAGATCGTCTCGATGCCGCCGCCAAGCTCCGGCGGGGTCCACCTCATCGAGATCCTCAACGTGCTGGAGGGCTATGATCTCGCCAAGCTCGGCGCCGGCAGCGCGGGCGCGCTCCATCTCATGGCGGAGGCGATGAAGCCCGCTTACGCCGACCGCGCCACCTGGCTCGGCGACCCGTCCCGCACCAAGGTCCCGGTCGCGGGCCTGACCTCCAAGCCCTACGCGGCGACGCTACGCCAAAGCATCGACCCGGAGCGGGCCCGGCCCGCGGCGGAGGTGAAGGCCGGCGATCCGCTGCCCTACGAATCCGACCAGACCACGCATTTCTCGGTGGTGGACGCCGAGGGCAACGCGGTGTCGAACACCTACACCCTCAACTTCTCCTACGGGATCGGGCTGGTGGCCGAGGGCACGGGGGTGCTGCTCAACAACGAGATGGACGACTTTTCCGCCAAGACCGGCGCGCGCAACGCCTACGGCCTCGTCGGCGGCGAGGCGAACGCAGTGGCGCCCGGCGCCCGCCCGCTCTCCTCCATGACCCCGACCTTCGTGTTCCGCGACGGCAAACTGTACCTCGTCACCGGCAGCCCCGGCGGCAGTCGCATCATCACCACGGTGCTGCAGGTGATCGTCAACGTGCTGGATTTCCGGCTGAACCTCGCCGAGGCCGTGGCCGCGCCGCGCATCCATCACCAGTGGCAGCCCGACATGCTGATGGTGGAGGAAGGCGTCTCCCCCGACACCCTGGCGCTGCTGCGCGCCAAGGGTCATCCGGTGAAGGTCGGGGCGAGTTCGGGCTCGGCCAACTCGGTGATGGCCGAAGATGGTTTGTTGGCAGGTGCCTCCGACCCGCGCCAGCGGGGGACGTTGGCGGAAGGGCCTTGAGGTCCCTCAATCACCTCAGCCGTCATTCCGGGGCGCCGCAGGCGAACCCGGAATCCACGACTGGGCACGACGGTTCAGCTTCAGCCAAGCATCCCGCATCACGGGTGGATTCCGGGTTCCGCTTCGCGGCCCCGGAACGACGGATAAGCGGGCGAAACACGCGGCGGTGGGCAAGCGCGGGCGCGCGGGCTAAAGGAGCGCCAGCCTCACCGGACGAACGATGCTCCTCCTCCGCTCCCTCGCCTTCAACCTCTGCTTCTACGTGGCGACCGCGCTGATCGCGGTCGGCGGCCTGCCGGCCTTCGTGTCGCGCAAGGCCGTGATCCGGGTGGCGCAGTTCTGGGGGCGGAGCGTGCTGTGGCTGCTGCGGGTGGTCGGCGGCACGCGGGTGGAGTTCCGCGGCCTGCACAACATCCCCGACGGCCCGCTCTTGGTCGCGGCCAAGCACCAGTCGGCTTTGGAGACGTTGGCGCTGACGATCCCCTTCGACGACTTCGCCTACGTGCTCAAGCGCGAGCTGATGTGGACGCCGGTCGTCGGCTGGTACTTCGCCCGCGGCGGCATGGTGCCGATCGATCGCTCCAAGGGCAGCAAGGTGATGGCGGCGATGAACGCGTCGGCCAAGGCCGCCATCGGCCAGGGGCGCCAGCTCATCATCTTCCCCGAGGGCACCCGCCGCCCGGCCGGCGCCCCGCCCGCCTACAAGCAGGGCGCCTCGCACCTCTACACCGCGCTGAACGTGCCCTGCCTGCCGGTGGCGCTCAACACCGGCCTCTACTGGCGCCGCCGGGGTTTTCGTCGCATGCCCGGCACCACGGTCATCGAGTTCCTGCCCCCGATCCCGCCGGGCCTGCCGCGCGTCGAGTTCCTGAACACGGTGCAGGCGCGCATCGAGACTGCCTCCGCCGCCCTGCTGGCGGAAGGCCGCGAGGATCTCGCCCGCCACGGCCACCCCGTCGCCGTGCCGGCGGGCGGCTCGGAGCCGGACACCTCCGGCACGCTCTGACGTCAGGGGTTCCCAAAGGGCGGGCCCTTTGGCGGGTCCAGGGTGGAACCCTGGGATCGTAAAGCGGGGCTTCCGCCCCGTGCCCCGCCAAAGGGATGATCCCTTTGGAATCTCAGGACAAACGCGTCAGGATTTCGGTCGGCCCCGCCTCAACAAGAACACCCCCTGCGCGCCGAGCAGGTTCCAGAACCACCACGGCATCGAGAAGCGCATCGGGCGGCCGCGGACATCGAGGGCGGTGGCCTTCTCGATGCGGGCGCCGACGAGGTGACACAGGCCGACGAAGTCGCGGATGGTGCAGTGGTGGATGTTGGCGGTCTCGTACCACGATTCCGGCATGGTCTCGGTCACCGGCATCCGGCCGCGGAAGGCGAGTTCGGCCCGCACCCGCCAATGGCCGAAATTCGGGAACGAGATCACCACCTGCCGGCCGATCCGCAGCAGGTGCTCCAGCACGATCCGCGGATTGCGCGTCGCCTGGATGGTCTGGGACAGGATCACGACGTCGAAGGCGTCGTCGGGGTAGTTGGCGAGATCCGTGTCGGCGTCGCCCTGGATCACCGGCAGGCCGCGACTGAGACAGGCGTTGACGCCCTCGCGCGACAATTCGATGCCGCGGCCGTCGACGCCGCGGCGGTCGCGCAGCAGCGCCAGGAGCGAGCCGTCGCCGCAGCCGATGTCGAGGACCCGCGCGCCCGGCGGCACGAGGCCGAGCACGACGATGTGGTCGATGCGCGCGCCGCCCTCGTGGGGCAACCCCTCGGCGGCCTCCCACGGGGCGTCGGAGGCGGCGTCGGTGAAGCGTTCCGTCTCCACGGCGGTCTCGGCGCCGCTCACAGGCCGCGCGCCCGCGCCGCCGCGTCGATGAAGCCGCGGGCCGCGGAGAACATCGCCGGCTCGTCGAGCAGGAAGGCGTCGTGGCCCTTGTCGCTCTCGACCTCGACGAAGGCGACGGGCGCCGCGACCGCGTTCAGCGCGTGGACGATGGCGCGGGAATCGGCGGTCGGAAACAGCCAGTCGGAGGTGAAGGACATCACGCAGAAGCGGGTCTTGGAGCCGCGGAAGGCGTTGGCCAGCACGCCGCCATGGTCCTCGGCGAGGTCGAAATAGTCCATCGCGCGGGTGAGGTAGAGATAGGCGTTGGCGTCGAACCGCTCGACGAAGGAAAGGCCCTGGTGGCGCAGGTAGCTCTCGATCTGGAAGTCGGCGTTGAAGGAGAAGGTCGGCGCGGCCCGGTTCTGCAGGCGGCGGCCGAACTTGCGGTGAAGCGCCGGCTCGGAGAGGTAGGTGATGTGCGCGCCCATCCGGGCGACGCCGAGCCCCTTCGAGGGCCGCGTGCCGGCCTCCAGATAGCGCCCCTCCTCCCAGGCCGGGTCGGCCATGATGGCTTGGCGCCCGACCTCGTGGAAGGCGATGTTCTGGGCCGAGTGGCGCGGGCCCGTGGCGATCGGCATCGCGGCAAACACCCGCTCGGGGAAGAGCGAGGCCCATTGCAGCACCTGCATCCCGCCCATCGAGCCGCCGATGCAGAGGAACAGGTCCGTCACGCCGAGGCGGTCGAGCAGCATCGCCTGGGCCCGAACCATGTCGCGGATCGTCACCAGCGGGAAGTCGAGCCCGTAGGGACGGCCGGTCGCCGGATCGAGGGAGGCCGGGCCGGTCGAGCCCATGCAGGAGCCGATGACGTTGGAGCAGACGACGAAGTAGCGGTCGGTGTCGACGGGCTTGCCCGGTCCCACCAGCGTCTCCCACCAGCCGGGCTTGGCCGTGACCGGATGCGGGTGCGCGAAGTGCTGGTCGCCGGTGAGCGCGTGGCAGATCAGCACCGCGTTGGAGCGGTCGGCGTTGAGCGTGCCCGCGGTCTGGTAGGCGATCTGGAACGGCCCGAGCCGGGCGCCGGAATCCATCGCCAGCGGCTCGTCGGCCGAGAAGCGCATGACCGGGCTGCGCGGGTCCATCGCCTGCGAGGCCTCGCGGCGCGCGTCGTCCCGCAGCACCGTGTCGCCGCCCGGCTCGATGTGGGTGAGGGTGGAGTCCATCGCGCGTCCCGGATGCCTCATAGAGCATCGGCTTTTTCCGAAAGCCGGTTCCCACCTTTCGGGCCGATGCTCAAGCCCGGAGCCGGCCCGCCGGAGGAGCCGCCCGTCCTCCGCGCATCCCGCAAGATTTCGGGAGCCCGGCCCGCGGCGCCCGAACGCGGGCCGCCCTCGACCGGGCCTTCATCGGAGGTAATGCTCGGCCGGGCGAGCGTCAACGCAGGCGAGAGAAAGCTTGAGCCGGCGAAGCCTCTCCGCCGCGTGCGGCTCTTCGTCGGAGCGGCGCCGGGGAGACGATCGTGCTATCGATTGCGCACGAGACAAGACCTCGCCCGCGCAACGCTCTCTCGTTCGGGGCGATTTTCGCCGGAGGCTTCTCCATGAACCGCCGTGAGACCCTGCGCGCCGGCGCCTCGTTCCTCGGGCTTCTCGCCGCCGCGCGCTTCGCCGGCCCGGCCTCGGCCGAGACGGGCAAGACGTTCGAGGTGACCAAGACCGAGGCCGAGTGGCGCCGAGCCTTGAGCCCCGCCGCCTACACCGTGCTGCGCGAGCACGGCACCGAACGGGCCGGCACCAGCCCGCTCAACAAGGAGAAGCGGGCCGGCCGCTTCTCCTGCGCCGGCTGCGACCTGCCGCTGTTCTCGTCCGACACCAAGTTCGAGAGCGGCACCGGCTGGCCGAGCTTCTACCAGCCGCTGCCGGACGCGGTCGGCACGCAAGTGGACACCGCCTACGGCATGCGCCGCACCGAGGTGCATTGCCGCCGCTGCGGCGGCCATCTCGGCCACGTCTTCGAGGACGGGCCGCGCCCCACGGGCCTGCGCTACTGCATGAACGGCGTGGCGCTCCGCTTCGAGCCCGCCGCCGACCAGAAGGGAGCCGCGCTGTGATCCAGGATCCGTCTCGCCCTCCGCGCTCCGCGAAGGCGCTCTGGCTCGGCGGCCTCGCGGGCCTGGGCCTGCTGGCCGCCTCGTTGATGCCGCTCGCGCCGGTCTCGGCGGAAGAGGCCGGGCGGCGCCTGCCCGACGCCGCCGAGCGAGCCCAGGAGGGCTCCGGCCTTCGCACCGCGACGCTGGCCGGCGGCTGCTTCTGGGGCGTGCAGGGCGTGTTCCAGCACGTGAAGGGCGTGAAGCAGGCCGTCTCCGGTTACGCCGGCGGCACCAAGGCCAGCGCGAACTACGAAGAGGTCGGCACCGGCCGCACCGGACATGCCGAGGCCGTCCGGATCACCTACGATCCGGCGGTGATCCGCTACGACGAGCTGTTGCAGATCTTCTTCTCCGTGGCGCTCGACCCGACCCAGGTGAACCGCCAGGGCCCGGATACCGGCCCGCAATACCGTTCCGCCGTCTTCCCGGCGGATGCCGAGCAGGCGCGGGTGGCAAAGGCCTATATCGGCCAGCTCGACGCCGGACGGGCATTCTCGCGCCCGATCGCCACGACGATCGAGCCCAACGCCGCCTTCTACCCGGCGGAGGACTATCATCAGGATTACATGACCCTGCATCCGAACAACGGCTACATCGTCACCAACGACGCGCCGAAGCTGCAGGATCTCAAGACGCTCTTCCCCGAGCGGGCGAATGCGAAGCCGGTGCTGGTGGGGAAGTCGAAGGCGTAAAGGGGCCGGGCGCCCTCCTTACCGTGCTATGCGGCTACGGGCCATACAGATTTCAGCCGCCGCGCTGAGATGAGCGTTGTCCCTCTTTTCCAGATCAGGAGGGACGGAGGGGGAAATTGGCGGCGGGAATGCGCTGACGCAGGCGCGAGGCGCTCGGCTGTTCGAGTGGGTCGTCGAGACGGGCAGCGTGGTGGGGGGCGATCACGACGTCACGACGGCGTCTCATCCTACCTGACGTTGCCCGAGAACGGCGTGCCCCCGATCCTGTCGGCGCTGCGCGAGCGGGCCGTGACGGAGTGCCGGGATCGGTGGGTCGTGGCGGTGCCGAGCACCACGGCGCCGGGCTTCGGCGGGACAGCCGATCGGCATGGTCTGGGCCCGGGCGGGGACGAGCGGCATCCGGGCTTCTTCATGCATCCGGTGGTGGCGGTGGACGCGCAGGACGAGGCGGTGCCGAGCCTCTTGGATGCGCAGCCGACGCTGGCCTTTCGGCACGCAGGCAGCAGAGGCGGCGCTGTCGGGCGGCCGGGAAGCTGTTCCGGTTCAGTGTGTTGTTGGCGCTGGTAGCCGCGGTAAAGGTCCAGTAATTAGTGGATGCCCGCAGCGGCAGTTCCCGGCTGATGGGCGACGTGCTGGATGTCGCCACCGGCACGGTGGTGTCGGCCCTGGGACAAGTCGGGAGCGAGCCACCGCGCGCCAGCGCAATCCCCATCGCTGCGGCAACTGATATACCTCTACGCGGATGGAATCCGTGCGTCGGTCTTGCCGATGAGGTGGAAGCGGTCGGTGATGAGGCTGGCCAAGTCGGCCTCGTGCTGGTGCAGGCGCTCGAAGAAGTCATCGAAGTCCTGCTTGAACAAGGCGAACTTGGCGTAAGCCTTGTTGAACAGCACCGTGCGCTTCATGAAGCGCCGGAAGCGCTCGATCAGGTTGAGATTGGGTGCGTAGGACGGCAGATCAACCAGTCGCAGCCGGCAACCGGGCTGGTCGAGCCAAGCCTTCAGTGCGCGCGAGCGATTGTAGCGGGCATTGTCGAGCACGACCGTGACGCTCTCGCTTGC
>NZ_FOSV01000003.1:239723-332935 GCF_900114375.1 Methylorubrum salsuginis | reverse complement strand
CACAAACAGCACGACAAAGACCAACGCTTGCCGAACACCCCAGTGACAAAACCTTGTGCTGCGCCGGCCTGGTGGCCTGAGCGGTGTGCCCAGGACCCGATCCCATCTCGAACTCGGCCGTCAAACGCACCAGCGCCCATGGTACTGTGTCTCAAGACACGGGAGAGTCGGTCGCCGCCAGGCCTGCCCAGCACAAGATCTCACTGACCTCACCCCATTCCCTCGACACCAGCCGATCCGACCGACCCACACGGTCCCACATCTCGGCGCGGGGTGGAGCAGCCCGGTAGCTCGTCAGGCTCATAACCTGAAGGTCGCTGGTTCAAATCCAGCCCCCGCAACCAAACACAACACACCACACACAACAAACCTATCACACCGAGCCCCGTGCCACCGCACGGGGCTTTCTGTCGTTCCCAAACCCAACACCACCCGACAGGCGCGCCTCCACGAGCGCGCCTCAAACCGAAAGCGGGGCAGGGAAGAGCGCGAGCTCCCCGACAAAGAGCCCTCCGGCGCGCAATCAGCATGAGCGATCGGCTGGGGCTACGCCCCGCCGAAGGGGATCGCACGGACCGAGCCGATCCGATCCCGAAGCAGGGGAGGGGGGCGAGGATTCTCCGGGTTCGGGGATTGTAGCCCACCGATCGGCTTAACGCCCCGTCAGCGCGCTCGACCGGCAGCGCTCCGCGTGGATCCGCATGGCGAAGCGTCCGGCCGAACGCGCATCTCGGCGGTTTCGACACCGATCTACGGCCGATTCGGATCCCGTCCGACTTCGCAATTCCCAGGACTTGTGAGATGCGCGCTTACTTCCGGCCCGGGCGGAGCGGTCCATAGAACCCGCTCCACTCCATGCCCAGGGCCTGTGCTCGCTGTGCCAGGACACCGGGAACCAAAAGCAGGTTCATCACGGGCGAATCGACGATGTGCGGGGCGCTCAGAAGATGCCCGATCTGTCGTCCCCGCCACCAGAGCAGTCCGAACAGCAGAGCGAGCATCAGAAGCAGGCCCCAAGTCACGAGGCTCCAGCCGAGAACATAAAGGCCATAGGGGGGCGCGAGCGCGGTGCCGAGCCGGGACAGGCCAATGAGGATGAGCGGCAACAGGACCAGAAAGCCAAGCAGTTCCAGCGGCAATCTGCGGAACACGCGGAGGGCACTGTTCACATCCTCCACGGATACAAGGTCGAGCGACAGATGTTCGTCGTTCACGGCTTGCTTCACGGAGCCTCCCGACTGCAGTTCCGCCTCCGGCCGTGAGGGCGTGGCGTTCCAGGGTCTTGTTTAGAAAGCCGGCTTCCAGTTCTCGGGCCGGTGCTGGAGGATAAAAGGGACCGAACGGGATTTCTACCTGCCGCACCGTTCAGCCCGGCATCGCGCCGGCCTCTCCTTTCGGTTCGACGTCCGGGCGGGCGCGGGTGATTGCCGCCGGACGAGCCCGGCGCTGGATGGGGTTGTCGCCCCCTTGGGAGTCCTGGGGCCGCCGCTTGCTCAGGAGAATGGCCGGGCCCCGGCCCTGATCGTCCGAGCCGGGAGAGCGCCGGAGCCGCAAGCCGCTCCGGACGCCTCCGCCCTCATCGGGCGCGGGCGAGCCACGCCATCACGGGCCGTGACTGCCAGCGCATCGCCGCCGCGAGATAGATCAGCGAGGCGATGTGGCCTGCGGTGACGGCCGCCGCCGCGCCGGTCACGCCGGCGTGCTTCATCAGCGGCACCACCACGGCGAGCGAGACCACCATGCTGACCCCGAGGGATTCGAAGATCACGCGGGTGTTCTGCTTGGCGCGGAAGTAATGCGCCGCGAGGTCGCGCACGAGAATCACCAGCACCCCGACCGAGAGAATGCGCAGGCAACCGGCGTACGCGGCGAATTCCGCGCCGAAGATCAGGGTCAGCCACAACTCGGCCGGGCCGGCGAGCACGGCCAGGATCGCGACGATCGGTGCGCCGAGGCGGATTCCAGCGCTCACGAGGTAGCGCCGCAGGGCTTCCTCGCCGCCTTCCGTATGGGCGCGGGCGGCGCGCACCGGCAGGACGTTCTCGGTGGCGCTGAGCAGGATCAGCACGGTGCCGACGAGGTACTGCGCCGCCCGCAAGCCGCCGAGGGCGTCGAGGCCGAGGGTCGAGCCCGCGACCATCCACACCAGCTGTTCCTGGGCGAAGGTGACGAACACGATCGGCAGGAGCCAGCGGGCGATCGGCGTGTGGCGCCGGCTCAGCGCCCCGAGCTGGACCGAGGCCGAATCCCGCAGCAGCGGGCGCCCCACCCAGAGCATGAACGGCAGGCTGGTCACCAGCGACGTGAGCGCCAGCATCCCGACGAAGCCGTTGACCCCGACCGCCCCGTGCTGGAGCCAGATCAAGCCGGCCGCGAGGGGGAAGCTCGCCGCGCGGGCGAGGTCCATGCCCAGCGCGCGCAGGCCCTTGCCGCGGGCGAAGAGCAGGCGGCGCAAGGTGAACTGGATGTTCTGGGCCAGCATCAGGGCGCAGGCGGCGGTGAGCGCCGCGGGCGACATCTGGCCGCTCAAGCTCAAGGCGAAGATCACGAACACCGCCCCGGGCACCGAGAGCAGGAACGCGGCGATCAGGATGTTGGCGCCGTAGATCCGCGAGATCGAGCCGCGGGCGCCCGCGAGCGTCATCATCGGCGCGGTGATGAGGGCGTTGTGCAGCCCCTGCGCGAACGAGATCACGATGAGGATCATCGCGAAATGCCCGAACTCGACGATGCCGAGCAGGCGTGCGGCGGCGATGCCGCTGACGAAGCCGAAGCCGCTGACGACACCCTGGTCGGCGAGCGAGATCAGGGCCGCGGGCGGGCGGCGGACGAATTTCTGCGCGCGCAGGCGCAGGCGCAGGCGCTCGCCGAGCGGGGGGGAGGCGGTGTCGTGCATCGGATGCGTTCCGCTCTACAGCGAGGCCGGGGGACGGCGAGCCGTCCGCGGACGGGCCGGTCTGTGCCATCCGGGGGCGGGCCCCGGCGTCGGGATCGTCAGATGGCCCGTCATGAACACCGCTTCTCTTGACCTGTCCCTGCGGGGGACAGGAGGATCACACGTGGCCGTTCCGGCGCAAGCCACGGGCCAGCGGATGCAGTAATCCACGCCGAAACCATCGGAGGCTGATGTTTCTTGGTCAATTAACCACTGAGCGTCAAAGTCGTACACTGGCATCTGCAGAAATGAACCGAAACAATGTAGGGGAGATGGTAGGGCGAGGTGAGCATGTATCACTGGGTCAAGACCACATTGCGCGACACGCCGGGCTTGCGGGAATTGGCCCTGCGCAGCGGCGCGCTGCTACGCTCGCTCGCCTGCGCGGAGCCGGGCCTCTATACCTTATGCTATCATCAGATCCCGCTGGCGCTGCAGGAGCGTTTCGCCGACCAGCTGCGCCTGCTCGGGCGCCACGGCGATTTCATCGATGCCGACACGGCCTGTGACCGACTGGCCGCGGGTTGGCCCGCGCGGGAACGCGCCTTCCTGATCTCCTTCGACGACGGCTATGCGGACACCCACGACGTGGCGATGCCGGTGCTCACGGCGCTCGGCCTGCCGGCCATCGTGTTCCTCGTCAGCGAATGGCTCGATGCGCCGCCCCAGGCACCGGGAGAGCGCCGCTACATGGACCGTGCCGACGTAGCGAGGTGGCTGGCGGCGGGCTTGCAGATCGGGTCGCACGGGGCGCGCCATCTCCGGTTGAGCGGCCTGTCCGCGGACGAGATCGCCGCCGAGTTCGCCCGCTCGCGCCGCGACCTTTCGGCGCTCGCCGGCCGTCCGATCGATCATTTCGCCTGTCCCTGGGGCGTGGCGGGGCACGATTTCGATCCGGCCCGCGATCCGGCCCTTGCCAGGGCGGCGGGCTTCCGCACCTTCTTCACCACCCGGCGCGGCCACACGTGCAGCGCCGACGACGTCTTTCTGATGCCGCGCCACGTGGTCGAGCCGCATTGGTCGGCCTTCGAATTCGAGGCGTTGCTCGGTGGATCGAAGCTGAAGAGGCGCAGCGATGGGACGGCCTGAGCGCATGCCGGCGATGTCCGCGGCGACTGCCCATGCGCGGCGCCCGGTCGTTGTGGTGACGGGCGCGCTCGCGCCCTACACCCACGTTCTCTACGAGCGGCTGGCCGAGCGGCTCGACCGGCCGCTTCACGTCCTGTCCTGCACCCCGCGGGAGACCGCCCGGCAATGGGTGGTCGAGGCGCCGCTTCTGTTCCGCCACGCCGTGCTGCCGGGCCTGCGCTGGCACCGGGACGCGGTGCGCAACCTCTACGTCAATCCCGCGGTCGTGCCGCGTCTGGCCGCTCTCGATCCGGCGGTGATCGTCCTCAACGATTTCTCGCCGACGATGCTGATGGCCGCTGGCTACGCGCGTCTGCGGCGCATCCCCTACCTGATCCGCACCGACGGCGTGCCGGAGACCGATCCGGGGCAGCGTTCGGTGCCGCATCGCTGGCTGCGGCGGGCGATCGTCTCCGGCGCCCGCGGCGGCATCGGCCCGAGCGCGGGCAGCGCCCGGCTGCTGGCGCTCTATGGAATCACGCCCGAGCGCTTCGCCACCAGCCCGCTGTTTCCGGCCTGGTCGCCCGCCGGGCCGCCGCCGCCGGATTCCGAGCGGCCCTACGATGTCCTGTTCTGCGGCATTCTCAACGAGGAGGTGAAGGGCGCGCGCTTCTTCACCGAGGTCGTCCTCGGCTGTGCCGCGCGGGGCCGGAGGCTCTCCGTGCGGGTCGCGGGCGACGGGCCGTTGCGGGCCGAGATGGAGGCGCGCTTTGCCGAAGCCGGAATCGCGGCGCGGTTCGATGGTTACCTGACTCAAGCCGCGCTGCCCGCGGTCTACGCCTCCGCCCGGCTGTTCCTGTTCCCGAGCCGGGGCGATGTCTGGGGCATCGTCGTCCACGAGGCGCTCCAGAGCGGGACGCCGGTTCTGGCCTCGCCCCATTCCGGCATCGCCCGGGACCTCGTCGCCGCCCAGGGCTGCGGCGCGGTGCGTGACCTCGACACCCAGGCCTGGATCGACGCGACGCTGACCCTGCTCGACGACGCCTCCCGCCGCGCGGCACTGCGGGAGGCCGCGTCCCGCGCGCTGGCGGCCTACACGCCGGAGGCGGCGGTGCAGGGCTATCTCGACGGCTTGCGACCGGTCCTGGCGGCCGGGACGTGACGGTTTCTCGCCCGACGGGATCCTGCCTCGCGCTGCTGATCGGCCTCGGCCTGCTCCCGCTGCCGGCCTGTGCCGCGGGCCCCGAGCGCGTGATCCGCGTGCGGCCGCCGATGGATCTGCATCAAGCCCTCGACGAGGTCGCGGCCCTGCGCGCCCGCGATCCCGAACGGCCGATCACGGTCGAGCTGGCGTCCGGGCTCCACCGGCTCGGCCGCTACGCCCGCATCGGGGCCGAGCATGGCGGCACGCAAGGGGCGCCGCTGGTGATCCGAGGCGCTGCGGACGGCACGACCCGCGTGGTCGGCAGTGTTCCGGTGGAGGCGGTGGCGCTGCCCGACGATCTCGCGGCCCGCCTGCCGGCGAAGGCACGGGGCCGGGTGAAGGCATTCCGGCTGCCCAACGAGATGTCCGCGCGCCCGCACATTCGCCCGCCGCGCCTGCTCGGGCCGCCGCCCCCGCCGCTCACCTTCGAGGTGTTCGATGCGCAGGGCGCGCTCCATCCGGCCCGCTGGCCCAACGACGGCTTCGCCCGCGTCACCGCCGGGCCGGACGCGACGGGGACGACGATTCGGCTCGAAGGCACCAAGCCCGAGGCATGGCGCGGCGAGGCCGATCTCTGGGCCGAGGGCTACTGGAGCTGGGGCTGGCTGTTCGAGACGATCCCCGTCGCGGTGCCGGAACCCGGCTCGGCCCTCGTGCGCCTCGGTGTGAGGCCCTACGAGGGCATCCGCGCCATCGCCCGGGCCCGCATCGTCCACGCCCTCGCGGAGCTCGACGCGCCCGGCGAGTGGTGGCGGGACGCCAAGCGCAACCTCCTGCTGGTCTGGCCCCGCGACGGAGCCGGCGCGGTCGAGGTGTCGGTCGCCGACACGCTGATCAGCCTGGAGAAGGCCTCGCATGTCCGCATCGAGTCGCTGCGGCTGGAGCGGACCCGCGGCGACCTGCTCACCGTTCGCGGCGGGGGCGACGTCGTCGTCCGCAACAGCGCTCTGGCGTGGTCGGGCCTGCGCGCGGCGGTGTTCGAGGATGTGAAGGGCGGCGGCCTGGAGGCCTGCGCCATCGCCGACACCGGCTTCGGCGCGGTGCGTCTCGTCGCCGGCGACCGGCCGAGCCTGACCCCCGGCGGCCTCTTCCTCCGTGACTCGAGACTGACCCGCTATGCCCGCCTGTCGCGGACGCAGAGCCCGGCGCTCGAACTCGACGGCGTCGGCAACCGGGCCGTCGGCAACTACTTCCACGATGCGATCGATCACGCGGTCTATCTGCGCGGCAACGATCATCTCGTGGCCGACAACGAGATCACACGCCTCCTCGACGGGGCCACCGATGCCGGCGCGATCTATGCGGGCCGCGACTGGACCGCGCGGGGCTCGGTGATCCGCGGCAACTTCCTGCACGACATCCGCACCCGGCCGGGGCTGGAGGTGAAGGGCGTCTATCTCGACGACATGGCCAGCGGCTTCACCGTCGAGGGCAACCTGTTCGTGCGGGTCGATCAGCCGGCCTTCATCGGCGGCGGGCGCGACAACGTCTTGTCCCGCAACGTCTTCGCCGATTCGAGTCCGGCGATCCATGTCGATGCCCGCGGCCTGAACTGGGCCGCCCCCTCCGTCGCCGACCCGGAATCGCAGATCCGCGCGGGGCTCGCCGCGATGCCGACGGGATCGGCCCTGTGGCGCCGCCGCTATCCGCCGCTCGCCGTGATCCTCGCCCGCGAGCCCGGCTCGGCGCGCGACAACCGCCTCACCGACAACGTGTTCTGGTGGAGCGAGCCGTTCCGCTACGAGCCGCCCGCCCGTCCCGGCGATCAGGTCGTCATGGGCAACGTCGAGGCCCTGCGGCGGCAGCCGCTGCCCGCCGCCTCCGATCCGTCCGCCTTCGCTGCCCCGCCGGTCCCGGCCGGACGCATTCACCTCGACACGACGCGGATGCTCCGCGCGACGCTGCCGACGGCGCCGAGCCCACGCCGCTGAGGCGTGTTCGCCGCCCCGCCGCCGGGACTGCGGACCTGTTCCGACGGCCCCGGTTTCCTTGCGCCCCTGCCGAAATCGTTGCAGAAGTGCGCGCCGTTCCGGACGCGCCGTCGTGCCTCCCGCCGGCCTCCCGCGCGGAGGTCCTTGAGAGCCGCCACCGCCGCCCGGGCCGCAGACCCGAATTCATCGAGACGGCACGCCCATGACCCAGCCCCTTCGCCTCGGCATCGCCGGTCTCGGCACCGTCGGCGCCGCCGTGGTGGGGATGGTGGCGCGCCGCGCCGAGGCGCTGTCCGCCTCCGGCCGCACGGTCGCGGTCACCGCCGTCTCGGCCCGCGACAAGTCCCGCGACCGCGGCCTCGACCTGTCGGGCTTCGCGTGGTTCGACGACCCGGTGGCGCTGGCCCAATCCGACGCCATCGACGTGTTCGTGGAACTCGTCGGCGGGGCGGAAGGGCCGGCCAAGGCGGCGGTCGAGGCCGCCATCGCATCGGGCAAACACGTCGTCACCGCCAACAAGGCGCTGCTCGCCCGCCACGGCGCGGCGCTCGCCAAGGCCGCCGAGGAGAAGGGCGTCGCGCTCGCCTACGAGGCGTCGGTGGCCGGCGGCATTCCGGTCATCAAGGCGATCCGCGAGGGGCTGGCCGGCAACGCGGTGAGCCGCGTCTACGGAATCCTCAACGGCACCTGCAACTACATCCTCAGCCGGATGGAGGCCGAGGGGCTCACCTTCGAGGCCTGCCTCAAGGACGCGCAGGCGCTCGGCTATGCCGAGGCCGACCCGACCTTCGACGTCGAGGGCTTCGATACCGCCCACAAGCTGGCGATCCTGACGAGCCTCGCCTTCGGGGTCGAGATCGACGCCGACGGCGTCTCGGTCGAGGGCATCTCGGCGATCCAGCCGCTCGATCTCGCGATGGCGGACGAGCTCGGCTACCGCATCAAGCTGCTGGGCGTCGCCCAGGCGACGGAGGCCGGCATCGAGCAGCGCGTCCACCCGACCATGGTGGCGAAGGCGTCCGCCATCGCCCAGGTGATGGGCGTGACCAACGCGGTCACGGTCGATGCGGATGCCGTCGGCGAACTCACCCTGATCGGCCCCGGCGCAGGCGGCAAGGCCACGGCCTCCGCCGTCGTCGCCGACATCGCCGACGTCGCCGCGGGCGTGCGGCGCCCGACCTTCGGCCGCCCGGTCGCCGCGCTCTCCGCCCCGCGCCGGGTCGAGATGCAGCGCCACGAGGGCGGCTACTACATCCGCCTGACCGTCCACGACCGCACCGGCGTCGCGGCCGGTGTCGCCACCCGCATGGCCGAAGCCGGCATCTCGATCGAGAGCATCGTCCAGCGCCGCTCGGCCAAGGCGGCGTCGAGCGATCCGAAGGGCCGCTCGGGCCAGCCGGTGCCGCTGGTGCTGATCACCTACGCGGCGACCGAAGGGAACGTGCGCGAGGCGCTCGCTGCCATCGGCCGCGACGGCCTCCTGGCGGAGGCGCCCCAGCTCATCCGCATCGAGCGCGAATAGCGGGGACACCGCCCGCCGACGGCTCTGGCATCATCGTGCCGGGCTTTTCGGCGCGTCTTGCCTGCGGCATGAACTCTCGTGCATGGCACGTGTTAGAGCATCGGCCCGAAAGTCGGGACCGGCTTTCGGAAGAAGCCGATGCGGCACAAGGATCTCAAGCATCGGCCCGAAAGGTGGGGACCGGCTTTCGGAAGAAGCCGATGCGACACAAGAATCTGAAGAATCGTCTCGGCTCCGAGATCCGGGACGATTCTTCGGGCACCGACGGAAAGTCGGGCGTTCCGGGACGAGGGACTCAAGGGCGATGTCGGTGGCCGATACCGGAATCTTCAGCGACCCCACCGCGCGAGGTCTGACCCTCGAACTCGTGCGCGTCACCGAATCCGCGGCCATCGCCGCCGCGCGGCTGCGCGGCCAGGGCCGCGAGAAGGAGGCCGATCAGGCCGCCGTCGATGCCATGCGGGGCGAACTGATGGCGCTCGCGGTCGAAGGCACCGTCGTGATCGGCGAGGGCGAACGCGACGAGGCGCCGATGCTGTTCATCGGCGAGCGGGTCGGCAGCGGCTCGGGGCCGGCGGTCGACATCGCCGTCGATCCGCTGGAGGGCACGACGCTCTGCGCCAAGGACATGCCCGGCGCCATCGCCGTCATGGCGCTCGCCGAGCGCGGCACGCTGCTGGCGGCCCCGGACGTCTACATGCAGAAGATCGCCATCGGCCCCGGCTACCCGCCCGGGACGGTCGATCTCGACTGGAGCCCGTCGCAGAACATTGCCTCGCTGGCTCGGGCCAAGGGCGTCGATCCCTCCGGCCTCACCGCGATCATCCTCGACCGGCCGCGCCACATGGACCTGATCGCCGCCGTGCGCGAGACGGGGGCCGGCATCCGCCTGATCTCGGACGGCGACATCGCCGCGATCATCCACTGCACCAAGCCCGACGAGACCGGCGTCGACATCTATATGGGCACCGGTGCGGCGCCCGAGGGCGTGATCGCGGCCTCGGCGCTGCGCTGCATCGGCGGCCAGATGCAGGGCCGGCTGATCCTCGATTCCGCCGACAAGCGGGCGCGGGCAGCCAAGATGGGCATCACCGATCCGGCCCGGAAATACGACATGCACGATATGGCCCGCGGCGACGTGATCGTCGCGGCGACCGGCGTCACCACGGGGGCGCTGCTCTCGGGCGTGCGCTTCCGTCCCGGCCGGATCGAGACCGAGACGGTGGTCTACCGCTCCAACACCGGCACCGTCCGCCGCATCGCCAGCGAGCACCGCCGGCCCGAGGCATCGCCGCGCGGCTGAAGCATCGGCCCGAAAGGTGGGTACCGGCTTTCGGAAGAAGCTGATGCGGCACAAGGATATCAAGCATCGGCTCGAAAGGTGGGCGCCGGCTTTCGGAAGAAACCGATGCGGCAGTGGCATCGAGGGCATCGTGCGGGAGATCGCATCCAGCACGATGCGCTGAGGGATCGGCTGTTTCAGCAGCCCACGGCCTCGCCGAACAGCGCGTCGGCCAAGCGGGCGGCTTCGACCGGCTTCTCGCAATGGATCGTGTCGCGCAGGCGCTCGGGGATCGCGGTGCGCTCGTAGCCGCTGGCGAAGACGAAGGGCACGCCGCGCTGCCGAAGCAGGTCGGCGACCGGAAAGACCATCGTTTGGCGCAGGTTGATGTCGAGCACCGCGCCGTCGATCCGCTCCGGCGCGCCGGAGAGGAGCGCCAACGCGTCCTCGACACTGCCCACGGGGCCGATCACCCGAGCGCCGCTTTGCTCGAATGTCCGGCGCATGTCTTCGGCAATGAAGTACTCGTCCTCGACGACGAGCACGGTACGCCCTTCCATCAATCGGGATCGGGTCATCGTTCGCCTCCCTGAAATCGCTGCCGGGCCCGCCGCGCGAGGCGTTGGGATCGGACCGATCGAGGGAGAAACTCTACAGCCGGTAACGAGTTCGTGAACAGCCGTTCGAGCGCCGGCCCGAACGAGACGCGTCGGCGTTCGGAGAGGGTCGATGCCTCAGAACAGGCCGCCGCCGCCCTGGGTCCGGCCGATGCCCTGCTTGGCCATGGCGTTGCCCGGATCGAGGCGGGCCGCCTGCTGGTAGCTCTCGGTGGCTTCCTTGCGACGGTTCGTCTTCTCGTAGGCCAGCCCGCGATAGGCCCAGGATGCCGAGTCCTTCGAATTGACGTTGAGGGCGGCGTTGAAGTCCTCGATCGCCTTTTCGTACTGGTTCATGGCGATCAGGCTCTGGCCGCGGGCGGCGTAGGGCGCGGCGACGAAGGGATTGCGGTCGATGGCGGCGGCGAAGTCGCCGATCGCGTCCGGGTTGTTGCCCTGCTTCTGCCGGACCAAACCGCGGGCGTGATAGGCCTCTGCCGATTCCGGAGCGAGGCGGATCGCGACGTTGAGATCGTTGAGCGCGCCGTCGAGGTCGCCCTGCGCACGCTCCAGGTTCGCCCGGCCGATATAGGCGGCGGAAAAGTTCGGATCGTTGGCGATGGCCTTCGAGAAGTCCTGCATCGCGGCATCGGCGCGGCCGGTCTGGCGATAGGCAAGCGCGCGGTTGTTGTAGGCCGAGGCCGAGTTCGGATCGAGCTGGATCGACTTCGAGAAGTCGCTGATCGCGTCGCCGAACTGGCCCGAGCGGGCATAGGCCGCGCCGCGGGTGTTGTAGGCGCCGGCATCGGACGGGTTGCGGGCGATCACGTCCGAGAGCGAGGCGATGTTGACGTTGGTGGCGCCGGTCGTGTCGGTCTCCACCACCGCGAACTGGCGCGGCGCGGAGGTCGCGCTGCCGTAGGTTTCGCAGCCGGCGAGCGCCGCGGCCGTCAGTGCGACGGCGCCGACCAGCCGCGCCTTCGGTCCCTGCAGCGTCATCCCGATCATCTTCGTTACTCCCCCGCGTCGCGTCCGCGGATGCCGGCCCCGGCGGACCTGGGTGCCCTCGTCGCGCACACGCTGCCGCAACAGGGTGAACGGGCGCTTAAGGTCCGCGGAAACGGCGCCCCGTCCCGCTGCTCAAGCGGCGCGATGTGGCGAAGGTGTGGCTCCGGCCCCGCGACCGCCCTCGGGGCGGGCGGCGGGCCTTAGACTTTCGTCTGCTGTTGCCGATCCGCGACAGGATCTACGGTGGGGCCTTGGTCTCGGGCGGGGCATCGGGCGCGGCGGGAGAGGGTGATGGTTTCGCGCAATCCACTGTCCGGGCTCCGCATCCTGATCGTCGAGGACGATTATTTCACCGCGCAGGATACGCGGCGGATCATCGAGCGGGCCGGAGGGACCGTGATCGGGCCGTTCGGGGACTTGCCCGAGGTGATGGCGACCGGCTTGAGCCAGCCGCTCGACGCCGCGGTGGTCGATATCGGCCTGCGCGGGGAAACGGCGTACCGCCTCGCCGACGCCCTCGACGCCCGCGGCGTGCCCTACCTGTTCGCCACCGCCTACGATGCCGGCGTCGTGCCTGAGCGCTTCGCCGGCGTGCCGCTGCTGCAAAAGCCGTTCGGCGGCCCCGATCTCGTCCGGCTGGTCGCCGGGCTCAAGGGGTCGTCCCCGGCGGGATCAGCCGGGTGACGTGGCCCATCTTGCGGCCGGGCCGGGCCTCGGCCTTGCCGTAGAGGTGGAGATGCGCGCTCCCCTCGGCGAGCAGCGCGGGCCACCGCTCCGCGGCGTCGCCGATCAGGTTCTCCATCTCGACGTTCATGCCACCGGTGCGCGCGGTGTCGCCGAGGGGCCAGCCGCAGACGGCGCGCACGGCTTGCGTGAATTGCGAGGTCAGCGCGCCTTCCGTGGTCCAGTGCCCGGAATTGTGGACCCGTGGGGCGATCTCGTTGACGACGAGGCGGGCGGCGCCGGCCGCGCCCTCGATCTCGAACAGCTCGACCGCGAGCACGCCGACATAGTCGAGCGCCTCGGCGATGGCGCGGGCGATCGTTTCGGCCGCCGCGGCGGTCGCCGGGTCGAGGCCGGGGGCGGGCACGCGGGTGAAGGCCAGGATGTGGTCGCGGTGCTCGTTCTCGCAGGGTTCGTAGGCGGCGAATGCCCCGTCCGGCCCGCGGGCGGCGACCACGGAGACCTCGCGCCGGAACGGCACGAAGCCTTCGAGGATGCAGGGCGCACCGCAGAAATCCGCCAGGATCGCCGCCGCGTCGTCGCCCGCGCGGATCGTGCGCTGGCCCTTGCCGTCGTAGCCGAACCGCCGGGTTTTGAGGATTGCCGGGCGACCCAGCGCGTCGAGCGCGGCTTCGAGATCTTCGGCCGTATCGACGGCGCGGTAGGGGGCCGTCGGGATGCCGAGCCCGTTCACGAAGTCCTTCTCGACCAGCCGGTCCTGCGTGGTCAGCAGGGCGTGCGCGCTCGGGCGCACGGTGGCGTGCTCGGCCAGGATCGCCGCGGTCGCGTGCGGGATGTTCTCGAACTCGTAGGTGACCACGTCGCAGGCATCGGCGAAGGCCGCGAGCGCCGCCGCGTCGTCGTAGGATGCGACCGTGTGGGCGGCGGCGACGTCGAAGGCCGGGCTGTCGGCGTCGGGGGCGTAGACGTGGACCTTGAGGCCGTAATTCGCGGCGGCGAGCGCGATCATGCGGCCGAGCTGGCCGCCGCCGACGATCCCGAGGGTAGCGCCGGGCCGGATCTGCCGCGAGGGCGTGGAGGTGGTCATCGGATCGGGTACGTCGGTCAGGATTGAGAGGTGTCGGGCCGCTCGGTGACGGCTTCGGTCTGGCGGGTGCGCCACGCGTCGAGCCGGGCGGCGAGATCGGGATCGGTCAGGGCCAGCACCGCGGCGGCGAGCAGCGCGGCGTTGACCGCGCCGGCCCGGCCGATGGCGAGGGTGCCGACCGGGATGCCGGCGGGCATCTGCACGATCGAGAGCAGGCTGTCCTGCCCCGAGAGCGCCTTCGATTCCACCGGGACGCCGAAGACCGGCAGCGGCGTCATCGCCGCCGTCATGCCGGGCAGGTGGGCCGCGCCGCCCGCGCCAGCGATCACCACCTTGAAGCCCGCCTCCCGCGCGCCCTTGGCGAAGGCGACGAGCCGGTCCGGGGTGCGGTGGGCCGAGACGATGCGGGCCTCGTGGGCGACCTGGAGCGCCTCGAGCGTCTCGGCGGCATGTCGCATGGTCGCCCAGTCCGACTGGCTCCCCATGATGATCGCGACCGGGGGAGATCCCGCCATCGTCGTCCTGATCCGCTGCGCACGAGAGACGGGCTGCCCGCCCGTGAAGCGGGTCGCATAACAGGCGCGCGCGTGAGGTCGCAAGCGCGGCTGGAGGATCGGGCGCGAACCGGCGGAAAAAGTGGGGGAAGGGCGCCTTTTCCCGGAGCCGAGGCCGATGATCCGCGTTGAGTGCGCAACGGCCCTTGCCGGGCCTCCCTCCCATCAGCGAGCCTTCCGATGTCCGTTCAGGACCCGACCACGCGCGCCCGCACCCCGTCCCATATCGACATCCACGACACCGCCAGCCGCCGCCACTGGGCCGACCTGCTTCAGGTGTCGGACGAGCGCCTGCGCAAGGCCGTCCGCATGGTCGGCACCCGCGTATCCAGCGTCACGGCCTATCTGGCGAAGTGATTTGATTTCGGGCCGAGCGCGTCGGCCCGCGCCTCGCAGGGACGAAGCTCCAGCCGAGATGCGCCAAGGCGCCCGGCGTCACGCGATGATGTCGGGCGTCATCTGGTCTTCGAGCATGTTGATGCGGTCGCGCAGGATCAGCTTGCGCTTCTTCAGCCGCTGGATCTGCAGCTGGTCGCCCGCCATGCTGAGCTTGAGCGCCTCGATGGCCTCGTCCAGATCCCGGTGCTCCTCGCGCAACCGGCTGAGCTCGCCCGCCGGATCGGGGCTCAGATCGTTGGCAACCTCGTCCGCCATCATCGCTCGAAACACGCCATCGGCACCGACCGGTCGGACCATGCGCCAAGCCTCCCGCCGGGGCAAGGCGGCGGGGCGAAGCTCGGCGGATTCGGCCGGGGATGACGGGGGAGAAGGGCCTTTTGCGAAGGTCCCGAAATTTGAAATGAGCTTGTTGTCCTGCCGTCCATTTTGCCGCCGAATGGCTTCGACAGGGCCGCGAATCCATGCCAGTCTGTTGCCGTCGGAAACGATAGAGGAGCTTTCCCTCATGTCCTTGCAGACGCATTTGAGCCAGCTCGCCGCCAAGCACGACGCCCTCGAGCGCGAGCTTCACGACGCGATCCAGTCGCCTTCCACCGACGACCAGCGCATCGCCGAACTCAAGCGTAAGAAACTGCAGCTCAAGGACGAAATCCAGCGCCTCCAGTCCGGCGAGACGCTGCACTAGGCGCCCTCCCGAGGCCCGCGGCCCCTGCCGCCGGGCCTTTTTCTTTGTTCACCGCGTACGCCGCCGCCTGGGCCACCAGCGCGGCGGTCTTCGTTTTCGGGGTGCGTCGGCGAAAACCGCGCTATCATCGCGACCGACGAGCCCGGAGCGAACCGGGCCTTCGAGGAAGCCCCCGAGACTGCCATGACCGACGCCCCGCGCCGCTACGCCGACCTCCATGCCGCGTCGCTGACCGACCGCGAGGGCTTCTGGCTCGACGCGGCCAAAACCATCGACTGGGATACGGCGCCGGCCCGCGCCTTCGACGAAGCCCAGGGCGCCTATGGCCGCTGGTTTCCGGATGCCCGGCTCAACGTCTGCCGCAACGCCGTCGACCGCCACGCCGAGGGGGGCCGCGCCGACCAGCCGGCGATCATCCACGACTCGCCCGTCACCGGCACGAAGCGGGTCGTCACCTACGGGCAGCTGAAGGACGAGGTATCGGTTCTCGCGGGTCTTCTCGCCGACCTCGGCGTCGGCCACGGCGACCGCGTGGTGATCTACATGCCGATGGTGCCCGAGGCGCTTTTCGGGATGCTGGCCTGCGCCCGGCTCGGCGCCATCCACTCGGTGGTGTTCGGGGGCTTCGCCGCCAACGAACTCGCCGCCCGCATCGAGGACGCCGCGCCGAAAGTCATCCTGGCCGCCTCCTGCGGCATCGAGCCGAGCCGCGTCGTCGCCTACAAGCCGCTGCTCGACGCGGCCATTGCCCGCTCGGCCCACAAGCCCGATTCCTGCCTGATCCTGCAACGACCGCAGGCGGTCGCCGACATGACGCAGGGCCGCGACCGCGACTGGGCGGACAGCGTGGCGCAGGCGAAACGTGACGGGCGGCGGGCCGATCCGGTGCCGGTGGCGGCGACCGACCCGCTCTACATCCTCTACACCTCGGGCACGACCGGGCGGCCGAAGGGCGTGGTGCGCGATTCCGGCGGCTACTGCGTTGCGCTGACGTGGTCGATGACCAACCTCTACGACGTGGCGCCCGGCGAGGTGTATTTCTGCGCCTCCGACATCGGCTGGGTCGTGGGCCATTCCTACATCGTCTACGGCCCGCTGCTGCACGGCTGCACCACCGTGCTCTACGAGGGCAAGCCGGTCGGTACGCCCGATGCCGGCGCGTTCTGGCGGGTCGCGGCCGAGCACGGCGTCTCGACGCTGTTCACCGCGCCGACCGCGCTCCGCGCGATCAAGAAGGAAGACCCGCGCGCCGAAAAGCTTAGCCATTACGACCTGTCGCGCCTGCGCGCCCTGTTCCTCGCGGGCGAGCGGGCCGACCCGGATTCCGTCGCCTGGGCCGAGCGGGCGCTCGGCAAACCGGTGATCGACCATTGGTGGCAGACCGAGACCGGCTGGGCGATCGCCGGCAATCCGCTCGGCGTCGAGCGGCTTCCGGTCAAGCACGGTTCCACGGCCAAACCGATGCCGGGCTACGACCTCCATGTCCTCGACGAGGCCGGCAAACCGGTGCCGACGGGCACCATGGGCACCATCGCCCTCAAGCTGCCCCTGCCGCCGAGCTGCCTGCCGACCCTGTGGAACGCCGACGAGCGCTTTCGCCAGAGCTACCTCACGACTTATCCGGGTTACTACGACACCTCGGATGCCGGCGTGGTCGATGCCGACGGCTACGTCACGGTGCTGGGCCGCACCGACGACATCATCAACGTCGCCGGCCACCGCCTCTCCACCGGCGGCATGGAGGCGGTGCTGGCCTCGCATCCGGACGTGGCCGAATGCGCCGTGATCGGCATCCGCGACGCGCTGAAGGGCGAGGCGCCCTGCGGCTTCGTCGTCCTCAAGTCCGGCGTCGACAAGGCGCCCGAGGTGCTGGAGCGCGAACTCGTCGCCAAGGTGCGCGACGAGATCGGTCCCGTGGCGGCCTTCCGCCTCGCGCTCACCGTCGGACGCCTGCCCAAGACGCGATCCGGAAAGATCCTGCGCGCCACGATGAAGCGCATCGCCGACGGCGAAGACTTTGCGATGCCGCCGACCATCGAGGACCCGGCGGTGCTGGAGGAGATCGGCGTGAGCCTGAAGGAGCGGGGAATCGGGGGGTGAGGGTGCCGTAAGGTATGTGACGGCGCCTTGTTCCGGCGCCCCAGTTGCCTCCAATTCTCTTGCGCCACTTGCCTTATCGGGCGGCGTGAGTGGTGCCATCACGATTGGGCGTCGATGAATATGGCTCACATTCTGCTGCCAGCTCTTAATGCCGTCTCTCTGATCTTGTTGTCTGGTGCATATACACCGCGACGCATTCTGCTATCTTTGATCTTGCAGCCGACCATTTTGGTGCCCATCCTAGTGGGCATGCCGGCGATGCTCATTGCCGCATTTAAGAGTGGTAAGAAATCGCAAATTTATGTGTCGAATTCAAGCATGCTGCTTTTTATTCTCAGTTGCTATGTAGCCGTCGTGTTCGCAAAGATCGCGCTCTTGATGACCCTGTTCGCCAACGCGGAGTCCTACACCTCTGACAATGTTCTGCTCGTCTACAAGGGTGCGTTGACCACGGAGGCGTATAAAGGCATTTTCAGGGAGAGCTTCACCGAAGTCATGCTCATTGCCGGCTGGTTTTTGTTGCTCAAGCTTATCAATAGGCTTCCAAACTCCGAGCGGCCGACCTCGGTTACGTCGTAGCGAGCCACAGTAGAGGTCGCTCCATGCCGCGGTCCATCGACGTGACGGCGATGCTGGAGGAGATCGGGGTGAACTCGAAGAAGCGGGACATCGGAGGGTGACGACTGCCTGCCACACGGTGTTCGAGCGCCGGAAGTTCCGGCAGGATGCGGCATGGCTCACGACCTGAAGCTCGCCCCCGACCTGCAAGCCCGCGTCGATGCCGTCGCCGCGCGTGCGGGCCGCTCGGCCGGCGAGGTGATCGCCGACGCGCTCGAACACGGCCACTCCCTCGAATGGCAGGAGCGGTTCGTCGAGAAGGTCCGGGCCGGGATCAAGGACGCCGATGCCGGCCGCTTCGCCACGCCCGCCGACGTAGAACGGGTTTTGAACAAGTATCGTCCAAGCCGAGAGCCTGTTTGACAGGCCTATCCCATCCAATTCCCTCATTCTGAGGTGCCGCGAAGCGGCCTCGAAGGAGGGCTCCAGTAGACGCGCGATCCCTGGAGCCCTCCTTCGAGGCTGCGCTTAGCTCCGCACCTTCGGATGAGGGTGAGGGTGACGGTTGGAAAATTCGCAAAATTACATCGAAAGTAGGTCCTCCCCGTCCCCTCACTTCACCTGCAAGCTATCCACCACCTGCCGGAACAGCGGCAGCACATCCGCGCGCTGGTCGGCGCGGGTGACGCCGACGGCGCGGATGTAGCCGTCCGGGTTGAAACGGATGGTCTGGGCCACGACGACGGGCGTGTTCGTCGGCACGTCCACGGCGCGGGCGACGATCTCGTGCCAGTCGACGCCGTTCTGGCGGTAGCTCTGCGAGCGCTCGATCTGGAAGTCCTTCAGGGTCTGGTTGGCGAAGAGCGCCTGGCGGGCCAGCCCGTCGCGCTGTTCCTGCGGCGTCGGGTTCTGGACCGCGTGGGCGATCACGAGGATCGGCTGCTCCATGGCCGAGATCTGGTCGCGCGGCCCCAGCGTCATCAGCACCGAGTTGCCGGCGAGCGCCCGCACCGGCCGGAAGCCCGCAGGGTCACCGATGCGGAAGGGGAGCGCCGCGACCTGCTCGTCGAGGCCGAGCGCCGGACGCAGCTTCACGCTGGTGAGCATCGCCCGGATGGTCTCGTCGCTCTCGGCCCCGGCCGCGGCCTGGGCGATGACGAGGCCGGTCACGTCGCTGCCGCCGACGATGAGCAGCCATTTGTTGACCGCGGACACGCCCGGAACCTCCGAAGCGGTGGCCTCGCCGGTGAACAGCACGCCCTGCATCCCGTCGGCGAGCGTCACCGACTCCCGCGAGCGCACGACCATCCCCTGCGCCTTCAGGGTCTCGTCGGTGAAGGTCTGCTCCATCTCGGTGTAGGCCGGGCCGGGCAACTCGACCACCGAGACGACGACGCCGCCGCCCTTGCGCTCGAAGCCGGTGAAGCGCTTCGAGATCGTCATGTCCGCGGGCGCCGCGAAGCCGAAGCGGGAACTCGGCGGGAACACCGCCTCCTGCGCTGACGCGGGGACGGTCATCGCCGCACCCGAGAGCAGGACGGCGGCCGCGAGGCGGCGGAGGGACAGACGCAACGGTGTCACCGATCGGCTCCGAACAGCACGCTCCCGCACGGGGGGCGCGGTTGCGATGGGTCGTCCGCGGCGCAGGACCTGTCAAGCCGGCGAGGTGGCGACACGGGCGCGCTGACCAGCGTGCATCGTCGAGTGCGATCGGCCGTTGAGCTTTGTCCCTCCGGCTCCTAAAGCTTGGCCATTGCAAGCGGAGCGTGCGGAAACAATGCGTCGGTTGAGCGAGGTGTTAGGCCTGGTGCTCTCGGGCTTGGTCGTATGCCTCGCAGGCGTGCCGGCAGCGACGGCTCGGGACGTGACCGACGTCGCGGGCGTTCCGGGCTACCGCCAGCAGCTCTCGAGGATTCTCAAAGCCAGGATCGCCTCTCTCCGGCATTCGTCGCCCGGCGGAATCGTCGACCTGCGCTTCACCGTAGATCGGGATGGTCACGTGATCCGGTCGGAGGTCGCGGCCACATCGGGCTCCGAGTTCACCGACCGCCTCGCTCTCGGCATCGTCCCGGTGGGATTGAAGCTACCGCCCTTGCCGCCACGGGCGCCAATCGCGGAATTGACCGTGACGGTGCCGGTCCGCCTCTCCTCGCGGGAGGCTGCGATGTCCGACGCTCTGAGGACCTACCGGGCCGCGGTCACGCAGGCTCTGCTGCAACGGGTCCGCAACCTGCCCCACCAAATGCTGACCGGCGGCATGCTCCATATCCGCTTCACCATCGGCCGGGACGGGGTCGTGACGCGATCGGACATCGCGCGCTCTTCGGGCGACCGCGCCATCGACGAACTCGGGTTGCGGATCGTGCCGGTCGGCCTGAGGCTGCCGCCCCTGCCTCCGGGCCAGCCGACGGCGCTCTCCCTCACGCAGCCACTGGCGTTCGGCCTCGCCCCCGAAGGACGATAGAACGCTCTGACGCATCGGCCGTCTCGAAAGCCGAACTCCGCCATTCGTGCCGGGCCTTGGGAACGATCAGGGCCGGCGCCCCGCTTCGTCCTTCTTCGGGCGCCAGCGCCGCCATTGCCGCTCGATCCAGCGGGCGGATTTCTCCATCGGCACCTTGAGGGCGGGCACGTCCTGCGCCAGCAGGGCGAGGCCGAGCGGCAGCATCCACAGTCCGAGGACGGGCAGGATCGAGAAAAGGCCGCCGAGGATCAGCAGGATCGCGGCGACCACTCGCACGGGGAAGCGTGCGGGCTCGCGCAGCCACGCGACCATCCGCTGGCCGCGCTCCGGCAGCTTCAGGCAGGCGCGGTCGACCCGCTCGTCCCAGTCCCGCGCCGTCACCGGCCTGTGTTCGTCGCTCGCGCTGTTCATGCTCACCATATGGTGAGGCGCGGGAAAAAATCCTCAGGCGGCGATGAACAGGCCGGCAATGGCCGCGCTCGTGAGGTTGGCGAGCGTCCCGGCCAGGATCGCCCGCAGGCCGAGCCGGGCGATCTCGGCGCGGCGCTCGGGCACGAGGCTGGTGAAACTCGCGAGCTGGATCGCCACCGAGGTGAGGTTGGCGAAGCCGCAGAGTGCGAAGCAGACGATGGCGGCGGTGCGTGGATCGAGCGTGCCGGCCTTCAGGGTCGGCGAGAGCGTGGCGTAGGCCAGAAACTCGTTGAACGCGATCTTCTGGCCGATGGCGCCGCCGACGAGCCGTGCCTGCTCCCACGGCGCCCCGAGCAGCCATGCCAGCGGCGCCAGGACCCAGCCGAGGATTCCCTCGATCGAGGTGCCGGGGAAGCCCGCGAGCCCACCGGCCCAGCCGACCCCGGCGTTGAGAAGCGCGATCAGCCCGACGAACGCGATCAGCATCGCGCCGACCGCCACCGCGACGCCGAGTCCCTTCTGCGTGCCGTCGGCGGCGGCCTCGATCAGGTTGGCTGCCCGCGCCTCGCCGAACTCGACGCGGGTCGTCAGCACCCGGGTCGGCTCGTCGGAGGGAAACAGGATCTTGGCGTAGAGCAGCCCGCCGGGGATCGCCATGAAGGAGGCGGCGAGCAGAAAGTCCATCGGCACGCCGAGGGCGGCATAGCCCGCCAGGATCGAGCCGGCGGTGGAGGCGGCCCCGCTCGTCATCACGGCGAAGAGTTCGGCGCCCGTGAGCATCGCGAGGAAGGGGCGGAGCGCCACCGCGATCTCGCTCTGGCCGATGAAGATGGTGATGACCGCCGAGAACGACTCGATCGGCGACGTGCCGAGCACCCGCCGCAAGCCCGCGCCGAGGAGGCGGGCGAGCGCCTGCATCGCCCCGAGATGGTAGAGCACGCCGATCAGCGCCGAGACGTAGAGGATCTGCGGCAGCACGCGGAAGGCCAGGATGAACCCTGAGCCGCCGAACAGCTCGAACATCCGCGGCTCGACGAGCCCGCCGAACAGGAAGGCGGTGCCGACATCGCCGAAGGACAGCACCTTGGTGACGAGCCCGGCGATCCATCCGAGGGCGGTGCGCCCGGCCGGCACGAACAGGATCAGCGCCCCGATCCCGACCTGAAGCGCCAGCGCCGCCCCCACCACCCGCGGCCGCACCGCGCGCCGGTTCAGTGAAAAGGCGAACGCCACCGCAAGGAGAAGCGCGACGCTCGCGCCGGCGTGAAGCAACCTGTCGAGCATGTTGGAAGGGGTGCCGCACCTGAGCCGAGCCGTTGGCGGGCGCATGCGCGATCCGGGCCAAGGTCGCAAGGGCGGATGCGCGGCCCGAAATGACGAAGCCGTGCCCGGTCGAACCGGGCACGGCTTTCGGTGTCCTGTCTTGAAGTGCCTGCCCGGCTCGACCTCCTGCGTCGCGGCGAACCTATCGGCAGGGGACGCCCGGCGGGCAGCCGTGGCCACCGCCATGACCGCCGCCACCGGGGGGCGGGCCGGGCCGGGGCATCTGCTGGCGCTGCATCATCATCTGCTGCTGGCGGGCGGCCTGCTGCTGCGCCTGCTGGGCCTGCATCTGCTGCTGACGCGCCATCTGCTGTTGCTGCATCATCTGCTGCTGACGCGCCGCTTGCTGCGCTTGCATCTGCTGCTGGCGCTGGGCCGCTTGCTGCGCTTGCATCTGCTGCTGGCGCTGGGCCGCTTGCTGCGCTTGCATCTGCTGCTGGCGCTGGGCCGCCTGCTGGGCCTGCATCTGCTGCTGGCGCTGGGCGGCCGCCTGCTGCGCCTGCATTTGCTGACGTTGCGCCGCGACGGCACGAGCCTGCTCCGCCTGCTGCTGGCGGGCTGCCTGCTGCGCTTGCATCTGCTGCTGACGCTGCTGTGCGGCCTGAGCCTGCCGCGCTTGGTCGGCCTGCTGCGCCTGCATCTGCTGACGGTGCTGCGCCGCCTGCCTGGCCTGATCCGCCTGCTGCTGCCGGGCCGCCTGCTGCGCCTGCATCTGTTGCTGACGCTGCTGCGCGGCTTGTGCCTGCTGGGCCTGGATCTGCTGCTGGCGCTGAGCCGCCGCGTCCGGCCGCGGCTGGGCGGGATTGGACGGCATCAGGCCGAGGGGCGCACCGGGCCGGCCGGCCTGCTGAGCCGCGGGTCTGTCGGGCGTGCCGACGCCCGGCGGAAGCGCGCCCTGCGGACGGCCTGCGGGGCCCGGACGACCCGCCTGCTGAGGCGGTTGCGGCGCGTTCGCCCCGGAAAAGGGCTGGCCCGGCTGCGGACGTCCGGCGGCGTCCGGACGGGCCGGCAGCGGCTGACCGGGCCGCGCGGCCTGCTGCGCCTCCGGCCGGTCCTTGGCGTCAGGGCGGTCCTTGGCGTTGGGTTCCGGACGGCCCGCCTGTTGGGGCGGGAGAGGCTGGCCGTTCGCACCCGGCAACGCGTGGCCGGCCTGCTGCGGATCGGGCTTGCCCTTTACGTCGAGTCCTTTGGCGTCGAGTCCTTTGGCATCCGGAGCGGCCGGGTTGGCTGCGGGCACGCCCGGACGGGCGGCCTGCTGCGGGTCCGGCTTGTCCTTCGCGTCGAGGCGATCCTTGGCGTCGATTCCCGGGCGGCCCGCCTGCTGGGGCGGGAGCGGCTGCCCGTTGGCGCCGGGAAGCGGACGCCCGGCCTGCTGCGGCGCCGGCTGGCCGTTGGCGGGAGCGCCGGGCTGGCCGGGAACCGGGTTGGTTTGCGCCGTGCCCGGACGGCCCGGCTGCTGCGGCAGCGGCTGGCCGTTGGCGCCCGGCAGCGCCTGTCCCGGCTGGCCGCGTCCGGCCACGCCGAGGGGTGCGTTCGGCTGACCCTGCGCGGCCGGGTTCGACGGGCCGGCGCCGGGGCGACCGGGCTGACCCGGCAGAGGCTGGCCGTTGGCGCCGAGCGCCGGCTGCCCCGCCGGCTGGCCGGGGGCGGCGCCGGGCATCATGCCGGGACGGCTCCCTTGCGGATTTCCGGCCTGCGGGTTGTTGAACGCGCCGGGCATACCGGCCGGGGCGTTCGCACCGGGCACCGGGTTGGTCGGCGGATTGCGCAGGGCCGCCTTCTGCGCCACCGCCGGGGGCAGCGCGACGCGGGCGGCGGCCGCGCCCAGCGCCGCGCCGGCCACGGCACCCGCGCCGGCGGCGAGACCGGGCGAGATCGCGCTCGGATTGCGCGAGATCTCGACGTTGCGCTCGTTGATGGTGTTGATCACCGTCACGTTGTGGATGTTCTGGTAGATCACGTTGTTGGGCGGCGGGACGATGTAGTCCGGGGCGCTGACATAGGTCGGCACGGGCACGAAGGCCGGCACCGGCAGGGCGTAATAGGCGACCGGCGGCGGCGGCGGCGCGAGGTCGACGATGTAGGCCGGCGGCGGCGGCAGGAAGACCACCGGCGGCGGCGGGGGCGGCGCGAGCGCATAGACCGGATCGTCGAGGTAGAGCGCCGGGCGCTGGACGTAGACGATCTCCTCCGGCGGTGGCGGCGGCACGTCGTAGCTGATCGCGGCGAAGCGCGGCGGCGGCTCGAGGGCGGCGGCGAGCTGGCGCAGGCGACGCCGCGCGTCCCAGGCATGGGGGCCGCGCGGGTAGCGGTCGAGATAGGACCAGTAGGCGTCGCGGCTATCGGCCATCCAGGTGCGCCGCCACGTCACCGCCTCGCGGCGGGCGGCGATGAGGGCGCGCACGCGCTTGGCCATGTCGTCGCGGGGATAGGCCTGGACGAATTCCTGATAGCCGTCGAGGGAGTCGCGCTGGAGGCAGACCGCGTAGGCGTCGCGGGCGCCGATCTCCTTGAGCGGGCGCGACCGCAGGGAGGCGACCTCTTCCGGGCGGCCGATCGGCGGGGCGTCGGGGGCGCGCTCGAAGAAGGTGAAGGTCGCGTCGATGCGCGAGGAATGCCAGGGCACCTCGGCGCCCTTGGTGGTCTCGTCCACGCGCAGGCGCACCCGGTCGAACACCTGGGCCGGGGCGAGGCCGCCCTCGCGGATCATCTCGACGAGCGCCGTGGCGTAGGCGCCGTAGGAGCCCTTCTCGTCGGGGCCGATCGTGCCGGGGCTGGCGTTGAAGGCGATGAGCGAGCCGGGCTCGGCCTCCGTCAGGGCGAGGCCGCCGGCAAGCGGATCGCCGTTACGGGCGAAGGGATTGTTGCGCGCGCCGTCGAGCACGACGAAGCGGGCGGCGAGCGGCAGGGCGGCGAGCTGACGGGTGTAGTCCGACAGGCGCAGCGCGCGGGACGGCACGTCGGCGGCAGCCGGAATGCGGGCATCGACCGGGACGAAGTAGTTCTCGCCGGCGAGCTGCAGGCCGTAGCCCGCGAGGTAGACGAAGGCGACCGTGTCGGGACCGGATTGCTCCGCCTTGTCGGTGAAGTCGCGCAACGCCTTGCGCAGGGAATCCTCGTCGAGGTCGCGGGCGCCGACCACGTCGAAGCCCGCCGCCTGGAGGGTCTGGGCCACGAGGCCGGCATCGTTGGCGGGCGTGGCGAGCGCCCCGGCCTCGTAGGCCGCGTTGCCGACGACGAGGGCGATGCGTTTCTGGGTCTTCGGTCCGTCCTGTGCCGAGGCCGAGAGGCCGGGCAAGAGGCCGGACATCGGGCCGATCACCAGACAAAGCAACGCGGTGAGAATACGGGACGACCAGGACATGGACGCATCTCCTGCCCGGCAGGCATACACCCGCCGGGTCGTTGCCGCATCATTGGGACAGTGCGGCTTGAACGCCCCCTGAACGCCAAAATCGGCAATTTCGGGATCGTGCCTCCGCTTTCAGCGGAATGTCCACACGCACGACTTCTTGATCTCGGCATCCTCCAGATCGCGCGTAACCGGGACTTCGTAGGTCGCGAGCGGCACGAGCCGCGCCTTCGGCAAGTAGGCGCGGCCGGGATCGCCGATGAGGACAGTCCGGCCGGCCGCGTGCAAGCCCGCCAGCCAGTCGCCGACGGTCCGGCCGAGGTCGCGTTCGTAGAACACGTCGGCCGCGAGCACGCATCCGGCGTCCATCGCGGCCTCGCCGCCGATCAGGTTCGCGCCGGTCGTCGCGATCCTGTCCGCCACGCCGTTGGCGGCGGCGTTGAGCGGGATCGCATGGAGCGCGAAGGCGTCGAGGTCGCTCGCCAGCACCCGCGCCGCCCCGGCTTTCGCCGCCGCGATGGCGACGAGGCCCGAGCCCGAGGCGAAGTCGATCACCGTCCGCCCGGCGACCGTCTCGGGGTTGTCGAGGATGTAGCGGGCGAGCGCCTGTCCCCCCGCCCAGGCGAAGGCCCAGAACGGCGGCGGCAGGCCGATCTCTTCCAGCTCTTCCTCCGTCTTCTGCCAGAGGGCCGTCGCCTCGTCGGCGACATGGAGCGCGATCTCCGGGGCGTGCGGCACCGGGCGCAGGCGGGTGTGGCTGCGGATGAAGCCGAGCGGATCGCGGGCCGGCGTCACGACGCGAGAAGCTCGGCGTAGATGCGCACGACGGAAGCCGCGACCGCCTCCTCCGTATAGCCCCCCTCCAGAATCCGCGCCCGCGCCGCCGCCCCCATCCGCGCGACGCCTTCCGGGTCGGTGGAGAGTCGGGTCAGCGCGGCGGCGAGTGCGACGACGTCGCCCGGCGGCACCAGCAGACCCTCGACGCCGTCGCGCACCAGCGCGCGGCAGCCCGGCACGTCGCTGGTCAGCAGGGCGCGCCCGCACGCGGCGGCTTCGAGCAGCGTGCGCGGCAGGCCCTCACCGCCGCGCGAAGGCAGGCAACCGACATGGTGCCCGGCAAACGCGCCGGCCACGTCGCGGGTGGGGCCGTGCCACGTGATGCCGTCGCCGCTCCAGCCGCGCAGGGTTTCTTCCGGGATCGCCCGGCGGTTCGACGGGTCGGGGGCACCGTAGAGCGAGAGTTCGACCGCCGCGCCCCCGGCTCGCGCCCGGCGCACCGCCTCCACCGCCACGTCGATGCCCTTCGACCACAGCATCCGGGCGACGATGGCGACCTTCAGCGGAGAAGCCGGCGGCAGGGGGCGCGGCGCGAAGACGTCGGGATCGACGCCCGCGCCGCCGACGATGGTGACGGCGGTGTCGGACGGGTCGAGCCCGAGCGCGCGCGCGTCGTCCGGGTTCTCCAGCAGGAAACGGGTCTGGCGGCTCGCGAGCGGCCCGCGGATCAGACCCTTCAGGGCGAGCCGCGACAGGCGCCCGGTCGCATCCTCGCGGGCGCCGAGCAGGCCGAGGCCGGTGAGCGCGAAGACCCGGCGCGGGATGCCCGCCATCGCCGCCGCGGTGCCGCCGACGAGGATGCCGCGCAGGGCGATGCAGTGGACGATGTCGGCGTCGAGCGCCTTGAGGATACCCGAGAGCTGGCCCGCGGCGTAGCCCGCCGCCATCGGGTTGAGGCTGGAGCGCTCGGCCTCCAGCGGCACCACGCGGATGCCCGCCGCCTCGATGACGGCGCGGTGCTCGCGCACCCGCGTCACCACCGCGACCGACAGCCCCATGGCGATGGCCGCGCGGGCCATCGGCAGGAAGTGCGAGGCGAAGAACCAGTCCTCGGTCACGACGAAGACGATTTTTTTGGGAGTTGCGGGCGCGCTCATCGGGGCTGCCATAGCACGGCGATCCCCCGCTCCGCAGCGCCGGAGCGGAACAGCGCGGCCCGTCCTCCGGTTCTCGTTCAAACGTGGAAGCGCGGGAGGTCGCCATGCTGTCGGACGTCGCCGGTGTGGTCGAGCCGCGCGAGGCCGCGCGGGAGGCGGGCCTGCGCTACGTGGACGACGCCAAGCCGGGCCTGCGGCGCAAGCGCAGCGGCAAGGGCTTTCGGTATCTCGACGCCAAGGGCGCGCCGATCCGGGACGAGGCGGAGATCGAGCGGCTGAAGAGCCTCGCGATCCCGCCGGCCTACACCGATGTCTGGATCTGCCCGAGCCCGAACGGCCACATCCAGGCGACCGGGCGCGACGAGAAGGGGCGCAAGCAGTACCGCTACCATCCGCGCTTCCGCGAGGCGCGGGAGGCCTCGAAATTCCACCGCATCATGGCCTTCGCCGAGGCGCTGCCGGGCATCCGTGCCCGGATCGACGCAGATATGAGCCGCCGCGGCCTACCGCGGGAGAAGGTGCTGGCCACCGTCGTCCATCTGCTGGAGACGACGCTGATCCGCGTCGGCAACGACGATTACGCCCGCGCCAACAAGAGCTACGGCCTCACCACCCTGCGCGATCCGCACGTGAAGGTCGAAGGGTCCGAGATGCGCTTCCGCTTCAAGGGCAAGAGTGGCAAGGAATGGTCGGTCTCGGTGCGCGACCGGCGCGTCGCCCGCATCGTCAAGGCCTGCCAGGATCTGCCGGGCCAGGAGCTGTTCCAGTATCTCGACGACGAGGGCGCGCGGCGCGACGTGACCTCGTCGGACGTCAACGACTACCTGCGCGAGATCACCGGCGAGGATTTCACGGCCAAGGACTTTCGGACTTGGGCCGGCACCGTCCTGGCGGCCCTGGCGCTGCGTGAGTTCGAGGCCTTCGACAGCGAAACGCTCGCGAAGAAGAATCTGCGCACGGCGATCGAGAGCGTGGCGTCCCGGCTCGGCAACACGCCGACCATCTGCCGCAAATGCTACATCCACCCCGAGATCCTGGGCTGCTACCTCGAAGGCGGCCTGCTCCTGCAGATCAAGGACGCGGTCGAGGGCGAGCTGAAGAACGGGCTCGACGAACTCCGGCCCGAGGAGGCGGCGGTGCTCGGCCTGCTGCGCACCCGCCTCGCACGGGCGGTGGCCGAGCCGCCGCGGCGGACGAGCAAGCGCAGCGGCGCGACGCGTGCCAAGCGAGGGGTGGCGAAGAAGGCGGCGTAACGGCGCGCTCCCCCGTCAGATCCGCGCCGCGTGGAGCGTGTGGCGGACGGGCGCGCGGGTCGGCTCGGCGTCGATCACCGGCTTGAGGCCGAGTTGCCGGGCCAGCATCACCAGATCCTTGAGCCGACCGGTCTGGGTCTTGCGGCGCAGGTTGAGCCGGTGGGTCTCGACGGTGCGCACGCTGAGCGACAGGCGGCGGGCGACCTCCTTGTTGCTGAAGCCGGCGCTGAGGAAGCGCAGAACCTCCGCCTCCCGCGGGGTCAGGCCGACCGCGTCCGGCGCCGCGATGCCCGTCTCCAACGGGCCGCAGGGATGAGCCGTGCCGCAAGGCTGGGGCTCGACCCGCTCCGCCGCAGGCGTTGCGCCGCCGAGCGCCAGCAGGGTCGCGCAGATCTCGCGGGCCGGGCTGGCATGCCCGACGAAGGCGTCGGCCCCCGCCTCGATCAGCCGGAACATCGCGCCCGCGTCGAGGGCGCGGAACGCCACCAGCACCCGCATCCACGGGCGGCCGTCCCGAAGGGCCGCGATCCGGGTGCATCCGGCTTCGCACGCTTCCTCGTGGACGAAGACGAGTGCCACCACCGGCCGCTCGCCGGCCCCGGCGAGATCGTCCTCCCCGACGGTGCGCAGGGCCGGCTCGTGCTCCAGGATCGCGCGCTGGGTCGCGTCCAGGCCCGGCGGCTCGTCGATGATGAGAACGTCAACGGCTCGACTCATGCCGCTTCCCCTTCCGTGTCGGCGCGAGACGGCGCCGCAGCGTGCGGAGTGAGAAGAACAAGACTCGTTCCAGGGGTTTACGGCCCGTTTACCGTTGCGAATCGTTCAATCCGGAGAAAATACGCATCAGCGGCCCTAGGGGCCTGTCCCGGTTCGGCACGCATCGCGCGGGTCCCGTCCGTCCCGGCGCCGTATCGGCTCTTTCCGAGACCCCGCGTCACGAGATTCCGAGTGACGCGACCGGCGCGGATGCCTCAGCCCGTCCTGGACAGGACGAGGTCGGTCATGGCCGAGACGACGCGATTGCGGCCGCTGGTCTTGGCCTCGTAAAGGGCGATGTCGGCCCGCTTCAGGAGGCCCTCGACCGTCTCGCCCTCGCTCCATTCGCTGACGCCGAGGGAGCAGGTCAGGCGCACCGGCGCCCGGGCTCCGCGGACACGCAGGTCCGCCGCCTTGAGGCGCAGGCGGTTGGCCAGCGCCTCGGCCTCGGACAAGCTTTTTCCCGGCAGGACCACGGCGAATTCCTCGCCGCCGAGGCGACCGGCGATGCCTTCCTCGGCGATCAGCGCCGAGACCGCCTTGATCGCCGCATCGCCCACATCGTGGCCGTGCTCGTCGTTGATGCGCTTGAAGTGGTCGATGTCGAGGATCATCGCCGAGAGCTGCCCGAACGAGCGCGCCCGCTCCGCCGCTTCGCGGGTGCGTTGAAGGAAGGCGCGGCGGTTGAGCAGGCCGGTGAGCGGATCGGTCTCGGCGAGGCGGATCAGCTCGCTCTGCAGGCTCGTCAGGCGCTCGGCCGCCCGCAGGCGGGCCTGCAATTCCTCGGCGCCCGGCGGCTTGTCGATGAAGTCGTCGGCGCCGCTGTCCAGGGCTTCGGCCAGGTTGCGGGCGTTGCGCACCGACGACATCACGATGATCGAGAGCGGCCGGCTCGCCTCGGCCAGCAGCCGCGCCGACCAGCACAGCTCCAGGCCTGCGAGCGGACGGACCTCCAGACTGGTGATCAGCGCCCGGACGCGGGGATTGTCGGTGACGTAGGCCAGCGCCTCGGCCGAGTCGGTGAAGGCGGAGACGATGTGGCCGCGCGGCTCCAGCATGCCGGCGACGACCTTGAGGATGACGCGGCTCGAATCGACGATGACGATATGCACGATCTTCCCCCTCGGCCGAGGATGATCGTGCACAAGATGTCTTAACGCCCTCTCACGCCGCCGCCGCGGATTTGCCCCGTGCGGGCGATTTTGCGCGACCGGCTCCGGCTATCGGCCCGGCACGCGCATCGGGACCACCTGGGCGCCGCTGCGCTCGGCCGCGCCGATCCCGGCATCGGTCCAGGTCCCGTCCCGGCCGCGAGAGACGACCTTGGCGCTGCGGCGGGGGAGCAGACGGTTCTCTGCGCGGCCTTGGCGCTCGATCACGTAGAGGGCCGGACGGGCCGAAGGCGTATCGCGGATGCCGGCCACCGTCGGCACGCCGTAGGTGCCGTACCCCCAGGCCGGCGGCACCAGGCGGTCCGGGCTCGGAACGCGGGTGAAGGGCGCGCCGACATAGCTCCCGTCGATGGCGTTGCCGGCAAAGCCGTAGCCCGATGCGGCGTAGACCCGCTGGCCGTAGCCCGTGCCGACATAGGAGAGGGACTCGGCCTGCGCGGCGCTGGCGGCCACGGCGAGGAGGGTGCCGGCGGCGAGGGAGCGGGCGAGACGAGGGGAGAGGTTGGGCAAGAGGCGGGTCTCCGGATGGGCGCTCGGCGCGGCGACGATTCGAGGAGTCAAATCCTGCCGCCCATGCTCGTTCCGGAGACGGGCCCGGCGCCAGCGAGGCAGAGTGCTGAGAGGGCGCCCTACCGGCAGATCGTCACCCGACGCACGATCCAGCCCTCGCCCTCGATCCAGAGCCGCTTGCGCAGCTTGCTGCAATTGGCGACGTCGTCCTCGGACTCGGCCTCCGCCGGGCGGATGTCGGAAACCGGACGGACCTGGCTCGCTTCCGCCATCTGGCGGGTGCCGCGATCCGCAGCCGGAGCGGCGAGCGCTGCGGACATGCCGAACAGGACGAGGCCGAAGCCGGCCGCGGCGAAGAGCTTGGGTGCCATGGATATCCTGCCCGCGCGCCGCCCGAGGGGCGCGCTCCCTGTGCCTGATGCGTGCGGGCCTGACCCGCACCGCAGGTCGTCCGCGCCTTTGCCGTATCAATTCGCGACCCGGCCGCGGGGTTTCGCCGCGAATCGGCAAAAGAGGCGGAAATTTGTCGCCGCGGCGATCTCCGGCACGGCGCACTCGCGGGAATTGGCCGCGAGGACGGGGCGCGCGGGCCTGCTTGCGGGGCCGGCGTGAACAGTTATACGGCGACGAAACGTCGAACATCTGCCGGAGGGCCGCCGAGGCGACCGTCCCTCGACTTGTTCGGAACGTTTCCAAACAATCCTCTTCTCGACGCGATCGAGGATTGTTCGATCTTGAGTTCGGTCCTCGATGGGGCCGCAGCGTTCCGGTGCGCGTGCGGCGCCGGATCGAGCCGGGAGTTCGACGGACATGGAAGGCGGATCGACCTTCGTGCAGGCCTTCACCATCCTGTTCCGCGAGGGGCTGGAGGCGATGCTGGTGATCGCCGCGCTGGCCGCTTTCCTCCGGCGGGCCGGCGCCGCGGACCGGATCGCACCGGTCTACATGGGTGCGCTGGGCGCGGTGGTGGCGAGCCTCGCCGCGGCCTGGGTGTTCCAGGTCTTCTACGACGGCAACCACAGCGACCTGTTCGAGGCCGTGATCATGCTCGCGGCGGCCGTGCTCATGTTCTACATGAGCGGCTGGATGTTCCTGCGCCAGGATCCGAAGGCGTGGCAGGCGGACCTGAACCGTCTGGCCGAGCGGGCGCTCGGGGCCGGCACGATGCTGTCGCTTGCCGGCATCGCCTTCCTAGCGGTGTTCCGCGAGGGCGCCGAGACGATCCTGTTCCTGCATGCCCTGGCCAAGGGCGGCAACGGCTTCGACGGCGCCCTGCTCGGCGGCCTCGGAGTCGCGGCACTGGCGCTCGCGGGGATGTTCGTGGCGATGCAGTGGCTCGCCTTCCGCCTGCCGCTGCGGCCGATGTTCCTGGTGACTTCCGCCTTCCTGTTCCTGATGGGCCTGCGCATGGTCGGCGAGGCGTTCCAAGAGCTTCAGGAGCAGCAGATCCTGCCCTTCACCACCGACGGCGTTCCCGCCTTCGTGTCCGAGTGGGGCCTCAACAACGGCACCTGGGAGGTGATCGGCACGCAGGGCGCGCTCGTGCTGGTCGCCCTCGTCGCCGGCCTCCTGACGCTGCGGCGCCAGGGAGCCGACAGGCCGGTCGCGGTCGCCTCGCGCTGAGCCGCGCGAGCGCACTCCGAGAGAGAGTGCACGCCTGAACGACGACGGAGCGATGCCGGCCTGAGGCGATCAGGCCGGATACGGCCTCGAGCCGCTACGGCGCCTCGTCGGGGCCGACGCTGATCATCGGCAGCGTCGTCTCGGTCATATCGTGACGCGGGAAGGTCGGGATGGCCGCCGCGGCCACCATGAGGGCGAAGGTGAGCGCGAGAAGCGAAGTTTCGACGCCGCGGTAGAGCTGTTCCATCGGACACTCCCGGCGCGCGGGAGCGAATCGACCCCGCGTCCCTTCGAGCATCGGGCGCCTTGGTAACCAAATCGTCAAGCACCCCGAAGGCGTCGCTCACGCCCGCCCGGCCGGCACCATCGCGGCGAGGTCGGTGGCGGTCGGCTGGGGCGTCAGGCCCGCCGCCAGCATGGCTTCGAGCACGATCAGGTCGGCCTCCGGATCGGGCTCCCAGCCGCAGGCGCAGGTGCCGTGCGGGCCGTGCGCCGCCGCGACCTGCCGGTAGAGGGTGCCGACGGTGCGGGCCGCGGCCTCCAGGGCGGCCATGGCCGGCATCGGCCGGCACTGGATCACCTGCCAGAACGCCACCGTGAGGGCCCGCTCCAGGGCGGCCTGCGCCGCGCGCTCCTCCGTGTCGGGCCGGGCGGCTTGCGGATGCGGCTTCACGAGAAGAGCCTCCGGCGCGGGGTGGCATCGCCCGGTTCCAGCCCGACCAGGGCTTCGAGCCCGGCCCGGCTGAGCGCCACGGACGAACCGTCCCACCACACGCTGCGCAGGCCGTCGAGGAGGGTCTCGAAGATCGGCTCGGATTGCGCCGGAAGCGTATCCGCGGGGATCCGCGCAGATCGGTGCCGGAACGGGGTCGGAAGTGTCAAGATATGCGTCATGACCCGATGATGACGCGAGTTTTCTGTTTACCGCAAGTCCTGCGCAAAACATTGGAAATACTTTAACTTGTGTTTCCGCGCGATCGACCCAGTCTCGATTTGGAAGAATTCAAGCGGGCCCGAAAAGGCCGCGCGGCGCGGCGAGTTGGCGCTGACGGCGCCGCGACGTCACCGCACCGGCCGGTCGAAGGCCGTTGCCGGGAACGGCTCGTCCTTCAGGGTGAAGTGCCACCATTCCTGAGGATAGGGCGCAAAGCCGGCCCGAATCATCGCCGTGCGCAGGCGCCGACGGTTCGCCCGCGCCGCCGGCCCCACCCGCCCCGAGTCGCTGGCGGAGGCCTCGTCGAACAGATCGAACGGCGTGCCCATGTCGAGTTCTGAGCCGTCGGCCAGCCGCACCAGGGTGAGGTCCACGGTCGAGCCGCGGGAATGGGCCGAGCGCTCGGCGATGTAGCCGAGGCGGAACAGGTCGGCCTTGTCGGTGCGCGGGTAATAGGCCGGCTTCATCCGGGCATCCGCCGGATCGCGGGCCCAGGCGGCGAAGTCGGCGACCGCCCGGACCGGTCGGTAGCAGTCGAACACCTTGAGGCCGAGGCCTTCCGGCGCGAGGTCGGCCTGGACCCGGGCGAGCGCCTGCGCGGCCTGCGGCGTCAGCAGGCAGCGCGGCGCCTCGTAGCCGGCAATCGGCCGCCCGACGAAGTTGTCGGAGCCGGCGTAACGCATCTCGACGGCAAGGCCCGGTACGATCCCGGCGGCGTCGACGAAGAGCGGATCCGCTTGCCCCGCGCCCGTCAGGGCCAGCCCGATCAGTCCGGTCATCGCCGCTCTCCTCACAGCAGATGCCGCATGGCCGCGAGCGCGAGGGCGAGCCCGCCGACCCCGGCCAGGAGCGAGATCAGGACATAGGCGAGCGCCGCGCCCCAATCGCCCCGCTCGATCAGGGTGAAGGCCTCCAGCGAGAAGGTCGAGAAGGTGGTGAAGCCGCCGAGCATGCCGGTGGCGAGGAACAGGCGCGCCTGGGGCGGCCCGCCGCGCAGGGCGAACCAGCCGGTGACCACCCCCATCAGCACCGAGCCGAGCACGTTGATGCCGAGCGTCCCCCACGGGAACGACGATCCGAGCCGGACGGCGGCGAAGTTGACGCCATGGCGCAGGACGCCGCCGAGCCCGGCGCCGAGGAAGACCAGAAGGGTGTTCAAGACCGCGCTGCTCCGATGGACGATCCGCTTCGTACACCCGGTCCCCCGACGTGCAAGGGCGGTGCCGGAACACGACACGGCCCGGAGCGCAGGGGCGCACCGGGCCGCATCCCTTTCCTCATCCCGAAGGAATCAATCCGCGCCGAGGATCTTGTCGATGGTGATCGGCAGGTGGCGGATGCGCTTGCCCGTGGCGTGGAACACCGCGTTGGCGATGGCGGCGGCGACGCCGACGATGCCGATCTCGCCCAGGCCCTTCACGCCGAGGGGGTTCGCCTTGTCCTCCTCATCGACGAAGATCACGTCGATGTCGGGAATGTCGGCATGGACCGGCACGTGATACTCGCCGAGATTGTGGTTCATGAACCGGCCAATGCGGTGGTCGAGCATCGATTCCTCGTGCAGCGCCGAGCCGATCCCCATGACGACGCCGCCGAGGATCTGGCTGCGGGCGGTCTTCGGGTTCAGCACCTTGCCGGCCGCGATCGCCGAGACGACGCGGGTGCAGCGCACGACGCCCAACTCCTCGTCGATCTTCACCTCGGCGAAGATCGCGGAGTGGGTGTAGGCGTTGTACTTTTCTTCGAAGTCCTTGTCGGGCGCGGCTTCGCCGGTCGCTTCCAGCTTGTCCGTGCCGGTGGCCCTCATCACGTCGGTGAGCGCGACGCCCTTCGAGGGATCGCCCGAGACTTCGATCCGGCCGTTGGTGAAGACCACGCGCTCGAAATCGACGTTGGCGAGCGGCGAGTTGTCCATGCCGCGGGCGAGCCGAAAAACCTGCTCGGCGAGATCGCGACAGGCCTTCATCACGGCGGTCCCCGACGAGGCCGCGGTCCACGAGCCGCCGGCCACGGGAGCCTGCGCCAGGGTGGTGTCGCCGAGCTTGGTCGTGACGTGGTCGAGCGGGAGACCCAGCGTGTCGGCGGCGATCTGGGTCAGGATCGTGTAGGTGCCGGTGCCGATATCGCCGGTCTGGTTGCCGACCTCCAGCCGCCCGTCCGCACCGAGCACCGCGCGGGCGCTCGACTGCATCATCATCGATTCCCAGATGCCGGTCGCCATGCCCCAGCCGACCAGTTCACGTCCCTCGCGCATGGAGCGGGGCTCGGGCTTGCGGCTCGCCCAACCGAAGGCTTCCGATCCCTGGCGGAACGCCTCGCGCAGCTCCTTCGAGCCGAACGGCTTGTCCTCGGTCTGGTCGCCCTCGGAATAGTTCTTCAGGCGCAACTGCACCGGATCCTGGCCCGAGGCGTAGGCGAGTTCGTCCATCGCCGTCTCGATGGCGTAGACGCCGGTGACGGCACCCGGGGCCCGCATGTCGCCCGGCGTCGGCGTGTCGAGCTTGGTCAGGCTGTAGGTGAGTGCGACGTTGTCGCAATCGTAGAGGACGCCCGACCAGTTGACGACGACCTCCTGGTAATCCTCGTAGGTCGAGGTGCCCTGCACCGCATCGTGCTTGAGCGCGGTCAGCTTGCCCGAGCGGTCGGCGCCGAGCGAGATCGTCTGGATCGCCTCGGAGCGGTAGGTGAAGGACCACATCTGGTCGCGGGTCAGCGTCACCCGCACCGAGCGGCCGAGGTCTTTTGCCGCCAGCATCGCCAGGAACAGCTGGTATTGCGGGCGAAGCCCCGAGCCGAAGCCGCCGCCGAGATAGGGGTTCAGGACCCGCACCTGCTCCGGCTTCAAGCCGAAGGCGCCGGCGATGTAGTCGTGGGTGTTCGAGACGCCCTGGATCTTGTCGTAGACCGTGTAGCTGCCGTCCTTCTCCACGACCACGGTCGAGGCGTGCGGCTCCATCGGGTTGTGATGCTCGTCGGCCATCCGGTACTGGCCGTTGACGCGAATGTCCGCGCCGTCGAACGCCCCCGCGGCGTCGCCCCACGGCTCCGGCGGTGGCTTGATGCCGGCCCGCTTCATCGGTGGATCGTAGGATTCACCAGCCTGCGCCGCGACATCGGTGAGCGGGGCGGCGGTCTCGTACTCGACCCTCACCAGCGAGGCGGCGTAGCGCGCGGTCTCGAAATCCTCGGCGACGACGAGCGCCACCGGCTGGCCCGAGAACACGATGCGGTCGCTCGCCAGCGCCTGGAACGGCGCGCCGGGGGGCGCCACCGCGTCCTGATAATCCTCCGGCTTCTGCGAGGTCGCCGGGCGGTTTTCGTGGGTGATCACCTTCACCACGCCGGGCACGGCCTCGGCCGCGCCGGAGTCGATCCGCGCGATGCGGCCCTTGGCGATGGCGCTCGACACGACGACGCCGTAGGCGAGGTCGGGCGCGGCGAACTCGCCGGCATATTTGGCGAGGCCGGTGACTTTCGCCGGGCCATCGACGCGGCTGATGGCTTGGCCGACGAAGCGGTCGCGGCCGGCCGCCGGGCTGAACTGGACGGTCATAGGCGACTCCTTACTGGATGCGCTTGTCGGACTGGGACTGGGGCGTACCGGCGGCGGCCTGCTCCAGGCCGCGGACGATGGCGCGGCGCGCCAGCTCGATCTTGAAGCCGTTGGTCGATTGCGGCTTGGCCTCCCGAAGGATCAGGTCGGCGGCCGCCTGGAAGGTCTCGCGGGTGGCCGGCTTGCCCTGAAGCAGCGCTTCGGCCTCCGGGTTGCGCCAGGGCTTGTGGGCGACGCCGCCGAGGGCAAGGCGCGCGGTGCGGATGGTCTCGCCATCGAGCTCGAGGGCGGCGGCGACCGAGACCAGCGCGAAGGCGTAGGACAGCCGGTCGCGCAGTTTCAGGTAGGTGTAGTTGGTCTTGAATTGTTTGGCCGGCAGATCGACCGCGACGATGATCTCGCCCGGTGCGAGGTTGGTGTCCTTGGCCGGATCGTCGCCGGGCAGGCGGTGGAACTCACTGAGCGGAATCGAGCGGTCGCCGTTCGGCCCGCTCACCTGCACCACGGCTTCCAGGGCGGCCAGCGCCACGGCCATGTCGGAGGGGTGGGTGGCGATGCAGTGCTCGCTGGCGCCCAGAATCGCGTGGATGCGGTTGACGCCGCCGATGGCGCCGCAGCCCGTGCCCGGCTCGCGCTTGTTGCAGGGCGTAGCCGTGTCGTAGAAGTAGTAGCAGCGGGTGCGCTGCAGCAGGTTTCCGCCGGTCGAGGCGGCGTTGCGCAGCTGCGCCGAGGCGCCGGCCAGGATCGCGCTCGACAGGAGCGGGTAGCGCTCCTTGATCCGTGCGTCGTAGGCCACGGTCGCGTTGGTCACGAGCGCGCCGATGCGGTAGCCCCCGTCCTGCTCCGTGATGTCGCGCAGCGGCAGGCGGGTGATGTCGATGAGCCGGCCCGGCCGCTCGACATCGTACTTCATCAGGTCGATCAGATTGGTGCCGCCCGCGATGAAGCGCGCCTGCGGATCGGCGCCGAGCGCCTGCACTGCCTCCGCCACGGTGTTGGGGCGGACGTAATCGAAGCGGTTCATCGGGCGCCTCCCTGCTGCATCACGTCCTCGATAGCATCGACGATGTTGGTGTAGGCGCCGCAGCGGCAGATGTTGCCGCTCATCGCCTCGCGGATTTCCTCGCGCGAATGGGCGTGGCCCTCGTTCATCAGGCCGACCGAGGAGCAGAGCTGGCCCGGTGTGCAGTAGCCGCACTGGAAGGCGTCGTGCTCGACGAAGGCCTCCTGAATCGGATGGAGGCTGTTCTTGCCCTCCCGCGCGGCGAGGCTCGCCAGCCCCTCGACGGTGGTGATCTCGGCTCCGTCCTGCATCACCGCGAGCGAAAGGCAGGAATTGATGCGCGTGCCGTTGACCAGCACCGTGCAGGCGCCGCACTGGCCGTGGTCGCAACCCTTCTTGGTGCCGGTGAGGTCGAGGCGCTCGCGCAGGAGGTCGAGGAGCGTCGTCCAGGGCGCCACCTGGATCTCGCGGCGCTCGCCGTTGATCGTCAGGCTGATGCCGATGGTCCCGGCCGCGCCGGGCGAACCGCTGTCGATGAGCATGGTGGTGTCCGTGGCGAGGCGGCGCCCCGCGACGCTCTTCGAGGGGGCTCGAAGTCGTGACGGGGGTTCGCGTCATGGGAGGGCGGGGACGAGCCCGCGCCGGGTCGTTTCCATAACCGTTCCAAGGTGAGGCCGTTCCTTCTCCTTGGTTTGGCCTCAAGCGCCGGCGGCTGCGTCCGCAGCCTTGGCTTTCGCTCCGCTCGACGCCTCGGCGGAGCCGAGGCCGCTGCGCGCGGCGCTCTTCGCGCCGGGCCGTACGGCCGTTCCTCCTGCACGCGATGGTCTTCCGGAGACTGCTCGGCCTTTGCGGAAGGCCGTGGTGGTGCTAGCTCCGGCATCAATCGTTCCCCGCCCGGAGCCCCCATGTCCGCGACGCTCGATCCCGTCCTCAACGACATCGACCGCGACCTCGACGGCGCGCTGGAGCGGCTGTTCGCGTGGCTGCGCATCGAATCGATCTCGACCGATCCGGCCTATGCCGGACAGTGCCGCGCGGCGGCCGCGTGGCTCGAAGGCAATCTGACCGCGCTCGGCTTCGAGACCAGCGTGGAGGAGACGTCGCTGCACCCGGTCGTGCTGGCGCATCGCCCCAAGCCGGGGGCCCCGCATGTGCTGTTCTACGGCCATTACGACGTGCAGCCGGTGGACCCGCTGAACCTGTGGCAGACGCCCCCGTTCGAGCCGCGGATCGCCGAGGAGAATGGATCAAAAAGAATCGTCGCGCGGGGGGCGTCGGACGACAAGGGTCAGGTGATGACCTTCGTCGAGGCCTGCCGGGCGCATCTGGCCATGAACGGCGACCTGCCGGTCGGCGTCACCATCCTGGTCGAGGGCGCGGAGGAGAACGGGTCGCAAGGGCTGCCCGAATGGGTCGCGCAGAACCGCGAGCGCCTCAAGGCCGACGTGGCGTTGGTCTGCGACACCGGCATGTGGGACCGCGACACCCCGCAGATCACCACCTCGCTGCGGGGGCTCGCTTATTTCGAGGTCAAGGTGACCTGCGCCGACCGCGACCTGCATTCGGGCTTCTTCGGCGGGGCGGCGGCCAACCCGATCCACGTGCTCTCGAAAATCCTCGCCGCTCTGCACGACGACGAGGGCCGGGTGACGCTGCCGGGCTTCTACGAGGGTGTGCGCGAGCCACCGGCCGAGCTGCTGGAACAGTGGCGCGGCCTCGGCCTCACCCCGGAAAAGTTCCTGGGGCCCATCGGCCTCAAGGAACCTGCGGGCGAGCGCGGGCGGCTGCCGATCGAGCTGATCCAGTCGCGCCCGGCCTGCGACGTCAACGGCATCATCGGCGGCTATACGGGAGAGGGGACCAAGACGGTCATCGCGAGCCAAGCCTCGGCCAAGGTCTCGTTCCGCCTCGTGGACGATCAGGACCCGGAAAAGCTCGCCCAGACCTTCGAGGCCTTCGTGCGCGCGCGCGTGCCCGCCGACTGCTCGGTCGAGGTGATCTGCTACAAGGGCTCCCGCGCCGTGGCGCTCCCCTACGACATGCCGCAGCTCGACGCGGCCAAGCGGGCGCTCGCCGAGGAATGGGGCCGCGAGGCGGTGGCGGTCGGCGCGGGCGGATCGATTCCGATCGTCGGCGACTTCAAGCGCATCCTCGGCCTCGACACCCTGCTGATCGGCTTCGGCCTCGACGACGACCGCATCCACTCGCCCAACGAGAAGTACGAGCTGTCGAGCTTCCACAAGGGCACCCGCTCCTGGGCGCGCATCCTCCAGGCGCTCGCGGACGCGCGGGTCTGATCGGGGCGTGCCTGTCCCGATGTCGGCAGCCTACGGCGCCTCGTCCGGCACCGCCGCGCGCCGCATGAGCCCCGATCCGACGCCGGGCCGGCTCCTTGCCGGCTCTCGAAACACCGCCCTGCTGCGCTTCCCCCTGCCGCCTGCCCTGCCGATTCCCCTCGGCATCGCGGCGCCCGAGGGCGTAACGCTCGCCACCTGGGCCTTCTCCGGCCTGGAAGAGGGCGACGCGGGCGGCCCCGTCTGCCTGCTTGCCCTCGAAGGCACGCCGCAGGGCGACCTCACCCTCGCCACCCATTTCCGCGACATCCCGATCCGGCCCGAGCCCGCTTCCGACGCCTTGAGCGAGGCCGAGCGCCTGCTGCTGGCCCGCGCCCTACTCTCGGCCGGACCGACCGGTGTGTCGGCGCTCGCCGGCCTGTTCGCCCTGATCGAGCCGGCGCTTTCCACCCTCATGCCCGCCGCCGACGCGCCCGCGCTGATCCCCGAGGGGCCCGGCTATCTCCTCACCGGCACCGCGATCCCGCACGCCCTGCTCGTCCACACCGCTGCCGGCTGGGCTTGCGCCCGCATCGCGACCGGGCGGCTCCGCTTCGCCGGCGGGGCCCGCATCGCCCTCACCCTCGAACCGCTCTGGGGCGCCCCGCCGGAGGGCGCGCGGGCCGGCTTGGCGCTCAACGCCCACGGTTTCGTGCCGCTCCATGTCAGGGCCGCCTGATGGCGCACGAACCCGCCATCCTCGTCCTCGCGCCGATGCCCGCCGCGCCCGCGAGCGCGGGCAACCGCCGCCGGCTGGTCGCCACCTGCGAGGCGCTGGCGCGGGGCGGATTCGCCGTCGATCTCGCCTATCTGGCCCACGAGGATCAGGTCTATCGCCGCTTCGGCCAGCACCCGCCGACCGATCTCCTGGCGATGCAGGAGACCTTCCGGAACGTCTTCCTGATCGAGCCGCGGGGCATCATCCCGCTCAAGACGCGCGCCCCCTGCTTCGGCATCGACGAATGGTGCCCACCCGAGGCCGGCGATTTCGTCGCCTGGTATTGTTCGCAACACCCCGAGACCCGTGCGGTCCTGGTCAACTACGTCTTCCTCTCGGCGGCGCTGGAGCGGGTGCCGCCGGGCGTGCTGAGGCTGATCGACACCCACGACCGCTTCGCCGACCGCCAGACCCAGTACCGGCCGTTCCGCGCCGAGCCGAACTTCTTCTACACCGACGCGGCCGGCGAGGCGGTGGGCCTCACCCGGGCCGACATCGTGCTGGCGATCCAGGCGGCGGAGGCGCGCCACTTCACCGACATCGCGTCCGCGCGCGTCCTGCTGCTGCCGCCGCACTTTCCCGCGCAACGGCCGTTCGCGGTTCCGGAGCGGGTCGCCCGCCTCGGCTTCCTCGGCCACGGCAACGATCCCAACCTGTTTTCCATCGGCCGCTTCGCCCGCGCCTGGGCCGCGGACTGGACGCCGGAGCGGCCCGAACTCGTCATCGCGGGCGAGATTTGCCGCTCTCTGGCCGGCATCGAGGGGCCGGGCGTGCGGCTGCTCGGCTATCTCGACCGGCTGGCGGATTTCTACACGCAGGCCGATCTCGTCGTGGCGCCGATGCTAATGGGCTCGGGGCTGAAGATGAAGGTCGGCGAGGCGCTCTCCTACGGGCGCCCGGTGATCGGCACTGAGATCGGCCTCGAAGGCTTCGAGCCGGACCATCCTGCCCATCGCTGCCGCGACGCCGACGCCGTGAAGGCGGCGGTGTTGGCGGTGCTGGAGGATCGCGTGGCGCTGGCGGAGCTGACGGCGGCGAGCGAGCGGCTGTTCGCGCGCTACGCGGCGGTGGCGGAAGCGGCAGAGGCCGAACTGATCGGGCTACTGCGTTCGCACGAAGAGGCCCGATCAACCCCCTCGCCCCGCACGCGGGGACAGGGTCGCGACGACGGGGTCGCCGAAGTCCTCTCCGCGCGTACGGGGAGAGGAGATGCGCACGATGCGTCCGCCTCGCCCGAAAACGTCGTCCTCACCGGCGGCGGCCTCACGATCACCGCCGAGCATTCCCCCCGCTCCCTTCTCACGACCGACCCCGATCTCGGCGCCCTCGTCGCCACCGAGCGCCGGCCCGGTGGCGGAACCGCCGCGTCCTACGCCCCCGAGCGGCGGCGCTGGTTCGCGCGCGTGTCCGACGCGGATGGGCCAGTGCCCCGGCTCGGCGCCCTCGACGTCGCGCTCTCGCCCGAATGGGTACGCACCCGCGCGCTGCCCCCTGCGGCGCGCACGGCCTTGGCCCTGGCATTTGCCGACATGGTGGCGGATTGGGAGGCGGCGGGCCGGATCGTCGGCCGGGCTGGCGACCGGATCGAACTCGCGACCCTGCTGCCCGGCGTGCTGGCCTCCGGCACACACCCCACCGCCGCCTTCCTGATCGGCGAGGATGCCGCGGCCGAACGGCGCCTGGAGCGCGTCACGCCGCTGCAGATCCGCCCGCCCGGCTCCTACGCCGACCGCACCGGCCGCCTGCCCGCGCCGATCCCGGTGAGCCTGAGCCTTCGCGGCGAGGCCGAGCCCCCCGCGACAGCCCGCTGTCTCCTCCTGCTCACCGATGACGGCATCGGCCGCATCACCCTGGAGGTGTCGTGAGCGACGCGCCCGCCATCCCCCGCCTCGATACCGTCGATCCCGGCATCGGCCGCCGTGCCGCCCTGGTCGAGGCCGCGCTGATCTGGGAGGCGATCCACCGCAACGGCGTGCGCCTCGCCTTCCGGCCCGAGCCCGAGCCGGACGTGTCGGTGGTGATCGTCGCGCGCGACGCCCGCCATCTCCTGGCGCTCACGCTCTACCGGCTCTGTGCGCAACAGGCGCTTGCGGGCGTGCGGTTCGAGGTCATCCTCGTCGACAACGCCTCGTCGCCGGAAACCCGCAGCCTCTATCCCCACCTCGACGGCGTGACGCGGATCGAGAACGCCGAAAACACCGGCTTCGGCCCGGCCTGCAATGCGGGGGCCGAGCGGGCGCGGGGGCGCTTCCTGCTGTTCCTCAACCCCGATGTCGATCTGATGCCCGGCGCCATGGCCGCCATGGTGGCGGCGTTTCGCGATCACGCCGACATCGGCATCGTCGGCGCCCGCCTCGTCTTCCCCGGCGGCTATCTGCAAGAATCCGGTGCGGGCTTTCGCGACGATGCCGGCCTCACCCATCCGCACGGACGGGGTAATCTCGATCCGCTCACCCCCGAACATGCCGCGACTCGTGATGTCGGCTACGTCTCGGGCGCGGTGCTGATGATCGAGCGCGCCCTGTTCGAAACGCTCGGCGGGTTCGATCCGCTCTTCGCCCCGGCCTATTACGAGGACACCGACCTCTGCCTGCGCTGCCATCAGGCCGGGCGGCGGGTGCTGGTGCAGCCGCGGGCCACCGCGATCCACTACGAGAACGCCACCAGCGCCAAGCGCGAGGAGGTGGAGGCGCTGCTCGACCGCAACCGCGCCCGCTTCCTCGACCGCCACCGCGAAAACCTGTTCGCGCAGGGGCCGCAGCCGCGGGCGGGCGCCAGCCTCGATCATGATCCGTGGCGGTTACGGGTGCTCTACGTCGACGACCGGGTGCCCCATCTCGATCTCGGCGCCGGCCTGCCCCGGGCCAACGCCATCCTCAACGCCATGGCGGAACTCAGCTTCGCCGTGACCTTCTTCCCCAATTACGGGGCGGATGCCGAGGAGGCGCAGCGCTACCGCGACCTCGACGAGCGCATCGAGATTTGTCACGCCACCGGCGACGAGGGCTTCGCCCGGCTGATCCAGGAGCGGCGCGACCATTACGACGTGCTCTGGGTCAGCCGCCCGCACAACATCCTGTTCGTGCTCCAGGCGCTCGATGCGCTGGGCCTCGACCCGCGCGGCTTCGTGCGGTCTCGGGTGATCTTCGATTCGGAAGCCCTGTTCTCGTTACGCGATTTCGTGACCGAGGCCGCGACCGGCGGCAGCGCGGTCGCCGCCGACCTCGCGTGGCAGGCCGAGCGCGAGGCGCGCCGCTTCGGGCTCGCCGACGCGGTGGTCTGCGTCTCGCACGCCGAGGCCCGGGTGCTGGCGCGCTACGCGGCCTGCACCGTCGCGGTCCTCGGCCACGCGCTGGCGCTGCCGGAGGCGCCGAGCCCGGATTTTTCGGATCGCGCCGGCTTCGTCTTCGTCGGCGCGCTGGGCCGCGAGGGCCAGCCCAACGTCGATTCCCTCGACTGGTTCTTCGGCCATGTCTGGCTGCGGGTGCGGGCCGCCTTGCCCGAGGCGACGCTGACGATCGTCGGCGAAATCGCCGACACGATCCGAGATCGCTTCGGCCGCGAGGGCGTCCGCATCACCGGCCGCGTGCCGCGCACCGAGCCCCATCTCGACGCCGCCCGCGTGTTCCTGGCGCCGACCCGCTTCGCCGCCGGCATCCCGCACAAGGTCCACGAGGCGGTGGCCCACGGCCTGCCCTGCCTCGCCACGCCGATCCTGTCCGAACAACTCGGCTGGCCCGACGGCACCGGCCTGCTCGCCCGCGACTGGCGCGACCCGGAAGCCTTCGCCGCGGCGCTGATCCGCCTGCACGAGGACGCCGGGTTGTGGCGGAGTGTGCGCCAGAACGGCCTCGACCGCATCCGGGCGGAATGCGACCCGCAGGCGTTCCGCAATGCGATCCGCTCGCTCTGCGAGGCGCAGACCGTCGCATGAGCCGTCTCGTCGCCCTCGCCTCCGGCCTGCTGCGCCGCGCCCTCCACGGCCGGGTGCCGCGCCTGTTCGATGCAGCCTATTACCGCGCCCGCAATCCGGGGGTCGCCAGGAGCGGCCTCGACCCGTTCCTGCATTACGTGTGGTTCGGCGCGCGGAAGGACCGCAATCCGAACGCGGATTTCGACACCGCCTTCTACCGTCGCCAGAGCGGGCCGACGCGGCTCGATCCCGTGCGCCACTACCTGCGCGAGGGGGCCGCCAAGGGGCTCGATCCGAGCCCGGCCTTCAGCACCGCCCTCTACCTCGCCCGCTATCCCGATGTGGTCGCGGCGGGCGTCAATCCGCTCGTGCATTTCCGCAACGACGGCCGCACCGAGGGTCGCGAGGCCGCGCCCTCGCCGATCGAGCCGGACCGCCTTCGCGCGCTGGACGGCGTGGCCGATGACCACATCCTGACGCTCCCCGATTTCGAGGGCGGACGCTTCTCGCTCACGCTGGAGCGTCCTCAGCGGCCCGATCCCGCGGCGGATTTCGCCCCACGGGTCTGCCTCCAGCTCTGCGTCGATGGCCTCGAATACGACGCCCTGCTCGATGCCCTGCGCGCCTTCGAGGCCGGCCGGCAGGACAGCCTCGCGCTCGACATCGACACGGGAACCGGCCCGCATCCGCCGATGCCGACGCAGTTGCTCGCCTTCGAGCGCTGCTTCCTCACCCGTTCCGGCGACGGCCGGAGCTGGAAGCTGTCCTACGCCGAGCTTCGGGTCTGGGACCTCCGCCTGAAGCGGCCGGGCGTGGCGGCGGTGTTTCCGGGCGGGGGCTTTTCCGCACAGCGACTGGCGAAGGGGGACAACTGGCCGATGAAATGACGCCGGACAGCCCTCCAAAGAGCATCAATCCGTCAGCGAGCGCGCCTCTTCCGGCAGCATGATCGGAATGCCGTCGCGGATCGGGTAGGCGAGCTTGGCCGAGCGGCTGATCAACTCCTCGCGGGCCGCGTCGTATTCCAGCGGCTCCTTGGTCAGCGGGCAGACCAGGAGTTCGAGCAGGCGGGGATCGACCCGGGTCGCCTCGACGGGGGGGACAGCGCTGTCGGCCATGGTGTGTTCCGGGTCCTCGATACGGTGCCTGCCCCATAGCCGGAACCGGCCCGGGCCTCACGCGGAATCTATTGCAGGGTCGGCTCCGGGCCGCCGCCGGTGCGCATCAGCTCCATCTCGGTCACCGCGACCAGCACTTCGGCGCGGGTCTTGAGATCGGCGGCTTCCAGCATCGCCTGTTTCTCGCGCACGCCGAAGGGGCTCATCATGCAGAGCGCGTTGACGAGCGCCTCGTTGGGCGCCTCCTCGATCCCCGACCAATCGACCTGCAGCTCGTTGGCCTCGACGAAGCGGCGCAGGGCCTGCAGCACGCCCGCGCGATCCACCGCCTCCTCTCCGGCCCGCGGCTCGAAATCGCTGGCGAAGGCGTCGTAGGAGACGTGGCAGCGGCGGTAGGCCGTGGTGGTGGCGAGTTCGCTCTCGACCCGGAAGCGGCTGACCCCGGTGAGCGAGATCAGGTAGCGCCCGTCGCCGGTCTCCGCGAACTGGCTGATCCGGCCGGCGCAGCCGACCCGGTAGAGTTTCGGAGCGGCGGCCGCGCCGCCGCCCTCCGGGTCCGGCTGGATCATGCCGATGATCCGGTCGGTGCGCAGCGCGTCGTCGATCATCGCGAGGTAGCGCGGCTCGAAGATGTTGAGCGGCATCTGCCCCCGCGGCAGCAGCAGGGCCCCTGGTAGCGGAAAGACCGGGATCACGGCCGGGCAATCCGCCGGAGACTTGAGATTGCTCGTCTGCGTGCTCATGCGCGTCTCCCCTGCGAGCCGGTGGGGCGTCGCGCGGTCACGAGAACAGGATCGTCGAGAGCTGGCGGCGTCCGCGGATCGCGGCCGGGTCCATCAGGCCCCAGGCCTCGAAGAACTGGAGCAACTGCTTGCGGGCGGCGTCCTCGTTCCACGTCCGGTCGGCCCGGGCGATGGCGACGAGCTGGTCCACCGCCTCGTCGCGCTTGCCCGCGGCGTTGAGGCCGAGCGCGAGATCGAACCGGGCCTGGAAATCGTTGGCGTCGGCCTCGATCCTCTTTTGCAGCCCGGCGAGGTCGCCCAGGCTCTCGGCCTGGTCGGCGAGTTCGAGGGCGGCGCGCACGCCGGCGAGCAACGGGTCGTCGGCCTTGTCGGCGGGCACCATCGCCAGGACTTGGCGCGCGTTATCGGCCTCGCCGAGTTCGAGCTGGGTCTTGGCGAGCCCGGCAATGGCCTTGAGGTTGTCGGGCTCCTCGCGCAGCACGGCGGCGTAGAGCTCGGAGGCCGAGGCGAGGTCACCGGCGGACGCCACGGCGGCGGCCTCTTCGAGGATCTGGTCGATCTCGGACGGGCCGGCGAGGCGATCGACGAAGGCGCGCACCTCGGATTCCGGCACCGCGCCCATGAAGGCGTCGACCGGCCGCCCGCGGTCGATGGCGATCACGGCGGGGATCGATTGCAGCCCGAGCTGTTGGCCGATCTGCTGCCACACGCCCGGATGCTCGTCGATGTTGAGCTTGGCGAGCTTCACCCGGCCGCCGGCCGCGTTCACCACCTTCTCGAGGACCGGCGTGAGCTGTTTGCAGGGGCCGCACCAGGGCGCCCAGAAATCGACGATGACCGGCTGGTTCATCGACTCGGCGATGACGTCCTGCCGGAACCCTGCCGTGGTGGTGTCCTTGATCAGGCCGGCGGCGGCGGAAGCACCGGCAGGGGCACCGGCGGGGTTGGCGTCGAGCATGGAGCCCTCAGTGTCGAAAACGCGTTTCGCGAGCGTCGCATCGCGCGCGTTACATGGGGCCTGGGCCCCGGCCTGACCAGCGGTTTTGCCGCGCACGGGGCCTGCAAACGGCGGGTCGTCCGCTCAGGGCTTGGCGCTGTCCTTCTTGTCCTGGCTGCCGTCGCCGGCCTTCGCATCCGACTTGGTCTCTGACTTGGCCTCGGTGATGAAGGTCCCGGCGAAGGTCTTGCCCTGCGAGGTCGCCTCGCAGGCGATCTGGGTCTTGCCGGGCGCCGGGCTGGAGAAGCGGCAGGCGCCGACCGCGGGCGCCGGGCTGCGCACGATGCCCTCGTTGTTCTTGAGGCCCGACACGATCAGGCTGATCGGCTGCAGCTGCTCGGTCTCCTCGGTGGCCTCGTGCTGGGCGCCCGAGCCGCTGAAGCTCAGGGTCTGGCCGTCCCAGGCGGCGAAGTCGAAGGTGGTGCGCCCGCGGGCCACCGTGTTGACGAGCTGCTCCTTGCAGTTCTGGGTGATGTCCTTGTCGCCGATCACCAGCCGCTCGCACTGGCCGGTCATCTTGATTTCGGCCCCCTGCTGCGCCGCGGCCGGCCCGGCGGCGAGCGCCCCGAGGAGGGCGAGAAGGGAAGCGGCGCGGGTCGTCATGTCTCGGTTTCCTCCGGTTCGGCCGTGCTGTGGCGGCCGGGGCGGCTGCCCCCGATCGGTCGTTCGGGATCGTCGTGGGTCGGGATCGTCGTCGTTTGGGATTCTTGGGCGCGCCGCCCCGGCTTCAAGCGCCGAAGCGCAGGGCGCGGTCGTTGGGCGCAGCGAAGTCGAGTTCCGGCCCGAGCGGGACGATGCCGGTCGGGTTGATGGTCGGGTGGCTGCCGTAATAGTGGCGCTTGATGTGCTCGAGGTTCACCGTCGGGGCGACGCCCGGCAGGGCATAGAGGTCGCGCAGGTAGTTCGACAGGTTCGGATAGTCGGCGATCCGGCGGCGGTTGCACTTGAAATGGCCGACATAGACCGCATCGAACCGCACCAAAGTCGTGAACAGGCGGATGTCGGCCTCCGTGAGCCGCGATCCGCAGAGATAGCGCTGCCGGTCGAGCCGGTCCTCCAGCGCGTCGAGTTCGGTAAACAGCGCGGTGAACGCCTCCTCGTAGGCGTCCTGTTTGGTGGCGAAGCCCGCCTTGTAGACGCCGTTGTTGACCCGGTCGTAGACGCGGGCGTTGACCGCATCGATCTCGTCCCGGAGTTCCTCCGGATAGAGATCCGGGCCCTCGCGGCCGAAGGCGTCGTTGAGCATGCGGATGATCTCGGCCGACTCGTTCGAGACGATGGTGTTGCGCTCGCGGTCCCACAGCACCGGCACGGTGACCCGGCCGCTATAGTCGGGCTTGGCCCGCTGGTAGAGTTCGTAGACGCGCTTCGAGCCGAACAGCGCATCGGCGGTGGCGCCCGGCACGCCGCCCTGGGATTCGGACTGAAACACCCAGCCCTCGTCCAGCATGTAGGGCGAGACGACGGAGACCGAGATCGCGTCTTCCAGCCCCTTGAGCGCGCGCACGATCAGCGTGCGGTGGGCCCAGGGGCAGGCGAGCGAGACGGTGAGGTGGTAGCGCCCCGGCTCACCCTTGAAGCCGCCCTCGCCCGAGGGGCCGGAGCTGCCATCGGCCGTAACCCAGTTGCGGAAGGCGGCGGCGGAACGCTCGAAGCGCCCGCCGGTCTTGGCGGTGTCGTACCACTGATCCCGCCACTGCCCGTCGACCAGCAGACCCATCGTGCGGTTCCTTCCCTGTCCGCGCGGGAACATGGGAGGACGGCCGGCGGATGGAAGGCCAGGACGGACATCGAAGGCTGGCCGTGCGGGTGCGCGGCCCCAGATGCCCGCCGAACGAAGCCCGGAGCCCGCGATGTCCGCCCGCCTGTTCGAACCCCTGCGTCTCGACGATCTCGAACTGGAAAATCGCATCGTCATCGCGCCGATGTGTCAGTACTCGGCGAGCAGTGGCGCCGCGACCGACTGGCACCTGATGCATCTCGGCCAGCTCGCCCAATCGGGCGCGGGCCTGCTGACCCTCGAGGCGACCGCGATCTCGCCCGAGGCCCGCATCTCGCCGGCCGATCTCGGCCTCTACGACGACGCCACCGAACGGGCGCTCGCCCGCGTCCTCGACGCGATCCGCGAATACGCGCCGATTCCGGTGGCGATCCAGATCAACCACGCGGGCCGCAAGGCCTCGAGCCGGGTGCCGTGGGAGGGCGGCGCGCAGATCGCCCCCGACGCGCCGGACGGCTGGCGCACCGAGGCGCCGTCCGCGGTTGCCCACGCCGAGGGCGAGGTAGCGCCCCACGCCCTCGACGCGGACGGCCTCAAGCGCGTGCGCGATGGGTTCGTCGCGACGGCCAAGCGGGCGCTGCGGCTCGGCATCGACGGGTTCGAGATCCACGGCGCCCACGGCTACCTGCTGCACCAGTTCCTCTCGCCGCTCTCCAACCGGCGCGAGGATCCCTATGGCGGCAGCCTGGAGAATCGGATGCGCTTCCCCCTCGAAGTGTTCGAGGCGGTGCGGGAGGTGGTGCCGGCGGGCAAGCCGGTGTGGATGCGCGTTTCGGCGACGGATTGGGTCGAGGAGGGCTGGGACCTCGACCAGACGGTGGAACTCGCCCGCGCCCTGAAGGCGCGCGGCGCGGCGGCGATCCACGTCTCGACGGGGGGGCTATCGACCGCCCCAAAAATTCCGCTGGGGCCGGGCTATCAGGTGCCCTTCGCCGAGCGGATCAAGGCGGAGACCGGGCTCACCACCATCGCGGTCGGCCTCATCACCGAGCCGGCGCAGGCGGAAGCCATCCTGGCGGAGGGGCGGGCCGACGCGGTCTCGCTGGCGCGTGCGATGCTCTACGATCCCCGCTGGCCCTGGCACGCGGCGGCCGAACTCGGCGGGCAGGTGCGGGCGCCCAAGCAATACTGGCGCTCGCAGCCACGGCAGTACAAGGACCTGTTCAAGGATACGGCCCACGGACAAAGGTGAGGCCGCCGCGGCGACGGGGCGGACGCGCCGAAGGACGCGACCGCCCCGACACGGCCGTGAGCGCCCGCCGTCAGGCCATGGTGATGTAGTCGCGCATCGCCTGATGCTCCGCCTCGACGGCGGCGATGCGGCGCTTGACGACGTCGCCGATCGAGACGACGCCGATCAGGTTCCCGTCCTCGACCACCGGCAGATGGCGGAAGCGACCCTCCGTCATCAGCTCCATCACGTCCTCGATCGAGGTGCGGCGGGTGCAGGTCACGACCTTGGAGGTCATGTAGCGCGAGATCGGCTGGTCGAAGGCCGTGGCGCCGTCGCAGGCCAGCGCCCGCATCACGTCGCGCTCCGACAGGATGCCGATGACCCGGCCGCCGGAATCGCCGACGACGAGGGCGCCGATGCGCTTCTCGGCCAGCAGATGGATGGCTTCGTCGATCGTGCGGTGAGGCGGCACGGTGACGACGGCCGTGCCCTTCTCCGCGAGAATACGCGCAACGCTCATGAGATCCCCTCCCTGTTGGATCGCGCCGTCAGCCCCGCGGCGCGAGAGCGATCCGGGGCGGGTTGGCCCGCCTCCGATGCGGCGATTGTGTGGCACCCCCACGGCACTGTCCAGCGCTTCATGCAAAATAACGCATCAAAGCGCGGGAATGTTCTGAAGCAAAATGCAAAAGGCCGGCCGGAGATATCTCCGGCCGGCCTTGCGATTGCTGGCGTTATGCCCGTGTCTTCGTCAGCGACCCTGGGCCTGCTGGCGGGTGACCAGGGTGCGGTTGGCGGCGGCCTCGCCCTTGTCCTGTCCGAAGGGCACGACGACCCGCAGCCAGCCCCGCGTCTCGAGGCCGCCGTAATTGCGCTCGACCACGTCGCGGGTGACGTAGCCCTGCACGTTCATGAAGCCGAAATTGTAGCCCACGAGACCGCCGACCGCGATCTGCCCCTGCTGCCGGTAGCTCGCCACGTTGGTAGGAAGGTCGGTCGAGGCGAAGGCGACGGGGCCGACCTGCCACTTGCCGAACTTCTTCGTCAGGGTGACGTCGAGGTTGAGATAATCGGGATAAAGCACGCCGGTGGGCGAGCGCGACTCGAGCATGTGGCCGTAGAGCAGGTTGCCGGTGATCGCCCAGTCGTTGGCCGCGTAGGTGATCGCGAAGCGGTGGCTCAGCGAGGCCGACTGGGTCAGGAAGCGCGTGTCCCACGGAAGATAGCCGCCGAGCAGGTAGCTGACGCCCACGCCCGACCCGAGGTCCCAGGCGAGCTGGCCGGCCAGCAGCGGTTGGCCCCAGCCGCTGTTGTAGGCGGCACCGCGGACGCTAGAGGCGACGATGGGGGCGACGAAGATGAACTGCACCTGGCCGCCGAGGACCGAGAACGGCGTCGCCCACAACAGCGTCGGCAGGTTGACGTTGCTCTCGGAATTGAGCGGCGCGGTGTCGCGAACGCCGAAGCTCGACAGGTTCACCGCGTAGAAGCCCTTGGGAAACGGAGCACCGAACGGCACGCCGATGGTCTGGCCCGGCTGGGCGGCGGAGGCGGCGAAGGCGGCCTGACCGGTCAGGGCCGTGATGCAGGCGGCAAGTCCGAAACGGGCGGCGAGAGTACGCTTGGTCACCGGGAATCAACTCCGTCGGATCGGCGACGCCGGTTGGTCGCCTTCCTTTCGATGACGGATGAAAGGCCGGATCGATTGCAGGGCACGGCTCAGCTTTTCCCGGAAGCGCGGCCTTCGTGGCTTCGGGGGCACAGTCCCGGGGCCGGCATCGCTCAGCGGCGCCCGCGCGGCTCCATCAGCGGCAGCAGGAAGAACCCGGCGAGGAAGCCGCCGAGATGCGCGTCCCAGGCGATCGGGCCGTCGGCGCCCCCCAGCGGCAGGGCGAGCAGGCCGAACAGCAGGTTGGTGGCCAGCAGCACGCCGAGAAACAGCATCGCCGTGCGGTTGCGCATCAACTCGGGGATGGTCTGGAGGGGCGGGCGCGGCGGGATCTGCCACGGGGCGGCCGCCGGGAACGGGGGCGGCGGCTGGAACACGAAGCGGGCGGCCGCCGCCATCAGGGCCGAGATGCCGGCCGAGGCGCCCACCAGCGGCATCGCGCTTTCGGGATCGAGGAAGAGATGGAGGCCTGCGCCGGCCACGATTCCGGCGAGCGCGACGAGGCCGAAGCGCAAAGCCCCGTAGCGCCGGGCCACCGGCGCGCCGAAGGCCGCGAGCCAGACCGAATTGAAGATCAGATGCATCCACGAGCCGTGCAGCAGCCCGTAGCTGACGAAGGTCCACGGCATCGCCGAGGGGTCGGAGACGAGGTAGCGGGCGAATTCCCGTCGCGCCGCGGCGATCTGCGGATCGCTCACCGCCTCGCCCGCGGCCTTGACGATGTCGGCGGCCCGCGACGGATCGAGGGCGGCGGTCCAGCGGGCCGGGATGAAGGCGAGGTCGAGCAGCACCGACAGGTCGAGCTCGTCGGGCAGCACGCTGCGCACGACGTGGATGGCGGCGAGCACCGCGATCGAGGCGGTGACGATCCCCGGCAGGTTGAAGACGGGTACGCGGCCCTGTCGCGGCAGGTCGGGAGAGGCATCCATGCCGCACCATGTCGGCGCGCCGGCCCGCCCCGCAAGCCCCGCCAAGCCGGAATCCGCGCGCTCCCGCGCCGCAGCCGCCGGGAAAGGCACGGGAGGGCCTGTCGGAAGACCCTCCCGTGCGGCCGGATGCCCGAAACGGACCCGGCCGGAAGTTCCGGCGTCGACATCGCTCTCGACGGCCCGATGGTCTCGCGGGAGCGCCCGATCGGCAAGGGAGGGCGCCCGTCAACCTCTTGTTAAGGTTAAGGAAGAGTTACCCGCGCGGGAATCGGGCGTCGAGCATAGGGTGTGCACCGGAAGACGTGAGCGGCGGGTCGGAACAGGCGTTTTGCCCCGCAACGAACCGTTAAGGGTCCGTGACGAGTCGGACCGTACCGATGCGGAACACCATGAAGCATCCGACCAGCCGTCAGCTGCATGCCTACTGGAATCGCCTGCGGGGCCCGCGTTCCGCCCCGGAGCGGGGCGAGATCGAGCCGGGCGAGATCCGCAACCTGCTCGCCGACAGCTTCATCCTCGAGATCGATCCGGCCCGCCGCACCTGCGCCGTGCGGCTCGCGGGCACCCGGCTCTGCGCCCTGTTCGGACGCGAATTGCGGGGCGGCGCCTTCGCCGGGCTCTGGGGCGAGACGGCGGGCGGGAGCGAGGCCGACCGCTTCCAGACGGATCCTTGGCGCCTCGTCGAGGCCGTCAACGCCGACACGGTCGGGATGGTGGCCGGCCTGACCGGACACACCCTCCGCGGCGAGAGCCTCGACCTCGAACTCCTGCTCCTGCCGCTGCGCCACCGCGGCAAGACGCAGGCGCGGATGCTCGGCGCGCTCAGCCCCCACACCATCCCGCCCTGGCTCGGCATCCGCCCGATCCTGCATGTCGAGACGGTGTCGCAGCGGGTCCTCGCCCCCGCCGGGGCCGACGCGGCTCTCCGCGACTTCACCGAGGGCCTGCCCGAGCCGGCCAACGATGTCCAACCGGTGCGGTTCGGCCATCTCCTCGTCCACGAGGGCGGGCGCGGCGGCGCCTGAACGCGGCCCGAGGAGGCGGCGAAGCCTCCCGGCGGGATCGGGCCCGGCGGGGCCGGACACGCTCTTGCCGGCCGGCCACAACCGGAGCGGGGGTATCGGGATCGAGGCAAGTGTTTCGTAACCGGCCGGGCGGTAGTGATCGAGATGAGACGTTTGGTCTCTCGACTGCCGGACTGCCATGATCGAGCACGCTCAAAGCGGGTCCGCCATCCGCCTCGCAGACCAGCGGCGCCACCAACGGGTGCGCGCCGAGCTGCTCGGCCGCTACATGCTCTCGGACCGCCGCGAATTTCCCTGTCAGACCGTCGACATGTCCCCCGGCGGCGTGCGCGTGACCTGCGCCGTGACCGGCACCGTCGGCGAACGCGTGGTGCTCTATCTGGAACAGATCGGGCGGCTGGAGGGCATGATCGTGCGTCATCCGCCGAGCGGATTCGCGATGCAGCTCAACGCCACCCCGCGCAAGCGCGACAAGATCGCCTCGCAGCTGATGTGGCTGGCCAACCGGGAGAATCTCGGCCTGCCGGAGGGGCGGACCCACGAGCGCCTGGTGCCGACCAATCCGGGGGTGCAACTTCGCTTCGACGGCGGCCGGACGATCCCGGCGCGCGTCATCGACATCTCCATGTCGGGCGTGGCGCTCGCCACGACAAGCAGCCCGCCGATCGGCACCGTCGTCATGGTCGGCTCCACGCCGGGCCGGGTGGTGCGCTATTTCGAGGGCGGCATCGGCGCCCAGTTCATGCTGCCGATTTCTCCCGACCGCTTCCACGAAGGCCTCACGCTGTGACGCGTCCGGCGCCCTGACGGGCGCCCCGACCGGCCGAAGAACCCCTCGCCCGACAGGCCGTCGCGCGAGGGGTTTTTCGTCGTGGCTCGAACGGTGTCCGACCGGTCGCCCCGCGACGGGGGCGTGCCGCGGGCGCGTCGTCGATGCCGAACCGCGGGGCGGACGCCGCGGATTGCCGGCGGTTCGGCTCGGTTGCGGCATCGCAGGGTTATCCGCCGCCTAACGCGATCGCGCGGATTCTTCGGAACTCCCTGAACTCCCCTTCGCCCTTCCGTGCGGAGCGTGGCCGTGGGCGGCGAATCGATAAAATTGCGCGGATCGACTTCAGCGCGGCGGAGGGGGTGCGGCGACATTCTGGTCTCGTTCGAAGGACAGCCGCCATGCGCAACGCCGACACGGGATCCCTCAAGGCCGGACTGAAGACGGCGATGCTCGCCGCCCTCACGCTCTGCGCCGGCTTCATCGGCTCCGCCCAGGCTCAGACGGTGGCCGCGCTTCCCGTCGCGCTCCCCTCGGTGAGCGCCGGCCTCACCCCCGGCGCCGAGGCCCGGCCGATCCTGGCCTGGACCGAGTTCTGCCGCAGCTACCCGGCCGAGTGCGCCTTCGACCGCAACGAGCCCGCCCGCATCACGCTGACGCCCGCGATCTGGAACACGATCGTCGCGGTGAACCGCCGGGTGAACCGCCAGATCCGCCCCGTGACCGATCAGGAGCATTGGGGCCGTCCCGACCGCTGGGACCTCGCCGAGGACGGTTCGGGCGATTGCGAGGATTTCCAGCTGCTCAAGCGGCGCCAGCTCGCCGAAGCCGGCCTGCCGCGCCGCGCCATGCGGATGACGGTCGTCATCGACGAGAAGGGCGAGGGCCATGCCGTGCTCACGGTGATCACCGACCGCGGCGACTACGTGCTCGACAACAAGACCAGCGCGATCACCGCCTGGCACGAGACCGGCTACGTCTTCATCAAGCGCGAGGGCCAGGATGCCCTGGCATGGGTCTCGCTGGGCGGCGCCAGCTCGCCGATCACCACCGCCAACCGGTGAGGGGCAAGGCGAGCGTCCGCCGGACGCCGCGAACAGGGCGGGATCGGCGTGACGGCAGCCGAAGGGGAGGCGCCGGTGTGGCCCGATTGCCAGCCCATCCACGAATGTCCCGATCCGACACGGGAGAGCCGCCGGGCTGCGTCACCCTTTCTTCACTTTCGCCTTGAGCCGGCCGCAGCCGCGTGCAAGCTTCACCGTGAAACGGGGGCGGCAGGACGGTCGGCCATGCGGTACGCGGTGCTCGGGGGCGTCGGCGACGGATCGGCGTTCTCCCGCGGGGTGCTGGGGCGGCGCCTGCGCCGGGCCGCCCACCTCTCGCTCGTCGGCTCCACCCTGCTTTTGGGCGGCGCCTCCACCCAGGCCCAGACCGTCGCGTCGATCCCCGAGGCCGGCACCGCCGCCGAACAGGGCGCGCCCGCCCGGCCCGTGGCCGCCTGGAACGACTTCTGCCTCCGCCATCCCGCCGAATGCGTCGTCGACACGTCGGAGCCGGCGATCATCGCGCTGACGCCCTCCGTGTGGCAGACGCTCGCGAGTGTGAACCGGCGGGTCAACGCCCGCATCAAACCGATCACCGACGCGGCCCATTGGGGCGTCGTCGACCGCTGGGACTTCCCCGACGACGGCTTCGGCGATTGCGAGGACATCCAGCTCCTCAAGCGCCGGATGCTGATCGAGCGGCGCCTGCCGCGGCGCGCCCTGCGAATGACCGTGGTGATCGACGAGATCGGCGAGGGCCACGCGGTGCTGATGGTGCGCACCGACCGCGGCGACCTGATCCTCGACAACAAGACCAACGCGGTGCTGCCGTGGCAGCGCACCGGCTATTCCTTCGTCAAGCGCGAGGGCCAGGACGGCAAGGCCTGGGTCACCCTCAACAACGGCGCCTCGCCGGTCACGACCGCCAACCGCTGAGGCGACGCGACTCTGCCGGGTGGTATCGGCGCGCCCGCAAAGCGGCTATCGATCGGAGTTCCAGGGCTCCCGCGGCCCGGCTTTCGGCAGCCACGCCCGCATGACCGCGCTTCCCGAGGACGTATTTCCGGCGCTCTTGCCGCTGCCCAGCCTGCTGATCGAGGGGGGCGAGGCCGGCGCGGCGATCCGCGCCGTGAACTCACCGCTCTGCGCGCTGACGGGTTTTGCGGAGTCCGATCTCGTCGGCCAGCCGCTCGCCACGCTCGAATGCCGGCATGGGGATCATGCCGGCTGGAGCAGCCTGCGCGAGGCCCTCGGCCGGGGTGAGGGCGCGCGCGTCGAGTTGCTCCTGGCCCACAAGGGGGGCGCCTCGTTCTGGGGCGAACTGTTCGTCGTCCCGCGTCCGGACGAGCCCGGACGCTTCCTCGGCCAGATCGTGGACATCACCCGCTGCCGCGAGGCCGAAGGGGCGCTCGCCCTGTCGCGCCAGCGCGAGGCGCTGGGACTGCTCACCAACAGCGTCGCCCATGAGTTCAACAACTTCCTTCAGATCCTGATCGGCTACATCGACGGTCTCAAGCGGCGCCTCGGCGACCGGCAGGAGCCGTTCATACAGCGCGCCGTCACCCGCTCGACCGAGGCCTCCGAGCGCGCCGCGGTGCTGACGCGCCAGTTGCTCGCCCATTCCCGCCGCATCGCGCCGGACCTGCGCCCGGTCGATCTCGGGGGCGCGGTGCGGGCGGCCCTCGACCGGCTGCGCCCGAGCCTGCCGCCACGCATCACCCTCGACCTGTCGATCCCCGACGGGCTGCCGCCGGCCCTGTGCAACCCGAGCCAGGTCGAGCTGGCGCTCGGCCACATCCTGGCCAATGCCTGCGAGGCGATGGCCGGCGAGGGCACCGTCACGATCCGGCTGTTCGCCATCGAGCCCGGCGACCGCACCTTGCAGCGGCCCGAGGCCGGCGCAGTGGCGCTCACGGTCTCGGATACCGGCCACGGCCTGTCGCCGGAGATGCAGGCGCGGGCGCTCGCTCCCTTCGCCACCACCCGCGAGGCCGGTCGCGGGGCCGGGCTCGCCATCGTCCACGGACTGATGAAGCGCCAGAATGGCACCATCTCCCTCGACAGCCGCCCCGGCGAGGGCGCCACCGTGCGCCTCGTCTTCCCGGCGGCGGGATGAAATCCGCTTCGGCCCGGGGGAACGTGACCTTGGAAAGGGACTAAAAACCCGCCTCGCCCGTCACCATCTCTGAGAGGGCGATCGTCCGCCCGCTCTCAAGATGGTGACCCGAGGTTTACCCGATGGCTTCCTCCCCGCGCGCCAAGCGCGTCGTGACCCTCCTCGCGCTCGTGGCCTCGCTCGCCGTCGCGGCCCCGGCCGTCGATGCGCGGCCGGGCGGCGGCGGATCGAGCTTCGGCTCCCGCGGCTCCAAGACCTATGCCCCGCCCGCCGGCACGGCGACCTCGCCGGGCACGATGGGCGCGCCGATGCAGCGCTCGCAGACGAGCCCGAGCCCCGGCATGACCAATCCCGGCATGGCGGCCCCGAACCGTCCGCGCTTCGGCGGCGGCTTCATGGCCGGCCTGCTCGGCGCGGGCCTGTTCGGCGCGCTGCTGGGCGCCGGCTTCTCCGGCGGGCTCGGCGGCATCGCCTCGTTCCTCGGCCTGATCCTGCAGATCGGCCTGCTCGCCCTCGTCGTCATGTTCGCGGTGCGCTTCTTCCGCCGCCGGAAGGAGGGCGCGCAGCCCGCCATGGCCGGCAACGGCGCGTATGCCCGCTCCGGTCTCGACCGACAGAACGCGTCCTCTCAGGGGGGCATGATGGGCGGCGGTATGGCCGGCGGCCTCAATCCAGTGGGCGGCGGCTATGCCGGTGCGGCGCGTCCGCAGCCGATCCAGGTGCAGCCGAACGACTTCCAGGCGTTCGAGCGCAATCTCTACGAGATCCAGGGCGCTTACGGCCGCGAGGACGTCGCCACCCTGCGCCGCCTCGCGACGCCCGAGATGGTCGGCTATTTCGAGGAGGAGCTGCGCGCCAACGCCGCCCGCGGCGTCGTCAACCGCATCTCCGACGTGAAGCTGCTGCAGGGCGACCTGTCCGAGGCGTGGCGCGAGGGCCCGGTGGAGTACGCCACCGTCGCCATGCGCTTCTCCCTGCGCGACGAGGTGTTCGAGCGGGCGACCAACCGCCATGTCGAGAACGGCGCCCAGGAGGCCAAGGAGTTCTGGACCTTCCTGCGCGAGCCGAACGGACCGTGGATCCTCTCGGCCATCCAGCAGGGCCGCTGATCCTTTCGCCGGATCGATGAAGGGGGCGTCCGGCGCGAGCCGGGCGCCCTTTTCGTTGCGCCTTTCGGCTCATTCCGGCCGGGTGCGCTTTCAGCACCGGGCGGCCGCGCTCTCCAGCATGCGGCGGATGTCCGGCAGAGCCGCGCGTCCCGCCTGACGGCCCAGATCGATCGCGTATTCGGCCCGGTGGAACTCGAACTGGCCGAACGCGCCGAGCCTTGGCCGGATCGACACGTCCGGCGGCTCGCCCGCCAGCCGCGCGCGGGAAATCCGGTCCTGGGTGATGTTGAAGGCGTCGAGCATCACGCGGGCGACGCCGGGGGCGGTGCGACCCGCCGCCTCTGGCGGTTTGGGCCGGGCGCGGCGGCCCATCAGGCGCCGGCTCGCGCCGGTGAGCAGGGCCCAGCGGCCCCGGCGGCGCACGGTGGCCTCCAGCGTCCGCTCGATCTCCGCCTCGTCGGGCTCGCCCGCCTCCTCCAGAGGCTCTTCCGGATCGAGGCCGGGGCGGATCACCCGGCCGCGGGGCCGGCTCTCGCAGGCGAGGTTGACGCAGATCACGAGGTCGGCGCCGAGCTCGCGGGCGAGCCGCACCGGCACCGGATTCACCAGCGTCCCGTCCATCAGGAGGCGCCGCTCGAAGGTGACCGGCGGAAAGACGCCCGGAATCGCGTAGGAGGCGCGCACCGCCTCGACCAGCGACCCCCGCGTCAGCCAGACCTCGTGTCCGGTGCCGAATTCGGTGGCGACGGTGGCGAACGTCAGCGGCAGCTTCTCGATGCTGTATCCGGTCAGTTCCCGCGCGAGGCGGCGGCGCAGGCGCTCGCCCGCGATCAGCCCGGAGCCGGTCAGGCGCGGGTCGATCATGCCCATCACCCGGCGTCGGGTCAGCGAGAGCGCGAAATCCTTGAGGGCGCCGAGCCGCCCGGCGGCATAGGCCCCGCCGACGACCGCGCCGATGGAGCAGCCCGCGACCACTTCGGGATAGATGCCGGCCTCTTCGAGCGCCTCGATCACGCCGATATGCGACCAGCCGCGGGCCGAGCCGCCGCCCAGCGCGAGGCCGATTCGGGGGACGCGGGCGCGGGGCGCTACCGGCTCCACCGCCCCTTCCGGGAACAGGCAGGGGAGGGGCGCTTGCGCCTCCAGCCTCATCGCCCGGAAGGAGTGAGGATGGGGGCGCCGGTCTCAGGGTGGCGCGCGACGGTGCGGTAGAAACAGGAGCGGCGCCCGGTATGGCAGCAGCCGCCGTCGCCGCCGACCTCGACCCGGATCAGCAGCGCGTCCTGATCGCAATCGACCCGCATCTCGACGATGCGCTGGATCTGCCCCGAGGTCGCGCCCTTGTGCCAGAGCTCGCCCCGGGAGCGCGACCAGTACCACGCCTCGCCGGTCTCCAGCGTGCGGGCCAGCGCCTCGGCGTTCATGTGGGCGAGCATCAGCACCTGCCCGTCATGGGCATCGACCGCGATGCAGGACACGAGCCCGTCGGCGCCGAAGCGCGGGGTCAGGCGGGCGCCTTCCTCGACCTCGGCGCGGGGGCCGGGCCTGTCGAACAGCTCGGTCATGAAGCGACGATCAGGCCTTGCCGCCGCGCACGAGCGTCAGGAAGCGGACCTGCTCGCTCGGATCGTCCTTGTAGACGCCGCGGAACTGGGTGGTGATGGTCGAGACGCCGGCCTTCTGCACGCCGCGCATCGCCATGCAGAGGTGCTCGGCCTCGATCATCACGGCGCAGCCGCGGGGCTGGAGGATGCTCTCGATCGTGTCGGCGATCTGGGCCGTCATCGTTTCCTGCGTCTGCAGGCGGCGGGCGAAGGCATCGACCACGCGGGCGAGCTTCGAGAGGCCGACCACGCCCTTGATCGGGTAATAGGCGATGTGGGCGAGCCCCATGAACGGCACCATGTGGTGCTCGCAATGGGAATAGAACGGGATGTCGCGCACCAGCACGACGTCCGAATAGCCCTCGACCTCCTCGAACACGCGCTCCAAGAGCGCGTCCGCATCGGCCTTGTAGCCCCCGAAAATCTGCTCGTAGGCCTTCACCACGCGGGCGGGGGTGTCGATCAGCCCCTCGCGGGTCGGATCGTCGCCGGCCCAGCGCAGCAGCGTGCGCACGGCGGCTTCGGCCTCCTGGCGGCTCGGGCGGCCGAGGGCGACCTCGTTCGGCACGCGCTGGGCCGATTCGGGAAGCGGCGCGATATTGGCCGAGCCTTCGGGTCGACCGGCATCGTTGGCGCCGCGCATCCCGTCGAGGCCGACGGCGCTCGTGCGTCGCTCGTCGTTGCTCATGCCGTACGAGAGGGATTTGAGGGCGGCATCCATGGCATCTCCGGCCTTCGCGACACGGGCCTTCATGGTCGTGCTGTCGGGCTTGGCGTACATCGTCGATCCGTCCCGGCGCTCTCACTCAGTGCCGACGCCCTCGAACGATCCGAATCCGGGGTCGGGGCGTGACCGGGATCGACGGGGCCATTCTCGCGAAACGGCATCGTCGCGCCTATATCGTCGCATTCGCGCCGCCACGCAATGCACGGCACGCGCATCCGGCTCAACGTTTCCTTGAGTCGTCTCCCTCTTCGGTGCCTGTGGACGGAAGATCCGCCATGATCGACGACATCTACAACCGCCGCATCCTCGAACTGGCCGCCGACATTCCCCGGCTCGGCCGCCTCGACTCACCGCAGGCCACCGCCACCGCCCATTCGAAGCTGTGCGGCTCGACCGTGACCGTCGATCTCGTCACCGATTCGGCCGGCACGGTCACCGACTTCGCCCATGACGTGAAGGCCTGCGCCTTGGGGCAGGCCTCCTCCTCGCTGATGGCGCGCCACGTGGTCGGATCGAGCGCCGACGAACTGCGGGACGTGCGGCTGCAGATGCGGGCGATGCTGAAGGAGAACGGCCCGGTGCCGGAAGGCAAATGGGCCGATCTCGCCGTGCTGGAACCGGTGCGCGACTTCCGCGCCCGCCACGCCTCGACGCTGCTCACCTTCGACGCCGTGGTGGACGCCCTCGACCGAATCGCGGCGGGCAAAGGCTCGGGCGCTCCGGAGGCGGCGTGATTCGGCACGCCGCTCACTGGGCCATTCGCGGCTACCAGCTCACCCTGTCGGGGCTGGTCGGCCGCCAGTGCCGGCATTGGCCGTCCTGCTCCGAATACACCGACGCGGCGATCCAGCGGCACGGGCTCTGGGCCGGCGGCTGGATGGGGTTTTCGCGCATCTGCCGCTGCGGCCCGTTCGGCACCCACGGCATCGACCTCGTGCCGGAGCGCATCCCCGACGGCGCCGCGTGGCACCGGCCCTGGGCCTATGGCCGCTGGCGCAGCGTCGAGGCGCCGCCGCCACTGGTCTGCGAGGCGGTGGAGGAGGGGCGTTAACGCGCCCCTCCGGTAGGTTTACGGCGCCGGCTGCTCCACATGCTGCCCGTCGAGCACCGCATCGGTGCTCGGGCGGCTCTCGGTCACCGCATCGGCCCGGCGGCGGTCCGGCGAGGTCGCCTCCTCCACGAAGGCGGCGAGGGCGGCCTCCAGCGTCAGCGTCGTGGTCTTCTGGCTGCCGAGACGGCGCACCGAGACCGTGCGCTCCTCCGCCTCGCGCTTACCCAGCGCCAGCAGCACCGGCACCTTGGCCAGCGAGTGCTCGCGGACCTTGTAGTTGATCTTTTCATTGCGCAGGTCGGCGTCGACGCGCAGCCCTGCGCGCTCGAGAACCCGCACGACTTCGCGGGCGTAGTCGTCGGCCTCGCTGGTGATCGTCGCCACCACGATCTGCACCGGGGCGATCCAGAGCGGGAAGTGACCCGCGAAATGCTCGATCAGAATGCCGGTGAAGCGCTCCATCGAGCCGCAGATGGCACGGTGGACCATCACCGGCGGCTTCTTCTGGCTGTCGGCATCGATATAGGTCGCGCCGAACCGCTCCGGCAGGTTGAAGTCCACCTGCGTCGTGCCGCATTGCCAGTCGCGGCCGATGGCGTCGCGCAGCACGTACTCGAATTTCGGGCCGTAGAAGGCGCCTTCACCCGGGTTCACCGCGGTGCGGATGCGGCCGCCCGACTGCTCCTCGATCTGCGCCAGCACCCGCGTCATCACCGCCTCGGCGTGGTCCCACAGATCGTCGGAGCCGACGCGCTTCTCGGGCCGCGTCGAGAGCTTCACGAGGATCTGGTCGAAGCCGAAATCGGCGTAGGTCGAGAGGATCAGCTCGTTGATCTTGAGGCATTCGGCGGCGAGCTGGTCCTCGGTGCAGAAGATGTGCGCGTCGTCCTGGGTGAAGCCGCGCACCCGCATCAAGCCGTGCATGGCGCCGGACGGCTCGTAGCGGTGGACCACGCCGAACTCGGCCATGCGCAGGGGCAGGTCGCGGTAGGATTTCAGGCCGTGCTTGAAGATCTGCACGTGGCCGGGGCAGTTCATGGGTTTGAGGGCGAACCAGCGCTTGTCCTCGGCCTCGTCGCCCGCGGATTGGGCCGCGAACATGTTCTCGCGGTACCAGCCCCAGTGGCCGGAGGTCTCCCAAAGGGCCTTGTCGAGGATCTGCGGCGCGTTGACCTCCTGATAGTCGCCGCGCAGGCGCCGCCGCATATAGGCGATCAGCTCCTGGAACACCGTCCAGCCCTTGGCGTGCCAGAACACGACGCCGGGGCCTTCTTCCTGGAAGTGGAACAGGTCCATCTCCTTGCCGAGCCGCCGGTGGTCGCGGCGCTCGGCCTCCTCCAGGCGATGCAGATACGCGTCGAGATCGGCTTGTGACCCCCAGGCGGTGCCGTAGATGCGCGTCAGCATCGGGTTGTTGGCATCACCCCGCCAATAGGCGCCCGCGACCTTCATCAGCTTGAAGGCGGTGCCGATCTTGCCGGTCGAGGTCATGTGCGGGCCGCGGCACAGGTCGAACCACTCGCCCTGGCGGTAGATCTTCAGATCCTCGCCCGGCGGAATCGCATCGACCAGCTCGACCTTGTAGCTCTCGCCCTTGTCGGCGAAGAGCTTCTTGACGTCGTCGCGCTTCCAGATTTCCTTCGTAAAGGGCGCATCGCGCGCGATGATCTCGCGCATCTTCGCCTCGATCTTCGGGAAGTCCTCGGGCGTGAACGGCTCGGCTCGAGCGAAGTCGTAATAGAAGCCGTTCTCGATGACCGGGCCGATCGTCACCTGCGTGCCGGGCCAGAGCGCCTGCACGGCCTCCGCCAGCACGTGCGCGCAATCGTGGCGGATCAGTTCGAGCGCGCGGGGATCGTCGCGCGAGATGAACTCGATCGCGGCATCCTGCGAAATCGTGTCGTCGAGGTCCTGCACGACGCCGTCGAGCGCCATGGCGACGGTGCGCTTGGCCAGCGACTTGGCGATGCCCTCGACCACGGTCCGGCCGGTCACCGCGGCCTCAAAAGCGCGGGTGTTGCCGTCGGGGAAGGTCAGGATGGGCATGATCGGACCGTTTTGTGGAATGTCGCGCCCTCAAGAGGGCGTCGGCGGGTTTGGGGACGCGAGAGAGGTAAGTCAACGCTGACTTGCTTTTGCCGGACGGGACCTGCGCTCCCTGTTTCCTCAGCGCTTCAGGCAGCCCATCAGCCCGTCCACCTGCCCCATTCGCCCCTGGATGCGGGCGGCGATCCTGCGCACTCCCGGGGTCGGCTTGCCCGCGCTGCGCAGGATCGGGTTGGGCAGGATCGCGGCGAGCAGGGTGGCCTCGCTGCGGGTCAGGTCGCGGGCGCTCTTGCGGAACCAGTGACGGGCGGCAGCCTCCGCGCCGAACACGCCGTCCCCCCACTCGGCGACGTTGAGGTAGATCTCCATCGTCCGCCTCTTGCCCCACACCGCGTCGGCCAGCACCGCGAGCGGGATTTCCAGCGCCTTGCGGATGTAGGAGCGGCCCGGCCAGAGGAAGACGTTCTTGACCGTCTGCATCGTGATCGTGGAGGCGCCGCGGCTCGGACCCTCCTCGTCGTCCACGACGTCGCGCAAGGCGCCCCAATCGACGCCGTTGTGAAGGCAGAAGCGCTGGTCCTCGGAGGCCACCACCGCCTGCACCAGCGCCGGGGCGATCGCGTCCAGCGGCACGCTGTCCCGCTGCGCCGCCTCGCCTGAGAGCCAGCGCCCGAGCATCAGGGTTGAGGGCGGGGTCGCCACGCGATAGACGAGCGCCAGCGTGAGCGTGAAGACGACGACGAGGAGGGGAGCGAGCGTGATCAGCGTCGCGATGCGCCGCAGCCCGCCGCCGCGCCGCCTCGGCCCCGTCACCACTCTCAGGTCGCGCCCGCGCGGCTCCGCGTCGCTGTCCTCATCTCCGCGCACGGCGCCTCCGCCCCTCCCCGATCCAGGCCCTTCCCGATGACCTCAACGCAGTCTCCCACCCCCTCGGTCAAGGCGGACGCGTCGGGCTACGAGTTTACCCACAGGCTCGCCGAGGTCGCCGACACCGTCGAGCGTTTTCTGGTCGAGCTGCTCGGGCCGAACCTGAACGCGGGCGAGATCGCCCGGCCGCCGCGCCTGATGGAGGCGATGCGCCACGCCGTGCTCGGCGGCGGCAAACGGCTGCGCCCGTTCCTCGCCATCGAGACCGCCCGGATGCTCGGCGGCGCCGAGGATGCGGCCCTCGCGGCGGGCGCGGGCGTCGAACTCGTCCATTGCTACAGCCTCGTCCACGACGATCTGCCGGCGATGGACAACGACGACCTGCGCCGCGGCAAGCCGACCGTCCACAAGGCCTATGACGAGGCGACCGCCATCCTGGTCGGCGACGCGCTGCTGACGCTGGCCTTCGAGGTCACCGCCGATCCGCGTTGGCAGCCGGACCCCGCCATCCGCGCCGAACTCGTGCTCGGATTGGCCCGGAGCTCCGGCCTCGGCGGCATGGTCGGCGGCCAGCTCCTCGATCTCTCCGCGGAGGGCCGCTTCGGCCCGGTCGATCTCGACATCGACGACACCCTGCGGATGCAGGCGATGAAGACCGGCGCGATCCTGGCCTTCTCGGTCGAGGCGGGCGCGCTCGTCGGCGGCGCCAACGCGGACGAGCGCACCGCGCTGCTGCGCTACGGCCAGGCGCTCGGCCAAGCCTTCCAGGTCGCCGACGACATTTTGGACCGCGAGGCCTCGCCGGAAGCCATGGGCAAGGCCACCGGCAAGGACAAGGACGCCGGCAAGGCCACCCTGGTCGACCGCCTCGGCCTCGACGGGGCGCGGGCCGAGTGCGACCGGCTGGTCGCGGTCTGCGAGGAGGCCGTGGCCCCATGGGGCGAGCGGGCGCGGGTGCTCAAGGACGCGGCCCGGTTCACCGTGGCGCGCAAGGCGTAATTTTTGGGACGTTTCGCGAGGGCCGGAGCCCGGCTTACTCTCCTTGATCCCGCCACGGTTGGCAGGTCGAATCCCGCTGCCAACCGGGGTCTGCCCATGACCGTTCTCAGAGCGCTCCTCCTCGCCGGCGGCCTGATCGGCGCCGGCAGCAGCTATCTCGGCTGGGCGCTCACCAGCGAGGGCGGCTACGAGGCCGGCGGCCGGGCGCTGAAGGCCCAGGTCGGCTTTCTCACCATGCCGCATGCCGAGCGCCAGAGCCTGCGCAAGCTCGCCCTGATGAAGGCCGCGGGCGATTGCGAGTGGGAGATCGACGAGGCGTTCTGGAGCCGGATCTATCACCTCTATGTCGGTGAGGAGCGCGGCGTGCGCGCCGCCGTCTACGACACCCTGCTGGACGAGCAGGAGCGCTACTTCCGGGCCGATTCCGACCAGAGCCGATGCCGCGCCGCCTGGGCCCGCTTCGGCGCCGAGGGCGCCGACATCCGCGGCATTCTTCGCAGTGCCAGGGGAGGGACCCCGCCGCCCCCGACGGGCACCGTGCTCAACGCCAGCGCCGCGGGCCCGGATCCGGACGAGCGCTGAGCCATCCTCGACAAACACGGCGAACAAAAAAGAAGGGCCCCGCCTCGCGGCGGGGCCCTTCTTCGTATCGGAGGAAGATTGCCTCAGTGCGCGTGCGCGCCCGAGGCGCCGATGCCGGTCTCCGAGCGGACGTACTGCGCCTCGAAGGCGGCGCGCTCGCGGTTGCCGCGGCGGGTCCGGTCGATGGTCGAGACCGCCCAGATCGTGAGGAAGGCGAGCGGCATCGAGAACAGGGCCGGGTTGGCGTAGGGGAACAGCGGCGCCGGATGGCCGAAGGTCTTCACCCACACGGCGTCCGACAGCACCACCATGGTGACCGCCGCCACGAGGCCGACGAGGCCGCCGATCAGCGCGCCCCAGGTCGTGGTGCCGCGCCACAGGATCGACATGGCGAGAACCGGGAAGTTGCAGCTCGCCGCCACCGAGAAGGCCAGCCCGACCATGAAGGCGACGTTCTGGTTCTCGAAGATGTAGCCGAGCACGATGGCGACGATGCCGATGCCGACGGCGGAGGCCTTCGACAGGTTCACTTCCGCCTTCTCGGTCGTGCGCCCACGGGCGAAGACCTGGGCGTAGAGATCGTGGCTGATCGCCGAGGCGCCGGCCAGCGTCAGGCCCGCCACCACCGCGAGGATGGTCGCGAAGGCCACCGCCGAGATGAAGCCGAGGAAGTACGGGCCGCCCACCGCGTTGGCGAGGTTCACGGCGACCATGTTGGTGCCGCCGAGCATGTCCTTGATCTTGTCGTAAGTGGTGCCGTCGGCGCCGAGCTTGAAGTAGCTCGGGTCGGACATCAGCATGGCGATGCCGCCGAAGCCGATGATGAAGGTGAGGATGTAGAAGTAGCCGATCAGGCCGGTGGCGTAGAACACCGACTTGCGGGCGGCCTGGGCGTCCGACACCGTGAAGAAACGCATCAGGATGTGCGGCAGGCCGGCGGTGCCGAACATCAGGCCGACGCCGAGCGAGATCGAGTCGATCGGGTTCGTCACGAGGCCGCCGGGCGCCATGATGGCGTCACCCTTCGGGTGCGTCTGCACGGCGCTCGCGAACAGCTTCTCGGGGCTGAAACCGTAATGATAGAGCACCGCGCCTGCCATGAAGCTCGCGCCGCCCAGCAGCAGGCAGGCCTTGATCACCTGCACCCAGGTCGTGGCCTTCATGCCGCCGAAGGCGACGTAGATGATCATCAGCGCGCCGACGAGCACCACCGCGTAGAGGTAGGGCAGGCCGAACAGGAGCTGGATCAGCTTCCCCGCGCCGACCATCTGGGCGATCAGGTAGAACGCCACCACGACGAGCGTGCCGGTCGCCGAGATGATGCGGATCGAGGTCTGGTCGAGGCGGAAGCTCGCCACGTCGGCGAAGGTGAACTTGCCCAGGTTCCGCAGGCGCTCGGCGATGAGGAACAGCACGATCGGCCAGCCGACGAGGAAGCCGGTGGAGTAGATCAGCCCGTCGAAGCCCGACGAGTAGACGAGGCCGGAGATGCCGAGGAAGGACGCCGCCGACATGTAGTCGCCGGCGATCGCCAGCGAGTTGGTGCCGGCCGAGATGCCGCCGCCCGCGGCGTAGAAGTCGGCCGCCGACTTCGAGCCCTTGGCCGCCCGGTAGGTGATGCCCAGCGTGAACAGCACGAAGAACAGGAACATGCCGATGGCCGGCCAGTTGGTGGCCGATTGCTGGACCTGTCCGAGATCCGGCCCGGCGGCGAGCGCCGGGGCGGTGCCGAGGGCGAGGCCCGCGGCGAGAAGGGTCGACGCGCGGATCATTTCGCGAGGCTCCGGGTGAGTTCGGCCGAGAGCCGGTCAAAGCGGGTGTTGGCGCGGGCGACGTAGATGCCGGTCAGCACGAACGCGAAAACGATCACGAACATGCCCATGTAGAATCCGAGCGAGGCGGTGCCGCCGACCTTGGTCGCGAGCAAAGCCTTGTCGAAGGCGATGAGGCCGATGAAGCCGAAATAGACCAGCAGCATCAGGCCGGTCAGGGTCCAGGCGTACTGGTTGCGCTCGCGCACCAGCGTACGGAAGATCGGGTTCTGGGACACCCGGTCGAGCCTAGGATCGGACACGGGGTTGTCGAGGGTGCCGACGACCCCGGGCAGGGGTTGGGCGTGCGAAGTCGCGGGCGGACCCGCCGATTGGGTGGCGCTCATGAATCTCCTCCCGTGCCCATCCGAGCCGTCGAGCGGTCGGTGGCGGGTTGCTTTTTTGGTCGTTGTTTAGGGGGCTCCTCCCCCTTGCGGGGGAGGAGAGAGCTTACGCCTTGCCGCGGTTCTGGCGGTTCTCGATCAGGTCGTCGACCACCGCGGGCTCGGCGAGCGTCGAGGTGTCGCCGAGCGAGCCGAAATCGTCCTCGGCGATCTTGCGCAGGATGCGGCGCATGATCTTGCCCGAACGGGTCTTGGGCAGGCCCGGGGCGAACTGGATCAGGTCCGGCGAGGCGATCGGGCCGATATCCTTGCGCACCCAGGTGACGAGCTCCTTGCGAAGCGCATCGTCGCCCTCCAGGCCCTCGTTGAGGGTGACGTAGGCGTAGATGCCCTGGCCCTTGAGGTTGTGCGGATAGCCGACGACGGCGGCCTCCGACACCTTGGGGTGGGCGACCAGCGAGGATTCGACCTCGGCCGTGCCCATGCGGTGGCCCGACACGTTGATGACGTCGTCGACGCGGCCGGTGATCCAGTAATAGCCGTCGTCGTCGCGCCGCGCGCCGTCGCCGGTGAAGTAGAGGTTCTTGTAGGTCGAGAAGTAGGTCTGCTCGAAGCGCTCGTGGTCGCCGTAGACCGTGCGCATCTGGCCGGGCCACGAGTCCTTGATGCAGAGGTTGCCCTCGCACTTGCCTTCCAATTCCTTGCCCTCGGCATCGACCATCACCGGCTGCACGCCGAAGAACGGACGGGTCGCCGAGCCGGGCTTGAGCTTGGTCGCGCCGGGCAGCGGCGTGATCAGGATGCCGCCGGTCTCGGTCTGCCACCACGTGTCGACGATGGAGCAGCGCCGCTCGCCCACCACGTTGTAGTACCAGTCCCAGGCCTCCGGGTTGATCGGCTCGCCGACCGAGCCCAGCACGCGGAGCGACTGGCGCGAGGTCTTCTTCACCGGTCCCTCGCCGCCGCCCATGAGCGAGCGGATCGCGGTCGGCGCGGTGTAGAAGATGTTGACGTTGTGCTTGTCGATCACTTCCCAGAAGCGGGAATTCGACGGGTAGGTCGGGATGCCCTCGAACATGAGCGTGGTCGCGCCGTTCGCGAGCGGCCCGTAGACGATGTAGCTGTGGCCGGTGACCCAGCCGACATCCGCCGTGCACCAGTAGACGTCGCCGTCGTGGTAATCGAACACGTATTGGTGGGTCATGGAGGCGTAGACGAGGTAGCCGCCGGTGGTGTGCACCACGCCCTTCGGCTGGCCGGTCGAGCCCGAGGTGTAGAGGATGAAGAGCGGGTGCTCGGCCTCGACCTGTTCGGCCGGGCAATCGTCGGTCACCTGTTCGGCGGCCTCGTGGTAGTAGACATCGCGGCCGGGCTCCATCGCGACGTCGCCGCCGGTGCGCTTCACGACGATGACGTGCTCGACGAGGTCCTTCTCGACGCGCTTGATCGCCTCGTCCACGTTGGCCTTGAGCGGCACCTTGCGGCCGCCGCGCAGACCCTCGTCGGCGGTAATGACAACCTTCGAGCCGCAGCCGTTGATGCGGCTCGCCAGCGAATCCGGCGAGAAGCCGCCGAAGACGATGGCGTGGATGGCGCCGAGCCGAGCGCAGGCCAGCATGGCGTAGGCGGCCTCGGGGATCATCGGCAGGTAGAGCGTGACGCGGTCACCCTTGCCAACGCCGCGGTTGCGCAGGACGTTGGCCATCCGGCCGACTTCGGCGTGAAGCTGCCGGTAGGTGATGTGCTTGGACTCGTTCGGGTCGTCGCCTTCCCAGATGATCGCGGTCTGGTCGCCGCGCGTTTCCAGATGGCGGTCGATGCAGTTGACGGCGACGTTGGTCTTGCCGTCCTCGAACCACTTGATCGAGATGTTGCCCGGCGCGAAGCTGGTCTCCTTGACCTTGGTGAAGGGCGTCGACCAGTCGATCCGCTTGCCGTGCTCGGCCCAGAACGTCTCGGGATCCGAGACCGACGCCGCGTACATCTCCTGGTACTTGGCGTCGTCGATCAGAGCACGCTCACGCCACGCGTCCTGAACGTCGATGACCTTCTCGCTCATGTCGTTTCTTCCCTGAACGGTGCCCGATCGTATCGTGCCGATGCACGCAGCCGGGGCTTCCGAGAAACTCTTAAGCGCATGTGAAGAGGGCCGGCAAGCGCCAAAAAGTCTAGTACAGTGATTTTGCGCAATTGAATTGCACAAAATCATCTTATGAACGATCCGGCGGTCTCGTCCCGAACCGTCCGAAGCATGAAACGCTTGTTTCTCAGTCGGATCGCGGATCCTCCGCGGACGGGCGCGTGAATCAGGCGGCCGGGAAAATCATCTCCACGAGGGTGCCCTCGTCCTTGCGGCTGCCGATCCGGAAACGCCCGCGATTGGCCTCGACCAGGGCCTTGGTCAGCGTCAGGCCGAAACCGCCGCCCTCGGCGTCCGCCGCCGGGTCGGCCCCGTCGCGGAACGGTTCGAGGGCGCTGGCGACGGCCTCCGGCGACAGGCCGGGGCCGGTGTCGCGGACCCGGAGGGCGACCTCGCCGCGGTCGGCGACGGTCGTCGAGACGATGACCTGCCCGCCCGCTTCCGTGACCCGGATGGCGTTGCCGATGACGGAGAGCGCCGCCTGGCGGATCGAGCGCTCGTCGGCGAGGAAGGGCGGCAGGTCGGGGCCGAGGCTGGTGCGCACGACGATGCGGTCGCGGGCGGCCTGGGCCTGCATCGTGCCGATGCAGCTGGCGACGAGGTCGTTGAGCCCGACCTTGGTGAAGGTGAGGTTGCGCCCGGCCTGGAGGGCGGCGAGGTCGCGCAGGTCGTCGAGGATCGCGGCGATGCGCCCGCCCGACAGGCGCACCTCGCGCAGATAGGCCTCCAGCCGCTCGGCATCGGCCCGGTCGAACCGATCCGAGAGCATCATGTCGGTGAGCGAGAGGATGGCGGTCAGCGAGGGGCGGATCTCGCGTCCGACGCGGGCGAGCGCGCGGGCCTTCCAGATCGCCGCGGCGCCCTCGTCCGGCGCTGCGGGCGGTGCCGCGGCGGGGATCGGGGCCGGCAACGGGGAAGGCGCCGCCTCGTCCTCGCGGATTTCCCGCAACGAGGCGCAATATCCGGGTGCATCCTCGCCGAACAGGCGCGCGATGCGCAGGCGCAGGGCCGCCGCCCCCGAGCGGGCGGTGACGCCGAGCAGCTCGCTCGCGCCGGAGCGCTGGGAATCGGTGACGGCGGCTTCCAGCGCCGGCAGGCTCTCGGGAGCGAACAGGTCGGCGAAGCGTCCGCCGACCACTTCCTTGGGATGGGCGTGAACGAGTTCGGCCGCACTCGGATTGAGGCCGACGACGCGGCCCTCGGCGTCGAGGGTGACGACGCCTTCCTCCAGGCGGTCGAGTACCTTTTCCGCCCGCAGCCGCGCGTCGTTGTGCGGGACCGGAGGCGGGGCCGCCTGCGGATCGGCGGCCCGGGCGAGGCAGAGCTCGGCCGGCGTCCCGTCCCAGTCGAGCCGGGTGTGATCGACCGCGAGGGCGACGGTGCCGCCATCGGCCCGGCCGAAGGGGACCGGCGCCGTCGCGCCGCGCGCATCCGGCGCGAGGCCGCGGAACAGATGAGGCAAGCCGGCCTCGCTCAGGGCCGCCTGGTCCGGATAGCCCGTGAGCGTGAGGAAGGTGCGGCTGGCAAACAGCACCGCGTCCGCGCGGTAGACCAGCACGCCGACCGGCAGGCGTTCCAGAAGCTCGGTGAGCGCCGCGCGGGTCCGGGTCTCGGCGTCGGCGGCGCGGAAGGGCGGGGTGGGGAACGGCGTGACCGAACTGCCGGACGGGCCCTCCATCCGCTCGGTGTCGGGGGCCTCGTCCGCCGCGTCGTCGTGGGCGAAGCGCAGGCCGAGGAGGCGGGCGACCTCGCGGAAGGCGGCGTGCTCGTTGACCGAGAGCGCGCCGGCCTCCGGTTCGGCCTGGGCCGCTTCCGCGTGGGCCGGATCGGCGTTCGACGGCGCGATGTCCTCGTCCGCCGGGCGCGGATGGCGCGCCTTCAGGAGCGCGAAGCCGCTCAGGCCCGCTCCGTCCCGACCGGGGCGGCCGAACGGGGCGCCGGACATCTCGATACCGTGCTCGAAGGCGCGGCCCCGGACGAGGAGCGGCAGCGCGCGAAACGTCTCGGTCGGCTCGTGCAGGAGGGCGTCGAGCGCCGCGCCCTCGACGATGCCGTCGGCGGCGAGGTCGGCCCAGGCGCGGCCGACGATCACGGCCGCGAGATCGGGATGCGTCGCGGAGACATGGGTCAGAACGCCCTCGGCGTCGCTGCGCCAGACGAAGCGGACAGGGGGCTCGACGGCTGCGGGGGCGGGGGACGCGCTCTCGGCGGTAGCCGGCGAGAGCGGCGCGTCGGGCGTTTCGGTGCTCTCTCCGGCGGCCTCCTGCGCCGGGCTCTCCGGGGGCGGGGGCGTCTCCACGCGGATATCGGCGGGCCGCAGCGAGGGGAGGGGGGCGAGGGGCGCCAGCAGCAGCGCCTCGCGCTCCTCGTCGAGGGCGGCGCGCGCGAGCAGGACCACCACCGGCGGGGCGACCCCGCGGGGATCGAGGCGCAGCCGCACCATGCGCGGGCGCGGGCCGACCGGACCGGCGCGCCGGATCTGCTCGGCGAGGCGCAGCGCCGGCATGATGCGTCCCTCCGGCCCGCCGACCCCCGCGCCATAGGCGGCAGCCGGTCCGGCGGCGTGGAGGAGGCGCTCCGCATCCGTATCGAGCACGAGCAGGGCCGCACCCTCGCGGGCGAGATGCGCCGTGAGGGGCTCCTCCCGCCAGCGCTGGATCGCCCGGCGGAACACCTCGCCGCCCGGCTCGGCGGAAACCTCAGTGGCGCGGTCCGACATCCGAACCCTGGTCAAGAATGCCTCACTTCAAGACGCCCGAACCCTCCGGACATCGCATGTCGGTCGCGGCAGCGCAGCGAAATGCGCGGGCCGATCGTCCGCAGACGGACCACGATCGTGTGTGCAACTAAACGCGCGCCGGACATAGACACCGAAGCCCACCGACACACGTTTATCAACTGGTAACCCTAATTGGCCGCCTTGGGGCTGGAAAAAGTGCCGCCCCCGCGCTATGTTGCACTGCACAACGCGTGAAAGCGTCGAATCAGCGAAAGAGAGGAGCCCCCCATGAGCAACACTCCGAACTACGAGATCCCGACCGAGATGCGCGATTTCGCCGAGAAGAGCGTCGAGCAGGCCCGCAAGGCGTTCGACTCGTTCATCGGCGCCGCGCGCCGCACCGCCGACACCGTGCAGGGCTCGACCGACCTCGCCCGCACCAACGCTTCCAACCTGTCGACCCGCGGTTTCGAGTTCGCCGAGCAGAACGTGAATGCGGCCTTCGATCTCGCCCAGAAGCTCGTACGCTCGCGCGACGTGCAGGAGGCGATGCAGCATCAGGCCGAGTACGTCCGCTCGCAGTTCGCCGCGATCCAGGCCCAGGCCAAGGAGTTCGGTGGCCTCGCCCAGAGCGCGTTCCAGCAGAGCGCCGAGAATGCCAAGAGCGCGATGCAGCAGGGTGCCAACGAGGCCCGCGCTGCCTACGAGCAGGGCGTCGAGACCGCCCGCGAGAACGCTGCCGACGTCCAGAAGGCCGCCAACAACCACCAGTGATCGGCCGCCGGGTCGTCCCGGCCGCGATCGACGGCCCGCGCCCCCCGGCGCGGGCCGTTTTGCGTGCGGAAACCTCGGCGCCGCTTTTTCGCCGCCGGGGAGCGTCAGATACGTCGGCCTCATGAAGCGCCTTCGGCGATCCGCCGCAGGGCGCCCCATCGGAGTGCCCGACCCATGCGTCCCGTCCGTCGCCTCGGCCCCGCGGCCCTGGCCATGACCTTGGCCCTGTTTGCGGCCGGCAGCCCCGCTCAAGCACAATATTACGACGACGGCTACGACCGCCCGCCGCCCCGCCGGATCTACCGCGAGCCCGATTACGGTCGCCCGCCGCCTCGGCCGATGGGCCTGAACTGCGACGCGGTGCAGAGCGGCATCTCGGGCAACCAGCCCTATTCCTGTCCGCTCCCCGGCCCGCGCCCCCTCGGCGCCCGCTGCTTCTGCGACATGCCGGTCTCGTTCATGAACGGGCCGCAGACCGCTGTGGGACGCGTCTCGCCGTAACGGAAACGCCGCGCCGGAGTCGCTCCGACGCGGCTTTTCTCTGCGGGCCTCAGGCGCTGGCCGCGGCCTCAGAGCATCGGCCCGAAAGGTGCGGAGCGGCTTTCGGAAAAAGCCGATGCGGCACAAGAACGGAGAGCGTCGTCCCGGATCCGATATCCAGGACGACGCTCTAGGCTTCTCGCTTCGCTAGAGGCCTCGGCAGAGCCGAGGCCGCTGCGCGGGGCGCTTTTCGCACCTGGCCACGCGGCGCCATCGCGCGTTTCCGCGCGATGGTCCGGCCGATCAGTTCACGATCACCGTCGCGCCGACCTTCACCCGCGAATAGAGGTCGGTGACGTCCTCGTTGGTCATGCGGATGCAGCCGGACGACACCGCCTGGCCGATCGTGTCCGGCTCGTTGGAGCCGTGGATGCGGTATTCGGAGCTGCCGATATACATCGCGCGGGCGCCCAGCGGGTTCTCGATGCCGCCGGCCATGTAGCGCGGCAGGTCGGGGCGGCGGGCGATCATCGCGGCCGGCGGGGTCCAGCTCGGCCACTCGCGCTTGGCGGTGATCTTGTTCACGCCGCTCCAGGTGAAGCCCGGGCGACCGACGCCGACGCCGTAGCGCAGGGCCTGGCCGTTGCCGAGGACGAGGTAGAGGCGCCGCTCGGCGGTGGAGACCACGATCGTGCCCGGTGCGTAGCGGCCGTCATAGGCCACGACCTCGCGCGGGATGCGGGCGACCTGGGCCTGCGCCTCGGCCGAGCCGTATCCGTAGCTCTGGGAGGCCGAGCCGCGCTGCTGGCTGCCGTAGGGATCGTAGACCGGCCAGCCGCCCTGGGACTGCTCGGCGTAGGTGTCGTCGCTCTCGGAGCCGAAGGGATCGTACGGCGAGGCATGAGCCGCGCCGATGGCAAGAACACACATGCCGACAGCGCCGGCGAAGACAGATGCCAAGGTCTTCATGGGATGGCCTACCTGTGCAGTAACCTTTGCCATTAAAAGCGTGACTGTGGCTTTCGGGTTCCAGGCGAATCGCAGATTTTGCACAGGCCGGGTGTGCGGCGGGGCACCCGAGCTTGACTATCGGAGCCGCAGTACGGTTCAGGCGACCTCTGCGGTGTGAACCCCGAAGTTCACAAGCTGCTGGAAACCAAAATTGGTGGTGAGCGCGCAATCGGTGGCGTCGCGCCCCCGCGCCATGACGATGCGGCCGATCCGCGGGCGGTTGTGGCGGGCGTCGAACGTGTACCAGCGCCCGTCGAGATAGGCTTCGAACCACGCGGAAAAATCCATCGGGTCGGGCACGGGCGGCACGCCGATATCGCCGAGATAGCCGGTGCAGTAGCGCGCCGGGATGTTCATGCAGCGGCACAGCGCGATGGCGAGATGGGCGAAGTCGCGGCAGACGCCGACCTGTTGGGTGTAGCCGTCGAAGGCCGTGCGGGTGGCGTCCGCCCGCATGTAATCGAAGCGGATGCGGTCGTGGACGTAATCGACGATCGCCTGCACCCGCGGCCAGCCGGGCGGCGTCTGGCCGAACAGCTCCCAGGCGGTGGACGACAGCTTATCGGTGTCGCAGTAACGGCTGCCCATCAGGAAGACGAGAGCGTCGTCGGGCAGGTGCCGGACCTCGGCCTGGCTGGCCGTCGGCACCACCGGATCGGGCAGGCCGGAATCCGCGACGATGAAGTCGGCCGCGATGGTGAGGCGCCCGGCCGGTGCGACGATGCGGGTGCAGACGTTGCCGAAGCCGTCGGCATAGCGGTGGACCGGGACCGGCGGGTCGAAGGTCACGGTTTCCGGCGTCACGAGGTCCGGCACCCGCGACGGATGGAGGTTGAGCATCAGGATCATCGGCGTCGACTGAACCGACTCGAAGGTGATGTCGAAGCCCGTCCGGATCTGCATGGGGTCGGTCCACCTCCTGCCGCCCGGCGCGGGGCGGCCGGGAGAGAACCTGCAAGAGGCGCGCCCGACGGATTCAGGCGATGGGCGGCGCCCGGTCGCGGCTGGCGCGCTCGGCCTCGACCAGCACGTCGAAGGCGCGCCAGGGCTTGGGGATGAACACGGCGCCCTCCGGCAGGGCCTCGCCGGGCTCGGGATCGACCCCGGAGGTGACGACGAGCCGGGTGCAGGGCCACAGCGTGGCGATGGCGCGGGCGAGCTGCACCCCGTCCATGTCGCCGGCGAGGCGAATGTCGGCGAAGACCAGCGCGACCTCGCCGCCGTGCTCCTGCAGGTAGGTGAGCGCCTGCTCGGCGCTGGCGCAGCCGACCACGTGCAGATCGGTCTCCTCCAGCACGCTCTCGGCGAGGTCGCGCGTCTCGGCCTCGTCCTCGACCACGAGGGCGATGCGGGACCCGGGCACCCGCGCCTTCGCGCGGGCCGCGCGCTCGGCCCGGTCGACCCGGCGCACCAGGGCGGCCAGATCGTCGGGCAATCCCTCCGCCACGAGGTTGTCGTAGCAGGAGGCCAGGGCCTGCCCGATCTGATCGAGCTTCATGCCCGGCAGGAGCGGATCGTCGATCCCCCCCGTGAACGACCGATCTCGAAACGGACCCTTCAAGGTCGAAAACCCTCCTCTCGCGTGGGGCGGCCTTGATCGACCGCGCCCCACATCAAAGCGGGCGGACGCTTGTCAGTTGCGTCGAAGGATGAATTTCGGAAGTCGCAACGAACGCCGCGCGGCGGGCCGCCGCGGGGCGCGAGCGGAGCTTTACTGGACCGTATCGGCGTCGGCGGTGAGCACGAGGCCGGCGACGCTGCGCACGTCGCGGTAGCGGTCGCCGCGGGCGCTCATCATCGCCTCGAACTTCTGATGCACCTGCGCCACCGAGAGGCTCGCGGGCTTGCGGTGCCGCCCGCGGCCGGTGGTGCCGGCAAAGAAGATCGAGCGGTTGGCCCGCGCCGGGCCGGGCAGCAGGGTCGCGGCGGCGGCGGTCGGCTTGTCGACCACCTGCGAGAGGAAGTTCTCGGCGTCGTCCGGGCCGAGGAAGTGGGCGAGGTAGACCTCGCCGAGCGACAGCTCGCGGCCGATCTTGAGGGCGATGCGGGCGGCGTCGCGCTTGAGCATCTCGCCCGCCATCAGCGCGGAGAGGTAGGGATCGCGGCGCATGTCGAGGATGCGGGCGCGCTCCGACTGGTCCTGCACGCTCGGCCGGTCGTTGGCATCCGGCACGATCAGGGCGGCGTCCTGAGCGTAGCCGTATTTCGGGCCGAAATCGCGGATCACGCCGAGCCAGGTGCGCTCGATGAACTGGTACAGGCCGGTCGCCGAGGAGGTCTTGGCCTGGACCGCGGTGATGAAGCTCGATTCCTTGTCGGCGACCGCCATCAGCAGCACCGGATCGGTCTCGACCGCCTGCGCCGCCTTGACGATCGTCTGCACGATGTGGCGGCGGATTTTCATCGGCCCGAATTCGAGGATGTCGTTCGGATCGCCGGTCGAGGTCTGCGACAGCAGGAAGTCGTAGGAGACCCGGTCGACGGTGCCGGCCGTCAGATCGGTATCGAGCGCATCGACGGTGCGGAAGCTCGACGAGGCCGCGACCACCGAGGGGACCGGGGCCTCGGTCGAGACCGCTTGCAGGACGGCCTGGACGCGGGGCTTCGGCATCGTCAGTTCGGCCGCCTTGGTCGAGGCCTCGGCCCGGCCGAGATCGGTCCCGGCATTGAGCAGGATCGCGCTCAGGCCTCCGGCGAGCAGCGTCATCGAGAGGACGGAGCGCAGGAGCGCCGGTCGGCTGCCGTGGTCGCGGCCCGGACGGGCGGCGACGGAGATGACGTCGGAAGAGGCGATGCGCCCGGTCTTGCGGGCATCACGGGTGGTACGCGGCGATCCGAACGTGCGGCCCTGCATCTGTCTCGTCACCCCATCCAAAGGTTGGTGCCGTCAGCGGCGTGTGGGCAACAGTTACGCCTCGGCTTGTGGCGCAAACACGGCCGAGGTTGTGGCATCCCCATGGCAAGGCGGGGCGATTTGCGGGCAAGCTCAGCCGTTTGGCCGGTTTTCCCCGTGATCGTCCACAGGGTTCTGGATCGGCACCGCGGGGAGGCGGCGCGAAATCGGCACTTGGAAGTGTCCGTCGCGACACGGGACCGACTCGCGACGAGGGCCGGCCCCCATGGGGGGCCGGCCCTCGTCGTGCGGCCCGTCGTGAAAATCAGCCGTTGAGCACGCGGCCCGCCACGGCGTCGAGCTTGGCCACCAACTCCGGATCGCGATGCGAGGGGGCGGTCATGATGGCGCCGTCGAGCGCCCGGTGCGAGCCGGCCGGGCATTCCTCGCGCTCGGCGGGGAAGTCGCGGGCGACGCGGGCGACGAGCTGGGCCGCCTTGCTGGCGTTGGCGCGGGCCACCGCGATCACCGAGGCGACGTCGACGCTGTCGTGGTTCGGATGCCAGCAATCGAAGTCGGTCACCATGGCGATGGTGGCGTAGGTGATCTCCGCCTCCCGCGCGAGCTTGGCCTCGGGCAGGTTGGTCATGCCGATCACGTCGTAATTCGCCGCCTTGTAGGATTTCGATTCGGCGAGCGACGAGAACTGGGGGCCCTCCATGCAGACATAGGTGCCGCCCTTGTGGACCGCGATGCCCTCGGCCTCCGCGGCGGCGGCGATGCGCTTCTGCAGGAGCGGACCGACCGGATGGGCGAAGGGCACGTGCGCGACGCAGCCATTGCCGAAGAACGACGTCTCGCGGGACACCGTGCGGTCGATGAACTGATCGACCAGCACGAACAGGCCGGGATGCAGCTCGTTGCGGAACGAGCCGCAGGCCGAGAGCGAGACGATGTCGGTCACGCCCGCGCGCTTCAGCACGTCGATATTGGCCCGGTAGTTGATCCCCGAGGGGGAGAGGCGGTGGCCGCGCCCGTGCCGGGCCAGGAACACCACCTTGGTTTCGCCGATCCGGCCGATGCGCAGCGCGTCGGACGGCTCGCCCCAGGGCGAGGTGATGGCCTCCTCACGGACATCCTCCAGGCCGGGCAGGTCGTAGACGCCCGAGCCGCCGATCACGCCGAGAATCGCTGCCGTCATGCGGTCTTATCCCTTGTGCTGTGTTGGATTCCCGCGCCGTTCCGCGCGGGCGAGCGGTCGCGTTCTGCGCACGATCCACCCATGATGCCACCGAGTCGTGACGCCCGTCCGATCCGGGGGGCCGCGCCGAGGCGTCTTTTTTCGATGGGCTTCTCGGCCCGATGCCGTCCGGGACGGCTCACGCGGATCGCCGGTCGCGCACCGCGCTCCTGCGCGCGGGGGCGGCTCCGCGCCTTCTTCCGCCGAGCCGCCCTCCCGGCGGCCGACCGAAGTGTTCGCGAGCCGACTCTTAGCCACAGGGGACCCGGCAAGCAAACGGGCCCGCGAGGGGCCCGTTCGTGAGGTTCGGAAGAGGCTGCCGCGGCGGACCCGTCAGTAGGTCTTGTGCAGCTCCGGCTGGAGGCCGTGGACCTCGCCGCCGACCTTCTTCCAGACCTGCTTCTTCACGTAATAGAGCAGTCCGGCCAGCACGATCAGGAACAGGATCACGCGCAGGCCGAGCGCCTTGCGGGCCATCATGTGCGGCTCGGCCGCCCAGGCCATGAAGGCCGCCACGTCGTGCGAGTACTGCTCCACCGTCTCCGGCACGACGGGCTGGCCCTTGTCGTCCTTCGGATAGGTGATCTGGCCCTCGCTCAGCGGGTTCGGCATCGCGATGACATGGCCGGGATAGTATTTGTTGTAGTAGCCGCTGCCCGGCATCTCAAAACCCTTTGGCGGGTCCTCGTAGCCGTTCAGGAGCGCATGGATGTAGTCGACGCCCTGCTCCGAATAGCCGGTGAAGGGCAGCGCATCGAACACGAACCACGGGAAGCCGCGCTCGTAGGTGCGGGCCTTGGCGAGCACCGAGAAGTCCGGCGGCGCCTTGCCGCCGTTGGCGGCGGCCGCCGCCTTGTCGTTCGGGAAGGGCGGCGGGAAGCGGTCGGCGGGGCGGGCCGGACGCTCCTTCTCGGAGCCGGAATCGTCCAGTTCCTTGACGCTGTAGGTCTCGGCCAGAGCCTTGACCTGCGCCGCGCTGAAGCCGGGACCGCCCTCTTCGGAGAGGTTGCGGAAGGCGACGAGCTTCATCGAATGGCAGTTGGCGCAGACTTCCTTGTAGACCTGGAAGCCGCGCTGGAGCTGCGCCTGATCGAACCGGCCGAACATGCCGGCGAAGCTCCACTTCTCGCGGGGCGGGTTGACGCCGCCGTGGCCGTCCTCGGCGCGGAGGCCGGTGGAGCCGAGGGCCGCCGCGAGAAGGCCCGCGGCGGCGAGGAGGGCGATGCGCATACCGTGTCTCCTCAAGGGTGCTCAGCCGCGCTTGGCGGGTTCGGCGGCGGCGCCCGCGGGCATGCCCGATCCGCTCACCTGCTTGCCCGGTCCGGTCACGGTCTCGAGGATCGAGCCCGGCACGCGGTCCGGCGTTTCGAACAGGCCGACGAGCGGCATCACGATCAGGAAGTGGGCGAAGTAGTAGGCGGTGCAGAGCTGCGAGGCGATCACGTAGCCGCCCTCCGGAGGCTTGGCGCCGAGCCAGCCGAGCAGGATGGCGTTGGCGGTGAACACCCAGAAGAACACCCGGTAGACCGGCCGGTAGTTGCAGGAGCGGACCCGCGAAGTGTCGAGCCAGGGCGCGAAGGCGAGGATCAGCACCGCGCCGAACATCAGGATCACGCCGCCGAGCTTGTCGGGAACGGCCCGCAGGATCGCGTAGAACGGCAGGAAGTACCATTCGGGCACGATATGCGCCGGGGTCACCGACGGGTTGGCCGGGACGTAGTTGTCGGCGTGGCCGAGATAGTTCGGCTGGTAGAAGATGAACCACGCGAACAGGATCATGAACACCACGACGGCGAACACGTCCTTGATGGTCGCGTAGGGGGTGAAGGGCACCGCATCCTTGCTCGACTTGATCGGGATGCCCGCCGGGTTGTTCTGGCCGGTGACGTGCAGCGCCCAGACGTGGAGGACGACGACGCCGGCGATCATCCACGGCAGCAGGAAGTGCAGCGAGAAGAAGCGGTTGATCGTCGGATTGCCGACCGAGTAGCCGCCCCAGAGCAGGCTCTGGATCGTGTCGCCGACGACCGGGATCGCCGCCAGGATGTTGGTGATGACGGTGGCGCCCCAGAAGCTCATCTGGCCCCACGGCAGGGTGTAGCCGAGGAAGGCGGTGGCCATCATCAGCAGGTAGATGATGACGCCGAGCAGGTAGAGCACCTCGCGCGGGGCCTTGTAGGACCCGTAATAGAGGTTGCGGAAGATGTGGACGTAGACCGCCACGAAGAACATCGACGCGCCGTTGGCGTGGGCGTAGCGCAGGAGCCAGCCGTAGTTCACGTCGCGCATGATGTGCTCGACGCTCTCGAACGCGTTGGCGGCGCTCGGATCGTAGTGCATCGCCAGCCATACGCCGGTGATGATCTGGATGCCGAGGAACGCGATCAGGATCGCGCCGAAGGTGTAGAAGTAGTTGAGGTTCCGCGGAACCGGGAAGGCGACGAAGGACGAGTGCACCAGGCCGACGAGCGGCAGGCGGGACTCGAACCACTTCGCGACGCGGCTCTTCGGGACGTAGGTCGAGGTCGCGTGTGCGCTGCTCATCGGGTGCCCGCTCCGGCTTCTCGTGTCCTGGTTGTTACGCGGCGGCCTTGCCGCCCTCTTCGCCGATCGTGAGCTTGGTGTCGCTCGAGAAGGCGTAGGGGGGGATCGGCAGGTTGGTCGGCGCGGGGCCGCGGCGCACGCGGCCGACGGCGTCGAACTGCGAGCCGTGGCAGGGGCAGGCCCAACCCTCGAAGTTGCCCGAATGGCCGATCGGCACGCAGCCGAGATGGGTGCAGTTGCCGTAGGACACGAGCCATTGATCGTGGCCGGCCTTCACCCGGGCGGAGAACGGCGCCGGATCGATCATCTGGTCGAGGGGCACGGCCTTCATGTCCGTGACCTCCTTCTCCGTGAGCTTGCGCACGAAGATCAGCTTGCCGCGCCAGAACACGTTGACGATCTGGCCGTCCTGGATCGGGCTGAGATCGACGTCGAGCGGCGCGCCCGCCGCGACGGTGGCGGCATCGGGGGCCATGGAGGCCACGAAGGGCCACGCCACCGCGCCGACGCCCACGGCCAATCCTGCACCGGTCGCGAGAAACAGGAAATCGCGCTTGGTGCCCTCGGGCCCCGCGGTTGCGTGCGTGGCTGTCGTATCCGCCAAGGTGCAACTCTCCCGTCAGTCGGCGCGCCGAAGCCTCTCATGCCGGATCGCGAAGGGTGTTCCTGCGCCCGGCCCTGGAAGCTTTCAAATTTGAACCTGTCGCAATGGCAGACACCATTGCGCGGCAGCAATCAATGCGACGCGCGGTCACCGGATTGCCATCGTTTCCTCGACGCGCTCTCTGACATGCCAGATGCGAACGTGTCCAGACTGCCGCGCTTGTCCGGTCGAGCGGCGCGGCAACGATCCGCCGGGATCGTCACCCGCATCTTCTGCCCTTGCACCGCCGGAGACCGGGGGCGTAAACCGCCGCTCATGAGCGCTTTCCGGGTGATGAGATCGCCGGTTCGCCGAAAGAAAGCGCGGCAGAACAAGGAGCTGGAGCCGCCGGCCCGATGCCGCCGGGTCGGATACGGCTCCAAGAGGAGTTTTCGCGATGACCGACCGCCAGCCCGGCTTCAACACCCTCGCGATTCACGCGGGCGCGACCCCCGACCCGGCGACCGGCGCGCGGGCGACGCCGATCTACCAGACCACGAGCTTCGTGTTCGACGACGTCGATCACGCCGCCTCGCTGTTCGGGCTGCAGGCCTTCGGCAACATCTACACCCGCATTACCAACCCGACCAACGCCGTGCTGGAGGAGCGCATCGCGGCCCTCGAAGGCGGCACGGCGGCGCTCGCCGTGGCCTCGGGCCACGCGGCGGAATTCCTGACGCTGCACGCCCTGATGCAGCCGGGCGACGAGTTCGTGGCGGCCAACAAGCTCTACGGTGGCTCGATCAACCAGTTCAACCATTCCTACAAGAACTTCGGCTGGCAGGTGGTCTGGGCCGACACCGACGACCCGGACTCGTTCGAGCGCGCCATCACCCCGCGCACCAAGGCGATCTTTTGTGAGTCGATCGCCAATCCGGGCGGCGTCATTACCGATATTGCCGCCCTCTCGGTGATCGCCAAGCGCCACAACATCCCGCTCATCGTCGACAACACGATGGCGACGCCGTACCTCATCAAGCCGTTCGAGCACGGCGCCGACATCGTCGTCCACTCGGCCACCAAGTTTTTGGGCGGCCATGGCAATTCCATCGGCGGGCTGATCGTCGATGGCGGCACGTTCCAGTGGCAGGGCGACCAGCGCTATCCGATGCTGTCGCAGCCCCGGCCCGAATATGCCGGCATGGTGCTGGCCGAGACCTTCGGGAATTTCGGCTTCGCCATCGCGGTGCGGGTGCTGTCCCTGCGCGATCTCGGGCCGTCGCTGTCGCCGTTCAACGCCTTCCTGATCCTCAACGGCATCGAGACGCTGCCCCTGCGGATGCAGCGCCACTCCGACAACGCGCTCAAGGTCGCGACCTTCCTCGCCGGCCACGACCTTGTCGATTGGGTGAGCTATCCGGGGCTGGAGACCGACAAGTACCATGCGCTGGCGCAGCGCTACACGCCCAAGGGGGCGGGCGCGGTGTTCACCTTCGGCCTCAAGGGCGGCTACGAGGCCGGCGTGAAGCTGGTGTCGAACCTGCAGCTCTTCAGCCATCTGGCCAATATCGGCGACACCCGCTCGCTGGTGATCCACCCGGCCTCGACCACCCACCGCCAGCTCACCGACGCGCAGAAGACCGCCGCCGGCGCCGGCCCCGAAGTGGTGCGGCTTTCGATCGGCATCGAGGACCCGCAGGACCTGATCGACGACCTCGACGCCGCCCTACGGGCCTGACCCGCGGGCGAGGCCGAGGGCGTCCCGCCAGTCGCCCCGGTCCGCCAGGGGCAGGCCCGACTGGTGCATCCGGGCGAGCAGCGCCCGGTCGGGGAAGCCGCGATAGGGCAGGACGGGAACATGTCGGCCCGCCGGCACCGCGCCCTGCGCGGCGATATCGGCGAGCACGGTCTCGAGCACTCCCCGCCCGCGCTCGTGCAGCAGCCGCGCGGCGCGGGTGGCGCTCGTGCCCTGTGGCAGCGTCACCGGCTCCTGCGCCAGGATCGCCCCGGCATCGATCGCGGCGGCGAGCCGATGGACGGTGACGCCGAAGGCGCGGTCGCCGTCGGCGAGCGCGTGCAGGGTCGGCGTCGGGCCGCGATGGCGCGGCAGCAGGCTCGGATGCACGTTGAGGCCGCCGAGCGGGGCCCGGTCGAGGGTCGCGGCGGAAAAGATCTGGTCGAAGTGGAACGAGACGATCAGGTCGGGCGCGTGCGCGGCGAAGGCGTCGGCCACCTCCGGCCCGTTCACGTCGTCCACCGTCAAGACCGGGATGCCGAGGCGGCGGCAGAGCGGGGCCAGCGGCGTCGCCTCCGGGGGTGCGTTCCGGCGCAGCGTCGTGGATAGGCCGTTGACGAGGTCCGGCAGGCCGAAATTGACCGCGAGATAGGGCAGGAAGCGCGGCCCCGAGCGGGCGAGGTGGCGGCGCACCTGCGCGACGAGCCCGCCGGCCGAGGGACGCTCGGCATGGGACAGGCCGACGAACGCGATGGTTTCGGCATGGTCGGCGACGAAGCGCCGGAGGGCGCGGGCGTTCGGCAGCGCCTCCAGCGCGAAGACGGCGAGCCGCGGCGCGGCCCTCATCGGCGCGGCCGGTTGCGGAAGCGCAGGCCGTGCAGGCCGAGCGTCCGCACCCGTTCGGGCACCAGCAGCGCCCCGCGGGCCAGCGCCGCCAGCGGCCAGGGGAAGGCGACCACGTCGCGGTCGCGCTCCAGCCCGCGCAGGATGCGGGCGGCGGCCTCGTCCGCGCTCATCTCCAGCGGGCGCCAGCCCTTGATGACGCCGCCCATCGGCGTCTTCACATAGCCCGGCGTCACCACGCTGACGCGCACGCCGAGCGGCCGCAGCTTCGACCGCAGCGCCAGCCCATGGGCCAGCAGCGCGGCCTTGGCCCCGCTATAGGCCGGAGCGTCCGGCAGCGGCGCATAGGCGGCGAGCGAGGAGACCAGCGCGATCTGGCCCCGCCCGCGCCGGCTCATCAGGCTGACGGTGGGCAGAAGAACGTTGAGCGCACCGCCGTAGTTGATGTCGGCGGTCTCGAACGCCGTCTCCTCGGTCTCCAGGCTGCCGGACGGATGACCGCCATTGACCGCGGCGTTGACGATGACGAGGTCGAGGGGCGTTTGCCCATCGATCGCCCGCAGCCACACGCCGACGCTCTCGCGGTCGCGCACGTCGAACAGCCCGGTGCGGACCGGCGCTCCGAGCCCCCGGCACTCCGCGGCGACGGCGTCGAGGCGCGCACGGTCCCGTCCGGTGAGGACGAGCTGCGTGTCGGGGCGCCGGGCGCAGAGCCGCGCCAGGGCGGCGCCGATGCCGCTGGAGGCGCCGGTGATGAGGATGACGGGCATTGCGAGGGGATGGCGCGGGGGATGCGGCCTGTAAAGCCCGCCGGGTCGCCCGCGATCAATAGGCCGGCGAGAGCCGTCCGGCCCGCTCGGAGCCCTCGCGCAGGTCGCGGGCGGCGGCCAAGGCGGCGGGTGGCAGGGTCGCCTCCAGCCGCGGCACCGCTCCGGCCACCGCCCGCTCGATGGCGGAGGGCGAGAAGTAGCCGCCGTTGATCTGGGTGCGGTGCATGACGACGCGGCGGAAATCCTCCATCAGCTCCCGGTCGGGTGCCTTGGGGTCCCCCCAGAAGGTGTCGATGTCGCCCTGATGCGTCAGGCCCGGCATGTTGTAGACTGCCTGCCCGAAGGCGAGCGTCGGTCGTCCGCGCTCCAGCGCCAGCATGCCGACCGTCGAGTTTACCAGCACCACGCCGCGGCTGCCGTCGATCAGCTTGGGCAGGTCGCCGCCGTCGATGAAGTCGAGCCGGTCGTTGCAGCCGTGGCGCTTGGCCGCCTGCCGGGCGCGCTTGCGCCAGTTCATGATGCCGCTGTCGAGGGGGTGCAGCTTCACCAGAAGCCGCGTCGGCGCGCTCGAATGCCGGGCGAAGGAGGCGATCACCCGGTCCATGAAGCCCTCGACGCCGAGGAACGGCGAATGGACGCGGATCTGGTAGTCGCTGTCGAGCTGGAGCGGCAGCAGGAAGTACTGGGCGTTGACCGCCTTGTAGTTCTCGCCCACCCGCGCCGCCTCGCGGCGGGTGCGCTTGCGGCGGACGAACTTCTTGATCCAGCCGCCGTATTCCGCCGCGATGTGGTTCGGCCGGTGGCTGCGGAAGCCCGGATAGAGATAGGGGAAGCCGACATTGGCGACGTTGAAGCCGATGTCCCAGATGCTGCGGCGGGCCATGTCGCCGGTCAGCGGCATGGCGCGGCCGGCCTGAGGCAGCTTGCGGGCGATCGCCCGGATCTCCTCGGCGCTCTTGGGCAGCGGGGAATTGCCGTTCACGCCCCCCTGCTCGCAGGTGATCCAATAGGGGCGGATATAGCCTTCCTCGAACACGTGGATGCGCACGCCCATCGGCTTGGCCGTCTGGATCGCCGCCTGATGATAGGGCCGGCAATCGCCGAACAGCACGATGTCGGTGACCGAATGCGTGCGGATATAAGCCTCGAGATAGGCGTCCCAGTCGTCGCGGTTGCCGCGGTAATTGTCGGAGGGCAGGCGCCAGAACAGCCAATCGCCCGCGGAGAAATTGATGCGGCGGACCTTGTGTCCACGATCGCGCAGGGCCCGGCCGAGATCGGAGAAGAACGGAGACGCGATCCCCTGCAGGAACAGGAACGTCGCGGCGTTGGGGCCGGAAGCGTCTGCGCGAGGCTGCGTCATACCGAGGCGCGGTGTCCCTGATCGCTTGAGACGGCGGGTCGACGGCATCTGAAGCAGACGCGTCGCATGTCGTCACCGGCCTCCGCAACCGCGGGACCGGGGCGTCAACACAATTCACGGTCTCCGTTGCCGTCCAGCCACATCCGCGGCCGGAACGGTTTCTCTTTCCCTCGCGATTGCGGCCCGCTTGTGTCGAATCGCCCCTTCATCCCCGCGATCCCCGGAATTCTTCGCACCGCACGCGCCGACAGCCCTCTGGGCCTGCGATCGGTCGACGAAGAGGTCGCCGCAGGGCCGGGCGAGAAGCCCGGGAGGACAGCGAATGGACACGATGTATGCGGCCTCCGGCGCCGGAGGCCGAGCCGCAGGACGCCCTCGCGCCGAAGCTGCCCTTGGGCTAAGGCGGGGCCGCCATGGCCGACGCGCCCCCTTCCGAGCCGCGCGGGATCCCCGTCCCGCCCCGCTCCTACCTGCCGCTGGGCCGGCCGCTGCGCCGCCTGCGCGCCGAGATCGAGGCCTGCACGGGCGTGCCCCTGCGCTTCGACCGGCCCGGCGCGCCCGCCGTCTGGACGCCGGGCGCGGCCTTTCCCGCCGCCGGTCGGGCCGCGACCCTGCGGGTCGCGCCGGGGCCGCTGCTGAGCCCCTACGATTCGCCGGCCACCGGCTTTACCAGCCTGCGCCTGAGCTATGCCGGGCGCGCCCTCGGCGGCGAGGCGCCCCGGCCGGGCCTCGCCCGGTCCCTGAGCGAGGCCCGGCTCACCGGCTTCAACCGCTTTCCCCCCGGATCGGGCGCGGACGAGGCCTTCGCGGTCGAACCCTGCCCCTCGCTCGCCCTGATCGACCCCGATCTCGTCGCCGCGCGGCGGGTCCCCGCCTTCCTGGCGCGGCTGCTGCGGACGTTTCCCGAGGAGCGCTTCGTCGCCGCCGGGCCGGATGGCTGCCCGCTCGCCGGCTTGCCGCGAGACCCGCGCCTCACGGTGCTGTCCGCACCCGCCGACCCCTTCGCCTTGTTCGCGCGCGCCGGGCGCATCCACGTCGCGTCCACGGCCGCTGCCTGCGAGGTGCATCTCGCGGGGCTTCCCGCCCTCTGCACCGATCCGGCCCTCGGGCCGATCCCGATCGAGGCCGCCGGTTCGCTCGCGCTCCGTTACGGCGCGGGCGTCCACGCCTTCGATCCCTGGACGCGCCGACCGATCCCGCTGCTCGATGCGGTGGAGCGGGTGGCGTGGTTGCGCGCGCGCTTCCGCGGCAACGATCGGCGCGTCGTCCTCGTCGGCGTTTCGGGCTGGAAGCGCGAGGCGCTCGACGTGTTCGCCGACGGTCCCGGTGGACGCCCGCTGCACACGATGGAAGCGGCGGAGGCCGTCGCGCTGGCCCGTCGCCACGACGGCGCCGTCTGGGCCTGGGCGACGCGCTGCCCCGAGGCGCTGCCCGGTCTCTGCGCGGAGGCCGGCCTGCCCTTCGCCCGCATCGAGGACGGCTTCCTGCGGTCCGTCGGCCTCGGCGCGAGCCTCAAGCCCGGCGCCTCCATCGTGGTCGATGACCGCGGCATCTACTATGACCCGCGCGTCCGGAGCCGGCTCGCTCACCACCTTGGCGAGACGGCGTTTCCGCCCGAACTGACCGAGCGGGCGGCGGCGTTGCGCGCCGCGATCGTCGCCCGGCGCCTCAGCAAGTACAATGTCGGCGTGGCCGCCCGCGACGCGGACTGGCCCGCGGGGCGGCGCCTCGTGCTGGTGCCGGGGCAGGTCGAGGACGACGCCTCGGTCCTCACCGGTTCGCCGGAGGTGCGCGGCAACCTGGCGCTCCTGAGGGCGGCGCGGGCCCGCAACCCGGACGCCTTCCTGCTCTATAAGCCGCATCCCGACGTGGAAGCCGGCTTCCGGCAGGGCGCGGTCCCTGAGGCCGAGGCCTTGGCGCTCGCCGACCGCGTCGTCTCCGGCCTGTCGATCGTCGATCTGCTCGACCGCGTCCACCACGTCGAGACCATGACCTCGCTCGCCGGCTTCGAGGCGCTGATCCGGGGGCTGACCGTCGCGACCCATGGGCGGCCCTTCTATGCGGGCTGGGGCCTCACCGAGGATCTGGCGCCCGGCGCCGACCGCGGCCGGCGCCTCGCCCTCGACGAACTGGTGGCCGGGGCGCTGCTGCTCTACCCACTCTATCTCGATCCGGTGGCGATGAAGCCCTGCACGCCCGAGCACCTGCTCGACCGGCTGAGCGAGGCCCGTGCCGACGCCCCGGCGAATGCGCTCGCCCTCAGGGCGCTGCCGCATGCGGTGATGCGGGCGCGCTACGCCCTGCTCAATCCGATCCTGCGGCGCCTGCGAGCGCGCCGCGGCGTCGGCCCCGGACGGTGACGGGATGGCGACGCTCGCCCTCGCCCTCCTCTTGGCCCCCGCCTCGGCCCTGGCGTCGTCCTTCGCCGTCGAGGCGGCGACCGGCGCGCGCCGCCCGAGCCTGCGCCCCGTCGACCTCGCCGTGCGCAGCATCGGCTACGGGCTGCTGACGGCCTTCTGGTTCCAGTTCTCCTGGCGGCCCTGGCTCGCCGCCGCCTCCTGCCTGCTGACCGTCGCGATCCTGGCTGCCGTCGATCAGCTCAAGCGCCGCATCATCGGCGAGCCGCCGGTCTTCAGCGACCTGGCCCTGCTGGCGCAGGTGCCGCGCCATCCCGAACTCTACTATACCCGCTCGTTGGCCGATCCCCGTACGGCCGGGCCGCTGATCCTCGGGCTCGCCGTCGTCGCGGCGTGGTACGCCCTCGAGCCGACACTCCTCCCCGAGGGCACCGGGCCCGCTCTGGCCGCCGTCTTGGCCCTGCCGCTGGGGCTTGCCGCTTTCGTGGGCCTCCTCCGCACGTCCCCCGGCCGGTCCCTCGTGCGCCGGTTGTTCCCGCGACCCGATCTGACGGCGGACGTCGCCCGGTTCGGCATCGTGGCGACCATGATGGGCTACGCGCTGCGCCGCCGTGACGAGACGTTCGAACCGCCCCCGCTCCCGCCCGTCCTGTCCCCGGGCGAGCCGGAGGCCGAGCTGCTCGTGCTGGTCCAGCTCGAATCCTTCCTCAATCCCGTCCGGATCGGCGGCCCGCCGCTTCCCGTGATGGACCGCATCCGCGCGGAGGCGGCGCAGTACGGTCGCCTCGCGGTGCCGGCCCACGGCGCCTACACCATGCGGACCGAGCACGCCGTGCTCACCGGCCGCGAGCCCGAAAGCCTCGGCTTCGGCCGCTACGATCCCTATCTCGCGTGGAAGGGCGACGAGCCGACGAGCCTTGCCCGGCTTGCCGGGACGACGGGGTTCGCCACGGTCTTCGTGCATCCGTTCCATCGCGACTTCTTCGACCGGGCGCGGGTCTTTCGCCGCCTGGGCTTCGACCGCCTCGTGATGCAGGAGGCGTTTTCGCAAAGCCCCCGGATCGGTCCCTACATCGCCGACGAGGCGGTGGCGGAGCGCATCCTGGCGGAAGTGGCCGATGGCGGGCGCCGCTTCGTCTTCGCGGTCACCATGGAGAATCACGGTCCCTGGACGGCCGGCCGCCTGCCCGGGATCGAGGCCGGCCTCGCGCAATACGGCCACCACGCCGCCGGCACCGGCCGCGCGGTCGAGCGGCTGATCGACGGCCTGAAGGGCCGGCGGGCGACGCTCTGCGTGTTCGGCGACCATGCGCCCTCGCTGCCCGAATGCCGCCCGCGACCCGAGGGCCCGGTCGCGACCGACTACGCCGTGTTCCGCTTCCCCGCCCCGGCGGACCGGAAGCCCCGGCGGGTCGATCTCACGGCGGGGCAACTCGGCTGTCTCCTGCGGGGCGCACTGGCCGCAAATAAGCCGGGATTAAAGAGCCAAGCGTGACCGTGTCGTCGCGGCGGCGTAAGGGTGCCCGAGGGCCCGGCGCCCGCCCGCGACCGCGTTCGCCGTCGGCTGGTCAGGGCAGCGTTAAATGGATCGCAGCGACTTCCGGGCCATGCTCGGCCGACAGGAGCCGGCCCGCCGGTCCGTCCGGTGTGGGTGGGAAATGACCATGATCTGTGCAACCCGTGCGGCCTCCCGCACCGCCGCGCTCTCGGTGCTGGCCGCCGCGCTCGCGATGTCGGGATGTTCGATCCTGCCGACCTCGGGGCCGACCGCGCGGGCGATCGACGGCGGTGCCGACATCGCCACCGCCGAAGGCCTGTTTGCCCGCTACGAGATCATCGACCTCGATCCGGCCATCGTCGAGGCGCTACGCACCCGCCCCCTCGACAGCCTGCTCGTCACCTTCGGCGACAACCGCCCGGCGGCCGAGCCGCTGATCGGCGTCGGCGACGCGGTGGCCGTGCAGGTGTGGGAAGCCGGCTCCGGCGGCCTGTTCTCCGGCCCGCTCGTGGCCGACCGCTTCTCCGCCGGCTCGAAATCCGCCTTCATCCCCGAGCAGATCGTCGGCCCCGACGGGGCGATCTCGGTGCCCTATGCCGGCCGCATCAAGGTCGCGGGCCGGCGGACCCAGGACGTCCAGACGCTGATCGAGAGCGAGCTGGCCGGCAAGGCGATCCAGCCGCAGGTCCTCGTCAGCGTCACCAAGCCGGTCTCGCAATCCGTCACCGTGACCGGCGAGTCGGCGACCGGCATGCGCGTGCCGCTGACCGGCCGCGGCGACCGGCTGCTCGACGTGATCGCGCTCGCCGGCGGCGTGCGCACCTCGGTCTCCGAGACCTTCGTGCGGCTGTCGCGAGGCGGCCGCACCGTCACGGTGCCGATGAGCACGATCGTGGCCAACCCGCGCGAGAACATCTTCGTGCGGGCCAACGACACGCTGACGCTGGTGCGCGA
>NZ_FOSV01000003.1:145604-239498 GCF_900114375.1 Methylorubrum salsuginis | reverse complement strand
CAGGTTCCGGTGGTGTACCGGGTCAACATGCGCGATCCGCAGAGCCTGTTCCTCACCCAGACGTTCCGGATGCGCAACCGCGACCTGCTCTACGTGTCGAATGCGCCGTTCTCCGAGGTCGCCAAGGTGCTCAGCGTGGTCTCGACGGTGGCGGCCCCGGTCGGCTCCGCCGCCTCGATCTACCGCCTCTCGCGGTAAAACCCGCGTTAGGACCATCGTCCGGCCCGATTTGTCCCGGCTTGTCCGAAAGGCCGACTTGCCAGCGGCGCGCGCGCATCGTTCCATGGGGCGGGGAGCCCCGCACGCTCGGTCGGACCGGCGCGCAGGCGGAATAAGTAACAGGAACGCCGTCCTGAGCGGCGGTGGGGTTTCGGGCCGATGGACCTTGGCAAAGGCGCAGGCGGCTGGGAAACAGGCGACATGACGGTCCGACGCCTCCTCGTCCTCGGCACCCTGCTGGCCGGGTTCGCCCTGTCCGGCGCCGCGCCCGCCGCCGCGGACATCACCGTCGGCGTGGCGGTGCCGCGCACCGGCCCCTACGTCGCCGTGGGCGAACAGGTGCTGCGCGGCGTCCAGGCGGCGGCGCGCGACGCCAACGCCAAGGGCGGCCTCGACGGGCAGACCATCGTGCTCGACGTGCAGGACGATTCCTGCGACTCGAATCAGGCGGTCGCGGTCGCCAACCACTACGTCCAGGCCGATGTCCGCCTCGTCGTCGGCCATGTCTGCTCGAACGCCTCGCTCGCGGCCTCCGAAGTCTACGCCGCCCACGGCATCGTGATGATCACGGCGGCCTCGGTGGCCGCCAAGCTGACCGATCGCTCGTTCCCGACCATCTTCCGGGTCTGCGGCCGGGACGACGACCAGGGCAAGCTCTCCGCCGCGATCCTGGCCGAGCGCTTCCGCGACCGGAAGATCGCGATCCTCAACGACCTGTCCCCGGCCTCGCGCCAGCTCGCGGCGGCCACCAAGGACAACCTCAACCGCATCGGCGTGAACGAGGCGCTGTTCACCGCCTTCCAGGCGAGCGACGCCGACGACGCGGCGCTCGCCGACCGGCTCAAGGCCGCGGGGATCGACGTGGTCTATTACGGCGGCGACGCGCAGGAGATGGGCCGGCTCGTGCGGATTTCGGCGGAGCGGGGCTTCCGCCCGCAATGGTTCGGCACCTCCGCCATCGCCACGCCGGACTTCGCCAAGATCGCCGGCGGGGCCAGCAACGGCGTGCTGATGACCTTCTATCTCGACCCGAGCCGCAAGCCCGAGGCGCAGGGCGTGGTCGCCGCCTTCAAGGGGCAGGGGGTCGAGGCGGACGGTTCGATGATCTACGGCTACGCCGCGCTTCAGGTGCTGGTGGCGGCGGCCAATTTCGCCCGCAGCACCGATCCGGCCGTGATCGCCAAGACGCTCCACGCCGAGCGCTTCGATACGGTGCTCGGCACCGTCGGCTTCGACGCCAAGGGCGACATCACCGCCCAGGGCTACGTGCTCTACGTCTGGCGCGACGGGATCTTCACGCCCGCCAAGGGGAACTGACCCTCTCGGTTGGTGTGCCGCATCGTCCTTTCCGAAAGCCGGAAACCACCTTTCGGGACGACGCTCTACCCTCGCAAGGCGGCGTCCACCTCGGCGCCGCGGCCGAGGTCGCGCATGATGGCGTCGAGATGCGGACGCTTGCGCAGTTGCAGGGCGTGGAGCCGGCGCACCGCCTCGCTCAGGCTGCCGCCCCGGCCCAGGATGTCGTCGGCGAAGGCGATCATCCGGGCGTTCGGCCACGCCTTCTCCCGCTGCTCGTGCAGGCGGGCGATCAGCGTCTCGGCCGGCGTCTCGGGTTCCGATTGCGCGAACAGGCTGGCGAGCGCCGCCGTCGAGCGCGAGATGCCGACATGGCAATGGACGAGGATGTGCACCTCGGCTCCGGAGGCCGCCGCCTCGCGGCCGAAGGCCAGGATCGTGTCCACGTCCTTCCGCTCCGGCAGGACGAGGCCGGGCGCCGGCTCGATGGCGTCGTGGAAGCGGAGCGTGATCCGCTGGTGCGCGCCGTAGGTCGAGAAGGCGGTCGGATCGGCCCGGTCGGGATCGAGGATCGACAGGACGTGGCTGACGCCCCGCGCCTCGTGCTCGACCAGCTCGTCGAGGCCGCAGACGGTGTGGAGATGGAGGTTTTCGGTATGCACGGCGCCTCCCGTAGCACGCGCCCGGCGGCGAGGCGACGCTTTCCCGCCTGTCCCCTCGCGTGTATGGCACCGGTGCGGCGGATGGTGCCGCCGGGATGCGAGGCCGGACGACACGATGCCCCAGCCGATCCTGCCCCGGCGCGCGCTCCTCGCCGCCGGCCTCGGCGCCGCCGCGCTCGGCGCCCCGGCACACGCGCAACAGGCCGCCCCCGAACTGCGCTGGCGTCTCGCCTCGGGCTTTGCCCGCAACCTCGACATCCTGTTCGGTGCGGCCGAGAGCTTCGCCAAGTCGGTGGCCGAGGCGACCGACGGTCGCTTCCAGATCCAGGTCTCGGCCGCGGGCGAGACCGTTCCCGGCGACGGCGTGCTCGATGCGGTCTCCGGCGCCAAGGTCGAGATGGGCCACGCCCCCGCGACGCTGGGCATGGGCCGGAATCCGGCCTTCGCGCTGGCCGCCGCGATGCCGTTCGGGCTCAACGCCCGGGGCCAGAATGCGTGGTGGCTCCAAGGGGGGGCATCGGAGCTGTTCTCCGAGATCTTCGCCAAGCAGGGGCTCACGGCGCTGCCGGGCGGCAACACCGGCGCGCAGATGGGCGGCTGGTTCCGCAAGGAGATCCGGACGGTCAACGATGTCCAGGGGCTCAAGCTGCGGGTCACCGGGCTCGGCGCCACGGTGATGGCCAAGCTCGGCGCCGCGGTACAGGCGACGCCCGGCCCCGACATCGCCGCTGCCCTGGAAAGCCGGGCGCTGGATGCCGCCGAATGGATCGGCCCGCACGACGACGAGCGGCTCGGCCTGCAGAAGGTCGCCTCGATCTACCATTATCCGGGATTCTGGGAGGGCGGCGCGATGCTGCACTTCTGGATCAACGCCGAGGCCTGGAAGGCGCTGCCGAAGGCCTATCAGGCGATCCTCAAGGGCGCCGCCGCGCAGGTGAACCAAGAGGTCCAGGCCCGCTACGACGCGCGCAACCCGCAGGCCCTGCGCCGGCTCGTCTCCGGCGGCGCGCAATTGCGGCCTTTTCCGCAGGACGTGATGGAGGCCGCCTGGAAGGCCGCGAACGAGGTCTATGCCGACCTCTCGGCCAAGAACCCCGACTTCAAGCGCATCTACGAGGCTTTGCGCACCTTCCGCAACGAGGAATACCTCTGGTTCCAAGTGGCGGAATACACCTACGACAACTTCATGATCCGGGCCCGCGCGCGCGGCTGACCGGGCAAAAAAAAGCCGCCCTTGCGAGGCGGCCCGAAGTCTAGGGAGGAAACGCCCAAGGAGGGCAGCGGGACCGAGGACGCCGTCCGCGTTCCCGCAATGCACAAACTGCGCTCTCCCGGGATTTTTTCAAGCGGTCCGGCCCGCAATCGTCGTTTCCAAGGGTGTTCGGACGCACATCCGCCGGGTCTGTATCCGAAATGTCGCATACCAATTCGGGCCGGCGGCCCAAGGTTTCGCGGGCGCGAATCGAGTAGAACGGCGACGCTTCGATGCCCCTGGATCCTCCATCCACTTGAGCCGGCTCGCGATTTTTTGCGCCGCCAGCCGTCTCGCGGGGATCGTCCACCGTCAACGGCGCGAACCCGGGCAACCTTCGCCCGGCTCGCGCATTCGTCGCCGCAGCGGCCATCCGGGTGACGGGCCGCCCGAATCACGCCGCCCGGTCCGGAACCAGACACGCATGGCGATTCAATCCGCACGAATCCGCGTCCTGCGGGACGAGCCGCCCCGCGAGGGGGCGGATTACGTGCTCTACCTCATGCAGCAATCGCAGCGCGCCGCCTTCAATCCGGCCCTCGAACTCGCCGTCGAGGAGGCGGGCTCTCTCGGCCTACCGGTGCTGGTCTGCTTCGGGCTGCTCGACGGTGCCAACGGCTTTCCCGAGGCCAACGCCCGGCACTACGCCTTCATGCTCGAGGGGCTCAGCGAGGTCGCGGCGGCGCTCGAGCGGCGCGGCATCGCCTTCCTGCTGCGCCGGGGCACGCCGCCCGAAGTGGCGCTCGACCTGTCGCAGCGCGCCGCCCTGCTGGTGCTGGATCGCGGCTATCTGACGATCCAGCGGCGCTGGTACGCCGAGATCGAGAAGGGAGCCGGGTGCCGCGTCGTGCAGGTCGAGGGCGACGTGGTCGTGCCGGTCGAGACCGCCTCGACCAAGCACGAATACGCCGCGCGCACGCTGCGGCCCAAGCTCAACAAGCGGTTCGATGAGTTTCTGGAGGCGTTGAAGCCGCGCAAGGTGGCAAAATCCGCCGAAGGGCTCGGGCTCAAGGGCGGTCTCGACGTCTCCGACCCCGAAAAGCTCCTGAAAATCCTCACCCTCGATACGGTCGTCGGCCCGGTGAAGCGCTTTCGCGGCGGACATGGCGAGGCCTCGCGGCGCCTCAAGGAATTCCTGAAGGCGGCGTTCGAGGGCTACGGCGCGGGCCGCAACAAGCCGGAAGCCGGGGCGGCCTCCCATATGAGCCCCTACCTGCATTTCGGACAGATCTCGCCGGTCGAGATCGGGCTCGCCATCCGTGCGGCGAAGGTCGGCGATGCCGATGACCGCTCGGCCTATCTGGAGGAACTGATCGTCCGGCGCGAACTCGCCATGAACCACGTGTTCCACACGGACGGTTACGACCGCTACGAGACCGCCCTGCCGGACTGGGCCAGGAAGACGCTCGCCGAGCATGCCGACGACCCGCGCCCGCACCTCTATTCGGAAGAGGCACTGGCCGAGGGGAAGACCCACGACCATTACTGGAACGTGGCGATGCGCGAGATGCGCGAGACCGGCTACATGCACAACCAGCTGCGCATGTACTGGGGCAAGAAGATCCTCGAATGGTCGCCCACGCCCGCCGAGGGCTTCGCCGTCACCCTGCGGCTCAACAACCGCTACTTCCTCGACGGGCGCGACGCCAATTCCTTCACCAACGTCGCCTGGGTCTACGGCCTGCACGACCGCCCGTGGCAGACCCGGAAGATTTTTGGGAGTGTCCGCTACCAGAGCGGGAATTCCCTGAAGAAATTCGATGCCAAGGCCTATGAGCGGGCGGTGGCGCGGCTGTGCGAGGCCGAGCGCCGCTGAGTCACGCCCGCCAATCCCAGAACCCCGCGACGCGGTGGAGCAGGCGGCGGCCGCGGGCGGCCTCGCCGAAGGGGGCGAGTTCCCAGATCCACGACCGGTCGGGCTTGGCCAGCCGCACGCCGTAGAGCAGGTCGTGCCGGGCCTGGACCCGGCCCTCCCGGTCGGCCTCCTCCTCGTCGAGGTCGGTCAGGAGGCAGACCTTGGCGCTCAGCGCGGCCAGGGCGGTCAGATGCCCCTCGACGATCCGTCGCCCGAAGGCGTCGCCGTCGTCCCGCGTCCAGGTGCCGATCGGTCGGCGCGATCCCTCCAGCCGGGCGACCGGCCGGATCGGCAATTGCGACAGCAGGTTGGCCGAAATCACCAGGCCGGTCTCACCTTCGGCGCAGACCGGCGGCAGGCGCGGATCGAGTTCGGGGGCCGCGCCCGTCAGCAGCGCCATGGCGCCGCTCAGGTCTTGCGTGAGCAATTCGACGTTCGGGCAGTCGCGGACGGCGCGCCGCGTGGCGAGGGGATGCACCGCATCGACCAGCACCACCCGGCGAAAGTGCTTTCTCAGTTCGTCGAGCGGCACGTCGTCGAGGAGGCCCGAGCCCAGCACCACCGCGGTCTCCCGCCGCTCGCAGGTGCGGATCGCCTCCTTGATCACCGCGCGGCTCGCAGCCAGATGCGGCGCCCAGGCCGCCCGGCAGCGGCGCGCCCGCGATTGCAGCCAGATGCTGTCGCGCAGGTAGCCGAGCCGCCGCTGGGCGGCGGGGGCGGGCGTCGCGACGTAGCGGAGGAGATCGAGGAGCACGGGGAGGATCGGCCGTCACGGGGCCGTCCCTGTCAAGGAGCGGTGCCGTCATCGCCGGGTCGCGAAGCGGGACCAGAAGCGGCATTCTCTTTTGCGGTAAATCGGCCGTGACGATGCCTTCCCCGACAACCCGCTTCGCCGCCGCGCTGATCGCGCTCTGCGCCGCCCTCGGCGTTGCGGCGGGCTTCTGGGCCGTTCAGGGCCGCACCGGCTCGGCTCAGGCGGCGATCTGGTTCATGGCCGCCTACTTCACCAATCTCACCGGCCTTCTGGTGACGGTCGTCTTCGCCGGCATCGCCCTCGGGCGCGCCCGGTTCGCCAACCCCCGGCTCGTCGCCGGGACGATGCTGGCGGTGCTGCTCGTCGGCCTCGTCCAGCGCCTCCTGCTGCACGGCCTCAAGATGCGCCAGGGCGGCGACCTCGTCGCCGACATCCTGCTGCATCAGGTGGTGCCGGTGCTGGTGCCGCTGTTCTGGCTCGTCCTCGTGCCGAAGGGGCGGCTGCGCTGGCGCGATCCGATGCTCTGGGCCTGCTATCCGCTCGCCTATCTCGCCCTGGCGCTGGTGCGCGGCGGGATCGAGGGGCGCTATCCCTATCCGTTCCTCGATGTCGGCCGGATCGGTGGGATGATGGTGCTGGCCTACGCGGCGGGGATCGCGGCGGCCTTCCTTCTCGTCGGCGGGGGCATCGTCGCCCTCGACCGCGCGCTCGGCTCCCGGAGCGGCAAAACTCCGTAATCCGCCGTGCAACGCTTTGCCGATCTCGTGAATTGCGAAGCCGGTCGCGCGCCTTCCTTCGGGGACGTGACGCCCTAGTTCCCGCACCGTGCTCCGGTCCAGCTTGCCCCCTCTCCCCCTCTTCCCCACGCGCCTCCCCTCCACCTCGGTCTGGCGCGGGGCGGCGGCGCTCGCCGTCGCGATGCTGTCCCTGCCGGCGGGGGCGGCGCCGAAGGGAGCCGCCGCCTGCTACGCGACCGGCGGCGGGACGCTGGAAATCTGCCGCTCGGACGACGAGGCCGAGGGCGTCTACGCGCTTCCGCCGGCCTGCCGCTTCGTTCACGACGTTCAGATCCTGCGCCTCAAGGATTCCGGCGCGCCGGGGCCGTTGCAGGTGATCTATCGCGGCGAGCCGCCCCGCAAGGAGAGCCGCCGGGGCGAGGATGGCTGCCCCGCCGATCTCCAGGCCGACGATCCGGCCGCCGGCGGCTCGGTGCGCATCGGCCGGCAGGTCGAGGCGCTCGCCACCGTTCTGCCGCTGGCCGATCCCCGCTTCGCCGCCGCCGCCGAGGCGGGCGCCCCCGCACAGGCGCGCAAGAAACCCCGCCGCAACAGCCGTGAGAGCCGGCGCGCCCGCCGGGAGGCGCGGCGCGAGGCGCGGGAGGCGCGCGAGCAGGGCAGGGAACAGGGGAAGATGACCTTCAAGCCGCGGCCCGCGGTGAACGAGGGCGACGCCTCGGGCAGCGCCATGATGGTGGCCGGGCGCGACTGGGCGGGCGACCCGTATTACGCGATCCTCACCACGGCGACCGAGCCGGTGGAGGGCGGGCACCGCCGCGTCCTCGTCCAGGCCCGCACCTACGACTTCCAGGGGCTCGACCTGCGCACCGAGGCCGAGCCCGGCACCGCCTGGATGCCGTTCGAGGGACCGCCGCAGGCCGAGGAAGGCCGCGGACGCCGCCGCGCCGCCCGGCGGGCCGAGGCGATGCCGAAACCGGCGCCCGTCCTCGATGAGACCGGCAAGGCGATCACCGGCAATTGCGCCGCGCCGGGCTTCGAGGCCCGCGGCCTGTCCGGCTCGATCAGCATGGTCGATCGCACCTACCATTACTTCTACACCGACGTGATGCCCGCCGATTGCGGTGCCCCGGTCGAGAAGCGGCGCACGGCGCTTTACCTGCGCACGAGCCGCGACCCGCTCGCCGAGCGCACCTGGACCGCACCGGTGACCCTGCTCGAAGGGCTGCCCGCCGACACCCTGGTGCGCGTCGCCAAGGCCCGCGGCATGGATCGCTGGGCGGTGGCCTATTCCTGCTCGCGACCGGTCACGGTCTCGGGCGGGCCGATCGCCGACATCTGCCTGCACTACACCGCCGACCTCTCGCCCGGCAGCATCAGCGCGTTGACGCTGTTCGCCGATCCGGTCGCGGCGGGCCATTCCACCGCCTATCTGGGCCTGCGCTCCGGCGGCGACGCCCTCGGCCGCGTCACCCGCGACGGTTTCGGCTGGATGACCGACCGCTACGGCAATCTCGAGACCCCGGAGATCTACCCGGACAAGGGCGGTTTCCTCACCTGGCTCGACCGCCGCGCACCCCGTGCCGACGGGGGCGATGCCTCCTCGCTCTACGGCCGCCCGGTGTTCTGGGCGACGTGGAGCGTGCGGGCGAAGACGCCGTAGGCCCGAACCCTGCGAAGAGCCGCAAAGGAAAGGGCGCCCCGCCGACAGGCGGGGCGCCCTTTCCTTTGCGGTCGTCCGGGGTTCGGCTCAGTACGAGCCGAACTTGTAATTGATGCCGGCGCGGACGATGTCGCCCTCGGTGCGCACCCGCGTCTGGGTCGCGGCGATCGGCGTGCCGGAGGCCGGGATGATGTCGTAGGAGCCGACGACGTTGCGGCTGCCGAGGTCGAAGTGCAGGTACTCGACCTTGAGCGTCACCGCGCTCGACCGGAAGAAGTTCAGGAAGTTGTCGGTCGGCAGCGCATATTCGATGCCGCCGCCATAGGCGTAGCCGGTCAGGACATCGTCGAAACGGCTGGTGACGCTGGCGGTGGGGAAGGTGGTGACGCCGCCGATGGTGTTGCCGATATTGAGGACCGACGCGTATCGCGCCTGCCCGTAGGCGAAGCCTCCGGTGCCGTAGACCAGGAACCGGTCGAAGGCGTAGCCGATCCGCCCGCGCACGGTGCCGAGGAAGGACAGCTCGCTGCGGCTGGCGCTCGCCAGTTCCACGTCGTTGACGCCGGGGAAACCGGGGAAGCCGACGATGGTCGCCGTGGCGGCGGTGCGGCGCTTCAGATCGGTATAGGCGGCATCCGCCTCGACGCCGATGACGAAGCCGGAGCCCGGCGTGAGCTGGACGTTGTAGCCGATCTGGCCGCCGCCGGTGAAACCGCCGGAATCGCCCCGGCCGGTTCCGGTGCCGAGGGCCGCGAGGTAGTCGGCGGACGGAATCGGATCGGTGATGAGGCCCGTCACCGTCTCGCGGCGCCGGTCGCTCCAGACGTAGCCGGCGTTGAAGCCGGCATAGAACCCGGTCCAGGTGAAGACCGGGACGGGGGTGAAGACGGGCGGCGGCGCGACGCGGCGCGGCAGATCGGCGGCGCTGGCCGCGCCGATCGCCAGCAGGGACGCGCCCCCCGCGAGCAGAAACTTCTTGAGCATGAGCGAGACCCAACCTTTGTTCGAGGGCACGTTCCGGGCGGGGCGGCGGGGCCGCCCCGGATCGATGGCTAGCGGATCGTGCCGTTGAGGCCGGAGGGGAAGAAGCCGCCGGGCTTCGCGCCGGTGTTGAGGTAGACGATGTTGAGCACCTGGGTGGTGGTGCGGGCATAGGCCTGGCCGTTGGCCGGGTTCGTCAGCGAGATGTTGGCGATCGAGGCGGTGCCGATGCCCTGGTCGATGTCGGTCGCGCCGTCGAGCGAGTCGCGGGCATCCGAGATCTTGAGGGCCGGGGTGTAGAGGCCGCGGCTGTAGAGCACGGTGCGGATCGTACCGGCATGGTAGGCTTCCGCGGCGAGGATGCCGCCGGCCGCCGCCAGGATGGTCTTGTTGGTCACGAGCGGAGCCGCGCCGAGATAGGCCGACACGCCGACATCCTCGAAGATGTAGGCGGCGAGCAGGAAGTTGGTCTCGTCGGCGAAGGCGTCGAAGGTCTGGCCGGACGTGATCAGGCCCGCGGCCTGGGCGGCGGCGGTGAACGAGGTCGTCAGGTTGATCGCCGGGCGGGCGACCCGGGCCGTGCCCAGCGCGCTGCGCAGGAACTGGACGTGGATGCGCTCCTCGCTGGCGATCTCGACGGCGTAGTTGCGGATCGCGGTGGTGGCGAAGTTCACCTGACGGCCGCCGGTGACGGCACCGAGCGTGCCGGTGCCGGTGACTTCCGCATCGGTCAGGCCGCGGCCGGTGGCGGCGCGCAGGTAGAACTCGGCCTCGAGATATTCGAGGTTGAGGGCGAAGTTCAGGATGTCGGTGTCGGTGACGGTTTGGGCCGCCGCGGGGCTGAACGCCGCCGAGCCGACCAGCGCCGACCCGGCCATGCCGAGGCCGACGCTCTGGATGAAGGCACGCCGCCCGGCGGCGAGATCGATTCCGGCCGGCGCCGGCTGAGCGGAATCGGCCTTGCCGCCCGCACGAAGGAACTTGAGGACCACGGTGACGCTCCCGCCCATTATTGGCTTGCGGTTGCATCCTGCGCGGTTGCGCTTGCCGCGCCAAGACGAATGGTGCGCAAATAGTGGTGTGCGCAATCAATCCCCGTGCTTGTGGCAAAACAAACACATGCAGCGGAGGAAATCGCCCGTTTTTCGCAGAAAAAAGAAGGTCGATTTCTCTCATCGAAAAAGGTTTCAGCGTTCGAATACACGTTTCCGTGATCGTCGGGGTTCGGCGCCGGTCGATTCTTCGCTTCGGCCATCTCCGGAATGGAATCGCCGGTGCGGAGCGACGGCGCCGGCGCTCGTGCGAAAGCCAGCGCGCACGGACCGGATCCCGGTCCGATCCCTCATCCCATGTCCGCGACACGAAAAGCGGCCTCGAAGAAGGGTGTCCTTCCTCGAGGCCGAACGGACCTTCGGAACCTTGCCGGATCGGCCGATGGGGCGGCCGCGCCTCGGCGCGGCGGCGCTCAGTGCCGGAAGTGGCGCACGCCGGTAAAGACCATGGCGAGCCCGGCTTCGTCGGCGGCCTTGATCACATCGTCGTCGCGCAGGGAGCCGCCGGGCTGGATCACGGCGGTGGCACCCGCCTCCGCCGCGGCGAGCAGGCCGTCGGCAAAGGGGAAGAAGGCGTCGGAGGCGACCGCCGAACCCTTGGCGAGGCTCTCGGCCAAGCCGAGACGCTCGGCGGCCTCCGCCGCCTTGCGGGCGGCGGTGATCGAGGAATCGACCCGCGACATCTGACCGGCGCCGATGCCGACGGTCGCCCCGCCCTTGGCGTAGACGATGGCGTTCGACTTGACGTGCTTGGCCACCCGATAGGCGAAGCGCATGTCGGCCAACTCGGCCTCGGTCGGCTGACGTTTGGTGACGACCTTCAACGCCATGTCGTCCACGGTCAGGGCGTCGCGGCCCTGAACGAGGAAGCCGCCCGCCACGGTGCGGATCGTCTCGCCCGGCGCCCGCGGATCGGGCAGGCCCCCGGCCAGCAGCAATCGCAGGTTCTTCTTGGCGCCGACGATGGCCTTGGCTTCCTCGGATGCGTCGGGAGCGATGATCACCTCGGTGAAGATCTCGACGATCCGCTTCGCCGCCTCGGCGTCGAGAGGGCGGTTGAGGGCGACGATGCCGCCGAAGGCCGAGGTCGGATCGCAGGCGAGCGCCCGCTCGTAGGCGGCAAGCAGGTCGTCGCCTTCCGCGACGCCGCAGGGATTGGCGTGCTTGATGATCGCGACCGCCGCCGAACGCGCCGGATCGAACTCCGCGACGCATTCATAAGCGGCGTCGGTGTCGTTGAGGTTGTTGTAGGACAGCGCCTTGCCCTGCACCTGCCGGGCGGTGGCGATGCCGGGCCGCAGACTTCCGGGCAGGCGGTAGAACGAGGCCGGCTGGTGCGGGTTCTCGCCGTAGCGCAAGCTCTGGCCGAGCCGGCCGCCCAGCGCCCGAAATTCCGGGGCCGCCTCGGAGGCCTCGACGCCGGCGAGCCAGTTGGCGATGGCCGAATCGTAGGAGGCGGTGCGGGCGAAGGCCTTCTGAGCCAGCCGGCGCCGGGTCGCGGCGGTGAGCGCGCCGTCGTTGCCGCGCAGCTCATCCAGCAATGCCGCGTAATCGGCGACATCGACCACCACGCCCACATCGGCGTGGTTCTTGGCCGCCGCGCGGATCATCGCCGGGCCGCCGACATCGATGTTCTCGACGCAGTCGTCGTAGGCCTTGCCGGCTTTCAGCGTCTCCTCGAACGGGTAGAGGTTGACGACCAAGAGATCGATCGCGCCGATGCCGTGGGCGGCCAGCGCCGCCTGATGCTCGGGATTGTCGCGCACCGCCAACAGGCCGCCATGCACCGCCGGGTGCAGGGTCTTCACCCGCCCGTCCATCATCTCGGGAAAGCGCGTCAGCTCGGCGACCTCGGTGACGGAAAGCCCGGCCTCCGACAGGGTCCGGTGGGTGCCCCCCGTCGAGATCAGCTCGACGCCGAGGCCCGACAACGCGGTGGCGAACTCGACGAGGCCGGCCTTGTCCGAGACGGAGAGGAGGGCGCGGTTCACCCGGATGTGGTCGCGCGGCATGTCGGTCGTCCGTGTCGCTCAGAGGAATTTCCGGGCGCGGTAGCACGGATGCGGGCCGGGCGGCCAGTTGCGGTGCGGCAAGCGGCGGGTTTTGAACGGGTTTGACGTGTCTTCTCAGCCTCCACCGTCATTCCGGGGCTCGCCAAAGGCGAGAACCCGGAATGCACCCGTGATGCGCGGCTTCAAAAGGCGTCGCGGCCAGTCGTGGATTCCGGGTTCGCCTGCGGCGCCCCGGAATGACGGCCGTGGGTAGCATGGCGGCGAGGACGGCTCAGACCCGCTCGATCCGCCAGCGCACCCGCGCCTCTTCGGCCACCGTGAGGTGGAGCACGATCTGCGCCGTGCGCCGCGCCCCGACGACGCCGGCGAAGTAGACGCTCTCCTCGATGGCGAGGCGCGCGCCGTCCGCCGTGAACAGCCAGCGTTCGCCGGTCGGCAGCGCGAGCGTGATTCCGCCCTCGGGCTCGGTCCCGGCGGCGACGGAGGTGTGGAGATGGAAGCGCACGGCCACCGCGCGGGGGCGGCTTGCGTGGCGGCCCTCGCGCAGGAAGGCGTCCTCGCCCTCCAGGGCTTCGGGTGCGGAGGAGAGGGTCCAGCGCCGCTCGTGGATGATTCCGAAATCGGCGAGATACCCGTCGTGCCGGGCCGCCAGCACGGAGCTGCCGGGTTCGGTCCGGCGCTCGACCGCGACGGGGCCCGGCCCGCTCAGCACCACGGGCCCGCGGCGCTTGAGGAGCCATGCCGTGGCGAAGCGGGCTCCCCAGGGCCCGGTCGTCTCGCCGAGGAAGCGGCAGGAGGAGGTGTCGGCCACCGTCGCGGTCGAATGGGCGGCGGTGCTGCGGGCCATGCGGCGCAACTCGTCCCCGCTCGCCGGCATGCCGCAATTGACGACGATGCGCTGCGCCCCGCTCGACAATTCGAAGGAGAGGCAGCCGGCCCCGGCGTTGCGCGACTGCGCCGGGGGCGGGGCCGCGCCGACATCGCAGACCACGACGACGCGGCCGGTCTCGAGCCGGGCGTAGCCGGAATGGGGCGCGTACATCAGCGGCTCGGTGCCGGCGCCGTCGTAGACGAGCAGCGTCGCCAGATGGTCGGCGGCGGTGACGCCCATGCCGTTGAAGTGGCTGAGGGAGGCGTCGCCGTGGCGCAGCAGCCGCAGGGCCGGCAGCATCCGGTCGACCGCGCGCAGCAGTGCCTCCGGCGGATCGACGCTGCGGCTGAGGAAGCTCTGGCGCAGGGGCAGCAGGTCGAGCAGCAGCTCCATGGCGAAACGCGGATCGCGGGAGCGGTGGCCGCCATCGGGCAGGATCTGCCGGTCGAGCTCGCGCACGAGGATGCGGGTGGCCCGGCGCAGGATCGCCTCGATCCCCTCGCAGCACAAACCGGCATAGGTGAGCGCCACCGCCGCCAGCAGGCGCGATTGCGGTGGGGCCGAGCGGCGCAGGGAGAGTTCGAGTTCGCGGGCGCCGCGTCCGACGCTCTTGAGGAAGGCTTGGTAGAAGGCGTGGTCGGCGCCCTCCAGCACCAAGGGCGACTGGCACAGGAACGAGATCATCCGCCGGGTCGCCACCGGCACCGGACGGGCGCGGGCGGGGTCGCCCCGGCCGCTCATGAAGTCCGAGACGAAGGCGCGGGCGTTGGCGCGGGCGAGCGCGGTGTCGGCGGCGCGCAGATGGCGCAGCCAGCCGAAGCCGTAGAGCGCGTCGGCCCATTCGGGTGAGGGGGGATCGTAGTCGAAGGGCGAGCGCCCGCTCACCACCAGCGAGCGGCCGGCGAAGACGAACAGCCCGGCATAGATGTCGTCGGCGAGGGAGGCGTCGCTGGTGCGCAGGTCGTGCGGGGCGATGACGAGGCCGGTCACCCGCGCACGGGTGAGGATTTCGGGCCGCTTCGCCAGCCGGCCGAACCGGTTGCGGGTTCCGCGCCGGATTTCCTGGCCGACCAGCCGGTAAAGCTGCCAGCGTTGGGGCCGTCTGGCCAAGCCGTCCCCTCCCAACCGCTTCCGCGAGTCACCGATCCCATTCCCGGCTCACGGCCGAGCTTAGGATGGGCCTCTTAACCGGTCGTTAAGGCTATGTCGCGCCGGGTGCGCGTGGACGCTCCTCCCCACAAGGGGGAGGGGACCCGCGCCTCATTCACAAAAAATCAGCGCGCCGGCCCGGTCTCCACCGGCCGCGTCGGGTCCGCGCCCCATTCCGACCACGAGCCGTCGTAGAGGGCGCGCGGCGGGCGGCCGAGCGTTTCGAGGGCGAGGGAAACGATCGCCGCGGTCACGCCCGAGCCGCAGGTGGTGATGACGGGCTTGTCGAGATCGACGCCCGCTTCGGCCATCGCGGCGCGCAGGGACGCCTCGTCGCGCAGGCGCCCGTTGGCCTGGAGCGCGGCGTAGTGGAGGTTCTTGGCGCCGGGCATGTGGCCGGGGCGCACGCCGGGGCGCGGCTCGGCCTCCTCGCCGCGGAAGCGCGGGCCGGAGCGGGCATCGACCAGCTGCGCCGAACCGTTGGCCAGCGCGCGGGCGACATCGTTCGCATCGGCGACCGCGCCGCCGTCGAGCCGGGCGGTGAAGTGGCGCCGGTCGCGCGGGCGGCCCTCGCCCTCCTCGGTGGGATAGCCCGCCGCGATCCAGGCGGGCAGGCCGCCTTCGAGCAGCACCACGTCGCGCATGCCGTAGGTGCGCAGCATCCAGCGCACCCGCGGCGCCGAAAACAGGCCCATCCCGTCGTAGACCACGACCTGGGCACCGTCGCCGACGCCGAGCGCCCGCATCTTCGAGGCGAACACCTCGGGCCGCGCCAGCATGTGGGGCAGGTGCGAATCGGTGTCGCTCATCGCATCGAGATCGAAGCGGATCGCGCCCGGAATATGGGCGGCGCGGTACTCGGCCTCGGCGTCGCGCCCCTGCGCCGGCAGGTACCACGAGGCGTCGAGCACGACGATGTCGGGCGCGCTCAGGCGCTGGTGCAGCCAGTCCGGCGTGACGAAGGGCGAATCCACCATGATGTCCTCGCTTGCCCACGAACGCGTGAGCGTCCCCGTGGAGGTCCCTCGGCCCACGCCCGCGGGACCGGGGATGCGGCGGCGGGGCGGGCGCTTTAAGAGGAACGCACGATCCCCACATCCGGCATCGACGCGCGTTCGGCAAGGCCGGGACGCCGTTTCCCTCCGCGTCACGGCGCCGTTGCCGCGCGATAACCCTCAAGGACCGTCGAAGCGCGTGCGAGAGACCTACCACATCGAAGTGCTCGGCCCCGACGAGGCCGACGCGCCGGGCGGCGTGCAGCAGCGCATGACGGTCCGCACCGACACGCTGGACGCCGCCGCCGAGCGGGCGCGGCGCCTGTTCGCGCGGGCGCGTGTGCCGCAGCGCTCCCGCACGCCGCCCGAGGCGGTGCGGGTGATCGACGGAGCCGGGACGGAGGTGTTTCGGATGAGCCGGTACGACGAGGGGTAGGTCGGGAAGACCATCGCTCAGGCCGGGCGGTTGTGCCGTATGGCCGGGCGCGAAGCGCGTCGCGTGCAGCGGCCTCGGCTTTCAGCCGAGGCGTTGAGCGGGTCCTCATTGACTTCGCACCCGCAGCAACGCATATCGCTCTCGCAGCGTCAGCGGCTCGTGCCGCTTGAGGGGGCTGCGTGACGGTTCGCGCCGCATGACGGCGCGCCCCGGCCCCTCTCTTCAACGTGCATGCACCCCGGATCGCCCCATCACGCGGGCAATCCCTCGCACCATCGGACCCGCCCCCACGTCCGCGCGCCTCGCGCCGGGCCTTTTCGGGTTCCGCTGCCTTGAGAAGTACCGACTTGACCCAATTCACCGATTTCGGCCTCGCCCCGCCCGTGCTCCGGGCGCTCGCGGAGGCCGGCTACACGGCGCCGACGCCGATCCAGGCGCAGGCGATCCCGCCGGCGATGGAAGGCCGCGACCTGTGCGGCATCGCCCAGACCGGCACCGGCAAGACCGCCGCCTTCGCCCTGCCGATCCTGCACCGCCTCTCGCGCAGCGCCAACCGCGCCCCGCGCCGCGGCTGCCGCGTGCTGGTGCTGTCGCCGACCCGCGAACTCGCCAGCCAGATCGCCGAGTCGTTCTCGGATTACGGCCGGCATCTGCCCTACACCAACACCGTCGTGTTCGGCGGCGTGAACATCGGCCGCCAGGAGCGGGCGGTGGCGCCGGGCGTCGACATCCTCGTCGCCACGCCGGGCCGCCTGATCGACCTCGTCGATCGCCGCGCGCTGACCCTGGAGGGCGTCGAGATCCTCGTCCTCGACGAGGCCGACCAGATGCTCGACCTCGGCTTCATCCATGCGCTGAAGCGCATCGTGAAGATGCTGCCGCGCGAGCGCCAGAGCCTGTTCTTCTCGGCCACCATGCCGAAGAACATCGCGGGCCTCGCCGACCAGTACCTGTCGAACCCGGTGCAGGTCGCCGTCACCCCGGTGGCGACGACGGCCGAGCGCGTCGAGCAGCAGGTCATCTTCTGCCACACCGGCGCCAAGCAGGCGCTGCTCGGCCACGTGCTGCGCGACCCCAAGATCGAGCGCGTGCTCGTCTTCACCCGCACCAAGCACGGCGCCGACCGCGTCGTGCGCGGTCTCGACAAGGTCGGGATCGCGGGGGCCGCGATCCACGGCAACAAGAGCCAGCCGCAGCGCGAGCGGGCGCTGGCCGCCTTCCGCGACGGTTCGTGCCGGGTGCTGGTGGCGACCGACATCGCCGCCCGCGGCATCGACGTCGAGGGCGTGACCCACGTGGTCAACTACGACCTGCCGAACGTGCCGGAGAGCTACGTCCACCGCATCGGCCGCACGGCGCGCGCCGGGGCCGAGGGGCTCGCGATCTCGTTCTGCAACGACGAGGAGCGGGCCTACCTGCGCGACATCGAGCGGATCACCCGCCAGAAGGTGCCGGTGGTCGGCTTCCCCGAGGGCTTCGTGCCTCCGTCGCGCCAGGAAGCCGCCGAGACCGCGGCCGACGAGGAGCGTCGCCCGCCCCGCCAGCCGCAGGGCCGTCCCGGCCAGCGCCAGGGCCACGGCCGCCCCGGCGGCGGTCGCGCTCAGGAGGCCCGCGGCGGTTCTCGCCCCGGCGGCCAGCCGGGTCGCGACCCGCGCGCCGAGCCGCGCCAGGACGGCCGCGGCGGCCAGCCCAGCCGTGGTAACGGTCAAGCCCGCCCGCAGGGCAATGGACAAGGCCGCCCGCAGGGCAACGGACAGGGCCGTCCGCAGCAGCCTCGCTCCGAGCGTCCGGCCGAGGCCAATGGCCAGCGCCGCCCCGACGGTCGTCCGGGCAACCGGGCGCAGCGTCCGGCCCGGCCCGGCGGCGAGGGCGGACGGGCGATCGGTTGGCTCGACCGCTCGCCGCGCTCGTAACGCTTCCTAAATTCCTTCGGGCCGGGGCATCGCTCCGGCCCGATGCTTTTGGAGGCGGCGATGCGGTTCGAACTCTACCGGGATGCGGGCGGCGAGTGGCGCTGGCGCCTGCGGGTGCAGAACGGCAACGTCATCGCCGATTCCGGCGAGGGCTATGTCCGGCGCGAGGATTGCGAGCACGCCATCGCCCTGGTGAAGCGCAGTCAGGAGGCCTCCACCGTGGACATGACGAACAAGATCGCCTGATCCACCGCCTGATTCTTCGGCGGAATCGCCCGACGCGAGGAAACCGTCGGGCGTCTTCCGGCGTTCCAGCCCGCGCGGGCATCGCAAAGGGTTGCGCCCGCTCGCGCCTGTCGCAGAGGGAACGTCGACTTGATCAGGACATTGTTGCTTGCCGCGCTGATGGCGCTCGGCCTCGCCGTCGCCGCCCCGCAGGGCGCTTCCGCCGCCCCGATGGGCCCCTCGACGGCCCTGCTTGCCGAGACCGCGCCCGCCACGGTCGAGAAGGTGCAGTACTACTACCGCCGTCGCGGCTGGGGTCCGCGTCCCTATTACGGCCGCCGCTTCTATCGTCCGCGTCCGTTCTATCGTCGCCCCTACTACGCCCGCCCGTTCTACGGCCCGCGTCGGTTCTACCGCCCGCGCCGCTTCTACTGATAAGCCCTCTCGGCTTTCGCCCATGGGAACCCGGAGCCTTACGGCTCCGGGTTCTTTTCATGCCGCGTGACAAGGCTCCGGCATTATCGTGCCGTCGCGATGGGCGGATCTATCGGCTCGAGCCCGGCTCGATGTAGGATCCCGCGTGAAGCGAGACCGCCCGCATCAGTCGGGCCGCTTCGGAGGAAGGCCCGATGATCGATCTCGTGACGCGGATGCGGCGCGCGGAAGCGCGACCCCGCGCTCTCTCCTGGCAGGACATCCCTCTCGAAGTGCTGATGGGCGCCGCCGCCGTCTTCCTCGCCGCCGGTCTCGAACTCGCGGGCTTCATGCCCTGACGGATGCCTCTGGCGTGGCGGCGAAGCTCGTGCTTGGCTGAGGCCGCGAGCCGCGACTCGCCGGGGAGGGGCCGATGACGCAAGCGAGCGAGACCGTCGAAGAGGGGCCGAGCGGCGATTTGACGGTGCGCACCATCGCCATGCCGGCCGACACCAACGCCAACGGCGACATCTTCGGCGGCTGGGTGCTGTCGCAGATGGATCAGGCCGGCGGCATCGCCGGTGTCGAGCGGGCGCAGGGGCGCGTCGTCACCGTCGCGGTCGAGGCCATGACCTTCATCCGCCCGGTGCGGGTCGGCGACGTGCTCTGCGTCTATACCCGCGTCGACAAGGTCGGGCGCACCTCGATGAAGATCCACATGGAGGCCTGGGCCCGCCGCTTTCAGACGCAGTTCCGTGAGAAGGTGACCGAGGCGACCTTCACCTTCGTCGCCATCGACGACGAGGGTCGTCCGCGTCCGATCCCGCAGCAGGGGTGAGCCAAGGTCCGGAGGCGGTGCGGGGAATGGTCCCGGATCTCGCATCCGGGACGATTCTCCAGGGTCTGGCGCCGCGCCGGCTTTTCCCGAAAGCCGGTTTACACCTTTCGGGCCGATGCTCTCCGTTATTGGGCCGCATCGGCTTTTTTCCGAAAGCCGGTTCCCACCTTTCGGGCCGATGCTCTAGAACGCAGGCCGAGTTCGAAAGATACTCCGAAGAGGTCGCATGTCCGCCACGCCCCGCGCCATGATCGTTCCGGTCACCGCGCTTCAGCAGAACTGCACCCTGGTCTGGGACGACGCGACCAAGGTCGGCGCGGTGGTCGATCCCGGTGGAGATCTCGACCGGATCGAGGCGGCGATCCGGTCCCAGGGCGTGAAGGTCGAAAAGATCCTTCTCACGCACGGGCATATCGACCATGCCGGCGGTGCCGCGGAGCTGAAGGAGCGCCTCGGCGTGCCGGTCGAGGGGCCGCACGAGGCGGACAAGTTCCTGCTCGACACCCTGCCCGCCGCGGCCGAGAATTACGGCCTGGAGCCGGCCCGCCCGATCACGCCCGACCGCTGGCTCACCGACGGTGACAGCGTCACCGTGGGCGGCCTGACCTTCGACATCCTGTTCGTGCCCGGCCACTCGCCCGGCAGCGTCGTGTTCATGAGCCGCGACGCGCGTTTCGCGCTGGTCGGCGACGTGGTGTTCCAGGGCTCGATCGGCCGCACCGACCTGCCCGGCGGCAATCACGAACAGCTCATCCGCGGCATCAAGGACAAGGTCCTGCCGCTCGGCGACGACGTTGCCTTCATCCCCGGCCACGGCCCGACGGGCACGCTCGGCCAGGAGCGGCAGACGAACCCGTTCCTGCAGGGGTGAACGACAATCCGGACGCACAGTCGTCGATCGCCGAAGAGCTTTGGCGCGCCTAACGGAGGCTTAACGGAAAGAGGGCAGAAAACCGGGTGGAACGGCGCCGATCCGTCGCGAAAAGCGATGCGAAATCAGGGGGGAACGCCTATATGAACTGGGTGCGGAAATAGCAGGCACACCCGGCCCCGGCCGGGTTCAAGAACAGGCTCGCGAGCCGCCTGCCCGAGGAATTTGATGGCTGACTCCCCGAATACCGATCACGCCGACAGCTACGGCGCGGAATCGATCCGCGTGCTCAAGGGCCTGGACGCCGTCCGCAAGCGGCCCGGCATGTATATCGGCGACACCGACGACGGCTCCGGCCTCCACCACATGATCTACGAGGTGGTGGACAACGCCATCGACGAGGCGCTCGCGGGCCACGCGGACCTCGTCACCGTCACGCTCAACGCCGACGGTTCGGTCACCGTCTCGGATAACGGGCGCGGCATCCCCACCGACATCCACAAGGAGGAGGGGGTCTCGGCGGCCGAGGTCATCATGACCCAGCTGCATGCGGGCGGTAAGTTCGACCAGAACTCCTACAAGGTCTCGGGCGGCCTGCACGGCGTCGGCGTCTCGGTCGTCAACGCGCTCTCGGTGAGCCTCAAGCTGCGCATCTGGCGTGCCGGCAAGGAGCACCGGATGGAGTTCCGCCACGGCGACGCGGTGGCACCGCTGGAGGTGGTCGGCCCCGCGGGCGACCGGCGCGGGACGGAGGTCACCTTCACGCCCTCGCCCGAAACTTTCACGATGGTCGAGTTCGACTACGCGACCCTCGAGAAGCGCCTGCGCGAACTCGCCTTCCTGAACTCGGGCGTGCGCATCGTGCTGACCGACGCGCGCCATGCCGAGCACAAGCGCGAGGAGCTGTGCTACGAGGGCGGCGTCGAGGCGTTCGTGCGCTATCTCGACCGCTCCCGCAAACCCGTCGAGGGCATGACGAAGCCCGTCACCGTGCTCGGCGAGCGCGACGGCATCCGCGTCGAGGTGGCGTTCTGGTGGAACGACTCGTTCAACGAGACCGTCCTGCCGTTCACCAACAACATCCCCCAGCGCGACGGCGGCACCCATATGGCGGGGTTCCGCGCGGCGCTGACCCGTCAGATGACCGGCTACGCCGAATCCTCGGGCATCGCCAAGAAGGAAAAAGTCTCGCTCACCGGCGACGATTGCCGCGAGGGCCTGACCGCGGTGATCTCGGTGCAGGTGCCGGACCCGAAATTCTCGTCGCAGACCAAGGACAAGCTCGTCTCCTCCGAGGTCCGCCCCGCGGTCGAGAACATCCTGAACGAAGGTCTGTCGAGCTGGCTCGAGGAGAACCCCTCGCAGGCCCGCTCCGTGATGGCCAAGGTGGTGCTGGCGGCGGCCGCCCGCGAGGCCGCCCGCAAGGCGCGCGAGACGATCACCCGGAAGGGCGCCCTCGATATCGCCTCGCTGCCCGGCAAGCTCGCCGATTGTCAGGAGCGCGATCCGAGCAAGTGCGAATTGCTGCTGGTGGAGGGCGATTCCGCCGGCGGCTCGGCCAAGCAGGGGCGGGACCGTACCTTCCAGGCGGTGCTGCCGCTACGCGGAAAGATCCTGAACGTCGAGCGGGTGCGCGCCGACCGGATGCTGTCCTCGGCCGAGATCGGCACGCTGATCACGGCCCTCGGCGCCGGCATCGGCCGGTCCTCGACCGACCGCGAGGGCTTCAATCCGGATAAGCTGCGTTACCACCGCATCATCATCATGACCGATGCGGACGTGGACGGCTCGCATATCCGCACCCTGCTGCTGACGTTCTTCTTCCGCCAGATGCCGGAATTGATCGAGCGTGGGCACCTCTACATCGCCCAGCCGCCGCTCTACAAAGCCGAGCGCGCGCGCAAGGTGCTCTATCTCAAGGACGAGCGGGCGCTCGAAGACTACCTGATGGATCAGGGCGTCGAGGGCGCGGTGTTGCGGCTTTCCTCCGGCACCGAGTTCGGCGGCGCCCAGCTCAAGACCCTGGTCGAGGAGGCCCGCGCCTTCCGCGGCATCCTGAACGGGCTTCACACCCGCTACGACCGCGCGGTCGTGGAGCAGGCGGTGCTGGCCGGTGCCTTCGACCGTGAGGCGGCGGAGAATCCGGGCGAGGCCGAGGTGCTGGCCGACCGCACCGCCAAGCGGCTCGATCGGATCGCCGACGAGATCGAGAAGGGCTGGACCGGCGAGGCCTCGGAGGGCGGCTACGTCTTCAGCCGGACCTTGCGCAGCGTGAAGCAGGTGGCGACGCTCGACGCGACGCTGATCGCCTCGCAGGAGGCGCGCCGCTTCGCCGAGCGGGCGGAGGCGCTTCGCGAGATCTATTCCGAACCCGTGACGCTTGCCCGCAAGGGTGACGAGACGGTGCTGCACGGTCCCGTCGGCCTGTTCGAGGCGGTGATGGCCTTCGGCCGCAAGGGGCTCCAGCTCCAGCGCTACAAGGGCCTGGGCGAGATGACCGCGCAGCAGCTCTGGGAGACGACGCTCGACCGCGAGGTGCGCTCGCTCCTGCAGGTGAAGGTCAAGGACACGACCGACGCCGACGACCTGTTCGTCAAGCTGATGGGCGACGTGGTCGAGCCGCGGCGCGAGTTCATCCAAGAGAACGCGCTCAGCGTGGCCAATCTCGACGTGTGATCGGGTGGTTGCGGCCGGGCCTCAGGCCCGCGCCGCCGCGAGCCCGTTCGGCAACCCCTCGAACGATTCCGACAGAAACGCCCGCGCCCGGCTCACCCGGCTCTTCACCGTGCCGACCTGACAGCCGAGCCGCTCGGCGGCCTCCTCGTAGGTGAAGCCCTCGGCGCCGACGAGCAGCAGTGCCTGACGTTGCGGCAGCGGCAGCGTGCCGATCAGGTTCATCACCATGCGCAGGCCGGCGGCGTGCTCCTGATCGGCCTGGGTCGTGAGGGTGCCGGCATGGACGCCGTCCGCATCCTCCACCTCGCGGCGGCCCTTGCGCACCTCCGTGTAGAACTGGTTGCGCAGGATCGTGAACAGCCATGCGGTGAAGTTGGTGCCGGGGGTGAACCGCTCGCGGTTGGCCCAGGCCTTCACCATCGTCTCCTGCACGAGGTCGTCGGCGCGGCTCGGGTTGCCGGTGAGCGAGATCGCGAAGGTGCGCAGCATCGGCAGCGCCTTCACCAGATCGTCGCGAAACACCGTCTCCATCCGTCCACCATGGGCGGCGAGCGAAGCCTCGACGCGAGCCAGAAGCTCGCCGAGACGCCCGGGGAGGGGGGCCTGCGCGGCAACATCGAAGTAGTCGCGCAGCGCCAGCGCCAGATGGCCGGGAACGGCCTTCGTGGCGTCCTGTCGATCCGCCTCCGGCAGATCTTCGTGGTCGGCGTGCGTCGGTTCGTCGGTCATCCTGGCAGTGGCCTCGACTATGGCTCAGCTTCTTGAAAGAATTCTAAGTTCGATACCAATCGAAAAATGAACTGGTGCTAAACGAAACTGAAACGCCAGGGACACAGAACGTCTCGTGTCGGGAGATGCGCCCGCAGAAGCTGCGTCGGCGGTTGCGAGAGCTTCCGGCAGCGCTTCCGGGAGGCGCAATCGCGATGCGGTCGAGGGGAGGGCATCGGCCCGGGAGGGGGCGGCCATTTCTCAAAAGAACGCCCTCATCCCGACCGGGAGGCTCGGGACGAGGGCTGAAGAGAGCCGGTGAAACCGGCTCCCGGAGGAGGATTGCGGTTCGCGCGGATCGCCGCGTCCGTTACGCCTTGCCGGTCTCCTGCCGCAGGGCGTCGATGCGCTTCGAGGCTTCGGCCTTGTCGAGGTCCGGCTCGAACGCCTCTGGCGATTTCGCCTGCTCGGACAAGGTCTTGAGGTAGGAGGCCTGGGCTCCGGTCATCGGCTCATTGCCGGTCGTCCACTCGTCCGGATCCTTGATCCGGTTGGACTCGTCGGTGGGATCGACCTTCGGGTTCTCGGCCTGCGTCTCGTCGGACTTGCGGGTCATGGGATACCTTGCGTGTTCATGGATTGTTCTTGGCAGTCGTCCATGAAACGCAAGGCCGAAGGCCGGGTTCCGGCGGGAGGACGCGGCGTCCGCGCCCTCCACGAAAACCCGAAAAGGTCAGGCCGCTGCGGCGTGGGGCTGAACCTCGGCGCTGTAATCGTCCATCAGCGTCTTGGTCAGTTCGGCCGGGGTGAAGCGGTAGGGGCCGATCTCGGAGACCGGGGTCACCTCGGCGGCCGAGCCGGTGATGAAGCACTCGGAGAAGCCGGCCATCTCCTCGGGGCGGATGCGGCGCTCGACCACGCGGATGCCGCGGCGCTTGGCCAGCTCGATCACGGTCTGGCGGGTGATGCCGTTGAGGAAGCGGTCGGCCTGGGGCGTGTGGATCACGCCGTCCTGGACGAAGAACACGTTGGCGCCGGTGCATTCGGCGACGTTGTCCTCCCAGTCGAGCATCAGCGCGTCGGCGTAGCCCTTGTTCTCGGCCCGGTGCTTCGAGATCGTGCAGATCATGTAGAGGCCGGCCGCCTTCGAGGTCGAGGGGGCGGTGCGCGGGTCGGGCCGGCGGTAGTCGGCCAGATCGAGGCGGATGCCCTTCATCTTGGTCGCCGGATCGAAGTAGCTCGGCCATTCCCAGGCCGCGATGGCCAGATGAATGGTGTTCTTCTGCGCCGCCACGCCCATCATCTCCGAGCCGCGCCACGCGACCGGGCGGAGATAGGCGTCCTGCAGGCCGGAGGTGGCCAGCACGTGGGCTTTCGCCGCCTCGATCTCATCGACCGAGAACGGGATCGTGAAGTCGAGGAGTTCGGCCGAGCGGCGCAGGCGCTCGGAATGTTCGCGGCTCTTGAAGATGCGCCCGCCATAGGCCCGCTCGCCCTCGAACACCGCCGATCCGTAGTGGAGACCGTGGCTGAGCACATGGATCTTCGCATCGCGCCACGGCACCATGGCGCCGTCGAACCAGATCGTGCCCTCGCGCTCGTCGAACGGGATGACGGACATCGCTCAAAAACTTCCTCTGCGCGGCCGCGCGCGGGCCGCGGGGTCGCATGGTGGGGGAGGCCGGCGCGTGACCGCTCGCAACGAGCGGGGACGCAAGGGTGCCGGGCAACGCTCTGCCGGGCGGGTTGACGGGTAGCAACGGGGCTGAGATATGTCAACAACACTGACTTATCTGGCCCAGGCTGCTCGACTGTCCCTGACCGTCTCTCGATCAACCCTTGGCCTCGCTTTCGACGGAAGGCTCCGACGACGTGACCCGCGTGATGACGAGAGCGGCCGAGCCGGTACCGACCGACGCCGAGAGATGCGCAGAGCCGGGGCCGGCCCATGACAGCGACGACCTGATCGAGCTCCTGTTCTTCGCCTATCGCGACTTCGTCGGCGATCCCGACCGGATCCTGGCCGAATACGGCTTCGGCCGGGCCCATCACCGGGTCCTGCACTTCGTCGATCGCTATCCCGGCCTCACCATCGCCGAACTCCTCGATATCCTGCGCATCACCAAGCAGAGCCTGAACCGCGTGCTCAAGGACTTGATCGACCAGGGCTATGTCGAGCAGCGCACCGGCACCAGCGACCGGCGCCAGCGCCTGCTGTTCTGCACGCCGACCGGGCGCAGCCTCACCGCCGACCTCACCCGCGTCCAGGTGCGTCGCGTCGCCCGCGCCATCGAGGAGCCGGCGGCGGAGGCGGGCCGGAGCGACCGCGCGGCCCGCATCGCCTCGGCGCAGGGCTTCCTGCTCGCGATGATCGAGCCCGGCGACCGCGCCGCCGTGCGCCGCCTGATGGCCCGCCGGGCCGGGGCCCGCGCCTGATGTCGGCCTCCGTCGCGCCCGGAACCGCTCCGAAGCCGCGGGCCGAGCTGCCCGACCACGCCCCCCACATCCTCATCGTCGACGACGACCGGCGCCTGCGCGAGTTGCTGGCGCGCTTCCTCTCGGAGCAGGGGTTCCGCGTCACGGCCGCCGCGAGCGCCGCCGAGGCGCGCACGCGCTCCCAAGCCTTCGTGTTCGACGCCCTCGTTCTCGACGTGATGATGCCCGGCGAGAGCGGCTTCGACTATGCCCGCTCGGTGCGCGAGACTTCGCGGGTGCCGATCCTGATGCTGACCGCCCGCTCCAACCCCAACGACCGGGTCACGGGCCTCGAGATCGGTGCGGACGACTATCTGCCGAAACCCTTCGAGCCGCGCGAGCTGATCCTGCGGCTCAACAACATCATCCGCCGCCACGCCGACGCGCCGGAGCCGCGCCCCGGCGGGGAGGGCGCGGTGAGCTTCGGCCCGTTCACCTTCCGGCCCGAGCGGGGCGAGCTGAAGCGCGACGGCGAGACCGTGAAGATCGCCGAGCGCGAGCGCGAGATTCTGGCGATCCTGTCCCAGGCCCGCGGCGGCGGCGTCGATCGCGAGACGCTGGCCGGCACCGGGGGCTTCGCCGCCGAGCGCACCCTCGACGTGCAGATCAATCGCCTGCGCCGCAAGATCGAACCGGATCCGGCCAATCCGAGCTTCCTCCAGACGGTGCGCGGCGTCGGCTACCGCCTCGTCATCGATTGAGGTCACCCGTGGCGGGCTCCGCCGAAACCCATGCGGCCTCCCTCCGGCGGGCCGGCGCCTTCGGCCCGGTGCGCCGGGCGTGGCGGCGCCTGAGCCGGCGCATCGGCGACGTGCTGCCGAAGGGCCTCTACGCCCGCTCGCTCATCATCATCATCGCGCCCGTCGTGCTGCTCCAATCGGTGATCGCCTACACCTTCATGGAGCGGCACTGGCAGCTCGTGACCCGCCGGCTCTCCTCGGCCGTCACCGCCGACATCGCCGCCCTGATCGACATCTACGAGACCTACCCGCAGGACCGGAACGCCGAGACCATCACCCGCATCGCGGGCGAGCGGCTCAACCTCGACCTCGATATCCTGAAGGGCGCCAAGCTCCCGACGCCGGGGCCCCGCCCGTTCTTCTCGATCCTCGACGAGGCGCTCTCCGACGAGATCAAGCGCCAGATCCGGCGGCCCTACTGGATCGACACGGTCGGCCGCTCGAATCTGATCGAGATCCGCGTGGCGATCCCCGAGGGCGTGATGCGGATCATGGCCCGGCGCAGCCAGGCCTACGCTTCGAACTCGCACATCTTCCTGCTTTGGATGACCGGCTCGTCGCTGGTGCTGCTCGGCGTGGCGATCCTGTTCCTGCGCAACCAGATCAAGCCGATCCTGCGGCTCTCGGCGGTGGCGGAGGGCTTCGGCAAGGGCCGCGAGATCGAGTTCAAGCCGCGCGGCGCCCGCGAGGTGCGTCAGGCCGGCCATGCCTTCATCGAGATGAAGCGGCGCATCGAGCGGGCGATGGAGCAGCGCACGACGATGCTCAACGGCGTCAGCCATGATCTGCGCACCATCATCACCCGCTTCAAGCTCTCCCTCGAACTGGTCGAGCAGACCCCGGAGGTGGAGGATCTGCGCCGCGACGTGGACGAGATGAGCCGGATGCTGGAGGGCTACCTCGCCTTCGCCCGCGGCGACCTCGCCGAGACCGCCGCGCCCACCGACATGCGGGTGATGCTGGAGGATCTGCGCAGCGACGTGGAGCGGCTCGGCGCCCATGTCGAGGCGGTGGATCTGGAGGGCGATTCCGTCGTCACCGTGCGGCCCGACGCCATGCGCCGCTGCCTGTTCAACCTCGCGGCCAATGCCGCGCGCTACGGCGATACGGTCGCGATATCGGGCAAACGCGAACACCGCGCCTTCCTCGTCGCGATCGACGACGACGGGCCGGGCATCCCGGTCGAGAGCCGCGAGGAGGTGTTCAAGCCGTTCGTGCGCCTCGACGATGCGCGCCAGGATGCGGGCGGCTCGGGGCTGGGGCTGGCCATCGCCCGCGACATCGCCCGCGCCCATGGCGGCGACGTCACGCTCCTCGACGGCCCGCTCGGGGGACTCAGGGCGCAGGTGCGCATCCCGGCCTGAAACCGGGACGCGTCGAGCCGCCGGTTCGGTCAGGAGGTCCGCGGTCCCGCGGCGGCGTTATCGTGTCGCCCGGACCCCGCGGCTTATGCGGCGCGTCTTACGGAATCCGGCTTGACGGGAGTTTCCTTGGCCCGAGGCGCGGTGCTAAGACCGGCACCGCAAATCTTTTGAGATCCAAGGCCGCGCGCGGCCTCGACAACGCGAGTGACGTGGAATGAACCCGCTGGTGCCGCTCTCGATCCTCCTGCTCCTGCCGATCAGCGCGGTGCTCGCCGTGCTGTTCACCGATACCGGCATCGAGCCCCTGCTGTTCCGGCACGCGGTGATTACCTTCGCGATCCTGTTCGCCGTCGGCGGCGCCCTGTCCTTCGTGGCGAGCAAGCTGGCCGACCGTTCGAACGCCTGATCGTTTCGAAGACATTTTCCGCCGTCGCGCGGCTTCCGCCGAAGCCGCGCGACGGCGTTTTTGCGTCGAGCCTCGGCCGGATGTCGGGTCGCAGCGCCTGTCCCGAGGCTCTGAAAGCATCGATCTCGCCCTGAATGGGACCTGAAACGGGCCTCGCGACGGACGCGAAAAGCAGGTTTCATCCGCCGACCGCGCCGCTCCTGAAAGAAGTGCCGCGAATCCGGGCCGAGGTGGATCATTCCGACCTTTCTCGTTTTTTCATGCATCCCAATCGCCGCATGCCGCGTTGTTCGGCCATGCTTCGCCCCGGACGACAGGCGGCGGACGTCACAATGACGGAGATGCACGCAATGAAGATCAAGACCCTTCTGGCCGCCTCGGCGCTCGCCCTCACCCTGCCGATGGCCGCCCAGGCCCAGGGCACGCTTCGCGGTGCCGAGCGCGGCGCTCAGGACGGCGCGGATGCGGCCGGTCCGGTCGGCGCCATCGTCGGTGGCGCGGTCGGCGCGGCCACCGGCACGATCGGCGGCATCCTCGGCGTCGAGGATCGTCCCCGCTTCCGTTCCTATGTCCGCGAGCGCAATGTCCGCTCCTACGACTATGACGGGCGCGTGGCCGTCGGCACCGTGCTGCCGAATTCGGGCGTGACCTATTACGACGTCCCCGGCGATTACAGCGTCGCCCGCGGCACCCGCTACACCGTCGTCAACGACCGCCCGGTGCTGGTCGATGGCCGTCACCGCATCATCGAAGTCATCGAGTAATCGAGGCTCGCAGCGCGCCGCCCTCGGGGCGGCGCCGCTCTCACGGCCCCGGCGCCTCCGCGCCGGGGCCGTTTTCGTTCGCCGGGTCGGACCGATCGAGCCTCGGGGGCAAGCGACGGCCTCAGCAGGACAAGTCGGATCAAAAACACACGCAACGCTCTCGCACTTTCCGCCGTTGACTGACCGGATTGGACGTCAACCCCGAACAGGACGGACGATGAGCGGACATGATGACGCGTCCGATCCGGCGCCGCTGCCGGAATCGGTGCGAGACCATCTCGGACACGAATTGCGCACGGTCTACACGGTGGACGCATCCGAACCGCGCTATCTCGGCGACGAGCCGGGCATTCCGCACAAGTTCGAACCTCAGATCAAGCGCCTGGAAACCCGCCTCAAGACGCACGAGGAGGGAACAGAGGCGGTCGGCCAAGCGCTCGACCGCATCCTCGACGCCTTCGGCGTGGCGCCCCGGGACGACGCTCGCCGGGAGTGACCACGCCGTCGCCCGGCGCTTCAGGCGGACGGTCGGCGCTCGGCCAGGAGATCGCGAATCTCGCCGAGGAGCTTCACATCCGCCGGCACTTCGGCGACCGGCTCGGGCTTGGCTTCCTCCTTGGTCTTCAGCGTGTTCATCGCGCGGATGACCATGAACAGCACGAAGGCCACGATGGTGAAGTTGACCGCCAGCGTTAGGAACTGGCCGTAGCCGATCACCGCGCCGACCTTCTTGGCGTCGGCGTACGCCATGCCGGCCTGCACCTTCGACGAGAGCGGGATGTAGTAGTTCGAGAAATCGAGCCCGCCGGTCACCGCGCCGATGATCGGCATGATGATGTCCTGCACCAGCGAGTTGACGATCGCCCCGAAGGCCGCGCCGATGATCACGCCGACGGCGAGGTCCACCACGTTGCCGCGCAGGGCGAATTTCTTGAATTCCTCGAGCATGATCCCCTCCGGCCCGAATCCGTTGGCGGGATCGAGGCTGCCCCCTCGCGCCCCTGCGCGCCAAGCCGGTGCGCGGGACTGTCCACCGTGTAATCTGTCCCGGATCGCAGGCCGCTTCGGGAGGGATGCATGTCGGACTGGAATGCGGCGCAATATCTCCGCTTCTCCGAGGAGCGCACCCGCCCGGCGGCCGATCTTCTGGCCCGGGTGCCGCTGGCGGAGGCCGCCCATCTGGTCGATCTCGGCTGCGGACCGGGCAACAGCACGGCGCTTCTGCCCAGCGCTTCCCCAAGGCCGACATCGTCGGCATCGACAGCGCCCCCGACATGCTGGCCCAGGCGCGCCGCACCCTGCCGAACCTGCGCTTCGTCGCCGCTGACCTGCGCGACGTCCATCCCGAGACCGCCCCGGACCTGATCTTCGCCAACGCGGTGCTGCAATGGCTGCCCGACCACGCGAGCCTGCTGCCGCGCCTCGTCCGCCAGCTCCGCCCCGGCGGCTGCCTCGCCGTGCAGATGCCGGACAACCTCGACGAGCCCTCGCACCGGCTGATGCGCGAGACCGCCGCCGACGGCCCCTGGGCGGCCGCGATCGGAGATCCGGCCGCGGCCCGGACCCCGATCCTCCCGGCAGGAGCCTATTACGACCTCCTGCGCGGGGCCGATTGCTGCACCGTCGATCTGTGGCGGACGACCTATCTCCATCCGCTCGCCGACGCCGCGGCCATCGTCGCGTGGCTTCAGAGCACGGGTCTGCGCCCGTTCCTGGGGCCGCTCTCGCCGGAACACCGGTCCGGCTTCCTGGCGGCCTACGAGCGGCGGCTCGAGGCCGCCTATCCGAGGCAGGGCGACGGGCGCGTGCTGCTCGCCTTCCCGCGCCTGTTCCTCGTCGCCCGGCGGGCGGCTTGAATCCCAGGTCGGCCGTTCAACTCAGGGTGATGCCCGGAATCCTCGGCATTCGGTTTAAGCTCGTCTCAACCCCGCACGGCTAGCGTATCGGCGATCGACACGCCTCCGGGACGATTCGCCGTGCGACTGATGCCGACCGAGCGCACTGCGCCATCCGCCGCCCGCCTTCGGAAAGCCGCCCTCCGGCTGATCCGGGACACGGAGGGGGCCACGGCGATCGAGTACTCGCTGCTCACCGCCATCATGGCCGGGGCGGTGATCACCTGCATGACCCTCTTCGGCAAGGGGATGAAGGGCATGTTCGACTCGATCGTGCAGTACTACACCCTGGCCCAGCAGTAGCGCGATCCCGCGTCAGGTCCGCGTTCCGGGCTTGCGTCGGGCGGATGGCGCCGAGCCCGGCGCCGCCGCCGGCTTCGGGGCGGCCTCGGGCGGGGGAGGAGGGGGCGTCGGCTTCCCCGGTTCGGCCGAGGCCTTGCCCGGCTCCGGCGCTGCGTCCTTCGGGTTCCAGAAGGCGTCGAACACGTCCCGCATCGCCTTGACGTTCTGCTCCTGAACCTCGGCCCCGGTCTGAAGCATCTGCGAGATCACCTCCATCGAGGCCTTGGCGGCGTCCGGCTGAGGGTTCGCGCCGGGGGGCGGCTCGCGGCGAAGCTGGGGCCGGGCGGGCGGCGGGGTGGTGTTGGCCGTCGTCCTCGCCGTCGTCTTGGGCGCGGTCTGGGTGGAGGCCGCGGCGCTGAGGCCGTTCAGCCAGTCGGCCCACAGGTTGCCGAAGTTCGGCGCCGCCGGGGTCGGGTCCGCCGCCGGGGCGGTCGGCGGGTTGAGCATCAGGTGGACGATGCCGGCCACGATCATCCCGGCCATGATCGGCAGCATCTGGCGAAGCGCCTGCTGGCCGACGCCGCTCGCCGTCGCGGCCTGCTGGATCACCGCCTGCGCCAGCATCGGCGAGCCGAACATCCCCCCCGTCAGGTCGGGCGCGGCCGGCTTGGAGGCGGCGCCCGGCATCCCGAAGCCGAACATCCGACTGAGGCCCATCGGGTCGGCCGCCTGGTTCTGGAGGCCGAAGCCGAGGGCCGGCATCAGGGCTTCCATGGCGCGCCGGGTCTGGTCCGGCGAGAGGCCGAATTGCTGCCCGAATGCCTTGAGGCTCGCGTCGCCCTGGCTCTGGAGGATGTCGAACATCGTGAACATGACAGGGCGCCTCACGCCGCCTCGGATACGGCCCCTCGGCACCGCATGCGAGAGGGCCGCATTCCGATTGAAGTGTGTCGCATCGAACCGCCCCTGACCAGCCGCCGGCCGCGTTCCGCGGTGATTTGGTGAGGGAAAGCCGCGTTCGAGGCTCGAAAACCGGCCGCTACAGCGGCATCCCGCTCGACGGCGCCGGGGCCGGCGCCCCGGTGTCGTGATGGGCGGCGTCCCGCACCTCCGGCTCGGGATCGGGCTCCGGCCGGTTGCCGCGCTCAAGGGCACCGACCGTGCGGAAGGCGAGCACCAGGGCGGCGAGCCCGAAGGCGACGGACCCGAGACCCGTGCCGGCGATTACGCCCTTGGGTCCGTAATGGGCGGCGCCGAGAAGCGCGGGCGGCATCGTGCCGAGCGTCGCCCGGCCCCAGTTCAACAGGGTCGAGACGAAGGGGAAGCCGAGATTGTTGAACGAGGCGTTCGACAGGAACAGCAAGCCGTTGAAGAACCAGACCGGCCCGGCCACGAGGCAGAAGAAGCCGAACAGGTCGGCGGCGACGCCCGTCAGTTCGAAGGCGCGCGCCAGCGGCCCGCGGGCGAGCGCCAGCACCAGCCAGACGACGACGATGTAGAGGGCGGTCACCAGCGCGCCCTGGGTGAGCACCCCGCGCATCCGGTCGAACCGGCCCGCGCCCCAGTTCTGGCCGAGGATCGGCCCGATCGAGCCGGACATTGCGAACAACCCGCAGAACGCGACCGGGGCGAGCCGGTCGATCACGACGTTCCCGGCGATGGCCTCGGGCCCGAAGCCCGAGAGGGCGTGGGCGATGAAGGCGCTCGCCACCGAGGGGGCGAGGTTCGTCAGCACCGCGGGCAGCGCGATGCGCGTTACCTCCGGCAGGTCCCCGAGGATGGCGGGTCGCCGCGGCCGTTCCAGCAGGCGGTGGTGCTGTAGGGCCCGCGTGCCAATGACCACGAAGGTGAGCCGCGCCACGCAGACCGCGATGGCGGCGCCGTCCACACCGAGGCCGAGCCCGAAGATCAGTGCCGGATCGAGGAAGACCGTGACGATGGCGCCGCCCAGCGTCACCGACATGGCGTCGCGCGCCGCCCCCACCGCCCGCAGCAGGCCGGTCGCCAGCATGCCGGGGCCGAGCAGCAGGTTCGACGGCAGGCTGATCCAGAGATAGCGCTTGGCCACCTCCAGGGTGTGTCCCTCCGCCCCGATGGCCCGCAGCAGCGGATCGAGCGCTGCCAGCAGTGCCAGAACGAGCAGGCCCGAGACCACGAAGACGTGGACGTTGACCGAGGTCGCGATCCGCCGGGCGCCTGCCGTGTCGCCGCGCCCGATCGCCCGCGAGACCAGGGCGCCGGCGGCGATCATCAGGCCGATATTGATGGCGATGGCGAAGAACTGGACGATGGAGGCGAAGCCGACGGCGGCCGTCAGCGCCGGGTCGCCGAGCTTCGAGACGTAGAACAGCGACAGGAGATCGACGGCGAAGATCGCCATCAGCCCGACCGAGCCGGTGCCGCTCATCACGACGACGTGGCGCAGGATCGAGCCGGTGACGAAGCGCGCCGCGCCCGCATCGCCGACCGTTCTCGGCTCAGGCATCCCGCTGCGAATCCTCCGGCTCCAGCACCCGGGTGGCGGCCTCGTGGCGCTGCGTCTCGATCAGGCCGCGGGTCTCGGCCGAGAGCGCCCGCGAGGGCCGCGTCGGCGCGGTGAGCGGCTCGGGGCGCATCTCCGGCGTGCCCCGCAGCCAGCCGGAGCCGTCCGGCATCGCGCCGGCCTGTTGCAGGACGAGGCGGGCGACGTCGCGCTTGCGCACGTCCTCGACCCGGCGCGCGGCGGCCTCGGCCGAGAGCCCGAGCCCCTCCAGCGTCGCCCGGCCGAAGCCGAGAGCCGATTCGACCGTCTCGCGCAGCTGAAAATCGACGTCGCGGTTCATCAGCGCGATGGCGTGGGTGCGGTCGTAGGCGCGCACGTAGGTGCGCACGTTGGCGAATTCCTCATGGACGATGTCGACGATCTTGGTCGCGGCGTCCGGATCGTCGATGCAGATGCAGATGAGGTCGGCCTTGGCCAGCCCCGAGGCGCGCAGCACGTCGAGACGGGTGCCGTCACCGTAATAGATGCGGAAGCCGAAGCTCGTCGCCGCGCGGATCTGGCCGACATCCTTGTCGATCACGGTGATGCTGATGCCTTCCGCCAGCAGCACCTGCGCCAGGATCTGGCCGAAGCGGCCGAAGCCGACGACGAGGACGCGGGTGTCGCCGGATTCCGCCACATCCCCGACATCCGAGGGCGGCTGCGCCTCGCCCGAGCGGCGGGCGAAGAGCATGTCCAGGCCCTTGGCGATGATCGGCCCGACCAGCATGGTGAGGGCCGCGAGCGCCACGCAGAAGCGGGGGACGTTCCCTTCGAGGATGCGCAGGTCGGCCGCCGCCGGCAGGATCACGAAGGCGAACTCGCCGGCCGGCGCCAGCACGGCCGCGCCGCGCACGGCGTCGAGCCAGGGCGAGCCGAACAGCCGGAACAGCCCGGCCACCAGCACGACCTTGACCGCGATGGCCGCCAGCGTCGCCCCGATCAGCGCGGCCCAGTGGTGGGCCAGCAAGTTGCCGTCGATCGACATGCCAACGCTCATGAAGAACAGGCCGAGCAGCATGCCGCGGAACGGCTCGATATCGGCCTCCAGCTGATGGCGGAAGTTCGATTCGGCGAGCATCACGCCGGCCAGGAACGCCCCCATCGCCATGGAAAGCCCGGCCCGCTCCATCACCATGGCGGTGCCGAGCACGACGAGGAGGGCGGCCGCCGTCATCACCTCGCGCCCGCCGGCGGCGGCGAGCAGGCGGAAGAACGGGTTGAGGCCGTAGCGCCCGACGATCACCACGCCGGCCACCGCGGCGGCGGCGCGCCCCGTCGAGCGCAGGCCCTCGTCGAGCCAGCCGTCCTTCGGCGTGGCGCCGGCCGTGGCCAAGAGCGGCAGCAGCGCCAGGATCGCCACCACCGAGATGTCCTGCAGCAGCAGCACCGCGAAGGAGCGCCCCCCGTAGGCGCTGCCGAGGTCGCCGCGTTCTTCGAGGAGTTGCAGCGCCACGGCGGTGGCCGAGAGCGCCAGCGCGATGCCGACGACGGTGGCCGCGGCGGGCGTCAGGCCGAAGGCGAGGCCGGCGCCGGCCAGCGCCAGCGAGCAAAGCGCCAGCTGCGCGGTGCCGAGGCCAAAGATATCGCGGCGCATCGAGACGAGGCGGGAGAGTTCCAGCTCCAACCCGACGATGAACAAGAGCAGCACCACGCCGATCTCGGCGACGCTCGCCGCGGTCTCCGGTTCGGCGATGAGCGAGAGTCCGGCCGGGCCGATGACGACGCCGGCCACGAGATAGCCCAGCACCGCGCTCTGCCCCAGCAGCCGCACGATCGGCACGCCGATCACCGCCGCCGACAGGAAGGTCAGCACCGGCGGCAGGAAGCTGGCGTGGGTCGCGGCGCTCGCCATGGAAGCCTTGGGTTGCTTCGCGGGATGAAAGGAAGAACCTTCCCCTTATCCCGCACGGCCCGAAGCCGCGAGGCCGATTCGCGTGTCCTTCGTCACTTGACGTTCTGTTGGCCTCAAGCGCCGGCGCCCGCGTCCGCGGGCTTGGGCTGCTCGCTCCGTGAGACGCCTGGGCAACAGCCGAGGCCGCTGCGCGGGGCGCCCTTCGCGCCCGGCCATACGGGGCTGCCGCTCGATTCGGTCGGCTGCCGTTGGGAGTTGCTTGAGGGTGTTGCGTGGGCGGGGGTCACGCCCGGCGCCGAACGTGCTATGTGTTGCGTAACGGACAGGCCTCCCAACCCTGTCGCGGCTTTCGGGCTGGCCGCTGTTGACAGACCCGGCCACCCCTCTCCACATCCGCCGGATCATGAGCGCCGATACCATCAACCTGACCGCCGACCCGAACAGGGTCCCGCATCCGGCCGTGACGGGCGACAAGCCGCCGCTGGAAATCCTGCTCTGCGCCCCGCGCGGCTTCTGCGCCGGCGTGGTGCGGGCGATCGATGTCGTGGAGCGTGCGCTCGCGATCTACGGCGCGCCGGTCTATGTCCGCCACGAGATCGTCCACAACAAGTACGTGGTCGAGACGCTGAAGCGGAAGGGCGCGGTGTTCGTCCGCGAGCTGGACGAGGTGCCCGACAGCGGCGCCCCGGTCATCTTCTCCGCCCACGGCGTCGCCAAGACCGTGCCGCAGAACGCCGTCAGCCGCGGGCTCACCACCATCGACGCCACCTGCCCCCTGGTGACTAAGGTCCACCGCGAGGCCGAGATCCACCACAAGCGCGGGCGCCACGTCCTGCTCGTCGGCCATTCCGGCCATCCGGAGGTCGTGGGCACCATGGGCCAGCTGCCAAAGGGCTCGATCACGCTGGTCGAGGACATTGACCAGATCGAGGCGCTCAACCCGCCCGCCGAGCAGGCGCTCGCCTGGGTGACGCAGACGACGCTGTCGATCGACGACACCAAGCACATCGTCGAGGCGCTGAAGGCCAAGTTCCCGGCGATCCACGGCCCTCACAAGGACGACATCTGCTACGCCACCACCAACCGCCAGGAAGCGGTCAAGGAAGTCGCGCCGCGGGTCGATGCCCTGATCGTCGTCGGCTCCTCCAATTCCTCGAATTCGCAGCGCCTGCGCGAGGTCGCCGAGCGGGCCGGCTGCCCGATCACCCGCCTCGTCCTGCGGGCGGAGGAGATCGACTGGGACGCCTTCAAGGATGTCCGCCGCCTCGGCCTCACCGCGGGTGCTTCGGCCCCCGAGGTGCTGGTGGAAGAGATCATCGACGCCTTCGCCGCCCGTTTCGACGTGACGGTGGATCAGGTCTCGGTGACGATCGAGGACATGTCCTTCCCGCTGCCGCGCGAGCTGCGCAGCGAAGCGGCCGAGTAGTCTTTTCGGGCCACGCCGGCTCGGCCGGTCACGATCCCAGGGGCGCCTACGGCGCCCCTTTCCTTTGTCGATCCTGACGCGAAGCGACAGCCGTGGCGGTCTACACCGACGTTTCCGACGAGGCGCTGCGCGCCTTCCTCAGCCAGTACGAGATCGGCGACCTGCTCTCGTGCAAGGGCATCGCCGAGGGCGTCGAGAACTCGAACTTCTTCCTGCACACCGAAGCCGGCAACTTCATCCTCACCCTCTACGAGAAGCGGGTGAACGAGGCCGAATTGCCGTTCTTCATCAATCTGATGGGGCATCTCGCCCGCGCCGGGCTCGCCTGCCCGCAGCCGGTGCGCAACCGCGCCGGCACCGCGCTCGGGCACCTCTGCGGCCGGCCGGCCGCCATCGTGACCTTTCTCGACGGCGTCTCGCTGAGCCGTCCCAACGCCGAGCATTGCCGGGCGCTCGGCGCCGCTCTGGCCGGGCTGCACGAAGCCGGCCGCGACTTTCCCATGCGGCGCGAGAACAACCTGTCCGTCGGGGCATGGCGCCCGCTGTTCGATCAGGCGGAAGCCCAGGCCGACACGGTGGCGCCCGGTCTCGCCGCGCGCACCCGGGCCGACCTCGACGTGCTGGAAGCCTCCTGGCCGCAGGGTCTGCCGACGGGTGTGATCCACGCCGACCTCTTCACCGACAACGTGTTCTTCATCGGCGACGACGTGTCGGGGCTGATCGACTTCTACTTCGCCTGCACGGACGCCTTCGCCTACGACCTCGCCATCAGCCTCAACGCGTGGTGTTTCGATGCCGACGGCACCTTTCACCGCGACAAGGCCGGCGCGATGATCTCGGGCTACGATGCGGTGCGGCGGCTGGAACCGGCGGAAGTCGCGGCGCTGCCGATCCTGGCACGCGGCGCGGCGATGCGGTTCATGCTGACGCGGCTGGTCGATTGGCTCAACGTGCCGAAGGGCGCCCTGGTGCAGCCGAAGAATCCGCTGGAATACGACCGGCGGCTGGCGTTCCATCGCGAAGCGAAGAACGCGCGGGATTATGGGTGGGCGGGGTAAAACCCTCCCCCCAACGGATATCGGGCAGGCCCGAGATCGGGAGGGGAGAGGGCTTGGAGCCTGATCAGATCACCTTCAGCAGCGCTTCCGCGCCCGAGATCTCCGCCTTGGACGGGGTGTCCTCGACGTTGAGCACCCGCACCACGCCGTCATCCACCAGCATGGCGTAGCGCTGCGAGCGGGTGCCGAGGCCGAAGCCGGTGCCGTCCATCTCCAGGCCGGTGGCCTTGGCGAATTCGGCGTTGCCGTCGGCCAGGAACTCGATGCCCTCGGCGCCGCTCTGCTGCTGCCACGCGTTCAGGACGAACACGTCGTTGACCGAGGTGACCGCGATGGCGTCGATGCCGCGGGCCAGGATCGCCTCGCGGTTCGTGACGTAGCCCGGCAGGTGGTTGCGGTGACAGGCCGGGGTGAAGGCGCCGGGCACGCCGATCAGCACGACGCGGCGGCCCTTGAACAGATCGTCGGTGGTCTTGGCTTGCGGGCCGTCGGGGCCGCTCACCCGGAAGGTGACCTGGGGCAGGTGATCGCCGACCTGAATCGTCATCCGTGCTCTCCTCGCATCCGGTCCGGTAAGATCTTGCCGGCAGGATCTTGAGTGGGATGTCCCACTTGTGCCCGGCCAGCGTTAGACGCGGGGCCGCCCCCTGTCGAGGCGGGCGAACGCGCGCGTTTGGCTTATGGATCAACGCTCCAAGGCGGATTAGCATGGGGCCATGCAGCGTCCCGCCTCGCCCCTCAAAGATCCGGCCTATCTCGACGGCCAGTTCCTGGTCGCCATGCCGGGCATCGGCGACGAGCGTTTCGCGCGCTCGGTGATCTATCTCTGCGCCCACTCGGCGGACGGCGCCATGGGCATCATCGTCAACAAGCCGGTGGCCGACCTCAGCATGCCGGACCTGCTGATCCAGCTCGACATCGCCAGCGAATCCGATGCGATCCGCCTGCGCGAGCGGGTCGGCCACATGCCGGTGCTGATGGGCGGTCCGGTCGACGCCAAGCGCGGCTTCGTGCTCCACACCGCCGACTTCCACATCGACCAGTCGACGCTGCAGATCGACGAGGGCGTGTGCCTGACCGCGACGGTGGAGATTCTTCGCGCCATCGCCGACGGCAAGGGGCCGTCGAACGCGGTGCTGGCGCTGGGTTACGCCGGCTGGCAGGCGGGCCAGCTCGAGAACGAGATCATGGCCAACGGCTGGCTCAATTGCCCGGCCGACCCGGAGCTGATCTTCGGCGCCGGACTCGGCACCAAGTACGATCAGGCGCTGCGGGGCTTGGGGGTCGATCCGCTGATGCTGTCGGCGGAAGCCGGGCGGGCGTAACACGGCCCTCCTCCCCGCAAGGGGGAGGAGAATGCGCGGCGCGTCCGCTTACGGAAACACCCATCCCCCGACGATCCTGAGACCGACCTCGCGGCCATGCGCCAGCCGGGCCGTGTCGGAGGCCTCGACCACGACGGTCTTGGCGCCCTCCCGGTCCACCTCGATCCGCTGGCGGCCTTGCGTCCGATAGGACGAGCGCACGGTGCCGTGGAGATGGGCGGCGTCCGCGTCGGCGAACTGGAGCTGCCAGGGGCGGGCGTAGAGCTTGACCGGTCCGGTCAGGCCCTGCGGCGCCGTGAGCGGCGTCGGGCGGCCCGAGACCAGCACCTGCCCGTTCTGGGCGATGGCCTCGACCTCGATCGTGTCGCCGAGAAACTTCAGCACGGTCGGGGACACCGGATGCTCCTGCACCTCGTCCGGCGTGCCGACCTGCTCCAGCCGGCCCCGATCCAGCACGGCCACGCGGTCGGAGAGTTCCAGCGCCTCGTCCTGATCGTGGGTGACGAAGATCGTGGTCTGGCCGGTGCGGTCGTGAATCTCGCGCAGCCAGCGGCGCAGGTCCTTTCGGACTTGCGCGTCCAGCGCCCCGAAGGGTTCGTCTAGCAGCAGGACGCGGGGCTCCACCGCGAGCGCGCGGGCGAGGGCGATGCGCTGGCGCTGGCCGCCGGAGAGCTGGCTGGGATAGCGGTCGGCGAAGCCCGAGAGCTTGATCAGGTCGAGCAGGTTGCCGACCCGGCGCTTGATCTCGGCCTTGTCCGGACGCTCGGAGCGCTTCCGGGCGTTGAGCCCGTAGGCGATGTTATCCGCCACCGTCATGTGCTTGAACAGGGCGTAGTGCTGGAACACGAAGCCCACCGCGCGCTGCTGCACGGGGACCCGCGTGGCGTCGTCGCGGCCGAAGATGATGCGGCCGCGGTCGGGGAAGTCGAGCCCGGCGATGATGCGCAGGAGCGTCGTCTTGCCCGAACCCGACGGCCCGAGCAGCGCCAGGAGTTCGCCCGCCCGCACGTCGAGATTGAAGTCGTGCAGGACGGCGGCCGTCTCGAACGTCTTCGACAGGTCCTCGACGCGGATCGCGGTCGCCTGACTGTTCACGTCGCCGCTCCGGTCAGTGGCGCCGTGTCCCCGCCGCGATGTCGTCGGCGTAGCGCCATTCGAGGAAGGATTTGATGGCGAGGGTGACAAGAGCGAGGCCGGCAAGGAGGGAGGCGACGGCGAAAGAGGCAACGAAGTTGTACTCATTGTAGAGGATCTCCACGTGCAGCGGCAGCGTGTTGGTCAGCCCCCGGATGTGGCCGGAGACCACCGAGACCGCGCCGAACTCGCCCATCGCCCGGGCGTTGCAGAGCAGGACCGCGTAGAGCAGGCCCCAGCGAATGTTGGGGAGCGTCACCGTCCGGAAGGCGTGCCAGCCGGAAGCGCCGAGCGTCAGCGCGGCTTCCTCCTCCGCGGTTCCCTGTTCCTGCATCAGCGGGATCAGCTGGCGGGCCACGAAGGGGAAGGTGACGAACACGGTGGCGAGCACGATGCCCGGCACCGCGAAGATGATCTGGATGTCGTGCTCGACCAGGAACGGGCCGAACAGGCCGCGCGAGCCGAACACCAGCACGTAGATCAGACCCGAGACGACCGGCGAGACCGAGAACGGCAGGTCGATCAGCGTCACGAGCAGGTTCTTGCCGCGGAACTCGAATTTCGCGATGGCCCAGGCCGCCGCTACGCCGAAGACGAGGTTGAACGGCACCGCGATGGCCGCGACCGTCAGCGTCAGGCGGATCGCGGATTGCGCGTCCGGCTCGGTGAAGGCGGCGAGATACGCCCCCCAGCCCTTGGCGAGCGCCTGGGCGAACACCGTGATCAGCGGCAGAACGAGGAACAGCGCCAGGAAGGCCAGCGCCACCGCGATCAGGAGCCAGCGGACGTAAGGCCGCTCGGTCACCACGCTCTGCGGCGGGCGGATGGTGTCGTCCCGTGTGTCGGGAAAGGGGGCGACGGCCTCAGACATAGCCGAATCTCCGACGGCTCCAGGCCTGGACCAGATTGATGGCGAGCAGCGTCAGGAACGAGATGCCGAGCATGATCACCGCGATGGCGCTGGCGCCCTCGTAGTCGAATTCCGAGAGCTTGATGACGATCAAGAGCGGTGCGATCTCGGAGACGTAGGGCAGGTTGCCGGCGATGAAGATGATCGAGCCGTACTCGCCCACACCTCGGGCGAAGGCGAGCGCGAAGCCCGTCAGCACCGCCGGGATGAGGGGCGGCAGCACCACCTTGGTCAGCGTCGCGACGCGCGAGGCGCCGAGGATGGCGGAAGCCTCCTCCACTTCCTTGTCGATCTCGGCGATCAGCGGCTGCACCGTGCGCACGGCGAACGGCAGGCCGATGAACACCATGGCGATGAAGATGCCGACCGGGGTGTAGGCCGCCTCGATGCCGACCTTGAGGAGCTGCGCCCCCAACGGTCCGTTCGGGGCGTAGAGGGAGGCGAGCGCGATGCCGGCGACCGCGGTCGGCAGGGCGAAGGGCAGGTCCACCACCGCGTCCGCGAGCTTGCGGCCGGGGAACTCGTAGCGGGTCAGCACCCAGGCGACGATGCCGCCGAAGATCGAGGCCGTGAGGGCTGCCAGCAGCGACACGCCGAAGCTGACGCGCAGCGCGCTCGCCACCCGCGGATCGGTGGCGACCGCCCAGATGCCCGCCGGGCCGAGCCCGGCGGCCTTGGCGACGAGCGCCGCTAGCGGCAGGAGCACGATCACGCCGAGGCAGGTGAGGGTGTAGCCGAGCGTGAGCCCGAAGCCGGGGATCACGCTGCGCTGGCGGAAGCGCCGCCTTGGACGGGGAGGCTCGACCATGAGGTCAGCGCCCGGCCTTGCTGAGCTGGTCGAACAGACCGCCATTGTCGAAGTTCAGCTTCTGGATGTCGTCCCAGGAGCCCTGGACATCCTCGATCTTGAACAGCTTGATCTCGGGCAGGAGGGCGAGGTCCTCGGCCTTGGCCGCTTCGCGCTTGATCGGGCGGTAATGGTGCTTGGCGAAGATCGCCTGCGCCTTGTCGCTGTAGAGGAATTGCAGGTAGGCCTCGGCCTGCTTGCGGGTGCCCTTCTTGTCGACGTTGGCATCGACCAGCGCGACCGGCGGCTCGGCGTAGATCGAGGTCGGCGGCACGACGATGTCGAACTTGTCCTTGCCGAACTCCTCCAGCACGAGGAACGCCTCGTTCTCCCAGGTTGGCAGCACGTCGCCGAGGCCGCGCTGGGCGAAGGTCACGGTCGAGCCGCGGGCGCCGGTGTCGAGGACGGGCACGTTCTTGTAGAAGCTGCCGACGAAGGCGTTGGCCTTCTCCTTGTCCTTGCCTTCCTTCTCGTAGGCGTAGCCCCAGGCGGCGAGGAAGTTCCAGCGTCCGCCCGCCGAGGTTTTGGGGTTCGGGGTGATGACCTTCACGTCGGGCTTGGCCAGATCCGACCAGTCCTTGACCGCCTTCGGGTTGCCCTTGCGGACGAGGAAGACCACCGTCGAGGTGTAGGGCAGGCCCTCGTTGGGGAGCTTGCTGCGCCAGTCGGCCGGGATCTTCTTCGAAATCTTCGCGATGGCGTCGATGTCCGAGGGGATGCCGAGCGTCACCACGTCGGCCGGGATGCCGTCGATCACGGTGCGGGCCTGCGCGCCCGAACCGCCATGGGCCGCGCGGATCGTGATGGTCTCGCCGGTCTTGGCCTTCCATTCCTCGGCGAAGACCGCGTTGATCTCGCGGTAGAGTTCGCGGGTCGGATCGTAGGAGACGTTGAGGATTTCCGTCTGCGCCTGCGCGCCGCCGACGCTGCCGAGCGCCAGGGCGAGGCCGAAGAGGGCCGCCCGTCCGAACGGGGCGAAGCCGGGTCTGGTCGGGTTGCCTGAAGTCACGTCGTCTCGCCTCCGTGGGGCGGGCGCCGACGCCCGCTCGTCATCGAAGGGAGTGTTCGTTTTAACGAACGTTGTCAAGCTGAGGCCGCAGGGTCTCCCGGCTCATCGACAGGGGCGATAACGCCCATCTCCCCTGAGCGCCAAGGGCAATTTTGGGCGCCGTCGGAACGGCCTTCTCCAAAAAACCTCGCGAGAGAAAGAACCATCTCCTGCGCGCCCGTTCTCTAGAAAGAACGTTCGCGGGGTCTGCGCCGAGCGCCGCTCAGGCCGTCGCCCACTCGATGGCCCACCACACGCCGCGGGCGACGATGAACCACCACGTCATGGTCAGAGCCAGGGCGCCCAAAAGGCCGAGATGGGCGAAGCGGCGGTGGAGGAGGCGCCGGAGCGCGCCGATGACGGGCTGCATGATCGGTCCTGCGAGAGGCGAGGCATCGGTTCCGGATCGGGGCGTGCGTGCCGTCCCGATCCGCCCGCCGTCCCGTTCCGGGACATCGCGGCCCGGTCGAAGACGGTTTCGCTTAACCATCGCAACCCCCGAACCAGCTCGGCGCAGGCCCCCGAAGCGCCCGTCCGCGCAGGGAAAACGACGCGCCCACCGCCCCGCCCGGCAGTGCAGGCCGGATGCGGGCTCCGGTCTTGCAGTGAGACGCGCAAACGGCTCGCCCACGGTGGGCCCGCCCCGATGTTTTCGCGAAGGTTCCTTCCGTGCCTGCATTCGCCCGTTCCGACGACCGCGCGCGTCCGGCCCCCGTGCTCGGCCTGTTCTCGGACGGTTTTTCCGCGCGGCGCGGGCCCTATCCGAAGGCTCTGCCGTTCACCCATGCCTGCGACCCGACGCACCGCTTCGCCTTCTCGGTGGCGGCCGACTGGTACGGCCGCTGGACCGTCCTTCCCTGGGTTCCGCCGGTCGAGGCGGTGCCCGGCGAGGACATCGTGATCGTCACGCCCGCGGCCGACCGGTCGCGGCGAAACGACCGCCCGGATCGGCTTTCCCCGATACCGCGGCTGCGCCTAAGCTGAGGCTATGGAAGAGAACCAACTCCGCGAGTCGCGCGCGGCGCTGATCCTGATGGCCGTGGCCGTGTTGGCCGTGCTGGCCTTCGGCGCCGTGACGCTGATCATCCAAGCGGGTTGAGGCGGATGCGGCCTCAGCTCGACAGCTGGCGCAATTGCTTGTCGAAGGCTTCGAGGGCGCGGGCCTGTTCCGGGTCCGGCTGCGGGCCGCTGAGATAGGCGAGCGTCACCCGGGCGATGCGCAAGGCCGTGGCGAGGTCGCGCCCCTCGCGCCGGGCCTGCTCGATCACGGTGGCGACATCCGCCATGACCTGGGCCTTTGCCTCGTATCCCCTCATCCGTGTCCCGCTGGCGTCTGGCCGTGTGCGTCTGGCCGCTTGCGCGCTCCGGGCCGCCGGGGCTGCGCTCGGACTCGTACCATTCCCGCGGGCGTTGACGAAACACGTCCGCGCGACATGCACCGGTTTCCCCTGGCGAATGCAGTCTCGGTGGCAAACGCGGCGGGAGCGAGACGGCCCTACAGCACCTCCGTGCCGGCATTGTCCGGCCGCAGGGTCTCGGCGGCGCCCTGGAACAGGCGTTCGCTCGTCAGCCGCAGGAAGTAGAAGCCGAATTCCGGGTTCTGGTAGTAGAGCTGCTTGACCTCGGAATAGCTTAGGCAGAGCGCCGAGCCCGCCTCGACGCAGGCGAGCGAGCCGGTGCGGCGGTTGCCCGGCGAGAGCATGCCGAGTTCGCCGACGATGTCGCCGGGCTTCACGTCGAGGCCGTGCTCGGCGATGCGGAAGCGCCCGCTCTCGATCAGGTACATCTCCTCGGCGAGATCGCCCTTGAGAAACAGCACCTCGCCGGCCCGGAAGCGCCGGGACGTGCCGAAGGGTTTCAACCAGTCGAGCGACAGGTCCCCGGAGGCCGCCTTCTCGGTGTCGCGCGCGAGGCGGACCATCTGGTAGAGCCGCCAGGCATTGAACGGGATCTGGATCATCTCGGTCAGCACCACCGGCGCGCTGCCGATCAGGAGGCCGTAGGTGATGACGGCGCAGCTCGCGCAGAGCGCCACGATCCGCAGCGGGATCATCGTGCTCATCGCCGTCGAGGCGATGGTGAGCCCGGTGCCGAGATAGCCGATCGCCTCGATCCAGTTCATCGCCGCCCCCGCTTCGCCCGCATGGCGGCGGTTCGCACCGATCGTGCCCGAATTGCAAGCGTCACATACCAAGCGGCACGGAGCCGGACCGATGGTCCCGTTCCGTGCGTCCGGCGGAGGCCCGCCGTCCCGCCGCCCCGTCGCCGCGGGGGCAATCGGCGATGGGTCAGGATCATCGCGGATGGGTCTCAGGCGCCGGCGCGCGGTCCCCGGGCCGAGAGATGGTCGGCGACGGCCTCCGCCGCCCGCCCGCCTTCCTCGAAGGCGCCCCCGGCGGTGCCCCATTGCTGGCGGGAATGGGCCTCGCCCGCGAACCAGATCCGATCCGCCACCGGCTCGCCCAGAATCGCCCGCGCCGGCGCGTGGCCCGGTGGCACCACCGCCCAGGAGCCGGCCGCGTACGGATCGTGGCGCCATCCGGTGACCGCCGGGATCGCGAGGTCGCGCAGGGCACGGTGGCCGAAATGCTCGGCCAGCACCGCGCGGGCGAGGCGGCGCTCGGCGTCCGGCCCGGCCCTGAGGGCGTCGGCCGCTCGCGCGAAGGCGGTGTCGATCTCGAAATAGTGGAACGGCGTCCCGTCGATCCGGGTCAGCATCCCCGGCGGCTTGTGGCGTCCGCCGACGATGCTGGCGAGCCGGTCGCGGCCGCAAAACGGCGCCGACGGCCAATGCAGCACCACGTGCTCGTAGGTGCCCGACAGGAAGCCGTCGATCGCCCCGCGGGTGCGCGCCGGCAGGGGCGGCTCGAAGCGGACGCTGCGCTGGAGCACCGGAATCGGCACCGTGACGATCACGGCGCGGACGCCGAGCGTTCCACCGTCGTCCAGGCGGATCGCGACGCCCGGCCCCGTGGTGTCGAGGGCGGCGACCGGCGCGGAAAGCCGGATCGGCAGATCCAGCGCGAGGCGGGCGAGGTAGGCGCCGTAGCCGCCGGAGACGAAAAAGTTGTCGCCGTATTCGAGGCTCGGCCAATCGTGCAGCGACACTTCTTGAAGCGGCCGGCCCGAGACGAGGGCGTGGACGAGACTGATCCGCTCGCGCCAGGGCCCGAGGCTCGGCGGCACGGCGCTCGAGGCCGGTCCGTCCTCGCGCAGGCCGGCGGCCAGCGTCATCGCCCGGTCGGCGACGTCGAAGGCCCGGCCGAAGGCGGCCTGCTCGGCGGTGCGTCCGCGGCGGCGCCCGACCCAGAGATGCCCGTCCTGCGCCGCCCGCCGCAGCGGCTCGCCACGGGCGTGCCCGAGCGCCACCAGCGGGTTGACCGGCCCGGCATGGAGCCAGTGGGCCCCGAGATCGATCGGATGCCCGCGCAGAGCCGTTGTGAAGGCCCGCCCCCCGACCCGGTCGCGCGCCTCCAGCACCGCCACCGACAGCCCACGCGCGATCAGCCGCCGCGCCGCCGCGATTCCCGCCGCGCCCGCGCCGATCACCGCCACGTCGGGGGCGGAGGGGAGGGGGGCGAAGCGAGGCGGGACGGTGGGGTGGAAGCGGACGTGTTCCGGGGACGGGGGCATTCGGTTTTCTGGTTCGAGAAGTGCCCGTCATGTCGGACGGGCCGCACGCCGCGACAAGCGCCGCTGCCCCAGACCCCCTCCCCCCTCTGCCGGGGAGGGCGTCCGCGGAGCGGACGGGAGAGGGGATGCTGCGGCGACGTTGCGAACGACAAAAATCACCGCCCCGGCGCGGCCCCCTTCGGATCGAGCACCTCCACGATGCCCGACTTCTCGCCCCCCGGCCGGGGGCTGCCCGTCAGAGTGTAGAGGCGACCCCCGTAGGTCACCGCGCCGAAGCCGTGGCGGGCGGTCGGCAGGCGGGCGAGGGCGCGCCAGAGATTGGCCGGCAGGTCGAAGGCCTCGACCGCGTCGTAGGTCTTCACCTTGGATTCGCCGCCGATCACGAACACCTCGCGGCCGAGCACCGCCGAGGCGACGCCGCTGCGGGCCGTCGGCAGGGGCGCGGCATCGCTCCAGCGGTCGGCGGCCGGATCGTAGACCTGATTGGCCGTGAGGTTCTTCGAGGAATCCCCGTCGATGCGACCGCCGACGGCGACGATGCGACCCTCGACCGTCTGCACCGCGAGATGGTCGCGCGGGGTCGGCAGGGGCGCGGCGCCGGCCCAGGAATCGGTCGCCGGATCGTAGATCTCGTGGGTCGCGACATTGCCCCGGCCCGAGCCGCTGCCGCCGACGACGTGGATCTTGGCGCCGAGCGGCGTCGCCCCGCCCGCCGCCCGCGGCGTCGGCAGGTCGGCCCGCGGCTCCCATCGGTCGGCCTTGGGATCGTAGGCCCAGACCTTCGGGCTCGCCTCCCAGCCGTTCACGTAGCCGCCGAAGACGTAGATCCTGCCGCCCCGCTCGGCCGCCATGGTGTGGTGGACCGGGTAGGGGAAGGGCGCGCCCTTGCTCCACCGGTCCTCGGCGAGATCGTAGATCAGGAGTTCGGTCGCGCCGTTGTAGTCGCCGATGACGTAGGCCTTGCCGTCGAGCGCCGCCACCGCGACCTCGGAGCGCTCGGCGGGGGCCGAATTCGCGCCGGCCCAGGCGCCGACCTCGTGGGCGGCGGCCGGACTTCCGGCGACGAGGAGGCCGAGCAGGATCAGGCGGGGGAAGGGGCGTCGGGTCATGGCGTGTCTCCGGCGTGGCTCCGCGGCCTCTGTCCGGCGACAACGCGGCAAACGGTCGGGAGGGCCCGCCCCGCGCCGGGGCTTGCGCTCACGAACGGTTGCGGCGAGAACCCCGGCGGGACGGGCACACGACAATTTCCACGGACGGATCGGGCGATGCTCATCAAGGCCGCCGCCGCGGCTCTGCGCCAGGTGCTTTCTCCGGCGCTGCGCGGCATCCTGCTCAAGTCGCTGGCGCTGACGATCGGACTGCTGATCGCGGTGTGGTTCGGGCTCACCCGCCTGATCCAGGCGTTCCAGGCAAGCCACCACATCTCGGCGGATTATCCGTTCCTCGACACCCTGGCCTTCTTCCTGGCCGGTGCCGGGCTGTTCGTGGCGCTCGCCTACGTCATGCCCGCGGTCTCGATCCTGGTGGCCGGCTTCTTCCTCGACGACGTGGCCGAGATCGTCGAGCGCACCGATTTCCCCGCCGAGCCGCAGGGGCGGGCGCTGCCCTTCGGCGAGGCGATGTGGTCGGCCGTGCGGTTCGCCGGGCTGGCGCTCTTGGTGAACCTCGTGGCGCTGATCCTCGTCTTCGTGCCGGGGGTGAACCTCATCGCCTTCTTCGGCGCCAACGCCTACCTCCTGGGCCGCGAGTATTTCGAACTCGCCGCCGGCCGCTTCCGGCCGCTGGCCGAGGCGCGGGCCATGCGCGAGCATTTCGGATTCACTGTGATCCTCGCCGGCTGCCTGCTCGCCGGGCTGATGGTGATTCCCATCGTCAACCTCGTCACCCCGCTCTTCGGCGTGGCGCTGATGGTCCATCTCCATAAGGGCCTGGAGCGCAGGGCCGCGCTGTCCGGTCCGGGGCCGAGCGCCCGGCTGCCGCACGGTCCCTGATCCCCGTCACCGACCCCATCCCGACATGCCGGCGTAGGCCGGCCTCACCGGCCGCCGCGCCGAGGAGGGCTGGCCGCCGTCGGCACATCGGGCGTGAACCCTTGTTCCGAAGTCCAGTCCGGCGGGTAATCCGTTCGGTTGCGTGCGTCGTGACACATCCAAGATGAAGTTTGGTGCCTATATTCATCTTCAGCAGAGAGAAGCAGGCCCCGCGACGGGGATGTGCTGCAGAAGGAGGATGAACACCGTATGAAGACGCGAGTCGCCGCCGTCGTTGCCGCCGTCATGCTCGGCGCCACCGCTCCGGTTTCTTCCGCCTTGGCCTTCAGCGCAGCTGCTCCGGTGGAGCGGACCGCGCCCGTCACGCGCTTCGCGCCGGAGGTGACGGGGTCGCTGGGTGTTCACGACGATCCGAAGTTCACCCGCTGCCCGACGAGTTCGGCCGCAGAGGGCAACGCCAACCAGCAGCACTTCCCGGTCAAGCAATACGGCCAGACCTCCGGCGGTACCCGCTGCTGACCCGGACGGCCCGCCCGATGAGGGCGGGTCACCCTCTCGGCATCATACTGCCGGAATCTTGGCTTCGATCGTAACCTCGACGGTCGGAACCGGCACGATGTGTCCAATATCGCGAGCGAATATCCGGCGAACCTTCGGCCGGATCCGACATCACCTCGTTGTGATGGATCGGGCCGCCTCGGGGCCCGCTTTATGCGTGGGCGTCCGGAGCCGTCCGGCTCGGGCGCCTTGCGACCTGCGGACGCCATCGAACCCGAAACCCAAGCCATTTTCCATATCTCAAGGAGTCGATCGACGATGCAGCTGAAGCCCGTTTCCTACGCCATGATCGCCGTGTTCGCCTGTGGCCTCATCGTGACGGCCGTCGGCTCGGTCAGCGTGCTGATGGGCCTCTGATCCGGCGCGTCCCTGGCAAGTCTGTCCATCGATTCCCCGGTCATGCCCCGCGGTCGAGCCGCCGAAGGGGAACGACCGGGCCTCACCGTCCGTACCGTGCCCTGGAGCTGTGCCTCCAGAGGTCCGAGCACCCGGAGCCGAGCCGCGGCGATCTTCTCAAACCCCGCGGCTCGTGATATCCGGCCCTCATGCGGGTGTAGCTCAATGGTAGAGCAGCAGCCTTCCAAGCTGAATACGAGGGTTCGATTCCCTTCACCCGCTCCACTCCATCCTTTTGGCGGCGCTTGCGATTTTCAGCTTTTGTGTTGATCTCGCGTTCCTGATGTTCCCTGTTGCGTTCCCAAAACTTTTTTAAATCTTGTTCTGCGTTGCCCGACGAGTAACCCTCATCTTTGCTACCGTGCGAGATGAACCGCTCCGGGTTTCCCGGAGGCTCCGCCTCTTGAGAGGGTGGAGCCATGACGAAGCCAAACATTCCCTTTTCGCCTGAGGTCCGCGAGCGCGCGGTGCAGATGGTGTTCGACCATCAGGGTGAGAACGGCTCGCAATGCGGGGCGATCCGCTCGATCGCCTCGAAGATCGGTTGCTCGGGCGAGACGCTGCGCAACGGGGTGCGCCAAGGCGAGCGGAATCGTGCTCAGCGCGCCGGCCCGACGACGGAGCAGGGCGAGCGGATCAAGGCGCTGGAGCGGGGGAACCGCGAACTTCGGCAGGCCAACGAGATCCCGAGGAAGGCGTCCGCCGGTTTTGGGTTGGCGCAGTTCGATCGCCGGTCGCGGGCATGATCGCCTTCATCGACGGTCACCGGGAGGTCTACGGGGTCGAGCCGATCTGCATGGTGCTGCCGATCGCCCCGGTCAGACCCGCATCGCCGCTTGACACATGGAAGGGCGTCCAGGGCTCGCAATACTTCGCCTTGCGCGACACGGAGCGCTTGGCGGAGGCGGGTGTTGAGCCTTCGGTCGGCAGCGTCGGGGACGGCTATGACAACGCCCTGGCCTAGACGAGCAACGGTCTGTTCAAGGCCGAGGCGCCGGCTTTCGAGGGCACGGGCCGCCGAAGACCTGAATCCTAACGAAACGCTTATGAGATTGGCTCCGCTTCCCGCTCGAACCCTAACGCGGTCGGGCACAGTTTAGGGGCGCGGTCTCCTGAAGGCCGCGCAAACCCCAGACACACGATGTCCCCCAGCATACAAGTCGCCGTCATCCCTGCCGAGGCTTCCGCCTCGGACGCGGCCCGGTTCATCGTCGGCCAGGACCCGGAAGGCCACTGGGTCGCCATTGAGATCCACGGGCGCGCCGGCGGCCTGTTCCGGAGCCGCAAGGCGGCCGTCGATTACGCCGAGGACGAGACTGACCACCGTCCCGACGCCGTGCGCCTGTCCGGGGAGCGGATCGAGCTGCGCATCTGACGGCAGGGCCGACGCTCTCGAGGTGGCAGCCCCGGCATCCGTTATCCATACGGTCGTCAATCGTCGGGGTTTCCCGTGTCCAGCCGTTCCGTCCGAGCCCGCCACGTCCGGCCCATGGGCTCCAGACGCCACAGCGCCCAAGTCCTCCGCACCTTTGGCCTGGTCCTCGCCGTCGATGGCGTCGCCGCGACCGAGGCAAGCCTCGCCATCGACGGCCACGGAAGCGACATCATCGGCGACCCGTTCGTCGCGGTGGCTTGGCTGGCGCGTCGGCTTGTCGAACGAAGCTCGGATTTGAGCGCGGGCGAGCTCGTTTCGGTTGGCGGTAGCAGGGGCGTGGCACCAGTTGTTGCCGGACCGTCCGCTGTCGGCCGGGTTCGACGACTTCGGCACCGTCTCGCTCGACCTACTCCGAACGACCGGTCGCCGCTTCGCTCTCAGCCATCGGCATGTGGTCGCGCAGGCCCCCCCGAGGGGCGCCTCACGCGTGGCTGAAGGACGGGGCGCTGATCGACGCGTGGAGGCCTGCTGCGTCCCGCGCAATCCGCAGGGCCGCAGCGATGTCGGGGTCCCTCAGCTTGCGCGCCACGCAGGCCAGCGCGTTCAGGTGATCGTCACCCTCCGCCGTCGGCAGGAGGAGGAGGAACACGAGGTCCACCGGCCGCTCGTCGACTGCGTCGAAGTCGAAGGGCTCCCGCAGGCGTGCCAGCAGGCCGAACGGCTTCCTGACCGATTCCAGCCGCGCATGCGGCAGCGCCACGCCGTCGCCGATCCCGGTCGAGCCGAGCCCTTCCCGGCGAACGAGGGCACCGAGGATCGTGGCGGCGTCGAGAGCGAGCGACTGCGCGGCGCGCCGGGCCAAGTCTTCGAGGAGGGCGGTCTTGGCGGAAGCGCGCAGGCCGAGAATCACCGCCTCGGGCGCGAGGATGTCGTCGACGGTCATCGCGTCGGTCGGCCGCTGGTGGAACTGGGCTTCAAGATCTCGTCTCCGTCGCCGCCGGCTTGGCGTCGTTCGCCGCGCGCAGCCTGAGATCCGGTTCGTCGTCGGGCGCGCGCAGGCGATAGCCGACGCCAGTCTCGGTGAGAAGAATGCGCGGCCGCTCCGGGTCGGCCTCCAGCTTTTGCCGGAGCTGGCGCATGTAGACCCGCAGGTATTGAGGCTCCGACGAGACCGAGACCTCGTGCATCAGCTGGGCGTGGGTCAGCACCTTGCCGGCATGCAGCACGAGAACCCGCAGGAAGTCGTACTCGCGCGGGGTCAGCTTCACCTCGGCGTCGTCGACCTTGACCACACGGCGGACGAGATCGACCGAGAGGCCGTCGACCCGGAAGACGGGCCGCTCGCCCCGGGCGGCGAGTTGGTGTCGTAGGGCCGCGCGCAGCCGCGCCAGGAGCTCCGCCATGCCGAAGGGCTTCGTCACGTAGTCGTCGGCGCCTAGGTCGAGAGCCTCGACCTTTCCGCCCTCGTCGTCCCGGCTCGACAGCACCACCACCGGCAGGCCCGGATGGCTCGCCCGGATCGCCCGCAGCAGATCGTGCCCGCGCATGTCCGGCAGGCCGAGGTCGAGGATGACGAGATCCGGGCTCTCGCGCGCGAGCACCTCCAGGGCGGTGGTGGCGTTCGGGGCCTCGATGATGGCGTAGCCCTGGGTGGACAGGCCCATGCGCAGCAGCTTGCGGATCGGGGGCTCGTCGTCGATGACGAGAATGGTCGGGCTCATGCGGCGATATCCCTTGGCGTCGTCCGTGCCGGGACCGGAAGCGCCACGGTAAAGGCGGCCCCCAACCGGTCGCGACGGTTGCCGGCCGTGATGGTGCCGCCCATCGCCTCGACGAACCCGCGGGAGATGGCGAGGCCCAGCCCGGTGCCGGCCCGGACGTGGTCGCTCTTGCGCACCCGGTAGAACTTGTCGAACACCCGCTCGACATCGCCTTCGGGCAGACCGAAGCCCTCGTCGAGCACCTCGATGCGGACCGCCTGGCCGTCGTGCCGGGCACGAACCGTCACGGTCGTGCCCTCGGGCGCGTACTTCGCGGCGTTGTCGAGGAGGTTGACCAGCACCTGCTCAAACAGGACCGGGTCGAGGTGCAGCGTCGGCAGGTCGGAATCGATCGCGACCGCGATCCGGTGCTCGGCCAGGATCTTCTGTGTTCGCCGCAGGGCGGTGTCGACGGTCTCGGCCACGTCCTGGGGGGCGAGGTTCGGAGCGACCGCGCCGGCTTCCAGCCGCGTCATGTCGAGCAGGTTGACGATGAAGCGGTTCAATCGCTCCGATTCCTCGATGATCGTTGCCAGGAGCTCGGCCTTGGACTCGGCCGGGAGCGCCGCGTCGAGGTCCCGGAGCGTGCTGGCCGAGCCGAGCACGGAGGCCAGCGGCGTACGCAGATCGTGACTGATCGAGGTGAGGAGCGCCCGGGCCAGCCGGTCGGTCTCGGCGGCGCGCTCGGCCCGGTCGAGGTCCTCCACGAGTCGCACCCGCTCGATGGCGAGCGCGCCCATGTCGGCGAGGGCGTCGAGGAGGCGCAGGCCCTCCGGCGCCAGGATCGGGCCGGTCCCGTCCGCATCGAGGCCGATGACGCCGATGGTGCCGCGTCCGGTGCGCATCGGCAGGAACAGGCGCTTGGCGCCGGGCAGCGTGTCGGAGCCGCGCCCGGCCGGGCGCTCGTTGTCGAAGGCCCATTGCGCGGCGGCGAGATCGGCCTCGTCGAGCCTATCCTCGGGCGGGTAGCCGGCCCGGACCGTGACGGCCTTGGAGCCGTGCCGGACCACGTTTGATGGGGGCACGCTTCTAAGGTCTTGGTTCGACGCGTACTCTTTCGTCGAACCGGTATCCGCTTCGTCGGAATGCGCTCTAGCCTCCGGCAGCAGCAGTACGACGCGGACCTTCAGCATGGCGGCGACCTGGGCCGATGTCGCCCACAGCACGTCGTCGAGGGAAGCGCAGCCCGCGAGCTTGCGCGAGAAGCCGAACAGCCGCTCGGAGGACTTGGCGCGGGCTTGGCTGAGCACCGCGGTCAGGCGGGCGCGGGCGGCGAGGTTGGAGACCACCACCGCCACCACCGAGAACAGCACGAAGGCCGCGACGTTGGTCGGGTCGGCGATGGTGAGAGTGTAGACCGGCGGAAGGAAGAAGAAGTTGTAGGCGAGCGAGGCCGCCACGACGGCCAGCAGCGAGGGGCCGAGACCGAAGCGCACGGCCACGCCGACGATCGCGGTCAGGAGGAACAGGTCCGCGTTCTCGACCCCGGCATGGGGTTGGAGCAGCAGGGCGAGCGCGAGCCCCAGCCCCGTCGCGACGAGGGCGAGGGCGTAGGACCGGAAATCCGGAGCGGCAGCCGTGGTCGTGGCGATCGTCCGCGTCTGCGCCGCCGCCGGGACGGCCTCGCCGGGTACCACGTGCACGCTGATGTTGCCGCTGCGACGCACGAGGTCGTGCACGACCGAGCCGTTCACGAACTCGAACCACTTCGAGCGCGCCGCCTTGCCGACGACGATGTGGTTGACGTTGGCCGATTGCGCGTAGGCGATGATGTCGTCGGCGATGCGCCGCCCGCCCGGCAGGGTCACGGCGTCGCCCCCGAGTCGGTCCGCCAGCCGCAGCGTCTCGGCGACGCGGTCGCGTTCCGCCTCGGTGAGCGAGGCGGCGCGCGGCCCCTCGACCACGAGCGCGCTCCAGGGCGCATGCAGGCGGTCGGCCAGCCGCTTGGCATACCGCACGAGCCCGGCCGAGCGCGGATCCTCGCTGACGCAGACCAGCACCCGCTCGCCCGCCGCCCAGGGGCCGGGAATCGCGTTGGCCCGCATGTGGCTGAGGAGTTCGTCGTCGACCCGGTCCGCGGTGCGCCTGAGCGCCAGCTCGCGCAGGGCGGTAAGGTTGCCGCGGGAAAAATAGTGCTTGAGCGCCCGCTCGGCGTTGGCCGGCACATAGACCTTGCCGGCCTTCAGGCGCTCGATCAGGTCGTCGGGGTTGAGATCGACGACCTCGATGTCGTCGGCCCGGTCGAGAACCCCGTCCGGAACGGTCTCGCGAACGCGGATACGGGTGATGGAGGCGACCACGTCGTTGAGGCTTTCGACGTGTTGGATGTTGAGCGTCGTCAGGACGTCGATGCCGGCGTCGAGCAACTCCTCGACGTCCTGATAGCGCTTCGGATGCCGCGAGCCGGGCGCATTGGTGTGGGCGAGCTCGTCCACGAGCGCGATCCGCGGCCGGCGAGCGAGCAGTGCGTCGAGGTCCATCTCCTCCAGGACCGTGCCGTGATAGGGCACGGCGCGCCGCGGAACGACCTCGAAGCCGTCGAGCAGGCTTTGCGTCTCGGCGCGCCCGTGCGTCTCGACCACGCCGACCACGACGTCGGCGCCCGATTTGAGCCGGGCGCGCCCGATGGTAAGCATCTCGTAGGTCTTGCCGACACCGGGCGCGGCGCCGAGGAACACTTTGAGCCGGCCGCGTGTCCGCTCCTCTCGGCGCACCGCTTCGAGCAGCGCGTCGGGCGAGGGGCGGTTCGGATCGCGGCCGGGGTCGGACATGATGGCTCTTTTAGCGCTTGGCGAGTTCGTCGAGCGCGAGGTTCAGCGCCAGCACGTTGACACGCGGTTCGCCGAGGATGCCCAGTGTGCGGCCCTGCACCTGGGCGGCAACGAGCTCGTTCACCTGCTCCTCGGACAGGTTGCGGGCCTTCGCGACCCGCGGCACCTGAAAGAAGGCCGCCTCGGGCGAGACGTCGGGGTCGAGGCCCGAGCCGCTCGTCGTGACGAGATCGACCGGCACCGGCTGGCCCGGGTTCTCGGCCTTCAGGGCGTCGAGGTCGCCCCTCACCCGTTCCGCCAGCGCGGAGCTGGTGGGACCGAGGTTCGAACCCATCGAGTTCGCGGCGTTGTAGGGCGCCGGCACCGTTTTGCTCGCATCGGCCGGGTCGGCCGCGGTGGTGGCCGACGGCCGGCCGTGGAAGTAGCCCCCGCCGGTGAAGCCCTGGCCGATCAGGCTGGAACCGACGACCTTGCCGTCGCGCTCGATCAAGCTGCCGGCGGCCTTGGCCGGGAAAACCGTGCCGGCGATGCCGGTGACGGCGAGCGGATAGGCGAGGCCTGTGACCGCCGTCAGGGCGACGAGCAGGACGAGGGCGGGGCGAAGCTGGTTCAGCATGGCAGGTCTCCTAAGACCTTCTTCAAGCGAGATGGAGGGCGGTGACGGCCATGTCGATGACCTTGATGGCCACGAAGGGCACGAGGACGCCGCCGAGGCCGTAGACGAGGAGGTTGCGGCGCAGGAGCGAGGCGGCCCCGACCGGGCGGTAGGTCACGCCCTTCAGCGCGAGCGGGATCAGGGCGACGATGACCAGTGCGTTGAAGATGATCGCCGACAGGATCGCGCTCTGAGGCGAGGCGAGGCCCATCACGTTCAAGGCCTCGAGCTGGGGGTAGAGCGTCAGGAACATGGCCGGGATGATGGCGAAATACTTGGCCACGTCGTTGGCGATGGAGAAGGTGGTCAATGCGCCCCGCGTCATCAGCAACTGCTTGCCGATGCCGACGATCTCGATGAGTTTCGTCGGGTCGGAATCGAGATCGACCATGTTGCCGGCCTCGCGGGCCGCCACTGTGCCGGTGTTCATCGCCACGCCGACATCGGCCTGGGCGAGCGCGGGGGCGTCGTTGGTGCCGTCGCCGCACATGGCGACCAGCTTGCCCTCGGCCTGCTCGCGCCGGATGAGGGCCAGCTTGTCCTCGGGGGTCGCCTGGGCGAGGAAGTCGTCGACGCCGGCCTCGGCTGCGATGGCAGCGGCCGTCATCGGGTTGTCGCCGGTGATCATGACGGTGCGGATTCCCATCCGGCGCAACTCGGCGAAGCGCTCGCGGATGCCGCCCTTCACGATGTCCTTCAGGTAGACCACGCCGAGCAGGCTGCCGTCCTTGGCCACCGCGAGCGGGGTGCCGCCGGCCTTGGCGATGTCCTCGGCGATGGCACGGATCTCGGCCACGCCCCCCGTCTCGGCCTCGGGCCGGACGGCCAGGGCGAGGTTCGAGCCGCGGGTCGCCATCGGCTGTCCCGTCACCGAGGCGATGACGGCATCGACCGCGCCCTTGCGGATGGACGAGCCGTCGAGGTCGACGCCCGACATCCGCGACTGCGCGGTGAAGGGCACGAAGGTGGCGTTCAGCCCGGCCATGTCGCGGGCACGGATGCCGTACTTCTCCTTGGCGAGCACGACGATGGAGCGGCCCTCCGGCGTTTCGTCGGCGAGCGAGGCGAGCTGCGCCGCGTCGGCCAGCTCCTGCTCGGAGACGCCGCGCACGGGCCGGAACTCGGTCGCCTGCCGGTTGCCCAGCGTGATGGTGCCGGTCTTGTCCAACAGCAGCGTGTCGACGTCGCCCGCCGCCTCGACCGCGCGGCCCGACATGGCGAGCACGTTGAAGCGCACGAGACGGTCCATGCCGGCGATGCCGATGGCGGACAGGAGCGCGCCGATGGTGGTCGGGATCAGGGTCACGAACAGCGCGACCAGGACGATGACGGGGATCGAGCCGCCGGCATAGCTCGCAAAGCTCGGGATCGAAGCGACCGCGAAGACGAACACGATGGTGAGGCCGGCCAGCAGGATGTTGAGGGCGATCTCGTTCGGCGTCTTCTGGCGCGCCGCACCCTCGACCAGCGCGATCATGCGGTCGACGAAGGTCGAGCCGGCGGCGGCCGTGATGCGGACCCGTATCTCGTCGGACAATACCTGCGTGCCGCCGGTGACCGCCGAGCGGTCGCCGCCCGATTCGCGAATGACGGGGGCGGATTCGCCGGTGATGGCGGCCTCGTTGACCGACGCGACGCCCTCGATGACCTCGCCGTCGGAGGGGATCAGGTCGCCGGCCTCGACCAGCACCACGTCGCCGACCTTGAGCGAGGTGCCGGGCACCGTCTCGAAGTTGCGGCCCTTGCCGGTGAGGCGCTTGGCCTGCATCTCGGTGCGGGTGCGGCGCAAGGAATCGGCCTGGGCCTTGCCACGGCCCTCGGCCAGCGCCTCGGCGAAGTTGGCAAACAGCAGCGTGAACCAGAGCCAGAGGACGATCTGGCCGGAGAAGAACACGTCGTTGCCCTCGGCGACGAGGTCGCGGAGGAACAGTACGGTGGTGAGCGCCGCCACGACCTCGACCACGAACATGACCGGGTTGCGGATCATGGCGCGGGGGTCGAGCTTCCTGACGGATCCGAGGAGCGCGGGCCCGACCAGGGCGGCGCTGAACAGCGATGATGTTTTTTGGGAGGACATGGAGTTCGCGTCCGGAGAGGGGCGGGTCGGCCCGGCCTGAGCGGCCGAGCCTTGCCGAGTTCGGTTCAGGAGGCGGCCAGCGTCGCCGCCGTCATCAGGGCGAAGCCGCCGAGCAGGACGACGCCGAGGAGCGCCAGGACGAGGTCCGACATGCGCAAGGGGCGCGACGGGCCGCTTTGGGGGCGAGGGCGTAGCACCGGGTGATGGTGCGGCCTGCGCCGTGAGGGGAAGGCGCGGGGCATCTCAGCCCCCCGTCCCGAAGGTCTGGCCGGCCGAGCCCGCGAGGTGCTCGACCACCGGGCCGAGCGCCAGCGACGGGAAGAAGGTCAGGCCGCCGACGATCAGGATGACGCCGACGAGCAGGCCGACGAACAGACCGCCATGGGTCGGGAAGGTGCCGGCCGAGGCCGGCAGCGTCTTCTTGGCCGCCAGCGATCCGGCCATGGCCAGCGCCGGGACGATGACGAAGAACCGTCCGACCAGCATGCCGAGCGCGAGAAGGCTGTTGTAGAACGGCGTGTTGCCGGTGAGCCCGCCGAAGGCCGAGCCGTTGTTGGCGGCTGCCGAGGTGAAGGCGTAGAGAATCTCCGAGAAGCCGTGCGGGCCGGCGTTCGCCGGACCGGCGAGCCCAGCCGGGAGGACGGTGGCGAGCGCGGTGCCGCCGAGCATCATCAGCGGCAGACAAAGGATGGCGAGCATGGCCATCTTGACCTCGCGGGCCTCGATCTTCTTGCCGAGATATTCCGGCGTGCGCCCGACCATCAGGCCGGCCACGAAGATCGCCACCACGGTGAAGACCAGCATGCCGTAGAGGCCCGCGCCGACGCCGCCGACGATGATCTCGCCGAGTTGCATATTGATCAGTGGGATGAGGCCGCCGAGCGCCGTGAACGAGTCGTGCATCGCGTTGACCGCGCCGCAGGAGGCCGCCGTCGTCACCACCGCAAAGAGCGCCGACGCCACGATTCCGAAGCGGACCTCCTTGCCCTCCATGTTGCCGCCGGTGAGCCCGAGGCCGTTCAGGACGGAACTGCCTGCCGCCTCGCTGGCATAGGTGACCGCGACGCCAGCCAGGAACAGCAGGCCCATGGCCGCGAGGATCGCCCAGCCCTGGCGCTCGTCGCCGACCATGCGCCCGAAGACGTTGGTGAGCGCGGCCCCCAGCGCGAAGATCGAGATCATTTGGACGAGGTTCGAAAGGGCGGTGGGGTTCTCGAACGGGTGGGCAGCGTTGGCGTTGAAGAAGCCGCCGCCGTTGGTGCCGAGCATCTTGATCGCCACCTGGCTCGCCACCGGGCCGACCGCGATGGTCTGCTGGGCGCCTTCCAACGTCGTGACATCGACGTAGGTGCCAAGCGTCTGCGGCATGCCCTGCGAGACCAGAAACAGCGCATAGACGAAGCAGATCGGCAGCAGCACATAGAGGGTGCAGCGGGTCAGATCGACCCAGAACGAGCCGACCGTCCTGGCGGAGGCACGGGCGAAGCCGCGGATCAGGGCGACGGCAAGGGCGATGCCGGTCGCTGCCGAGAGGAAGTTCTGGTGCGTCAGCCCCAACATCTGGCTGAGATACGAGAGGGTGCTCTCGCCGCCGTAGTTCTGCCAGTTGGTGTTGGTGACAAAGCTCGCCGCGGTGTTGAACGCAAGGTCGGGCGCCACTGCCGCCTGACCCATGGGGTTGAGCGGTAGCACGTCCTGCAGGCGTAGCACCGCGTAGAGCAGTACGAAGCCGAGTCCGTGGAAGGCCAACATGGCCAGGCCGTAGCCGAGCCAGGTCTGCTCGTGGCGCTCGTCGATGCCGGCGGCGCGGTAGAGACCGCGCTCGACGGGGCAGAGCACGGGCGAGAGCGGGGTTCGCTCCCCGTTGAAGACGCGCGTCATGTACCAGCCGAGCGGCTTCACGAGCGCGAGGACGACCGCGCAGAACAGCGCGATCTGTATCCAGCCGTTAGCATTCATGGATGTGGTCCGGCAGGGCCGCTCAGAACCGCTCGGGGCGGACGAGGGCGTAGGTGAGGTAGACGAGGAGCCCGGCCGTCACGAGGGCTCCGAGGGCGAGGTCGAGAGTCATGGGGGGCGCCTCAGAGGCGTTCGCAGAGCGTGGCGTAGCCGGCGGCCAGGCCGAAGAAGGCAAAGGCTGCTGCGAGGAAGGCGATGTCGAGCATGATGCGTCGCGGGTCCGTTCGACCTCCGGTCGCGGACACTCCGCGACCGAGCTGGGTCGACCCCGAATGTGGACGGGAACCGCGTTAGGGTTCGAGACGGAAAAGGAGGCGATCCTATAAGGAACTCATTAGGATCGATCTGAACCGCGCCGGATTGCCCGGATTCGATGTGGTCTGGATCCAGCTGCCAAGGTTCACGCCTGACCCGCGTGAAGCAGCGCGCCTCGGCCTCGCCAAGAGGCACGTTGCCGATGAGTTCGTGCAAGCGGCGAGTGTGGAAGCAATCGACCCATTCGAGAGGCGTGTGATCCGTCTCTCGCTCCTTGGCGCAGGCGGCCACAACGTCGATCGATCCTCAAACCCGTGACACAACCTCATTATCGATGATCGCGACGGTGATGGCCGTCGCGGGAGCCGGCGTTACGGCGAGGGCTGAGGCCGTCTCACGGCCTCGCGCAGGGCATCGAGCAGAGCCCCTTCGATCAGCAGGGCCGAGCCGTAGTGGAACTCGATATCGAAGGCGTGGCGTGAGTTCATGGAGAGCGAGGCGCTCTGCATCGCCACCATCCGGCCGGCCTCGTCGAACAGGCCCGAACCCGAGCCGCCGTAGCCGTCGTTGCAATCGTGCCGGGCGCGGCGGGTGTCGCCTTCGGTCGGCGGATCGACACGGCGGACCGTGCAGGTCTCCAGGCTGGCCTCACCCCGATAATTGCCGTGGCCGCCCGGCGAGACCATCGTGACCGGCAGCGTCAGATCTCCGGTCGTCAGGTCGGGCGGCGCCTCGGGCAGGGGCTGCGTCGGGGCCTCGGCGGCTTGGACGAGGCGCAGCAGCGCCCAGTCGTCGGTGATGTGAAGTCGCTCCGCGTCGCGGGCCACGCCGAGCTGCAGGCTGTCGGCGACGAAATCGTAGTTGCGCCCGCCGATCTGGAAGTAGCAATCGGACACGATCCGTGTCGTCTCGAGCTGGCGGTTGCGGAAATTGTGAGCGTTGAGCATCACGAGCGTCGGCGCGCCGATCAGCCACGCGGCGGCCGCCTTGCGCGGGACGCCGTCGGGGCGGCGGCACCACAGCACGCCCGCGCCGGGAAAGCGCAGGCGATCCTCGGCGGTGAGGTCGCGGCGCCCGTCGCGCGGATAGAGCGCGCCCGTCGTCTCGACATCGATCGCGTCCGCCGCCCGGGCGAGGCCGAGCCCCGCGATCAGGCCGGCGAGCGTGAGGGCCGCCGCCCGCATCCGTCGCCGGGCCGTGCCGTCTCCTCCCATGACAAAATGTCTCCCCCGGTCCGGGTCGGGCTGCTTCGACACGCGCCCGTTGGGAGGAAGTCGTGGCGTGCAGAGTAGAGCCGGTCAAGTGTGCACTGCACCTACCGGACGGCAATCTTAGGCTTGCCTTATGCTCCCGCCAACAAATGTCGGACCACCTAAAGACATCGCGTCCAATAAAGTCCTAGAAAATATAGGCGAAGGGGCGCTAATAAGTCTTTCATAAGGTCGCTCTGCTCTAAGGGAATGCTTAGAGACTCGATGCTGGCCACCGATCGACTTGAAGGCGAGCCTGGACCTCGGACGAAAGAAATCTGAGTGGTGCCGCGAGGCCGAAAGGCGTGGCGGTTGAGCGAGGAGACGCAGGATGAGCAGATACGTGACATCGGTGTCGGCACTGGCGATGCTGGCGCTCGCGCCGGTGGCCCTGTCGAGCGGGGCGTTCGCCAACGACAAGCTGGTCGAGCTGTCGAAGAGCGACGAGAACTGGGTGATGCCCGGTAAGAACTACGATTCGAACAACTACAGCGAGTTGAAGCAGGTCAACAAGTCGAACGTGAAGCAGCTCCGGCCGGCTTGGACCTTTTCCACCGGTCTGCTGAACGGCCACGAGGGCGCGCCGCTCGTCGTCGACGGCAAGATGTACATCCACACCTCGTTCCCGAACAACACCTTCGCGCTGGGTCTGGACGATCCGGGCCACATCCTGTGGCAGGACAAGCCGAAGCAGAACCCGGCCGCCCGTGCGGTCGCCTGCTGCGATCTCGTCAACCGCGGCCTCGCCTACTGGCCGGGCGACGGCAAGACCCCGGCGCTGATCCTCAAGACCCAGCTCGACGGCAACGTCGCGGCGCTCAACGCCGAGACCGGCGAGACGGTGTGGAAGGTCGAGAACTCCGACATCAAGGTCGGCTCGACGCTCACCATCGCCCCCTACGTCGTCAAGGACAAGGTGATCATCGGTTCCTCCGGCGCCGAGCTCGGCGTGCGCGGCTACCTCACCGCCTACGACGTGAAGACCGGCGCTCAGGTGTGGCGCGCCTACGCCACGGGTCCGGACAAGGATCTGCTGCTGGCCGACGACTTCAACGTCAAGAACGCCCATTACGGCCAGAAGGGCCTCGGCACCGGCACCTGGGAAGGCGACGCCTGGAAGATCGGCGGCGGCACCAACTGGGGCTGGTACGCCTACGATCCGGGCACGAACCTGATCTACTTCGGCACCGGCAACCCGGCGCCGTGGAACGAGACCATGCGTCCGGGCGACAACAAGTGGACCATGACGATCTTCGGCCGCGACGCCGATACGGGTGAAGCCAAGTTCGGCTACCAGAAGACACCGCACGACGAGTGGGACTATGCCGGCGTCAACGTGATGATGCTGTCCGACCAGAAGGACAAGGACGGCAAGGTCCGCAAGCTGCTGACCCACCCGGACCGCAACGGCATCGTCTACACGCTGGACCGCACCGACGGCTCGCTGGTCTCGGCCAACAAGCTCGACGACACGGTCAACGTGTTCAAGTCGGTCGATCTGAAGACCGGCCAGCCGGTGCGCGATCCGGAATACGGCACCCGGATGGATCACCTCGCCAAGGACATCTGCCCCTCGGCGATGGGCTACCACAACCAGGGTCACGACTCGTACGATCCGAAGCGTGAACTGTTCTACATGGGCATCAACCACATCTGCATGGATTGGGAGCCCTTCATGCTTCCCTATCGTGCGGGTCAGTTCTTCGTCGGTGCGACGCTGAACATGTATCCGGGCCCGAAGGGCGACCGCCAGAACTACGAGGGTCTCGGCCAGATCAAGGCGTACAACGCGATCACCGGCGACTACAAGTGGGAGAAGATGGAGCGCTTCGCGGTGTGGGGCGGGACGCTCGCCACGGCGGGTGACCTCGTCTTCTACGGCACGCTCGACGGCTACCTGAAGGCGCGCGACTCCGACACGGGCGACCTCCTCTGGAAGTTCAAGATCCCGTCCGGCGCCATCGGCTACCCGATGACCTACTCCCACAAGGGCAACCAGTACGTCGCCATCTACTACGGCGTCGGCGGCTGGCCGGGCGTGGGCCTCGTGTTCGACCTCGCCGACCCGACCGCCGGTCTCGGTGCGGTGGGCGCCTTCAAGAAGCTCGCCAACTACACCCAGATGGGCGGCGGCGTGATCGTCTTCTCCCTCGACGGCAAGGGTCCCTACGACGATCCGAATGTCGGCGAGTGGAAGTCGGCCGCCAAGTAAGGCCAGCGACGAAAGCCTCCCTCTCTCCCTCGCGAGAGGGGGAGGTCCCGGGACGGCGCGGCTCTCGTTCCTCCCCCTCGGCGCCGCGCCGTTCCAGCCTCGTCCTCCGGCCCCGGAGGCACGGGCAACCCCTTCGGATCCCGGCAGCATAAGTCGGCACCGGAACCGTCTTCCGAGACGACACCCCAAAAAGAATCCCAGAGGAAACGAACGATGCCGCTCGCGAACGGACGCCCCCGCGCGACCGCGAAAGCCTTCACGCTGGCCGCGCTCCTCGGTCTCGCCGGGCCCGCCCTGGCGCAGGAGCAGAAGGCCGCCCAAGCCCCGGCGAAGACCGATCCCGGCGTCCTGCGGGTCTGCGCCGCCGAGCAGCCGCCGCTCTCGATGAAGGACGGGTCGGGCCTCGAGAACAAGATCGCCACCGTCGTCGCCGAGGAAATGGGCCGCAAGGCTCAGTTCGTCTGGCTCGGCAAGCCCGCGATCTACCTCGTGCGGGACGGCCTGGAGAAGAACACCTGCGACGTGGTGATCGGGCTCGATGCCGACGACGAGCGCGTGCTGACCACCAAGCCGTATTACCGCTCGGGCTACGTCTTCATCACCCGCGCCGACCGCGATCTCGACATCAAGTCGTGGAGCGACCCGCGGCTGAAGCAGATCGACCACATGGTGGTCGGCTTCGGGACGCCCGGCGAGGCGATGCTCAAGGATATCGGCCGCTACGAGGAGGACATGGCCTACCTCTATTCGCTTGTGAATTTTCGCGCGCCCCGAAACCAATATACGCAGATCGATCCGGCCCGGATGGTCAGCGAAGTGGCCGGCGGCAAGGCCGACGTGGCGGTGGCCTTCGGGCCCGATGTCGCCCGCTACGTGCGCGATTCCTCGACCAAGCTGCGCGTGACGCCCGTGCCGGACGACACGACCCGCAGCGACGGCCAGAAGATGCCCCAGAGCTTCGACCAGGCGATGGGCGTGCGCAAGGCCGACACGGCGCTGAAGGGCGAGCTCGACGCGGCGATCGCCAAGGCCAAGCCCCGCATCGAGGCCATCCTGAAGGAAGAGGGCGTGCCCGTCCTCCCCGTGTCGAACTGATCGATCCGGCCCCTGCGGGCCGGGCACCTCCCCCAAGAAAACGACAAAAGTCTCAGGAAGCGACGATCACCCCGATGATGCGAAAGTCTACGATTGGAACCGCCCTCGCCACGCTCGTCGTCCTGGGCGGCGCGGGACCGGCGGCTCTTGCCCAACCGCAATCGGCCCCGCAATCGGGCGTCGTGTTCCGGAACACCGTCACCGGCGAACCCCTCAACGTCAGCGAGGGCAAGGAGGGCGGTCGCGACACCCCGGCGGTGAAGAAGTTCTTCCAGACCGGTGAGAACATCTACATCGACGACAAGTCCTGCCTGCGCAACGGCGAGAGCCTGTTCGCCACCTCCTGCTCGGGCTGCCACGGCCACCTCGCCGAGGGCAAGCTGGGACCGGGCCTCAACGACAATTACTGGACCTACCCGTCGAACACGACCGATGTCGGCCTGTTCTCGACCATCTTCGGCGGCGCCAACGGCATGATGGGTCCGCACAACGAGAACCTGACGCCCGACGAGATGCTGCAGACCATCGCCTGGATCCGGCACCTCTACACGGGCCCGAAGCAGGACGCGGTCTGGCTCAACGACGAGCAGAAGAAGAGCTACACGCCCTACAAGCAGGGCGAAGTCATCCCGAAGGACGCCAAGGGCCAGTGCAAGCCGCTGGAGGAGTGATCCTTTCGGGGTTCGGGGCCGGGTCTCAACCGGCGCGATCGAGGGGGCGGTTCGCCGCTCGCGACCAACGCATCAAAAAACGGAGGAAACCATGAAGACCGTGCTCATCGCCGCCGTGTCCGTCATCGCCGCCGCCGGCTTCGCCGGCCCGGCCGCCGCCTATGACGGCACCAAATGCAAGGCGCCGGGCAATTGCTGGGAGCCGAAGCCCGGCTTCCCGGAGAAGATCGCCGGCTCGAAGTACGATCCCAAGCACGACCCCAAGGAGCTGAACAAGCAGGCCGATTCCATCAAGCAGATGGAAGAGCGCAACAAGAAGCGCGTCGATAACTTCAAGAAGACCGGCAAGTGGGAATACGACGTCAGCAAGATCGCGGCGAACTGATTTTTCACACGCACGCGCAACGTAACCCTCCCCCCTCGACGGGGGAGGGTGGCCCCCGAAGGGGGTCGGGAGAGGGGAAACCCCGCTTCCGGAGATAACTCGACGAGGGCGGCCAGGCGGACGCGCCGCCCCCCTCTCCCGCCCGCTCCGCGGGCACCCTCCCCCGCTGAGGGGGGAGGGTTGGGGCCGCCGCGCCCACCAGAACAACAAGGCCCATCCGGCGAATGAACACCCTGCGCCCCGGCGACGCGATACTCACGGATTGGCGGGAGGCCGCCACGCGCTTCGAGCGCGAGATCGCCAAGGCGGTGGTCGGCCAGGAGCGGGCGATCCGCCTCGTCACCATCGCGATCTTCGCCCGCGGCCACGTCATGCTCGAGGGCGATGTCGGCGTCGGCAAGACCACGCTGCTGCGCGCGGTCGCACGGGCCCTGGGCGGCGCCTACGAGCGCGTCGAGGGCACGGTCGACATGATGCCGACCGACCTGATCTATCACACCTATCTCGGCGAGGACGGGCGACCGCGGGTCGAGCCCGGCCCGGTCCTGCGGCAGGCGCAAGACCTGTCGGTCTTCTTCTTCAACGAGATCAACCGCGCCCGGCCGCAGGTCCATGCGCTGCTCCTGCGCATCATGGCCGAGCGCAGCGTCGCGGCCTTCAACCGCGAATATCACTTCCCCAACCTTCAGGTCTTTGCCGACCGCAACCGGGTCGAGCGGGAAGAGACCTTCGAGCTGCCGGCCGCCGCCCGCGACCGCTTCCTGATGGAGATCGGCATGGAGGCGCCGCGGAACGCGGAGGCTCGCCGGGCGCTCGTGTTCGATCCTCGGTTCCACGACACCGACCGCCTCACGGAAGAAGTCGGTGCGGGCGTGCTCGACCACGACCGCATCGGCGCCATCGCCAGCGCGATCCAGCACTCGGTCCGCGCGGAACCGGCGATCGAAGCCTACGTCGTCGGCCTGTGGGAGGCGCTGGTGCGTCCGGCCGCGGCGGGCATCCGGCTGTCCGGGCTCGATATGGAGCGGCTGATCCAGGGCGGCGCCTCGCCCCGCGGCGTCGCCTTTCTGGTCCGCGCCGCCCGGGTCCGGGCCTGGCTGGAGGGCCGCGACTGGCTGGTGCCGGAGGACATCCGCGCGGTCTTCCCCGAGGTGATGGCCCACCGCGTCTTCCTCGAACCGGTCTACGAGATGCGCCGCGCGGAGATCGTGCCGGAATTGATCCGCGCCGTGTTCGACACGGTGCCGGCTCCGTGAGCGCCCCGGAGGACGGAGCCGACATCCTCTACTGGCCGCGCTGGCGGCCGGGCGGCCACCGGATCGGCGCCCATCGCGGGCAGCAGGCCGGAGGGCTCGGCACCTTCCGCGATACGGTCGGCTTCCTGCACCTGCCGGATGCCCGGCGCATCGACATCCGGGCTTCCCTGCGCGACCCGTTCGAGGGCGTGGCGGTGCGCCGGTTCGAGGCCCGCAGCCCGGTCGAGACCTACGCGCTGATCGACCTCTCCGCCTCCATGCGGTTTCGGGGTCGGGCCGACCGGCTCGGTCTGGCGGCGGCGTTCTGCGCCGCGCTCGCCCGCTCGGCGACGCGCATCGGCGACGGCTTCGGCCTGATGGCGGCGGACGGCGTCTTTCGCGAAGACCTGTACCTCCCGGCCACCCGCCACCGCGCCGCGGCGGGGCTCGCCGCCGCCCGGATCGGCGACGCCGCCTGCGCCGGCACCAGCGCCGAGGGGCTGATGGAAGCCGCGCGCCGGCTGGCGGGCCGCCCGAAGCTCGTCTTCCTCGTCTCCGATTTCCGCTGGCCGGAAGCCACGATCACCCGCATCCTCTCGGCGCTGGCCCTCCACGACGTGACGCCGGTTCTGCTCGCCGACACCGCGGAAGACGACGGCCTGCCGGCCTTCGGCCTCGTCGAACTCGACGATCTGGAGGGCGCCGGCCGCCGCCTGGTCTTCCTGCGCCCGTCCCTGCGCCGGCGCTGGCGCCAGCGCGAGGCCGCCCGGATCGAGACCCTGCGCGGTCTGTGCACGCCCTTCGCCCGTCCTCCCTTCCGGCTCGCCGACCGCTTCGACGCGGAGGCGCTGACCCGTCACCTGCTGACGACGTGACGATGCGCGCGCTCCTTCTCGTCCTCCTGATCCTCGTCTCGTCGCCCGCGCTCGCCCAGGTCCGCGGCGTCGAGCTGCGGGTGCCGCGCGCCTTCGGCTACTTCCTCGGCGACCTCGTGCAGGTTCAGGCCGACATCCGGGTCGATCCCGGATTCACGGTGCAGCGCGCCTCGCTGCCCAAGCCCGGCCCGGTCACCTATTGGCTCGACCTGCGCACAGTCTCGGTCGAGGAGCGGCGCGAGGGCGACGCGACGCTGATCCGCCTGCGCCTGACCTATCAGGATTTCTACGCGGCGCTGGATTCCCGCACCCTCGAAGTGCCGGGCTTTCCCGTGACGATCGAGAGTGGCGGCAAGGGCGGGCTCACCACCGCCACCGCCCAGATCCCGGCCTGGAAGATCGGCGTCTCTCCCTTGCGTGAGGTGCAGCCCGAGCGCCGCGACGACCCCGCCGAATACCTGCTCCCGGACGGGCGCGCGCCGCGCCTCGATCCCCAGCCCGCCACCGTCACGGCGCTCGGCCTGCTGGCGCTCGCCGCCCTCGCCCTGGTGCCGCTCGCCCGCGACCGCGCCTGGGGACCGTTCGCGCCGCGACGCGGGCGCCCCTTCGCCCTCGGGTTGAAGGCTCTGCGCCGGGTGAAGCGCAAGGCCGAGGGCGAGGCCCGCACCCGCGAGGCGTTCTTGGTCCTGCACCGCGCCCTCGACGCCACCGCCGGCCGCCGCCTGCTCGCCGACGACCTGGCGCTGTTCCTGACCGCCCACCCCGCCTTCCGCGGGCAGGCGGAAAACCTCAAGACATTCTTCGCGGCGTCGCGGCGGGCGTTCTTCGGCCGGGAGACCGAGGCCGCCGCCCGCGCCTTCCCCGTGAGCGACGTCGAGGCCCTGCTCGTCCGCCTCGCCGCCGCCGAGCGGAGCGCCTGAATGGGCGCGCCGTTCGGCTCTTTCGGCGTGGCGACGCCCTGGCTGCTGTGGCTGCTGCCGCTGGCGTTGCTGCCGCTGCTGCGCTCGGCGACCCGTCGCACCGCGATCTCGGCGGTCTCGGCCGCGCCCGCCGACCCGCTCTCGGCGGCCATCGGCGCGGTTCTGACGGTCTCCGGCATCCTGGCGCTCGCCGGGCTGATCGTGGCGCTGGCCGGCCCCTACCGGGCGGGCGAACACGTGACCCGCACCGGCATCGGCGCGCAGGTGTCGATGCTGATCGACCGGTCGGGGAGCATGAACGAGACCTTCGCCGGCCGGCAGCCCTCGGGCGAGGAGGAATCCAAGGCGGCGGCCTCGCGGCGCATCCTCGGGGCCTTCGTCGGCGAGCGCGCCCACGACCAGTTCGCCGTGACGGCCTTCTCCACCGCGCCGATGCTGGTGGTGCCGATGACCGACCGGCGCGACGCCGTGCGCGCGGCGATCTCGGCCATCGACCGGCCGGGGCTCGACTACACCAACGTCGCCCGCGGCCTCGGGATGGCCCTGTCGCAGTTCGGCCCCGCCGCGCCCGGCGTGTCCCGCGCGTTGCTGCTGGTCTCGGACGGGGCGGCGGTGATCGATCCGCGGATCCAGGCCCAGCTCCGGGCCGAGTTCGCCAAGGTGCGGCCGAACCTCTACTGGCTGTTCCTGCGCACCAAGGGCTCGCCCTCGATCCACGACAAGCCCGCCGGCGAGGACACGCCCCAGGCTGCGCCCGAGCGCCATCTCGACCTGTTCTTCAAGAGCCTCGGCGTGCCCTACCGCGCCTTCGAGGCCGAGGGGGCGGAGGCGGTGGCCGGCGCGGTGCGCCAGATCGAGGCGCTGGAGCGCGACCCGATCCCCTATACCGAGATCCGGCCGCGGCGGGATCTGACCGGTTACGCCTATGCGGCGGCCGCCTTCGGGCTTCTGGTGCTGGTGCTGGCCAAGCTCGCGGAAGCCGATTTTCTGAGACAGGGGCCGCACGCTTCGACTGAGCGGGCCGCCCCCGTTGCCCGGCACGAGACGCCGCGGAGCGACGCCGCATGACCCCGCTCGCCCTCTCGCATCCCGCTCCCTCCCGGCGTGCCCGTCTCACCGCCGGCTTCGGCGCCGCATGGCGGGCGGTCCGGCCGCATTTGCTCGTCCTGCTGCCGATCCTGCTGCTGGCCGGTTCCGTCGCGGCCGGTATCTCCGCCTGGAGCGCGTCGCGGACCAATGCCGGCATCGCCGCGCTGGAAGCCGGGCGCGACGTCGCCGTGGCGCCCGACGCCCCCGCCGCCCTGTCGGTCGCACGGATCAAGTTCCTCGCGGCGCGGGACCGGCTGGAAGAGGCTGAGCCCCTTCTGGAGAGCCTGGATCGCAACGGCGCGACCGACAGCGCGGCCCGCGCCCGCTACGTCCTCGCCAATGCCCGGGTGAGACAGGCCTTCGACCTCATTGGCCGGGGCGAACTCGACAAGGCCGGGCCGCAGGTCACGCTGGCGCGCCAGGATTACCGCCGGGCGCTCCAGGCCCGGCCCGATTTCTGGGACGCGAAGTTCAATTTCGACGTCGCCTCGCGCCTGATCCGCGATTTTCCGGAATTCGACCGCAAGTTCGGCGACGAGCTGAAGGCCGAGCCGAAGCAGATCTGGACCGACATCCCCGGCCAGCCGCGGGGCGGGCCATGACGCCGGCGACGCGCGCGCTGCGTCATCTGCCGTTCCGAAGGAACCTGCGCGACCGCCGCTTCCAGGCACTCGCCGCCGCGCTCGTTCTGACGCTGGCCGCCCTGTTCGCCGGGCCGCTGCCGCTGACCCGCTCCGGCGTCGCGGTGCTGGCGGTGGTGGACATCACCGGCAGCATGAATGTGCGCGACTACACCCTCGACGGCAAGCCAACGAGCCGGCTCGAGATCGCCAAGGCGGCCTTGCGCCGGATGGTGGCGGAGCTGCCCTGCGGTTCGCGCGTCGCGCTGGCCCTGTTCACCGAGCGGCGGCCGTTCCTGCTGTTCACGCCGATCGAGGTCTGCGCCGATTTCGCGCCGCTGGACGGCGCCCTCGCGGGGATCGACTGGCGCATGGCCTGGGAGGGCGACAGCCGCGTCGCGGCGGGACTGCACCGGGCGATCCAGATGGCCGGCGAACTCGACACCGACCTCCTGTTCGTCACCGACGGGCAGGAGACGCCGCCGCTGCCTTCCACCGGCCTGCCGCCCTTCGACGGCAAGCCCGGCGCCGTGCGCGGCCTCATCGCCGGGGCCGGTGCCTACGGGTTGTCGCCGATCCCGAAATACAACGATCGCGGCCGCGAGGCCGGGTTCTATGGCGAGACCGACGTCCAGCAGGAGAACCGCTTCGGCCCACCGCCGGCGGATGCGGAATCCCGCGAGGGCTACAATCCGCGCAACGCTCCCTTCGGTGCCTCGGCCGCCAAGGGCACCGAGCATCTCTCCTCGGTGCGCGAGCCGCATCTCAAGGCGCTCGCCGCGCAGACCGGGCTGGCTTACGCTCATCTCGACGGGCCCGACGGGCTCGCCCCCGCCTTCACTGCCGCCGCGACTCCGCGCCCCCTGCCGGGACGGATCGATCCGCGGCCGCTGCTGGGCGGCCTCGCCCTCGCACTGGCGCTCGCCGCTTTCCTCGCGGGCCTGCTTCCGGCCCGCTTCCTTCAGACCACCAGGATGTAACGCATGCGTCTTTCCCTCCTCGGAGCCTCCCTCACGGTGCCGCTCGTGCTCGCCGCCGGCCTGGCGCTCGCCCACGGCCCGACGCCGCAGAAGGTCAGCCAGTCGATCACGATCAAGGCGAGCCCGGACGCGGTCTGGAAGATCGCGGGCGATTTCGGCAGCATCGGGAAATGGCACCCGGACGTCGCCAAGGCGACGAGCACGGGCGGCAACCAGGAGGGCGGCAGCCGCACCCTCACCCTCAAGAACGGCGGCACCCTCGTCGACGGCCTCGACGAGTGGAAGGACAAGGAGCACACCTACTCCTACCGCAGCTCGGGCGACCCGGATCTGAAGGCGCTGCCGGTCTCCTCCTATTCGGCGACCTTCACGGTCGCGCCTGAGGGCGACGGCTCCAAGGTGGAGTGGCTGAGCCGGTTCTACCGCGGCGACACCGGCAACGAGCCGCCGGACAACCTCAGCGACGAGGCCGGTCGCGAGGCGATGAACCGCTTCTTCGCCGAGGGGCTGAAGGGGCTGAAGGCCGTCGCCGAGGGCGGTAAGGCGACCCAATGAGCCGGCCGGCGCCTCTCCTCGCGACCTTCCTCCTCGCCCTGTCGGGCGCCCCCGCGCTCGCCGCCACGGTCTGGGTCGCGAGCCAGCAGGGGGCGCAGCTGTCGCGGATCGAGGCGGGGGGGGCGGTGGAGGGCGCCGCCGTCCCCGCCGCCCCTGCCACGGTGGCGGCGGGAGGCGGGCTCCTGTTCCTGAGCCATCCCGACGGGCACGCGATCACGGTGGCCGAGGCCGGGACGGGCAAGGTGCTGCGGCGCCTGCCCTATGCCGGACAGGTCTTCGGCCTCGCGGCCTCGGCGGATGGGCGCACCGTCTTCGCCACCGATTGGTCGGGGCACCGGGTCGACCGGATCGCGGCGGCGGACGGGCGGGTCGAGGGCTCGGCGGCGACGGGGCGCGACCCGGCCCATCTCGTCCTCGACCGGTCCGGACGGCTGTTCGTCGCCGACCGGGAGAGCCGGCAGGTCAGCGTGATCGACGCCGCCCGGATGGAGCGGGTGGCGACGATTCCCGTCGGCGAGGCGCCCTTCGCCCTGGCGCTCGACCCGGCCGGGACGCGCCTCTACGTCGGAAACGTGCGCAGCAACGACCTCACCGTGATCGACACCGCCGCCTTGAAGGCGGTCGCCACCGTGCCGGCAGGCGCGATGCCCTACGGCGTCGCGGTCAGCCCCGACGGGGCGCGGGTGCTGGTGACGAACCAGGGCGCCGGCACGGTCACGGTGCTCGATACGAAAACCCTCGCGGTCACGGCCACCATCGGCGTCGGCCGCTATCCGGAGGGGATCGCGGTGGCGCGCGAGGGCGGGGCCGCGCGCGCCTACGTGGCCAACTGGTTCTCGGACGATGTCAGCGTGATCGATCTCGCCAGCCTCAAGGCGGTGGGGCGCCTGCCCGTGGCCGAGGGGCCGCGCAGCGTCGCGGTGGCGGGGGAGGGCGACCGATGAGGCGATCCCTCCTGCTCCTGCCGCTGCTGGCGCTCGCGGCCTGTGGCAGCGAGGAGCCCCGGGACGAGGGGCAGGCGGTCGTCGCCCGCACCTCGGAGAGCGAGTTGCCCGGCTGGCTCACCCCGACGGACGGGACCGATCCGGCCCGCTGGCTCGCCGGCCGGGAGGCAGGCCGCCCACTGCCCGACGACGCGCCCGAGGTCGCGGCGATGCGCGCTTCGCTGAAGGCGGCCCGCACCGGCTTCGTCGAGGATCCGCGGATGATGGCCAACCGCACGGTGCAACTCGGCCAGATGCTCGCCGAGATCGGCAAGTCGGAATCCTATCGCGGCCTGATCGACGGCCTGGGTGGCATCGCGGCCAAGCGCGGTCGCCACAAGAGCCTCTATGGCGAGATGGTCCAGCACTATTACAACGCCCGCGCCCAGGGTGCCGATCACGATGCGGCGCTGGCGCAACTCGCCTCCCACGAAGCCCGGTGACGCCCGAACCGTGACGACCAGCCTGATCGACAGACCCGTGTCCGGGATATCCGGTGGCGCCGTCCCGACCCGGGATCGGCCGGACACCCTTCTCGTGGTCGACGACCATCCGGTCGTGCTGGGCGGCGTCCGGTCGCTGGCCGGACAGGCCGGCTTCCGGATCATCCATGAGGCGACCGACATCGTCTCGGGCTTTCGCGCGTTCCACCGCCATCGGCCGCGCCTCGTCGTGACCGATCTGAGCTTCCGAGACAGCGGCCTCTCGGGTCTGTCGCTGATCCGGCGCCTCAAGGCCCTGGAGCCCGAGGTGCGCATCCTCGCCTTCAGCATGCACGCGGACCCCATCGTGGTCGCCCGCGCCCTGGAGGGCGGCGCCCTCGGCTTCGTGCTGAAGGATGCCGGGAGCGACGCCTTCCTCGAAGCGCTCGCCGCGGTCCGGGCCGGTCGGGTCAGCCTGCCGCACGCCCTCGCCACCGAGGTCGCGATGCTCAACCGGACCGTGCGGCCCGCGCCGCTCGCGACGCTGTCGGTCCGCGAGTTGCAGATCCTCTCGCTGATGAGCCAGGGCAAATCCTACGAGGCGATCGCCGACACGCTCTCGGTGAGCTACCGCACGATCGTCAACGCCAGCGCGCTCATGCGGAGCAAGCTCGGCGTCAACTCGCGGGCCGGGCTGATCCAGATCGCCGTGGAGCAACGGGCGAGCGGCGCCTTCGCCGATTGATCGGGGTGGGCTGCGATGCGCCTCACCGCTCCCGTCGACGGATGCCCGAGGCCTTGGCCTGCGCGCCGGCCATGACCAGCCGCAGGGCGATGTGGAGAAGGCTGGTGAGCTGGTGCATCGCTAAGCCGTGTCCCGGCGGCTCCTGGGCCGCGGCTGGACCAGGGCAAGTCCCGGGCCAGCCACGGCGGATCGATGCCTACACGTCGAGAATCGCGACGAGGTCGCCGCCGCGGAGCGTCCGACCGGGCCCTGTGCGGAGTTCACGGATGCGGCCGGCGACGGGGGCGGCGACCGGCACCTCCATCTTCATCGATTCGAGGATCGCCACCGTCTGGCCCGCCGCGATGCTCTCGCCCTCGGACACCAAGAGTTTCCAGACATTGCCCGGCACGCCCGTCGGCACGCCGACGCAGCCCGGCGGGACGTCGCCGGCCTCCGTGGGAGGGCCCTCGTCGGTGACGAAGCTGTCGAGCCCTTCCGCCTTCCAGCGCTCGCGCTCGGCCTCGAAGGCGCCCTGGCGCCGCAGGCGGGCGGCCTCGATCTCAGCGGCGTTCCCGGCCAGCATGGCGCGGTGGGCGGCGTAGGAGAACGTCTCCTCCTCGATCCGCACCGGATAGGCCCCGTGCGGGAAGGCGGCGCGCGCCTCGGTCAGTTCGTCGTGGGAGACCGGGAAGAAGCGGATGCGGTCGAACGGGCGCAGCAGCCAGGGATGGCCGGGGGCGAATTCGCGCGTCGTGCGCCACGTATTCCAGATCTGGATCGTGCGCCCGAACAGCTGGTATCCGCCCGGCCCCTCCATGCCGTAGATGCACATGTAGGCGCCGCCGATGCCGACCGCGTTCTCCGGGGTCCAAGTGCGGGCCGGGTTGTATTTGGTGGTCACCAGCCGGTGGCGCGGATCGACCGGGGTCGCGACGGGCGCGCCGAGATAGACGTCGCCCAACCCCATCACGAGGTAGCTCGCGTCGAACACGGTCTTCCGCACCGCGTCCTCGTCGGGCAGGCCGTTGATGCGGCGGATGAACTCGATGTTCGACGGGCACCAGGGGGCGTTGGGGCGCACCAGCTCCTGATACTTGCGCATGGCCAGTTCCGCCTGCGGATCGTTCCACGACAGCGGCAGGTGGACGACGCGGCTCGGAACGCTGACATCCTCTGCCGCGGGCAGGTTGGCTTCGATCTCCCGCAGCAGGCCGAGGAGACGCGGGCGGGAGAGGGTGGCGCTGTCGTAGTGGATCTGGAGCGAGCGGATGCCCGGCGTCAGGTCGATCAGGCCGGGGAGGCGCGCGGCGCGCACGGCCTCGGCCAGGAGGTGGACCCGCAGGCGCAGGCCGATGTCGAGGGCCATCGGGCCGTACTCGACCAGCAGGTTGTCGTCGCCCTGGCGGCGGTAGGCGACGGGGACGGGGCCGGAGGAGTCGCTGGCGAGGATGGGGGCGCCCCGCCTGAACCCTCCCCCCTCTGCGGGGGAGGGTCGCCCCCGAAGGGGGGCGGGAGAGGGGAACCCGGCTTCCGGAGAATTCACGAGGGACTGCGGCCAAGCGGAACCGTCGCTCCCCTCTCCCGCCCGCTCCGCGGGCACCCTCCCCCACCCAAGTCGGGCTTGCCCGACTTGGGCAGGTGCTTGCGGACCTCGGGCAGGCCCGAGGTCCGGTGGGGGGAGGGTATCGGCGAGCGCCTCATCCTCCGGCCGTGCGAGGGCGCGGAACCGCACCGTATCCCCTGGCCGCAACTGCCCCATCTTCCACAATTCGTCCCGCGCGATCACCGCCGGGCAGACGAAGCCGCCCAGGCTCGGGCCGTCGGGGCCGAGCAGGATCGGCATGTCGCCGGTGAAGTCGATGGCGCCGATGGCGTAGGCGTTGTCGTGCAGGTTGGACGGGTGCAGCCCCGCCTCGCCGCCATCGGGGCGGGCCCAGCGTGGCGTCGGGCCGATCAGGCGCACGCCGGTGCGGGCGGAGTTGAAGTGCACCTCGTAGGACGCCGAGAACAGGTCGGCGATGTCGGCCTCCTGGAAGAAGTCCGGTGCGCCGTGCGGGCCGTAGAGGACGCCGATCTCCCAGGCGTGCGTCAGCGACGCGGGTTCGATGGCCGAGGCCGCGACTTCGACCGCCTCGCCGCAATGAAGCACGTCGCCCGCTTTCAGCACGCCGGTGGCGTGGCCGCCGAAGGCGCCGAGCGCGAAGGTGGCCCGCGAACCGAGCACCACGGGGGCGGAAAAACCGCCGCGCAGCGCGAGGTAGGCGCGCTGGCCCGGCCCCTCGATCGGGCCGATCGCGAGGGTCTGACCCGCTTTCACCGGAAAGTCGCGGCCATGCGGCTGGGGCGCGCCATCGAGGGTCGCCCGCATGGCGGCGCCCGAGAGCGCCACCACGGCGTCGGTGTGGAAGCGCAGCGTCGGACCCGAGACCGTGAGTTCGAGGGCGCAGGTGTTCGGATCGTTGCCGACGAGCGCGTTGGCGTGGCGGAAGGAGCGGGAATCCATCGGCCCGCTCGGCGGCACGCCGACCTCCCATAGGCCCAACCGGCCGGGGAGTTCCTGAAGGCTCGATTGCGGGCCGGGCAGTAGCACCTCGATGCTGCGCGGGCGGTAGGCGAGGTCGCGCAAAGCCGTCGTCGCGACGCGCCCGCTGGCGAAGAGGTCGGAGGCCGCGATGGTGCGCAGGTAATCGAGATTGGTCTCGATGCCCGAGACCGCCGTCTCGGCGAGCGCCGCCTTGAGCGCCGCGATAGCCGCCAGCCGGTCCGCGCCCGTGACGATGATCTTGGCGAGCATCGGATCGTAGAACGGCGTCACCTCGGTGCCGGTGGCGATCCAGCCGTCGATGCGGGCCGATTCCGAAAAGTGCACCTCGGTGAGCAGCCCGGCGCTCGGGGCGAAGTTGGCGTGCGGAATCTCGGCGTAGAGCCGGGCCTCGATCGCCGCGCCCTTCGGCGTGAGCGGGCCGGAATCGCCGATGGGGTCCTCGCCCGCGGCCTGGCGTACCATCCATTCCACGAGGTCGATGCCGAACACGGCTTCCGTCACCGGATGCTCGACTTGGAGCCGGGTGTTCACTTCGAGGAACGAAAAGTCCTCGCGCCGGGGATCGTAGATGAACTCGACCGTACCGGCCGAGGCGTAAGAGACACTTTCACCCAGCGCCACCGCGGCGGCGTGGAGGCGGGTGCGCACGGCGTCGGAGAGGCCCGGCGCGGGCGTCTCCTCGATCACCTTCTGGTTCCGGCGCTGGAGCGAGCAGTCGCGCTCACCGAGGGCCACGACGCGGCCCTTTCCGTCGCCGAAGATCTGCACCTCGACGTGGCGGGCCTCCGCCACGAAGCGTTCCAGATAGACGCGGGCATCGCCGAAGCTGGCGCGGGCCGTGCGCTCGACCGCGGCGAAGCGCTCGGCGAGTTCCTCGGCCGAATGGCAGAGCTGCATGCCGATGCCGCCGCCGCCCGCCGTGCTCTTGAGCATCACCGGATAGCCGATGGCCTCGGCCGCGCCGAGCGCGGTCTCGACGTCGGGCAGCAGGTCGGTGCCGGGCAGGAGCGGCACGCCGCTGGCCTTGGCGAGATCGCGGGCGGTGTGCTTGAGGCCGAAGGCGCGCAGGTGCTCCGGGCGCGGCCCGATGAAGACGATGCCCTCCGCCGCCAGCCGCTCGGCGAAGCCGACGTTTTCCGAGAGGAAGCCGTAGCCGGGGTGCACCGCTTCGGCGCCCGTCGCCTTGCAGGCAGCGATCACCGCCTCGACGTCGAGATAGCTCTGCGCGGCGGGCGCGGGCCCGAGGCGCACCGCCTCGTCGGCGGCGAGCACGCCCGGCGTGAAGCGGTCGGCGTCCGAATAGACGGCGACCGAACGGATGCCCATGCGCTTCAGGGTGCGCACGACGCGGGCGGCGATCTCGCCGCGGTTGGCGACCAGGACCTTGCGGAACATGGCGATCAGCCCTCCCGCACCGTCACGCGGATCGGCGTGGGGTTGAAGCCGTTGCAGGGATTGTTGATCTGCGGGCAGTTCGAGATGACGCAGATCACGTCCATCTCGGCCCGAAGCTCGACGTAGTCGCCGGGCGACGAGACGCCGTCGACGATGGCGAGCCCGCCGTCCTGCTCGATCGGCACGTTCATGAAGAAGTTGATGTTCGGCACGATGTCGCGCTTCGACAGGCCGTATTTCGCGACCTCGATGGCGAAGTTCTCGCGGCAGGCGTGGAGATACTTCGTGGCGTGGCCGAAGCGAACGGTGTTGCTCTCGCAGGAGCAGGCCCCGGCGGAGGTGTCGTGGCGCCCGCAGGAATCGGCGGTGACGGTGAGCATCACGCGGCCCTCGTTCGACATCACCCGCGTGCCGGTGGTGACGTAGGCCGCGCCCTGCTCGCGCACGGTGTCCTGCGAGGAATAGCGCTCGGTGAGGTCGTCGGCGCGGTAGAACAGGGTGTCGATCGCTTGGCAGCCTTCCAGATCCTCGATGCGGAGGGTCTGGCCGGCCTTCACCAGCGTGGAGAACGGCGCCTGCGCGGGCACCACCTGATCGAAGAGCGCGGTCACGGAATCGGTCATCGGTCTCGCTCCCCTCAAAGGCCGGCGAAGGCGTTGTTCTCGAAGCCGCGCACGGCCTCGATGGTGGCGGTGCGGCAGAGGTCGTCCGCGGTGGGCGTCGCTGCGCGGAAGCGGGTGATCGCGACCGGGTTCGGGGCGTAGGCGGGCGCCGGATCGAGGGGGTGGGGGCAGTTCGAGAGCGCGACCGTCAGGTCCATCTCGGCGCGCAGGTCCACGAAGTCGCCGGTTGTCCGGCCGGCCTCGTTCCAGCCGAGGCGGCCTTCGGGACCGACCGCGACGGGGGCGAAGAAGGTGACGTGAGGGGGGATGTCGCGGCGTTCCAGCCCGCATTTCAGGGCGGCGAGCACGAGGTTGTCGCGGGTGTTGCGGTGCGGGCCGCCGGGGTAGCGCGCCGCGTTCGAGGCGGCGTTGGAGCCGCCCATCAGCGCGTCGTGGCTCCCGCAGGAATCCTCGATCAGCGAGAGCATCACGCGGCCCATGTCGGAGAACAGCACCCGGCCCTTCCGTAGGGCCGCGGTCCACTGCACCTTCACGGTGTCGGCGTAGTTCAGCCGCTCGCTCGGATCTTTCGCCGACCACGCCACGAGCGCGACGCTCGACGGGCCGTGGTCGAGGGCGATCCGCAGGGCCTCGCCGCGCTTGAGCGCGGTGGTCCAGTACCAGCCGCCGGGGATGGTCTCGCGGTGGAGGATCGCCGCCTCGTCGAGCGGCACGCCGCCGCGCGGGCTCGGGCCGGGCAGGGCGCGGGGGGCGTGGCCTTGGCCCGCCCGCTTCAGGTCTTCGTAACGGCGGCGGTTTTCCGCGATGACGCTCTCGTCCGACATGCGCGTGTCTCCGATGGAGGCCGGGTCGTCCCGGTGTAAGGAGCCCTGTCGCGGCCGGGCCGTCCCGGCAGGCGGAAATGGGATGGCGTTATTCGTAGAAGGCGAAGAGCTTGCGGGCCGGCTCCACGATCTCCCAGGTGCCGGTGAAGCCGGCGGGCGACACGAACGCGTCGCCGGCCCGGAAGGTGGTCTTCTCGCCGGCCTCGTCGGTGACGACGATGACCCCCTCCAGCAGGTGGCAGAACTCGCTCTCGGTGAAGACCACCCGCCACGTGCCCCGCTCGGCCGACCACGTGCCGGCGGTGAAGCGTCCGTCCTCGCTGGTGAAGTGCAGCGTCGCGGTCTGGACCGGGTCGCCCGCGAGGATGCGGTCCGGGGCCGGACGGTAGGTCGAGGGCTCGGCGGGGGAGGTCGCGAAGGCGATGACCTTTTTCATGGAAATAGCCTCCGCCTAGAACAGGTGGCTGTAGCGCTCGATCTCCCACGGGCTCACCGTGAGATGATAGGCGTTCCACTCGTCGCGCTTGTAGCGGATGAATTCTTCGCGCAGGCCGGAGCCCAGGGTCGCCTCGACAAGCGGGTCGGCGGCGAAGGCATCCACCGCCTCCTGCAGGGTCTGGGGCAGGAAGGCGATGCCGCGATCCTTCCGCTGCGCATCGCTCAGTTCGTAGAGATTGTCCTCGTTGGGCGCGCCGGGGTCGATCCGCTCGCGCACGCCCTCCAGGCCCGCGGCGAGCACCAGGGCGGCGGCGAGGTAGGGATTGACCGCGCCGTCGGCGTTGCGGCTCTCGCAGCGCCCGCCGCCGGCGGGCACGCGCACCGAGTTGGTGCGATTGTTCGAGCCATAGGAGTTGAACACCGGCGCCCAGGAGAAGCCGGCCATCGCGCCCTGACGCACGAGGCGCTTGTAGCTGTTCACGGTGGGGGCGAAGGCGGCGCACAGCGCGCGGCCGTGGCGCAGCACGCCGCCGATGAAGTGGTAGCCGGTCTCGGTCAGCCCCAGGCCGCGGGGATCGTCGCCGGGCGCACAGGCGAACAGGTTGCGGCCCGTCTTCAGGTCCGAGAGCGACATGTTGAAGTGGGCGCCGTTGCCGGTGCGGTCGGCGAAAGGCTTAGGCATCATCGTGGCGATCAGTCCTTCCTCCTTCGCGTAGTGCTTGGTCATCATGCGGAAGAAGGTCAGCCGGTCGCACATCGTCAGCGCGTCGGAATACTGGAAGTCGAACTCGAACTGGCCGTTGGCGTCCTCGTGGTCGAAGGAATAGAGGTCCCAGCCGAGATCGTTGATGGTCGTCGCGACCTTGTCGAGCCAGGAGAAATTATCGACGAAGCCGCGCACGTCGTAGCAGGGCTTCACCAGCTTATCGTCCGCGACCGGCGTGTGCAGCGAGCCGTCGGCGGCTTGGCGCAGGAGAAAAATCTCGCACTCGATGCCGAGGTTGAAGCCGAAGCCCATGGCCTCGGCCTGCTTCATGACGTTCTTGAGGGCGACGCGGGTCGAGAGCGGATAGGGCTTACCCTGGAAGGTCAGGTCGGCGGGTGCCCAGGCGAGCTTGGGTTCCCAGGGCAGCGGGATGACGCGCGACAGGTCGGGGACGGAGGCCAGCTCGTCCTCGTTCGGGGCCTGCCCCAACCCGTCGAGGGCGTAGCCGGTGTAGCGCTCGGAGCCCGCCGCCATCTGCGGCAGGTGATCGAGGGGCACCACCTTGGCCTTCTGCGCGCCGTGGATGTCGACATAGGCGCCGATGACGTATTTCACGCCCTTCGCGCGCAGATCGTCCTGCACGGCGCGGATGGCCGGATCGATGTCGTGGCTGTGGCCCATGATTCAGGCTCCGTGTGGGGCGACGGCCGAGCCGTCGTAGGAATGGGGAAGGGGCGGGGTTTCGGTCAGGCCGCGGCGCACGAGCGCCGACAGGTCCTCGACCATCCAGGCGAACAGCTCGGCGCCTTCCGCCGCGTTCGCCTGCGAGGGCGAGCCGGTGACGCCGTTGCGGCTGGTGCGGTTGACCGGATGGGCGAAGACCAAGCCCCCGGTGCGGTCCGGGTCGTCGGAATCCGCGATGCGGTCTTCCCGCACCAGGGCCGGGGCCACGGCCTGCATCAGCGCGGTCTCGGCCCGGTTGGCGTGCCAGTCTTCGGCATCCGCGAAATGGGCGGCGCGCACCCGCTCGCTGACCGTCGCGGTGTTGACCAGCGCGACCATCAGGTCGTCGTGGGCGGCGCGCAGGAGTTCGAGGGCGCAGCGCAGGGGCGCGGCATTGGTGACGTGCGCGTTGACGAGGAACAGGCGGCGCACGCCGGAATGATAGGCCTGGGCGCCGATCTGGCGGACCAGTTCGGTCATCACCAGCGGATCGAGGGCGAGGGTGCCGGGCCAGCGCCGGGAATGGCCGAGCGAACAGCCGTAGGGCAGGGTCGGCAGCATGGGCACGCCGGTGCGGGCCGAGACCATGCGGCAGACTTCGTCGGCCAGCACGAAATCCATGCCGCAGCCGAGATGCGGGCCGTGCTGCTCGGTGGCGCCGATGGGCAGGAGCGCGGCCTGTGCGGCGGCCGAGAGGTCGCCGGGGATTTCCTCCCAGGTGCGCTCGGACCAGAGAAGCGGGGCGCTCATTCGACCTCGTCCCCCACGCTCGCCATGCGGGTGACCATGTCGAGGCTCCCCAGATCGGCCGGGCCGTCGGCCTCGGCCTCCGCGGGGTGGATCAGGGCATCGAGCCGGGCGCGGGTGGCGCGGAACTCAGGCGTCAGCATCTGGCCCGGATGGCGAGGCCGGGGCACCGGCACCTCGATCAGCTCCTCGACCTCGCCGGGATGGGCCTTCAGCACGAGGATGCGGTCGGCGAGCGTCACCGCCTCGTCGAGGTCGTGGGTGATGAAGACGATGGTGATGTCGATCTTGCGCCAGATCTCGATCAGGTAAGCCTGCATCCGGGCGCGCGACTGGGCGTCGAGGGCCGAAAACGGCTCGTCCATCAGCAGGATGCGGGGCCGCATGGCGAGCGCGCGGGCGATCGCCACGCGCTGCTTCATGCCGCCGGAGAGCTGGTGCGGATAGGCGTCGGCGAAGCGCTCCAGGCCGATGAGCGCCAGCCATTGCAGCGCCTCGCGCTCGGCGACGTGCCGGGACTCGCCGTTTTCCTCCAACCCGAAGGCGACGTTGCGCTTCACCGTCAGCCAGGGGAACAGGGTGTAGCCCTGGAACACCATGCCCCGGTCGGCACCCGGCCCCGAGACCGGCACGCCGCCGACGCTGACGGTGCCGGACGTCTTGGTCTCCAGCCCGGCGAGGATGCGCACGAAGGTGGACTTGCCGCAGCCGGACGGGCCGACGACACAGAGGAATTCGCGGCGATGGGTGACGAGGTCGATGTCGCGCAAGGCGACGGTCTCGCCGCCGTCGGCATTCCGAAAAACCTTGCCGAGGTTCTCGACCTTGAGCGCGACCTCGCGGGCCTTCAGCTTCTCGAAGCGGACGCGCACCGGCTCGCATTGGGTGCGGTAGTCGCAGGGCTCGGCGGTGAGTGGGATCGGGGCGGCGCTCATGCTTCGGCCCTCGCGTAGGGAAACAGGCGGCGGCCGAGCAGCGCCAGGGCGATGTCGGTGGCGATGCCGATGAAGCCGATCACGAGGATCGCGGCGTAGACGTTGTCGAAATGCTGGTAGCGGGCCTGCTGCGTGATGAAGAACGTGATGCCCGAGGAGGTGCCGATCAGCTCGGCGACGATCAGGTAGGTCCAGGCCCAGCCGAGCAGGATGCGCTGGTCGCGGTAGAGCTGCGGCAGCACCGCGGGGACGACGACGCGGCGGATCAGGCGCAGGTTGCGCGAGCCCATGGTCAGCGCGGCCTCGATCAGCAGCGGATCGACCCGGCGGGTGGTGTTGGCGATGACCAGCACCTGCTGGAAGAAGGTGCCGATGACGATGATGGCGATCTTCGGCCCGTCGTAGATCCCGAGGATCGCCACCATCAGCGCGCCGAAGGCGGGGGCCGGCAGGTAGCGCACGAACTCGATGACGGGCTCGGTCAGCCGGGCGATGGTGGGTTGCGCGCCGCAGAGCACGCCGAGCGGCACGCCGAAGATCGACGAGATCGTGAACCCCCAGAAGATGATCTGGATCGAGTGCCACAGGCTCGCGGGCAGCCAGATCGCGTCGCGCTGGGGCGGGGCGGCCGTCAGCGTGGTCCAGAGCGCCACCGCGACCTCGTGCGGGGCCGGGAGATAGACCGGGTTGGCCGGCCGGCCCGCGGGGGCCTCGGTGCCGGCGGAGCTTGCCGCGGCGACTTCCTCGGCGAAGGCGGCCTTCGGCACCCGCATGCCGGGCTCCATCCAGGCGACCTCGCCGGAGTTCGTCACCTCCACCAGCGGGTGCCAGAGGAAGGGCAGGTAGGACACCGCCGCCCACAGCCCGAGCGGCAGCAGGAACGACAGCAAGGTGAGCGCCAGCCGCTTGCGCGGCGGCAGGGGGCGGGCGACGCCGATCCAGGAACGGCGCGCCCGGCCCACCGGGGCCGCCGCCCCCGCCACCGACGGGAGCGGGGCGGGCGCCGCGGGGGCGGCGTCGTCCGTAGGCGAGGGGAGGGGGCGGGCGCGCATCCTCAAACCCTCACTTGCCGTCGGTGAGGGCGGGGTCGATGTAGCTCTTCACGTCCTGCGCGGTCTTGTAGACCTCGAACTTGACGTTGAAGGCGTCGGCGTGCCGGCTCGACCCGTAGAGCGAGCCGAAACCGTCGGCGTCCTTCATCACCGCGCGGCCGTCGGCGAGCCGCATCAGCTTGGTGCCCTTGAGGAAGCGGGTGAAGGTCGTGGGCTCGATCCCGACCTTGGCCGACATGATCGCCACCGCGTCGGCTTGGGTCTTCGGGTTCTCGATGTAGTCGACCACCCGGTCCCACAGGCCGACGAGCTTGATCCAGTCGGCGCGGCGCGCGGCGAGGCTCGCGGGCGTCACGGTGACGACGTCGTAGATCAGGCCGGGCCGGTCGGCGGAGGTGTAGAGCGGCCGCGCCCCGGCCGCCCCGCGCATCGCCTGTCCGGCGATCGGCTGCCACGCGCCGATGGCGGCGACGTCGCCGGAGGCCAGGACCTGGGGCGTCTCGTTGGTCTTGGCGTTGACCAGCGTGACGTCGCTCTCCTTGATCCCGGCCTTCTGCAGGCCGTCGATGAGGAGAAGATGTTCGACGAGGCCGACTTCGAGCCCGACCTTCTTGCCCTTGAGATCGGCCAGCGACTTCACCCCCGGCTTGCCGACGATCATGTCGTTGCCGTTCGAGTAGTCGGTCAGCAGGATCATGACGTTCTTGGCGCCGTTGCCGCCCATCACCAGCGCGTCGCCGTTGGTGCAGGTGACCGCGTCGAGCTTGCCCGCCGAGAAGGCGTCCATGGAGGCAGAGTAGTCGAACCACTCGAACTTGGCGTCGATCCCGGCCTCCTTGAGCCAGCCCTTGTCGATGGCGACCTGCCACGCGACCCAGCCGGGCCAGTCGCTGTAGCCGATGCGCAGCGGCTCGGCGGCCAATGCCGGCGCCGAGAGCAGACTCGCCGCGAGCGCCAGGGCGGAGAGGCCGCGCCGGGCGCTTGCGAGACAACCGGTGATCAGGGTCGGAATGCGCATCTCTCGTCTCCACAAGGAACGGGGGCGGCGGGCAGGCGCACGCTCAGAGCCCGGTCGGGCGACCGGGGCGCGACAAGCCTGAATTCGGGGGAATGGAGGGCGGCCTAAACGGCGCAGCCGGGCGCCGGGCGCCAGCTTTGTTCAGACAAAGGTGAGATCGAGGAGAGCATAGATTCCCTTCCTGAGTGAAGGGATTGCACAAGACCACTGCTTGCCAATCCCTTGGCCAGTGAGGTCTCCCGGGCTTTTATCCCGCCGTGCATCCGGGCGGATGTCTCCCGCCGCGGCGACCGCTCTCGGACCGTTCACATCGATTTCGATGCAGGAACCCTAGCGATCAACTCGTCATCATGGATACGCTTTTGGCAAAGTCAGGGTCAATCGGCCCGACCCGCGCGGCTGCATCAACTTCCGCCGCCCTTTGCCGAAGTTTTGGTCCGATTGCGGCACGAAGCGGCAGGACGCCGCCCTGCGCGAACACGGGTGGCGCCTTCGTGCTCAGGCTGTGCGGCCCAGCGGCTGGCTCGCGCCGAAGCGCAGAATCTCCAGATGGATGCGGTCGAGCGGCATCACCTTGGCAGCGGCACCGCGCTCGATCGCCTCTTTGGGCATGCCGAATACGACGCAGCTCTCCTCGTCCTGGGCGATGGTCTGCGCCCCGGCGCGGCGCATCTCCAACAGGCCGTTGGCGCCGTCGTCGCCCATGCCGGTCATGATGATGCCGAGCGCGTTGGCGCCCGCGCATTGGGCGGCGGAGCGGAACATCACGTCGACCGAGGGACGATGGCGCGAGACCAGCGGCCCGTCCTTCACGGCGACCGCGTAATGCCCGCCGATCCGCTGCACCAGCAGGTGGCGCCCGCCGGGTGCGATCAGCGCCTGGCCGGGCCGCACGGGGTCGCCGTCCTCCGCCTCCTTGACCGAGACGGCGCAGAGCCCGTCGAGGCGGCGGGCGAAGGCGGCGGTGAAGCGCTCGGGCATGTGCTGGACGATGACGATGCCGGGGCTCTCGGCGGGCAGCACCTCCAGCACGTCGCGCAGCGCCTCCGTGCCCCCGGTCGAAGCGCCGATGCAGACGATCGGCTCGGTTCCGGCGACGCGCCGGGTCGTGACCGGCGGCGGCAGCATCGCGTCGGCCGAGAGCTTGGTCTCGACCCGCCGCTCGGCGCTGCGCGGGCGCAGGCGCGAGCGGGCGGCGGCCCGCACCGCGTCGCAGACCCGCACCGAGGATTCGACGAGGAACTGGCGGGTGTCGATCCGGGGTTTGGGCAGCACGTCGACGGCGCCGGCCTCCAGCACCTCGAACAGGATCCGCGAGCCGGCTTCCGTCAGCGTCGAGCAGATGATCACTGGGATCGGCTTCTGCGCCATGATCTTGCGCAGGAAGGTCAGCCCGTCCATGCGCGGCATTTCGAGGTCGAGGATGATGACGTCGGGCACCTCCTCCTGAATCCGCCGCGCCGCCACGAACGGGTCGGCGGCGGTGCCGAGCACCGTGATGTCCGGGGCCGTGTCGAGGATCTGGCAGAGCGTCTGCCGGACGGAGGCCGAATCGTCCACGACGAGGACGCGGATCGGAGCGGTCATCGGAATGTCCCTGGAGCATCGGCCCGAACGGGGGCCGCCGGCTTGTCAGAAGAAGTCGATGCTCAACGGCGGAAGACCGTCGAGGTCACCTGCGTCAGGCCCTGGAGACCCGCGACCGACATCGATTCGGAATGGCCCACGATGAGGTATCCGCCCGGCCGCAGATGGCCGGCGAGGCGTTCGAGCACCGCCCGCTGCGTCGGTCGATCGAAGTAGATCAGCACGTTGCGGCAGAAGAGGATGTCGACGTCGCGGTCGATGGCGTAGCGCTCGTCCATCAGGTTGAGATGCTGGAAGCGGACCCGGCGGCGCAGTTCGGGCACGATCCGCCCCTGCTGCCGGGCGGGGTCGCGCGCGGCCATGACGTAACGGCGGCGCGTCGCGGCGGGCACGGCGTCCAGCATATCGTCCGAATAGATCCCGGCCGCGGCCACCCGCAGCACCTCGGTCGAGACGTCGGTGCCGAGGATCGCGTATTCGAACCGGCCGCCCTCGTTGATCAGGTCCTGCAGCACCATCGCCAGGGTGTAGGCCTCGGCGCCCGTCGAGGCCGCCGCGCTCCACACCTTCAGGAGCGGGCGCTCGCCCCGATGGCCCGACAGGGCGCGGAGCCGCGGCACCAGCGTCTGCCGCATCAGATCGAAATGCGCCGGCTCGCGGAAGAAGTCGGTCTTGTTGGTCGTCACGCAATCGACGAGATGGACGAACTCTTCGGCGAGCCGTCCCTGATCGAAGAGATGGCGGCCGTAATCGTCGAGGCTGTCGAGGCGCAAAGCCCGGACGCGCTTGCGCAGGCGCCCCTCCAGCATCGTCCGCTTGGTGACGGGCAGCTGGATGCCGACGCGCGTCTCGATGACCTCGGCGATCGAGCGAAAATGCCGCTCGCTCAACTGGTCCGTCAGGAGGCCGGAGGACATGGAACGCTCGGGTCTCAGGCGGCCAAGGCGGAACCGGCGAGCGCCGGGGCGTCGCCGTCCATCAGCCGGACGAGGTCGAACACCACGACGAAGGCCTCGCCGCGCCGGCCGATGCCGGCGATGTAGTGGGAGCGCCAGCGCCCGCCGACATCCGGTGCGGTCTCCATCTCGGCCCGGTCGAGTTCGGTCACCTCGAACACCCGGTCGGCGACGAAGCCGACCCGCATGGTCCGGTCGGGCATCGGCACGTTGAGCAGGATGATCCGGGTCGCCGGCGTCGGCGCCTCCGGCGGCAGGCCGAGCTTGGTCCGCAGATCGACCACCGGATAGCTCTGGCCGCGCACGTCGATCATGCCGACGAGGAAAGCGGGCGCCTGCGGCAGGGCCGCGGGAGCGCGGTAGTCGAGGATTTCCTGGACGTGTTCGATGTCGATCCCGAAGGTCTCACGGCCGAGGCCGAGGGTCAGATATTGCCATACGCTCGACATCCTGGCGCTCCGGTCCGTCCGCTGCCTGCCCTTCGATTCGGGCAGATTGGATGAAAAGGGTTGATCGATGGTGCCTTGTGGCCCCGCGGGCGGATCTGCCCGCGGGGTGGGGGTTCGTCAGGCGACGCGGGTGAAGTCGGCGTCGCGGTCGTCGCCCTCGCCCATGTCGAGGGCGAAGCCGCCGCCCGCCGCCTTGGCCGCCGGGCGGGTCGCCGCCCGCTTGGCCGGCGCCCGGCTCACGGGCGACTTCACCACCGGCGAGGCCGCCATCCGCGCCGCGGTCGCCCGCAGCTGCGTCACCGCCCCGTCGATCTCCCGCGACCGGTCGGCGGGCGCTTGCGCCCCGTCGATCCGGAAGTAGGCGATCGTCGCCTGCAGCGTCTCGGCCTGCGCGGCCAGCTCTTCCGAGGTCGCCGAGACCTGTTCGGAGGCGGACGCGTTCTGCTGGGTCACCTTGTCGAGCTGCTGGATCGCTTGGTTGATCTGGCCCGAGCCGACATCCTGCTCGCGGCAGGCCGCCGAGATCTCCTCCACCAGCGCGGCGGTCTTCTTGATGTCGGGCACGAGCCGGCCCAGCATGTCGCCGGCCTCGCGCGCCGCCTTGACCGTATCGATCGACAGGGTGCCGATCTCGGCGGCGGCCGCCTGCGAGCGCTCGGCGAGCTTCCTCACCTCGGAGGCCACCACCGCGAAGCCACGGCCGTGCTCGCCGGCGCGGGCCGCTTCCACCGCGGCGTTGAGGGCGAGAAGGTCGGTCTGGCGGGCGATCTCCTGCACGATGGTGATCTTCTGGGCGATGGTCTGCATCGCCTCGACCGCGCGGCCGACGGCGACGCCGCTGGCCTCGGCATCCTTGGCGGACTGACGGGCGATGGCCTCGGTCTGGCCGGCATTCTCGGCGTTCTGCTTCACGTTGGCGGCCATCTCCTCCATGGAAGCCGAGGCTTCCTCGGTGGACGAGGCCTGCTCGGTCGAGCCCTGCGACAGCTGCTCGGCCGAGGCCGACAGCTCTTGGCTGCCCGCCGAGACGTTGTTGGCGGCCGCGGACGCGTCCGCCACCACGGCGCGCAGCCGCGCCAGCATCGTTTCGAGGGCGATGCCGAGGCTGTCCTTGTCCGAGAGCCGCTGCGCCTGGACGGTGAGGTCGCCGCCCGCGATCGCCGTGGCGATCTGGGCGATCGCCTGCAGGTTCGCCGTCATCGCGCCGAGATTGGCTCGCACCTCACTGCTGAGGCCACCGAAATCCTTCGACAGCGACTTGGAGAAGTCGCCGACCGAGGCGGCGGCGAGAATGTCGGAGATTTCTCGGAAGGCCTGCTCGACCGCGAGCGCCGTGCCCTGAATCTGTCCGATCTCGTCGCGCCGGCCGGTATCGAGCGGCGTCGCCAGCTCGGCCAGCTTCGCGCTGACACGGGTCACGGGCCGGGACACGGTGCGGATGAGCAGGAAGGCGATGCCGGCCGCGATCAGGATGCTGGCCACGATGCCGAGCACGATCATCTGCGTCGTCGTCTCGAAGGCCGCATTCTGCGCGTCGCGCCGCGCCTGCATCAACGCGTTCTCGGCATTGATCACCTCGGCGATTCGGTTGCGCAAACCGTCCATCGCCTCCTTGCCGGCGCCGGCGATCTCAGTCTGACGGGCGGCCTCGCGGGTCTCGGGGTTGGCCATCAGGGCGATGCCCTTCTCGGCCACGCCGCCATGCCACGCTTCAGCCAAATGCTTGGCCGCGTCGAGCCGCTCCTGCTGGGCCGGGTTGTCCGCGGTCAGCGTCTTGGCTTGGCGCCAAGCCGTGTTGAACGCCTCCCAGCCCTTCTGGTAGGGCGCGAGGAACTTCTGGTCCCCGGACAGGAGGAAGCCGCGATAGCCGGTTTCCTGATCGACCATCGCGGCGAGCGCATGGTTCGTGGCGTCGACGACTTGGACCGTATGATCCGACCAGTTCACCGCCTGTCGGATCTCGGACGACTTCCAGTACACGACGCCGTTCACACCGAGCCCGACCATCACCATCCCGGTGAAGGTCAGGGCCAGTTTTCGGGGCATTGAGATATTGTCGAACATGCTCATCGAGCGAGCCTTTCTCGGGTCGTTCCGTCAGCGGTTGGTCATCTCTGCTTCCTGCCGAGCCGTTCGGCCCGGAGCGAGACCGCGCATGATCGGGGCGTTTGCGCAGGACCCCGACGACGATTTTCTTCTGTTGTTTGGGACTTCCGCCCGGGCAGGCGCGGGAGAGCGTTGGATCGCTCGCGCCCGCCCGGGCGGTTGGTGCCGACGCCGTCGGCGCTCCCTGCGTCAGGCGACGCGGGTGAAGTCGGCGTCGCGGTCGTCGCCCTCGCCCATGTCGAAGGCGAAGCCGCCGCCCGCCGCCTTGGCCGCCGGGCGGGTCGCCGCCCGCTTGGCCGGCGCCCGGCTCACGGGCGACTTCACCACCGGCGAGGCCGCCATCCGCGCCGCGGTCGCCCGCAGCTGCGTCACCGCCCCGTCGATCTCCCGCGACCGGTCGGCGGGCGCTTGCGCCCCGTCGATCCGGAAGTAGGCGATCGTCGCCTGCAGCGTCTCGGCCTGCGCGGCCAGCTCTTCCGAGGTCGCCGAGACCTGCTCGGAGGCGGACGCGTTCTGCTGGGTCACCTTGTCGAGCTGCTGGATCGCCTGGTTGATCTGACCCGAGCCGACATCCTGCTCGCGGCAGGCCGCCGAGATCTCCTCCACCAGCGCGGCGGTCTTCTTGATGTCGGGCACGAGCCGGCCCAGCATGTCGCCGGCCTCGCGCGCCGCCTTGACCGTATCGATCGACAGGGTGCCGATCTCGGCGGCCGCGGCCTGGCTGCGCTCGGCGAGCTTCCTCACCTCGGAGGCCACCACCGCAAAGCCGCGGCCGTGCTCGCCGGCGCGGGCCGCTTCCACCGCGGCGTTGAGGGCGAGAAGGTCGGTCTGGCGGGCGATCTCCTGCACGATGGTGATCTTCTGGGCGATGGTCTGCATCGCCTCGACCGCGCGTCCGACGGCGACGCCGCTGGCCTCGGCATCCTTGGCGGACTGGCGGGCGATGGCCTCGGTCTGGCCGGCATTCTCGGCGTTCTGCTTCACGTTGGCGGCCATCTCCTCCATGGAGGCGGAGGCTTCCTCGGTGGACGAGGCCTGCTCGGTCGAGCCCTGCGACAGCTGCTCGGCCGAGGCCGACAGCTCCTGCGAACCCGCAGAGACGTTGCTCGCCGCGTTGATCACCTGCCCGACGACCTCGCGCAGCTTCCCGTTCATCGCCTGGATGGCGTGGAGCAGGTCGGTGACCTCGTCCCGCCCGGTGGCGGCCACGTCCTTGGTCAGGTCGCCCGCGGCGACGCTTCGGGCGGCATTGACCGCCTTCGACAGGCCACGGGAGATCGAGACCGCCATCCACACGGCCATGGCGAGGCCCAGCAGCACCGCACCGGCCACCACCGCGATCAGGATCGTGCGGGTCGATTCATAGGATTCCTGCGTGTCGTGAACGAAGCCCTGGGCCACGCTCTCCTCGTAGCCGCGCAGCTTCCCCACCTGCTCGACGACCGCCTTGCGGGCCTCGGTGAAGGGGCCGACATAGTAGCGCAGCGCCTTGGCGTCGGTGTTGGCGAGGCCGAGGGCGAACACCTTCTCGGCCGAGGGCTCCCAGGCCTTCACGGCCGCCGAGAGGGCGTTGGCGGCCTCCGCGTGGCTGCCGGCCCGGCCCGTCTCGATCAGCTTGGCGAGGTCGCGCCCGAGGGACTTCTGCGTCTCGGTGAATTCTCCGGCGATCTTGGCCAGCAGGGCGTCGTCGGTCACCACGATCTCGCGATAGATCTCGCCGCGAAGGCGGACCATCTTGAGTTCGATGGTGCCGATCAGGGCCCGGTCCTCGGCGGAGAGGTCGGTGCGCGCCTTGAGCTCGTCGATGCGCGCCATCACGGTCGTGTAGGCGGCGAGCTGCTCGCCGGTCGCGATCCCGTTCGCGGTGTTGTTGCCGTTCTGGACCGCGAATTCCAAGCCCTTGTTCACGGCTTCGCTGAGCTTCGTCCACTCGTCGCGCAGCGGCTGGATGCGGGCGCGTTCGGCGGCCGGAACGAGCTCGGTGTATTCCTTGAGGATGGTCTGGAACTTGGCGTCATGCGCCTTGAAGTCGGCGAGCAGCTTCTCGCGGGCGCCGGTCGTGGGCTCCAGCATCGACCGGGCGAACATCCGGGCGGCATCGTAGGACATCGCCTCGATGCGCAGCACCCGCTGGACCTGGGAGAACGGACGGGCCGCAAAAGCCTGCATCCGGTCGTTCGACTGGCTCAGGCTCGTCACCGCGAGGGTGCCGGCTCCGCCCAGCAGCAGGAGGATCAGCCCGAAGGACGCTCCGAGCTTTGCCTTGATCGTGAAACGCATGATGTTCAGCCCCCGTTGAAATCAAAATTCTCAAGGTTTTCCGTCTTCGGCTCGGTCGTCGGACCGTGCCGAGATGTCACGATGGAACGGACCTTCCGTCATCCGCGCGGGCTTCGGTCCCGCGCGGACCGGTGATCGGTCGGATCAGGCGACGCGGGTGAAGTCGGCGTCGCGGTCGTCGCCCTCGCCCATGTCGAAGGCGAAGCCGCCGCCCGCCGCCTTGGCTGCCGGGCGGATCGCCGCCCGCTTGGCCGGCGACCGGCTCACCGGCGACTTCACCACCGGCGAGGCCGCCATCCGCGCCGCGGTCGAGCGCAGCTGCGTCACCGCCCCGTCGATCTCCCGCGACCGGTCGGCGGGTGTCTGCGCCCCGTCGATCCGGAAGTAGGCGATCGTCGCCTGCAGCGTCTCGGCCTGCGCGGCCAGCTCTTCCGA